>NZ_JBALOA010000026.1:49155-113371 GCF_036962125.1 Neobacillus drentensis
TTATCTCAGTTGGAGCGCTCCATAAGGAAGGCTTCGGCAGCATTTGCATCGCACGAAGGGAAAGCGTTAGCTTTTCCGAGGAGGCCATACGCCGCTGAACGGGCGCTTGCGCCTTTTGTCTTTAAAACTCTGCATTCCCTGTTGTTCTTGGGAACGGAATTACATCTCTAATATTTGTCATTCCGGTTAAGTACATAATTAATCGCTCAAAACCGATTCCGTAACCTGAATGCTTTGTGCCACCGTATTTTCTTAATTCTAGGTACCACCAGTAATCTTCTTCGTTCATGCCAAGCTCATTTATTTTGTCTGCCAATATCTCTTCACGTTCTTCACGCTGACTGCCGCCAATTAATTCGCCTATTCCTGGGACAAGTAAGTCGGTTGCAGCGACTGTTTTATTGTCTTCATTCAGTCTCATATAGAACGCTTTAATCTCTTTAGGATAATCAGTAACAAATACCGGGCGTTTGAATACTTTTTCGCTTAAATAACGTTCATGCTCGGTTTGCAAGTCAAGTCCCCATTCTACTGGATAAGCAAACGTTTCTCCAGACTCCCGGAGGATATCTATCGCTTCTGTATATGTCACCCGGCCAAAATCTGCTGTGTAAGCATTATTTAGACGTTCTAATAAGCCTTTTTCGATAAAGCTGTTAAAGAAGTTCATTTCTTCAGGTGCTTGTTCGAGCACATACCCGATTACATACTTAACCATTTCTTCCGCCAAGTCCATCACATCTGGAAGTTCTGCAAATGCTAGTTCTGGTTCAACCATCCAAAATTCAGCTGCATGTCTAGCCGTATTGGAGTTTTCAGCTCTAAAAGTCGGGCCAAAGGTATAAACATTCCGGAATGCCAACGCAAACGCTTCAGCTGATAGTTGACCGCTCACAGTTAAATTCGTTTCTTTATTAAAGAAGTCTTTGGTTAGATCTGTCTTCCCTTCCTCATTTTTTGGAAGATTGTCCATATCTAGGGTGGTCACTCGGAACATTTCCCCTGCACCTTCCGTATCACTGCCAGTGATAATTGGTGAGTGTACATAGACAAACCCTTTGTCTTGGAAAAATTTATGAAGGGCATAGGATGCAAGTGATCTAACCCTGAAAACAGCTGAAAATGTATTCGTTCTTGGGCGTAAATGGGCAATCGTCCGTAAATATTCAAACGAATGCTTTTTCTTTTGTAATGGAAAATCCACATTAGATGTACCTTCAATGACAATGTTGGTAGCTTTAATTTCAAAAGGCTGCTTAGCTTGAGGAGTATGAATAAAATCTCCCTCAACTCTAATAGATGAGCTTATTGGAAGCTTAGCGATGTCTTTAAAGTTCGCTAATTGCTCATCAAAAACAATCTGCACACCTTTAAAAAAGCTCCCATCATTTAACTCAATGAACCCAAAAGTCTTTGAATCGCGTATGGTACGAATCCATCCCGATAATTCTACCTTTTGTTCTATGTAGCTTTCTGTATTTCTGTACAAATCCTTGATTAAGGCCTGTTTCATTAGTTTTCCTCCTAAATCTTATGTAAAAAAACAAATAACCTTCCATCCCGTTTGGGACGAAAGGTAAAATTCCACATTTCTATCATCGGTTTTTCTTTTATCCCTTCAATATTATATAAAAATCATATCAAATTAGCAATATTCAACAAGATTTCTGATTTAAATACGAAATTATTCTAGTTTGCCGTAGATTTCTTTGGAAACTTGCCACTCGCTCCAAAATTTTGTGTAAAAAGCCATTCATGCCTGTCATATATTGCCGCTTCGCATGTAGAAAATAAATGATTACAATCATACCACATTAATTTTTTGGGAGAGCTGGCAGCTGAATAAAAAGAGCGAGCCTGACTCCGATCAATGTATTCGTCATTTTCAGCAAATTGGAATAGGATTGATGCAGGAGAAGCATTTTTCACGTAATGTATAGGATCTAATTTATTTAGACTCGAGATAAAATATTCGTATCGTTCAAGTGGCAGGAAGCTCCTGATTAATAAGGCTATTGGATGCTCACTGGTCATTTGCATCTCAGAAACCTTTCCATAACCAGAAATTAGGATAAACGTTTTGATTCTGTTATCGATACCGGAGAGAATGCCTCCCCATGATGCCCCAATGCCGTGCCCGATAAAAGCAATCTTTGATTCATCCACATTCGGCATTTTCCCTAAAAGAGTAACTCCCCTCCGTATATCCATTACTGTTTGAATATACTTTTGAATATCTGCCATCTCTTCGATTCTTTTTGCAAATTCTAACTTATTTTGTGATTCTCTCCCTCCATCATCTCTTAAATATTGAGCTTCAATTAGTAGCGAAATGAAACCCTTAGTTGCTAATAATTGAGCTTCATGATAGAAAGTTTGCCTGTTACCTTGACTTGGGTGCATAAAAATTAACGCAGGTAGTGGTCCAGCAATATCAGGTACAAAAAGATAGGCAGACACTTTCCCTTTGAAAGGGCTTTCATATTTAACATCATAAATACAAATACCATCTATGGAGTGTGAGGCGATCACCTCAAATCCAGAAAGTCGTTCTTCCTTAAAATCAAACATTTACTACCGCCCCCGCAAGACTCTTTTGTATAATTTATTTGAATTTTCAGATTAACAGAACAATTAAATAGGCGAATCTCTTATTTCGATTTTTTTGAAAATATTCAGAATATTAGCAGGAAAACGTTGCAAATCGTCGAATATTAAAAATATTATACTTTCGAGGGGTGTTAGTGTGGACAAGGTAACTTGTATTGCCTACCTACTATACAAGTCATCCAAGAATCAAGGCATTAGAGAAAAAGCCATACAATTATTAAATGGAGATGTGTCTATCCGCGAATTAAAAAGAATTACGTCCATTCAAGCAAATGTAGTTATTGCCGAATCCTTATTGAAAAAAATCAAATCGACAAAAACCAAGTACAGCTCTTTGCTGAGCAATTTATGTTTCAAGAGGTTTGATATAATCGTTTGATAGGATTTATCCAATTTGTTTTTGATAACAAAAAATACCACTTCCATTTTGTGCGGTAGTTGTTTTATAATAGATAAATCCTAATTCTTCCCAAAACCGTTGTGCTCTTATGTTCTCTTTTAACACACCTATTCTAACGGATTTCTTACCTCGTTTAAGCATCTCATTTTCGTATACTGCATATGCCTGTGCGCCGAAACCATAACCTTGATAATCACCATGAAGCATTAATAAGCCTAGCCATGGGTACTGGTCCCTTGGATTTTCTAATAAGTAGTCTATTATTCCAATGTAAGTATCATCAAGCTTTATAAATGCACTAATAGAATTAGGATTTAAGAATTCTTCTTCCATGTCAGCAAGTGTTCTTGCATCTTTGCCATTTTCAAAGATATTATAGTCTGGATTCGAGTTAACTATTTCTAGTGCAATAAACAACGATTCTTTTTTTACCTCTTCAAAGTACATTGTATTCATTAACCTCCCTTCGTTTTCTAAACCAATTATATCAAATCTGATATTTTTAGTAACGTATGTCGAAAAAATATCGTCATAAATATTTAAATGTCTAAATATGCTTAATCATTGTGATGCAATTGATCACATAACAACCTAATATTTTTTAATAAAAAAGGAGATTTAATTATGGTACAAGTAGAAGTAACAGTAACTTTTGAAGGAAAAAGCTATTTAACAAATGTTATTGCCCATCGGGAAACATCCGAGGATGAAATATTCCAAACAGCACTAGAACAAGTCAAAAAGCAATGGAAGAAATAAATAAGAAACTGTATGTTCGGTTACCGAATCATACAGTTTCTTTTTTTTATTTAGTTTTCAAGTGTATAGGTATCTTTCGGTACCTTCGCCATAAGCGGGGTAATACCCGACCTAGCAATTAGGTGAAGTTCGTGCATGGCCCTTGTGCAGACAGTATAAAATAACTTCCGCTCATTTTCTTGTTTGTATTGGGAGCAATCGTATAAAATAACTGCATCGAATTCAATCCCTTTCGCTAGATAGGATGGAATGATAAGAATCCCTTTTTCATAGGAAATGGTTCCTTTTTCAATGAGATGAAGCTGAAATTCGTTCTTGAGCAATTCAAAAGCATGTTTGCTTTCATCCGCCGTCCGGCAAATGATTGCAATCGTTCGATGCCCTTCCTTTTGAAAATCTTGTACTTTCTTTACTATTAATTCAGTTATATCTTCATTTTTGACCATTGTGACTAATGGCTTTCGTCCTGTTCGGTTAAATGGGACTATATTCTCTCCGCCCTCAATCAACGCACTGGTAAATTGAACAATTTCCTTTGTCGACCGATAGGTTTTTGAAAGGACAAATGATTCAATATCTTTCTCAGAGGTATTTAGTTCAGTTAAGACAGTTTCCGCTCCAGTTGCCCCAGAAAATATGGCTTGATTAAAATCACCAAGTAAAGTCATTTTGCTATATGGAAACAGTGTCTGTATGAAGGCAAATTGAAACGGTGAATAGTCCTGTGCTTCATCAATAAAAATATGACGAATGGCGGATTTGGACTTTCTCCCCTCAATTAAATCCTGAAGATAAACATATGGGGTCGCATCCTCATAAGGAATTTCCATATTCGTTAATTTTTCCAATGTCTGCCTGCATATTTCGCTCCATTCCACCGGGAGGCTTTCATCCATGTTTTTAGCATGCTTAAACAGTTGGTAATACACACGGGGTGAATCAATAAATCGTAAACTTTTCACGCGTACAAATAATGGTTTAAACTTCTCCTTTACGACCATTTCTGCAAGGAATTTTTGTTCCTGCTCAAAATCATCAAAAGAACGATCTGAAAATTGATTTTTTTCCTGAAGTTTTTTATAAGCCTCCATAAAATCTTCTTTTTCGAGATACTGAATTTCTTCTTCCACCCAGCTCCTAGAACGCTCTCGTTTTACTTTTCTCTTTAAATCTCGCAGCAGCCATTGTTTTACAAGCTGCATTCGGTTGGGGATAGTCATCGTTTCATCCAAGGAATAAAAATAATCATGGATTTCCTTTTTAGAAATTAGAACATCTCCTCTAAATTTTAAATCTCTAAAGATGAGTCCGCTTTTCGCTAATCCTGCGGCATAGCGGTCGATGATGGTCTTGAATTTAAGACTTGCTTTATAGCGGATGCCCTCCACCCTTACCTGATAACTATGGTCATTTTTCCCACTAAGTAAAAATTCCATTTGCGTAAATGGATCTTCGACAGAAAATTCTTTCCCTAAACGAGAATTTAAATATTCCTGGAACGTGGATTGCTGCATATTATCCTCACCAAGTTCAGGTAAAACAGTCGAAACATAACTATTAAATAATGGATTAGGCGAAAACAGCATAATGTTTTCTGAATTTAATGTTCCTCGATACCGGTAAAGCAAATAGGCAACCCGTTGCAGGGCAGCAGATGTTTTGCCACTGCCAGCTACTCCTTGGACAATCAATATTTTCGAACGATCATTCCGAATGATTGCATTTTGCTCTCGTTGAATCGTCGCAACAATACTTTTCATTTGCGTGCTGGCGTTATTTCCAAGCACCTCCTGAAGCATCTCATCTCCAATCGTTACTCCTGTATCAAACATTCCTTTTATTTCAGAAGCTCTAATTATAAATTGACGTTTTAAGGTCATTTCCCCTTCAATTGTCCCTTCAGGGGTATGATATTGTGCGGGTCCAGGTGGATAATCATAATATAAACTGGATATTGGTGCACGCCAATCATAAATTAAGAAATTTTCATCGTGCTCATCCATAAGCGAAGCAATTCCAAGGTAAACTTGGTCTGTCGAACCTTCCCCTTTTTCTAAAAAATCGATCCGTCCAAAGTAAGGGGAAAACTTCAATCTTGAAAGCGTTTTGAGATGTTTATCTAAATTTTTATGAGTCCGTTCACGTTCAGACAGCAACTCCGCTTGCTGCTTAATACTAGCTGCCGTTTCAATGACATCATCAGGTTCATCTAAATTAACCGTTACATCCGCCCAAAAATCTTTTCGAATTTCGAGAACGTCAGCACTTACCAAACCAGCATTTAATTTTAATTTGCTGATTTTCTTTTCAATTTCATTTACCACTGACGTGACTCTTCGTTGTTCCGTTTTCCAGTCTGTGCTCTGCAAATCGCTCATCCAACCACTCCCCAGACAAAATTTTGGTTCATTGTTGACAATAGAATTAAATTGTGTTAATGTTATAATAGGTAAAATTTAATAATTACATATTATAAAAATTTCTGCCAACTGTCATTCTATCATGCTCTCTTCGTATTTACAAGGAGATTTTTTATATAATAGCATCTAACGCCTTCTGGGCGTTTTTTTTATTGGCTCTCTGGCTCTCTATCTTCCTCAAACACACCCTGCTATCGAAAAACTAACCTCTCGATTATAAAAGTCTGCCTATCGTTAGTATTGGAAAAAATTCTTAAAAAAATTAATTAAATTTAATTGACATTAGCTTGGTCAACAACATATAATTTATCTTGAATTAAGTTATTTCAGTTTCAAGATAAATGATTTTAAAACAAACATACTGGAGGAGAAATAACATGACAAAAAAAAAATGGGCCCTTGATCCATCACACAGCAGTGTAGATTTTTCTGTTCGTCACATGATGATTGCCAACGTGAAAGGTACATTCAATAAGTTTGACGCAAGCATCGATGCCGATCCAACAGATTTAACCACAGCAAACATTGAATTTTCCGTAGAAACAGCAAGTGTTGACACTCGCAATCAAGATCGTGATGGACATTTGGTTTCAGCAGATTTCTTTGATGTCGCAAACCATCCAACCATGACTTTCCAATCAACAAAGATTGAAAAAACCGATGATGGTGAATATAAAGTTACTGGTGATTTAACCCTTCGCGGTGTAACGAAACCGGAAACTTTTGCTGTTACCTTTGAAGGTCAAGGGAAAGATCCATGGGGCAATGAAAAGGTTGGCTTCAGCGCTGAAGGAACCATCAATCGTTCTGAATATGGTCTTGTATGGAATGCTGCCCTAGAAACAGGCGGCGTCTTGGTTGCAGATAAAGTAAAAATCAATCTTCAAATTCAAGCAGCAAAAGCTTAGTACTATAATAAAAAATGGAGGCTTTCCCATTGAACAGCCTCCATTTTACTTTATTATTATCTTAATGAGCCACCGGCTGGCCGCTCATACCAATTCCAAAGTTCTACCTCTCCTAAAGAAGCCAATTTTATTTGCGCCGAGAAAAACCAGAAGAAGATAAAAAGCCAGTCCATATCAAAGGACTGGCTGAGCTGAATTTTCTATACGGTTAATTGATCTAGTTCCAACTTAAGATATTTTGCAATCTCCAGCATCGCAAATTTTCCCGCCTTCGCTTCTGCGTCCGAATTGTAGTTCGTGTTTGTATTAATGTCATACGTATATAGTTCACCCGCTGCATTACGGATAAATTCGATTCCGGCAATTTGAATCTGGTTGGCCGCGAGTACCTGCTCGTACTTCTTAATAATCGGGTCTGAAAAACCAGCAATAATCTCAAACTTTGGTTTCTCTTCCTTATCTTCTCCAACTGGACAAAATAGATCACCAATCTGGCAGGCATCAGCCGGACATAGTTGAAACCCGTCCGTCGTATCCACTTTAACTGCATAAACGAATTTCCCGCCGATAAACTCGCAGCGTGTTATAAAACTCTCCGGTGCCTGGATGTAATCTTGAATTAAAGTTACCCCATCGATTGATTCTTCAAAACTAGGTCCCTGAACATAGTTTTTTAACTCTTCTAGGGATTGGAAGAGCTGTACACCCAACCCTTTCCCCGCCCGGTTATGTTTGGTAATAAACGGTTTCCCAACGAATTCCACAGCGGCCTCAAGTATTTGTTCCTTCCCCACGGCAGCAATGGTTCGAGGGGTTTGAATTCCATATTTATTTAGTTCTATGTATTGAATCACTTTACTCACTTCAAGCTGAAGAGATCGCGTTCCGTTAAAAACCTTGCGACCATGTGCCTCAAGCCAGGCGAGAACCTGGGCAGTAAATTCAGGGGCAAAACGGTGCCCTCTCGTATGTGAGGAAGCACTCATCCGATTATAAAAGATCCCTTCTGGAGGTTCTTTTGAAAGATCAAGACGTCCTCTGTCGAGATGCCATTCTTCATACGGCACTCCGAGTTCGTCCAAGCGTTTGGTTAAATGAATGGTCCAGTCACTATTTTCATGGATGATATAAACTTTATTCAAAAGAAAAGACTCCCCTCGTACTGAACGTTAATATGTTTAAATTTCAGAAATTCAATCCCATAAAAATTTCATCCTACCTTTTATATTAGAATTCTATTGTCCATTTGTGAAGTGGCTATGTTAGTTCTCGAATTATTTTTCCTAAGGATTTGATAAAATTATTCAAAAAAAATAGATTTTCCGTCGATATATAAGATAATACCTTCGATAAGTGTCCGAATAAACAGAATATTGCAGAAACATTCATATTGTTTTGTTTCAATATTCGAAATATTATTTAATAGCAAGCCAATAAATTTAGGGGGAGTTTTATGAAGAAACTATTAAAAACAGGTTTAACTACTGTAGTAATGGCTGGTACATTATTCGCAGGATTTCCCGGAAACTACGCAAGTACTTCAAGCGGGGACAAACTCCTACATAAAAGTCCTAGTACTGTCTCTCAATCTTATGGTTCATTAGATTTGTCTGTAGTAAACCTAGACAAATTGCTAGAATCATTAATTAAACAAGGGGTTATCTCTAAGGATGCATCATCTGCTGAGCAGCAAAAGGCCTTACACAAATACTTAGAATTAAAAGGAAAACAAGAAAAGGTAACTCAATCTGATCCACTTGCCGCAAAGGTAAAGGCGGCAGAATCAAAAAAACAACGGAAATTTAAGGATTTCACTAATGGCCTCCTAAAGGGTAAGGGGAACAAATATGGGCAGTTAAAGGGCAATCCAGATCCGGTACAAGAAGGAAAATCACCAGGAATCCAAAAGGAAGGTAAGCTTCTAACACTCGTAGTGGAGTTTTCTGACCTACCACATAATAGCATTGAACCAGGTGAAACGAATAATTATTACAAGGATTATTCAATTGACCATTTTGAGGAAATGATTTTTGGTGTAAATGGCGTAACTGGTCCGAATGGTGAAAATCTTGTTTCCCAGAAGCTATATTATGAACAGCAATCTGGAGGAACATATACAGTAAATGGACAAGCATATGGCTGGTTAAAAGTACCTGGTACTGCAAGCTTCTATGGTGCTGACAGAGCAACCGGCGGTCATGATAACGTTACACCAGGAGGATCAAAAAAATTAGTTGCTGATACCTATGCTGCTGCTAAAGCTGCTGGCGTTCCTCTACAAGATTATGATTTAGAAGATCCGCATGATTTGGATGGAGACGGTAACTTCTGGGAGCCAGATGGATTAGTTGACCACTTGCAAATTATCCACTCTGGCATGGGTCAAGAAGCTGGCGGAGGAAAACAAGGCGATAACGCCATTTGGTCACACCGTTCAGCAGTATTTGTTGATCCAGATGGACTAGGGAAAGGGTTACCTGGATTTTACGATTACACAATGATGCCTGAAGACGGGGCGACTGGCGTATTTGCTCACGAATATGGCCATGACTTAGGTCTTCCGGATGAATATGATACGGCCTACTCAGGGACAGGAGAGGCAAACGAATATTGGTCGATTATGTCGAGTGGTTCATGGGCTGGGAAAATTCCTGGGGCAGAACCAACAGGCTTCTCTCCTTTTGCTAAGCAGTACTTCCAAAGCACACTTGGCGGAAAATGGACAAATCCAACGGTTGTAAATTGGGAAGATGTGTCTACAAAAGGAACACAATTCTTACTTGATCAAGCAAATTCACCACTCGGACAGAACAATCAAGCTATTCGTGTAAATTTACCTAAAAAGAAAACTCCTGTAAACACCCCTGCTGCTGGAAGCTTTGAATATTGGGGCGGACAAGCCGATGAAATGGATTCAAACATGGTAACAGACGTTGATTTAACAGGAAAGACTTCAGCTACGTTAACATTCGATGCATGGTACGATATTGAAGAACAATGGGATTTTGGTTTTGTTCAAGTATCTACAGATGGTGGTAGTACTTGGAAATCATTAGGAAACGATCATACACGTTCAGATGTAGTCCCTGAAGGATATCCGACAATCCTAAATTCTATGCCTGGATTTACAGGTAAATCCGACGGCTGGGAAGCACAGACTTTTGACCTTTCATCATATGCAGGTCAAAAAATCAAACTTCGCCTTCGCTATGCAACAGACTGGGGCAGTTCTTTCGTTGGTTTCTTTGCTGATAACATTAAAGTTGTTGCCGATGGAAAAACAGTGGTCGATGATGGGGCTGAAAGTCCTACAACACCATTTACATTAAATGGATTTACAAAAATGGATGGTAATAAGCTTACCAACCATTACTATTTACTGGAATGGCGCAACCATAAAGGTGTCGATGAAGGTCTTGCTCATATTAAACGCGGAAACTCTTTAATGAGCTATGATGGTGGTTTAGTAGTTTGGTATGTTGATGACAGCTATACAGATAACTGGACTGGGGATCACCCTGGGGATGGATTCCTAGGAGTTGTTGATGCTCACCTTGGTAAGAGTATAAAATTAAGCAATGGTGATGAAGCTATATCACGTTTCCAAGTGGCAGATGCTGCGTTTGGATTAGATCCTACATCAGGATTAAATATTTATTACCCGACTTACTCGATTTTGTTCCCTAGCCAACCGGCAGTATCACTGTTTGATGACAATAACTCTTTCTTTAACACATTTATGCCTGATGCCGGCCGTAATATTGGTCACTTCGGACTAAAAGTGCGAGTTAACGGGCAAGCCACAGATAAATCTGTTGGATCAATTGTAATCTATAAGTAATAAAATGAGTCCCACCCTCTAACTTTAGAAGGTGGGACTTTTTTAGGGACGTATTGTAACTCTCGTTCCATTGGGCACCATATCAGCCAGTTGCAAAACATCCCGATTGTACATTCTTACACAGCCGTGTGAGACTGCTTTGCCAATTGAACTAGGGTTGTTCGTTCCGTGTATGCCATACCCCTGTTTTGATAAGGAAAGCCACAAAACACCAAACGGTCCACCAGGATTATACTGCCGATTAACAATTACGAAATCACCCGTCGGCGTATTCGTCAGCATTTTCCCTACCGCGATTGGAAAAATTTTTACTAGCTGACCATTGTTGTATAATGTAAGTCTTCTTTTTCCAACCGAGATTTGAATCGAATAAGGTATGGTTGAAGGCTCTGGCAGGCCGGGAATTTGAATTTTTTGTCCAGCATGTAAATGCCCCACACCAGGATTTGCTGCATAAAGGCTTTGAAGGCTTACGCGATAGTTAGCAGAGATACTACCTAACGTTTCACCGGGCTTAACTGTATGAATCATGAGATCCCACCTTTCTCTAGCTAGCATATGCCCAAACGAGTTTGTGGGTCATTATTAGTTAGGTTCAAAACTCAACCTCTAAAGGAATCAAGTAAACCGAAACAGTGGCGCCATATCTGCTCTTTTGTGGTGAACATAAAAGTAATCATTGCTTGCTTTATCATAGAGATAATCGTTTTTCCATTCCTTAATATTTAAGGTGATTTCTCTAATCGCATTCACAAAAAGAATAATTTCATCGTTTGTCATAATCGGATGTAATGAAAACCGCACCCAGCCTGGTTTCTCAGACATATCACCTTGATTAATTTTTTTAGATATTTCCGTGGAGGTTTGTTTATCAATTTGAAGCAGATGGTGCCCGTAGGTCCCTGCACATGAGCATCCGCCTCTTACTTGAATCCCATATCGGTCATTAAGAAGGCGAACAATCAAATTATAATGGATATTTTCAATATAGAACGAAACGATACCGAGACGTTGGGCTTGCTGTCCATCGAGTACATGAAGTCCCGGAATTTCTTTTAATCGAGGTAATAAAATGCCTAACAGCTCTTTCTCTCTTTTCAATATATTTTCTACACCCATTTGAGTTTTCAAATTCAAACAAAGAGCGGTCCGAATTGATTGCAGGATCCCTGGGGTTCCGCCATCTTCTCGATGCTCAATATCAGAAAGATACTGATGCCCACCCCATGGATTCGTCCATGTGACCGTGCCGCCACCAGGGTGATCCGGGATATGATTAGCATATAATCGAGTATCAAATACCAAAACACCACTCGTCCCTGGTCCCCCTAAAAACTTATGGGGCGAGAAAAAGATCGCATCTAATTTTTCCAGTGGATCGATTGGGTGCATATTAATGGTTACATACGGGGCAGAGGCTGCAAAATCTACTAAGCAAATACCGCCATGTTGATGCATAATTTTCGCCAATTTATGATAAGGGGTTTGGATTCCAGTTACATTGGAGCATGCGGTAAAGGATCCAATCTTCATTTTCCGATTTTTATATTGATGGAGAAGATGAACGAGTTGGTTGGTGTCTACACCCCCATCCTCGTCAGGGGGTACAATCACTACGTCCCCCAGTGTCTCAAGCCAGGATGTTTGATTGGAGTGATGTTCCATATGTGTAATAAAAATAATGGGCCGTTCATTTTCAGTTAACTCTAAACGTGTCTTCCACTTCTCATGAACTCTCAGGCCTAATAATCTTTGAAACTTATTCATCACCGAAGTCATCCCAAATCCATCCATAATCAGAGCATCATGTTCGTCAGCATTAACATGTTCTTTAATGATTTGTTTAGATTGATTATAGATTCCTGTCATCATTAAACTGGTTATATTTGATTCAGTATGTGTATTTGCCATAAATGGCCCAAATACCTCAGAAATTTTCCGCTCGATTGGCCGATAAAGACGCCCACTAGCCGTCCAGTCCGCATAGATAATTTTCTTACTTCCATAGGGAGATTCAAATTCCTGATTCATCCCTATTACTTGTGAGCGAAACGGGTGAAAATATTCCTCAAGATTATCTGGAATTCGATAGGTCCTACTGCCAATATTTGCGGTGATCATTTGTTTCACACCTCACAATTTAAATCTGTTATTAATATATGCAGGACACTATCGTACTGGTTCATAACCGAAAGCTAAAAAAGCAACCTAATCAAATGATCAGGTTGCTTTCTAAAGTTATTGGCCTAATAAGTAGTAATTTTCGCTGATTCTTTTCTGGTTACTTCCTCAATCTTTTGAATAAACATTTGAAACACACGCCTTTTTTCCTCTAGGTCCTTTATGTATTCCTTAAGCTGATTATAGCTTTCTTCAAAGGGTTTATGATACATGTCACGAATTTTTTCAATAATTTCTTCGTTTACTGTGGATTGAATTACTTGCTTTGTAATCCCATATTTGTAGGAATAAACCTTTAATTCCTGTGCTACCTCATCATATTCATTTGCAATTTCAGCTAAAACGAGTGAAATATCATCCTTCCACTCATCAAGTGACTTTTGCAAGTAGGATTTTGCCATTGTCTCATCCATTTAAACACCGCCTAATAATGTCAGATTACATTTACACTATTATAACGTTGTTTGATTACATAGAGATTTCGGCTAGTTTACATTTTAATAAAAAACTGTGCTTGCCGACAAAGTGGCTGCACAGTTTTTCCTCATTTAACTAAATGATGGTTTTCGTAAGGAACAATTTGTACTTTCGGAAAGGAGTTCTGGTGCAAAAACAGCAAGCTTCTTAATAAAGTAACAGGTCTCTGGAAAATGATGCTCTAAAAATCTTAGCGTGGTTTTATTTAATATTCTTTCCCCTTTGTACTTTTCAACAACGGTTCCTATATACTTATTCATCTCGATTACAGTTCTACCTACTTCTAAAGCCAGTTCATTTTGGCGAGGAAACCCTTGTTCAGTAAATCGTAGAAATCCTTTTATATGATGGTTTTGTAGTATAAACATCTGAAAACGCTGGGAATAAAGATCTGTTTGTCGTTCAACCGCTATTTCAATCGGGTCTATCAAATTCCTTAATAAAATGATGTGACCCAACTGGTCCTCCAGCCATAAATCCAGCAGTTGATCAAGACGCTGCGGCACAGCTTCCTGACCATTGACATAGTAAGACAAAAGCCGTAAGTATTCTTGATTCTCACTCAAAGTACCGTTCAAATAGGTAGGTGATAAATTAAAATTGATTTGGTTTTTAATTCTTAGATTTTGTAAATGTCCTTCGTACCGGTAATATTCATAGGCAACAGAATACGCTTGTTGTGCAAAAGAAACCCATTCACTTCCTGAAGAACTCAAGGCTGGGTCAATTTTTCGAAGATTATTTAGCAAAATACCGAATGAAGAAATAAACCTCTCTGCCATAGCAATTTCGTTTTTTTCTTCAGGTGACAAATGATCGCGAACAAATATGGCATGATCTTGAAGAATTTCTAGCCAAAATAAATGTTCCTCCCACACACTAATAGTTGTCATAATACTCCCCCCTTTTAGAGAATATTCATCACCAACAACTATATATGTAACATTTTTGTTTATTTTTATCTTTCGAAAATAATAGCTTTAAAAAACGATTACCTTTGTAAAGTATTCGTTCATTAATTAGTTCACATTAACCAATTTTTCGAATTCAGCCAGTGTCGTTGAATATTTTATATATATTCGCGGTAAATAATAGAGTTCATTTTTATATCCTGTCAGCGAAAATGGACCTGGCGTAGTCGTGAGTCCATATTGATAATACTTTTTCGTTTCAGTCACGACATGTTGATTAGTATTCCCATAGGGATATGCAAGTGCAATAACTGGTTTGCCAGTTATTTGTTGAATTTTTTCTTTGGATTCCTGTAGTTCATATTTTAGATTTTCCACTCTGGTTAAATCAGGATGTGTAGCAGTATGAGATTGAATTGAGATTAGTCCTGAGTTTGCTAACACTCTCAAATCTGATTTCGTTAAGCGGTTTGCCCTTCCAATAAAATCGGAAATGACAAAAAAGGTAGCAGTCGGCCGAAAGTTTTCATTAGTGAGCTTTTGAAAAATTGAAAATGCATGGAGATTATTTTTATAGCCATCATCAAGGGTGATAAAAATCGGCTTTGGTACTGATTCAATATCCTGCCAACGTTCAAATGTTAATAGGGTATACCCATGGTTTTTTAAAAAGGTCATTTGCTTCTCAAAGTTTTCAGGAGTTACATATAGCTCCTTCGAGCCAATGCCGGTAAATTCATCGATGGAGTGATAAACTAAAATCGGAACTTTTTGCTTAGCGGACACATTTTTTGGAAGTCCTAAAAGGAGAAGAGTTAGGAATAGCAGGAACATCTTTTTCATAAATTTGCCTCACTTTTATCAGTTTGCCTATCCCCCTTAATATTCCTCCTAACTTCTCAAATCACACGATTTAAATAACAGAATTAGCCGTAGGTCCTGATGAATGTTTCTTACTGTTCTTCGTTCTCCATTCAACAAACAAGAGGTTCATTGCAATCGATAAATAGACTGCGATTGGAAAAGCGACTGAACTATCCAAAAATATCGAAAAAGGGATGACGAAAATCCGAAAAGTGACAAACACCCATGTAATCGCGTAACTACGTAGGATCCATAGCTTATGTTCACTTATTTTTCGCTGGGTAGCTTTGATAACACCCATGGCAGTTGTCCACAGCCAAAAGGCATTTAGGACTAGAAAAGCAATTGTTGAGCTTCTTCCACCTGTAGCAGAAAGAGAAATATATGGGACTACAAGAATATTTATGAATATGGCTGTTGCATAAATCTTCCCTAACAGTTTGTGCAATTTTGGTTTCCTTCGACTGATCTTAGTCAGTTGAAAAGGGCCAATCGCAAGTGAGATCGTGCCAAATAAAATATGAGGATAAAAAAACAATTTCCAGGTTGACAATGAGAAATCTGGATTTTCCATTTTCCCCTTAACCATAGGGGCCCACTCGACTCCATTTAGTAGAAACATAATAAAGATATAAATAGCGAATAAAGCGATCGTAAAATATAATCCACCAATTGTAAGTTTCCTTTTTGTCTCAATTTGCATTTTATTTTTCTCCCTGTTCTAAAATTTTTTCAAAACATTTATATGATACTGACCGAAATGGAAAGCGAATGGTCCCTCTCTCTTGAAATCCAGACCGTTCGTACAGAGTTAATGCCCCTGGATTTTGTCTATATACATCTAGACGAATGCTTGAATACCCATTTTGAAGGGCAAATTCTTCAGCAAATTGGAGCAATTGCTTCCCATATCCTTTCCCTTGAAACTTAGGATGAACCACTAATCGATGATACCGACAGTCGGTTTGTTTTATCGTGCTACCCACCCCTTACCAGGGGGGTTCAGCGCAAGAATCATGTTAAGGTCTTCATTATCATATTAAAAATATCACTAGCGTCTACTTTGTCTTCCTCTGATGAGCTTAGACTTTGTGTTACCCGCAAACCATAGGAAAAGGTCATCATCAGGGTTGACATCTTTTCTGCATCAATTGTTGAAGGAATCACCCCATTTGCCTGCCCCAATTTAATCCATTCAGTACCTGTATCTTTGCTGTAGCGGAAAAGATCCGTGAGTATTCTTTTGACCTTTTCATTATCCTGACTTAACAGGTATATAAAAATTAAGTTTCCAATATCCTTGTTATTTTGCCGCGAGTGAAAAAATTGACTGACAACCCCAAATCGACCTTGATTAGGACTCTCTTCTTTCAAGGATTTAGTAATGGTCATTAGGAATTTTTCATTCATTTCTTCTATTTTCGATTTTAGAATGAGCCCGAATAATTCATCCTTACTGTCTACATAGTGATAGATGGCCCCTTTTGATAGCCCCGATCTTTCAATAATGTCTTTTAAAGTGGTATTTCTACAGCCTTTTTCGAGAATGATTTCTTCAGTTATTGAGAGGATGTGTTGAAAGCTGGGATTATTATAAATAGTTGAATTAGCCATACTACTACCTTCCTTAATATCATGATGTGTTATTGATTATTTATTAATTGGTCTAGACGTATTTTCGCATACCTGCGATATCCTATTGTGAATAGTATCGCCGCACCTATCACACCGTAAAAGATCAGTTGTGATACGGCTAAAAATGTAGAGATTGAAAGTTCGTAGACAAGAATAATCTTGACCACAGCCTCACCTAGTAAAGCAATTCCCCATATTGCAGTCATGATTCGAAGGACAAAACGGAAATAGGGGACCTCCCAATTCTTCTCAAATTTACCCTCAGTTTCATCCTTTGCACTGAATCTGATTGCGAAATGATAAATCAATGGCTTTGCAAAAAACAAGGATGCGATAAATATTAGACCTAACAAGCCAGTAACCACGGATTCCCTTAAGAGAATCAGCCTTTCATTTCCACCAAGAACGAAGGCCAGTAAACTTAATACAAAGCCAGTTAACATAAATAAACCAAATGCATCCGCTATTCGATATTTAATGATATGGTACAAATTATCCCCTAATGGAATCAATGTCGCAAATAATAATGAGACAAAACTGGAATAATGATCTACTAAAAAGTTATAGACCAAAACAGGTAATGCTCCATTGATGATCAGACTTACAACAATTGTTTGAATCACTTTCTTTTTAGATTTAAAATCCACGTGTACTCATCCCCTTTTCACTTTCTAAATATTATAAATCAATAATACAAACCGACCGTCGGTTTGTCAATTATTTAATTTACTTTTTTTACCTATTTTATTACTATCAATTTTATTGATGTGACTTCCTTAAACTAAAAGTGGTAGACTAAAAACAAAATTCTTCGTAAGGAGCTGCATATTCAAACATGACTAACTATAAAGTTTTATTTTTAGATATTGATGGTACTTTAGTGAGACCTGATGACACCATTGAGGATTCAACAAAGGAGGCTATTTCACATGTTCAGGCAAAGGGCTTGGAGGTTTTCTTAGCCACTGGCCGGCCACTACATGAAATTAATGAACTAGCCAAGGAGTTAAATATTAACTCTTTTATTGGCTATAACGGTGCCTATGCCATTTATAAAGGTGACGATCTATTCCAAAAACCGATGAATAGTTCAACAGTTCGGAAATTCTTAGAAATTGCGAAGGAAAACAAGCATGAAATGGTCCTTTATACTAATAGTAAGAACGTCTTTACCAATTTAGATTCAAAGGTCATAACTGAATTTATGCATACATTCCACTTACATAAAAATGAACTATATTCTCCGTCCGTCAATGATGCTGTTTTAGGAATAACACTTATCAATCTTAAGGAAAATGATTCCCTCCTATACAAAAATGAAGAGGGAATCCATTTATCTCAAATCAATGTGGATGGGATGCGGCATTGTTATGATGTCATAAGAGACAGTGTGAACAAGGGTTATGGAGTACAGGTTGTTTTAGAGCAGCTGGGTATCAGTAAGGAAAGCTCGATTGCCTTTGGGGATGGAATGAACGATAAGGAAATGCTCCAAACTGTTGGGGAAGGGTTTGCCATGGGGAACGGCCATCCCGATCTTTTCCAATACGCGAAGCACCAAACGACCAAAGTCACGGATTCTGGTGTTTTTAATGGTTTGAAAAAGCTAGGACTCATCGACTAAAAAAAGTGCAGTGGATTTCAATTCATTTTGAAATTCACTGCACTTTTTTTATGAATGAACATTAAATTCATATGGACCGTTTTGTTAGTAATCGCAAAACCTCCATTTGTCTCGACTCAATTGTTTTTTTGCTAATTTTCGTCATAAAGGATGTTTTTTGCAAAAATTTGTTGGTATTTCGAGTTATCCGTCTTGTTTTGATAGCTTTTGTCATGTTGCAGGAAAATGTCCTACCAAATGGTGAATAACTAACACAAGACGAATAATTTCCTAGAGATAGAGAAAGGATTGACCTTTACAATGAAGACTTATACCTTAAAAGAAGCCGCTAAAAAAATAAATATTAAACCTGGCATGTTACGTCAGTGGGAAAATGATTTCGATGAAATACTTGAAATCCCTCGGTCAAAACAAGGGGCAAGAATATATACAGATTTAGAAATTGATATGCTGGTAGAAATAAAAAAAATGTTTGAAAATAAATTAAGTAAGGAAGACATCATAGAAGTAATCCAAAAAAGACTGCATCCTGAAAGTGAATTGGTCAAAGAAGCCGCCGAGGTCTCACTCGAGGTCATTTCTGAACCTGCCCCACCAATAACCATCCAGGATGCTATAGACGCCCATCAGTTTTTCGAGGCAATGGAAACGTATAAGCAATCCTTCTTAAGTGATGTAAAGAATGAGATTAGGAATGTTGTACGTAAAGAGGTTTTAGAAGAAGTAAAGAAAGAAATAAACAAGGGAACCTATACCACAGTTAAGTCTATATCTGACTCAATTTATAAATCATCGGCTAATACCCAGGCTGAAATACAAGAACTATCAAAAACACTAGAACAGACATCTGAACTCTCAGCTGATTCATTAGAATACCTTTCTAATAATATTGCGAACGTTTCGATCGAGACTTCTCAGGAAATTTATTCGCTCTCAAAGCAGCTATCAGAAACATCGGAGGAATTATCACACTACGTGGATGTTACTAACAATGAGATTTCAAGTCTAACGGAGGCAATGTCCAAAGAGCGGGAATTTTTCATTGAAGAACGTAATCAATACCGCCAAGAAATTACCCAAAGGGAAATCGCATTTCAACAAATGTTAAACAGTTATCGTGATGTAGCCGCAGCCAAGGAAAAGAAATGGTGGAAGTTCTGGGCTTAATATTGAAGAATGATTAAATCATTGGAGGGATTCGAAATGAATACTAGTGAAGTTGCAAAGTTATTAGGTGTATCTACCAGTACTATTCAACGCTGGGTCAAACAACTCGAGTTGCCAATGGAAAGAAATGAGCGTGGTCATTATCATTTTAACAATGAGGATATTGAAATATTAAAGAAAATTCATGAACAACTTCAAAATGGAACACTAATCCAAGAAATAACCCCAATGAAAGAGAAAAAAAGTCCTCGTAAAGCGACGCTTAAACCTGTTGAGGAGAATCAAGCATTAGAAAAGTTGGCTTCCAAAGTCAGTGAATTAGAAATAGAGCTCCATTCAAAAGCAGATGGTGTTGTTTCCTATCAACTACTCCAGCATCGAAGAGAAATAGAGGATTTGCAGGCTCAGGTAAATGAGTTGACTGAGCAGCTTGACCATTTTCAAAAGCTTTTTAATAAACTTAATATACCTAATCAAATTGAAGATCCTATCGTATTTGACTCCAGTAAAGGGAAGCGAAAAAAGAAAAATATCGTTAGCTCATTATTTGGATTCTTGTAGAAGTGAAATAGAGCCGAACCCAGTCAAGGTTCGGCTCTATTTCATATTTTCCCTTGTCGCACTATATCCTTAATTCCACAAGTGGTCGAGTATATTTTTTTGTAAAGTAACTGCCAAGAAATAAACAGATGATTAATGAAATAATGATCAATAAAAGATAGTTTCCTGAAAATGTGGTTAAGTGTTCGTCAGGAACAACTACCTGAAGCGATTTAATTATAAACCCATGGAACAAGTATACATACAGAGTTCTCTCGCCTATTTCGGATACCTTAAGTGGGTTTGAAGGTATCAACATTAAAAAACCAAACACGACAATTAATGTTAGGATATATTGAAGTCCCCGAAATAGCCCATCCGACCATTCTTCCTGACCCATATTAGCATACGAGGTGTCCCCTAATAGCCACGGCACGGCATCATGCGGGAATTTGAATCCTAAAAAGAAAAGTGTCCCAAGGATAATAACTAAACCAATAGGCAGAGAGTATTTGGCCCGAATTGCCTTTTTTAGCTGATCCCCATTGAGTAAATACCCCAATAAAAAATAGGGGAAAAAGACAAAGGTTCTAGATATGCTTAAATAACTACCGACATGATCAATAAAACCAATGCTAATCCCCAGTCCAACCGCCCAGAAAAACCCCATCCATTTAAACCTTGCAAAAACATAGAGTAGTAAATTCCAACAAAATAAACTCAATAAAAACCAAAGAGACCAATGTGGCTGTAATAAGTTGATTTCTAAATGAGATTCTTGCCCATTTAAGTAATAATAAATGGAATAAATAATTTGAAAAATAACATAAGGCAACAATATTTTTTTAACCGACTTAGCAAAGTAGCCTTTCTTTTTAAAACCCTTTGCAAAATATCCTGAAATAAAGATAAAAGCTGGCATGTGAAATAGAAAAATGACTGTATATAAGGTAAATAGAATCCCATCTTTTTCTTTCAAAGGACTGATCAAATGACCGAAGACAACCAAAAAAATCAGGATAAATTTAGCATTATCAAAATACTTACTCCTTTTAGATGTTGAAGCCATCCTATCACCCCATTGTCTTATTCACCAAAAGGTATATTACTATATTTATTCAACATGTCAATCAACAAATTCTACCATCCAAAAACCAGTGAAACCTGGCAAAATATCATCTTTAATCTAATCATAACGTAAAGGTATTACAGATGTATGTTAGTGAAATTACTTTATGTTTCATAGCGATTACAATATTGAAATAACACTCTCAAAGACCTACGATTAAATTACCATTTGAACCTTAACAAAACATTAATTAACCCACACAAAAAGAGCTTGGTCATCCCAAGCTCTCGTTTATTCCTTAACTATATCGATCAAGAGATTATTAATCATCTCGGTATGGTTTTGCTTTATTTTATCAATAGGGACCTTAAACAAGGCGGATAACTGATAAAAATAGTCTTGATCATATTGAAGCCATGAAGAATAATTTCTTTTCAGATAACGCTCCGCTTCCTCAAACGTAGCAAAGGTTTGCTCCAGCTTCTTCTGATTATGTACGATATCATAATCACTTTCACCCTTTGCGATGATGTATGAAATATCGTTCATTTGATTTTGGAAGGCAGAGACAGCATTAGAATTTCTCAGATTGTATTCATTCCGATCTGCATCTGGTTTCATTGGAAGGAGCTCAAACACATTCACCACAAATTGCTGAAACGCTTCACTTGTCATTTCAGATCCTGAAGCTTTTGGATGTCCCCCTCCACCGTAACGTTTGGCAAATTTAGCTACGTTTATTTCATCATGAATGGTCCTAAACCCCATTTTCTTACCACTCATATTCAGGAGGACAATCATATCCATATGTGGGTACAAATTGTTTAGCGCATTTCCTAGCTCTGATAAATATTGCTCTGCATGGACTATCCCGATGCAAAAATCATCAATAAAGGTTTGGACAATTTGCCTGCTTTTTGAATGAATATACCGATTAATCTTTTGCTCCTCAATATCAAGAAGCATATTTTCAGTTTCAGATAACGTAAACGAATCAGTATTTTCCGTTAACCTTTTCAGCATTTCTTCTTCAAACTGCTCTCGATTTCTTATGTAGAATAAATCATTTAATCGTTTAGCTGCTATATTATTATTTTCATCCCATTCCCAGGTATCATATTGGCGTACTAATTCAATAAACTCCTCTAACGCTTTACTTCTCTCGAGCTTCCCATGTGTAATTAAGTAATCATAAAATAACGAAGTGGCACATGTCTTCTTACCAGTTTCATACTCAGGAATCACGCTTGCCCATTTGTATTCATTAAAATGCATTGCCGTCACATGATGGTCAATCATTTGCACAGGTCTCCCCTGCTGAAACCGCTCCTCGAGTTTCTTTTCCACCTGTTCATTCACTGCCAAATCAGTAATATAAATTTCCTCTTTATTATTCTCTGGATTTTTAATAACAGCCTCGACTCGCTGATTTAAATTCCGATAAGAACAATAATAAACATGGGCTTTATCTCCAAAAACTAACTTGGCAATCAGCCCGCAGCCTAGACCATCAAGGTCGATATCTGTAAATATAATCATAATTATTACCACCATCCATTTTTTCAGTTCATACCGTATCGTTTGGTTTCCACAAATTTTTTATACAGTAAGTTACTATTAAAAACCTTCAGGTCTTATTTTAACATACTAGTAAATTATACCACCTGCCCTTATGACCTGGTGATAGTAATCACAGACATATCAAAAATACCGTGGTATGATTTATCAGAAGTTTCTAATTCAAAACTGTGAAACGGGGTTATAAATTGAACTTTCCACAACTTAAAATAGGTCACATGATGCCTAAGGTTCCCATTATGCAAGGCGGAATGGGTGTAGGTATTTCACTTAGCAAATTGGCTTCAGCTGTTGCAAATGCCGGCGGAATTGGAATTATATCAGGTACGGGGATTTCTACAGACGAGATGAGAGCACATATCAGAACGGCGAAAAGCCTTATTAAAGATGCTGGCTACATTGGAGTAAATGTTTTATTTGCAATGAATGACTTTGCCGAAAAAATGAAAGCTGCTTTAGAAGAAAAAGTGGACTTTATTATTTCTGGCGCTGGAATCTCCCGCGATATGTATGCTTGGGGAAAACAAGCAGGAATTCCGGTTCTCTCGATTGTCTCTTCTGCTAAATTAGCTAGAATTTCCGAACGACTTGGAGCTGCAGCAGTTGTCGTTGAAGGATTTGAAGCAGGTGGACATCTTGGTACGGATCGCCCGATGTTCGATATCCTTCCAGAAATTGTTGAAGCAGTTTCCATTCCCGTTATTGCTGCAGGCGGAATCATGACTGGCGGCGATATTGCAAAAGCACTGGCAATGGGTGCGTCTGGTGTACAAATGGGGACTCGCTTTGTCGCGAGCGAGGAATGCGATGCACCATTAGCTTTTAAGCAAAAATATGTGGATGCAGGTAAAGAAGATCTAGTCTTGGTAAAAACAACAGTTGGTCTTCATGGACGAGCCATTAATAATAATTTTGCTAAATTAATCAGCGGACCAGATAAATTAAAAATTGCAAAATGCATTGATTGTCTAAAAAATTGTTCTTACCGCTTTTGTACCATGGATTCTCTACTGGTATCAATGAATGGTGATGTTGAAAATGGACTGGTATTTGCTGGAGCAAGAGTTGGTGAAATTAAAGACATACTTCCTGTTCAAACTATCATCGACAACCTCACCCAAGAATACAAGGAAGCAACGTAACACTTGAAAATGACCAAAGAAAAACAACGAGCCAACCAAAGTATTCTAGTTGGCTCGTTGTTTTTTTAATTACTAAATTTATAATATCCCCTTTTTAATCCGTAATAACAGAACCATAGTGCTTGAGCAAAGAAAAATATCCCCCAGATTTGCGCTGGTATAATCCCTGTAAGCCGCGCAAGATTAGCTGCGTCCCCTGCAGACTGCGGCTGCAATAGGCTGATATACAAGATTTCATAGGCACTTTGGACGGAGTCCACTAATAAGATCGAGGCAATTAAAAGTAACAAATGATCTCTAAAGCTTTGATTCCCTTTAATAAGTAAGAAAAGAAAGGCAACGGCAAATGAGCATAGCCAAAACAAACCATAAGGATTCCTTACCCAAAAGATCAGATTCAAGACAATAAATCCTAACAAAATATCAACCAACAAATTTTGCTTTTTCTTACCAATTAATAAAAAGGACAAACACGCCATAAATGAGGCAAATGTGTAGCCCGCTAGACTGGTTAAGAAACTTCCAATCCACGTTGACTGATTACTATATGTAGCCCCTTCGGAGTTCATGAATAATGAAATTCTTTCGACATTCCCGCCAAAAAGAGCAATTAAAGCATGACCGGACTCATGGATTAGCGTATTGATGACTTTTACATAGTTTCCTAGGAAAGGCACATGAATTAACAGAAAAGCAAATACGAGGAAAAGGAAAAACTTCGCACTGAATTTGTCTCGAACAAAGCTCAAAATAGATTCTCCTCTTTTTTATCAATTTTTAATCTATCTATATTTTAACATCTATTGCTGTTCCTTTTCCAAATTTAAACTTCAAATATGGGAAATCAAAAAAAACTAGCAATCACTCAGATTGCTAGCAGCTTACACTTATTTTCTGTTTCCTTGTTCAATTAGTTGTCCATCTCTCATTACATAAATCCGATCACAAAGCGGGAGGATCTGCTCATCATGAGTAACAATGATTGCAGATTTGTTTTGCTCTTTTACGATGTTTGAGATTAACTCAATGATGGCAATACTTCGATTGGAATCCAAACTAGCAGTCGGTTCATCAGCTAAAATGATTTCAGGAGCATTTATAAACGCTCTGGCAATGGCCACTCGCTGTCTTTCTCCACCTGATAATTGATGTGGATAAAATTTTGAACGATGTTCCATCTCCACTGCAATTAGCATGGCTTTAACCTTTCTTTTACTATCTTTGGACCATTGATTCGCCATTTTTAAAACAAGGCTCAACTGTTCCTCGACCTTTAAATAAGGGACCAAGTTCGATGTTTGGAAGATATATCCTAAGTGATTTAATCTAATGTTTGCCTTCTCCACATCGCTAAAAGATGCTATATCTGTTCCATTTATAATCACCTTTCCACGATCAGGGGATTGCAAGGCACCCGCAATTGATAAAAATGTCGACTTACCCGATCCAGAAGGTCCAACAATTGCCACCACTTCACACATTTTTAAACGGAAGGATAAGTTTTTCACGATATGATTTACCTTATCCCCATCTTTAAATGATTTTTCTACATCTTCCAAAATTAACGGTTCCATCATCATATTATTCTACTCTCCCCATTGCTTGAATTGGATCAGCCTTGACAATATTTAATACCGATAATAATGAGCCGAATATCGATACGAGAAATAAGATTCCTGAGAATTTAGCGATTTGTACAAAATCGAATATAAACGGGATATCATCTGGAAGTATTTCCATAAAACCCTTTGTAAAGGCAACTGCAGCAGCAATACTAACTATGGTTAACATGATAACCTGAAAGATGGTTGATTTAACCAATTGGCTCGATTTTGCACCGATGGCTTTCAGGATGCCAAATTGTACCGTTTTTTGGATGGTCATAATATAAAAGAAGGCAGCTAAAACAAAAACAGCAATCACGATTAAAAACGATAACATCATATAAAGTGAATTTTGTTCAGCTGTATAGCCAGGAATACCTTTGACCACCTGGTCCTTTTCCACCCATTCACCATTTTTCATTAAGCTAGCAATTTCCTTTTTCACTCTTACATTTTCTTTGCTTATAGCAATACCATTAAATTCACTTTTACCAGATCTGCCTGCGATCTCTCCCCATGTGCCAAGCGATATAAGGGCAACAGGTGTATGGCTAAAGGTTTGGTCATCAAGAAAACCTGCAACCTTTAAACTGACGCCACTCCTTGCGTCTTCAACAATCATTCCTTTTTTAACAGTTCCTGAGAGCGAGCGGTCTAGGAAGACAGCATTCTCCTCGCGTGTTTCTAAACCCTGACCAGCTGGGTCTAAAAAACTACCTGGCTGTACAGCCATAAATGTAATATCTAATTTATCTTCGGAATTCACTTTAGAAATGGCTCCCATTTGAATGCCAATTGGCTGCGCCTCACTTTTCGCTGTCAATTTCTCTAAATCAACCCTTAAATGGGAACGATCAATTCTATCCTCTGCACTCTTTTGCAAATAAAATGATTGTGCAGGCATATTAATGATTGAAGAAGCATTGTTCATCGACAGGCCATTGGCAAGTCCACTAATGACAAAAACAAGTATCGCTACAAAAAAAAGAATAAAGCTGATTAATAAATATCTCACTTTAAAAAATGTCATTTCTTTAAATGGTAATGAGTACATAAAAAAATTCACCTTCCCTTTCATTTCATAAACAGAATACTGTTTGAATATGAACGGAAGATGAACGTCACTTTACAATTTCGGAAGAAACACTGTAAAAGTAGTCCCTTTCCCTTCTTTGCTTTCTATATCAATTTTTCCATGGTGTAAATCAACAATGGATTTGACGATGGACAAACCTAAACCAGTACCTTCAACTGAACGTGCTCTTGACGCATCTGCCCTGTAAAAGCGGTCAAAGATTCTTTCAAGTTCCTTCAGACTTAAACCCACGCCTGAATCTATAATAACTACGACAACTTCTCCATCCGTTTCGGTCAATTCAATTTCAATCGTTCCATTTTCGCGATTATACTTTATTGCATTCGTCAACAAATTTTCCCAAACAGAATATAACAATGCCGGATCCCCTTTAACCGTAGCATCAGGGAGTGAATAACTCATCATAATTCCTTTATCAAGAGTACTCCATTCGTATTGGTGAATAACAGCTTTAAGCTGTCCTGAGATATCAACCGTACTAACATCCATTAAATCCGTTTTACTTTCAATGGTAGATAGAAGTAAAAGCTGCTTGGTCATACTAGAAAGCCGATTTACCTCCGATTGGACCACCTCTAGATATTGTTGCTTTTCTCTCTCACTTTTGTCGCTATTTTCCATTAAGTTCAGATAACCTTTTATGTTGGTTAGTGGTGATTGAATATCATGAGATATATTGGTAATTAGCTCTTTTCTTAACGCATCTACTTTTGCTAATTTTTGAGACATCCTCGTAAAACTAACAGCTAAATTTCCAAGTTCGTCGCTTCGGTCAATATCCAACTTTATTGAAAAATTTCCTTCTGCAATTTCTTTTGTTGCATCATTAAGTTTTCTGATTGGCTTAATTAAAAATTTCGTACTAACTAGAACCAATATGACACTTAGCACAATTGAAATGATTAGCAGCCAGCCAAACAGAATATGCATCTCATTAAACATGAGCTTAATATCCGGTCTGATAAACATGGCATATTTTTTTCCTTTATACTCAAAAGGAACACCGACCGAATTTTTTAATTCGTTTGCGAAAAAGCCAGTTACAAAGGTTTTATGAGGAAAGATCCGAATTCCATGATATACCTTTCCCTCTAATACTTGACTAGGAATATCATTGGGTAGATTTTTTTCTCTAAACGCTGAGCCAAAAAATTGCTCATCCTTATCGTTATTTAGTAATAGTATTTGATAACCAATTGCACCGATATGATTAAAATAGTCCTCTAAACTAATCAAAGGGTGCTTACTCGCAAAGTCAGCTATTTCATAAGCAAAATTGGTAATCTTCTCGTCATTTTGCTGTTTCAATTTGATTTGGTAATAAGCATTGGATAGAAGAAATGAAATAATCCCACTGACAACCATGATCATAATCGTGATAAAGGCAAATTTACTATACAAAGATTTCATTATCATAAGTTATAGAACCTCCAGGGAATAGCCAACACCTCTGATCGTTTTGATGACAAAATCATCGGCAATATTAGCAAACCTCTCCCGTAATCGTTTGATATGAACATCGACGGTTCGTTCATCCCCGTCAAAATCAAGTCCCCATATTTTTTCAATTAAATGACCGCGGCTAAATACTTGATTTGGATGGGTAGCTAGGAAAGTCAATAATTCAAATTCCTTTAAGGGGAGCATGAGTGTCTTGTTTTTGATCTTCACCTCATAGCTTTTTTTGTTTATGTATAACGAACCAACCTTAATATTCGCTTCACCCGTTTTTCCGTATCTTCTTAACAGGGCATTGACCCTAAAAATTAATTCTTTGGGTTCAAACGGTTTAATTAAATAATCATCCGTCCCTGAGTCAAAGCCCTTTTCCTTATCTTCAATCTGGCTTTTGGCCGTTAATAAGATAATGGGAATATCATACTCTTTACGAATTTCAGTTGTTAAATGGTACCCATCCATGACTGGCATCATAATATCGACAATTGCCAATTCACAAACCTCTTTTTCTAATAATTCAAGTGCTGCTAGACCATTTTCCGCTTCAATCACTTTAAATCCTTCTTTCATTAGAAGGCTTGTCACAAGATTGCGGATTAACAGATCATCATCAACAATTAAAATAGTTTTCATCCTAACACCCACTTACTCTTTCGCTATTTTTCTCATCTAATTGTACTTAATGCCTAATGAATTGGAAAGGAGCAAAATCGAACATGATTAGACAAACTAACAACTCATGTGTTACCATTAAGTTGTTGCATTTAAACAGCACCTATTTTATTACAAGGGGGAATGAAATTGATCGAGTTTAAAAATATTGTTAAGAAATATCGAACCAAAACCATTATTAAGCCTTTTTCATTGGATATTGAGGCTGGTCAACTGGTTGTTTTTATCGGACCGAGTGGCTGCGGGAAAACGACCTTGCTGAAAATGATTAATAAGTTGATTCAGCCAACCTCAGGAAAGATTTTTGTAAATGGAACAGATATCTCGACCATGAATCCAATTGAACTGCGCAGAAATATTGGGTATGTGATTCAAAATACTGGATTGTTTCCTCATATGTCGATTAAAGAAAATTTAGAGTTGATTCCCAAGTTAAAAGGTGAAACCCCTGATTCCATTGCTAAGAAAACTGGAGAACTGCTTGAGCTAGTTGGATTAGACCCTAATGAATACTTACATCGATATCCTAAAGAATTAAGTGGCGGCCAGCAGCAAAGAATTGGCGTCGCAAGAGCATTCTCTACCAACTCCGATATCATTTTAATGGATGAACCATTTAGCGCATTAGATCCTATCACAAGGAGCTCCCTTCAAGATGAACTTTTCCAAATGCAAAAGGAATTAAACAAGACGATCATCTTTGTCACTCATGATATGGATGAAGCTATTAAAATAGCTGATAAGATTTGTATTTTAAAAGACGGTGATATTCTCCAATATGATACACCTGAAAATATTCTAAAGAATCCTGCCAATGACTTTGTTGAAGACTTTATTGGCAAAAGAAGGGTTTGGAATAATCCTGAATTATTAATGGCGGAAGATATTATGATCCCTAATCCTGTTAAGATTACCGCCATGCGTACCGTACTTCAGGCGATTGAGATTATGAAAGATCAAAAGGTTGATAGTTTAATGGTTACTGATAAACATAATGTTCTTAAAGGTTTAGTGACTTTGAAAAGCATCCAATTACTAAATCGAACGACACCGATTGAAATGATTATGGAGCATAATGTTCTTTCGGTTTCTCAGGGGGCTAATTTGATTTCAGTTTTAGCTACAATGAATGAACATAAAATTGGTTACGTCCCTGTTGTGAATAATACGAAGCAATTGATTGGTCTTATTACAAGAAGTAGTATTTTATCAGCATTAAGTAGTCAATTAATCGATTTGGAGGTGGCCTTTTAATGAGTGGATTTTGGAACTATATAAGCACGAACTACGATCAGATTTTTAGTTTACTAGGCCAACATTTATATTTAAGCGTAATATCAGTCCTGGTAGCGATTATTATCGGGATTCCGCTTGGCATTTTAATTTCACGGGAGCAAAAGTTAGCAAAACCAATTATTGGAACTACGAATGTGATTCAAGCTGTACCGAGTTTGGCATTACTAGGGTTTCTCATTCCCTTTGTAGGAATTGGGAGTACACCAGCGATCATAATGGTCGTTCTTTATTCGCTTCTGCCAATCGTTAAAAACACTTATACAGGCCTGACGAATATCGACGGAGACATTCTGGAAGCCGCCAAAGGAATCGGTCTGACCAAGAGTCAAACGATGCGAAAGGTTCAGTTACCACTAGCCTTCCCGATGATTATGGCGGGTATCAGAATTTCAGCGGTTACCGCTGTTGGATTAATGACAATTGCTGCATTCATCGGAGCGGGCGGCCTTGGGTATCTTGTGTTCTCCGGAGTACAAACGGTCGACAATTATATGATTTTGGCCGGAGCCATTCCTGCCTGTATCCTTGCTCTCCTCATCGACTTTATTGTTGGGAAACTAGAATCCTCCCTTTCCTATACTAGTAAACAAAAGTCGGCATTACGGGTGAGCAAAACGTCAAAAAAATTAATGATTAGTTTTACAAGTATTTTATTAATCATCGCTGGTGCTTTTACCGTTTATGCAAAGGCGACAGCAGAAGAGAAAATTGTCATTGGTTCAAAAAATTTCAACGAGCAATTAATTTTAGGAAATATGTATGCCGATTTAATTGAGGCTAAAACGGATATTAAAGTCGAACGAAATCTGAATCTTGGCGGAAGTCAAGTTGCCTTCAGTGCCCTTAAAACCGGCGACATTGATATGTATGTAGAATATACAGGAACGGGTTTAGTGAATATCTTAAAACAGCCTCCACAAAGCGATCCAGATAAAGTTTATAATGTTGTTAAAAAGGAATTCAAACAACAATATGGTTTTGATTTATTAAAACCGATTGGATTCAATAACACCTATGCTTTAGCTGTACGTCAAGACACTGCAAAAGCATATGATTTAAAGACGGTATCCGATTTAGCTAAAGTAAGCCCTGATTTAACAATGGGACCTACAATTGAATTTTCAAATCGAGAAGACGGGTTACTCGGACTATCTAAAGAATATAATATGAAATTTAAAGACGTAAAGGCGATTGATGGCGGGTTGCGCTATACCGCACTAGACAATCATAAGAGCGATGTCATCGATGCCTTCTCAACTGATGGGTTACTTGAAGAATTCCATCTCAAGGTCTTAAAGGATGATAAAAACTTCTTCCCCCCTTACTATGCGGTTCCGATGTTCAGAGAGGAAACATTAAAAGAATATCCCGTACTTAAAAAAGTTACCAATTCCTTAGCCGGAAAGCTAACAGATGAAAAAATGCGAGAACTCAACTATAAGGTTGACAGTCTCAAACAATCTCCTGCAAAAGTAGCAAAGGAATTTTTAAAGGCAGAAGGATTATTAGATGAATAGTGAAATGCAAAAGCCGGTCTGTTTAACGACCGGCTTTTGCATTTTCTTTCAACCATTTTACTCTTGCATAAAATGAAGGACTCTATCATATGTTTCTTCTGCACCAATAATAAGGAGAACGTCACCCTCAAGAATAAGTGCATATGGACCCGGTGAAATAATTAATTCACCTTTTCGCTTCATGCCAATAACCGTCCCTCCTGTATTTTGCCAAAACTTTACTTCTGAAATAGTTTTTCCGATGTGAATACAGTCTGGAAGTACTTCGATCTCGATCGGTGCTAATGGATTAGTGTGACGCAGCTTTCCGGAATAGTCCATGATTTTTCTGAGAGTTTCAAATAACCGTTCATCTAGCTTATCCCGTTCGGATATAAGTGAATTCATTTGCTTCTCTAAGTCCTTAATACTTGCCAAGCTTGAGAATCGTTGTATGTATTTATAAGCGTTTTCGCGTGATGATATTTCAATTCCACTCCCCTTTGTGGAGTGAACAATTTCTACGTCCTCTAAAATCTTGATAGCTCGCCTGACCGTTTCTGGAGAAACCTTATATTCACTAGCTAAAGTAGATCTTCCATGTATCTTCTCGCCAACCTTGAATTTCCCATTGTATATTCTATTGGCTAAATCGATCGCAATTCGTTCGTAAGTCGGTATTTGTGCTTTTTGCATAACATCCTCCACCGCCATCTTTATCTATGTATACCTTACCAATATACCCTTTTGTATGTGCTGATGCGAGTTTTCCTTGCAAAATATCTAAGTGATTTCATTTACACTTATTGGACATAATTGTAATGAACCATGTTTAATGAGGTGAGCAATTGAAACGAAAAGACCTTTTCCTATGGGGCAGTATATTTGTATTATTTATGATAATTTTATTGATTTTTTACCTTTATAAAGGGGAATCTTCTAAGTGGCAAGTTGCCTTGGGCGGCATTTTAGTAAGCGGACTGCCAGTACTATTAACCTTTATGAAAAATAATCCCTTTAACGTTCCCAGTATCGTCGGTTTTTATCTGTTTATATTCTGTTCCACCTATTTAGGATCAATTGCCGATTTTTATCTTAAGTACAAATGGTGGGATTCAACTATTCATTTTTATAAAGGGGTGTATGTTGCTTTAATCGGAATCACCTTATATAAATTAATGATTCCTGAACAGATCAGGAGCGAAACCTCCAAATGGATTCTTTCTCTTTTCGTTTTTTCTCTAGCTGTCCTCGCTAGTGTCCTTTGGGAAATCTATGAGTTTATTGGGGATCAAACTTTTACACATATCATGCAGCTTGGGGGAAATAAAGATACCATGTATGACCTATTGTGCGGATTGTCTGGTGGACTCTTAGCTGCCATTTACGCCTTTGTTCGAAAGGAAAAAGTTTGAGAGGTGGAAAATTATGAATCGAAAATTGGTCATCATTTTAAGTTTTATGTATGTCCTTTTCATGGCTGCTTTAGCTGTTTACTACTATTTACATGCTTCCTCCTTTAAAGGATCGGTTGCCATCGGCGGAATCATTTGCGGTGCGATTCCGTTAATTTTAGCTCTCTTTACTAAGTTACAATTCAATTTACCAATTGTCATCTCTTATTTAATTTTCTTAGTCGGTTCTCAATATTTTGGTTCGATCCTAGGCTGGTACGGTCTTGGTTGGTGGGACACCTTTATGCATTTAGTCAGTGGGATCATTCTTGCTTATTCTGGAATTGCGTTATATGAAAGACTGATTCATAGAAAGGCTGGTGATGAAATATCAGCCTGGTTTGTGTTCCTATTTACGTTATCCTTTGCTGCACTAGGCGGCGTTTTATGGGAAATTTATGAATTTTGCTCCGACCAATTCTTCGGAATGAACCTACAAGGCGGAGGGAATAAAGATACGATGACGGATTTAATTGCTGATACGGTTGGCGGACTTGTGATTGCTACGTTGGCTGGCATCCGAACAAAGAGAAAGTTAAAAAAAGCACATTGAAAAAGGTACGTTGTTTTTAACGTACCTTTTTGGGTCATGTATTACACAGTAACTGCGACAAAAAATTCCTCATATAGAGCCTGAACGGCTCTTTTTTCATCTACTTCTTTCACACCAAACATCATGCTCACCTCAGAAGACCCTTGGTTGATCATCTCAATATTAATTTGAGCTTTCGCCAATGCTTTAGAGGCTCTTGCCATTGTGCCAACATTATGGCGCATTCCCTCGCCAACAACCATGATCAGTGCAAGACTATGCTCAAATTTCACTTGATCAGCAAGTAATTCAGCTTCAATTCGCTCTTTAATTGCCTGTTCTATACCCTTATCCATTTGATTTTCACGAAGAATAACGGATACATCATCAATACCGGAAGGCGTATGTTCATAGGATAGTCCGAAGTCCTCTAAGATACTTAGAAGTTTTCGTCCAAAACCGATTTCTCTATTCATTAAGTATTTGCTTACATAAATACTACAAAAGCCTTGATCACTGGCAATACCAATAACAGGACCATTGGTATTATCCCGCTCGTACACAATCCTCGTTCCTTGTGCACATGGATTGTTTGTATTTTTAATGTGAACTGGAATTCCTGCTCTAAATGCCGGAACGAGTGCTTCATCGTGTAACACAGTAAATCCCGCATAGGAAAGCTCACGCATTTCCCGGTAGGTCAGTTCTTTTATTTCCCTAGGTTTCTTTACGATAGAAGGGTTTACGGAATAAACGGCATCTACATCGGTAAAATTTTCATATAGGTCAGCTTTCAGGGCATTGGCTAGAATTGAACCGGTTATATCCGACCCGCTTCGCGAAAAGGTAAATACCTCACCTTGTTTGCTATAGCCGAAGAATCCTGGGAAAATTAAGATACCTGGATGCTCGTGAAGAGAATATAACTGACTATACGCTTCTGGAAGTGCTTGAGCATTACCTGGCTCATTGCTGACAATTAGGCCCGCTTCTTTAGGGTCGATATAAGATGCTTCAACTCCTTGCTCTCGGAAATAGGCAGCAACTAGTTTGGCATTGTTATCCTCCCCGCTTGCTTTCAATAAATCCAAAAAGCGGTCAGGTTTTGTTTTATCTGCACTCAACCGGTTGGCTAAATCAGCTTGAATTTCGACGATAATTTCTTGAGGCAGGGATAACTCTTCGGCAATAGAAGAATATCTTTCAAGGACAGCATCAAATTTTTCCCTCGGGTCTTTATTTTGCAGACAAAGCTCTCCACATTCAATTAATAAATCCGTCACTTTATTATCTTCAGCAAACCTTTTTCCAGGCGCAGATACTACCACTACCTTTCGCTCGGAATCTGAAATTACGATCTTAAATACCTTCTCTATCTGTTTGCCTGATGCTAACGAGGACCCGCCAAACTTTACGACCTTCATCCCTACATCTCCCTAATATCTAAAAATATAATCTTAATTTTAATCATATTCAGAAAATAATCAAGTATTTTCTCCTAGGTGAGGACATTTGTGCACGTATAGTGGACAAATAAATAAAAAAACAGTGGATTTCAAAGCGAAATCCCCGTTCTCTTAATCAGAAATCAACTTATTAGTTTTATAAAATGAGAAAGTATTTTAGCCGTTAATCCCCAAATTACTTTCCCTTCATAACGGTAAAAATATTCCTCAATCCCTCTTGTCCGCCAATTATAATTTTCTCCCCCGACAATTAGATCAAAAGGAAAGTTTGCCTCAGGCTCTGCCCTAAATTCAATATGATAAATCTCAGGCTCATTTTGACGAAAAAATGAAAGTGGGACGGTGAAAACCTCGCCAACTTCTGATGGATTTGGCGAGATATTTTTAGGATCGCTAATCAAGCCTACAAAGGGAAAGATCATCATGCCAAAAGGTGAAATCATATAATCTAATGGGTGCACCTCTGAGATTTGCTCTTTGTTGATTCCAAGTTCCTCAACCGTTTCCCGAATCGCTGCATTTCTTTCATCACTATCCTCGGAGTCAATTCTCCCACCAGGAAAACAGATTTCTCCGGGCTGCCTTCGTAATTCCAGGGAACGCACTTCTAACAACACATGGACCCCGTCCTCTTTTTGAATAAGTGGGACCATTACTGCATACTTTGAAAATTGATCACTGCCAAGTATCTTCGGTGTATGACTTTTTATTTTCGATAAAATAGGATCCAGCTCCATGACTTCACCTCCGTTCATTTTTATATTATACATACTACTACCATATCACTTTTTACCTATAGTTTGAAAAAAACAATCCAACTTGTTTTGTTGGATTGTTTCCGGATTAATCATTATTCCTTCTTTTCATACCAAGAATACATATATGCAGCATCCTCTATTTCTTGTGCGGTCTTTACGATTTTCAGCGGATGAAAAGTGTCAATCATTACGGCTAGTTCGAGTGTTTCCTTCTTTCCAATACTCGCTTCTGTTTTTCCCGGATGAGGTCCATGCGGTATTCCACCAGGGTGGAGTGTAATTGAACCTTCCTGCACCCCTTTACGACTCATGAAATTACCTTCGACATAATAGAGTAGCTCATCACTATTCACATTACTATGATAATATGGGGCAGGTATGGATTCTGGATGGTAATCATACAGTCTCGGAACAAATGAACAAACGACAAAATTATTGCCCTCAAAGGTTTGATGAACTGGCGGAGGCTGATGAACTCTTCCTGTAATTGGTTCAAAATCCTCGATATTAAAGGCCCAAGGATATAAATACCCATCCCAGCCTACTACATCGAGTGGATGATGCCCTAAAATATGCGAGGTTATCTTTCCTCTCGACTTCGTTAAAACTTCATATTCGCCCTTTTCGTCAAAAGTCTTTAATTCTTCCGGTCCACGAAGGTCCCTTTCACAAAAAGGACTATGCTCTAACAGCTGGCCATATTCATTTCTGTACCGTCTTGGTGTGGTTATTTGGCTGAAGGATTCAACAAACAGAAATTTCGTCTCCTCATTTTCATCAGGAATGACACGATAAATGGTCCCAATCGGAATAATCAGGTAATCACCCGGCCGGTAAGTTAAAGTCCCAAACATTGTTTCCAGTTTTCCAGAACCAAAGTGGACGTACAGCATTTCATCGCCATCCCCATTCCGGTAAAAGCTTGGCATCGGTGCGGTAACATGGGCTGTTCCGATTAATAAATCCTGATTCCCCAATATATATTCCCTAGCCTTCAGGGCGTCCCCCTTTTTTTCTACTTTACTTGATAAAAAATGACGGTGTTTTAGGGGCTGCTGGTCCTCATATACTGGCAAATACTCCCCTATTAATTCCGCTCTCACCACTTCGGTCGGCATATAGTGATGATACAAAATCGATTGCGTTCCCGAGAATCCGCGTGTGCCCATTACCTGCTCCCTAAAAAGGCTCCCATCGGCCTTTTTAAACATGGTATGACGTTTGTGTGGTATCTTCCCTATTTGGCGGTAAAACATGGTATCACCTCTCTTCAGCGATTATCTTATTCTGTAGCACCCCAAGAATATCAATCTCTAATTCTACCTGATCACCCTCACATAGCCAGCGGTGCACTTGATGACCAAGTTCTAGAATACATCCAGTCCCAACTGTTCCGGATCCAATGATTTCACCTGGATATAAAGTAACCCCAGCTGAAGCGCGTTCAATCATCTCAGCAAAGGAGTAATTTATATCTTTCATATTCCCTTCGGAAAGCAGGCGCCCATTTACTTTGGCTTTCATGGAAAGATCAAAACCTTTTCCTCTTTTCAATGGCTCTAACTCATCTTTTGTCACAATCCATGGTCCAATCGATGTTGCAAAATCCTTGCCCTTCGCGGGTCCAAGTCCAACTTTCATTTCCTTCCTTTGCAGGTCCCGTGCACTCCAGTCATTTAAAATACAGTACCCAAAAATATGCTCATCCGCTTTTTCAGCAGAAATATTTCGTCCTTCCTTCCCAATGATGCAGGCCATTTCAAGTTCATAATCAAGCCAGTTACAGTCTTTTGGCTTAATTATTTCTTCGCCAGGTCCTTTAATGGCCAGATGATTGGAAAAATAAAAAACAGGAATTTCGTACCATTCTGGAATCATTTCAAGTCCTCTATTTTCCCTTGCTGTTTTCACATGTTGCTCAAAGGCATAAAAATCACGAAAACTTCTCGGGACAGGCAATGGCGCTTTTAACCATAGCTCGCTTAATGGGTAAACTCCTTTTTGATCCTTTGTGAATGAAAGGAAAGCAATTTTTTCCAGATATGCTTCACTGTTTTCTAAAAACTTTATTAGATTACTTGGTAATAAACCACCAGTTGCTTCATGCATATCAACCACATAATCTTCGTCTAATAACCAACCTGCTCTGATTGACCCATCCTGTTTTTCAAACGTTACAAATTTCACGATGCTCACCTTTTCTAGGTTTTTCTCTTCATTTCAAATGTTTTTGCTAAAGGGTCTGTAAAGATATTCCCAGCCATTCTACCGATTGGCTTTAATTTCTCAGGATCAATTCTTCCTTTATCATACAGTTCATCATTCACATGGACATGAATGACTTTTCCAATCACTAGACTGCCTGCTCCAGGCTTATCCCCAAAATGCAGTACCTGTTCAAGTTCGCATTCTAAATGGACAAGCGAGTCTTTAATCCGCGGCACATTGACCATCATTCCAGGTTCTTTCGCTAAACCTGCTTCAACCATCTCGTCGATTTCCGGACTAAATTCAATCGCGCAATCATTCATTTGTTCCGCCATACTTGTACTTACAATATTAATGACAAATTGACCTGTGCTCTCAATATTGACCAGTGTATCTTTTTTAGCCCCGTCTGTTCCTCTTCTCATTGGGGAGAAACAGATGAGCATCGGGTCTGCACAAATTGCGGTAAAAAAACTAAACGGGGCGGCATTTGCGGTCCCATTTCCATCGATTGTGGAAACAAAGGCAATCGGACGAGGAAGGATGGAGCCGACTAATAGTTTATATGCCTCTCTCCATTCCAGTGTTTTCGGTGAAATCTCCATGATATTATCACCTCATTCCATTGAACTTTAAAAAGGGAGAAGTCACTCTCCCTCTTTTCGCACCTTTAAACATTTAAACTAGATATCTATAAATTCCCTCTTCTTTCCTGCTCCCGTTCAATCGATTCAAATAATGCTTTAAAGTTGCCTTCCCCAAAACCACGGGCTCCTTTTCGTTGAATAATTTCAACAAATAGAGTTGGGCGGTCCACGATTGGTTTAGAGAAGATTTGCAATAAATATCCCTCATCATCTCGGTCTACTAATATATTTAGTTCACGGAGCTTTTCAATCTCCTCATCAATTTTTCCAATTCTTTCTCCTAAGGATTCATAATAAGTAGCAGGAGTGTTTAGAAATTCTACCCCGTTCTCCTTTAAGATGCCTACGGTTGACACAATATCTTCTGTTAAGATTGCCAAATGCTGGACACCCGGTCCATTGTAGAATTCTAGAAATTCCTGGATTTGTGACTTCCGTTTCCCCACTGCAGGTTCATTGATAGGAAACTTGATCCGCCCGCCATTATGCATGACCTTTGACATAAGGGCTGAGTATTCAGTGGTAATGTCTTTATCAGAAAAATGTTTCATTTCCTTAAAGCCCATGACCTTGGCATAATATTCTACCCACTCCTCCATCCTTTCTACGTTACCGACCACATGATCAATCCCGATTAATCCGGCATCTTTAACCGGTAGTGATGCTGAGTAGGCAACAAATCCAGGCAAAAAAGCACCATGATAATTTTTCCGTTCAATTAACGTATGGATGGTATCACCATATGTACCAAGAACGGCTTTTTTAATAACACCGGTTTCGTCCTTCATTTCAATTGGTGCAGCAATAGCTATAGCACCTCTTTTCACGGCTTCTTCAAATGCTTTCTCGACATCATCGACGACCAGAGCTATGTCCTTTACACCCTCCCCATGTTTCTTTACGAATTGGGCAACTTCAGTTTCTTCAGAATATGATCCTGTTAGAACGAGACGTATATTTCGTTGCTTTATACAATAGGAAGCGTTTTCACGATTGCCTGTTTCTAAACCTGAATAGGCTACCGGCTTAAAACCAAAGGCAGTGCAAAAAAAGTGACATGCCTGCAGAGCATTCCCCGTATAAATCTCAATATAATCCACATCACGGACTGGAAAAAAATCATCCGCTAATTGATCTGCTCTTACTCTATTTTCTTTCATTCAGAAACCCCCATCTGCTCAAAAATAATAATATTCTGAATTCATTCTAAATGAAGGGATCTTGTCCTATCAAGGATAGGATGTAAAGCAATAACGCTTTTTCGTGCTAAAGAAATTGAGCAAAATAATGAATTATTTCCCCAAACAACAAAAAGAAACTTACCCATGAAGGGAAGTTTCTACATTAATGATATTGGAAATATTTTTTATAATGGCAAAATCAAAAAAAATCAATCAAAAAAATTTTTTCTCAACTTAGGAAAGAACGGCACGATCGCTTGCCATTTGGACGCCGCGTATCCTTTTAAACTCCATCAATAAACTTTCAATGGTAAGTTGTTTCTTTTCTTCCTTATTGACCTCTAAAATAATTTGGCCCTTATCCATCATAATCAGACGGTTGCCTAAATCAATCGCCTGCTGCATGTTATGGGTAACCATTAATGTGGTCAGTTTGTATTTATCGACAATCTCTCTGGTTAAGTTGGTAATTAATTCGGCTCTTGATGGGTCAAGCGCTGCTGTATGCTCATCTAGTAACAGAATAGAAGGCTCTGTAAAGGTAGCCATTAACAGTGACAATGCTTGACGCTCTCCCCCTGATAACAAACCTACCTTCGCACTTAAGCGGTTTTCGAGGCCCAGATGCAGTGATTCTAATACTTCACGAAAATAATCACGTCGCTTTTTGGTTACTCCTTGACGAAGTGTTCTCATTTTATTACGAGAATAAGCCATTGCTAGATTTTCTTCAATCGTCATACTTGGTGCAGTTCCTGCCATTGGGTCTTGAAAGACGCGGCCAATCATTTTTGAGCGCTTAAACTCTGACATATTCGTAACATTTTTACCACCAATATTTACTTCCCCTACATCAGGGATTAAAACACCAGAAATGATATTCATCAACGTTGATTTCCCTGCCCCGTTGCTGCCAATGACGGTTACAAAATCACCCGGCTTAAGAGTTAGGTTCACATGATCAATTGCGATTTTTTCATCCGGTGTCCCTTCATTAAAAATCTTATGAATCTGATTTAATTGTAACATGGTTATCCCCCTTCACTGGTCCTGAAGTCTGTGCGATGTTTAATCTTTCTGATCTTTTGAGGGCCTTCCGCTTTCTCTCTTTGATACCTTCTATGGTCTTAGGAGCCGTAAGGGCGAGAATCACAATCAGAGCAGTAATCAGTTTCATATCACCTGGATCGAGGAAGTCAACTCGTAATGCTAAAGTAACAACAATACGATAAATAATCGAACCGCCAATTACGGCAAGCGTTGTTCTAGCAATTGTTTTTGTACCAAATAAGGCTTCGCCGATAATAACAGACGCAAGACCAATAACAATCATCCCAATCCCCATCCCGACATCAGCAAATCCACCTTGCTGAGCGATTAAAGCGCCGGAAAAAGCTACGAGAGCATTGGAAAGACCTAAGCCAAGCACAACCAGAAGATTGGTATTGGCAGATAGGCTCCGAATCATCCGTTTATTATCTCCCGTAGCCCTGACGGCAAGACCAATTTCCGTTTTCAAAAACAAGTCAGTTAGGAATTTAATTACAAATGTGACAATAATCATGAAAATAAGGATGCCCCATGTTTCCGGCAGGCTGTCACCGAGACCGACCATGGTGAAAAAACTATTGAAAAATGAGTCTATCCCCGTTTTTTCAAAAATACCGCTGATTTTCGTAAAAGCTGTATCAATATTTAATAAAGGGATGTTTGAACGCCCCATAATCCGCAGATTGATAGAATATAGGGCAATCATCATTAAAATACCGGAAAGCAGGTTATTAATCTTCCCAAATGTGTGAAGAAGCCCCGTCAAACATCCTGCTGCAAAACCGGCAAATAGCGCCATGATTGTTGCTAGAAATGGATTGGTTCCATTTGCAATCATAACCGCTGAAATTGCTGCTCCAGTGACAAAACTTCCATCAACCGTTAAATCTGGAAAATCCAGAATACGAAAGGAAAGATAGACGCCCAGTGCCATAATCGCGTAGATGATACCTGCTTCAAATGATCCAAATATGGCTGTAAACATTGAGATCATCCTTTCTTTAACATTTTAGTCCGCGTTTTAGACGCAAGACCTGTTTAAACTAGTATGTATGATACAAAGAGGCAGCCTTCAAAAATGAAGGCTCCTCTTTTTCAAACTAATCAATTAATTACCTTCGTAGAATTCTCCTAAACTGCTCCATGCATCATTGACTTTTAATCCTTGAGCCTCAGCTGCTTTCTTATTAATAACAAGTTTTAAGCTATTCGGAAGTTCTACTGGAATTTCTGATGGTTTCTTCTTCCCGCTTAAAATATCAGCAGCCATTACACCCGATTGATAACCGATGTCGAAATAGTTAAATCCACTGGCAGCAACCGCACCTTTCTTCATCGAATCAAGTTCACCAACGAAGAGTGGAATTTTCTTGTTGTTAGCGACAGCAATAACGGAATCAAGGGCAGTGACAACTGTATTATCTGTTGGAACATAAATGGCATCCACGCGCCCAACCAATGATTCTGCAGCTTGCTTTACTTCAGCTGTCGTAGAAACAGATACTTCAACTAACTTTGCACCCTTTTCTTCAGCGATCTTTTTGACCTCTTTTACCTGAACAACAGAATTCTGTTCACCAGAATTGTAAATGACACCCACATTTTTTGCTTTTACTTCATCTGTAATAAAGCTGATTGTTTTTTTCGTTGCGTCAGGATGGTTATCCGTTGTCCCCGTAATATTTTTTCCTGGTTTATCAAACGACTCAACCAAACCTGCTCCGACCGGGTCCGTAACTGATGTAAAAATAATTGGAATATCCTTTGTCGCATTCAATGCGGCCGTTGCACTTGGCGTAGCGTTCGCAAAAATTAAATCAACTTTATCCCCAACAAAATTATTAGCAATTGTTTGCGTGTTGTTCATATCTGCCTGAGCATTTTGTTCATCAAAGCTAACTTTAATCCCTTTATCCTTTAAGGCTTTCTTAAAGCCTTCTGTCGCTGCATCTAAGGATGGATGTGGTGCAAACTGGGTAATGCCAACTTTAAATTCTTTATCCGCTCCCCCTGTTTCAGTACCTCCTGCTTTTTCTTTACTTCCGCAGCCAGCAAGCAGCAGCATACCTGCTAAGGCAATCGATAAAGCTTTAACATTTCTTTTCATCTAGCAAAATCCCCCTTAAATATTACAATATTAATTTTCAAAAAATTTAATATATTAAAAATTATTCTAGTATCTTTTTGTGTAAAAAGCAATAGATATGTCAAAAATATTTTTCCGCTTTAAAGCAGCATAACTTAATAGATGTTCTTCTCTTTTATTATTATTGCGAGTATCTACAAAACGACAAAAAATGCCCCCATATATTATGGAAGCATTCTAGAAATTATGAATTCAAAAATATTATTTTACCAATCTCTCGTATTTTCAAGTAAAAGATCAATTTCAACTTTTTTGATTTTATTGTTATTTTTCTCAGATGTTAGATTTGACGTAGCTTCTAGTAATTTGTCGATATCAATAAGTACAGTTCCCATTTCTAACCTCCTGAATGGTTTATTTGTTTTTTCTTTGATAAAGCATTCGACGAGCCCACAGAAATAATGGGGGTACACTAATATTTTTTTCTTAAGAAGAATACTAGTATCTGCTCTGCTTAATGTTGAACAGCAAGTGCAAGATAGACGATTTCAAGCAGTATCCTAATAGATAAAAAATCCAGCCTTTGTTTTGGCTAGATTTTTAGATTCGAATATCGTTAGATGCCAACATCACGTAAGCTTGAGTTTTTTACCTTTAAGTGTTTATCGCCTTGGTTGAAAAAATATTTCATCATTGGAGGAGTAACGATGGTGGTAACTAGTACTACTACCACTAAAACGGCAAATAATTCTTGACTGACTAGTTTAGATTCTAACCCGATGGTGGCAATAATCAACGCGACCTCTCCACGTGAAACCATCGCAGACCCAATTCCCAGTGAATTCTTCCAAGAAAATCGGGCCAGTTTTGCTCCTGCAGCTGCACCAAGTAGTTTGGTTACAATGGCAAGAATGCTGAGTCCGATAATCAGGCCGATATTTTGTGTAAATCCATCAAAGCTTACCGCTACCCCGATTGAAGTAAAAAAGATCGGCACAAAAATAGAATAGCTGATTGTCTCTACTTTCTTAAAAATTTGCTGATGATAATCGGTTTGACTTATGGCAACACCTGCAATATAGGCACCAATAATTCCGGCAACTCCTGTTAATTCAGCTGCATAAGCGAACAAAAAGCAAATAATTAATGCTCCAGAGACAAGGGATTCTGTGACCTTTAATGGGCCAAATTTCTTTAAGAGCCACGGTACCCCCCTCCAAGCTACTAATATTGCTCCAGCGAAAAAGAGAACTTTTTTTATGATCATCATGCTTAAATTCACTTCACCACCAGCCATACTCATTAAAAAGGCCAAGGCAATGATCACAACAACATCATCAATGACAGCAGCACCTAAAATCGCTGTCCCTTCTTTAGACTGGATTTTATTTAACTCTTTAAGAGCTTGAACAGATATGCTAACACTTGTTGCGGACAGTAATAATCCTAGAAATAACGCTTCAATGGCAGTCATATTCATTAAAATTCCAGCTAGGTAACCTGCAAATAAAGGTACAATGATGCCACTGATTCCCACAAAGGTTGATGCCTTCCAGGATCGTTTAAATTCATTCATATCCGTCTCCATTCCGGCCATAAACATTAACAATATGACACCAATCTGACTTAGTTCCGCTAATGTTTTTGAATCGGAAACAATACCTAATACGGCTGGGCCTAGAATGACACCTACTAACAATTTTCCTAAGACCGAAGGCTGCCCTAGTTTCACACTTATATCTCCGGCAATCTTTGAGGCAAATAAAATAATCGCTAATTCTAAGATAAATTCCATCCAATCACCTTTCCTTTTTAAATATAAAAGGGTCTGCTTTTATAAAACAGACCCTTTTTGGTAAAACAAAAAAGCCTGTCAACCAAGGGACATAGTAGTCCCTTGGTGACAGGCTCCTCCAGATAAACCAAATATTTTATTATTACTATTATAACATTCTTTATACTCTCATTCAAGGAAAAGTAATGCTCAAGCGGTATCGGCTAATCCCACTTTTTCATTCTATCAATGACTTTCTCCTTAAGAACGGTTATAAAGGTTGTTTCTCCCTTATTCACTTTTTGCTTATTCCATTCATTAAAGCTGGCAACGGTTATTAAGATTAGGCCGGCAATTAATAAATAGAACCACCACGGCATATTCCCCCAATAAGGTCTTGTTTGAAGAAAAACATTTAATAATAATACGCCTGCCCCCACAAAGAAGTATGATTTAATTTGCAGGAACATCCCTGCCATCATCGCTAACAAGGAAAGCGATCCTAAAATAATCGCATCATAGATGGTATGGCTAGTTAAACCATCCTGAATTAATAAGAGCGAAACGATAATCAGGACACCCCATTGAACAGCCTTAGTTAGATCAGAATATTGGCCCTTTAGACAGCGCCGGATGAAAATAATGAGAATAATAAATGGTAGAACCATTACTTCTCTTTCCCAAAGTGGCGGAATATTAAGCATAGCGATAATGGAATAGTATGGTTGTAATAAATAGGCTCCACCAAGGATCGTCATTAGGACAGAGAACCTTGCTGGTACTCTTTTTCTTTGCAGCAAAAAGGAAAACGAAATTAGCACGCCTGGCAGTGCGCGGCTCCAGAGGTATTGATTCTCAAAACTGTACATTAGCACAAAAAACATAATAGAAACCAGCGTATAACCGTCTAATTGTATGTTCTGGATTTTCTTTCCACATTCAACTACCTTGCCATATAATAATTGCCCCGTTATTGACAGGACGATTCCTAATCCTCCAACCAAGAACATTTTACCCAGTTCATCTAATTCACCTGTATAGGTGAATTCAATCGTTGCAATAAATGCTAAGAATAACGGAACAACCCCAAGAAAATCCCATTTTATTTGATACAAATAAAATAGTGTCCCAATCGTATAGGCAGCCATTACAAGATATGGCAGCAAATTGAATGGGTATGTAATCGTAATAAACACCATTCCGAGGATTGAAAATGGGACTAAATAGTAAGCTGTCCGTTTTTTATTTGCCCCTGTGGTGATTAAAGCAAAGAAGACCATCAAACCACTTGTAATTGGAAACTCATAGTTTCCAAAATATTGATTAATGATTAGGTCTAGCCCTATTGATACGATAAAGAATAAGGATGTAAAACTACTATAAAGAAAAACTTTGATTTTCCATTCTACCTTTGTCAACTTAGTGCTAAAAGCATAGACAAACATGGCGATAATAAAGCTATAAATGGCGTCTGCCTGAAAAGCAAACCAGGTATAGATAAGCGCTAATGGATAGATGCTATGCCCGACCCACCCAAACGCAAAGGCTAAGTTTAAATCTTTTTTGCGACTGAGATTACCGAAAAGAAGTAAGATTACTGCACCAGTTGTAGCAATAAGTGAAAGGAATGGAGAGCTTAATGATACTATTAGCATAATTGACTGCATAATCGAAAAATACGTAAGCAACCCAGCTACACCTACTAAAAAAGGAACCCACTTCGTGCCAATCTTTTTATACAAATAATAATACATTCCAATCCCGACTAATAATACAAGCGGTTGAACCCAAAGATGATTTATAGAATTAAACAATGCATTAAAAATGGAAAGAGTATAGAATGCCTGTGAGGTATATAGTGATATTTTAGCTAACTGCTCTTCCCTTACTTTTCTCCAAATAAACCCTGTTACTAAAACCACGATTGCTCCAATAGCAAAGTTCATTCCATACCCATATTCATCTCGATAGACAGAAAAATTCTTATTTATTTCTTCTCCAAAGGCAATGATTGAAAAACCTAGTAAACATGGAATCATCCATACAGCAGATTCTTTAAGGAAGAGCCTCGTCTCCTTCTTATATACTATAAAAGAAGCAGCCATGAATAGTAATAAGATCACCCCTAGTTCCCACCATTGTAAAAAGGATATAGCAGTCAACATCGCAAGCACCAATAAAGACAAGCCGACATCTCTGGATGCTGACTGAATGATTTTAACGTATTTTAAGTTAAGCAAAATGCCCAACACACTAAAAAGGATGAAGCCTGTGATCGATAACTGAAGAGCAAAATGAATCGAATCTAGAGGCGTGCTCAATATTGCAATTGTTTCATAAATTCCCGAAGCCGCAAAAACGGCACTTAAATATGGAAATAATCTTCTTGAACCATTATGGGATAAATAGATAAAGTTAGCTGCAATGATAAAATAAGCGGCCATCAGCACCAGCGATGGCTTTCCAGCACGAAGGAAGATACCTTCAAGACTAATGTAAATAAACGCGAAACCAGAGATCACTGCACTGGTATATTGGAATGCTTTGTTTAAAGTGAATTTATCATCCAATACCTTTGGAACGAAAATGATTCCAAAGCCAATTAACGCATAAACAATCTCACCAAAATAATCGAGGAAGCTGTGCTCAATGAGCTGATACGCTCCGTAAACAATCATCATACTAAAAATAAAATGATATTCCTTTCGACCACTCACATACATCATTGATAAATAAATTATCGCTGTTAGGAGCAGATTGAAGCTGTACAACACCTCGTTATCAAATAAATAAAGCATAAAAAGTGTACACAAAACGAGATTGACTTGAACATAGGGAATAAATTCTTTAGTAAATAATTTCAACGATTCCTTGTGTTTAATCCGATGGTACACAACGATTAAAAGTGCATTAAAGACCATCATCCCGAGGTAAAATAAATCAATGTTCAGTTGGAAGCTGGCGATGAGAAAGGCAGTACCAATGGATAGTGAAACAAAGGCGAACCAAACAAATAATCTAGAAGCCAGGTTCTTTGCAAATAAATAGTAAACAATGATGGGCAGAAAACTTCCCAACATACCAAGTAGATACCGTCCGTCACCTTTTATTGATAAATATGATCCTAATAGACCGAACCAGCCCAAGGAGAGAATAAAAATCGGCAAAAATAAACTTCCAAGAACACTGAAAGCAAATGCAGTCTTTTCAATTTTTAATATCTTTTTTGTTATTAATGCAATACCGTAAAATAATAAGGCTACAATGGCGATAGAGCCGCTTTTCATAATGTTTGTCATTGATTCCCAATTACTAGTTGCAACAAATAGACCGCCAATTAATAAAAAGATGACGCCAATATTTAATAACCAGGTAATATTTCTTTCACGAATCTGTTCCGGAGTCAGTGTTTTCTTTACCTTTGGCGGTTTGGATGGGATTGGCGCAGAAATAGGAACTATCTCCGTTATTTCATTGACAGGTGTTTTGTTCTCCATTTCAAATAAATCCAAATGGTACTGATGATGGGCTCGTGCCACTCTGTCAACGATAGCCTCAGAAAGGTACCCCTCCTCTCGTAGAGTGAAAAGCTCTTTTCTAAAAATCCTTCGGTTCTCTTCCCTTTTATTTGATTCCATTAAATCTCCCCACAATCATGACAAATTGGAAATTTTGTTAAAAAATGTCTGTATAGTGTAATTTTACACCATTTAAAAATATTTACAATATATTATCAAAAAAACGAACCTTCGTACCATTTTTTAAAAGATTTTACGTTTGGGTAAAATATCTGTATGATAGTGGAGTGTTATTTAAAAAAACGGAGGAAACTATGCTTACATACAATGAAAAATTAGCGATTATTGAATCTTTTCCAGAATTGGAACGAAAAAATGTCTCACTTGGCCGAGTGAATTTTCAATTCGAAGGCAGTGTCTCAGATAAGAAAAATATAGTCTACCACTTACATCCAAATGGAAATGGATTTGTCTATGCAGGACAATTAGAAAATTATGATACGGATGAAAAAGGGATGGTCAATATCCGTGATTTCTCGGAGGATGAACTTCGCCAATTATTAAAACAATCGATTCATTCACTCTCACCTGTCGAAAAAACGGCTGGAGAAGAAGCAATTATTGGGGAAGCGCAAGAGGAACGCTGGGTAGACAGCGAAAATAATCAACTCATTTTAATTGAAGAAAATGAATCTTGGAATATCTATTTTGGAATGAACCTGGATGCTACTTATGATACTTATGAGGAAGCCGAGGCATTTTTACGGGAAGAGGGCTTTACTAGGAAATAATCTAAAAGAAAGGCGGTGCAGTTCACATCTGCACCGCCTTTCTTTATTCAAGTTCAGTATCAATCCATTCGTCCAGGCGAGTAATACTTTGTTTTGCGCGTTCATACTCAATTGTACGGTAATGGTGCATTCCGCCTTCTTCCTCGTCCTTTTCATCCGCCCATTTAACTATTTGCTGTAAGGGTGTCCGAACAATATCGTTAGAGGGTAAAAACGAATCGGTATGAAATAAAATGGCAAGTGCAATTGTCTTCGCTTTGATTGGGTTTTCACCAAGTCGAATCAGGAGTTTATGTGCTCTTTCGGCCCCTTTTATGGGGTGAATGTCATTTTGCTTATATAAATCATAATCCCATTTTCCATTTTTATACCACGTATAGTGACCCATATCATGTAGAAGTCCAGCTTTTGCGGCAATATCCACATCCAATTGATGCTCTTTCCCTAAATGAAAAGCATGGTAGGCAACAGCAATCGCATGGGCTAGACCTGAACGATTCAAATATTTTTGGGCGATATGATGTTCAAATATGTTTAATAAGGTAACGTCTCTCATGCGATCCCTCTCCTAACTTTTTCAAAATAATTATTTCATCTATTATATGCTATCGAATAGTGCTTGGCTAATTTTTTATTAAAATAAAAAAAGAAGCAGGCATCTATGACGATTGCCCGCTACTAATTTTCTTTAGGTATTTTACAAAATGCATAATAAAAAGAGAGAAGTCATTCCTTCTCTCTTTTCATTACTATTGTCCAGTTGATTCTTTGTTTCCTTTTGGACCTAAATATTCATAATCGTTAGGGTTAATCGGTGTAAAGCCATCTGGCTTATAGAACCTCAGCAAGTCTTTATAAACAATCTCATCAGACATATTTAATTCCATGTTCACTTTGCTATCTACATCCTTACAAATGGAATTATCCACTAATAATTCACCAGTTGTATAGGAATAACATTTCTCATTTATCTGGATGGCATCCGATGTTACAAAATCACCGTTTCTAAATAGTGCCCAATTACGATGTTGTTTTGACAACAAATCAGAACCAAATTCCATATAATCCTTCGTATCAATACCTAATAAATGGAGAACTGTTGGACGGACATCTACTTCCCCGCCTACTTGGTGTTGCACTCCGCCTTTTACTCCAGGTACATGAATAAACAATGGGACACGTTGAAGCTTTGCATTAATTGCAGGAGTGATTTCGTCAACACCCATAACCTTTGCCATTGCCTCATTATGGTTTTCTGAAATACCGTAATGATCACCATACATGACAATGACAGTATTATCATACATACCGTTTGCTTTTAAGTCGTTAAAAAATTGCTCAAATGCCTGGTCCATATAATTGGCGGATTGGAAATATTGGTCTACAACCGTATCCCCGTAATCTCCTGCCGGAAAAGTAGTATCTTCCGGGTCCATTTCAAATGGGAAGTGATTAGACAAGGAGATAAACTTTGTATAGAATGGCTGCTTTAAGCTTTCAAGTAATGGAATAGATTCTTTAAAGAAAGGTTTATCTTTCATTCCATAGTTTTTTGTATTTTCATCAGACATACTGTAGTACTCAGCATCAAAGAATTGATCGTATCCAAATGCTTTATAGATCACATTACGATTCCAGAAGGTCTTATAGTTACCATGCAACACGGCAGAACTATATCCCTGTCCCTTTAAAATTGCTGGCATTGCTTGGTAGGTGTTTTGAGCCTTGTTAACAAAAACAGCTCCCTGTGCCATTGGATAAAGTGAATTTTCCATCAAAAATTCGGCATCCGACGTTTTTCCTTGACCTGTTTGATGATAGAAATTATCAAAGTAGAAGGTATTTTTATCTTGTGTCAATGAATTCAAAAATGGCGTTACTTCTTGTCCGTTAGGCATTTTATAATTAATCATAAAACTTTGAAATGACTCCATCGAAATATAAATTACATTCATACCCTTAGCTTTACCAAAGTATTTTGGATTTGGTGCAGCATAGTTTGCTTTTCGGTAGTTCTCTACATCAGTAATATCACTGCTGTCCGCTAACGCACGCTGACTGGATGATTTAATATTTTGGATGACATCATAAATGGTAAAGTTATAAGCACCAAGATATTTTACTAAATAATTTCGGTCAAACGAACGAGATAATAATTGCGGCCGATCTTTTTCGGCTAATCCTAAATTAAATAGAAAAGTAGTAATTGAAAATAATAGGACAATTTTATAGGTTTTTCTATTCGTGACCGTTACCTTCTTGAAAATCGTTAACGCTAAGGCAATTAGGATAAACATATCAGTAAAGTAAAAAATATCAAAGGGTGACATTAATGAAAGTGCACTATCTCCCAATTGTCCTGCATTTGTTTTTGTTTGCATTAGAACAGGAACGGTAATGAAATCATTAAAGAAGCGATAATAAGCTATATTAGCGTATAGTAAAAATGATAAAAAGAAATTAATGATTATCATAATCTTCTTTGAATGCTTCTTAAAAAGTAGTGCCAAGCCAAAAAAGAAAAGTGCTGAACTTAATGGATTTATCAAAAGTAAGAACTTTTGTAGGTTATTTTCAATACCTAAGTTAAATTCAATTTGATAGGCAGCATAGGTTTTAATCCAAAATAATAAAACAGCAACTGCAAAGAAAGTAATATGACTATTTTTTAAAGTTTTGGATAATCTAATTTTATTCATTTTAAAAATTCTCCCCTCACTTACCAATTAAGCTTCGGTAAACGAACCTCAATTACTATATCACATTTCTTGCAAAATTAAAAACAAAAATCATCCTGTATTTCTCGGCTCTTTTCAACAAAAATCTACATCAATTGCGAATTTCAAGCCACCCATTTTAGTTTGCTATCTTCTAAGTCATTTCTAATTATCCGATTTATTCCCTCTATTTCTATGTCAGATAACAGTTGGACATGACTAATTTTCAATCCTCAATAATATAAGACGAGAAAGTTTTATTTTAGTTTCAATTTTTTTATTGTAAATAGGACCGTTTCTTTTTAGATTTATATTTGTCCCCGGATCCTTGGGTGTCATCCATTCATTTCTAATTATCATAAACCTGAAAATATAAGCCAGCAATATGAAGATAGTCTTATCTTTTACAGCCATGAAGCAACATATTTACTGAATGAACTTTGTAAACATTGGAAAGTATATACTCAGAGGAAAAAAGAAAAAATTTAAAAGGAGATTACTATGCCCAGAATTAGGCCCGAATTCACAAAAAGTCCGTATTTTGTAGACGAACCAGGCAATTGGCATTTAAAACCCGGTGCTCCGAGCGAACTTCAGGCGGAACTTGAAAATTATCTAAGTAGATTGGGAGATGTTGACGAGCCAGGAACGATAAACGGAGTACATATCGATTATCCATATTAACTCAGACACCTATATATACAATAGAAGAAAGCGGTTACATTATAATTCACTTTGAAAATAAAGATACCTAAAAAAACTAATTATTAGGAGTGTATTTCATGAATACTAACCGAGTAAAACAAATTTTATCATCTTCCGCGGATATTGAGGTCAAATATAATGGTGCTTCCGTATGGATTGACCAAATAAATGAAGATGGGCATACCGCTACCGTTCATTTACGAGGCCCATTAGAGGAACGTTCCATTGTTGAAATTGGAGAACTAATCGAAGAATAAATCTTTTCTCTATCCATTATATTGGGTAACCATATTCGACATAATAAAAGGCAGGATTAATATCCTGCCTTTTACATGGTCATGATTTTTAAATTTTCATTAGTGATTTAGTATGCTGTTCTTGGCTAATAGGTTTAAAGTCATATCATCCATTGGCGGATTATGTAGACCTGCCCTAACGTCCCGGTAGTAGCGCTGCAATGGATTACTTAAGGAGAGACTTTTGGCTCCGACGATTCTCATTGCTAAGTCAACAACTTCGATTGCCAAATTGGTCACTGATAATTTTGCCGCTCCTAAACACGCGCCCATCTTTTCCCGTTCATCATCATTCGAAGAATCCCACTGTTTAGCAACCCCATACAGAAAGTACTCTGACTGTAAAACCTTTAATTCAATTTCACCTAGTTTTTGTTGGACATTTGGTAACTCAATAATCGGGCCAACAATACTATTGGGTGAATATTCTTTTGCAAATTGAATGGCATATCTTTGAGCCGCTTTTGCTATGCCGAGATAACAAGCTGGAATGTGAAGGAGCCATCCATTTACTTTTTTTCCGCTCGGATTAAACTCTTCGACAAGATTTTCATTCTCAACAAAACAATTTTTCAGAATTAAGTCATGACTGCCTGTTCCTCTTAACGCGATACTATCCCAGGTTTCCTCAATAATTAATCCATCTGTAGTCCGTGGGATAAGGAAATTCGCAATTTCTTCTGTCTCTTTGATAGTTGCACTTACAATAAAGAAATCCAGAACGGGTGACATGGTTGTAAATATTTTTCTACCATTAATAACCCAGCCATTTTGAGTTTTTTCAGCCGTGGTTTCTGGTTTTCCACCCCGAGTTGGACTACCTGTTGTTGATTCACTTTGAGCACTATTTATTAATGCTCCCTTCTTCACTTGTTCACACAACGTTTTAAAGACGCCCTGCTTCCAGGTTTTCTTTTCATTAAGATTCATTATTATCCCCATATGCCATCCAATTGAAAGCGCGGTTGCTCCATCCCCTTCAGCAATGGTTTCTTGGTGTCGAATAAGCTCATAAAGTGTTATTTCCTTACCACCATAATGGGAAGGTACAGTTAATGTTGTGTATCCACTATTTTTAAGATCATCAATATTGTCATACGGAAAGCTGCCTTCTATGTCAATTTGATGTGCTCTTAGGCTAAATTGTCTTGCTAGATTCCGCATCAGTTCAATTCGTTCATCTACTCCATTTGTATCTTGAAATTGCATCTATTCTCTCTCCCATCATGTAACAAAATAACCAATCACTCTAAAATGAAAAATAAAATACATTAAAAAATTACCCAATGGTGATTTTTCCCTTTGGGTATCGAAATGCATCAGGATTTCTACGGATGGTCACCGCGTATGCTATAGTTAATGGACCAACCCGGCCGGCAAACATGGTAAAAATAATCAACACCTTGCCTATTGGTGATAATTCGGGTGTTAATCCCATCGAAAGACCCACGGTAGCAAAAGCAGAGGTTACCTCAAAAATAATCGCTAAAAAATCCTGCCCGTGTTCCGATATCGTTAAAATTAGCGTTATAAGCATGACCATAAATAAAGCACTTAAAGTTACGGTTAATGCTTTATAAATTGTTTCATATTCAATCCGTTGACGGTAAAAAATTACATCCTCTTTCCCACGTATTTGTGACCAAACAGCACCAAGTAGTGTTGTAAATGTAGTTGTTTTTATTCCGCCGCCTGTCGACCCTGGTGAGGCACCCACGAACATAAGGAGGATGATTAATAATAAAGATGATTGCGTTAAATCACCTATATTTAACGTGTTCGCACCGGCAGTTCTTGCTGTAACAGACTGGAATAGGGATCCAAGGATTTTCCCTGGCAACGACAGTGGTTTGAGTGTTAATTCATTGGTATATTCAAGAAAAAAAATACCTGCTGTTCCGACTGCTAAGAGAATCATGCTTGTAATCAACACAATCTTCGTGTGAAGCGAGAGTCGTTTAGACTTTCGATATTCGTATAATTCGTTCATAACAATAAATCCGATTCCCCCCAAAATAATTAAGGCACTAACTGTTAATGTGACTGTTGGGTCATCCACATAATTCGTTAAACTATGAAACTCACCCATTAAGTCAAAACCAGCGTTATTAAAGTTAGAAATCGAATGAAATATTCCATAATAAATTGCTTTACCAAGGCTCATGTCAAAAGAAAAACGAATGGTTAATAGGACTGCACCGACAAGCTCAATAACGGCCGTAAAAATTAAAATCCGTCGAGCCAATCGCACTATGCCTTCCATCGATAAATTGTTTAATGATTCCTGGAGAATGATTCTTTCTTTCAAAGAAATTTTTTTCCCTAATAAGAACGCAAAAAAAGTAGCAAAGGTCATAAACCCAAGTCCTCCGACTTGAATCATACATAAAATAATTACTTGTCCGGTTACTGTAAAAGTTGTGCCGGTATCAACGACAACTAAGCCAGTTACACAGGTTGCTGAGGTTGCTGTAAATAGGGCATTTAAAAAGGGCAACCCTTGCCCATTTGTAGTCGAGATCGGTAAGGTTAATAAGAATGAGCCTAATAAAACAATCATTAAAAAGCCCAAGACAAGGATTTTAGGTGGGTCTAGAAATTCTTTTTTCCGTTGCATGTCATTCTCCCTTCCTAGCCTATTTGTATTTTTTGTAGAATTAATTGTATATCAATATTGCAGAAAAATCATACAAATTCGATAAATGATGTAAATATAATAGATCGTCTTCAATTCATTGTATATTTTTAAAGTTTGTGTCTAATGTGTGTCATACCTCACTGTACGCCATCTACAAATTGTTCTATAATACAAGAAGTAATTTTTTCCAAGCTAATCACATTCTTTCAAATTATATATATCGACCGAATGAGGAAATAATAAAATAGCATGGAATTGAAGGGGGATTTTTATGAAGCAAGGACCAAAACAACTAGTTATCCAAACTGGAAGCCTTATAGCTGGGTTTATGGTTTGGGTATTAATATCATCGCTTATGCCTTTTATTAAAGTTGATATTGAACTTACTTCAACACAAATTGCTTGGGCAACAGCCGTTCCAGTCATCCTTGGCTCACTGCTGCGAGTGCCGATTGGCTATTGGACCAACCGTTATGGTGCTCGCCTATTATTTTCAATTAGCTTTATTATACTACTTATTCCAATCGCCTTGTTAAGCTATGCTAATTCCTTACTTACGCTAATAATCGGCGGTTTATTACTAGGAATTGGCGGCGCTGTTTTTTCCGTTGGAGTTACTTCCCTTCCAAAGTATTATGATAAAAAAAAGCATGGGTTTATAAACGGAATTTACGGAGCAGGAAATATTGGAACAGCCATTACATCCTTTTCTGCACCTGTTCTTGCAACTGCATATGGTTGGAGAAACACCATAAAAATCTATTTGGTCGTTGTATTAATCTTTGCCCTTTTAAATTTTATTTTTGGAGATAGACGGGAACGGAAGGTTAATATTCCCTTGCTAGAACAAATCAAGGGAGTTTATAAAAATCCGAAATTATGGTTTTTAAGTTTATTTTACTTTATCACGTTTGGTTCCTTTGTTGCCTTCACCATTTATTTACCATCATTTTTAGTCAATCACTTTGAATTAGATAAAGTGGATGCAGGACTCCGGACTGCCGGATTTATTGCACTGGCTACCTTTTTTAGACCGATCGGCGGATGGCTAGGTGATAAAGTTAATCCATTTCTGATATTAATGGCGGTTTTCTTTAGTCTTACCTTTGCAGGATTTCTATTGTCTTTTACCCCATCACTGCCAATTTATTCATTTGGTTGCTTATTAGTAGCTTTCTTTGCAGGAATTGGTAATGGCGCAATCTTTAAATTAGTCCCATTATATTTTTCCAAACAGGCTGGAATTGTAAATGGTATTGTTTCAGCCATGGGAGGACTTGGTGGCTTTTTCCCACCAATTATTCTCACAATTCTCTTTGGCTGGACCGGTCATTATGCAATTGGGTTTATGGCCTTATCTGAGTTTTCCTTAGCAAGTCTTGTCATCGTTGTGTGGCTATATTATCAGGATAAATTAGATATTTCTGCTAAAATTGTCAACCTTGCAATGGATGGCATTTGTGTAACCGATGTTCACGGACTAATTCAAAGCGTTAATCCTGCTTTCACAAAAATTACTGGCTATCGTCAAGAGGAGGTTGTCGGTAAAACTCCAAGTGTTCTTCAATCAGGTGAACATGATAATCAATTTTATAAAAATATGTGGAAAAGTTTAAAGGATAATGGCGTTTGGGAAGGCTATATTTGGAATAAACGTAAAAACAATGAGGTCTACCAAGAATGGCTAACGATTACGGCTATTAAAGATGATGCAGGTGAAACAAAGAACTATGTAGGTATGTTTTATGAAGATAACGAGAAAAAATAGAGAAACATTAGGAGATCTTCCCCATGGGAGGTCTCTTTTTTTCAATTTAAGAACGTATATGCTTTTGAAATGAAACTAGTTTACGGTCTAGCGAAAGCGGATCTAGACTCTGTGACAACTTTTTGTCAACCTAGATGTGTTCACAATTCGTTCACTGCTTTTGTGACGTACGTCACAAAAATCATGTAGCTATCTGTTTTATAGTGAAATCACAAACAAACAACAACAACTTCCATTTAAAATTAATGTTTGAAAACAAACTAAGGGGGAATTATCATGGCTCGAATTAATTATTGGAATCCAGAAGATGAACAATTCTGGAAGTCAGAAGGAAAAAAACACGCACGACGAAATCTGTGGATATCTGTACCATCATTGATGCTTGCATTTATTGTTTGGCAAATTTGGTCTGTTGTGGCGGTTAGACTTAATGATATTGGCTTCCATTTTACAGAAGAACAACTATTTACTCTTGCAGCTATACCAGGTCTTGTAGGGGCAACTCTTCGCTTCGTATATACCTTCGCTGCCGGTTCGATTGGTGGAAAGAATTGGACCGTGATCTCAACAGCCGTATTAGCTATTCCGGCAATTGGAATCGGTTTTGCAGTTCAAAATCCAGAAACACCATTTTCAATTATGTTATTACTCGCAGCTCTTTGCGGTCTTGGCGGCGGTAATTTCTCATCCTCTTCAGCAAATATCAGCTTTTTCTTTCCGAAAAAAGAAAAAGGAACAGCACTTGGTATTAATGGCGGCTTAGGGAACATGGGAGTATCTGTCGTGCAATTCGTTACACCATTAATTGTTACCTCTGGAACTTTTGCACTTGTGGGTGGAAAACAAGTGTTAGCGAATGGACAGGAAGTCTGGTTACAAAATGCAGCATTTATTTGGGTAGTTCCAATTATTATCCTCACTCTTCTTGCGATGTTTAAAATGGATAATGTTCCAGGTGCCAAACAAACTGTAGCCGATCAATTCGTCATTGTAAAACGTAAACACACTTGGATTATGACAGCCCTATATGTAGCAACATTTGGTTCCTTTATTGGCTATTCTGCGGCGTTCCCATTACTGTTAAGATCACAGTTCCCTGAGCATATATCACTCGCTTTTCTTGGAGCATTGGTAGCAGCAGCTGCAAGACCTGTCGGTGGTTGGATGGCTGATAAACTTGGCGGGGCAAAAGTAACGGCCTATGTTTTAGTCATCATGGGAATTGGAGCAGCAGGTGTCATTTACTTCCTTAATGGAAAACAATTTGCTGGCTTCTTAATTTCTTTCTTAATCCTTTTCGTTGCATCAGGGATTGGATCAGGGTCAACTTTCCAAATGATCCCGAACCTTTTTATCCCGAAAGAAGCAGCACCGGTAATCGGTTTTTCAGCAGCATTTGCAGCATATGGATCATTCTTTATTCCAAAGCTATTCGGATGGTCAGTTAAAGCAACAGGTACACCAGTTACTGCCTTTTACTTCTTTATCGGTTTTTATGTAGTAGCATTTGGACTCAACTGGTATTTTTATCAAAGAAAAGCAACTGCAGCTAAATCACTTACACAACAAGTCGGATAATTCCCGGCTTGTTTTTTTTACAGAAAAAAACGCAGTCAGAAGACTGCGTTAAAAAATTGTGATTTAGACCTTTTCGATTGTGACTGCACAAGCTTTATACTCAGCAGTTCCTGAAATTGGATCATATTCATTTAATGTTAAGACATTAGTTGGTGTTTCACTCCAGTGAAAACTCATGAATACCAGACCAGGTACAACTTGTTCTGTTACCTTTGCTTTAACCTCAAGTTCCCCTCTTCGCGATCGAACCCGAACCACTTCCCCATCGATGATACCAAGAGCTGTTGCATCGTCAGGATGGATATCAAGGGTCTCCTCTGTTTGTTTCACCTTTACACCCGCTGCGTAATGCCGGGTCTGTGAATGAGTATTGTACGATTCATAACGCCGGCCTGTTGTAAGTGTAAATGGATAGTCTGCATCTGGTAATTCCAATGGAACTGTATAATCTACAGGTACAAATGGTGACTTTTTAGCCGGTGCTCCTTGTTGATGGAACCTTTCATGCATGATAAAAGTCCCCGGGTGGTTTTCATCAGGACAAGGATAATGGATGCTATACTCTTTATCAAGACGTTCGTAGGATATTCCTCCGTACATCTCCCAGGCTAGCTTCCTCACCTCATCCCAGATTTCTTCACTATTATTATAATGGATTGGGTAACCCATTACCGTCGATAATTCACAAAGAATTTCCCAATCCTCTTTCACGTTTGGATGTGCTTCTACCGCTTTTCGTACCCTTTGTACTCGGCGATCAGTGTTTGTGTAAGTACCATCCACTTCTCCCCATGAACGTGCTGGTAAGACAACATCCGCCATTTGGGCTGTTTCAGTCATGAAAATATCCTGAACAACCAATAAGTCTAATTTCTCTAATAACTTCTTCGTATGATTCATATGCACGTCAGCTAAAAGAGGGTTTTCGCCAATAACATAAAGAGCCTTGAGCTCACCCATTTCTAAGCGGTCAAAAGTACGTGTTTGGGTGTCGCCCGCTTGTGGGTTTAATTCAACATTCCATTCCTTTTCATACCGACCACGGTACTCGTCATCTGCTAAACTCATTGCACCCGCTAATTGGTTTGGAAGGCAGCCCATATCTCCAGCACCTTGAACATTGTTTTGACCCCTTAAAGGCATAATTCCCGTACCTGGTTTTCCAATATTTCCTGTCAAGAGTGCAAGGTTAGCAATATCAAATACATTATTAACACCGCAGTGATGCTCCGTAATTCCAAGCGTGTAAGCAATCATTGAACTGCTCGATGATGCATATTCTCTAGCTGTTGTAACAATATCCTCTGCCTGCAAGCCAGTAATAGTTGCAGCGTATTCTGGTGTATACGGCTCCACTTGTTTTTCTAGTTTATCAAAGTCTACTGTAAATTGTTTGATAAACTCGGGATTGTATAAACCTTCTTTAAGGATGACTCGAATAAACGCGTTGATAAGGGCAATGTCTGAACCGACATTTATTTGCAAATGACGATGAGCGACCTTTACCATGTCAATCTTTCGTGGATCAATGACAATTATTTTCAACCCTGCTTTAGCCGCTTTTTTGATGCGGTTAGCGATAATAGGATGTGCTTCTGTCGTATTCGAGCCCATCAGTAGCAACACTTCAGCTCTATCAAAATCTTCAAGCGTATTCGTTGGGAAACCGCTTCCAAAAACAGTTGCCAGACCGGCAACACTAGGAGCATGTCACGTTCGATTACAGCCATCAATATTATTACTGTGAATAACTGTTCTCATAAATTTTTGTGTCATATAATTTGATTCATTCGTTGTCCTCGCACAAGCAAACATTGAGATCGCATTTGGTCCCCAATTTTCTTTTATAGCAGATAATTTATTGGCAATGTATTGATAGGCTTCATCCCACGTCGTTTCAACAAGCTTTCCCGCTTTACGGATCAGTGGTGATGTTAATCTATTTTTTGCATGGACATATTCATAGGCAAAGGCACCTTTTACGCATGTTTGTCCTTTGTTGACAGGTGCTTCCTTGTCACCGCGGATTTTCATGATTCTGTTGTCTTGAACCTCAAGGACAAGGCCGCAACCAGTACCGCAATATCCACAGATCGTTTTTACTAAATTTGTTTCTCCCACCATGTTCACTCCCTTATAAAAAACATTTGTACCTATATAAACATATTAATCTATTTATTGCGAATGTAGATTCCTTTTATAAAAATATTTATGTCTATTTTTTGAACAAGATGATAAATAAAAAAACGGGAGATTAAATCTCCCGCTTTCAAGCAGTTCTGGCTGGTAATAAAATATTAAAGGTTGTTCCTTTATTAGGCTCACTTTCGACAAAGACCTTGCCGTTATGACTTTCAATAATTTTGAAACTTACCATTAAACCTAAGCCGTTCCCATTTTTCTTAGTGGTATAAAAAGGTTCACCGAGCTTTTTTAATTTCTCTTTGGATATACCGACACCTGTATCTTGAATGGAAATTTGAACATTATTGTCGTGAATGATTGTTTTAACATGTAGTTCCCCACCGTTCGGCATCGCTTCGATTCCATTTTTGATGAAATTTAAGAATACCTGTTTTAAACGGTTTTCATCACATTCAATTTGAATGATTTCCTGGTTACAATCAAAGGTCAAGCGGACATTTTTCTTTCTTGCTTCAAATTCAAGCAGGGAGACAACATTTTTAATCACTGGAACTACATTTTTTTCTTCTAATTCCACAGCTTTTGGTTTAGCTAATACCATAAAGTCTTCGACAATGGTATTAACTCGTTCAATTTCATCAAGAATAATACTCAAAAATTCCATTCGTTCTGGGTCCTTCTCATCCAATTGCAAGAATTCAGCGTACCCTTTCATGGAAGTAAGCGGATTTCGTATCTCATGGGCAACACCTGCGGCTAATTGACCTACAGCAGCCAATTTATCCTGGCGATGGAGAAATTCTTCTGTTCTCTTCCGTTCAGTAATATCATTTCGGATGGCAAGATACTGATATGGTCTTCCTTGCTCATTCAAAAATGGAACGATCGTTGTGTCCACCCAATAGTAGGTTCCATCCTTGGCTTTATTTCTAATTTCACCTTTCCATACCTTTCCTGACCCAATCGTCTTCCAGAGGTCTTTAAAAAATTCTTTTGAATGGTATCCAGAATTTAAAATGTTATGATCTTTCCCGAGGATTTCTTCTCGGCTATATTTTGATATCTCACAGAACTTGTCATTGACGCTAGTGATCATACCTTTTGCATCAGTAAATGCAACAATTGAGGATTGGTCAAGAGCAAATTTAATATCAATATTTTCTTTTATCGTTTCTTTAAGGTGTCCTTCTGCCTTTTTTCGGTCGGAAATATCTGATCGAATGGCAATATATTGTACAGGCTTCCCTTTTTTATTCAAAAATGGAACGATTGTGGTATCCACCCAGTAAAACGACCCATCTTTGGCTTTATTACGGATTTCGCCACGCCATATTTTGCCTGATTGGATTGTGGCCCATAAATCTTTAAAGAATTCTTTTGAATGATATCCAGAATTTAAAATTCGGTGGTTTTGTCCAATTATTTCTTCCTTTGTATATTTGGAAATTTCCTCAAACTTATCATTTACAAATTGGATTATCCCTTGTGGGTCTGTAATCGCAACAATTGTGGAAGCATCAAGTGCTGCTTTAATATCCTTCAAATTGGTATCCGATGTAACTAATTGCTTGCTAATTAATGTACTTGAAAGAATTAGCCCTCCAATAATTAATACGGTCAAAAATAATACTAAATAAATGAAGAAAGGACTATCTGCACTCGAACCCTTAATTCCCTCACTTACTGTTGTAATCGAAGCTCTTTTCAAGAGAAAATGACCTTCAATAATTGCTAATGACATAATAATCGCACTAATAGGTTTTAACCAAACGTGATTATTTTGGGTAAAGCCCTTGGATGAAAAAAGAATCCATAATGAAAATAAGAAAGAACCAAAAATTAAAAGTCCTGAAAAAAGAAATAAATAAACATTATATTTAATTGTTACGGTCATCGCATATAGATCAATGACATGGATTGAAATAACGGCAAGCGTTAAAAATAAACTTCCTAACAGTAAGTGGAAAAATTTAATCTGTTTGCTAACCAGTGATAAAAAGGCCATTCCCGTAAAGGCAATCCCAATGATAATCGATAGGATTGTAAGTGGAATATGGTAACTTGCAAACCTATTTGTATCAGCGGCAATCAGTCCGATAAAATTCATAATCCAAATCCCAATTCCAATGGAAAATGTCCCACCTAGAAACAGGAGCCTCTTCTTTTTAGATGACTTTACCAAAATAAACATATCTAATGCTGTATATGATGCCATGATTGTTAAACCAATAGCAATTATGATGATGTAAGGTTGAAAAGTCCCTATCACATTCATTTACAAGCATCCCCCCATATCTAAACCTATTGCTTTTCTACTATGATTGTAATGTAAAGTGAATTGTTATGGAAGTAAAAAATTTTAATTACTGAACTATTTCCTATTATTTTTACCTACATCCCTTTTTTCAATGAAATTCAAGGAATATGTGATAAATGACTTATTTTTAGAAAGGGGCAAATTTTTTTAAAAAAAGTCTACACATTTTATTTTATTTCGGCTATACTGTACTATAACAAGAGTGATATTAATAAACTGTATTAATAAAGGAGGAGTTTTAATATGTTAATGAGTCCAGTTGAGTTTTTCCGTACTTTACCAAAAAAACAATGTTCAGAATGTGGTCAACACATGGAGGAGCAGGCAGAAAGCTATTTTATGGAATGTGATAAATGTTTAGCTAAAAAAGAAGAATAGCTAAAAAACTCTCCAATTGCGGAGAGTTTTTTTATTTGAAAATATAGAGCAGTATTCAAATATTTCCGTTATGGAGAGAATTAGGCAGGCATAATCCCCTTTCTTATTGCAAATCATTTATCTAAGGAGTTGATTTGTTTGACTAACAAAAGAGATGAAGGAAGAAACCAAAGTAGAAATCGACTTAATGACACACTAGCTGATCATACGAAAACTGTATCAGGCGATTCAGTGGACAAGCTTAGGAACCTTGAAGAGGCAAACACTTTAATTTCTGGTGATGAAATACAACAACAAAATGAAAATTTATAATATAGGCGGAGAAATTACATGGGTATGATTGGAGAATAAGCAAAGACTGTCAATTTCCATGACAGTCTTTTTCATAAAATAAGATAAGGTTTAAGTTTTTGAACTTAGTTTACTATCTAGCTCCAGCGCCCTAGCGGCTAGTGTCCTTC
>NZ_JBALOA010000026.1:113402-142931 GCF_036962125.1 Neobacillus drentensis
TGTTTCCTTTATCTCAGTTGGAGCGCTCCACAAGGAAGGCTTCGGCAGCATAAGCATCGCACGAAGAAAGGGAGTTAGCCCTTTCGAGGAGGCCATACGCCGCTGACCAGGGCGCTTGCGCTTTCATTCTTAAATTTGCGGAAGTTCTCTCATTCCTTGAAGCATTTCATTGCCACACATTGGGCAGAGTAAGTCATCTGCCACGAAGTCCTTCCTCATCCAACCAATACACGCTTCATCTATGCAAGAATAGATTTCAGTATTTACCAAGATTGTTTCAATTTCTTCTTCTTTAGCTCTTTTACCGTAAAAAATGGGAACCGCCTCCTTTTTTATTAGTATGCACAAAAAAGTTCCTTTTCATTTCCAGAAATACTAAGGAGTTGATAAAAACCATGTTAATGGATCAAAAGAGATATACCAAAGTTAGAACTGATATCGAAGAAGTCAAGCGATTAAACAGCCAATCTGGTTTAAGCTATAATGAAGTTAAACAATTACTAGCAGAAAGATACCGTAAAAAGAACAGGAATAACTAAGGATAACTAAAAATACAAGCCTTCCCGAAAAGGAAGGCTCTCTTTTTTATATCTTCCCTTCTTTATATTCGATGGTAATATCCTCTTGATGTCCTTTGGAGAGCAGTTTATCTTTCTTCCTGTTTTCCTTCGTGTGAAAGATGATGTCAAAATCATAATCATCCGGGTATAATTCTTCTGCTGCGATATATAAACTAATTCTCTTATGATTTATTGTTTGCTTTTCACCTTTTACCTGCACAACATAATTCCCCAGTTGATCAGGTCCTGTGTAGATTATCCCAAATTCATTCAAAGGTGATAGTTTAACATTGTCACCCTGTTGAAAGCGGGCCACTTTTACTTCTGTATTCTCTTTTTTCTTTTGGTTTTGATATTTATTGATAATCACCTGTTTTTCCAATTCCCTCAGCTTCTGTGTATCTGTTATCACGGTGGTATATCGCTTCTCCTCCTTATAAGTGATGTTATGAGCCCTTTCAAGAATTTTGGGATGAATCCCGAGCTTTAAAGCGATTGCAAATGCCTGACTTTCTCCACCTCTCCCAATGTTCAAACGATAGGTTGGGCTTAATGTAGTTAGATCAAACTCCATTGAACCATTGATAAAACCTGGGTGAGTTTCAGCCAATACTTTGATCTCACTATAATGGGTGGTTGCGAGGATAGTCGCCCCTTTTTCATACAAAGTTTCTAATATAGAAGTTGCGAGCCCCATACCTTCACCAGGGTCGGTACCAGATCCTAATTCATCTAGTAACACCAAAGTCCGGTGCTGGGTGTCTTTTAATATTTCAATGATATTTACAATACGTGAGCTAAACGTACTTAAATTTTCAGTAATACTTTGCCCATCGCCAATATCCACTAGAATGCGCTCAAAAATATTTAAATTACTTTCTGGTGCAGCCGGAATATGAAGACCTGATTGAACCATTAGTGTCAATAGTCCAACCGTTTTTATCGTAACCGTTTTCCCGCCAGTATTTGGACCGGTAATTACTAATGCCTGTTGTTCCTCCCCCAATGATAAAGAAAGAGGGACTGCCTTTTCACCTAGGAGCGGGTGTTTTGCGTCCATTAAATTTAATTGACCAGATTCATTAATTCCTACCTTTGATCCATTTATTGAACGGCCATACTTTGCCTTGGCAAATAAAAAATCGTAATGAATCATCGTTTCCATCGCCAGCCGAATTTGCTGTTCCTTTTCCTCCACCAACCCTGTTAAATAGGTTAAAACCCTCTGAACTTCAACCTCTTCATCGGCAAATAACCAATTTAATTGATCTTGAAAAACAGCGATTTCTTCTGGTTCGATAAACAGTGTCGAACCTGAAGCAGAGGTATCTAATATAACCCCCTTTATTTTGTTTCGGTATTCTTTCTTAATCGGGATTACATACCTGCCGTTTCTTTGACTGATTACATTCTCTTGTAAATAGATTTTATATTTATTCGAACGTATTAATTGCAGTGTTTTTTCCTTTAACCGTTCCTCTTGAATCGCTATTTGTTTTCTCACTTTTAATAACTCTTTACTTGCATAATCATCAACTCGGCCATTTCGGATACAACGGATAATCTCATTGGCAAGCTCCGGTAATTCATCTATTCCATCAACATAGGAAGAAACTCTTGGAGCATAATACACTTTATCCTTCATATATCTACGCATTTTTCCGCAGCAGTCTAAAAAATCATAAAGCTTTGCCAGTTGATCAGCTCTTAGTGCTACCCCTTTATTCATGTTAGTAAGTAAAGCGTCCATCCCATCCAATCCATGCACCGGGACACTCGCACTCTTTCTCAGTATCTCTACTGCCTCTGATACCTCATCCAGCCAGGCTTCTATCTGCTTCTTATTTGTCGATGGTGTCAAACAGTCGATTTTTTCCCTCCCTTCTTTTGTTAAAGCAAACTTGGCAAGGGTTTCTTTGATTTGCTGAAATTCTAAAGTTAAAAAGGTATGTTGATTCACTTTTTTTCCTCCTAAAATAAAAATAGCCGCAATGAACAATGTCATTGCGGCCAAATGAAATAAACCATTTCATTCATACAAAATATTTACCCAAAATAAAAACTGTCTACACGGATGTACACAGCAACATTGGTAAAAAGATGTATGCTTATGATGCCCATTGTTCTTAACTCCATTCCATACTTAAATAAGCCTCAATTCAAGATAAAATTGAAAGAGGATTGGAATGAACCTATCCAATTGATTGGATTAGTTAAGAACGACACCTAACATAAAACATACTCCCTTATATACCATTATATTTTTGAAAAATTATATTCTTCTGTTAAAGAATATAACAAATGGAAACACATGTCAATTTAGTTTTACCGTTTTGTTCACAAATTATCCATATCTTTTTATTACTAACTTCTTTATCTTAAATGTAGGAGGGATACATATGAAAAAGATCTATTTAATTTGCAGTCTTGCTGTATTTATCGGAATTGCAGCAGGAATTTCATTCTTTCTCATTCGTGATGCAAACGCAAAGATACCTGCAGAAGTGACCTTGATCAACCAAAATGGTGATTCTTATAATTTTGGCAAGGATAAAACCAAACTAAAACTTGTTGAATTTATCTACACCCATTGTCCTGACATTTGCCCAACAACGACACAAAAGATGATTGACTTGAAAAAAGATTTCGAGAAGTCTGGTGTCTTTGGAAAGGATATTGAATTCTTGACGATAACAATTGACCCTTATCGCGACACTCCTGAGATTCTAAGCGATTATATGAAAGGTTTCGAAATAGAAAATAACAAGTCATGGTTATTTTTAACTGGAGACAAAGAAAACATTAAAAGGGACCGAGCTGAAATTAAAAAGGTTACTGATGCGATGCAATTCCAGTTTAAAGACCCTGGCAACGGCCAATTCGTTCATTCAACCTTTACTTTTTTAATTGATGAAAACAATAAATTCGTTGCAAAATTCCCGATGGGCAAAGACTTTGACAAAAAAGAAGTGTACGACAAAGTGATGGATAAAATAAAATAAAATAAAATAACAAAAAAGCGATTAGTCCTTAGGGATTAATCGCTTTTTATTCCTTCTTTTCGTACCCAAATTCACTTTTCAAATCAATTTACGGATGAAGGGTAATTTTTTATTTGCTTTAGTGACAAGAGGTAAGTGGATTTTGGTTTGGTTAAACTCGCTTTTATACCAGCTTTTTTTAATTTGTTAACAAGTTCAGTTAGTTGATTTTTTGTCATCCATTTCACACCTTCTTTTACTTGCATCTTTACCCCAATTCTACAACAAAAATATGAATAAAGTGTGAAATCGGGCAAATTTTTTTAGAAAATTTTTCTTATCTACTTTTTCAGGCCTTAAAGAATTCGCTCTTCTTCTTATTTAATGGTATAATCAGTAGATATTTTGTTTTTGGAGGATGTTTTCAATATGATCACTGTAAGTAACGTAGGTTTAAGATATGGGGACCGAAAATTATTCGAAGATGTAAACATTAAATTTACACCTGGTAACTGCTACGGACTAATTGGTGCAAATGGTGCCGGCAAATCCACATTTTTAAAAATTTTATCTGGGGAAATTGAAGCACAATCGGGAACAGTTCAGCTCGGACCTAACGAACGGATGGCTGTGCTAAAACAAAACCATTTCGAATATGAAGAGTATGAAGTATTAAAGACAGTCATTATGGGTCATTCAAGACTCTATGAAGTCATGCAAGAAAAAGACGCAATTTACATGAAGGAAAACTTCACAGATGAAGACGGCATGAAGGCTGCTGAACTGGAGGGCGAATTTGCAGAGCTAAACGGCTGGGAAGCAGAACCAGAAGCGGCTATTCTTTTAAAAGGCCTTGGTATTGGGGAAGATCTTCATTATAAAACAATGGCAGAATTAACTGGTTCGGAAAAAGTGAAAGTATTGCTTGCACAGGCCTTATTCGGCAGACCAGACGTTTTATTACTCGATGAGCCAACTAACCACTTAGATATTAAAGCAATCCAATGGTTAGAGGATTTCCTAATTAACTTTGAAAATACTGTAATTGTTGTCTCCCACGATCGACATTTCTTAAATAAGGTATGTACACATATCGCCGATCTTGACTTTGGTAAAATCCAAATCTATGTAGGCAACTACGATTTCTGGTATGAATCAAGCCAATTAGCTACAAGATTAACTTCTGACGCTAACAAAAAGAAAGAAGAAAAAATTAAGGAATTACAAGCCTTTATTGCGCGATTCAGTGCGAATGCGTCGAAATCAAAGCAGGCTACATCTCGGAAGAAGTTACTTGATAAAATTACTCTTGATGATATTAGACCTTCTTCTCGCCGTTATCCATTTGTCGGGTTTACTCCCGATCGTGAAATCGGAAATGATTTATTAAGAGTTGAAGGATTAACAAAAACCATTGATGGTGTAAAGGTCCTAGATAACATTAACTTTATCGTTAATAAGGGTGATAAAATTGCCCTTGTAGGTACAAACGAGGCTGCTAAGACTGTGTTGTTTAAAATTCTAATGGGTGAAATGGAAGCAGACAGCGGTACCTATAAATGGGGCATTACCACTTCACAAGCTTATTTCCCTAAAGATAACTCCGAGTACTTTGAGAATAGTGAATTAAACCTAGTAGACTGGCTTCGTCAATTCTCACCTAAAGATGATAGTGAAAGCTTTTTACGTGGATTTTTAGGAAGAATGCTTTTCTCTGGTGAAGAGGTACTTAAAAAGGCTAGTGTACTTTCCGGGGGGGAAAAGGTTCGCTGTATGTTATCGAAAATGATGTTAAATGGGGCAAACGTTCTCCTTTTAGATGAACCAACTAACCATTTAGATTTAGAATCGATTACTGCGCTGAATAACGGCTTAATCAATTTCAAGGGATCCTTGCTTTTCGCATCCCATGACCATCAGTTTATTCAAACCATCGCCAACCGTATTTTTGAATTAACTCCAAAAGGCTTAGTGGATAAGCAACTGAGCTATGATGAATACCTTGAAAATGATGAAATACAGAAGCAAGTCGCTGAAATGTATCAATAAGGGTTTGGAACAAAAGGGTTTGGAACAAAAGGGCACCGCGTCAGTCAACGCTGTGCCCTTTTTATTAATCTCTTTTCTGCTTTCTTCTAGAAGAAGGTTCAGTTCTTGAACCTGTCTCAGTTGTTGTTGTGCCTTGTCCTTCTACTTGCGAGGATGCCAGGCCAATTGTTGATGGATCCTTTTTACGTTTTCCCATTTTTGTACACCTCCCCTATTAGCTTTTGGAGGATTATCGCTACTTATTCCGAATAATTCAGATAAAGTGAGGAAAGATAATCTAGAAGAGGAGGTGTTTTGTATGGCAAAAATTGGTGTTGAAGAATCTCTTACACAGGTTCAACAAGCCTTACGTGAAAAAGGTTATGATGTTGTTGAATTAAAGCAGGAGTCAGACGCCCAGAATTGTGATTGCTGTGTTGTAACAGGACTAGATTCCAACGTAATGGGTATGCAGGATACCGTTACAAAAGGGTCAGTCATTGACGCAAATGGCCTTTCAGCTGATGAAGTGTGTCAACAAGTAGAAAGCAGATTACAATAATTATTTCAGTTTCAAAGACTAAAGGAGATTACTTTAGTCTTTTTTTGTTTTTTCCATGATAGCTAGCAATGTCATAAAAAAATAAGCCATAAAAGGAATCAACCTTTTATGACTTATCATGTGGCTAGAATTTTTTAGTGAATTTTTTTCTCACTCCAACAAAGATGGCTGCTAATGCAATAATCATAAACCCGTATATGACAGTAACATAACTTAAATGCTCTTTTTGCGGATTCTTTTCCACAGTTGTTTCACTTTTCACTAAAACCTTTTTCGGAATTGGCTCTTTGTATTTAAGGGCGACTAACTGGACCACTTGGCCATTGGTATTTTTAATAGATAGTATTCCCTGGTTATTTAGCTCTTTTGTACTCCCTTTAATTGACTCGGTAATAAGGGTATCGGTTTCAGGGTAGTAATGTTTATTATCCTTTGTAAAAACCTCAACCTGCTTTAATATATTATGTTTATAGTTCTTAAAACCAAAATCAAATAAACTGGTTGTATCATCATATTTGTCTTTTGGCAGATCAGAGTTTAGGACGACAGCAGTCAACCTAATGTTCGCGTTTTGGGCAGTGGTAGCAAGTGTTTGCTTTGCTTTAACTGTGTACCCTGTTTTCCCTCCCGTTACACCTGGATAGGCGAACTCTCCTTTTAGCATTCGGTGATGAGTGAGGATATTTGTTTTCCATGATTGCCCCTTCCACTTAAGTACTTTAGTTCCAAAGATATCAGCAAAGACGGGGTTCTTAATGGCATAATTCGTAATCTTTGCTAAATCCATTGCGGTTGTGTAGTGGTTTTTATCAGATAAACCATTCGGATTTATAAAATGTGTATTCCTTACACCAATAGTTGTTGTTAAATACTCATTCAAATGTACAGAAAACTGTTTCACGCTTCCATCTAGATGTTCAGCAATCGCAACGGCTGCATCATTACCTGAATTAACCAGCATTCCTTGAATTAATTGCTTTAACGTGATTTTTTCCCCTTCAACTAAATAAACCCTTGTCCCATCCTGCCTAACAGCATTCCCACTAACAGTTACAATGCTATCTAACTTCCCCTTTTCAATCGCATATATTGCAGTTGCAATTTTCGTCAAACTAGCAGGATACATCCTTTTATCGGCATTTTTTGCATAAAGAACGGCTCCTGTATCTGAATCTAAAAGAACGGCACCTTTGCTCTTCAGGTTCAATTGACCAGTATTAGCAGCTTCGGTTGTTAGATGGTTAGCAAGCAGTAGTAGCATAACTGTGATGATTGATACAATTTTCTTCATTAATTACACCCAACTTTACATATTTTCCTATTTTATATTAACAGATTGTATAGCAAAATAATAGTTTCAATTGGAAATTACAACATGTGCCCACTTTATAAAAAAACCGGCAGGATCACCTGCCGGTTTTAGTACTAGTTCCTTTTTTTCGATATGAGCAATGTGATTTGCGCCATGATAAATGGTAAAGAAGATTTTCTGCGATAGGCCAAGTATTTAGGCTCCCAAATATTCGTATATTTTTCTTTGAATTTCCGCAGTCCTTGGAAGTGGTAGATAAAATGGCCATGCAGAAAAATTTGTGCAGCAATTTTTTCACTTAAAAAAGAAAACCTAGATAGTCCCACATTGGCCAATGGCGCCATTCCCATATTAAAACGGTCATATCCTTTTTCTTTAGCCCAATCAAATAAACAAAGGAAAAGAAAATCGACTGCGCCAGATGATACATCAGGTCTAAACCTCATTAAATCAACAGAGATAGTTTGATAGTCATCATAAACATACATGATGCTCATAAAGCCAAGAATTTGCCTGCGCTCATCCTTAACAATGGCAATTGGAGCCTTATTTAAGTAATCTTCCGAAAAGAAACCCAATGAAAAACCTTTCTCTTCTCTCCCTTGGAGCCACTCATTTGATATATCTCTTAATTCTTGCATAAATTCGTTTGAATATGGGGGGCTGACCACCTCATAAGAATAATTCGCTCGAACAAATTTATTTCTTAATGCGCGTAACCCTTTCATTTTGTTTCCCGTTAAGGTGAATTTTTTTAGATCCACAAATGCTTCTTCACCCAACTTAAAAAAAGCAAAACCGTGTCCATGGAGATACGGCAGCATATCATCGCTTACCTGATAAAATACAGGAGTAAAGCCATGTAAATCAGCTATTTCCTGAAATTCTTCTATGGCATTTGATAATTCCGTTTTTTCGCCAATCGGGTCACCCAAAATGACAAGCTTGTCTGCATATTGCTGGAAAGAAATTAATACGTTCTTCTTGCTGTTCCAAAATATAAATTTGTCATGTAGCAGGATTAAATGGGACAACACTTTACCTCGGTATTTCGATAAATGTTCAATAATTTCTTTCTCTCTGTAAACTGAACGTTCTAAAATCCAATTTTTAGGCAAACTGATCAAATATCCAAACAAAAGAATAGCTAAAGCAATAACCAGACCGATTGCAGCACTTGTAAATAAGTCACGATAATCAACAATCACATACGGCAACAGCTTTTGGGGAATTTCAATTTTAGAGTTTGGTAAGTTTACGTAGCCAATTAGAAGATACATAAACGTAATCAAAAGTATGACCATCACATCAAAAACTGTTTTTCCCCATGTTAACACGTAGCTCTCCCGATAAAACTGACCTTTTGACATTCTTAGTAACAGGGCAACGATGATTAAAAATATGGCTTCTTCATAATCAATCCCTTTAAATATCGAAAATAGCGCGGCCAGAATTAACGCAAACATGGACAGTTCATACGCCCGCTTCACACTATATTCAATCCCGCGAGACAAGCCTAATAGTAAAAAACCAGCAGCTACTGATAATTGGTGCGATACGTTAATGATGGGAAAGGATAACAGCTCTTGTGCTACCCTCAATCTTGACATGATTCCTGGTACACTAGCTGATAACAGCAGGATTAGTCCAGATAAGAAGACAAGCATGGTTAGCATGACGTGACTAAATCCTTGCAGTACCGCTCTAGGAAGATCATTCCAAGTTTGATTCCATTTCTTCCAATATAGTTTAACAAAAAAGACAAGGCTTATTAAAAAAGGAACGAAGTAATAGCCAATCCGATAAAACAATAATAAAACAAGGACCTTTTCTTCTGGTACGAATAAATCTTGCATCCCCCAAATGAATACCAAATCAAAGGAGCCTAATCCGCCCGGAATCATACTAATGATACCAGCACAAGCAGCTACAATATAGACAGGAAAAAGGTTTTCTGCAGAAATAGAAATACCCAATATCCTCGTTAATAACCAAATCGCAAAAAATACGGCCAGCCACTCAATAATTGACACCAAAACTAACTGGAAGGTAATTTTTGTCCTTAGTAGTGCTTGATTATCCTTTTTTGACTTAACAATATGTATGATTAAAAACAGTGGTAAATATAAACCCACACCTAGCACCGCAAAATATAGCCATCTTGTATCAATAAACAGTGGGAAGTTACGGTGCATAATAGTGACAATCCAAGAAAGAAATGAAATACCAGTTAAATAAAATAAGGACACCGAGGCAATAACCCCTAAGAGTTTGCGCTTATCCTGCTCATACTTATGAAAGAGATATGTCCTTAACATCGCGCCGATTATTCCGCCAAAGCCTATTAGGTTTGAAAATGAATTTGCAATGAAAGATTGTTCCATCAGATCTCTAGTGGGAACCTTTACCTTTAATATTCGTACTAAAATTACATCATAAAGGAGCATTGGTAAAACAGCTGTAAAGGTAATTAATAAAATTAATAGAAGAAGTCCGATATTAAGTTGACTTAATTCTTCTTTAAGTAAATGCATATTTAAGTTTTGAGTAAATTTTTTAATTTCAGTAATAGCAAAGATTAACAGTAACAACGGGAAAATAAATTTAATTAACTTTAATATTTTTTCTTTTTTAATCCCCAACAAGCTAACCACCTAATTTTTTGCTGATTCACTATACCTCATCGAACATCTAAATTCCTTAGAAGCACATTATGGCAAGTTCCTGTTTTTACTATAAACGTTTCCATAGGAAAAACAAAGATATTTACAGGTTGTTTCTTATTATTTTAGACACTTTTATTCATATTCAACCATTCTAAAACGTTTTAACACTAGGAGATATTGGTGAAAACAATACCAGTAAGTAAAAAAAGAGACAAGTTTCCTCCCCTACTCGGCATAAGAATAAAGTAGGACAAAATTATAGGGGGATGCAAATGAAGTTTTTAGTCTTAAAAAAAGAAACACTCTTATTTTTTGTGGCTGTCGGGATTATCCTTATCACCCTGTCAGCGTGGATCATGCTAAAGGCTGGTGATACCACTGTCTTTAATCAGCAGAAAAATAATGATATCCGCGAAATCCACATGGTTACTGCTGAATTCAGCACTAAATTGAAAAGTGGGAAAGAAATGGAAGCTTATCGTTGGGATCCCGGCACAGTTTTCCTGGAAAAGGACGAAAAAGTGAGGTTATTTATTAGTGGAATTAATGGTGAAGAGCATCCCTTTTATATAGAAGGAACAAACATTAAAGGGAAAGTAATAAAAGGAGAAGAAACGGTTGTTCCATTGCAATTTGATAAAGAAGGAACATACCGCTTAATCTGTGAAGTCCATTCCGATCGTACGCATAATGGTCCTATGATTGCCTATATTGTCGTTGATTAAAGCAGGAGGCTTTCTCCTGTTTTTTTTCATTAAAAAAGGAACTCTGTTTCAGAGGTTTTCACTATTAACACATTGTTATTGTCACTTTTCTCCTATATAACAGTTTTGAAATATCCCCTAATAATTATAGTACAGTTTCTATAATTATCATCATAACGCCTATAAACAACCTGTTGATATTGCAAAAATCCCCCTTTAAATAAGACTTCACAAAACCTTAACAATTAGTTACTAATATACGTGCCTTTTTTCACAAAAAACTGTTATACTCAATGTATTAAAAGAACAACCTAACTGTTATATAGTTTTACACAAAAATATGAGGTGATAAATAATGGAACAATGGAATGGCTTTACAAAAGGTGCATGGTCTAAAGAAGTGAACGTACGTGATTTTATTCTTAAAAACTTCACTCCTTTCGAAGGAGACGATTCCTTTTTAGCAGGACCTACAGAAGCAACAAATAAACTTTGGGAACAGGTAATGGAATTAACTAAACAAGAACGTGAAAATGGCGGCGTGTTGGATATGGACACGGAAACCGTTTCAACTATTACCTCTCATGGTCCTGGTTACCTTAATGAAGACCTTGAAAAAATTGTAGGTGTACAAACTGATAAACCTTTCAATCGCTCTTTACAGCCTTTTGGCGGAATACGGATGGCGAAAGGTGCATGTGAAGCATACGGATATACCATGAGTGAGGAAATTGAAAAGATTTTTACTGAGTTCCGTAAAACCCATAACCAAGGTGTTTTCGATGCCTATACTGATGAAATGATGCTTGCTCGTAAAGCAGCCATTATTACAGGTCTTCCTGATGCTTATGGACGCGGACGTATTATCGGTGACTACCGTCGTGTCGCTTTATACGGCGTAGATTTCTTAATTCAACAAAAACTAAATGATAAGAAGAATACAAGTAAGGTTATGACAGAAGATAATATGCGTCTTCGTGAGGAAATCGCTGAACAAATTCGAGCTTTAAAAGAACTAAAGGAAATGGCAAACAGCTATGGATTTGATATTAGCCAACCTGCAAAAAATGCTGCTGAAGCCTTCCAATTTGTTTACTTTGGTTACTTAGCTGCCATTAAAGAACAAAATGGTGCAGCAATGAGCCTTGGGCGTGTATCTACATTCTTAGATATTTACGTTGAGAGAGATTTACAAAACGGCACTTTAACTGAAGAACAAGTACAAGAAATTGTTGACCACTTTATTATGAAGCTTCGCCTTGTAAAATTTGCGCGTACTCCTGATTATAATGAATTATTTAGTGGTGACCCTACTTGGGTAACAGAATCAATTGGCGGTATGGCAAATGATGGCCGTTCACTTGTAACGAAAAACTCATTCCGCTTCCTTCATACATTAGAAAATTTAGGTGCTGCTCCAGAACCAAACTTAACTGTTTTATGGTCACCCCAGTTACCTGAAAACTTTAAGAAATATTGTGCAAACATGTCAATCAAAACTAGCTCCATCCAATATGAGAACGACGATATCATGCGCCCAGAATATGGCGATGACTATGGAATTGCTTGCTGCGTATCTGCAATGGAAATTGGTAAGCAAATGCAGTTCTTCGGTGCTCGTGCAAACTTAGCAAAAGCGCTTCTATACTCCATTAACGGCGGTGTAGATGAAAAGTTAAAAATTCAGGTTGGACCTCAATATCAGCCAATCACTTCTGATGTATTAAATTATGAAGAAGTTATGCAAAAATTTGATTTGATGATGGAATGGCTCGCTGGTCTTTATATTAACACTTTAAATGTTATTCACTATATGCATGATAAGTATAGCTATGAGAGAATTGAAATGGCTCTACACGATACGAAGATCCTTCGTACAATGGCAACTGGTATTGCAGGACTTTCTGTTGTTGCCGATTCACTTAGCGCTATTAAATACGGCGAAGTAAAAGTCATTCGTGATGAAAATGGTTTAGCAGTTGATTTTGAAACAACTGGTGACTTCCCTAAATACGGTAACAACGATGATCGTGTCGACACAATTGCCGTAGAAATTCTTAAGACTTTTATGAAAAAGCTACGCAAGCACCAAACATACCGTGACTCACTTCATACACTTTCAGTCTTGACGATTACATCAAATGTAGTATATGGTAAGAAAACGGGCAACACACCAGATGGCCGTCGTATGGGAGAACCATTTGCTCCAGGTGCAAACCCAATGCACGGACGTGATACAAAAGGAACATTAGCTTCTTTATCCTCTGTTGCGAAGCTTCCATACAACTACGCAATGGACGGAATTTCAAATACCTTCTCGATTGTGCCAAAAGCACTAGGTAAAGAAGAAGAAAGTCAAGTACGTAATCTTGTATCAATCCTAGATGGATATGCAATTAAAGCAGGTCATCATTTAAATGTTAACGTCTTTAATCGTGAAACATTAATTGATGCTATGGAACACCCTGAGCTATATCCACAATTAACCATTCGTGTCTCTGGTTATGCCGTTAACTTTATTAAATTAACAAAAGAACAGCAATTAGACGTAATTAATCGTACATTCCATGAGTCACTTTAATATTTAAACAAGGAGCCCCTTCTTTAGGGGCTCTGTTAATCAAAAGGGGGATCATTTTCATGAACGGAAATATTCATTCTATCGAAACATTAGGGACAGTCGACGGACCAGGTATCCGCTATGTCATTTTCACCCAAGGCTGCCTACTGCGTTGCCAGTTTTGCCATAATGCTGATACTTGGGAAATTGGCAGCGGAAAAGAAATGACTGTTTCTGAAATCATGGATGATCTAACCTCTTACCTTCCCTTCATCCAGGCTTCTGGTGGTGGGATTACGGTTAGTGGCGGTGAGCCGTTATTACAAATACCTTTCCTGACTGAATTATTCAAGGAGTGTAAAAGGAAAGGGATTCATACAACCATTGATTCATCTGGCGGCTGCTTTTCCCATTCTAAGCTTTTTATTGAGCAGCTTGAAGAGTTGTTACAATACACTGATTTAGTGCTCCTTGATTTGAAGCATATTAATCGGAAAAAGCATATCCAGTTAACAGGCATGGCTAATGATCATATTCTTGAATTTGCTGCGTTTTTATCCGATCGGAATGTTCCTGTTTGGGTACGCCATGTCCTCGTTCCAACAGTGACAGATGACCCTGAAGACCTAGAAAAACTGGGCGAGTTCATCGGAACACTTACAAACGTTCAAAAGATTGAAATTCTTCCTTATCATAAACTCGGTGTCTACAAGTGGGAAGCACTCGGACATGAATACCAACTCAATCATGTCGAACCACCTACTGAGGAAAAAGTTGAATTTGCTTATAAATTAATAACTGCACATTGGAAGGCACCTATCCAACACTGATTCTAATGAATCAGTGTTTTATTGTAAAAAGGATGAATATACACATTTTTGCTTTCTTACTAAATTGTGAACAATCGTAATTCTGCATATTTTATTGATAATTTTATAGTATCTTTATGGTGTAAACACCTATTACTGTAGAAAGGTTGTTAAATATGTATGAAATATTAAGCTCTCTAAGCAGAGTTTTGAGCAGCCCAATTGTGGTTTTAATGAATGAAACTAGCCATATCCCCCTTCTTGCCGCCCTTTTACTTGGTTTGATTGGCGCACTTGCTCCATGTCAGTTAACGGGGAATATAAGCGCGATCACTTATTATGGAAATAGGAGCTTACAAACGACAAAACAGTGGATTGAGGCCTTGTTTTTTATTATTGGAAAAATAGTGGTCTTTTCAAGTCTTGGCCTTGCTGTTTGGATGATTGGCCAAGAATTTCAAACGACGATTACCTCATTCTTCGTTGTTTTTCGAAAATTAATCGGTCCTTTCATTATCCTTTTAGGGTTGTTTCTATTAGGGGTTTTTAAATTAATGTGGATTAGTCGACTTAGTTCACTAATTCCAAGCAGTAAGAAAGGCGGCATCTGGGGCTCATTTTTAATGGGGATTAGTTTTTCGATTGCTTTTTGTCCAACGATGTTTGTCCTATTTTTCCTAACACTTATGCCATTGGTATTAAACTCTAGCTATGGTGCTGTCCTCCCGACGATTTTTGCGATTGGCACTTCTCTCCCCCTAATTATTGTCATGCTCATCATTTGGTTTCTCGGGGTGGACGGAGTGTTGCTGAAAAAAACCAGGAAATTTGGTAACGTCGTTCAAAAGATCGCAGGTCTCATATTAGTATTAGTTGGCATCCTTGATACCATTACCTACTGGTCCAATTAGTTAATATCTTCATAATCTGGCATTTTAGCAAAGATAAAATTGATTCTTTGCCCTATCTCCTATATACTCATATCATTGACATTTAAGTGAGGTGATAATTTTTGTTTCAATTGCTATTTGATATATCCGATATTACAGCCATAAACGCTCTATATGTCAGTATCTATTTAGGTATCACCCTAAAATTCATTTGGGCATGGAGTGTTGAATATTCCTTTCTTGGCTCACTATCGAATCCGGCAAGAACAGAAATTATTCACCCATTGGTTTTATATCGAAAGAAAAGTTGTTTAAATGGAAGCTTTATTCTAAAAAGAATTGTTATATATTTTCGTAGAAAAGAATATTCTCAGGATGACTCTGAAAAACCTGTTTCCTTCCTATTTGCTTAATTAACTATTTACAACATTCTAGGAGGAAATATGAAAACTAAAAAATCTTCATTTATTATGATTGCTTTACTAGCATTTACAACATTACTATTATCAGCGTGTTCAGCTCAAGCTCAAAACGGTCCTGTTACAACCAACAAAACCGGTTTTTTTCAACATTATATAGTTAATCCTTTTTCTATCTCTATTCATTCCGTTGCAGAATTCTTTAATGGCAACTACGGCTTAGCCATTATTGTTATCACTCTAGTAATCAGGTTAGCCTTAATGCCATTAATGTTAAGGCAATATAAAAATCAAATGGGTATGAAAGAAAAGATGGATGTACTAAAACCTGAAATGGACGTTATCCAGGCAAAAATGAAAACAGAAAAAGATCCAAAGAAAAAGCAGGAATTACAAGCTGAGATGATGGGTCTTTATAAAAAGCATGGGGTCAATCCTCTAAATATGGGTTGTTTGCCATTGCTCATTCAAATGCCGATTTTAACTGGATTCTATTATGCCATTCGCGGTTCTGAACAAATAAAAACTCATGAATTTTTGTGGTTTAGTCTTGGACATCCTGATATTATTATTACAATTATTGCTGGGGTTATTTACTACTTCCAATTTAAAGTGTCACAGTCGAATATGCCTGCAGCACAGCAAGCCCAAATGAAATACATGGGATTAATGTCACCATTAATGATTGTGATGTTTTCTTTTAACGCACCAGCAGCACTTCCACTGTATTGGGTAGTGGGCGGTACATTCCTAATTGTACAAACATTGATTAGCCGCAGCCTATATCAATCCAACAAAGCTCCCAAAGTTCAAGTAAAGCAAAAATAACCAATAAGAAGCGTCCGCGGACGCTTCTTTTTTATAACCCCTTCCCTAACAATAGCCCTGAATAAGCAAGAATAATTCCTCCCCCATAACTGCCTAGCAAATAACTGTAATACCATTTTTTCTTTCCTTCCTTATTTAGTTTAACTGCTTCCAACATTAAGGTAGAGAACGTCGTAAATGCCCCCATAAATCCAATACCCACCAATGAATAGAGTGAGCCCTGGAGCTGCAAACCAACAGCCAACCCTAATAGAAATGCACCAACAAAATTAACCGTTAGAGTTCCCATAGGATAGCTGTTACTGTATTGGAGTTTTTTGCTAATGGCAAAGCGGGATATCGCACCAAAGAACCCTCCCATTGAAATTAGTAATATCCCGTTCATAGAATCTTCCTCCACTTTTTTGTTTGTTGACTAAGTTTCATTCCTGCCCTAACTAAAAGAATACCTCCAATTAAACTGACAAATAAATAAAGTAAACCAAGAGCAAATTTACCTGATTCGAGTAATTGAACCGTTTCAACGCTAAAAGTAGAAAACGTAGTATAAGAACCAATGACACCCGTTGTCAGTGCAGTGATTAAATACGGGTGAACCCGTTTGGAACCTACAAAATGAGTGGTAATAAAGCCTAGCAGAAAAGCCCCTGATAGATTGATGAACAGGGTTCCAATTGGGAATGCCTTTCCCCATAGTTCCACAGCGATAACTGATAATAAATAGCGGAGTAAACTGCCAGCGACCCCGCCCAATCCAACATAGAAATAAAGCAAACTAAACACCTCATGACAAAATATATATATCCCTTTTTATTATTCTACACTTTAAATGGTTGAGGATAGTTTTTTACCATTTTGGCAAGCTAATTATGTAATACTTTGACAAAGGAGTGTTAAGACAACATGAAAAACAGCTTAATCATTATCGCCACCCTCATTTCAAGTCTATATTTAACTGGTTGTGCGCAGAATAATATGGATAATGAAGCAGCAAACCGACAACGAAATAAAACAGATATAACCCGAGTGAATTATACCAGCCCTCATCAGGTTGGACCAGCTATTTCAAGTGCAGATACTACTGACCCAGAACTTGACCGCAACAGAAATTATAACACTAATTCCAATTTGCGTAACAACTATACCGGAAATACCCAAACCACTCCAAGCGTATCTGGCCTGGCAGCAAAAAAAATAATCCACCTAGCTGAAGTTGACGATGCCAATGTAATTGTAAATGATAACAATGCATATGTCGCTGTAAAAATGGAACGTTCATCCCAAGGTAAACTGACTTCTGATTTGGAAAATAGGATTGCTAAAAGAATCAAATCAGCTGATCGAAACGTTGACAACGTTTATATATCTGCAAACCCTGATTTCTATGACCAAATGAATACTTATTCAGAGGTAATTCGAAATGGAAAGTCGACTTCAGGTTTTCTAGATGCATTTTCGGATACTATCCGTCGGGTCTTTCCGAATGCAAAATAGGATTAGCATAACCTTAAAAATGCCTGGCAATCAGCCAGGCATTTCCTTATCTTTATTTTTGTAGCATCATTTTTAAATGAGCATTTACATTGATCCATTCATTACTAAGAATACTAAAAAAGACTGTGTCCCTAACATATCCATCTGAAATGACCCGATCTTTTCGTAACACACCCTCCTTTACCCCGCCAATTCGAGCAATAGCCTTCTGAGATTTAATATTACGAGAATCGGTTTTTAATTGGACTCGAGTAAGGTTCCAAACATCAAAAGCATGTCTTAATAACAGGAATTTACATTCTGTATTTACCCTCGTCCGCCATACATCAGGATGATACCAAGTCGATCCAATTTCAGCACTTTTATGACGTGGCAGGATGTCTAAAAATCGAGTACTCCCAATAATTCGATTTTCATTATCTATAACAGTGAAGGTATATTCTGTCCCTTTTTCTCGTGCAATTCTCGCCGCTTTTATCATTTGTTCCATCTCGTCCTTCGAGCGAACCTTTGTCGCCATATACGTCCATATTTCATCAGGTCGGGCCGCTTCCCACAAACCATTTAAGTGATCCATGCTGATAGGTAGTAATTTAACTGTTTCCCCTTGTAATGTAAAAAGGTCGTTCCACAATTTTGTCACCATCCATTCTCCTTCCATTAGAAAAGACTGCAGGCTAAGCCACACAGTCCTTTTTTCTAAGCATCTTGGAAATATTCTTTGTAGAAGCCGCCTACTTTTCCAGTATTATCAATAATGTAATAAAATTCTTCCGTTTCATTTTTCACATCATAAATTTTCCCAACAGTTAAAGCCCTATTAACAAGATACTTTTGTGCATCTGTATGAACACATTTTATTTTCTTAATTGTTTCACGATCACGCCATGAAAGATGAATCATTATTGCCACCGTTCCTTTCATACTTTGTCCAATTCTAAGTATAATCAAAATGGTTAATAGTGTGCAACAATATCCTACTCCTTCCTTGTGCAAATCAGCTGAAAAAAAGGTTCTTTTTAATTCTAAACTATGAACTTTTTTAAGTTTTTGTTAATTTTAGGTTCTTAAATGAATCAAAAACCATTACAATTATAAAGACTGAATATTCAATCCATTTTCTCGAGGAGGCATTCAAAATATGAAAATTATGAGTAATGAGCAACTAGTTTTTTCGTATCGAGATGCATTAAAATCTGACAAGGAACAAGAATGGATTAAAATTTTAAAGGATGAAATCAAAAGGCGCGGCCTTAGACCGTTTAAAAAACGATAATATTAAAAAACCGCTGAAGGATTTCAGCGGTTTTCCATTTTACTTTAGTTATTTATTAACTCAGTAGGTAAGAGGGATAACTCTTCCAGCTTTGCGGCAACTTTGTCAGCTGCATCAACTGGATGATCTGCAAAGATTTCAAAGAATTCCCCTTCATACTCTTGCTTGGCATGGTCGTAGCGTGGATCATAATAATCTTCAAGGAGTATTCGAATCATCTCTGGATAATTTCGATCGGTGAGCGTTTTAATAAGCGAATTTCTCGTATCTATAGCTTTTATCCGCCTTAACACTTTTTCGATGCCTCCGGAAATCTGTTCGATATACCAGGGCTCATCCTTGTACGGATAGACATATTCAGAGACGAGATGCTTTACCCTTTGTTCAATCGGTGTGTTAAGGTTAATATTTATCCCTCTCATTTTTTTATCCATTAGTTCTTCCATTTGAACGGCCTTACCTATTCTTTTGCTCTCAGCCTCAACTAAAAAGTATTCTGCCTCACTTATTTCTTGAAGCCCTTTAAACAATAAGGAATCGAATGTTTTTTGATTATGTCCGTCCCCAAGGCCAATTGTTCCGAATATCGACCCGCGATGCCCTGCCATTTCTTCCAGGTCTAAAATTGGATAACCTCTTGTTTTCAAAATCTTTAGGACTTCGGTTTTTCCGACACCCGTTAGGCCATGAAGGACAACTGCTTTTTTCGGAAGCATCGTCGGTAATTGTTCAAGAATATAGTGACGATACGCTTTGTACCCACCTTCAAGCCGCCATGCATATATTCCAGCAAACTCTAAAAAGGTGACCACTGCTTTACTTCTCATCCCACCACGCCAACAATGGATAATAAGCTCGGTGTCATTGGAAACATAGTTTTTAATCGTCTGAAGAAGCACAGGAATCTTCGGAGACACCATTTCCATTGCCTTCCATTTTGCTATTGCTTGTCCCTCTTGTTTATAAATTGTCCCGATAATTTGACGTTCTTCGTCTGTAAATAAGGGAACATTGATTGCACCTGGAATGGCGCCATCTTTAAACTCAATAGGTGAGCGTATATCAATGATTATTGGGTTTTTAATCGTAAATAGTTCTTCGACTATCATTTCTTTCATATCAGCTACGCTCCTTTATTTTTTGAAAAAATAACTAATCTATTAAAACAAACAAAACTTCCACATCGGGAAGTTTCGAAAAGGGTGAACATAAAGATAAGTTTATTTCTTAAGTATAAACATATTATACAGGAAAAATGGGTTGCATTCAAGAAGCTGGGAATTACTGCTGATTGGTACTATTTTTCGAACTAATGAAAAGGTGTCCCTGTTAGTTTTTCAACAGCTTTACAAAACATATCCCAATTTCCTGGATAACTTTTCGTTCCTTCACTTTCATAGACCTTACCTTTGGTAATTAATTTAACAGACCAGTACTTTCCTTCAAGAATTATACCGTCTTCACTTCGATAAGTGGGGTACCACTCCCAGATATTTAAACTGTAAAGTTCTTTTTTAAATTCCTCCAAGTTACCAGGAACCACAGACTGATAATCTGTAAATGGGTGAAAATCCTCTTTATTTCTCCATTGCAATGCAGCAAATCTATTTTTCAAGAAATTAACGCGCACTTGATAGGAGACCCCTCCAAAACCTTCAAGAGAAGCAATTAATGAACAAGGACGTTTATCAGGATGGATTGAAATATTTCCGTCGTTAACTCGAAATACATCCTTTTTCTTTGTTACAATTGAATTAATCTGTGCAGGAAGGACTGGCATTTCGCGACTTGAAATAAGAACCTGGTTTAGCTCATTGCAAATTTGTGGAATTGGTAAAGGCCCTTTTTCTTCTAGAATGGAAAGCATTGTTTCATAAACCCTCATAATCCCACATCCTTAATTAAAGCTTTTTTTCTCCTATTTGGCGCATCAACAATCAACACTGTAAACTAAATTATAGTAATAATAGCAGATTCCCGCTGTAACAAATCACACTAATAAAAGCGGAAGCGCCCTGGTCAGCGGCGTATGGCCTGGAGCACTCCAACTGAGATAAAGGAAACACGAAGAGCGATAGCGATTCGATGTTGACTTATCGTAGGGCGGAGAGCGAAGGACACTAGCNNGTAAACTAAGTTCAAAACTTTTACTTTTTTTTCGTTTAAAAAAAGCCTACTCCCAGAAGGGTAGCAGGCTTGATACTTAGATGATCTTTGAAATTGGTTTTAACACTGACATTAACGCTTCCAACTCCTGCACGTTTTCAGAGTAAAATAAGTCAACAATCTTACTGCCAACTATAACTCCATCGCAGTATTTTGTTATCTCCTTTATTTGTTCTTGAGATGAAATGCCGAATCCGGCTAAAACTGGTATCGGACTAATCGCTTTTACAGCCTTTAAAAATTGATTTAACTCCGAATCATATTCATTCCTAACTCCTGTAATTCCCTTAATCGTTACTGTGTATAGAAAGCCCTTGCCCTTGCCTGCAATGGTTTTAATCCGCTCTAATGGTGTGGTTAACGTTACCAAACGAATCAATTCAATACCTGCTTCTTCTAATTGCAGTGTAATTATTCCTTCTTCTTCTATTGGTAAATCGGGAATGATACAACCGTCAACACCTGCAGTCTGAATATCTTGGACAAATTCATTAATACCATAGCGATAAATTGGATTTAAATACGTCATTAGAATAATAGGAACACTAACCTCACGGCGCGCTTTCTCTAGTTCGGAGATAATGTTTTTTAAGGTTGTTCCTTGATTAAGTGCCCTTATACCTGCTCGTTGGATGGTTGGTCCATCAGCAACTGGATCGGAGAAAGGAACACCCACCTCAATTGCGGTTGCACCAAATTTTTCTAACAATTTTAGGCGGTCAACTAACCCTTCAAGCCCCCCATCCCCAGCCATTATGTAGGGAACAAACGCTTTGTTATTATTTTCCTTTAATGCTGTAAAAGTTTTCTCAAAACGGTCCATCACTTATCTCCTCTCTCCGAGCCGAGTTTTCACGGTATCTACATCTTTGTCTCCGCGCCCTGAGAGACAAACGACAATCTTCTTTGATTCATCCATTTCCGCAGCAACTTTCACAGCAAAGGCAATTGCATGTGCACTCTCAAGCGCCGGAATGATTCCTTCAAGCTTAGATAAAAGCTGAAAGGCTTCAAGTGCCTCATCATCGGTAATCGAGTGATATTCTGCACGGCCTATATCATGTAAATAGCTGTGTTCCGGTCCAATCCCTGGATAATCAAGCCCGGCCGAGATGGAATGAGCTTCTTGAATTTGGCCATCATCGTCTTGTAAAAGATACATAAGTGCTCCATGTAATACACCTGGACTTCCTTTGGTTAAGGACGCTGCATGATATTCAGTATCAACACCCTGTCCAGCTGCTTCCACGCCATACATTTTGACATCTTCCTCTTCGATAAATGGGTAAAACATGCCCATTGCATTGCTTCCCCCGCCAATACAGGCAACTAATGCGTCAGGCAGCGCTCCTTCACTAACAAGGAATTGTTGTTTTGTTTCCTTACCAATTACACTTTGAAAATCTCTGACCATTTGTGGAAATGGATGCGGCCCCATAACCGAGCCCAGTAAATAGTGGGTATCATCTACGTTTTCAACCCAGTACCTTAAAGCCTCATTTACGGCATCTTTCAAGGTTGCACTTCCAGAGGTCACACTGACGACCTTAGTGCCCAGCAATTCCATCCGAAATACATTTAACGCCTGTCTTTTGATATCTTCCTCGCCCATAAACACGATACACTTAAGATTTAATAATGCACAAACAGTGGCAGTTGCTACACCATGCTGACCTGCTCCTGTTTCAGCAACAATTTTCTTCTTTCCCATCCGCACCGCTAAAAGTGCCTGCCCGATGGCATTGTTTATTTTATGAGCACCAGTATGGTTTAAATCTTCTCTTTTTAGAAAAATTTTAGCACCGCCTGCATGTCGTGTAAGATTCTCTGCATAGTATAATGGCGTTTCCCGACCAACATAGTTTTTTAATAATTGTTGAATCTCAGCATGAAAGGTTGGATCTTTCTTTGCGCTCTCATAGGCCTCACCAAGTTCAATTACTGCTTTCATTAAGGTTTCTGGGACAAATCTTCCCCCAAAAATGCCGAAGTGGCCTTTCTCATTTGGTAATGTATAGGTGTTCATTCCTTTTACCTCCCTACAGGTGTACTTTTAGCTTTTTCGATAAATGTTTTTATCTTTTTTACATCCTTTTTCCCATCGGTTTCTACTCCTGAGCTCACATCAACCATGAATGGCCTGATAATTCGAATCGCTTCCTGTACGTTTTCTGGATGTAAACCACCGGCAAGGATCACTTTTTGCCTATTAATCAAACTGGGATTGACCTCACTCCAATTAAAGACCGTTCCATTCCCACCTCTGTATTTTCCTTTAGGGCTATCGAGTAAAATATAGTCACTTGGAAACTCTGCTAAAGCCGCTAAGCTCTCATTCCCTTGAAAACTGATTGCTTTTATAACCGGCAAAGAAAGTGTTTCACTGAATAATGCTGTTTCGTCCCCGTGCAATTGGATATGTGTAAGTCCCACAATAGAAGCAATGTTCTCGATTGTTTCTTTTGATTCATTCACAAATACGCCAACCTTATCGACTTCTTTTGGTAAATGACTAATAATTTCTTTTGCTCTTTCAATGGAGACTTCTCGCTTACTTTCTGCGAAGACAAACCCAAGGACATCAGCACCAGATTGAACCGCAGCAACTCCTGTTTCCACATCCATGATTCCACAAATTTTCACTTTCATCGATTTGCACCTTCTTTAAGGGGCAAACGAAAGTCAATAAACGATTGTTTGATATTCGAACTTTTCATTAGCGATTCCCCTACCAAAATTCCATTTGCCCCTGCATTTCTCACCCGCATTACATCCGCTTGATGATGGATCCCACTCTCACTAATTAGGTAAGCTCCTGTGCTTTTTACCATCGAAGCTAAGCTTTCAGTTACTTCAAGTGAAACATTAAAGGTCTTTAAGTCGCGATTATTTACTCCAATCAACTTCGCACCTGTTTTTAGGCCTTTTTCCAATTCCAGCTGATTATGAACCTCGACCAATATTTCAAGTCCTAGATTTTTAGCATAATGAAAAAGTTCACCTAGTCTTTGTTCGTCTAACGCTGCTACAATCAATAAAATAATATCCGCACCATTTGAGGCAGCTAGCTTTATTTGCAGCTCATCAATAATAAAGTCTTTACAGAGAATCGGCAGATTGACTTTGCTCCGAACCGCTCTTAAATCATCAAACGAACCTTTAAAAAAGGTTTGGTCCGTCAGTACAGATATGGCCGATGCACCAAATTCTTCATATAGACCCGCCTGATAGGAAGGCTCAATCACATTATTAATGATTCCTTTTGAAGGCGATGCCCGCTTAAACTCAGAAATGATTGCCATCTCATCCGCGGCTGCCAACTTCTTAATAAATGACCTTTTCGGCTCGCTTATATTTTCGAATGGCTGGCTACCCTCACGAAGTAAAGAAACTTCCCTTTTCTTTTGGTCAATAATTTTATCTAAGATGGTTGTCACTTATATCGCCTCTTTCTGACCTGCTGCTTGTGATTTTTCAATTAAAGAAGTTAATTTTTCATAAGCTGCGCCAGAATCAATGATTTCTCTTGCCATTAAAATCCCCTCAGTAATGGAATCAGCTTTACCAGCTGTTAATATCCCAAGACCGGAATTGAGTAATACCGTATCACGGTAAGCACCCTTTTCACCTTTTAATACATGGATTAAGATTTCAGCATTCTGCTTAGAATCCCCACCCCTAATACAACTGTTATCATATTGTGGGAGATTAATTTCTTCTGGAAAAAAAGATTGATTCGTAATCTTGCCACTTTCTAAAAGAGTTAAATGGTTTTCGCCCTGAAGTGATGCTTCATCCATAAAGCCCGCACCATTGATGACAATTGCCCGCTTCCGTCCTAGCTTTAACAGTACTTCAGCAAATACATTCAATAGGTCTCTCCGATACACACCTAACAATTGATAGTCCAACTCAATCGGATTGGTAAGTGGTCCGATAAAATTAAAAATAGTTGGGATTTTTAACTGTTTTCTAACTGTCATAACTCTCTTTAATTTCGGATGAACATTTGGTGCGAACAAGAAAGATAGGCCTATTTCTTGAAGGATTTCTTCTGTCCGTTCTGAGGAAAGGTTTAAATTAATTCCTAAGTATTCGAGCACATCGGCACTTCCTGTTTTACTAGATACACTTCGATTGCCATGCTTGGCAACAGGAATTCCTGCACCAGCAATCACAAATGCCGAGGTAGTACTGACATTAAAACTAGAAGATCCGTCTCCGCCAGTCCCACAATTATCGATAACACCAGAAAATTTCTCTTTAAATTTTAGCGTATTTGCCTTCATCGCTTTTACAATCCCTGTAATTTCTTCGACTGTTTCCCCTTTTGATTTCAATCCCATCAGAAAAGCAGCAATTTCAGATTCAGAAACCTCCTCACCTAAAATGCAACTTACGGCTTCCTCCATTTGATTTTCGGAAAACGATTCATGTTCAGCTAATTGGAGTAAATAATTTTTCACTTTTCTTCATCCTCCCTATCTCTTCTAAAAAATTATTTAGGATTTGCTTACCTGAAGGAGTACCAATGGACTCCGGATGAAATTGAAGACCAAAGACGGGATAGTGACGATGTCTGACCGCCATAATTTCCTGATCATCATCAGAATGAGCAATACACTCGAGGCTTCTAGGAATACTACCTTTATCAATTATTAATGAATGATAGCGCATCACTTCTAATGGATTGGGGAGATCCTTAAATAAACCATTGCCATGATGTGTTATAAATGATGTTTTACCATGCTTGATAATAGCTGCCCTTTGAATCACTCCTCCGAATGCAGCACCAATTGCCTGATGGCCGAGGCAAATTCCTAAAATCGGGATATGTTCATAAAATGATTGAATGAGTTCGACACAGATCCCGGCATCTTCCGGCTTTCCAGGCCCAGGGGATAGAATTATGGCTTTCGGGTTTAATTCCTTAATTTGCTCGATGCTTACCTGGTTATTTCTTAAAACAGTCATTTGTTCCCCTAATTCACCCAGATATTGATAGAGGTTAAAAGTAAATGAATCAAAATTATCTACCAATAAAATCATTTCTCACCCTCCAAAAAAGAGTTTAGTTTGTTTATGGTTTCTTGATATTCTGACTCCGGGTTAGAGTCATAAACGATTCCTGCCCCAGCTTGAATATAGGCTGCATCATCTTTTAAGATCATCGTTCGGATGGCAAGAGCAAAGTCCATATTTCCATCTGCTGATAAATAACCCACTGCTCCTGAATATAAGCCTCGTTTGGATTTCTCCAACTGGTTAATTATCTCCATCGCACGAACTTTTGGAGCTCCCGAAACAGTCCCAGCAGGCAGGCAGGCAGCGAGGGCATCAATGGCGGTCTTCCCAGATTTTAATTGCCCGCTTACTTCAGAAACAAGATGCATCACATGACGGTATTTTTCGACTGCCATATACTTATCCACATGAACTGAACCAAATTCACAGATTTTGCCAAGATCATTTCTCCCGAGATCGACGAGCATTTTATGCTCAGCTAATTCCTTTTCATCATTTTTCAATTCCTTTTCAATTAACAAATCTTCATCGTTTGTGCTGCCGCGTTTTTTTGTCCCTGCGATTGGATTCGAAATGACCGTCCTGCCTCGTGTTTTAATTAAACTCTCAGGCGATGAGCCAATAACGGTATAGGCGTCAAATTCAATATAAAACATATATGGAGTAGGATTATTGGCACGATGCTTCCGATAAAGTGATAATGGATCTCCGCTAAATGTTGATTTCATTCTTCGGGAAAGAACTACTTGAAAAATATCACCTGCTAAAATATGTTCCTTCGCTGCTTCTACATTCTTGATAAACGTTTCTTTTGATGTTTCAGAATCAAAACCGGAAAAATAAAATGGTTCCTCTGTTGGGTAAAAGGTAGGCTGCTTTAGTTCCTCAATCCGCTCAATAATCCTTTTTTCAATTAACGCGTTATTGCTATCCTTGACTAAAGGGCAACCACAAAGTAAAACCTTATCTTCTAGGTGATCAAAGGCGATGATTTCTTCATAAAACATTAAGTGTACATCTGGCATTTCCATTTCGTTTTGATATTCTTCACCAATGACTTCATATTGCCTGATAATGTCATATCCCACGTAACCGACCGCGCCGCCAATAAACGGAAAGGGAACCCCATCAAAGCCTTCCTGGGGGACCAACTTTTTTAATAACTCTAGAGGGTTCTCTTTTACTACTTTCTTGTCTCCATTTCGGTGAATAATTTCATTACGATTACCTCTTGAAATAAGCTCAAAAGCCGGGTCCGCACCGATAAAAGAATATCGCCCTGAATCATTGTACTTATGAGAACTTTCCAATAGGAATTTCTTTGTTCCGCTAATTTTTTTTAGGATGGAAATAGGAGTAAGCGTGTCTCCTTTAATTTCCTTAATTAAATAATCCGTTTTTATGTTCATTCATTATAGACTCCTTTCTAAATAAAAAAAATCGTCCTCTATATGCGCAAAAATTTTGCGCATATAGAGGACGATTCTATGGTCGTGGTGCCACCTCCATTTGAAGCAGATTAGTAAACCTGCTTCCTCTTCAGATACGGAATTATTCATTCGATATCCTATCCTTTTAACGGCGGAGCCCCGTGCATCCCTACTAAGGTTCAAGATGCCTCTCACAAGTCCATTCCACAAATTCTTTCTTATCGGGCTCCCACCTACCCCGACTCTCTTAGAAGAATAAAATTAGTGTACTCCTCTTGTTCAACGAGTTAATTATTAAGTTTAGTGTTGATGTTGATTTATATCCTACGCAATTTCACCCTTAAAGTCAAGAAAAAATTTAGAATATTTAAAATAACTAAGCGATTCATTCCTTGCTTACATTGTATCCCGAAAAATTTCATTTATTCCATTTAAAGGATTTTCCAACTAGGGTTTTTTCATGTGATTAAGTAAATAGTAAGAGTAGAAATTAAATGAAGGCGGGATTGAAGATAAATGGAGCATATTGAACATTTAAGCCAAAATCCTAAAGCTGCAAAAAAGAAAAAGTCAGCGGCTGGAGAGAAGAAGTCCGGCGAGGTATCTAAACAAAAGTGGGCAATCGTCTCACTATCTTCCATTCCTCTCGTCATGACATTGGGAAATTCGATGTTAATACCTGTATTACCTTCAATGGAAAAGAAATTATCGATTTCATCCTTTCAAACTAGTATGATTATTACCGTATATTCGATTGTTGCTATATTTTTAATACCTATTGCCGGTTACTTATCAGATCATATCGGCAGGAAAAAGGTAATTATCCCAAGTTTGATTATTTCAGGTATCGGCGGTTTGATTTCCGGTTATGCTTCATGGAAGTTAAATGACGCTTATTGGATTATTTTAATTGGACGAGCATTGCAGGGCGTTGGGGCAGCTGGTGCGGCTCCTATTGTTTTACCACTGGTTGGTGATATGTTTAAAAATGATGATGATGTCAGCAGCTGTTTGGGATTAATTGAAACATCGAATACATTCGGAAAAGTTTTAAGCCCAATATTGGGGGCATTCCTAGCAGGATTTATCTGGTTTTTACCTTTTTTCTCCATCCCAATATTTTGTGCCCTTTCAGTTCTAATGATTATTTTTTTGGTCAAATGTCCAAAGACCAATGAAAAACCAATTCCCTTTAAAGATTTTTTCATCAATGTAAAGAAGACCTTTACTGAAAAAGGACGCTGGCTCTATTCCATCTTTTTTATTGGAGGCATTCTCATGCTTGTCCTTTTTGGAATATTGTTTTACCTTTCGGAAATCTTTGAAAAGGAATATGGCATTAAGGATATCAAAAAAGGAATTTTTTTAGCATTACCCCTTGGAGCACTTTGTTTATCCTCATTCATTAGCGGAAAAGTCATTAAGAAAAATAAAGTTCTAATGAAATGGTTAACCTTTATTGGGATTGTCGCTGCGGCAGTTTCTATCGCAGCACTGTGGTTTTCCATTAAGTTGTGGTACATGATTATCATGTTCCTCATCAGTGGAGTGGGTATCGGTATTAGCCTCCCTTGTCTCGACGCCCTTATAACTGAAGGAGTTGAAAAGGAAGAACGTGGAACAATTTCGTCAATCTATAGTTCGATGAGATTTATCGGAGTGGCAGCAGGACCTCCGATTATTGCCCTGTTATTAAAAAGTTCTACACATTGGATTTTCATTCTTTTAAGCAGTCTTAGTATCGTGGCAGCAATTGTTGCATTAATTGCGATTAAACCGAAGGCAGAATAAGAAAAGCGGAAGCGCCCTGGTCAGCGGC
>NZ_JBALOA010000026.1:143053-173513 GCF_036962125.1 Neobacillus drentensis
ACAGTAAACTAAGTTCAAAGACTTATACTTAACCTTCTATCAAAAGAGCTGAGGAAGAATCCTCAGCTCTTTAATAATAATTTATTTCACTGGCTTTTTTAGAAAACCCATTAATAGCGCAGATACAACTGACCCAACTAAAATAGCTAGTGCGTAAAGAAGGGCACCATTGTCTACCAATGGGACTACAAATATTCCACCGTGCGGGGCACGAAGTCCAATTCCGAATGCCATGGATAACGCACCTGCGATGGCCGATCCAGCCATTACAGACGGAATGACACGTAATGGATCAGCCGCGGCAAATGGGATGGCCCCTTCGGTAATGAAAGACAAGCCCATGACATAACATGCTTTCCCTGCATCTTTGTCTTGATCATTAAATTTATTTTTGAAGAAGGTGGTTGCAAGGGCAATCGAAAGCGGTGGCACCATACCGGCAGCCATAATTGCAGCCATTGGTTCATATACACCGCTAGCTAATAAGCCGGTTCCAAATACATAGGCAGCTTTGTTTATTGGGCCACCCATATCAAAAGACATCATAAGACCGAGGACAATACCTAATAAAACTGCATTACCTGTACCAAGCCCTGTCAGCCAATCGGCAATTTCCTTGTTAATCCATGCGACCGGATTGTTCACGACATAATGCATCAAAAATCCAGTAATTGCTATACCTAATAGTGGATAAATTAGGATACTTTTAATCCCTTCCAGTGAACGGGGTAACCCTGCAAATACCTTTTTTAATAACAAAACAATATAGCCTGCTAGAAAACCTGCAACTAAACCACCTAGGAATCCAGCACCACCATGTGCCGCCATCATCCCCCCTACCATACCTGGAGCAAAACCTGGACGATCCGCAATACTTAGAGCAATAAAACCAGCAAGAACTGGGACAATTAAAGCAAAGGCATTATCACCGCCGATAGCCTTGATTACAGCTGCAATAGGATTGTAGGAAGGGTCATCTGGATTAGCAGAATTATATCCAAACATAAAGCTAATCGCAATTAAGATCCCTCCGCCCACAACAAACGGAAGCATGTTAGAAACACCATTCATTAAGTGCTTATAAAATCCTCCAAGTGAACTTTTTTGGTCTGATGTTTTTTCAGTTTGACTACCATTTCCTCTGAAAATAGGGGCATCTTGTTTAAGTGCTCTGTCAATTAATTGTTCCGAACGACGGATTCCTTCCGCTACTGCTGCTTGAATGACATGCTTCCCTTTGAACCGTTCCATTTCGACATTGATATCTGCTGCAATGATTACTGCTGTTGCATTCTCAATATCTTCTTTGGTTAGGACATTTTTTGCACCGCCTGAACCATTTGTTTCAACCTTTATTTCTACACCCATTTCAGCTGCTTTTGCTTTTAGGGAATCTGCTGCCATGTAGGTATGGGCAATCCCCGTAGGACAACCCGTTACAGCAACAATTGAATTCTGTTTACTTAATGAGACTGCTTCTTGTTTTTCTTCTTTATCATTACGGTTAATCGTGTCAATAATTTCTTCAGGAGTGGTCGCCTTAAGGAGGTCATAACGAACTTCAGCTTTCATTAATAAACCAGAGAGTCGAGCTAACGCTTCTAAATGGGTATTATTCGCTCCGTCTGGAGCAGCAATCATAAAAAATAAATGGGCCGGTTTGCCGTCTAACGACTCGTAATTTACTCCTGCAGCTGATTTCCCAAAAACTATGGCTGCTTCTTTCACTGCCTTTGTCTTCGCATGAGGGATGGCAATTCCGTCCCCAATACCAGTTGTACTTTGTTGTTCCCTTTTTAAAATCGCGGCTTTGAATTCGTCACGATCTGTTATTTTCCCCGCATTAAAAAGGACATCAACCAGTTGGTTAATCGTTTGTTCTTTTTGATTACCTTCAATATTTAATAGAATCGTATTTTTCGATAACAATTCAGTAATTTTCATAATTTTCTCTCCCTTAACGAATCTCTTTTATTTTAACTTGGGGCAGGAGTTCTTCTACTTTTTCCCTAGTGCATAAACCAAGAGAAAAGGCGGTGGCACTTCCGGATGCAACACCATAGCGAAAAGCTTCTTCAATATCTCCAGTTTTTTCGTAGGAAGCTAAGAAACCTGCAACCATGGAATCTCCTGCTCCTACTGAATTTTTCACGGTCCCCTTTGGAACCTCTGCTAATAATGTTCTTTCACGATTGACCAAGACTGCACCAGCACCTGCTAGGGAAACAATTACATTTTTCGCCCCCATCTCAACGAGTCTTTGCCCAAATGGAATAACCTCTTCGACGTTTGTAATAGTGGTTTCAAATAATTCCCCCAGTTCGTGGTGATTGGGTTTGATCAAAAATGGTTGATAGGACATGACTTTTTTTAACAAATCACCTTCTGCATCGACAACAAATTGCGCTCCGTTCTCCCTGCATATTTGGACGAGTTCCTCATAGGTTGTTTTTGGTAAACTACTAGGAATACTACCGGCCAAAACTAATAAATCATTCTTATTTAATTGGGTAATTTTTTGCTTAAGCATTGTAAAATTCTGCTCAGTAATAGTCGGACCTTTTGCATTTATTTCTGATTCTTGACCAGTTTTTATCTTTACATTGATTCGTGTATCTTCAGCAACTTGAATAAAGTCGGTCACAATCTTCCTTTCTTGAAGGGATTGCTCAATATAAGCACCAGTAAAACCGCCAACAAACCCTAGTGCTTTACTGCCTGTGCCAAATTGACTTAAAACCATCGACACATTTATTCCTTTACCTCCAGGAAATTTGGCTTCATCCACTGTACGGTTTAACTCACCGATTTCAAAACTCTCTAGTTTAACGATATAGTCAACAGAGGGGTTTAACGTTAATGTGTAAATCATGCTGTCACAACCTTTATTGTAGTCCTATTTAAGTATTGCTTCTGTATTTCGTCCTCTAATTCATCCGTGATAATAGCCGCTTCATGGATTTCAGCAATTTTAGCAAATGAAACTTCAACAAATTTTGTATTATCTGCTAAAACATACGTCTCTCTTGAAAGATCCATTGCCTTTTGCTTCACCATTGCTTCCTCTTGATCCGGTGTTGTAAAGCCAAATTGCGGATGAATACCATTGACGCCTATGAAACATTTGTCAAAACGGTAAAGGTCCAGACCCGCTAAGGCTCCCCTTCCGATGAACGCATTCGTAAGAGGCTTTGCCATGCCCCCAATTAAATAAGTGGGGATGCCCTTATCTATTAATGGTTTTAGATGCATTAAGCCATTCGTAACAACAACGATTTCTTTTGAAGGCAGGAATTCAATCATCTCTATGACAGTTGACCCTGCATCAAGATAGATGCAATCACCTTCCTCCACTAAGCTTGCTGCGTATTGTGCAATTAACCGTTTTTCATGAAGGTTTTTGGAGGATTTCTCCATCATACTGGGCTCTTGAAGCTTCCCTTGTAATCTCGAAGCCCCTCCATGGATTCTTTTTAAAAACTTTTGATCCTCTAATTGCGAGAGATCTCGACGAATTGTTGACTCTGAAGACTCGGTTAATTCCATAATTTCAGTGATTTTAACGACATTTTTTTCTTTTAATAATTGCAGAATTATTCGATGACGTTCCGGTGTTAACAAGTCATCACCACCTAATTTCTTTTTCTTTATACCTATATCTTACTGAAAACGATTGCAAAAATCAATCATTTTCTTTCAAAAACCATCATATTTTGAACGTTTTTGAATGTTTATTGCGGTTTTTATTCTACAGCAAAAAAATGCATAGAGTATATATAATATTTTTTCTGTTCAAGCTAAATTATTATGGTATAATATGTATGGTTGGAAATGGTTAAATGCGGGTGTGGTTTAATGGTAGAATTTCAGCTTCCCAAGCTGACGGCGGGGGTTCGATTCCCCTCACCCGCTCCATCATACTAGCTGGAGAAGTACCCAAGTGGTTATAAGGGGGCGCACTCGAAATGCGCTAGGACGGGTAACCGTTGCGTGAGTTCGAATCTCATCTTCTCCTCCATTCATATTCTTTCAAAAATAATGATTAAATATCAAAAAGCGTCAGAGAATTTTCTGGCGCTTTTTTTCGTCTATACTTATTGATAGGGACTTAGCCATTCAGGATCCCTGTTAACACAGATTGGGCATTTCTCTGTTTCATGTTGGAACGAATGAAAGGACTGCCCACAATCCTGGCATTTCTTTTGATGAATAGGTTCGTGTAATTCACTTCTTTCCTTTATCTCTGTTTGGATCTGGATGGCATCCTCAAGACAAATATCAGTGCAGTCCGAACAGTTTACACATTTATCACTCTCAATTTGTAAAAAAGTGTCTTGTAGATGGAAGACCTCTTGGGAGCAAAAAGTAAAACATGCTTTACATAAGGTACATTTATCTTTATCTAACTCCACACGGTAAAATTGAGTTTCAGGATAATAGTTCGCTAAGTTCCACTCATTTGCTTCCATTTTCCATGAAGCAGGAGCCATACTTTTCGCTAGCTTCTTTCCCCCAGATTGCACGGAGGTAAATAAGGCTCTCCTAGATAATATCTCTTTATTTGCTTTTTGTTCCAATTCAATGGGTGTCAGTTTTAAGTCAATTAATATTCGATTCGTTTGTTGAAGCGTCGTTTCCCATTGTTGATTGATAGGTGTAGTATCGATTTGAACCGCTAGTAGCCCTCGTTTTTTATAAATCAGTAATTCTTTCACAGTGGGAGAATATGCTGGGTTATAAATGAGAGATTGATTTTCAAATTCCCTCGTAAAAGCCAATCCTTCGATTCCTGATACAGGACATGCAATCACGCAATCACCACAGGACGTACATTGATCGGTATCTATAACTATCGATTGCCGGCTGTAGGATATAGCTCCCTGATTGCATGCTGCCAAACAAAAGGAACAGGTGGACCCTACATTTCTCTTCCTCGAGCATTTATTTGTAATCTTTATATCTACATGCATACTTTCAAGCCACTTTGTTAAAAGGGACATTTGATCACCTACAATATTGTGCTGCAGGACTGGGTACCTCGTGTCCTGCAGCTGGAATAATCTTTGTTGTTCACATCATGAACTAGACATTTTCGCATCTTTATGCGGGGTGATGACAATGTTTGGATGGGTTATCGCATCACTAGGCATTCCTTTGATTTGACTTACACTTCCATACTTTTTCCTTAACTTGTCGATTGGTCCAAATTCAATTGCCCTCATTGGGCAGGTTGAGACACAAGCAGGTTCTTCCCCCTTTGCCTGAAGATCAATACAAAAATCACATTTATTCGATTTAAAGACCTTCTGATTGTATTGCGGGGCACCGTAGGGACATGCTTTTACACATTGTTGAACACCTTGGCAAATATCTTGATCAATTCTTACCACGCCTGTTTCTTTGTTTTTTACAATCGCACCCGTAGGACAACTTGGTAAACATGCTGGTTGGGTACAATGATTACAAGCAATGGAAAAGTAATAGGCTTTGATATTATGAACAATCCCTTTAGCAGGCTGTTGAATAAACGTTCCTTCTTCATAGGTGTATACCCTTCTAAAGTTGATTCCCACATCTAGGTTATTTTTATCCTTACACGACACACTACAGGCTTTACATCCTGTACAAAGACTTTGATTAATATAAAATCCTAACTGCGCCAACTCTTTCCCTCCCCTACGCTTTTTTCACTTCAACAAGGTTTGTTAGCTGTGGATTTGACTTTGCAAGAGCTGTTGGCTTTTGTGAGGTCAGCACATTAACTGAACCCCGTTGGTCAATTCCCGCTTGATCTGGCGTATACCATGCCCCCTGCGGAATACCTGCTACACCAGGAGTGATTCTTGGAGTCACTTTTACATCGATAATTAGCGAGCCCCGCTCATTAAATACCTGAACCCGGTCACCATCTTTGATTCCACGCTTCTCTGCATCTTTAGGGTTCATCCACATTTCCTGCTTCGCTGCCTCCTCAAGCCATGCTTGATTATCATAGGTAGAGTGACATCTCCGTTTATAATGCCAACTAATGAGCTGAAGCGGAAATTTCTTTTTCATTGGATCCTGTGGTCCTTCCCACGAAGGAATATATTTAGCAATTGCCGGGATCTCATCATGCTGATTCATATCCCATAACGCCTTCGAAAATAATTCAATCTTCCCGGATGGGGTCTCAAATGGATGCTTTTCAAGGTCATCAATTTGCTCTTTAAAGCCGATAAGAGGTTCGTCATATTTAAAATGATGCACCCCGTTCTTACGGAATTCCTCAAATGACGGGAAGTCTGGTGCTAACTCTTTCCGCGTTCGCTCAACACTTTCCTTCACGAGGTCTAATGTGGTTTTTCCTTCCGTAAATTTTTCCTTCAGTCCCAATTTGTCAGCCACTTCCGCAAACACATCGTATTCATCACGGCATTCATAAAGCGGGTCAATCGTTTTATCTCCGAAAACAACATAATCTCCAAAACACCACGGAACACCAATGTCGTACCTTTCAAAAAAGGTAGTTCCCGGCAGTAATATATCGGCGTACTTCGCACTTGGTGTCATAAAAATATCACTGACAACAATAAACTCTACCTTACTTTCATCTTCAAGCAGTTTTGTGGTTTTATTAATATCAGCGTGCTGATTGATTAACATATTTCCTGCCATATTAAAAATGCATTTAATATTTGTCGCTAATTTTTCTGTTCCCTCTAATCCATCAGCGGCTGTCATTTCTGTTCCTTTTTCTACCGCTTTCGTCCAAAGAAAACATGGAATGGAAGCCTTAACTGGGTTTTCATATGAAAATGGATACACAATATCCGATCGACTCCAATAACCTGTCCCAGCAGCCCAACCGCCTAGTTTCCCGACATTCCCTGTCAGGCAAGCAAGTTGTGCCCCGCCGCGCATGAATTGTTCTCCATATGCCTGCCTTTGTGCTGCCCAGCCTTGAATAAGCGCTGCTGGCTTTGTATTAGCATAGTCCCTGGCAATTTCCCGTATCTTTCCTGCTGGGACACCGCAAATTTTCTCGGCCCACTCTGGAGTTTTTTTGACTCCGTCCTTTTCACCAAGTAAGTAGCTTTTTAATGATTCTTCTTTTGCTACACCTTCAGGCATATGGTCTCCATCAAATCCGAGACAATATTTATCAAGGAAGGCCTGATCATGTAATTTTTCGGTGATGATCACATACCCCATTGCATCCATCATCGCATTATCAGTAGTAGGCAAAATCGGTATCCACTCATCTGCGAATGCTATGGCTGTATCTGTATAACGTGGATCAATCACGATAATTTTTGCGCCGTTTTTCTTTGCTTGCATTAAATATTCTCGGTAAGGTGTTGAAAAGATCATTTCAGATGGATTTTGGCCCCATAATATAATGTATTTTGAATGTAGGAGGGAATCAAAGCTGCTTCCCGAATTATTGGTGCCATATGTATAAGGAGTAGCGACATTTCCTGCACCAGAACTGTAGTCATTTCGATAGTTTAAAAAGCCGCCTGTTAGAGCTAACAATTTCCTTGCTGCATTTTTCCCTCCGTGTAACCCCCAACTTTGTCCAGAGGCATAGTTTACATATCTTGATTCTGGCCCATATTTATCACCAATTCGTTTCACTTCAGATGCAATCGTTTCGATTGCTTCCTCCCACGAAATTCTTTTGAATTTTCCTTCCCCCCGTTTGCCTACCCTTTTCATTGGATACTTTAAACGGTCAGAATGATAGAGCATATTTCGGTAATTCCTCCCCCTTACACATGCCCTAAGTGGTGGTGTGGATAAATCCCCGCTGACTTGTGTGTCCGTGCTAACTCGAACAACTACTCCATCCTTTACATGTGCTTTAATAACACAGCGGCCGCCACAGTTATTAATACTGCATGTTGAAATAACCTTCTCAACAGCTTTCGCACTCACCGGTTTAGACTCTTCTTTATGATCAATGAGCATTTTCGTGCCCACTCCACCAGCGATTACAGGGATTCCTATTGCCCCTGACCATTTCAAAAACGTTCGCCGCTGCATTTTATTTGATAATAGCTCTTTCAGATTCTTCTTGTCTGACACTGGATAATGCCTCCCTTACTTCTAGTAAAGTTGTCAAATCAAAGCTTAGTAAGTCTTCTAGCAGCATGGCTGCCCCTAAGTATAATTGGCTACTTGTGTGTTCAATGATTCGCTTACAAAAATACGGAACCCATATGGTTAAATGCTTTTCAAGAAAGTGAATTTGGCTTGAAATTAATGCAACTATTTCTTCAGTCCTAGTTTCTTGCAAACATAAATCCACAAGACGAACCATAAATTCCAGTTCAAATAATAGATGATCATCTGGTTCATTATTTTCATTTTTAAATTGAAGACCAAAATGATGGTATTGCTCTCTGATTTGGTAGGTCCATTCTTCAAACAACAAGTGCTCTCTACTCCGGTAATAAGACTCCCAGGGCGGAGCAACTAATGGACCTGGGCCCACGAATAGGCGATGAAACTCTTCATATTCCCTTTGGATTTGCTCATCTGTCAAATGGTCAAAAAAGTTTCGAAGAATCCTTCCACCCTCATGAATCTCCTCTAATTCCTGTAAGTTACCATAATTGCGGATGATCAATAAAAACTCATCATTGGTAGGAACTAAAAATAACAAATGCAGGAGTTCATAATAATTTTTTCTTGCTAATAAAAACGATTGGAGCTGAATATGTAAGGGTTTTGACGTGGAATTCATGGATACTCTCTCCTTATTTGTGAAGTTCTTCACATGTTTATCGCTAATTAATCACCTACTCTTCATTCGATATACCCTATATAAATACAACTTTATCTTACATGATTACCACTTTATAGAAACCCCATTTGAAAATTATTCACATTAAATTCAAAATGGTATGAACTATTTATGGAAAAAATAATAATATACGAGAAAAATAATAAAACTGTATCAATTTTTTCTTGTTGAATTAAAAATGTGTATAATAGTGGATGAATACTTTGCAGAGGATGATTCACTTGAACATTACAGGACACTCAGTTGAAAAATTAGAAGATCCATTTGGTTTACTATCAGGGGATCGTTATGAGTTCTTTTTAGATCTTGATGTAGATGAAGAGGATGAACTTTATTCTGATAAAGGAATTGGCTTAAGAACAATCTATGTTAACGATGAAAATGGAGATAAGATTACTAACTTTTATCTCTTCGAGCAAGGAAGCGAAACGGTTCTTGACTTTGCTCTAGAGGAGGACGAAGAAGCACTCGTCCTCGCCTATTGCAGACAAAATGCAGGCGAGCAAGAATAAATAAATATGCAGGGAGCATTTACACTCCCTGCATACGTTTTATTACATAAAGTTCTTACTATGGTTGTGAATAACCTGCAATTCTTTTGTGGTCAGGCTCATTTCACTTTTACAAATGGGACAAAGTGGCTCTTCCGTGCTTTTAAAATTGTCACGGACCCAGCATTTACACGTATCCGAACTACAAACCCATATTTTCGTTTCTTCTAATTTGATTTCCTCATCATTTTTTCTACCAAACGCCAAAACGATCACCCCTTATAATTAGTGCATGACTGTTTTTACTATTTTGTTTGTTAGCTAAATAATATGGAAAATATCAAACTACATCATTTAGCGGGCCTTATCAACAAATTCCCCAAAATAATTTTACACTTTTAGTTTATTTTACAAAATAAAAAAGACGTACTGTCACGTTTGGGTAATAGACATCACCCACCTGTTCGTGCAGTTACGACTACCGAAACTATGATTATTAAAATAAATAAAAGCGTACCTTTATTTTAACATATTTTGGTGATATCGTCAATGTAATTTAGTAAACTGAGAAAATTTAAGAAATTAGTTCAAGTAGGATAATAGTTTAGATTATTTGAAGAATAGGGAAACCCAGACACTGGGTTTCCCTCATTCCTTGTTAAAATCCCCTTGTAAAAATATTTCCATGAAGTTGACGGTAAACCTTTGGATATCAATCTCCATACCAATGTGATCAAGGGACTCTACAGGCTCCTTATCTGGATTTGGCCTAAAGTCTGCAATACTTTTACCTTTGCCATCTCCAACTTCCTCAACTCTCACTCGTCTTGGAATATATTTCACCAAATCTGGTTCTGTTAACGCCATGAGCGGTACCACATCATGAAGAGGCGCCCCTTTAATACCTGGGACATTTTTCTGATAGGCCTTATAGTAATAATCAAAAGCTGGTTTTAATAATGGACGAAAAGGTGTGGGGCTGTTTATGCTAAGAAAGTTGATTATTTCCGGTGTAATCAGTGCTTTATTGGTAATATTTAAAGGGAATAAATAAATATTATGTGCCTTTTCCATCACGGTATTTGCGGCAATGGGATCGACATAAAAATTAGCTTCTGCTTCTGCCGAAATATTCCCTGGTACTAAAAAAGCTCCTCCCATAATATAAAATGCGTTTACTCCCTTTAAAGCATCATTCCCGTATAAAATAAACATTAAGGCGAGCTCAGTTAATCTTCCCACGGAAACAATCACGAGGTCGCCTTTATATTGAGTAACAATTTCAAGGATTTTGTCTATGTCATGTACCTTTACATTCTGGATCGTATCTGGTGGCTTGATCGGTCCCAATCCTTCTTTGCCATGAATTTCTGGATAAAAAGCAATTGGTTCACCCAATAAAGGTCCTGCACTGCCTGCAATAATAGGAATATCCGTTCTCCCTCCAAGAGTTAACAGGTAGGCCGTATTTTTAACTGATTGCTCTTTCGGTGTATTTCCATAGCCACTGACAATGCCAACAAGGTTGATTTTCGGATTTAGTAGGGCATATATTATCGCAAAAGAATCATCAATACCCGGATCTGCAATCATCAGCACATTGACAGCCATGCGTATCTCCCCCAAAAAATTATATTTCTAAAAAATATGCGGATTACATGGTTGAAAGAACCATATAAAACCGACTCGAAAATTCGAATCGGCCTGAAACGCCCTACCATTAAGCTCGTTTCTTCACTCTTGGTGCTGCTTTCTTTCTCGGAGCAGCAGTTTTTGCTGGTTTTGTACGGTCAATGGACGCCTGTAATGCTGCCATTAGATCTGTGACATTGGAGGCTACTTCCTTCGTTGCTGCTGATACTGTTTCCTGCCCGTTTCGTTTTGATTCAATTAATTCAAGTAAAGCAGTTCTGTAATCATCCGTATATTTTTCAGGGGTAAAATCTGTCGTTAATTGGTCTATCAACATAATAGCAGTATCAAGTTCCCTGTCGGTTACTCTATCTTCAGCAGGGACACTTGGTACATCGCCTGCTTTTCGAACCTCATCCGGATAATGAATGGTTTCCATCACTAATACATTTTCATACACACGAATAACAGCTAGTTGCTCTTTGGAGCGAATAATTATTTTGGCAAGACCCACTTTTTGTGACTCCAGTAGGGCTTTTCTTAGTAAGGAATAGGCCTTGCCTCCGCCCTCACTTGGAGACATATAATAACTGCGATCATAGTAAATTGGATCAATTTGGTCCATTTTAACAAAATCAATTATTTCTACAGCTTTGTCTTCGTTTTCCTTCCTCAATTTTTCAAGCTCTTCATTGTCAAGGACGACAAATTTCCCTTTTGTATATTCATACGCCTTCACGATATCCTCTGGTTTTACTTCTTCCTCACAGACAGAACAAATCTTCTCATATTTAATCGGTGCATGACATTTGTTATGCAGGGTTCGAAGTTTAATATCTTTATCTTCTGTCGCTGTATGGAGCTTGATAGGGATATTTACAAGTCCAAAACTGATACTGCCCTTCCACATCGTATGCATCGTATCATTCTCCAATCTTTTTGTTTATTTTGTGTTACTGAGATAATCACATTCCTAAAAACAATTGGAAAAGAATGAATCAGCTGAGTATTAAACAAACTAATTAAAAAAGAAGGGACAATCAACCAATGAAGCCAATGCTGCCAAGTCTTACTTTTGACCTTCCTGTTCAACCTGATTGGCTCTATGAAGTGAAATACGATGGATTTCGCGCCCTTTTGGAATGGAGCTCAAGTGGAATTGAACTTATCAGTAGAAACGAAAGAACTCTACTTCCTCAATTCCCAGAAATAAAAGAATTTTTATTAAAGCATGAAGAACAATTTAAACCATTTTTGCCCTTACACTTAGATGGGGAGTTAGTAATATTAGAAAACACGCATAAAGCTAATTTCTCGATGCTCCAAGTTCGCGGCCGATTAAAAACGGAACGAAAAATTCGTGAACAATCCCTTAAGTCTCCTTGCCGGCTGATGGTATTTGATGTGCTGATGATTGCTGGTAAACCATTGCATTCTCTTGTTTTTCAAAAGCGAAAGAAAGAACTCGTTAACCTGTTCCAAAAACTCGGTTTATCTTTAGAAGCTGATCCCTATAATGAACAACTACTTCAACTTGTCCAAGCCCATGTAGAATTCGATCCCCTTTGGGAAAAGGTTGTTTTGTCCGATGGAGAAGGAATTATTGCCAAACACAAAAATAGTCTTTGGGAGGAAGGAAAACGATCCTTACAATGGTTAAAATATAAAAATTGGAAATATGTAAGTTGTTTTATCAATGCTTATGATAAAACGAATGGTTATTTTTACGTTAGTGTATTTAAGGAAAATAAAAGTTATCCAATTGGTCAGGTTCTGTTTGGTTTTACACCCGAAGAGAAACAAGCACTCGCACACACGATTAAACAAAATATGATTCGTGAAGAGGGCCAAGTGATGATTGTAGAACCGGCGATATGCATAGAAGTGAAATATTTAGAGCTTTATGAGAACCAGCTTCGCGAACCTCATTTTGACCGCTTTCGCTTTGATTTAGACCCAGCTTCTTGTACATATGATCGGTTTATCTTCGCCCAAAAAAACCTGCCTGAAGACCTGGATATTACCCATCCTGATAAGCCATTGTGGGAAAATCTAGCCATCAGGAAGGCAGATTATATCCTGTATTTAAGAGAGATTTCACCATATATGCTGCCTTTTTTAAGAGACCGATTATTAACAGTCATTCGATATCCACATGGGATGTTCGGTGAAGCATTTTATCAAAAAAACTGTCCAGAATATGCCCCTGAATTTGTTCAAACACATTCAGAAGAGGGGATAGACTTTATTGTCTGCAATAATCTTAAGACCCTCGTTTGGCTCGGCAACCAGTTAGCGATTGAGTTTCATATCCCCTTCCAAACTATTCATAGCAAGGGCCCAAGTGAGATTGTCTTTGATTTAGATCCGCCCTCTAAGGAGCACTTCCAATTGGCTATAAAAGCAGCCCTGCTAATTAAAGAAGTCCTCGATCAACTTAATTTATTTGGTTTCATTAAAACCTCTGGTAACAAAGGGCTGCAAATCTACCTCCCGCTGCCCGAAGGCGAATTTACTTATGACGATACTAGATTATTTACTAGCTTTATGGCTGAATATTTAATTTCCAAGGACCCTGACTCCTTTACGATTGAACGGATGAAAAAAAAGCGCGGTAACCGGCTCTATGTAGATTATGTGCAACATAGCGAAGGGAAAACCATAGTTGCTCCCTATTCGATGCGAGGAAATGAGCATGCTGGTGTCGCCACTCCCCTATATTGGGAAGAAGTTAATGATAAGCTTGTACTCCGATCATTTAATATGGAAAATGCGTTAAATCGTGTTCGAAACCAAGGCGACCCCTTCTCGAATTACTTTCAAACAAAGGCAATTCAACCCTTTGGACCAGTACTTCAAGTATTAAAAAAAGAAACGGCAAAAAAAGGATAGGGAGATCCCTATCCTTTTAACGTGCTAGCTATATATCTTTGAGCTTCTTCCTGTAACTTCTCATAAGCAGTCTGTTCCGTTAATTCGGTTTTCGACGAAACTTCAAATATTCTCTGCTCGAGGTCAACATTTACGGTGGCGCTATAAAGATAGGTTGCATTACCGATTAAGTCTATCGAATATTTTCCTTCGCTTTCATGAACAACACATTGGACTTTTCCGCCATTATTATACACATTTACGACGTTTTCAAATTGATTTATTTCCTGTAAACAAGTGACGAGTGTCGAAGCTGACATGGCAGTTCCGCACGCATTGGTAAAACCTACTCCCCGCTCAAATGTTCTTACATAGATAGAACCAGGTTGTAAGTGCTTAACAAAACTGACATTGACTCCGTCAGGAAACAAATGATTTGGTCCATTCACTTTTTCGCTAAGCTGTTTTTGGAGATCACTTTCGAGTTGTTCTGCATCAACAATGGAAATTAAATGCGGATTGGGAACTGCTAGTGCTGTAAACCTTAAGTCAACTGACAGTTCTTCAATTTTCTCATTATAAAGAGTTGGTTTATTTAAATTTAAAGGGAGCGCTTTTAATTCAAACAGCACTGGAGAAATTTCCACTTGGTAGGTGTGAATTTCGGGTAGAAGGTCATTTTGTTTACTAACCTTTAGATTTGCTTTCATCGTTTCAATTACAGCTTTATTTTTCCCAAGATGTTCACATACGTATCTGGCGACAAGCCGTAATCCATTTCCACACATTGAAGCTTCCGAACCGTCAGCGTTAAATACACGCATTCTGCCATCTGCATTTTGGCTATCCATTACGAAAAGAATTCCATCTGCACCTAATTCAGTTTGACGATTACATAACAATTTGGCGAGTTCGGCTCGTTCACTTTCTGAAAAAGCATATTCATTCGACATTTCGTCGATGACTAGAAAGTCATTTCCTGAACCATGACCTTTAATAACCTTGACTTCCATCGTAAAACCCCCACTACCATGATTAAAGTATTTTATTTATCATATCAAACAATGTACGTGAGGGAAACTGTCGAAACTTTTATCTTTCAATAAAATATTCATTAATCAAAAATGACATCCGATGGAGCTTGTCATGTTCAGATAAAAACTCCTCTAGTGTTAGGACCGGCGTATTGGGCTCAGGAAATAGTGGGCTCCATTCAATCGGCATCCAGCCGCGACGAAGCCGTCCTTCCTGAAGGTAATTGCTGTTTATTACCCGTTCATCCATAAAAACAGCTGCTCCCTCTACAGCACCAATATACCTTCCGTTTGCATCCCTTAATTCCTTTTTGGAGTTCCGCCAATCTTGTTTTCTTCTTTCAAAACTACCTAGGTATTGTCTTTTATGATTAAATACTTCTATTTTAATTATTTTTCTACCAGTTACTTTATAGTAACCGATTGCTTGGTTATCCACATTATAGAGTCCATAAATTTTTGAAGCAGACAGCCTCTTTATCCCCTTGCCGCGGTACCGTTTCATCATTCCGGCCATGTGTCCATTAGGCAAGTAGAATTGTAATCGTGGAGAACCAGTGTTCAGATATAAGACTAGTAAATGTCGAGCTTCAAATAATGACTTTGTGCTGACCTCTGATTTCCCGATACTCCTTTTAATTGAAATCGACTGCCTCCTTCTATAAAGGTAGAATTGAAAACAAACGAAGCTATAAATAAGAAAAGGTATGGTTAATAGCATTATTTCATTGTTTCTAATAATAGACAGGTTACCAGCAACAATCATGACCGCTGGTATAAGCGCAACAATACTACCATTTAAGTTCAAATTAGCTGTATCCCGGTAATATTCATTTATTTTCATCTAGAAAACTCCTTATCGATTCCTCTTTTCTTAGTTTATTTACTATTACTAAAAAAAATGATAGGAGATTTATAGAAAACAAAAGAAGAGACTTGATCGTCCCTTCTCTTAGTCGTTAATATAGTTAAGGATCGAAGACATGGCCGTTCTCGCATCCTCGTAGCCTTGGTTGTAAAGTTCTTCTAATCTTTGCGGGTTCCGTTCCATTCTACCAACCTTTAATGGCTGTGTCGGACGGATCAACAGTACATTTCCTTTTTTCTCTTCTTGCTCAAGATATTCAACTGTTTCATTATATATCTGATAACGATTTCTTAAAGACTGTTGTAAGCCTCTATATTCAGGATACTTCCGATCGGCAAGAAAATGAAACTTCGAGGGCTTTTTCAAATACCCTTCATTTCTAGTTAAGATGACGATATTTTTGGTAAAGCCATCCTGTTGCGCTTTCTTGATTGGGATTGGATCGCTGATTCCCCCATCAAGTAATATTTTATCTTTAAAACGAACTTCCGGGGCTATAAATGGCAGGGAGCTTGATGCGCGTAATACCGTTAATAGGTCGTTTCCATAATCCTGCTTGTTAAAATAGACAGGCTCACCAGTCATGCAATCTGTCGTTCCGACGACAAATTCTGACGGACTATTGTAAAACACCTCATAATGGTATGGCACATGTTTATTTGGAATTTCATCAAAAATAAAATCCATACCAAAAAACTGCCGATTACGAAAATAATTTCGCCATGAAATATATCTAGGGTCGGAAGCATATTCAATCGTAACGGTTTTATTTCTTCCTTTTTGCTTTGACAAATAGGAGGCAGCATTACATGCACCTGCAGAAACCCCGATTACATAAGGAAAAAATAACTTCGATTCTAAAAAGTATTCAAGGATGCCAGCAGTGTAAACACCACGCATACCCCCGCCTTCTAGTACCAGGCCGACTTGATTCTCCATCCTGCTTCGCCCTTTCATAAATAACTTTAATCTAATTGACAAATGTTATTATAGTCCCTCACTACTTATTTACAAAATGAAACGACTCGTTAGGAGGCAGCTAATCCATGAATAACCTTCCCTATACTTCTTTTGTATTACTCTATTTTACATTCCATTAAAAACGCCATAAAACCCGGCAAATATTTTGCCGGGCTCACTTCAGATGACTATTTGATTAGTCTGAAGATTAGTGGGAAACGATATTGATTACCTTCATATGCTTTAATAGCGGCAATAATCGTGAACACAAAGAGCATTACTCCTAAAACCGGGAGTAATACAATACCAATCAAGATGATTGTTGAAATCCCAGCAATAATGAAATAAATCGAATAGGAAATTAGAAAATTAAAATATTCCCTGCCGTGAAAGTCTATAAATGATGACTCATCCTTTTTTATTAACCAGATAATTAGTGGAGCCAGTACTGGGAAAAATATACTTAACACATAAATACCAGCAGCTAACAACCTTTCATCATTACTAACCATTTCTTTTCCCCCATGGAATCATTTTTTGTTATTCATTACTATTTACGTCTTTTATCTATAAAGGTTTCAAAATTTTTATGAAAAAATACCCAGGTTTTACTTCAACCTGGGTACATAAATTGTTAAAATTGATAAAATAACTATAAACAACGTGTAGAAAGGTTTTAATATGACTAAGTTACTTTTAAAAAATGCTACGGTTTATCCAATTACATCCGGTCCAATCCAAAATGGAGATGTTTTAATTGACTCTGGGAAAATAATTAAGATTGGGAAAAACCTAACAACAGATTTAAATGTAAGAATCATTGATTGTGGAAAATTGTTTCTTTTCCCAGGTTTTATTGATGTTCATACCCATTTAGGTCTTTATGATGAAGGAACGGGCTGGGCTGGGAATGATGCCAATGAAACGGCCGAAGCTCTCACGCCACATATTCGGGCGATTGATGGTGTTTATCCATTAGACCCTGCCTTCACTGATGCCGTTAAAAGCGGCATTACTACGGTTAATGTCATGCCTGGCAGTGCCAATGTCATTGGGGGAACGACCTCAGTAATCAAAACCACTGGTCGAAATATCAAAAAAATGATTATCCAAGAGATCTCAGGCTTAAAGATGGCCCTTGGGGAAAATCCTAAAAGAATTCATAGTCATGGCAATAATGATTCGATTACACGGATGGGGATTATGGGAATGCTACGGGAGGCCTTCTATCACGCCATCCATGCGGATAATATTGACCTGCCGCGAATTGCACCTATAGTAATGGCCTTAAAAAGAGAAATACCTGTTAGGATCCATGCTCATCGTGCTGATGATATTATTTCAGCTCTTCGTTTCGCAGAAGAATTTAATCTTGATTTACGAATTGAACACTGTACTGAAGGCCACCTAATCGCCAATGAATTATCAGGTCTCAATTTAAAGGTTTCAGTTGGTCCTACCTTGACGCGAAGATCAAAAGTCGAATTAAAGAATAAGACTTGGAAAACCTATCAAGAACTGACGAATCATGGTGTCGAGGTATCGATCACCACCGACCATCCTTACACGCCGATTCAATACTTAAATATTTGTGCAAGCCTTGCTGTTCGAGAAGGATTACCTGAACAAAAAGCCCTCGAAGGGATAACAATTCAACCTGCCAGAAATTTAAAAATTGACCATCTAGTCGGCAGTATAGAAGAGGGAAAGGAAGCAGATTTAGTCCTTTGGAGCCATCATCCTTTCCATTACTTAGCAAAGCCTAAATGGACGATGATAGGCGGTGAAATGATCTATTTAGAAACATAGAAATTTGTTGAAAATTGGTAAAAAATATTATCGAAAAATCCACAAATTATCTATTTATTTTTTTGCTTTTTTCTTGTATTATACTCTAAGTGAACTGTTTAAGACCTGAATAATTTGGGGGTTTTGAAACATAATCTTGTTAACAAAAAAAATGATATAGGGAAGGCAAATGGTGCGCCACCAGTTTTACTGGTTCTAGTGGGTTCGATTCCCACCCCGAAATTTTTTAGTAACTTTATAAAAAATTTCGAGGGTGGACCGCTTCTTTTGACATGGGATCGGAATGCCCTAATGGAGGGATATTCATGCTTAAAAAACGTGATCTTCATGACAGCCACACATTGTACGAATTAATGACGCACCCTGATGTCTTCCCTTTTGTACGCCAAAAAGCTGATTCCTATGAAGAATTCTTATTTATGACAAAACAAACGATTGAAGCCGAAGAACGCGGTGAATTAATTTCACGGACTATTCTTGATGAATGGGGTGCTCCAATCGGTACCATTAATTTATTTGATATTGAAGAAAATGCAGGTTTCCTTGGAACATGGCTAGGCAAGCCTTATCATGGCAAGGGATATAATAGTCCTGCAAAAGATTCCTTTTTTCAAGAAATTTTCTATGAATGTGGAATTGAGACTGTCTTCATGAGAATTCGTAAGGTTAATATTCGATCAATTAAAGCAGCCGAAAAGCTTCCTTATGTAATAAAAGCGAATGAAACTAGAAAAAATATATATGAGCAATTAAACGCTAATGGTGAAGTATATGATTTGTATGAAATACCAAAAGATCAGTACTCCTTCTACCTGATGCGAAAAGGTGCTGTTCAAACAGAGGATTCACATTTGTTAGAAGCATAGGAAAAGCAATCGGCCAGGGCCGATTGCTTTTTATTTTGCATTTAAGAAAAAAATTATTCCGTTACATTTTGTTCTAAACTTTCATTCACGTCACTAATACCCATTTGGAGCAAAAATTCATCTAGTTCCTCATTCGTCAATGTTTCAAAGCGGCCATCATGAAAAAATACTTGGGTTTGATTAGGGTTTATTCTGTTTATATTAAAACTCATTTTCTTTGCTCCTTTCATAGATGATTGTTATCTATTGTCCACAAAAGGAGTTATTTTCATTCCTGAAAATCAAATAGTTCAAAAAATTATACTAATTCTTACTTACTTTCCCCAATACATCTAATCCACCGGTGATAGGAATGATACTTCCAGTAATGAAGTCAGACTTTTCATCAATAAGGAAGGCTATCACTCTGGCAATATCTTCTCCTGTCCCATGTCTGCCAATGGGGGTATTTCCCAATACTGCCATTGCATCCTCGATATTACTTTCCTTCCATTCATTCACGATATCACCAGGACAAATCATATTTGCAGTAATTCCATGTTCAGCTTCCTCCAATGCAATTGTCCTTGTAAGTGACGCTAGCCCCGTCTTCGCTGCAGCAAAGGCAGAACGAAATATCCATCCTGGAGAGGTTTCGACTCGGTCATAGCCAAATGTGAGAATTCTCCCCCATTTTTGTTTTCGCATCGAAGGGAGAACTAGTTTTGTTAAATAAAAAACCGAACTTAAATTTCCTTGGACGATATAATCCCATTCATCAAAGGAATATTCTGCTAGTTTTTTTCGTTCATGGATGTAAGGGCCTGCATTATGCACTAACACATCCACATTTTGATGCACAGAAAGAGTCTCATTAACAATTCGGATACAATCTTCCTTGTTTGCCACATCACCTTGAATAGCTATGTTCTTGGTTCCAAACCGTTCCGTTAATTCGTTTGCTAATGCGATTGCTTCTGAATTACTTTTCCGGTAATTAATAGCTAGTTGATAACCTTTTTCCGCAAGATAAAGCGCAGTCCTTTTGCCAATCCCTGATGCTCCTCCCGTAATCAAAACCGTTTTCTTTGCCACAAAACATGACCTCTCTATGTCTAGGATTTTTCTCTCTTAACTATATGATAACTAGGAAGGGTTCTATGCAGAATTAATTTTAATAGGAGTGTTAAAAGGGAATATAAGGTTTTAATAACGGATGGGCAAATGTCAGCATAGGATACTTATATCTAAGGTAAGCGGAAAGGATGAGATCAGTGTTCCCATGGAATATACTCCCTTTTGATAAAGATATAAAAGAAAAGATGAAAAAAATGAAGCCTGAGGAGATTAATAATTATGTACAGGATGTCTTGGGGAAAATCATGCCGGGAAACATGAAAGCTGGAATGAACCCAATGGATATGTTTCAGGGCTTCCAACCTATGGGATCCCCACCGGTTTCAACAAGTGACAAATTGGATTCAACTGCTTTTGAGACGCATGATTTTGTCTATGTTCGGATGTTCATTAAAAAAGAAGAATGGGTAAAACATCTGCGTATTTACCATACAACCAATCAGCTTATTGTAGAACATATCCCTCAACGTGAGGATAAACACACCATTACCCTGCCAGCCATTGTTAAAAAGAAAGGAGCATCAGCTACCCTTAAGGATGGAGTGCTCGAAGTTAAACTCCCCAAAAATATCGATATGCAGTACTCAGAAATTGAATTAACTGATATTTAATGACTATGAGCTTCAAAAAGAAAAACAGAAGGGCAGCAATGTTGCTGTCCTCTTTAATTAATGCTCCTTCGTTTCTCCCATATTCATATTTTCCATTGAATTCGATGAGTTCTCGTCCTCAGGTTCACTAGGAATCCCAACGGTAAATTCCTTTTTCGGCATATTATGCATATCTCTTGCCGTAACGTGCGAAATGATATAATACGTACCTTCCTGCGGGAAAGCCTTTTCTAAGCGATAGATTCCATTCTCAGCAGGTTTTATTTCCATCTTTTCATGCTTGTCAGCCTTTGAACGCCAGATCTCAAAAATGACCTCTGCATCATTCACTTTATCTTTTCCTTGAGTGACCTTGGCTTCAAATGTGATGGGTTCATTTATTTTCCCGGGATTGGGCTTTATGGACAAGTTTACATCTACCATTTTTGGCAGGCTGTCACCCTGGTCTTTTTTATTACAAGAAACAACAATACCTAAACATAGAACGATTACAAAAAAGACAAAAAATTTCTTCAAGGTTCCTCTCCCCCTCGTAATTCTTCCATAACCTCATTATGAATTTTTATTAATAGTAACTTTGCATCAGGTGAAATGGTAGATTCACTTACTCTTTTGATGGCAGAAAAGTATTTTTCAAATTTGTTTTTCCTAATTCTTGGGTGTGAATTTTCATCAAGTAGTTCCCTTTTGATCGCTTCTAACAGAGTCTCCTCACTATTCTTATCCATGGTTTCTAGTAACCGATTATTCCAAATCTGCCGATATCCCTCAATTAAATCATCAAAGGATAACTTTTCTTGTGTCAAACAATCCTCCCCTTTCCACCTCACTTGAATTGTTACATATTTCCTTACCATTTTGCAAAAAATAAAGATTAACATGTCTAGGTAAGTGGGATCGCCTGTTGTTTTCTCTACCCACGATGGCCGATGACAATGAAAAAGTAACCAAGAAAGGAGATACCTAATGTCTACCCCTTATAAATGTCCAAATTGTAAAACCAATCGTAGTCGATTTAATGTGATCCAACAAGTTTCCCAATCTGTTAAACTTGACCCTCAATCTGGTGACGTTATCAAAGAGTATACAGAAAGTGATTTAGAGCCCTTCCATCTGCCCTATAACGGTCCTGAGTATCGAGTACAATGCGGTGCTTGCGGGCTAATTGAAGATGAGCGTACTTTTATTAAATTTGGCGAACAACCTATATAGCTTTTAACATCCAAACAAAAACATCCTGAATTGGAATGTCCAATTTTAGGATGTTTTTGTCTTTATTTATGGTAGCTGATTTTCCTTAAGGAAATCCTCTGAATCCACTTTCCAAGCATCGATTGGAGAAAATCTGACTAAATGAATCTCTCCACTAAAGGTTTGGCGTCCTCTATTTTTTATATACCAGTCAATTTGGATTGGGACATTAATATTCAATTCTTCTGTTAAATCCTCAGCTGGCAAAAGTTCCAACCGAGAAATTCTTATATTTTCAACTTCAGCTAATATTGGCTTCCAGCTTATTTTTTGCAGGGAAGCAAGTGAAGTAATACGGGCATCTTGCTGCTTTAGCCCAGCAACATAAGCCTCGATGACTTCATAGGGATTCGCTTTTCCTAAATACTGGTTTAATTTCCCCGAGGCTTTCAATACCATGAGCATATGTGATAAATCCATCGAGTTGGTACGATGAGTGGTGCTTCCATAAAAATGAATACAAAAGTGGCCTGGGAAGTTATTCTGGAGTGCGCCTGCACCATGTGGCATCCCATGCATGGAACCTGCGATCCATTGGTCTTTATGTATAACAATAATGGCCCGGCGTTTCCAGCTCCATTTTCCCCCATATATTTTTTTCATAACCCTCGTGTCTTTTGCGGTTAGCGGTTGAACATCGGCATGATGGCTGCCTGCTCGACGCTGAGCCTTGAATTTTTTCCCGGTTTCCACGTCCATCACAGTAAATTTTGTGTACTTTGGCAGGATATGATTTACTTCTTGCCAATTTAGCATTTCAATTTTATAACTGATTGTTGATGCCGCAAAAGCCGCTTGTCCAAAGAGGAGGATATGAATAAACACAAAAAAAATAATAACCCTCTTCATCTTATCCCCCTTTTAAAATAAAACTTCCCTACATTAAAAGAGTTACCTGAAGAGGAAATTATCATTCATTCAAATCAGGAATATTTCTTATTCTTCAAGACTTTCTAGTTGTGCTTCAATCTCGTCCCAATTTACATTTTCACCGATAAAGACAAGGTTTAATGGCATGTTCATATCTTCTTTCATATACAAAGGCATTCCATAAGAAAATTGAAACAGATAGGGGAGGTCCGAATAGTCAAACCTAATATAGCCTTTCATACGATAAATTGTCTCTGGCAGCTTTTTTAGAAAATCTTCAAATTTTGTTTGGCTTATCGCTGATTTAAATTGGTAAACAAATGTCGATAAATTAAGCTGTGTTGGCTGAGCAATCTTCTCAGCCGAAACAGAAAGCTTTCGCAGCTGTTCAATTGAAACTTGTGAAAAATTGGTTAAAAGACATCTTGCCTGCGGATTAATCGATTGAATTTCGAAGGTAAGCTTGGCTTTTTCACTCTCTGTTAATTCATTCATTTTGTTTACTAAAATGAAGTCAGCATGCCTTATCTGCTCTAGAATCAATTGCTGAAGTTGTGGGCTTAATAATTTCCTGTCCATCCACCTTGTACCATCAACTGTTGTGATAATCCCCTTTATGATTAATTGGTCCGCAAATAAGGGTGAGAGGATGGCATCCAGAACCTCTACGGGGTGCGCTGCACCGGTAGTCTCGATGTAAATTACTTCTGGTTTTTCCTCGATCAACAGACCTTGTAATTGGGCTTCGAGCTTGTCTTGGATCGAACAACAAATACATCCACCTAACAACTCTTTTAAGGTAACGTCTTCCTTAGCAACAGCATCGGAATCAATCGAAACCTTCCCTAACTCATTCATCATGACAGCGGTTCTTCTTCCCGTTTTCTGTTCATCTTCTAATAATTGTTTAAGTAGACTGGTTTTACCGCTCCCCAAAAATCCGGATAAAATATAAACCTCAGCTTTTTTCATTTTGCAATCCCCTTCCTTACCAGTGTCAAAAAAGGAACCCAACTCCACTGGAGTCGGGCTTTTTTTGTTTATTTCATTGTTTCCTTTAATTCTTTAATTGCCGCTTGCAATTGTGTATCATTGTTTTTAATTTTTTCTCTTAATAATTCCATAAGTTTCATCGTGGAATCGCCTTTTAATACACCATTTGCCGGGAGTTTTTGTGCTTTTTGGAACGCTGTTACGGCTGCCTTGGTCTTTTTGTCAAAAAATCCATCGGTCCGTCCTGGGTCGTATCCAACTGCCTTTAACATCTTCTGGGCGGTTTGCACTTCCGTTCCGGAAGTAGATTTTTTAAGTTCTTTATCCGGATTGATGATTGTTAATGATGCATAATCTGGTAAGGCAACTGCTACGTCAGGATTGATTCCTTTTTTATGAATCCAATTCCCATTAGGTGTCAACCATTTGGCGGTTGTGAATTTAAGATTTGAACCATCCTTAAAGTCAGACGCCGTTTGAACCGTACCTTTTCCAAATGACTTCTCACCAACTAATTTAACTCCAGCCGATTCCTTCACAGCGGCTGAAAGAATTTCAGATGCACTGGCGCTGCCTTTATCTATTAAAACAACTAATGGAAGATTTGGATTTCCTTCATTTTGGGAAGGGTACTCTTTAATCTTTCCATCACGATCTTCCACTTTTAATATAAGTTTTCCTTTTGGAACGAACATACTCGAAATAGAGATGGCTTGATCCAAAAGACCTCCAGGATTTTGACGCAGGTCTAATACCAGACCCTTCATTCCTTTTCCTTGCAATTCATTTAGCTTCTCAACAAGTTCCTTTGATGTATTACTTGAAAAACTTGTAATTTGAACCTTGGCAACCCCATCACCAACCATTTCTCCATAAACGGTTTCGATTGGAATTTCATCGCGAATAATTGGCACTGTCATTGGAGCACTTGTTCCAGGACGCTGGATTGATAGCTCAACCTTAGTGCCTTTTTTTCCACGAATAAGGGTGACAGCTTGAGTTGAATTCATGCCTTGAAGACTTTTTCCATTTACAGACATAATCATATCATTTGGTTTTAAGCCTGCTTTTTCTGCTGGAGATCCTTTAATCGGAGAAACGATTACAATGTGGCCGTCCTTTTCCTGAATCTCCGCACCAATTCCTTCAAAAGAAGAAGATATACTACCATGAAAACTCTCTGCTTCTTCATTGCTCATATAATCTGAATAGGGGTCATCAAGCGACTCGACCATTCCGTTTATCGCACCATTAATGGCCTTTTTTTGATCTATTTTTTTGTAATAACCACTCTTTAAGGTATCAAATGCTTCATAAAGCTTATCAAATTCTGGTCTGTCCGTTCCGACAGTGACTACCTTATCTTCTCCAAATGCTAGGGCAAATGTTGTTATACCCGCCGAGAGAAATACAACCATAAATAACAGCATGATAAAATGAAATTTCTTTAGCCTTATGTATCCCGTTTTGTTTTCAGATGCTTGTTCATGTTCAATATTCCTTACTTCTTCTTTTTCTTGTCCAAATTTCTCTTCTGCCAAAAGTCTTCACCACTTTCATTCACCATAAAAATAAGAAATAAACCCTTAGTGATTAGAATAACATCTTTCATATAAAATTAACAAAGAAAAGTTAATGAATTTAATATTTATTCTAGAGATTATATTTTCATACGAACGGCACCTACCAATTGGTAAGTGCCGTTTGTTTTATTTTACGTCATAACCCTGATCTTCGACAGCTTCTTTTAGTTTGCCAACAGGGGCTTTACTTGCATCGTGACCAACCTCAACCTTGCCATCCTTTAACGAAACACTTACTTCATTTACACCCTCGACATTGAGAAGGGCTGTTTTAACTGCTTTTTCGCAATGACCGCATGTCATTCCTGATACCTGTAATGTTGTTTTTTCCATGGAGATTACCTCACTTTTTATATTTATATTTTAACTCGCTTCAAACGAAGTGAATTAGACACAACTGAAACCGAACTAAACGCCATCGCTGCTCCAGCAACCCAAGGGGCTAACAACCCTAGTGCGGCAATTGGAATCCCCCCTGAATTATAGAAAAGAGCCCAGAAGAGATTTTGACGAATATTTTGCATCGTTTTTTTACTTAAAGCAATCGCTTTGGGAATTAAAGTCAATTCTCCACCAAGAATCGTTAGATCGGCAGCTTCAATCGCCACATCTGTCCCAGTACCGATGGCAATACCAATATCTGCAACAGCAAGGGCCGGGGCATCATTAATTCCATCGCCCACCATAGCCACTTTTAATCCTTTAAGCTGTAGTTCTTTCACATGATTAGCTTTTTCCTCCGGTAAGACTTCAGCGATTACATTCGTGATGCCAACTTGGTTGGCAATTGCCTTGGCTGTTCGTTCATTATCACCGGTTAACATAAATACATCAATACCCAGATTTTGTAATTGTTGCACGGCCAGTTTTGCAGTTTCTTTCACGGTATCAGCAACCGCTACGACACCCATTATATTGGAATTAATCGCAATAAACATCGCAGTTTTACCTTCGTTTTCTAAACGGGTCAGGTCTTCTTCCCCCGTTAAGTTGGTGATATTTTTAAGATTCATCAATTTTCGGGTACCGACAAAGATTTCATCCTCGCCAATTTTCGCCTCAATTCCATATCCCGGTACTGCTTTAAACCGTTTCACAGGGAGGGTACTTGATCTTTTTTCCTTTCCATATTTAACAATCGCTTCTGCAAGCGGATGTTCCGAAGACTTTTCAGCGGAAACAAGATATTGAAGGACTTTTTTCTCTTCCTTATAAGCAATAAAATCAGTGACAATGGGTTGTCCTTTGGTAATGGTTCCTGTTTTATCAAGGACGATTGCATTGATTTTATGAGCTGTTTCTAAATGCTCCCCGCCTTTGAATAGAATTCCCATTTCTGCTCCCTTACCAGTCCCCACCATAATTGATGTTGGTGTTGCCAAGCCCAACGCGCATGGACAAGCAATCACCAGAACGGCAATCGCCGTTTCAAGGGCTGAAGGAAACTGACCAGGATTGATGAAGAAATACCAAATTAAAAAGGTTATCAAGGAGATGACTACGACAACAGGAACAAAATATCCAGAAATGGTATCAGCTACTCGTTGAATCGGGGCTTTGCTTCCCTGTGCTTCTTCCACAATCTTAATTATTCCTGCAAGTGCCGTGTCTTTACCCACTTTTACCGCTTTAATTGTTAAGGTACCATTTTTATTAATGGTTGAACCAATTACTGGATCACCTACCGATTTCTCAACAGGAATCGATTCACCCGTAATCATCGATTCATCAACGGAAGATTGACCGAGAGTTATTTCACCATCAACTGGAATTTTTTCCCCGGGTTTCACTAATAATAGATCAGAAACTTTTACTTCTTCAATGGGAATTTGTAGTTCTTTACCGTCTCTGATGACGGTTGCTTCTTTCGCCTGAAGACTTAGTAACTTAGAGATAGCTAAGGTAGTTTTACCTTTTGCCATGGTTTCAAATAACTTTCCTAACAGGATTAACGTAATTAGCACAGCACTTGTTTCAAAATAAAGATGCGGCATATAGCTTGGGTTTGCAATTGTTTTCAATCCTTCAGCGATGCTGTAAAAATAGGCTGCTGAAGTTCCTAAAGCTACTAGTACATCCATATTGGCACTTTTATTTCTCAAAGCCTTATAAGCACCGATATAAAATTGTCCGCCAATGTAAAATTGCACCGGTGTTGCTAAAAGGAATTGAAACCATGGATTCATCAGTATATGCGGCATTGCTAAGCCCAAATCAACTGGAATGTGTGCAAGCATCGTATATAATAGTGGAATCGATAGGATTACTGAGAGCAAAAACTTATGTTTTTTCTCTTTCAATTCTTCTTCTTTATACTGCTGTTTGGTGTTCCTGTGTACCTTCTCTTTCGCTTCGTAGCCAAGGTTACTTATTTTAGCTATCATTTGTTCAATTGTTATTTCTTTAGGATTATATTCAATCGCTGCCGATTCGGTAGCCAAATTAACAGTAGCAATTTTCACTCCATCCATCTTGTTCAATACTTTCTCGATTCGGGTCGAGCAAGCTGCACATGTCATTCCAAACAGATCTAAATCTGCCTTCTCCATCCTTACTCCATAACCCAGATGTTCTATTTTATTAATAATATCATTACTAGAAACAAGTTCAGTATCAAAAGAAATAGCTGCACTCTCCATTGCCAAATTGACATTTGCTTCCACGCTGTCCATTTTATTAAGAACCTTTTCAATTCTTGTTGAACAAGCTGCACATGTCATTCCAGTAATGTCTAACTTGAGCTGCTCTTTCATTGTAATCACCTCTTTTATATACTATACCCCCGCAGTGTATATTTGGTCAAATGAAAATTAGCATAAATCATGCTATTTTTAATTTAAGCCTTCTTTAGACGTGTTTCGATGATATTTATCACAGAGGAGTTTGATTTAATCCCGCATTAACTGGCAATAAGACCCCCACCTCAAGATTCTAAGTTTACAATATCGAATTAGATAGGTGGGGATCAACTGCCAGTAAAAGCCCGATTGGTTCAACTAACCATCAGTGGGAAACCTCCACAGATGGAAGTTTCACCTTATAAATTCTCCATTATTATAAAGAGTTCCTGTTAATTCAAACAAAATAAAAAGCCTCCTCCTTTGTGGAAGAGACCTCTAATGATTATTCCTTTGTAGCTGCTTCTAATGCTACTTCAATCATATCGTTAAACGTTAGTTGTCTTTCTTCGGCAGTGGTTTCCTCACCTGTTAAGATATGATCACTAACAGTTAGAACGGAGAGTGCTTTGCGGTCAAATTTAGCGGCTAAAGTATAAAGAGCAGTAGTCTCCATTTCAATCGCCAAAATTTGATATTTAGCCCATTTTTCTAAGTCAGCGTTATCATTATAAAACGAATCGGCTGTAAAAATATTTCCTACCTTCAAGTTAAGTCCTTTTGCCACTCCTGCATCATATGCCTTAAGTAGTAAGTCAAAGTTTGCAGTTGGAGCAAAATCGACATGTCCAAAGGTAAGGCGGTTCATGTTTGAATCTGTGGAACTGGTCATTGCTAAAATGACATCACGGACCTTGACATCCTTTTGAATCGCACCACATGTGCCAACACGGATAAGATTTTGAACGTTATAGCTCTGCATTAGTTCATTAACATATATAGAGATTGAGGGAACACCCATCCCAGTTCCTTGCACAGAAATTCGTTTCCCTTTATAGGTACCTGTATATCCAAACATATTCCTAACTTCGTTGTAGCATTTTGCATCTTCTAAGAAAGTTTCTGCAATATATTTTGCCCGAAGCGGGTCCCCAGGCAAAAGTACCGTTTCTGCTATTTCGTTTTCTTTTGCACCAATATGTACACTCATCTAAAAACCTCCAATCATGAACTGCGCACAGTATTAAAACTGCATCATTGACAATATATCATAAACATTTTCCAATGAAAAACTCTGAACCGAATTAGACATGAAATTTTTTATTTGTGGCAAGCTATTATTAAGATTGGAGGGAGATCATCAATGGGTAAAAAACATCGAAGCCGTATTAATTCACCAAAGAAAAATAATCATATCCCTGCTGAGGCCATTGAGGCAGAACACAATGCTCACGCAAAAGAAAACAGTGCAACTGGTGGTAGAAAACATTAGGCCCCTGCACTGGACACTATTCTAAATACAATGAGATAAAATAAATAAACCTAAGGAATTTTTGTCCTTAGGTTTTTAGAGTTAAAAGAGAACTATTCTATTTATTGGAAACCATCCACCAGGTTTTAATTGATAATAATGCTGGCCTCCGCGCCCTTCGTCAATTAAAACAATATCCCCAGTTGAGAGAAATCTCCCTGGATAATCTGCTGGTATTCGATCGGTCACATTAAAGCGTCTGAATGTTTCCTCCAAGCACTGTTTTCGGCTTGATGCTGGTATGGCAATTCGATACACCTCTTTATGGCCTTTATGTTCACGGTACTTTGGAGTTTGAAAGATCGTCACATCATATTGCATACTAGCTCTTTTTGTTAATACCTTGATCATCATATTCCTCCAATTATTTGAATTAAATGCTTATTCTAATAATTAGCGATGGATGTTGTCGATTCCTCCATAGAAATCCCACTTTTTTTGTCGAATGGCACTTTTTTTATCCAGTGCGGATGTTTCTTGTGAGAATTTAGCGAAATAAGAAAAGCGGAAGCGCCCTGGTCAGCGGCGTATGGCCTGGAGCGCTCCAACTGAGATAAAGGAAACA
>NZ_JBALOA010000026.1:173610-177405 GCF_036962125.1 Neobacillus drentensis
GTAAACTAAGTTCAAAACTTATACTTTCTTATCCGACAGAAAAAAATAGGACCCTCTTCGGCCCTATTTCCTAGTTATTATGAATATCTTTGAATTACACTTTGGATTTTTTGTTGTAAATAAGGAATATCTGTATTTGATACTGACAAGCGTACATTAGATTCATCCGTACCCATTGCCTCTGAGAACAGTCCTGATAACCCTCTTGCTCGACGGTCTACTTGGAACATGATATCCAGCGAACCATTTCCTGATGGGAAGAAAACTACTTCTAGTTCATCTAATCTGCCGCGAAATAAGCCTGAAGTTGGAACAAATTCAAATTCTTGAACAAACGGTAACCTGCCACGTAATCTCCTTGGTGCTTCTTCACAGTCAGCCTCACGAATCCTGAAACCTAAATTATCGATTGCGTTAAACACAGCAGACATTATGGGGTTCGGCACAACTTTTAGATAATCTTTATCGCTTGGGTCAACACCGCCCTTAATCTCAAGTCCCGTTGTTACCCAAATTTTTGATCTTCCAATTGAAAGTGGTGTGTCAAAAGGAAGTTGAAAGGAAAAGGGAATATCTTTTTTCTCGTTCGAACGAATGACAAACGGAGTCGTTAAACGGAACCGATCAATCGCAGCAGTGACGGTATACTTTTTGTCATCTGCTTCTCTTAAATAGGTAGTATTTAAGGTAAGATAAATCTCATCCACTTGCTGGTCCACCTTACCACCTTTAATTTCAACAACACCGTTAACGGTCTCACCTGGCATATAAGTATCTTTTTCAAGCTTTGTGTCTACAGAAGCAGACCCTATCCCGACACTGGCAAATACTTTGTTAAAAAAAGACATTGTTTCTCCTCCTAGAATAGATATAAATTTTTTATTTCAGCTCTTATTTGGGCACAGTTCTCATATGCTGGTTCAATCTGCAAGAGCTTTCTAATTATGTGTTTGGCCTGATCTGAAATCGCGAGTTCTTCTTCCCAGCTTTTTTCATGTGTATTGGTTGGAAACGTGTAATTAGAGTAGAGCAGAAACAAAAGAAAATGTCCAAGCCCATAAAAATCAGCTTGAAAGTTTATTTCTTTACGCAAGTTAACTTTCTGCCTCCGCAGTCCTTCTCTGTCCAGGTCTAATTGCCTTCCTAACCCTAAATCAATCAGCTTAATTTTTTTTCCATCGGTTATGACATTAGGAATCCGAATGTCACGATGGATGATTTTATGGTTATGCAGGTATTCAATTGGTGTTAGTAACTCATTTACAATGGTGAATGCTTCCTTTTCGGAAATTCTTTTGCCTTCCGAAAAAATGAGTTGCTCGAAATTCTTACCCTCAATAAATTCCATCGTATAAAAAGGAACACTATTAAAGGTACCTCCTTCAAAATACCTAGGAAACCCTGGATGATCAATCGACTTTAACAGTTGCTTCTCAAATTCAAAGTGACTTCGGCCAGATTGAGTCATTCTTTTATGGAGCCGCAAGGCTTTTAGTACCTTTTTTTGATCAGATTCTAAATCATCCACTAAATAACTATGACCATACCCACCTGCCCCTAGATGTGTTATCACCTTGTAACGCGCAGCAATAAGTTCATCCTTATAAAAGGGCTTTTCAAGTAAATTTGAGAAAAGTAATGTGAATCTTTTAATCATCATTAGAGCACATGGTTAGCTGCTAAAAAAACTACTGCTTTTGTATTTCTTTTTATAATAATGATGTCCTAGGTTGTTGTGATTATAGTGATTCTTTCTCTTCCAGGCATCACTTGATGAACTGTATTTATGGTTATGGTGTAATTTGCTGCCGAAAATCAATTTAAGGATTTTTTTTAACAACTCATTCTCCCCCTCTGCTTCGTAACTAATAATACGTATCCAAAAAATAAAGGTTTCAAGATTTGAGAAATTAATAAAAATAGACTTCTAGTTAAAAAATTCGGCTAAGTTTAATGTAAGACACAGCAAAAAGCGAGCACCGAATGCTCGTCTTTCGCATTAATCTATGATAAAGGAAACGATTTCATTTCCTCTTCTTGACTAAAAAACTTTTATTCATCCTCTTCTTCTTCGTCGATAATACTTTTCTCAATCAAATATTCGAAGGTTATGTCTGCTATTTCTTCTAACTCTTCTTCACTAGGAACGTATCCCCTTTTTACAAGCTCATGAAAGAAAAATTCGGCAATCTCTTCGGTATCAATAAATACTTCAATTTCTCTCATAGCATCGCCCCCTTTTTAGAGAATGTATGATGTACATAGCTTTTTCATGCTAGTAACTTTGCGGAGCTAACAATTATCCCATACAGGCAGTTCACGAGGATGTATTAAAACATTGTAAATTACATTAGTGATTAAGTCTTTTTTTGATTGGACAAGCATAGGATGAATGAAAAGAACATAATTCAGGGGTGATTCGGATGTCATATTTAAAAGTAAAGGCAGAGGCGTGGATAGATGATGTTAACCGGGAGGATGGTTACACCCTCCAATTATTTGAGAAGTTTTTAAATGCAATGTTTTTTCTCATTAAATGGGCAGGTATTCCGTTTGTTGTTTATTTACTTTTTGAAATTTCGAATTGGTAGCGTTTCGAGGCTTTGTCATTGTTTTACACATGACTCTTGCCATCATTACTGACAAGGCTCTCTAATTTCCTGAGAATCACACGCATGACTTGATAATATTCTTGATCCTGAAACATTTCATATAAAATCCGGTAATCATTAAAAATGTCCAATAAATTATCAATTAACTCTTTCTTTTCTTTTTTTCTTTCAATTTCTTCGAATTCAGCTTTTCTAATGATGTTTTGGACTTTAGGATTTTCGACTACCTTTTCTTGTTTATTTACTAAGTATAGGAGACCCAGCTTTTGAATGAATGTGTCAGCATTTTCAGCATCGGCTACCAGAGTCAATTCTTCTTCACCTGCTTCGAGCCATTCGCCATCACTAACCCTTGACAGCTCATATATGACATCTTCCCAGGCATCTTCCTTATAACGCCAAATTTCAGTCCGGAAGCCTACAACTTTAAACAGGTCTGCACCATAACCACTTACTTGAACTAGATCACCGAAGAAAAAGTTATATTCGATGTCAATTTGTTCTTGCTCCATTATAACTCCATCGAATTCTGATAGTAACTGTAAGGCAGATTCAATAAACAATCCGTCACTTTTATTTACTTCATACACATACTTCCCGTCTAGCCACTTTACATCAGTTACCTTGCCTACTGTACCATAAATAGTAATCACGACCGTATCACCGATCTTATACTTCGGTTTTTTTCTATTCGCCATTTCCTCCCATCCTCTCAATTAATAAGTCGTGAATTTTGATTACAATAGTATATGCACAGTTTGAATAAAAGCGCATGTGATTTATAAAATGAAAAAATCGCCTCATGAGGAGACGATCCAATTTCCTATTATTTTCTTTCGGTTAGCTGATATTGCTGCCATGCCTCATCAAAGACAGACATCGATTCTAAATAATGACCATTTAGTTCAAGATAAGAGCTTATCTCATGGTAGTCTTCTGAGACTTTAGGAAAGCTATGGTCTAAATAAGCATGATTCGCAAACTTACTGATTACATCCTTTGGAGCGGGATGCCTATATTTCATTAAGAAATGATAAAATGATTTAAGCATAGAAAAACGCCTTTCTCGTACCAAATATTTATAAGACATACTATAGCGAAAACAAAGAAAACCGTCCAGTTTTACGAAAATCTCATAAATAGAAAAAGCAGCCTACAAAAAAATGATCTGACCCAATAAAGT
>NZ_JBALOA010000027.1:0-60189 GCF_036962125.1 Neobacillus drentensis
TCGCTCCGAACGTTTTAAATCGCGATTTCTCTGCCGAAAAAATGAATCAAAAATGGGTAACCGACGTCACAGAATTCCACCTGTTCGGTGAGAAACGTTACCTTTCTCCAGTACTTGATTTGTGTAATAGCGAAATAATAGCCTATACCGTCATGAAACGGCCTGTTTACAAGTTGGTGGGCGATATGTTAGACCAAGCGATTGAACGTCTTCAGTCAGGAGACCAAGTAACACTTCATTCAGATCAAGGTTGGCATTATCAAATGAAACAGTATCAAAAAACACTGGAGCAGCACCAAATTACACAGAGTATGTCCCGAAAGGGTAACTGTTTGGATAATGCAGTCATGGAAAATTTCTTTGGCTTATTAAAATCGGAACTCTTATATCTACAGGAAATTGACAGTATTGAGCATTTTGAACGTGAATTAGCAGATTATATCTACATTATTGTCTACATAAAAGACATCACTGCCATCCCAACGGGTTTTATCCACTATCGGATTCTTTCCCCTAAGAAATTCTGTCCTTCCACACATTGAACAAGCAGTTATCGTTTCAAGGTTGCTACCTTCACGCCACGCACTTCCATTTAAAACGATTTCCCACAGGTCAGGCACAGCTTCTGTGGAATTCTTCATTTTGCCAGTCCATTTTAGATTTACATTGACAAAGGTTATTCCTTGTAGTTTAGCCTCTTCTAAGCTAGCTTTTACTGACTCCTTAACCCATATCAATCCTGGAAAAGGATGTGTAAAATCTTTGACTTTTGTATTCCGAATTAGTCCTTCTGGTGGACATAAATCAACTCCAGGCTCAAGCATATTTAATGGAATGTTCGTTGCTATCGCTATCTCTTTACAAAGACTTTGGAATTGGTCCAATTGAACTCCAAAGTCTGGGAGATTATGACTTTGAAGAATATCTGATACTTGTTTGGACACAGTTTCGTCTATTCTAACTCTTGAACTACTTGCCCATAAATCATTACATTTTGGGCAGTATATTCCAGGTAAAAATACAGGATTTATATACTCAACAGGATTAGATCTAGACATTGCTACGACACTTGAATAACCAGGTGAACCTAAATTATAAAACACTTCATTTATCTCCAATCATCTGTTATCAACCTGACCGATAACTTATTCGCCGTTTTCTTTCTTTTTCCTTTTTTCACTAACCTGCTTCGTTAACTCAGCAAGAAAAAATGACCACCCCCAGCGACCATCATCCTTAACAAAGCACTCGTTAGATATTCATTCTATTTTATATAAAGTTCTTAATTTCAACCAAGTTTCGTACCAAAATGTTTTCTGCCGAATAGATTTTTCAATCTCTATTTCATTTCCACTTTTAATTATAATCACTGTATCCTTCCTGATACTTAACGTATCACCAAAACTAAAAACCATATCCATACAGTCTTGTTTATATTGCCTTTCTCTTTCATTTGACCATTCAGCTTTTTCGATTGAGAATCTCTTTTTCAAGCTCCATATTCCTTCTCCCTAGCATATTTATTTATATCATATTCTATGGTAAATACGGTTTTCTTCTTCAACTATCCTGCTTCGTTAGTGGAACAACAAAAAAAGGCTGACTTAGCAGCCAAATATTGTTGAACTCAAGCTACCCGTTAGCTTAAGTACATTATTTCACAATGATCCATCGATGAATAAACAGAATAAATTTATTTCGCTTCATTTTTTATTATTTTAAATTCATCATCTGAAATGGTGTACCAATCTGTTTTATTTCTAACAAGTTCATTGCCTTCATAATCATAAACTTTGATATTTTCTTTTCGGTAAACAATTTCATAATCGGGGGTGACGTTTGGATAAGGCATTTTTACAGTATTTTGATTTCTTTTTGTAACAACTTTAATGAAATTTTCACTAACATTTTTGTTCTTACCGTTAATTACGACTGAATAACTACTCGGACTATTCGAACAAGAAGTTAATGAAATTCCCAACAAACCGATTAATATAAATATTAATTTTATTTTCAGCTTTATCATCCTCCTCTTTTCTAAACAATGCCCCCATTAGTTTTATAAGAATAACCCCAATTTCATCATTTTCCAGGATTTTGCAATGCATTAATAATACTAAGCAATTTCTCTTCAATTCCTTGGAGATAAGAAACTTCCTTCGAAGAATTCCAAGCAATAATAGATAAACTAATTGCTATTACAACAATACTTGCAACCTTTATGTATTCAAATCGGTCTTTTTTCATAAAAGAAACCCCCTTTTATAATCTATCTTAACTAATTCATTAGTCCCATTAATAAATCCTTCTTTTACTACCCTGCCCCGATAGCTCAACAAGCAAAAAGATCGCCGCAGCGATCCCCGTCTTTAACTCTTGCACCCGTTACTTTAAGTGTATTTCTTCACAAAGTGATTTTCGTTATTGTTAGATTATGTCTCTTTCATTATTTCAATAATATGAGAATCCAGTTTTTTTCTTATTGGTTTAATAAAACTTTTTCCCGCACCCCAATCAATATCTAATATCCCGTCTCCATTCCCTGCTGCTATACACTTTACAATTGTCACTCCTCCAAAATTATCAACAGTTACAGTTAACGAAGCCGTATTTCCTGTACGTAAGAAAAATTTCTCAAATACTAAAAATGAAATCTCTTTTTCGTCTATGCCCGTAACTTTGTAATCATCAAATATTAACGCAGACTTTATCTCCTTGTCCTCAAGAATTAGTTGAACTGCTTGAAAAGGCTTTATGTCAACAGTAAATTCAACATATTGTCTCAATTAATTTCCCCTCCCAATTAAACATCGTTCATTATATTTCAAGTATTTCCATTAGGTACTTTTGTCATTTACCTGACTTTTCTTGTTGAACTAAACTGCCTCTTTAGTTCAATAACGACAAAGAGTAAAGGGACTGCCGACAACGGCCCGTTTTTGTTGTTAAATTAAAACACCTGTTAATTAGAACTTAAAAGTTCATATTTCTTAGCTAAAACCCATCCATTTAAACCATATGAAGCTGATATTACATAATAGATATACTGTTGTTTTATTAACTTTTCTTCTAATTCTTTTATCTCTATGTATTCAATGGGCCAACAATAATCTTTTTGTTGTTCTAATAAATCCCTATTATCATCAAAGAACTGACTAAGTTCATATTTCCCTATTTCGAAAATAATGCTGCCACTTAAATGATTTTCAAACATATGTGATAGAACTCCAGAAAAAATTATAGTTATATTTTGCCCCTTCTCAGAAAGGGTGTTAATGTTAATAGTATTATTTTTGAGGTTAACATTGTAAGAAATAATTTCATTATCGTAAATATTTAACATTATTTCACTTCCTAAATGAGTTTAATTTATTTACCATTATTATTATACTAAACTGCCCCGATAGTTTAAGTACAATATTTCACAAACCTTCTTGAGAAAAAGAAAAAAGGCGACCTCTTTCTTGAAGTATCGCACCCGTTACTTTAAGTACAACACTTCACAATCTGCTTCGTTAAGCAAACCAAAATAGGCGATGCCTTGTCAAAGCATCGCACCCTTTAGTCTAAGTACATTTCTTCACAAAGTTGAATTTTGTCTTAAATCTAAGGAAATGAGAAAGCAGCCCTTTAAAGAAGGGCTGCCTCATTACAAAATTATCTTTTTATAGTTCTTGAATGGTTGGACGAACGATCATCTCATTAATCGCTACATCTGATGGTTGTTCAATTGCAAATCCAATGGCACGAGCAATGCTTGCAGGTTCGATTCCATTGGATTTGCAATCTTCAACGATGGCAGATTTTAATTCTGGATCTGAAATGGCTTCTAGTAATTCTGTAGTAATAGTTCCAGGCGAGATTATCGTTGTACGAATATTGTTGCTAGCCTCTTCTATACGGAGACCTTCTGTAATGGAACGTACAGCAAACTTTGTACCACTATAAACTGCACTAGCAGGGAATACTAAATGACCAGCGATTGAGGAAACATTAATGATATGCCCTTCTTTTCTCTCTCTCATGGACGGAATAACAGCAGCAATACCATAAAGAACACCCTTGATGTTCACATCAATCATCGTATCCCATTCATTAATTTTTTTCTGATGAACAGGTGATAATGGCATTACTCCTGCATTATTGACCATTACATCAATCTTTCCAAACTCTTTAAGAGCATATTCAGCTAACTCTTCCATTTGTCCATGAGAGGCAACATCTGTCACTTTAAAGATAGCTTGACCGCCACTATTTTGAATCACTTCTTGTAATTTCTTTAATCGTTCTTCTCGACGAGCCGCCAAAACCAACTTCGCACCTTTAGATGCAAGTTCTTTTGCAGTAGCTTCTCCAATCCCACTAGAGGCACCTGTAATAATGACAACCTTATTTTGAATATTTGACATATAATTAATTCCTTTCTATACGGTAATAAAGACAGTATCTTTTCTTTTCGATTTTAATCTTCGATATTAAACCATGGACCTGAAGCTTGAATTACGCCCCAAAGTTTTTCTGGAAGTTCAAGGTCGCTTACTTTTGAAGTTTTAATCGCTGTCTCAATTTCAGCTTCTTTTCCATTCTGAATCTTTTCTACCCAGTCTGGATTCATGATTAATGTATGACCAACTGCTGCTAGGGATAGACCCTTATCTAATGCAGATGCAACATCATCAGCCGTTACCATAGAACCCGCAGCCATTACAGGGACTCTGTCGTTTACATGTTCAACAATTAATTCAAGCCGTGTTTTTCCATCTGCAATGCCTCGTGGTTTTGAAGATACATCATCAAGCGAAACATGGATGTAATCCAAACCCTGTTCAACCAGATGGTCAATTAATTCATAGGCATCTTCCATCCCATAACCGCCATTTTCTTCGGGTGATATTCTATACCCTAAAATAAACGGCTTTGTTGCGTGATTCTTAATCACATTTTTCATTTCCTGAACGACTGCCAATGGGAAACGCAAGCGATTTTCTAGAGAGCCACCCCATTTATCCTCACGTCTATTGAAGAAAGGAGAGAAGAAGTTTTGAAGTAAAAATCCGTGTGCACCATGAATTTCAACACCATCAAAACCAGCTTCAATAGCTCGTCTGGTTGTTTCTCCAAAAGCATGAATCACTTCTATTATTTCATCATGTGAAAGTTCTCTAGGTAATACTGAAGGAGCAAATGCAGTAGCTTCAGTTTCTACAGCACTGGAACTAACCACCTTACCATTTGGAGTTAAAGATGGCAGTGCTTTGTTGCCTGCATGAAATATTTGAAGCAACGCAGGAGCTCCTCCACTTTTCGCCGCATCTGCCAATTTCCGTAGACTTGGAATAAATTTATCATCATAAGCTGCGAATTCATGCGTAAAACCTATACCGTTTGGTTGAACATGAGTACATCCTGTGATAACAAGTCCTACTCCATTGACTCTTTTTTTATAATATTTTACTTCTTCATCTGAAACGGTGTAATCATCATTACTGCTCCAAGTTGTCATTGGTGCCATAACGACTCTATTTTTTATGGTGATACCATTTTTAAATGTAAATGATTCAAATAAGTTGCTATATTTTGTGTTCATTTTTAACCTCCTTTTCGTTCTAGTTAGTTTTGCACTATTTTGTAAAGGTGTATCAAATGGTGCAAGAATAGGTTAATCCTTAGAGAGCACTCTAAGGCAAGTGTTTTTTTATTTTTACTTTTTCGATTACGAGTTTTTTCAAAAAGACACCAACGGAAAAACAACTGGCTGTTTAATTTTTAGAGAAACAGTCTCCTAATTCATTTTCATAAAAATTAATTTTATTATCCAGATGTTCTAAACTTTGACGAAGCTTCTCAAATTCTTCCACTACTTTTTTTCGATGATTTTTAAGTAAAGCTAACCGTTCTTCCATTGTGTCATCCCCAACATGCCCCCACATGGCAAATTGCTTCATGTCTTTTAGAGACATCCCCGTATTTTTTAGGTGGAGCAATGATTCAATCCATAATTTATTTTCATCAGTGTAGATTCTGACATTGTTATCGTCTCTGTTTACTTTTATTAAGCCTTCCTTTTCATAAAACCTCAATGTATGTTCACTTAACCTAACAATTTTAGAAAATTCTCCAATAGAATATGTCAATATAATCGCCTCCATTAAATCTGATATGTCTATATCTTCTTTCATTTTTAATTTTTGACACAAAGGAAGTGTAATACTTAGAGTTTACTCTAAGTCCAGAATTATTAATTCTTCTGCCCGTTTTGAGGTGCTTTCCCAAAGTTATAAACCAAAATGACAGTTGCTTTAACTTCGATATTGACATACAAAAAATCAAAACTCGCCACAGGTATATTGGCGAGTTTCCTTTACTATATTTTCCGATTCCTTCTTCAACTATCCTGCTTACGTTAGCACAATAAGAAAAAGGAATAGCCGCAGCCATCCCATCTTTAACATAAGCACCCGTTACTTTAAGTGAATAATTTCACAATACTTATTAGAAAGAGAAGAACGTTGACCTTCATCTCTCCGAAGACACTAACGTAAGGTGTTTTCAAGGATGTAACCATTCTCCCAAGTTCCTATAAGAATAAATCGGTTATCGGTGCTAAATTCTGCGAAACAAGCATATTTGATTTTTTCAACTAAAATGATTTGTAAGTCAGAGTATCGTAAGATTAAAACGGTATCCCTATAAGTAATGATAATATACTCCCCATTATTTGACAGGTGAATGTGTTGAAAATAACCAAAGTCAGGAGAATCTTTATCTGACAAGTTAACTTTCTTTATAATTTCCTTAAACTGTCCATCAAGTATAACTATGTCATAACTTTTAACCACAATATATACGTTAAGAATAGAGTTAAAAATGATGGAATCCCAATACCAAATTTCTGAGTTCTCCATCACCTCTATTGACTCATTTTTTATTGGTTCTTTCACTTTTACAATTTTATGAACTCTATAATCACCGTTATTTTCATAACTCAGAGTAAATAAATAGGTACTTTCAGCCTGGATAAAGTGATTAAAATAAATAAGAGTAATTGAATCTTTAAATTGAGTTAGTACCCTAAACTCACCCTTCTCAATGTTGATTAATGCCAGTTGATGTCCGTCTTTCGTTTTCAGTGTATCAAGGATAATGAATGAAGTATTGGTTAAAGCAAAGTCAGCTTCAACAAGTTGATATTTTTTATTCGATTTTATGGTTTTGATTAACTGAAATCCAACCGTTTCATACACACATATAGTCCCGATTGTGTTTTTTATATATAAATAATCATCATTATCTGAGAAATGAATATATCCAGGATTATTAGGTTTACTAAGCTCCTTTATTTTTTCCCTAGAACTTGTATCATAAATAATAGTTTTAGTGCCCATTGTATGGCATAAAAAACGATAGTCATTCGAAAATTTAATTTGATAAGAGGTTTTAAATTTTTTGATTACATTCATATGAAGCATACAAACAGCTCCTTAATAACTATTCCTACATAGCATATACTCCTCTTTCTCCTCTTATCCCTTCTTCAGCTATCCTGCCCCGTTAGCTTAACAAGAAAATCTCATCTTTCAGTAAAAAAGTTAATATCATCTAAGGCGGCGGTTGATTGTCCTTTAACAAATTCGCTTTTGTCTTTTAGCCCATTTAGAACAATCGGTATCACAACATCTTTGTCAATTTTTCCATATAATCTCGCTATGTGACCAAAACCAAGTATAGCTACACCTCGGACATTCTCATCTTCACTTTTGCTAAAATTCACTAATGTATCTTGAATAAATTCAAAGTCAGAACCATATAACGCTAACCCCAACAATCCTTTAACTACATTTTCTTTATTTTTGGAGTTTATTTGTTCAATGTAATAATCATTATTGTTATTCTCGATTTCTTCGTATTTCACTCGGATTCACCTCAGAAGTATTAATATTTACAGATATTTCTTCAAGTATATCGATAAATTGTTCTTCAAGTAACCTCCCTGTTAGCAAAACGAGAAAAAAGACCGCCTCAGCGATCATTTTTTTAACTCTTGCACCCGTTAGCTTAAGTGAAATTTTTCACAAACTTACTGAATATAAAAGGGTTGCAAAAGAGCAAACCATTTAAAATCAAATAATTATTTTTTAAGTTTATCAATTAGTAATGGATAATTACTTTTTTTGATTCGTTAAATTATAGCTTCGTCTAATCAGGTCAGTTATAACTTCCTCTGGAATGGTACCGTCTAGAATAAGAGAATTCCAATGTTCTTTATTAAGATGGAAAGCTGGAACTATTGAAGGGTAATTCTGACGATAGAAGTCCAACCAACCTGCCTCACACTTCAGATTAATCCAAATATGTTCTTCTCTATTGAAAATCCAGGCAAAGACTTTCTTACTTTCTTTATGTCGCATTAATGTCCAATTCTTATCTTTAAATGGATAGTCTTCATATGTGTTTTCCAAATTCAAACAGTAATTAATAGCTTCCTCTCTCGTTTTTATTTTTTACCACTCCTTAAGTAACGTAGTATGATCCTTGCTTAAATTAGAGAGACATTCGATTATTCTTTATCGCTTTATCAATACGGACAGGTCACCCTCAAAAACTTTTTCATCTCTATCGTTAAAGGTAGATAACGATACTGTGAGGATACCTGTTTCATCTTTTGTTGCTTTCTTATCAATTACTTCAACGTTTAAATGTAATTCATCTTCAGGAAACACAGGCTTAATAAATTTAATATTATTAATCCGTGTTCCAGCAATGACATCCTCACCGTAGAAACCTTCTTCAACCCAAAGTTTGAAAGAAATGGCTAACGTATGTATACCAGAAGCAATAATTCCATCAAACCTTCCTTGATTTGCTTTTTCCTCATCCAAATGCATATATTGAGGGTCAAATTCACCTGCAAACCTCATAATATCTTCTTTTGTTAATTTTAATGATTTAGTTTGAAACACTTGTCCAATTGTAAACTCATCTAATTTCATTCTTACACCTCTATTTTGATGCTGTAGTCAATGTTGTCCTTGTTTATTTTAGCACCGAAACACAACAAGTGTAAAAATATTAAAGTCTTCTTAAGCTAACCTGCTTCGTTAGCACAACAAGAAAAAGCTGCACGCAGCAGCCCCTTTGTTTAACTCTCGCATCCTTTAGTTGAATAATCAATAGTCCTTTCGAAAACTATATCAATTAATTAATAATCTCCTCAAGTAGTATTAATGTTGACTAGTTTATCTAAAGCAAGTATTCATAATAATGAGTATGTTAGTTTCTCCACTACCATAAGGTAGAGCTGCTAACAACAGGTTAAAATAGCTTTTCCCCGCTACCGTATAGGCAGGGCTGAGCTATTTTTTTTACTAATACCAATCTGACTTGATCCTTGTTCAAGTAAAAACTTTTAAAGTATCTTCACTATTACCTTTTTACAGATACAAATTATCCAATAACTTTTCTGATAATTTAGCCTTCAAAAAAAGATTTACTTATGATCAGACGAATTGTTCTTTATTCAACAATCTGGCCCGATTGTTGCACAGTATGAGTCTACTACGTAATAAAGAGTTACAACACAATCAGCCCCATTCCATTTGCTTTTTAAAATATCAATTGTAATCAATACAAATACGTAACCGTAAAAATCTTCAAGTCAAAGTGGGCACCCTCCATAAGTCCACTAGGAACAAAAAATTCCTTGTGTAAAACCAATTCAAATCCTACCTTTTTATCCTTTTTTCCACAAAACAAAAAAACACCCTTAAACATTGTTAAATCAACATTTGTGAGTGTTCTATCGTTTCAAACTAAACACCCTTTTACCTTTAGATTCCGGTAGCCGGGGTCGAACAGACCCTACAAAATAATATGATTTTGAGTCTACCATTTCCCCCCATACCATCTCTGCGATGTTTCGATCATTCACTTGGGGATTGCAGGTAATCAACTGGAACAAGACTTATTTATCTCTCTTGGAATGACCTTCAGTTTTAAAGTAATAAAATTTACCAGGATAATAGAATCAGTTTTATTATTTATTAAAAATATCCCTCTCACTAAACATCGACCTTGCAAATATAGAAAAAAGAGTCCCGATACGTTAAAGCTTTAGTTCACCAGGGATCCCTAAAAAGTTTAAATAAAAAAAATAGGTGCCTGACCCCCAATACGGTAATGCGTTACTGAATTGGGGGGCCAGGCACCAAAATTTATTTTAAAAATTTGGCACCAAGTATGTTAACACTGATTCAAAATCTTTAGCTTTTTGCTGAAATCATATTGCCATTAACTAATATCTTTCTTAGAAAACCTATGAATGGCGAGAAATAAGAATCCTACCATGTATAACCCAATGTAGACAAACATCCAAACGCTTGCTGGTTCACCGCTCCCTGACATGCTTGCACCAGACATAACATTCCCGGCAATTTGTGAATTAGGAACTATCACACGTTCCATCGTGTTGTAAATCGTTTGGAAGGGTGAGATTAGACTAATGAATATCCCAGTTCCAATGATTGAATTTCTATTTAAGAACTGCCCAATCATCTCAACCATACCGCCTACATTGCCAAGAATGTAAATAAAAATCATCAAGATTCCGTTTGGCACAGCTTTCATAGAAACAGAGCCAAAAACTGTGAGGCACAGAATAGCAATTGGAAGCAATAAATAGAGTATCCATCCCATGAAGATCTGTGAAAAATTCAAGCTAGTAAATGTGCTTAATCCAAATACAGCACCGATTACAAGAATTAGCACGAAAAGAATGGTTGCATATGCACAGGCAATTAGTACAAGTCCAAAGAACTTACCAAGCACATACTCATATCGCCGTATCGGACGTGAAAGAACTCCCTGAATGAGGCCGGTTTCCATTTCTGTAGAAATGGTTCCTGAACCTAGCATAATCGTTAATAATGCAATGAGCATAGCAGAAAATTGGAATCCCATTTTTGACACCATTTGAATAGCAAACAACCTGAACTGGTCTTCTGTCATCCCATGAGTAATGCTTGAATTGGGAAAATAATTGACCATGAGTGTCCAAAATATTAAATATAACCCAGTGACAACTCCCATAACAATGAACGTTTTTTTACGAATGGCCTCTTGTAATGTAGAGGTAAAAATTGCTACGATGGGAATCCCTCCCTTTGGTGTACAAAACCAGATTCTTCATTCTTTGAATCTCCAACTATATTCAAAAAGACCGATTCTAACGTTTCACGATGTGGTGTTAGTTCGTATAATGCTGCTCCTCCAGAAATGAGATTCTGTGAAATCATCGGAATCTCATCGTAACTTTTTATGGTTAAGGACCAGCTGCCATCTGAAAGTTCTTGAAATGATGGATATTGGTTTTTAAGTTTTGCAAACAATTCATTTGAAATCTCTTTAGCAAAAATGGTTAATGTAATTTTATCCATTAATAAATCTTTCATAGGAGCAGATTTCACTACTTTACCTTTATGGATAAAAGTCACGTTATCACAGACTGCCTCTACTTCACTTAGTAGATGACTATTCAGAAAAACGGTAGTGCCTTCATTTCTCAAGGCAACAATAATATCCCTTACATCCTTCCGGCCAATTGGATCAAGTGCTGAAGTAGGCTCATCGAGAAAGAGCAGTTGAGGGTTTGGCAGCAACGAACAGGCAAGGCCAATACGTTGCTGCATTCCTTTACTATAGGATCCCACTTTGAACTTCTCTTGTCCCTCTAATCCAACTAGCTTCAATACTCGTTTAATTTGATCGTTTTTATTCTTCAGCTTAATAAGCTGCGCATGGAAATTGAGCAAATCCAAGCCAGTCATCCATTCTTGATATCGAAAAAGTTCAGGTAGATAGCCCATTCTTTCTCTAGCTGAAACATCTCCGAGTGGTTTTCCAAGTATCGTTCCACTTCCAGACGTCGGGAACACAAGCCCTGTTAACATTTTGATACAAGTGCTTTTACCTGCCCCGTTTCTGCCAAGAAACCCATACACTTGTCCCTCTTCAACATCAAGATTAATCCGATCACAGGCAATCTTATTTCCATATTTTTTTGTAAGATCGACTGTTTCAATGATCATTACCGCACACTCCTCGCAATTTCAGAAAGCTTTGCATCCGATTTATTACCTATTAAGCAATATAAGTTTCCGTCTTTTGTCCATAGCAAGATTGATGCATGATCCATATTTGGCATTTCTTTCATCGCTTTCATATGCGCTTCCTTCAGCGCCGCAAATTTTGACTCACCATATTTGGCAATAAATTTCTTGTTCAATTCATTTACTTTCGCTTGATGATCTTCTGGTAATGGTGTCCCACTTTTTACTTCCTGGTGTATGTATGACCCATTCATGTTCATACCTTCTGGCAAAGTACCAGTTAATGATTTTAAATCAGATAGTGTGTAGATATACCCACTTTTTCCGCCTAAATCCACTTCTCTTCCGAACCCTTGCAGGAAAGGAAGGTAGATGTCCGAACTGTTATCGTCAATGTCAGATAGCTCACCACGTAAATGTGAAGGTATGAGAGGCAGATTTAATATAACATCACGCAGTTCGCCTTTGACTGACTGTGGACCATCTAAATAAGATTTCTGTGTCGCGAAAAATAGCATGTCATCGTACTGAACAAAGGCAGCGGCTGCCGACTTCATCTTTAATTCAACATTGTTCAATTTGTTTGAGAGTTTCTTGGGGCTTTTTAAGTCAGTTAACATTTCATTTGCAGAATCTACGTTTACAGTGAATTTCATTTCACTAGAATTTATCGCTGAAATTTTACGATTTTCCGATTCTAATGCTTTTGGTAAACGTAATTTGAATCCTTCAAATTCATTTGCTGCTTTCAAAGGCTTCATAACAGGTTTCGATTCAGATATTACATTGATAACCGGCTCATGACTATAAGTTTTACCTTTCAAATCCTCTTTCAGTTTATAGATTGATTTCATGCCTTCTTGAATATCAGCCATACTTATTTCAATTGTTTTGACATTGCTTACGCGGAAAATAGACAAAGCATCCAAAGCGAATGATTGTACTGGCTTTACGAATGCAACTGAGGCAAATGCAGCGGTAAACGCAGCCATAAAAAGAATATTTCTTTTCATCTTTAATTCTCCCTTCTACTATTTTATTCACACACTATTTATACAGTAAGATTATGACCCCAATGTGACTTGAAGAGAACAAAGTTTTACTAGCCGGCTTTATTCATTCTCCACCGGTAAATGCACTTTAAAGGTTGTCCCTCTGCCAAGTCCACTGGCAAATTGAATTTCTCCCCCGCAAATTTCCACGATTTTTTTCACAATCGCAAGTCCCAGGCCACTTCCCTCTTTCGAATGTGAATGATCAGCCTGAAAGAATTTTTCAAAAATACGTGCCTGATTTTGATTGCTAATCCCGATTCCTTCGTCTTTTATTTCAACATATATGTGATTCGTAAATTTCTTTGCGTTGATAAAAATTTGTCCCTCTTCCTTGGAAAATTTGATTGCATTCTCAATCAAATTCAGCCAGATGTGCTGGATAAGAGCTTCGTCACCTGTATAAGATATCTGATCCAAATCAATTTCCAGCGTTAAGTTTTTACTAGTCCAATTCTCTTCTAAAAGAACTAATGTTTTTCGAATTTGTTCATCTAGGGAAAATGTTTTTACACTTTCAGGTATCCTTTGGTTATCCAGCTTAGATAGCCGCATCATATTCGAGCTTAAATGACTTAATCGCTTTGTTTCTTCAATAATAATATTTGTATAAGTTCGGAAGTCCTCATCCGATAAGTTTTTATTTTGAAGCAACTCTGCAAATCCTTTAATGGAAGCAATTGGTGTTTTGAATTCATGCGACACACTGCTGATAAAGTCTTTTCGTAGATATTCCATATTGTTTAACTCTTCTGTCATCAAGTTAAAATTTTTCGCCAATGTGCCAATTTCATCGTCACTTTGTTGTATTACTTTAATTGAGAAATCACCTTTTGAAACGGCTTTTGCTGCATCGCTAATCCGGATAATCGGTTCGGTAATTTTTCGCATGGCAGTATACAAGAGTATACTGCCCAGTGCCACACAAAGGAAAAAAGACAGAAACATTAGACTGCTAAAAATCCCGTGCGCTTCCCGGATGTTTATATTTTTATCGTAGGAAACTAAGAACAATATGGTTGTGATAGCAGTAGAAACAAAGCATGAGAAAAACAGAATTCCAATAGCAATCAATGTACCCTTTGCACGTATGGATTTCGAAATTTTACCCATCTATCATTTTCACCGCCTTATAGCCTAGTCCCCGTATAGTGACAATTTTAAATTCCGGTCTTTCTTCAAATTTTTTACGCAGCTTTTTTATATGGCCATCAACTGTCCGTTCATCTGAGTCGGAGTCCATCCCCCATATCTCAGACATCAACTGCTCCCTTGTAAAGATTTGTTTTGGGTAGCTGAGCAATTTAAAAAGTAAGAGAAACTCTTTTTTCGGCAATTCGACTAAGAAGTTTGGGCCGGAAACTGTCAAAGTGTTGTAGTCCAGCACGACTTCTCCTATCACAATTTTATGTTCGTTATTAATTTGGGCACGTCTTAAAAGAGCCGCCACCCTAAGAATCATTTCATTCATGTCAATCGGCTTCACCATATAATCATCGGTTCCCAAACGAAAGCCTCTTTCTTTGTCTTCGAAACCCTCTTTGGCTGTCACTATAAGGATTGGCATATTGAGATTTGCTTCCCTAAGGGATTCTATTAGTTCGAACCCATCCATATGTGGCATCATGATGTCACTGATAATTAAATCGACCTGAAAACTCTCCAATACACGAAGAGCTTCTTGCCCATTTTCTGCCAGTAGAACTTCGTACCCTGACTGTTCCAATCGAGATCTCATCAGAACAAGTAAATTTTTATTGTCCTCGACTACCAAAATTTTAAACATACTATTCCAGCCTTTTTATGATAATTTTATTGCCTTCATCATCTTTTTCCTCGAATTTGAATTTACTCTACTAAATCTAAATGTACTCTTTATGACCTTTTATGTGTTTCAGAAAAAATAATGTCCATTAAATATTCATAAAATTATTCTTATAGCATTACAAGACTCACAAGACTGACCCATGTAACGGTCCCCCGTGGCCCCTGCCTAAAATAAACGAAAAACCGCACAAGTGAAAAAATCACTGTGCGGTTATATATGTAATAGTATTAACATTTTTTGCAGGACTGCGTGGGAATCGAACCCACCAGACCTGTCACGCAGGTCTCAGGCCGTTTTGAAGAATGTGGAAGATACAAGTTCCCATACTGCCCCAAATTTTTTCGCTCTCTAATAATAAATTCTATTCCATGCCAACGAGGACCGATTCGAATGGCACTTTATCTGATAAGTCTCCATCAGACATTTCTTTAAATGCATCTCGTAAATTTTCGTAGATACAACTCTCTGACGTGCACCACCTAATGCAATAACCTGATCGATCTTGGCGAACAGTGACTGTCACTGTTTGCCATGGTTCTGACATGAAAAAGTGGATTATTTACTATTTCTTTCTACTAACTCTTTGACAATTTGCGGATACTTTTCATCTAAATCATATTTACGTAGAAGTAAATAGGTAATGACAAACAATGCTAATGGTAAATATACTGTAAGCACAAGAATACTAGTTATTGCCGAAGCTGGTTGTGTTGCCAATGTACCGTCATATTTACCAAAAGCTAGAATCCATCCAATGATAGCAGCAGCTAAGCCGCTGCCGATTTTCACACCAAAGCTGTTTGCACTGTTAACCATCCCTACTAATCTTTTCCCAGACTGCCATTCCCCATATTCGACTGTATTGTTTACTAATACTCCACCCACTGCCATCATCGGAATAGTAGCAAATGTAGCAATGCCTCCCAGAATTAAAGCAGCCATAAAGCTGTATGGCATAAAGCAGCGAATAAGGCTTGCTATAATCCCTAAGGCTAAGCCGATTCTTGCTGTCTTTGTAAGACCGAATTTTTTCATCATTGGTCCTACTAGAGTAAATCCAAGAAACACAGGAATCAGACCAGCAGCACCCATTATTCCAACCAGATTTTCATTACCAAGGATATATTTTGTATAATAAACGCCTGTCGACCCTGAGAGTACATACATCATATTAATGAATAATTGCGCAAATAACATAATAACCCAATACTTATTCTTAAATAGTAATTTAATACTTTCCAAAAATGGAACGCTTTCTTCTTCCTGTATAATACCTTCACTATTTTTCTCCTTTGAAGCAAGGAACGCAATATACAATGAAATACTAGATAACAAACCTAGTACAACCGCAACTTTTATCCATGCAGCTTGGTTTCCGCCTAACATATTTGTTAAAGGAATTAAGATGATCGCTATAATCATTCCAATTATATATCCAAAGATAGAACGAGTAATCCCAATTTTACCGCGCTCTTCTGAACTCCTCGTACGTATTGCCATCAAACTTCCATATGGAATGGCAATAGCTGTATAAATGATAGCGGTTGCAAAAGTTACAGTCATCACAGCATAAACATTCTTTATTGTTGCCGAGGCACCTGCTGGAACTGTAAAAAGTAAAATAATAGCTAATAAAGTAGGAATAGAAGTCCATAATAACCAGGGACGGGCCTTACCGTATTTCGATTTCGTCATATCAACGACTTTTCCCATAGCAAGATCAGTAAATGCATTAATCACTTTGGTTATTAACATGATCGTCCCTACACTTGCAGCTGCGATACCAACCTTATCAGTATAAAAATATGTTAGCATCCCGATAAGCCCGCTAATGGAGTTTAAGGCAATCGTTCCTACCCCGTCCCCCAGAAAATGGTGCAGTCTCATCGTTTTTTGAATACCTTGGGAATCTAGACCCAGCTCTTTTTTCTTTTTTGGAACAGGGTTACTTGGATTGCTATTGATAATTTCATTTTCTACTTTCATTCTATTACCCCCAATAAGCTATTTTTGTCAGGACGAGCAAATCATTTGCCCGCCCATTCCCGTTCCATCCATTTTTAAATCGAAACTTCAGTTCGATTAAGAGCATCAATTACCATTTTGAACAAGGTTTCTGTTTCTCCAGGTGCTGTAGCCAATATTTCCCTAATAGATAATTGATAGGCAAACTCGATCATCGGATGATTCATCATTTCGGGTGCATACTGATTTAAGATTTGAATTGCCACCGGTTCATCGAAAATTTCCTTCAGGGTAGAATCCATGGTGAACCTGTCCCTTTCCAAATTGGTTTCCGTTTCATATTCAAACTGGTAGGAACCAGAACCCAATTCAAGTGGCTTTTCTTTTTCTGGTAAGTATAGTAAAGCGGTTGTATTTGCAGGGATTTCTACGTCAACTTTTATCTTTTTATCGTTGCACTTCCAAGCACTTTTAATGACTCCATACATCGAATTGAAAGTGGCTTCCACAGAATGGATACCTTTGATAAACTCCGGTTTTATTAAGATTTTTTTATATCCCGGCTCCAGTTGGTTAATACCTGCAAGTTTCCGATACATCCACTCGCCGATGGACCCATATGCATAGTGGTTGAGTGAGTTCATGCCGGAAGTATCAAAATCCCCATTTGGTAAAATGGAATTCCAACGTTCCCAGATGGTTGTTGCTCCTTTTTTTACTGCATATAGCCAAGAAGGATAATCCTCTTTTAAAAATAACGCTCCAGCAAGGTCATGGAGATTGTTTTCCGATAAAGTATGGCATAAGTATGGTGTCCCTACAAAACCAGTAGTAAGATGATTTTTATGGTTTGCGATATTTGTTTCTAAGGATTTCAGAATACGTTTCCGATACTTTTCTTCTGCTAAATCGAAATGTAGGGCCAATACACAACCTGTCTGAGTTTCACTGACCATCCGGCCGGCAGCTGTAATGTACTCCTCATTAATTGCTCTTTTTATTTTTTGATATAACTGATCGTATTTCTGTACATCTTCAAGCTTGTTAAGAACTTCTGCTGTTTTCCTTACAATATTGGTGGAGTATGCATAATAGGCATTGGCTACCAGATATTTGTCGGTCGCGCCTGTTCTTTCTGTGCTTCCTTCTTCTTTATCCAACCCCAGCCAATCTCCATACTGAAAGCCCGTCTGCCATAATCCATTCGTTCCACACCGGGCTGTAATGTAATTAATCCAGCCCTCCATACTTTCAAATTGTTCTTCCAATATCCGTACATCTCCGTATGTCTCATACATGACCCAAGGGATAATGACTGCAGCATCACTCCAGGCAGCTGCTCCATCCTGGTTCCCTAATATATTCGGCACCACATGTGGTACACCAAATTCTTCGGTTTGTTCTGAGGCTAGGTCGTGGAGCCATTTGCTAAAGAACGATGCCACATTCATGTTATAAGCAGCTGTTCCGGCAAACACCTGGGCATCACCAGTCCATCCAAGCCTTTCATCTCGTTGTGGACAGTCAGTTGGGATATCGAGGAAATTTCCTCTCTGGCTCCATAAAATATTTCTTTGTAGCTGATTTACCAGCGGATTCGATGAAATAAAGGTTCCAGTCTCCTCCATTTGTGTATGCAATACACAGGCAGTAAAGCTCTCCAAGTTGATTTCTTCCAGCCCCTCAATAGCAATATAACGAAAACCATGGAATGTAAAGTGCGGAAGAAACGTCTGCTCCTCGCCATTGCAGATAAACTGATCAATGGAAATGGCCAGACGAAGTGTGTCCGGATAAAAGTTCCCATCTTTGTCTAAAACCTCTGCGTGACGGATGGTTATCTTCTGACCTGGTTTTCCAGTAACTTTTAACTCAACAAACCCTGTCAGGTTCTGGTGAAAGTCGATGACCTTTTCCCCTTTTGGCGTATTGATTAATTCTTTTGCTGGTAGTCGTTTTGTAATCCGGACCGCTTCACTTTCCTGCCCTACAATTCGTTCCTTATCAAAAGTCGTTAGGACAACCCTTGATAAGTTTTCTTCCTTATAACAAGTATCAATGGTTTCACCCATGTAGATTTCACTACTGCGGATTATTCCAGTGGTCACCATCCAACTATCATCTGTTTTAATAATTTCTGTTGACCCATCACAATACGTGATATGGACTTCTGCAAGAACTGCCACTCTGTCCCCATAGTGATTAGGTGTGCAGGTAAAGCCGAAAATTCCTTTATACCATCCGTTTCCTACGGTAATTTCAAGCTTATTCTCCCCAGGGAGTATTCCATCTACCTGATACGTTTGGTATTGAAGCCGTTTATGATAGTTCGTCCACCCTGGGGCAAAATAGCTATCTCCTACTTTTTCACCGTTGAGTTTTATTTCATAAACGCCTAATGCAGTTGCATACATTCGGACCTTCGAAATCTCTTTTTCAACCTTAAATTCTTTAGTAAAAACAGGACAACCCGTTTCATCTGCTGGATAATCATGTGTGATCCAGTCTGCGCAAAAGTTTGTTCCTTTTAAAAGGCCAGTTTCAAAACTTCCGCTTACGATTGCTTTGTGTCCTTTGTTATCCCAAACCTCAACCTGAACTTGATACAGCGTGCAGGGCTCTAGTTCCTGCCCGTTATATTCGATTAAAACAGATGAGGAGCAATCCTTTTCACCGGAGTCCCAGACACTTTCTCCATCATTTTTTACGAGAATTCGATAAGCTGTTTGCAGTACATCCCTTTCTTTAGAGACCAATTTCCATGAAAACCTTGGCTTCTTTATATCCAGTCCTAATGGATTCTTCTGATATTCCACCTTTAAATCTATTAATTCCATAGTCATTATTCCTTTCTTGATATATTCATTGGCTGATGATCATCCTTTTTGGTATCGCTTTCTAAATACATTTTAATCATTAGCAATTGTTTATTATGGTAATTTCAATTTATTTTTGGTAATTTAGTTTGAGAAACTCAAATTATTTATTTCTTTTTCCTTTTATTAAAAAAAGACTGTTAAGATGTACTCAACAGCCCTTTAGGATCATTTAATCTTTACATTTTAATATCTTTAAGTATACTTTTTGGATAGTAATTAGCTTCGTCTTTTTCATGCAGCGGATACCAAACTTGTGCAAAAAAAGGATTCCTTTTTGCTTCCTCATCATAATTCCAAGGGGTTGGCAAGCATTCAGGACACCAATGTCCTCCTAAAAGTACAAGCGTTGGACTTGCTTCGAAATAATGGCCAAAAGTACAGCACCAGGGTAATTTGGTAGATAGTTCCCCTTTTTGCATGGTTTCGGCTAGACACTCTCCACCCCTAAACTTGGCTGCTTGCTTCATATCTTCAATATCCAGTTCTGATTTTGGTGTGGTTTCATCATAACCGTGGTTAAGTCTAATAGCCGCTTGAGAAGGTTCGACTCCTTTATACTCATTCCAGCTCGGAATCTCTTTCCACTTTTCCTTTGAACCAAAGAAAGCAGTTATCCTGTCATTTTCAGCATTTTTAATCCAATACATCGTACCAAGTTCTTTATTGGCCACAGGCTCCATAATCAACTTTTTGATCAAATATGAAGGGACAAATTTAGCCAATCTCATTTTAAAAGGCGCATTTTCTTTCAACTCTGCGATAAATTCATCTGCTGACCCTCTCCTAAAGTTTAGATATCCCTCCAAGATATCGGAATCTTCATACCATTGGCCATGAAAATTCCTTGTCGCAAACCAGTTTAAATTCGTGACTTTTTTTACATCCATGCCCAATGCACTGAAGCTTTTTTCCATAAATTCATAATTGGTCGTCCTATATTTTTCCCCTCCACCTATGTTATAGATTCTTCTCCAAAACTCTTCTGGTACCTCTTCTTCACATACATTCGCCAAAAGTCTGCCCGAATCACGGGCAGTAACCCATTCAAAGACACCGTTTATAGGTTCGTGGAACATAATGGGGTCCAGATTATTTAGCATCCCGCTATAAAGCACTCCAGTTTGCCGTAAAGATACCCAGTATTTCAAACCGGATTCTATTACTTCCCTCTCGGCAATCGTCTTTGTGATTGCATAGTTGTCATATACACTGATTTTAATAGGGTCACCTGTCCTTCCCCAATGAATAGGCAAATTTCGATCGCCCGTTTCCGCTACGGTTCCGATATAAACCAGTTTCATTTCATCTGCATTTGGCTGAGCTTTTATCGCTTTAATAATATTTCGGACAGCCCCTACATTTACCTGACTCGTCAATGTAGGAACATAGTCTGCCGCTGGAGAGACTAATCCGCCAACATGGAGGACATAATCAGCCCCCTCGACACCTTGAAATACATCATCATAATTTGTTAAATCTCCCCAGATGATTTTTACGCCGGGCTCTTTTTCATATGGAGACATCAAATTTTTATCTTTTTCCGTCGGTAAGACTAACGCCACGATATTAAAATGCTCTCTCCTATTAAGCAATTGTTTAAACCCTTCATACCCCATGTTCCCAGAAGCACCTGTTAAAAACACCGTCTTTTTATTCGTCATACCCTTCACTTCTTTCTATGTTTCCTTTTTACAAAATTCATGATAAGGTATCCCAAGGAATTATTATGGTAATTTCATTTATTATTTGGTAATTTAATTAATAACTGAACATCATATACTGAAGGGTAGGACTTCTTTATGTCAAATGGTACGGACAAATTAAAAAACTTATGTAAGTTAGTTGCTGAAACCTTTGATTTATCTGTTTTTTTTGTTAAGCCAACTGGAGAAATTAGCTTTGAAATCATTGATAATTCCGTGTTAAATCCGTTATATAAAAATGAAAAGAAAAATCTATTTACCTTATTGAACTTTGAGCCAGAGAAACAATACAGTTACCCGGTCTTAAGAAAGACTTATTTTTATGAGAATTATATTTTAATAAGCGTTGTACACAATGATTTGTTTGAAGGTACGGTGATTATAGGTCCTTCTCTTCCCTACGTTTTATTCGAACAGAAAATCAATGGGTTGATCAATGATTTCCATGTTTTTGCTCAGCGGGAACAGGTAGTCCATTACTATCATTCCACTCCTGTTATACCAAATGAGAAGCTAATAAAAGTAAGTGTGATGGCGTTCTACCTAATCACCCAAACTCTGATTACCTCTGAAACAGTAACGAAGCAAAACTTAAACCGTGAACAACTAGGGGAAAATTTGAATCATAAACTCTTCAGGAACACAACTAAAAGGGAACAGCCCGCAGCGGTCCACCACGACCCTTTACTAGAGAAAAAGCTATTATCGATTATCAAAGAAGGACGAGTAGAAGAGTTAAAAAGTTTTACTCAAATGGAAGAAGAAAGTACAGGGGTTTTGTCAAAGTCCAGTTATATCCGTTCAAAGAAAAACGTGACCATCGCAGGAGTTACCTTAGCTACTAGAGCTTCAATTGAAGGAGGTCTCCACCCGGAAATGGCATTTTCTTTAAGTGATATTTACATTCAGCGTCTAGAGGACTTAAAAACGATTAAGGAAATTGACCACTTAGCAGGGGAAGCCTTCTTTACCTTTACAGAAAAAGTTCGTCAGGTAAAAGAGGACCGATTTTCTATTACGATTACTAATTGTAAAAATTATATTTACAACACCCGGTATGAAAAAATCACCCATGATGATGTCGCAAACCATGCAGAATTAAGTCACAGCTACTTATCCATACTGTTTAAAAAGGAAGTTGGCATTTCTGTTAGCGACTATATTCAACAAGTTAAAATAGATGAGGCTAAAAATTTGATTGAATATACCAATACACCTCTTTCGGAAATAGGTTCGTTATTAAACTTCTCTGACCAGAGCTACTTTACGAAGGTTTTCAAAAGACATACAGGGATCACGCCAAAACAATACAAAGAAAAATATCATCTTATAGACCAATAACCCGACAGATTTTTCTGCCGGGCTATTCCTAACATTGTTCATTTTAATTATTTACAGCTTGTAGGATCCCTTTCAGCATTTCTTCCGTAAAGAGTCCATTGCTCATCACAGCTGCGTTATGAAGAGTTGTACCCATGATCATTTCCTGCATTCCTGCGCCTAAACTGCTTTCCCCGTCGAATTGTGCCTGACTCATCGCTTTCATCATTTCTGCTCCAACAGGATGTTCCATTAAATCACCAAATGTGGAATTTCGGGTTAGAATTTTTTTTATGGTTACTGTAGATTCTACATCAACTGTATCACGAAGAAGAATATTTCTAGATGATTTACCAACCAAAATTTCAAAGGTCCCTGTTTCAACGTGCCATTCCTTCAACTTCACATTGTAATAGGCAAATGCTCGTTTACCTAATTCAAATGTAACGGTCTTTTCTTCACCAGGCTGAAGGAAAACTTTTTCAAATCCCTTCAGTTCCTTTTCTGGACGTGACATTGTGCTCTCTACATCTCTTACGTAAAGCTGCACCACTTCTTTTCCTGTCATACTACCAGTATTTTTAATCTTGACGGTAACTGTAATGGTTTCATCGTCTTTGATTTGTTTCTTTTCCACTTGTAAATCACTATATTCAAAGCTTGTATAACTCAACCCATAACCAAAAGGAAATAATGGTTCCACATCTCTGGTATCATAATGCCTATAGCCTACAAATATTCCTTCCCGATACTCTACTGTCTCCCCATCTCCAGGGAAATTCAAATAAGAAGGATTATGTATAAGCTTCTTTGGGAACGTCTCTGCAAGCTTCCCGCTTGGGCTGGTATGTCCGAACAGTAAATCAGCAATGGCTCCACCCAATGCTTGACCACCAAGATACCCTTCCAATACACCCTTCACCTTATTAAGCCACGGCATTTCAATCGGTGCACCGTTACTTAACACCACAATTACATTGTTTTGCACTTCTGCTACAGCTTCAATTAATATCTTATGGTTATCAGGGATACTAAGATGCTTGCGGTCAAATCCTTCCGATTCATAGCGTTCCGGAAGCCCAGCAAATATAACGGCGACTTTTGCCTGCTGTGCAGCTTCAACTGCTTCCTCTATTAAAATTTCATTTACTTCATCACTTTCCAGCGCATATCCATCCGCATAAGAGAGAGTTGTTTTATCTCCTGCGACTTTCGCAAGTTCTTCGTAGATACTATCAAGCTTTGTCGGATTGATATGAGAGCTTCCTCCACCTTGATATCTTGGATTCTTTGCAAACGCACCAATGACGGCAATGGATTCTACTTCATAAATCGGTAAAATATTGTCTTCATTTTTCAGCAAAACCATGCTTTCCCTAGCTGCTTCCCTTGCCAAAGCATGATGTTCCTCCTTGCTATAAATAGCATTTTCCTGTTTATTCTCAACTGCTTTGAAAATTATCTTTAAAAGCCTTTCTACAGCTTGGTCAAGTACATCTTCAGAGATTCTACCTTCTTTGACTGCCTCGATAATCTTGTTATCTCCAATTCCGCCGCTAGAAGGCATTTCGAGGTCAAGACCCGCTGCAAGTCCGAAGTCCCTTTCATTGATCCCTCCCCAGTCTGTAACAACTAAACCATCAAACCCCCACTCTTCCTTTAACACTTCTGTAAGTAGCTTCTTGTTCTCAGAACAGTAATCTCCATTTACCTTGTTATATGCTGCCATTACGGTCCATGGTTGCCCCTCTTTAACTGCCTCTTCAAAACTAGCTAAATAGATTTCTCTTAATGTCCGTTCATCGACTACTGCATCAATGGACATCCTTTTATACTCTTGATTGTTCACCGCAAAATGTTTTAGGGAAGTGCCGACACCCTGGTTTTGAATACCTTTTATAAATTGGGCAGCTAGTTTACTTGAGAGAAAAGGGTCTTCTGAAAAATATTCGAAGTTCCTTCCACATAATGGAGATCTCTTAATATTGGCTCCTGGTCCAAGAATAATGGCCACGTTTTCTGCCTGACACTCTTCACCAATGGCACCACCCACTTTATTCACCAAATCCTTATCCCACGAACAGGCGAGACCTGCTGCGGAAGGAAAACAGGTGGAAGGAACACTTTTATTTATTCCAAGGTGGTCTGTATCTCCTACTTGTTTTCTAAGCCCATGAGGTCCATCGGTCATCATAATGGAAGGAATACCTAACCTTTCAATAACCTTCGTATTCCAAAAATCTAAACCTGAACAAAGGCTAGCCTTTTCTTCTAAAGTCATTTCGTTAATTAGTTCTTTGATATTTCTGCTCATCCACACTTCCTCCTCAGTTATTACTAGTAAATGACACCGCTTTCTACTTAATATTAAATTAGTAAAAAGACTTTTTATGGTGTGTTCATTATATTTTTAGTAATATCATTTATTCGATAAAAATAAATGGTGATCTCAAGGCAGGAAATAAAAAACGAGCAAGTTCCGCGGTAGCGTATTTTCTGTTTCACATCATGATATTAATTGAAAATATCCCTTTTAATAAATATCGAACTAGCAAACCTCCACATGACCTTCGGTTTGGTCAACCATTGGATTTTTGCATTATTGTTTTGATTTTCAAGGACTTTCTCCGCAAGGAACTTCGTTACCGGTTCAACCTTATCGCCCAAGGTGTTGAAAATTTTCCGGTTCTGTTCATCAAGCGATTTTCGTAAGAAATCTGTTGCGACCATACCGGGACTTAGCGTGCCCACTTTGATATTTGTGTGCTTTGCCTCGATGGCCAGTGAGCGAGTAAAATAACTTACCGCACTTTTAGATGTCCCATACAAAGTCATCCTTTCGCGCATCATTCCATTGCTGCCGAATCCCTCCATGTTAAAGATTTGGCCGTAGCCTTGTTTGAACATCTGATTAAAAGCCACATGACAGCCATTCATCACCCCTTTAAGATTGGTGTGAATGACCTTATCGTACGTCTCTTCGTCCAGTTCCCAAAAGTATTTCCTCTCTTGGTCAATACCTGCATTATTAATCCAAATGTCAATCGTGCCAAACTGCTTTTTAACGTCATTCCACAACTGCTTCACTTCGTCCCGTTTATGTACGGCTGCCGCATACCCTTCCACCATATCAGGATACATTTCGCTTAAACTTTGCAATGCCGTATCAACACTTTCTTGTGATTGTCCATTAATCATGACCCTGCAACCTGCCCGTAAAAATTCCCGGGCCAATCCATAACCAATTCCTCTTGTACTCCCGGTAATAACAACATGCTTCAATACTTGCCCACTCCATTTCTATGAGATTATCGAGTACCTATTAATGCCATTATATGACTTTTTTCAGTGGACATAGGCTGCTGGCAAGTGTTAAATATTTAAATCTTGTGAACATATCTCCAGGATGATTTCTCTTTAGGTACTCATATAACTTGCCCACTAACAATATACTTCATTATAATGGGAATATAGGCAAATTCTGAATACATCTTTTCATCCATTTCCATTCTATCTTCCAATTATTCTTCTTACATTTTACTCACTTTCCACCTATGAAACTTCAAAATTCTATAATCCATTTCAACAGCATGATCACTCTTCTTGTAACTGTAAATATTTTTTAGCCCATTTTTCTAGACTTTTTATTTATATTAATTTATTATATCTACTAGATAATAATTATTATAAATACTATTTAATAATTATTATAATTATAGTGTCTAAGTTTTTTACTAGATACATAATTATATATATATAAATTTACATAAAAGGAGAGATAAAAAATATGGATGCTAAACAAAATGGCAACATCGAGGGCTGCCCTTTTCACGGCGGCGCGACTAGTGTCAAATCAAGTGGTACAACCAATCGGGAGTGGTGGCCCAACGCGTTAAACTTGAATATACTCCGTCAGCATGACAGAAAATCGAACCCCATGGGTGAAGACTTTGATTATACTGAGGAATTTAAAAAATTAGACTACCCAGCGCTGAAGCAGGATCTTCGTGATTTGATGACAACCAGCCAAGAGTGGTGGCCAGCGGATTATGGCCATTATGGTCCATTCTTTATCCGTATGTCCTGGCACGCGGCCGGTACGTATCGTTCTGGGGATGGACGAGGTGGCGGTGGAACTGGCAACCAGCGTTTTGCTCCGCTTAACAGTTGGCCTGACAATGCCAGCCTTGATAAAGCTCGACGACTTCTTTGGCCGATTAAGCAAAAGTATGGGAACAAGATTTCATGGGCCGACTTGCTTGTCCTTGTCGGAAATGTTGCGATTGAAGACATGGGTGGCCCAACAGTCGGTTTTGGAGCTGGACGTGCCGACATCTGGCATCCTGAGGAAGATATTTATTGGGGCACGGAAACGGAATGGCTTGGGGATAATCGTTACACAGGCGATCGTGACCTGGAGAATCCACTTGCTGCTGTTCAAATGGGGCTTATCTATGTTAATCCGGAAGGTCCAAATGGTAAACCAGATCCTGTTGCAAGTGCCAAGGACATTCGTGAAACCTTTGCCCGCATGGGAATGAACGATGAAGAAACCGTTGCCCTTATTGCCGGCGGTCATACATTCGGTAAGGCCCATGGTGCAGGGGATGCCTCTCATGTGGGTCGAGAGCCGGAAGCGGCTCCAATTGAAGAGCAAGGTTTAGGCTGGGTCAACTCCTACGGTTCCGGTAAAGGGCGTGACACGATCACGAGCGGGATTGAAGGTGCTTGGACCGCGAACCCAACCCAGTGGGATAATGGTTACTTTGAGCTATTATATGGCTATGAATGGTGGCTGACAAAGAGTCCTGCAGGTGCATGGCAATGGTTGATTGTCGATCCTGCTGATGAGCATCTTGCCCCAGACGTTGAAGATGCATCAATTAAAGTGCCAACGATGATGACCACGGCTGATATGGCGTTGCGTCATGATCCGATCTATGAGAAGATAGGTCGTCGTTTCTACGAGAATCCGAATGAATTTGCCGATGCTTTCGCCCGTGCCTGGTTCAAACTGTTACACCGTGACATGGGTCCTAAAGCAAGATATCTCGGTCCGGAAGTTCCAGAAGAAGATTTCGTTTGGCAGGATCCGGTTCCAGCTGGTAATTATGATTTAACAGATGCGGATATTGCCGAGCTTAAAGCAAAAATATTAGACTCCGGTTTGACCGTTAGCAAGCTAGTAACAACTGCCTGGGCTTCAGCCAGTACTTATCGTGGCTCTGACCATCGCGGCGGGGCCAATGGTGCCCGCATCCGTCTTGCTCCACAGAAGGATTGGGAAGTCAATCAGCCGGAACAACTGGCACAAGTGCTTCAAGTACTGGAAGGCATTCAAAAGGAATTCGAAAAAGAAGTCAGCTTGGCTGATTTGATTGTCCTTGGCGGAACTGCCGCCATCGAGAAAGCAGCTAAAGATGCAGGCTTTGATTTAAGAGTACCGTTTGCTCCTGGACGCGGGGATGCAACCCAAGAACAAACTGATGCAGAAAGTTTTGACGTGCTCGAGCCTGTTGCAGATGGTTTCCGCAACTATCAAAAGCAGCAGTTCAGTGTAAGTCCAGAAGAGTTGCTGATCGATAAAGCTCAATTATTAAACCTTACAGCACCGGAAATGACGGTTCTTATTGGTGGTCTGCGTGTACTGGGTACTAACTATGGCGGCACGGCACACGGCGTATTCACCGATTCTGTAGGCCAACTCACGAATGACTTCTTTGTTAATTTACTTGACATGGGCGTGGCATGGAAGCCTGTCGATGGAGTGGTCTATGAAGGACGCGATCGAAAAACAGGTGAAGTGAAACGTACAGCGACTCGAGTGGACCTCGTGTTTGGTTCAAACTCCGTCCTACGTGCGATTGCAGAAGTGTATGCTCAAGATGATAACAAAGAGAAGTTTGTCCGTGACTTTATCGCTGCCTGGGTTAAGGTAATGAATGCTGACCGCTTTGATCTTAAGGCGGTTGAACAGAAAAAAGCTCAATTTGCTGGTAAGTAAGAAATTGGTACTATTATGTTGATTTTTTCGAAGGTATAAAAATCCCTAGGCGGAGAATTTCCGGTTAATTATATAGAGGAGCGTTCAGAAGCTGAAATAAGCGGAGATATTCCGATTAACAGCTCTAAAGATGACAAACTCCTACGATTTGAATCGTATAAACGGAAAAACTCCCCTTATTTTGGAGGAAATAGTTGTATTTCCTAATTTAGCCGGAATATCTCCGTTTAAATTTTGAAATCAACATTCAGATATAATAGAGCCAAGTTTTAAAAAGAAACCGCCGTCGATTTTTTTTGACGGCGGTTTTTACCATTGGTACCAGACATATCATTATTAATAAGGGCCCGCTTCATGCCCCTTCTTTACAGCCTCCTCTGTTGCTTCGTTGGCAGCTATTGTCCCCTGACCAAATTTCGATTTACCTGCTTCACGGCCTGGAACTTGATTTTCCGTCTTCATTTCTTGGATATCTTTCATTACCTGTTCGATTCCTTCCTTCACACGGCTGCCATAGTCTTCATCAGCTTGTGTGAAATGATCGATCATGGCATCCTGAATTCGTTTGTCGCATATCGCCAGCGCTTCAGACAGGTTTTTGATTAATTCATCACGCTCCCAATTATCCAAGCTGCGGTAAGTGTGGCCCGCTTGTCCGTAGTTGTTCGGACGATCAATTGGCGCGCTCATGGCTGCTGCGCTATATATTGGCTGGTGCGGTGCACGGTTATCTCTATTTGTTTCCGTATAGCCGCCGAGCATCGATGGCTCATAGTTAATATGTGGGTTTTCTCCAGATTCTTTCGGGTTACGAATATCCATTTGGCCGCGATGCTGATTTGTGCGAACAGGCGCTTTTGGTGCGTTCACCGGCAGGCTCAGATAATTCGCACCTACCCGATAACGCTGCGTAACCGAGTAAGAGAACGTACGCCCCTGAAGCATTTTATCATCTGAGAAATCCATTCCATCCACCAGAACCCCTGTGCCAAAGGCGGCTTGCTCAATTTCCGCATGAAAATCAACAGGATTCCGATCAAGGACCATGCGTCCAACGGGTAACCATGGGAACTGATCCTCTGGCCAAAGCTTGGTATCATCAAGTGGATCAAAATCCAGTTCTGGATGGTAATCATCCTCCATAATCTGCACATAGAGTTCCCATTCAGGATATTCTCCTCGCTCAATCGCTTCGTATAAATCCTGTGTCGCATGACCGACATTCTTCGCTTGAATCGCGTTTGCCTCTTCTTGTGTTAGGTTCCGAATCCCTTGCTTCGGCTCCCAGTGATATTTCACCAACTCCGCCTCGCCTTTTTCATTTACCTATTTATAGGTGTTTACACCAGAGCCCTGCATGTGGCGGTATGTCGCTGGAATCCCCCAGGGGGAAAATAGCAATGTAATCATATGCGTGGCTTCAGGTGTGCGGGAAACGAAATCAAACATCCGCTCAGGATTGGGCACATTCGATGCTGGATCCGCTTTAAACGCGTGAATCATATCAGGGAACTTCATCGCATCACGGATAAAGAAAATTTTCAGATTGTTCCCAACCAAGTCCCAGTTCCCATCTTCCGTATACATTTTTTACCGCAAAACCACTTGGATCACGGGCTGTTTCCGGCGAATCTTTCGCACCTGCCACGGTGGAGAAACGCACCATTAACGGTGTTTTTTTCCCAGCACCAGAAAATACTTTCGCGCGCATATACTTCTCTACTGGCTCATCACCTACTTTTCCGTAGGTTTCAAAATAACCAAATGCTCCCGTTCCCCGTGCATGGACCACACGTTCTGGGACTTCTTCCCGATCAAAATGGGAAATTTTCTCAATAAAATGGTAATTCTCAAGTGTCGCAGGTCCCCGATTGCCAATGGTGCGAATGTTTTGGTTATCCATCACAGGATGGCCCTGGCGAGTGGTCAACGTCTCCCGTTTTACGTCTTGTTCATTTGAATCATTCACATTTTTGTTCTCTGTCAAAATAAGTCCTCCCTAAAAAAGGTATCCTTATTTTTCCTCTTACTAGTGAATTTATCCATTGTTTGGGTCAACTGGAAAAGCAAATAAAAAACACCCACAAAAGGAAATTATCTTGTAGGTGTCTTTAACTATTCCAGTCTATGAAGGACCATGGTTTATTTTTTGGAAAAAGTTATAATGAAGGATTCTTTTGGAGTGTATTAGCTATTTTTCAACTTGTGAATTTCCTGGAGTGTTCGGAAATCTTCACGTCATAATATTGAAGGTCATATTTGGTAGCCATAGAATTTTTGATTTCTTTCACATCATCGATAACAGTGTCGACTTTAGTTTCTAAAACCTCCATTCTTTCATTTGTTTCGGAAATCTTTACATTCGTGGCTGCTACTGTATTAATTAATTGATGTAATAAATCTCCTTGTCTTTTTTGTTCCGTTGTTAATCTTTGATCCATTGTGTTTACCTTTTGGTCCAAGGCAGATAATCTTTGGTCCATTGTGGTTACCTTTTGGTCCAAGGCAGAAAATCTATGATCCATTTTGGTTACCTTTTGGTCCATGTTAGATAATCTTTGATCCATTGTGGTTACCTTTTGGTCCATGTTAGATAATCTTTGATCCATTGTGGTTACCTTTTGATCCAAGTCAGATAATCTTTGATCCATTGTAGTTACCTTTTGGTCCAAGCTATCAAGTTTGTCCACGATCAACTTGAGTGTTTTTTCCATCATTCTCACCTCCTTTTTCATTGCTTTTAATATAGCAGATTTTTGTAGATATTTGTCGATGGTTTGACAGTATATTACAAAAAAACACCCACAAAAGGTGAATTAATCCTATTTGTGAGTGTTTAAAAGAAAGGTCTTGTTACGCTGACCTATTAATCCAGAATCATCCGTTCAAGCTCCAGCAAACAAAGAAAAACGTTTGCTTTTTATATGGATATCATAACCGAATTGGCAAATACTAATCCTACACTTCTCAGTCAGCCAAATAGAAGGAGGTTAATACATGAAGAAATTTATTGTACTAATGCATATAATTTCAGGTACTTTTGCAGCTTTATTCCTTGTTTACTTTGTTAGGAAAAACACTAACGAGCATAGAAGTATTTTGGCGTCGATTTATGGAACTCAACTTCTATTGTGGGTATTTCTTTTTATACCCTCTATAATAAAAAAAGCGAAATCTTAAAGATTTCGCTTTTTTACTGAAAGGTTTTATTGCGATGATTTATCAATCCCGAAACAGCCGTCCGAGCTCCACCTTCTCAACAACCGACAGTAAGGCCTCCGCCAACGGAAACAGCATCTTCTCTTCCTTGGCGAAGTGTTGTGTTAACGTTGCAAGTGCTTGGACAGCGTACACGGCAATCCATCCCGCAGCGTCTTCATCAATGGTGACTCCCGCCAGGTCAGCTTCTCGAAGAAAGTCCTCAAGATGCTGCTCGGCCTTTTCATGTTCCGATTCCATCTCTTCAATGGTTCGATCATTCACTTCGAGATGACGGGAAATCATCGGGAACAACCCGTCTTCCTCGCGCTTGGAATGGTCCTTCAGCTTATCATAGAAAGCCGAAACCTGCTCGGACAATGTCGCAAACAGTTGAATCACAGCAGCACCCGATTCGGACTCCATATCTTCAGTGATCTCATAAATTAGATCCATATCTTCACGGAGCAACACATGCTCGTCCATTAAATGTTGCAGTGGAGCACTAAAAACAACCTTCGAAGATTTCATCAGTAAATCGCCTCTCATCCTGCCATCACAAATTATCCGTGGTTCTTATTATCCATGATGGCCCTTTCCACTCTTCTTCAAGCATACGCCAAAAGTGAGGAGCATTGTGTGATTAGAATCATAGATCCGAAGGTCACTTCTTTTTAAGTAATCACCACTGCCTCAATAGTTTTTAAATTCTTTTCTTTAAGCGTGATACAAGAGGTACTACAATAATACCTGCGATTGCGACCTGCATAATATTCCCTGGAACGGAGCCGAATGGCTGGATCCAGTTGCCATATAGAATAACTTCTGTAAAATAGTAACCTACCACTTTAATGATAAGTGCAGTTGCGATTGCCAGTGTGTTAACAAGGATTCTATTTCCGGGTACTTTTTCGGAAATCAGTCCAACTACAAAGCCCATTGTACCCACGATGACAAAGGTAAATGGTGCCCACAGTGTCCAGCCCGAAATAATATCAAACAAGCCCATTCCGAAGGCACCTGCGATCGCTCCTGTTTTCTTGCCGTAAACCAAGGCTGCAATAAAGAGAGGCACGTTCCCCAGATGAATGAGGCCTCCGTTCCCCATCAATGGGAGCCTTATTTGAATAAACATTGTGACAACTAAGGTTAAGGCAATGAAAAGCGCATTGATAACGATGGTTCTTGTGTTGGTTGTTCTTGTTGGTGTGAATGTTGAATTCATTTTGATAACCTCTTCTTTTTTAGAATAATAACTTTTATTATTATACACCGAAAATTAAGATAAATAAATCCCTCATCTTTCCCTCTCAAAATCCCCCGCTATCGCTGGAAAACACTTGAATTCCTTCTTCATCTCCCGAAACGAAATACTCTCTTTTCCTCTAGTAAGCTCAAAATCTAGTGTGTATTCATGACAATTTAATGGGGATTGATGAAACCTATCTTTATAGAATTGGATGGCCGCACGCTCACTGGCTGCAAAGATAAACACAAATTCCTTTTGGTTCATTTTCAGCGAGTAGATGCCAATTTTATGAAAACCTAATAGATTGTTTTGAATCATTTCCCCTACTTTCTGATGGTCCGCTTTTTCTAGGTCGAGTTTGGACATCTCGTCCTCTAATGAAATTTTCTTCTCTACTAGTAAATGGTGGATGAGATGAGCCAATGTTGATTCTTCATAAAAAAGACAATCGGCGTAAAGTAATTTGATAGATTCCAATTTGAGTACTACGCTGATTCGTTAAAAGATATAAATAAAAGTATCTGTCCTCTGGTGTCATTTCCTCCGAAACCATTGGATCCATCCAAAAATCGATACGCACTTTTCTAAACTTTGCCATCCTCAACCACTGCCCTTCTCTTTAAAAATACCTTCATCAGTTATATAGAAATAAATGAATAAAAAGGTCATAGAATTTTGGGTGAAACATCAAAAAAAACGCCATCAAAAGTGATTTTTGAGGGCGTTTTTTGCAATTTCATCCACTTTTCAGCGTTTTTTCGATCAACATATGCATGGAAAGAATACAAAAAACTGCACTTAGCTGAACCTTCTGTGAATACTACATTTTTCATACTGATCACAAAACAATAGAAGTGATAGACACGAACACGAGACTTCGACGGATGGCTTACTATTAAACGGGCAGTTTTGCGCAACATTGTTGTTTTCAAAAAATTCAGATTCCCACTTTACCCCTACGTAACGTAATGATTTATAATGAACGTAACAGCAGGGTGAAACGCGGGCCAACGGCCAAAAAAATCGAACAAAATAAATTCGAAATTGGAGGAAAAACAGAAATGAGAAAACTCGTATTGTTTATGCATGTGTCGCTGGACGGGTATGCGTCGGATTCTAATGGAGGACTCAATTGGATTCCGTACAACGAGGAATTAGAGAAATACTCCGAGGAGATCGTTGCCGAAGTCGGAGCTCCCGTTTATGGACGCACGACGTATCGGATGATGGAGAGCTACTGGCCCACGGTGCTGAACGATCCGAATGCGACGAGGCACGAAATAGAGCATGCCAAATGGCTGCAGGATGTTAAGAAGATCGTCATTTCCGGGACGATGGACAAAGTGGAATGGAACAATACGATGCTGATCAAGGACAATATCGCAGAGGAAATTAAGGTACTAAAGGAGCAGCCTGGCAAAAATCTCGTTATTTTCGGCAGTCCGGGAGCGGCCAAGACGTTGCTTGAGCTCGGCTTGATCGACGAATTCCTGCTTACCATTTGTCCGGTCGTCCTAGGCGGCGGAAAATCGGTATTCGACGGCGGCGGTGAGAAAATCAGACTCAAGCTGCTGTCCAGCCGAACGTTCAAGTCAGGCATTATCTCGGCCCGCTATGAGTTGGAGAAATAGCTGTACAACGTGTTCCGAAAACGGAGAACGATAGCTTAAAAAAACATCCCTTTACGGGGAGGTTATAGTTTTGACTGAAAATCAACATTGAGAATGGCGAACAGTGACTGTCACTGTTCGCCAAAAAACGCCTCCAAATGTGATTATTTGAAGGTGTTTTTTGCAATTTCGGTGATTTTTTACTCTATTTTTAGTTACCATTCCAATGATAGATTATTTGCACAACGCCAGAGGAAAATGTACTTGTTTTAACCATTTTTAAATTTATCCTCTGTTCCAAATCAATAAACAACGGTTTTCCTTCTCCCAAAACAACAGGGTGAATCGATAATCTAAATTCATCAACTAGCCCCAAATTTATAAAAGTTGTAATCAGACTTGCTCCACCATATAGCCAGATGTCTTTACCAGACTTTTTCTTCAATTTATTTACTTCTTCAAGAATATTATCATTGATAAATATTGCTTGATTATCAATCTCATTTTGTGTTCTGGAAAAAACATATTTCTTTTTACTATGAACCAATTTCCATATTTCCTTTTCGGTATCAGGGTCATCATTTTTTGGAATATATTGTCCCCATAAATCGTAGCTTTTTCTACCATAAAAAATAGTATCAATTTGATTTAAGAAATCAGTGAATCCCATATCAGGCTCCATAATGCACCAATCAACTTCTCCATTTTCCCCTTCAATAAAACCATCTAAAGTAACTGCTAAATCTAAAATTATTCTTCTCTTTTTTACGTTATTTGTCATAACTATTCATCCTTTTATCATTCGGATTTTGATTTTTCTGTCCGTTGAATAAGGATTACCAACGAATTTAGATAATCGTAGCCTATTATAAGTTATCTTTCCTTTCAAATACAAAAGAAGTTAGTAGAAATTCCTTAATAATCTATAAAATAGTAAAAAGCTCCAAACGTTATGAATTCACGGAAAAAGGGTGTAAAGGCATTTTAAGCCATACACCCCTTCCATCTTATTGTTATTTGAAGAACACTACTTCAACGCAATGCAAATATTTTTGGCTTCTGTAAAGAATTCCATACTGTGATGGCCGCCTTCACGTCCCACTCCACTTTTCTTGAATCCGCCAAATGGGGCACGCAGGTCACGGACAAACCAGCAATTTACCCAAATGGTCCCTGCCCGGACAGAGTGTGCAATCCGATGAGCACGCTGCAGGTTTTCCGTCCAAACCACACCGTTTAATCCATATTCCGTATCATTTGCAATCCTTAGGGCTTCTTCTTCTGTATCAAATGGAATAATTGTAACAATTGGTCCAAAGATTTCTTCCTGGCACATCCGTGACTTTGGATTTTCACTCACATAAATAGTAGGCTCTAAATAATATCCATTCTGTAAATATTCAGGTAGTTCCGGCCGGTTACCGCCGCAAATTAAGCTAGCCCCCTCTTCCTTTGCAACCTCAAGATAACTGGTTACTTTTTTATAATGCTCCGCGCTTACCACCGGACCCATTTTTGTATCTTCATTTTGTGGATCCCCCACCTTAAGGTCCTTAGCTGCCTTCGTAAATCTCTCCAAAAACTCGTCAAAAATCATGCGCTGAACTAAAATTCGTGATCCCGCCAGGCATATTTGACCTGAATTCATAAAAGCAGCCTGGATGGAAACAGGAATCGCCTTATCCAGATTGGCATCCTCAAACACGATGTTGGCCGCTTTCCCGCCAAGTTCAAAAGAAACCTTTTTCAGTGAATCGGCTCCGCTTTTTAAAATTCGTTTACCTGTTGCGGTAGAACCGGTGAAGGAAACTAAATCTACTTCCGGGTGAGTGGTAAGGGCCGTCCCCACAACACTGCCAAGACCATGAACGACATTGACTACACCATCTGGGATACCAGCCTCTTTAGCAATTTCACCGAGTAAGGATACAGATAACGGAGTCATTTCGGCCGGCTTGATGACAGCTGTATTTCCTGCGGCAAGGCAAGGGCCCAGTTTCCAAGTCGTTAGCATGAATGGTACATTCCAAGGCGTGATTAGTGCAGCGACTCCTACTGGTTCATAACGAGTATAGTTAAGATATTCATCCTCCATTGGATAGACCTCGCCGCCTTGTTTTTCCATGAAATCGGCAAAAAACTTGATGTTGTTGGCAGCCCGCGGCACCTCGTGCAGAAGAGCCGAATGATACGGCTTTCCAACATCTGTAGCGTCCAATCGAGCAATTTCTTCTTTTCGCTCAAGAATAATTTCAGCCATCCGGCGAAGTTTCGCACATCTTTCGGCCACTGTCATCGTCCGCCATGGACCATTTTCAAAGGCTTCTCTTGCCGCACGGCAGGCTTTATCTACATCATCTACTGTTGCTTCACTTACCTTAGCAATGATTTCTTGAGTAGCAGGGTTTTTTACATCAAAAGTTGCCCCACTGACTGCTTGTACATACTCGCCGTTAATATATAAACCAACTTCTTTTACTTCGGTATGTACCTTTGTCATTTGAGAGCCTCATTTCTTTTTTTAATAGATTCACCCGCTATTCCCCAATGTTCAGGTTCCATTTCATTGATCATGACACGCACATTTTGAATGGGAGCTTCTAACACCTCAGAAACTAAGTCAGAAACTTCTCTAATCAATCGTTCTTTCTTTTCAGGCGATCTGCCTTTCACAATATTAATCTGAATAAATGGCATTCTAGCACTCTCCCTTCGCCATGTTTTTTATTCGGTAAATATAGCCTCTACGGAACCGATCCCATCAAAACTTGCAGAAAAATGGTCACCGGCTTCAATTTTAATGGCAGCTGATAAGGAACCGCTTAACACGACTTCACCAGGTTGGATGCTCTGTCCGACCTTATACAATCGATTGGCAAGCCAGGCAATCGCCCTCGCTGGGTGTCCCATCACAGCTGCACCCGCACCCGTCGCTACTACTTCGCCGTTCTGCTTGAAGACCATTCCCATTAATTTCAAATCGAAGTTTTCCGGTGAGTAGAATCTCTCGCCGATGATATAACGAGAAGAAGAGGAATTATCCGCCACAGCATCGGACAGTGTAAACTTAAAGCCTTGGAACCTGCTGTCGATGATTTCGAGTGCAGGAGCGATATATTCGGTTGCTGCCAGTACATCTGCTACGGTCACATGCGGCCCTTTAACTTCCCTATTGAATATAAAAGCAATTTCTGGTTCCACTTTTGCATGGATAAATGGTGCAAGCGAAATGCGTTCCCCCTCAAACAGTTGCATGTTTTCGAGCAAAACCCCATAAGATGGTTCATGAACGCCCATCATTACTTGTTTTGCCTTACTCGTTAATCCAAGCTTTCGTCCGACTCTTTGTGTTTTTTCTTCCTTGCATTTCATTTCAATTAAGCGTTCTTGTATTTGATAGGCAAATGCTTCATCCATTTCAGGATAGGCATCAACAAATTTATTAACCGACTTTTTCTGTTTTTCAGCTTCATAGAGTTCAAAAGCGATTTGATCGATCACATCTGTCTTGATCATGTTTATCACCTAGTTTTCTAATTTTTATCGGGTAAAGGAAGCCGTGACGGAACCTATATGAGCAAACTCAGCCGTAAACGTGTCATTTTCATTCACTTCAATTGCACTGGTTAAAGCCCCTGAGAGAAGGATTTCCCCAGCTTTTAAGCTCACATCGTATTTTCCTAATGAATTCGCCAGCCACGCAATCGACCGGAGCGGATTTCCAAGGACGGCTGCACCCGCGCCTGAGTCAATCATTTCTCCGTTTCGATAAGCAACCATCCCAATATGGGTAAGATCTAGTCCTTCAAGTTTTGTCGGTTTTCCGCCAATAATCGCACTCGCAGATGATCCATTATCTGCGACCGTATCTTCAAATTTGATCTGCCAATCCCGAATGCGGCTATCAATCACTTCAATCGCTGGAACAATATACTCCGTTGCTTCAATGACATCTAAGATCGATACATTTGGACCTTTTAAGTCTTTTTTCAATTTAAAGGCAATCTCAAATTCTACTTTCGGTTGGATATATTGAGCAAGAGAAATGGTTTCCCCTTCGACATACATCATATCAGCCAATAAATGACCATAATCAGGCTGGTTGACACCAAACATGTTTTGAATGGCTTTGCTTGTAGCCCCAATTTTCTTCCCAACAATGATTCCGCCCTTATCGACTTTTCTACGGATCATCTCTAATTGCGTATAGTAGGCTTCATCCACTGTTATCCCCGGATAGGAAACCGTTAACGGTTCGATAACCTGCTTTGTTTCCTCGGCTTCCAATAAGCGGGTTGCAGCCTCTTGAATAATCGACACCATTGATTCCTCCTCTATCTACCCTTAAACCTTTAAGCCTTTTTTCTCTGCCAGCTCGACGGCCACGTCTAAAATCCAGTCCTCTTGACCAGCCACGGCCTTCCGCTTGCCCAGTTCTTCCATAATTTCTGAGGCGTTCACACCGAACTTTTCTGCTGCATGCCTTACATGTAATAAAAAGCTGTTATACACGCCGGCATAGCCACTCGATAAGTTGTCACGGTCAATGACAATTGGAGTTTGCATAAACGGAGCCACTACTTCTTCGGCAACATCCATTAAAATGGAAAGATTGATTCCTGTATCCATGTTCATTTTATTAAGGACAGCCACTAGTACTTCAGTCGGCGCATTCCCTGCCCCAGCCCCTAGTCCCCTTAGTGTTCCGTCAATCTGGTCGGCTCCGGCTTCAAACGCGGTCATCGTATTACCAATGGCTAAGCCAAGATTATTATGTGCATGAAAACCAACTTCGATGGACAAGGCTTTCTTTAGGGCAGTAACCCTTTCTCTCACCCCGCTTTGAACAAGTGCCCCCGCAGAATCAACTACATAAACGCAATCAGCACCATAGGATTCCATCAATTTAGCCTGCTCAACCAACACTTTTGCGGGTTGCGTATGAGACATCATCAAAAAGCCCACGGCCTCGAGCCCTAATTCTTTCGCTAGTCGGAAATACTGCTCTGTTACATCCGCTTCGGTACAATGAACTGCGATCCGGATGACAGAAATGCCAAGTTCGGCAGCCACTCTTAACTCATGGCTCGTTCCGATTCCTGGTACAAATAGGGAAGCAATTTTTGCTTGTTTCGCTGTTTCTACAGCTGCTTGAATCAAATCAAATTCAGAATGTGTGGAAAACCCTTGCTGAATCGTCGACCCATTCAAGCCAGAACCGTGGCTTACTTCGATTACCGGTACACCGGCTTCATCTAAATTTCGGAAAATTGTCCGCACCATTTCCGGTGTGTAACTATGGCTGACTGCGTGGTCGCCATCTCTTAAAGTTGTATCTGTAAGTCTAGGAATCTTCATCGGCTTAGCTCCTTCTTAGCAAGAAAATGTGCAGCAAATACATCTCCCACTTTATACGCTGATGCGGTCATGATATCCAAGTTCCCCGCATAGGTTGGGAAGAAGTCTCCATCCCCTGCCACCTCATTCATAATCACGACGGTTGGTAACCGTCCCCACGGTGTTTCACGATAGTCGATAAATGGCGTGCCTTTTAATCTGTACCCCGGAACATAACTTGAAATTTCAGCTGCAATCGATTGAATCGATGAAATAACAGCACCCTCATCAAACTCTTCTTTAATGACTGCATAAACCGAATTGGTCATATTAATAGGCGGTTCTGCCGGATTAAATACCGGAATCGCCCTTGCTAGTTTAGCTCCGCCGATTTGTTGCACCGCATTCGCGGTGGTTCGGACAAATTCATCGACATTTTGCCTTGTTCCCGGGCCAATCGACACACTGGCTGCTGTTGTTATGACTTCAGCATAGTGGACCGGTACCACGCGATTGACTGCGTACACAAGCGGAGTAGTCGCCTGGCCTCCACATGAAATCAAGTTGACGTTCATGGATTCAAAGTGTTCCTTTAAATTAACAGTTGGTACAACAAACGGACCGATTGCCGCAGGAGTCATGTCGATCGCCAATTTCCCCTTCTCGCGCAGTGCTGGTGCATTCAACTGATGTGCTTTTGCACTTGTCGCATCGAAGACGATCTTAATCTCTGGGTCTTCTAAGATCGCATCCAGTCCGTGATAGCTTGTACGGATCCCCTTGGCCTGGGCTCTTGCCAGTCCTTCTGATTTAGGGTCAATACCCGCTACTAAGACTAAATCCAAGTGTCCTTCATTTTTTAAAATTTTGTACATTAGGTCTGTTCCAATATTTCCTGATCCTAAAATCGCCGCTTTAACTTTAGACAAGACCTACCACCACGCTTTCTATTAATTTGGCTGTGCTAAAATGCCTGATGATTTCCGCTCCAATCATCAGGATTAGAAAAATCATAATTAATGTTTAACACAGCCCTTGATTTGAGAATTAAGGTTTTACTACTTCAACTGGCTTGGGAGCTGTTCGGGGTGTACCTTGCGTCCACCAAGATTCAGGGAAATCGGTACCGATCCAAGTATCCCCGTTGCCAGGTACATCTTTCATTTCCCACACGACTGGTTTCCATGCCGGATCGGTAATAATATAGCCGGCGTCTCCGAACAATTCCACCCTGTTGCCGCCAGGTTCAATCACATACATACAGAACGCTTGACTGATTCCATGTTTATTTGGCGGGACTTCAACGAAAATACCATGATCTTTAAGCAAATCAGCCACATCATAAAGATTTTGGGGTATTCCATACCAGTAGCAAAGATGATGCAGTTTCCCTTTTTCCCCATTAGGTTCTTGCATGTAGGCAATTTCATGAACAAGGTTGGAAACACTGATCCAACTACCAAGCACATGGCCGTTATCTTGAATTTGCTCTCTTAACCGGAAACCTAGTATATCGATTAAAAAGTCTGTATCATTTTTTGGATTAGAGGTCATTAAATTAAGGTGATCTAATCGACGAACAGGTACTCCGCGATCTGGCCGTTTGGATGGACGATTTAATAGTTTTGATCTTTGTTCATCAGGAACTTGGTAGTACTCCACATCCCATAAAATTTCCATTAAATGACCATCTGGTGTCAAAAATTGATAGGCTTCTCCATGGCCGATATCCCCCTCAATCCAACCTTTGCCCAATCCCGTTTTTTCGATTTCCTCAACTCGGCGTTGAAGTGCTTGCGGGGAAGTTGCACGCCAGGCAACATGACCTACTCCCGCTTCTTTTGACTCCGTTATTTTTAATGTATTGTGATAGAAATCCTCATAGGCACGAAGATAAACGGATCGACCAGACCGAGCCGTTACTTCCATCCCTAAAAATCTTGTGAAAAATTCTACTGATTGTTCTAGCTTTGGAGAAAGAATCTCCACGTGGGCAAGTTGTGCCACATCAAAAATTGGTTCTTGGTATGAAGTCATTTTTATTTCCCCCTAATTTTATTTTCATATTACAAGTAGATTACTTACTTGCTAGAACCTCTTCAGAAGATAAAGAGCGATATCTACCGTTAAAGAACATAAGTGGTTCTTTTTCATTAAGCTCGATTTCTATTACTTTGCCGATGAATAAGGTGTGGTCCCCTTCGATATTGACATTCACCACTTCACAAGCTACCTGGGCGATGGCCCCTGATAACACAGGGAGACCATCTAGTCGCTCAAAGCTTATTTCTCTTTGTTCCTTGATTTGCCCAGCAAATATCATCGATAATTCCTGTTGTTCCGCCGATAAAATATTTACAGCGAATTTTTTGCTTTTTTTAATTTTGTCCAGCATTTGTGCCTTTTCTCCAATGGAAATCACCACTAATTTTGGGTCAAGTGACACAGACATAAAGGCATTTGCCGTCATACCGTGCACCTCTCCAGCGATTTCAGTCGTAATTACAGTTACACCTGTAGCAAATTTCCCCATCGCCGTTCGAAATTTACGATCATCCATCCTCCCAACTCCTCTCCTCGTTTATAATTTAATTGGTTCTTTTTCTACTGCATCCAGCCACGTTTTGTTGGTCCAACCGTTTAAGTCATAATCGTTTAATGCTGTGTCAACAAATGATTTGTAACGATCCGCTGCTCCGACTGCCTCTGCATGGAATAGGGCTTCCATTCTAATATTTTCATGATTGCCTGCATAATTGACCTCATACAGTTCATGTCTTCCTCCAAATTCCGATCCGATTGAATCCCAAACCATTTTTAACAACTTCACTTTATCCACAGCATTGATGCTTGTTCCTCGGTAATATTGATCAAGAAAAGGTCTTAATTCAGGATTCAGAAAATCACTTGAACTAGACGGCAACTGAATTAAACCACCGGCTACTACTTGTTCAAAAATACCCTTCACTCTCACCCAGCTCATTGGCGCTAATGCTCGATAAGCCGCACTGGAGGCACCATTTGGCATAACAAGACCATTCGGGCCCTTATCCGGATCCGTTGCCATTGCAGTAGACAATCCCCAAAACATATTACGAATCGCCACAACCTCACCAATTTGAGCTTGCACACCTCTAAAATTCTTTGTTCCAGCTGCTTCCGTTGCTTTTAATAATAGTCCTGTCATGAAATCCAATTTAACAGCAAGACGAGTACAACCGTGGAAGGTGAAACGGTTAACAAAGCCACTTTCTGGGACGAAATTATTAGATATTTTGATATTTTTGTAGCAAAGGACATCTTCCCATGGAATAAATACGTTATCTAAAACAATCACAGCATCATTCTCATCAAATCGACTCGAAAGTGGGTAATCAAATGGTGTTCCCGTTGTCGCAGCCTGCAGTTCGTACGACGTTCGGCTGATCATTTTTACCCCCGGTGCATTCATTGGAACAAAGAAGATCAATGCGTGGCTAAGGTCACCATCTCCTAAATCAAATGTTCCATAGTTCGCAACAAAGTTATAATGAGTTAATGCTGCCGCTGTTCCTACCATTTTGGCACCGCTTACAATTATTCCGTCATCTTTTTCAGCAACAGCCCGTACAAAAACATCTTTATTTTCATGAAGTGGTTTTGAGCGGTCTACTTGTGGGTTGATAATTGTATGGTTAACAAAAGGAAGCTCTTTTGCTGCTTTCTTGTACCAAGCTTTCGCATTATCTTCAAAACCTTGGTAATAGTTGGAGAGGGCATCCAAATGACCAATAAATGAAGCCTTATAATCTGGAGTGCGGCCCATAAATCCATAATTAAGCTTGGACCATTCAGCAATGGCATTTCTTGCCTCTAACAGATCTTGTGAACTTTTTGGAGTGATGAAGAATTTGTGTGTGCGATCACCGTATTCATTTTCAGCCGTTAAAATGTCACGTGTAGCTGGGTCATGAAGAGCATCATACATTCTTGCATACGAACGTGCAGAATTCCGATAAGCAGGATGCGTCGTTACATCTTTAATTCTTTCACCGTTTAAATAAACGACCCTTCCGTCATTCAAGCTTTCCAAATATTCTTTACCTGTGTACATTCCTTCAACTCCATTCCTATCATTATTTAAACTTTTTATACGACCGAGTGTGTCGATCCTTAAATTTATCTTAATTTATCTGAAAATTCTACACAATGACACCGAGTGTCAGAAAAATTAAAAAAAACTGCTCCTATATGTCAGTTTAAAAGTTAAAAAAAAATATCAAAAAACGCCAATAGACAATTTCCATCAGGCGTTTTCTGACACTTTTATATACAAAGGACAATGACTTTATTTGTTTTTTTTAAGTCTGTCATGGTCGACAATTTTCAATGCTTTTAGAGCCAAAAGCAATTGAAACTGTCGTTGTGGATCCCTCAGGTCGCAGCCAAGAAAATTAGTGATTTTCGCGAGTCGATAACGAAGACCGCTTTTAGATAATGCTAGATATTCAGCTGTTTGTTCCAGGTTTCCACCATAGAGTAGAAAATGATATAAGGTATCAATTAATTCGATTTTATTACTATCAAAATTCTCAGACAAAACCCCAAGAGTTTCCCTAATCATTTTCCGGATGGCATTCTCATTTTGGTCATTAATTAAAACACCAAGAATCCCTAGTTCACTAAAAGAGGTGATCGGTTTATCCCTTGAGGATAATCGTACTGCTGAACGGGCTTCGTCAATAGCCACACCGGCATCCACGATTTTGCTATTTTGAGAACTGATCCCCGCTAAAAACAGGGAATTTTTTATTTCCTTTTTTAAATTGGATACTAGAGAAAGTAGGATATCTTCAATAGTTTGCTGGTTTAGCTGTTTCTCTGTTATGAGGAGAACTAAGCTATCAGCCTGCTGACCTATTAAGACATTGAGGCTCTTATTTCTAAAAAAAGTAGAAACCGCTTCAAAGGTGTTTTTATGTAAAGTAAATTCCTTCTCTTCACATTTTTTCATAAACTTGTAGGTAAGGACAATCATATGATAGGGACCAGATAAATCCAATTGAATAAAATCAGCCTTCCTTAGGATTTCTTGTTGTGAGTACTTTCCAGTAATTATTTCTTCTAAAAAATGTCCCTTTACTTGTTCCAATGAATCAATTTCCGCTTTTTCTTTTAAAAACAGCAGCGCACAAATAGATGCTAAACGATCGATAATCATTGAGTCAATTTCATTGTTAGGGATCCTCCCACTTTCATATAGAAACGAACAATATCCTACGATTTTGCCTAAAAGGTAGATTGGAGTAATAAGTCTCGTCCCATTTTCAAACGAGAGAACTGTCACTTTTGAAATATTTCGACTTTTATCTTCAGAATGGTTAAATCTTTTTCTAATCAACTCATAGTCATCCCTTGAAATTCCTTTATACGCTAAGACATGTTGCCGGATATCCTCAACTACAATAGGCAAGTTTGTTTGTTTATTTAATTTTTCTAGAATGGAATCGATGTTATTTCCTTTTATAAGCTCATTTGTCATCTCATTATAGGTTCTCGACACGAGTGCTAAGTTATTTTTTTCAACCAGAAGATTCTCGTTTGTCAGTTCCAGTTCCTTAATAATTGGCAGTTCCTTACTATATGAAAAAAATTCTTCTGCCTCTTCCTTCCATTCAGAGACAAGGCGCCCCTCCCAAATACAACAAGGTGCCCCTTCCCCCTCACATTGCAGTTCTTTAAAAAATACTTCCTCGCCAAGCAGAGCGGTCACATATCCAGTTGCATAACCAGTTAAGGTATAACAAACAGTCCCTATTGTTATACCAAAATTTTGAATATGTTGTTCGGCTTCAAATGAATTTTCCCAAATTCCCTTCAGTCGAAATGATTTAATTTGATTATTTTCCACTTCAAATTCTTTTTCAGTAATTCTTGATTTCGTATGTCCTTTTAAGGCATGAATAATAGGACCATATCCAAATTTTTCAAGCATACTTAATGAATCTATTTTTTGAACCTCTTGAGCATCTTCTTCTCCGAGGTGAAACCCATATTTGAAGAAAAAGGTTTTCATCCGATTAATCCCAATATTTTCGATTAAATCACGCTGCATCGCACCAAATGCACTTGTAGAAACGAGAACAGACCTTTCCTTGTTTGCAAACAGGAGGTCATTTTCTTGTCTAATATGCAAAAGGTCATTTAAAGTTAACGCTTTCATTTCCTTACTCCCTTCTTAAATGCATTTGCAGCAACTGATTCCTAAACTTTTTCATTTTTAAAAGGTTGTTAGATTAATTCTACTTATAGTCAATAAATACCTTCTTCTACTCCATCAGGTTTTAGCACAAAAAAAATGGTAGAGCAACTGACCTCGTGAATTGGTGAACCACACGGGGAATCTAAAATTACGGAAAAAATGGAAACAAAATTTACCATTTCCCCTAAAAAGGTATTACAATATAAATGATAAAAATTTTTTTATTAAGAGGAGGTTTACATATGTCAAAAAATGTTCAACCAGGGGAATTTTATGTTGGAACGGTAAGCGAAAACTGGACCGAGGATGCGCTTTTTTACGAGTATAGCACGGCTGCTGATCCAATTGGCAGTGGGATTATTAGTCCAATCCCGCCTAAAGAATTTGCACCTGAACTATATAATTCAGGAGAAACTCGTATTATACCGCTGGATTTATCTAATGAGCTGAAAACCCAATATCCAGCAACGAGCCCCTCCCTCCTTGCAAACTTTATCCGAATTAAGGCAGGAAATTCGATTCATACGCAACCAAATGCAACCAGTGAATTGTATTATATTATTTCGGGGGATGGCACTACCGAAATAAATGGTCAAACCATCCGTTGGAAAAAAGGTGACTTTTTAACGCTTCCAGCCGGCTCAGTCAGTCGTCATTCAGCGACAGAAGATTCAACCATCTACTACATTTTAGACACTCCACTTCTTAACTACTTGGGAGCTAAGGCCACGGATGCACGTTTTAAGCCGACACTTTATACGGCCGAACAGGCGAAAGCAAAATTAGATGAGGTCGCTAATGCACCCGATGCACATTTAAAAAACCGTATCTCCATTCTATTAAACAATCAAAATTTCGAACAAACTTTAACGATTACACATGTTTTATGGGCAATGTTTGGGATTGTTCCTGTAGGCTCAAACCAAGCGCCACATAGTCATAAATCAGTTGCCCTTGACTTTGTTGCCTACGCTACACCAGGGACCTACACATTAGTCGGTGATAAAGTGGACCCTGTTACGAAACAAATCATTGATCCCATTCGGATTGACTGGGTAACAGGAAAAGCCTTCGTTACCCCGCCAGGGCTGTGGCATTCTCATCACAATGAATCAGGGGAACCTGCATTTATTATCCCAATCCAAGATGCAGGTCTGCAAACCTACCTTCGTACTTTGGATATTCAATTTTTTCATTATGATGAGGAATAATAGTATTCTATTAACGAGGAAAATGTAGAATGAGAGTGGCTAAGTTTTGTGAGCGAAATATTAAAGTAACCGATGCTGACAAAGTCATTGACCAACTTCGCCTCCATTATCAAAAGGATGTAGATGTTCGTATTGTAGACTGCTTTCACAGGTGTTTAGAATGCAGAGTCCGGCCGTTTTGCCGGATTCAATTAACCACCATCGAGGCAGACGATGCTGAGAGCTTGATAGAAAAAATACTTCAAACGGTTAAACCGTCTTTGTAATTAAGAAAAACGGTACGCTAATTGTTAGTGAAATAAAAGTGGGAGCAAAAGATAACTTTTGCTCCCTTCCTATTTATATTTAATTATTTTACAATTAAAACTTGGCATGGGGCCTTTTGAACCACATAATGACTGACGCTTCCTAAGAATAGTTCCTTGAGTCCGCTTAATCCTCTGCTTCCCATGACAACTAAATCTGCATCATTCTTTTTGACGAAATCAACGATCATCATTCCTGCGTTGCCTTTCAAAAGAAGTGCTTTTGTTTTATTTGGAAGTGATTCTAACTCTTGTTCTATTTCATTACGTAAGGTATTTGCTCTCTCTAGTTGTTCCTCAAGTAATTCAACAACCCCGAATCCATAGGCATAAGGTATTGGCTTATCTGGTTGCATAACCATGACGACAAATAATTCTATTTGTTGATCTTGTTTTGCTAAATCCATTGCCATCTTCAAAGCTTTTTTGCTTAACTCAGAATGATCATATGCAACAACAACACGTGAATAATTCGTTACCATGATTCTCATCTCCCTGTCAGAACTTTCCTTCCTACTTTTATTATACGTCCCTACTTTTTATTGCGGATTGAATATTGTGTCAATATTGTTATTTTCAAGTTTTCAAATGTACATTTCTTAAATTTGATTGCTGAGCAAGAGCAACATTTACGAAAAATCAAGGCAAACGGTCAAATGTATCCGTGCCGACAAAAAAATGAGTCATGCCTTTTCTGCATAACTCATTTTTTCATCCTTTAAAATATAGTAAAGCAATGAGGAAGATGATTAATCCAATTAAGAAAATAGGACCAATACCTGTACTGTATACAAAGTAAACTCTAATATTGAGAATCGCATGAACTATAAGAATGACCAGTAAGCAAACAAGCACTACAATGGTTAACTGTACATTTCGATTTCGATTTCGATTCAAAGTATTTGCTCCCTTCTAGAAGCACCGCTGGGACAATGTTTTTTTATATAAATATTTACCGTTGGCTTGAAATATTCCTACCTATAAAAGCCTGCACATCCTGAACGGTTTAGTAGTGATGGTTTTTTACGTCACATAATAATGAAATGTTTTGACAAAATAACTAATATACTGTAAATTAACTAATGTACGAACAATATTATTTAATTCTACTAGAATATTCGTGTTTGGGAGTGTTTTTTATGGATACTGTATTTGATTATGAAGATATTCAACTGATTCCTGCTAAATCGATCGTTAACAGTCGTTCTGAGTGTGATACGAGTGTCACATTTGGTGGATATATATTCAAATTGCCAGTCGTCCCTGCTAATATGCAGACGATTATTGACGAAAAGCTGGCAATTTTCTTTGCGGAAAATGGTTATTTCTATATCATGCACCGTTTCCAGCCTGAAAAGCGGCTTGATTTCGTAAAGGACATGCAGGCACGTGGACTGATTGCATCTATTAGTGTCGGTGTCAAAGAAGGAGAATACGATTTCATCAACCAGCTGGCAGAGGAAAAGCTAACCCCTGAATTTATTACCATCGATATCGCCCATGGTCATTCCAATTCCGTGATTGAAATGATTAAGCATATTAAAAAACAGCTGCCAAATAGCTTTGTCATCGCTGGAAATGTCGGAACTCCGGAAGCTGTCAGAGAATTAGAGCATGCCGGTGCAGATGCTACGAAAGTTGGGATTGGACCTGGAAAAGTATGTATTACGAAAATTAAGACTGGATTTGGAACAGGCGGCTGGCAATTAGCCGCACTAAGATGGTGTGCCAAGGCGGCTAGTAAACCAATTATTGCGGACGGCGGCATTCGTACCCATGGGGATATCGCGAAGTCGGTAAGGTTTGGGGCATCCATGGTCATGATCGGTTCATTGTTTGCTGGACATGAAGAATCCCCTGGGGAAACGATTGAGAAGGACGGAAAGTGTGTGAAGGAATACTTCGGTTCGGCTTCAGAATTCCAAAAAGGCGAACGAAAAAATGTTGAGGGTAAAAAAATGTACGTTGAACACAAGGGTCGTTTAATCGATACCTTGATTGAAATGGAACAAGACCTACAGTCGTCTATTTCCTATGCTGGTGGTAATAAGTTAAAAGACATCCGTACAGTCGATTATGTTGTCGTGAAGAATTCCATTTTTAACGGTGATAAAGTGTATTAAAAAATTTCGCTGCCTGTCCCCTATTTTGGGGCAGGCATCTTTTGTATAAGTTGATTTCGCAGTGCTTGAGAAATAGACGGAGAAATTCCGGTTAAATTGAAAAATGAGCAGAAACATAAGAATTAACTTTTTTCACTTTGATTCATCCTTCTCTTCAATTTTTCTTCAGTAGAGGAACCCTCGACAGGTGTATAAATGCTACACCAAAAATCTGTATTACCATGAACTTGTAAAGAAGTTAAATTAAAAATCATTTTACCAGCTTTGGAATGTCTAAATTCAATCAACACTTCGGGAGCCATATTTACTTGATTTTCTTGCCATAAAGTTTGAAAATCTGGATTCAGATTGGACATTTCTTCAAGAAATTGAGTGTACCATTCGTCCCCCATATTTTGCCCATAATAAACCCTAAAGATGGAAAGAAATCCTTTCACAAAATGCTCCCAATTGACAGCTAAAGCCCTCAACTCTTTCCTCGTAAACACTAAGCGGATCAAGTTTCTCTGTTCAATAGGAATTTGTTCGAAATCCAAAAAGACATAAGCTGCAGCAGGATTCCAACCAACAATTTGGAAATGTCGGTCTGTGATCAGAGTGGGACAGTATTTTAATTCTGTTAAAATTTTTTCTAAAGAAGGGGAAAGTTTTGTTTGTAAAACTTCATGTTTATACACATTGGTATTTACTTCTAATGCTAAATCGTATAGATACTTTCGTTCATCATTATTTAACTGTAGAGCAGATGCTATAGAATCTAGTACTGAAGATGAGACCTTAATATCTCGCCCTTGTTCTAGCCATGTGTACCAGGTAGTGCTCACTCCCGCTAATTGGGCGACTTCCTCCCTCCTTAGACCTGGCGTTCTCCGCCTAGTTCCCGTTGGTAATCCTACTAATTGAGGTTGTAAATTTGCACGTTTTGACTTTAAAAATTTTGATAAAGCTTCTAATCTTGTTTTACTATTCATGATAAATTACTCCTGTCTTAAAACGATAATCATATTACTAATTATACTATGATAAACAACAACTTGTAATAGGATAAACATGGTGCCAAAATATAGATAATCTAATAACGAGGGGGAAGAAATATGGAACGAGTTGTAATTACAGGGATGGGAGTCGTGTCACCCTTGGGTAACAACATTGAAACATTTTGGAGGAATTTAACCGAAGGCAGGTCTGGAATTTCTAACATTAATAGGTTTGACGTAAGTAAACATAAAACCAAAATTGCTGGATTAGTTAATGATTTCAATGCTGAGGATATACTTGGTCAGAAGGATGCAAGGCGTATGGATAGATTTTGTCAATTTGCTCTAGGTGCGGCTGAACAAGCATGGAACGATTCCAATTTGAACATTAAGGAAATAGACTTAGAGCGTCTTAGTGTATACATTGGTTCGGGTATAGGTGGAATTGAGACTTTGATGCAAAATTTTGATGTACTTCGAGAAAGAGGACCACAAAGGGTAAGTCCAACAATGGTGCCTTCGATGATTGCAAATGCAGCTTCAGCACAAATAAGTATCAAATGGGGGGCATTGGGACCTTCTATGGCCCCTGTTTCCGCTTGTGCAATTGGAAATACAGCTATTGGAGAGGCTTTCAGAATTATTCGGTATGGTATAGCTGATGTAGCATTTGCTGGAGGGGTTGAGGCAGCCATAACAGAATTGTCTCTAGCCAGTTTCGGAAATGCAAAAGCGTTGTCTTCGAGAAATGATGAACCAAGTGCTGCTAGTCGTCCTTTTGATGCGAATAGAGATGGTTTTGTCATGTCTGAAGGTGCAGGAATTTTAATACTTGAATCTTTAACACATGCTTTACAAAGAAATGCACGAATTTATGCGGAAGTAATTGGATATGGTGCTAGTTCTGATGCATATCACATGGTTTCTCCGCATCCAGAAGGTAAAGGAGCCTATCTTGCAATGAAAATGGCTTTAAAAGATGCGTCCATTTCTACTGATGATGTAGATGTCATTAGTGCTCATGCAACAAGTACAGAGGTAGGTGACATATCTGAAACAAATGCTATTAAAAAATTGTTCGGTGAACAAGCATACAGGATACCAGTTACGGCTAATAAATCGATGACAGGACATTTATTAGGAGCAGCTGGCGGGGTTGAGGCTATTGCATTAGCAAAAAGTCTCCAAGAGGGCATCATTCCGCCTACTATCAACTTAGAACACCCCGATCCATTATGTGATTTAGATTATGTACCAAACGTAGCCCGACAAACAAATCTCAAAATAGGGATCTCCAATTCATTTGGGTTTGGTGGGCATAATGCAGTAATTGCTTTAAAAAAGTATTAATTGTGAAAATAGTTTTATTAGTAGAGTGAAGAAATGTACTTATCGGGTTACTACTCTTCAATAAGAATAAAATCAAGGACCTTATTTGTGGTCCTTGATTTATTTTTAAATATCAACAATATTATTTAACAATGCCTTTTTAAAATGGATAACTGCCCCTTATTGTTAGTGAATATAAACACTTAGAGGGTAGTTCATAATAAACATACATGGAATAATGTAAATGGGCGTTTTTTTAAGTGCCGACGCCTCCATAATACGATCGGAAGATGCTTTAAATTTCAATTTGTTTAATTATTTTAGCGGGATTACCGCCTACTACAACATTATCTGGTACATCTTTAGTGACTACTGCACCTGATGCGATTACCACATTGTCCCCTATCGTAACTCCTGGATTTATGACGGCTCTTCCTCCAATCCAAACATTGTTTCCAAACGTAATGGGTTTGGCATATTCCTTCCCTGAATTACGCTCCGTTGGATTAATTGGGTGGGTGGCTGTATAGATTTGCACGCCTGGTGCAAGCATGCAATTATCTCCAAAGCGTACCTCGCAAACATCTAAAATGGTGCAGTCGAAGTTTGCATAAAAGTTTTCTCCCGCATGGATGTTATAACCATAATCAACACGAATATTGGGTTCCATATATACGTTTTCTCCGGTTGAACCGAGTAGCTCCATTAATAATTTTTTCCGTTTTTCTCCTTCCGTTTCCAACGTTTGATTATATATCCGAACCTTGCGCCTTGCTTCCTCACGTTCGCTTGATAACACGGGGTCAGCGGGATCATACATTTCTCCCTCCAACATTTTGTCTTTTTCCGTTTTCATTTTATAACCTGCCTTCCAAAACTAACCTGTATATACAAATATATCATACCTGAAGCTTCCATTTATGTAGAAAAACACTTGGAATCTTCTCCAAGTGTTTTAATTTACCATTTAAAAAAACTCTTATTGGTGATTGTTATAAAGCAATAATAACTATTTGCACAATCCTAAAATTTATCAAATGGTGTTATGGTTTAATTATGGAAAATAATCAAGAAGGGAATCTTCCTGATTATTCCTCACTATTTCTTTTCCTAATGTCTGATGCATCTGTTTCCTCACCAAATTCAGTGGCATAGTTAAGATTTCCAGTTCCTTGTCGTTGGGTGTTATAGTTTTCGCTTTGCTTTGACGCAAACAAAAGGGGTAAACAAATCAACCCACTTATCCCAACCAGACTATAAATGACTCTTGACAAAAAGGAATCCTGTCCCCCAAATATGGCTGCTACCAAATCAAAATTAAAAAAACCAATTAATCCCCAGTTTATAGCTCCTACAATCACTAGAAATAAGGCAATCTTTTGTAACACTCTCACAAATATTCACCTCCTTTTTTAGTATCTTTTGTAAAAATATTAGGATTCATGCAAAACATAAGTCTCTTCTATGTCACGATATTTATAACCCAGGTTTTATAAATTTTTTCCAATGTTTGAAAGTATAGATATCCATTACACGCACATTATATAAAGGTTCCACAATAAATAACTTTCAAGGGGGATTATTATGGGAGACTTTTTAGGATTATTCGGTGATGACAATTCACAAGACATACAAAATAAAGATAGCCAAAACAGTTCAAGTACCCTAGGTACCGAAACCACTTCTAATACCCAACAAGATAATCAAAATGACGGAGCACTGCAACTTCATAAAGAGGAATTAGACATTACGAAAAATAATGTCAGCGCTGGTCAAGTAGTGATTTCTAAAGATGTGGTTGAGGAACAAAAAACGGTTGATGTTCCTGTAATGCATGAGGAAGTTGTGATAAAAAGAACTCCCTTGAATAACGAGCGAAGTGATGGGTCTGCCATCTCTCAGGAAAGTATCACCATTCCCGTTTCCCAAGAGCAAGTTGAGGTAAACAAATATACGGTTGCGACCGAGGAGATTTCAACTTCGAAACGTCAAGTTGAGGATACTCAGCAGGTACAAGAAACCCTTAGACACGAAGAGGCTCATGTAGATACAACAGGAAGTGTTAATATTGTTTCCGATGGCTCCAGCTTTAATGATATAAATAACAGCTAAGAACAAAAGGTGCAAGCAACCGTTCAGCAAAGTATGGACTAGAGCGTTTCCACAATTATATTTAATAATTCCCTATAAAATAACAAAAACACCTTTTCATTGCTATGTAATGAAAAGGTGTTTCACCATTTCTATGGAGGAAGATGAAGTTGGTTGAAAATCAGAATTTAACAAAACACGATCAAAGTGAAGTAACACTCCAACTACACAAGGAAGAATTGCAGGTTACCAAGAAATGGGTTGAGACGGCAGATGTTACGATATATAAGAAAACTTATACGGAGGAAAAGCAAATTTTGGTTCCTGTCACACGTGAAGAGCTCATCATTGAGAAAAGGGTATTCAATCCCGGGGATGCTATCGAAACAGAAATGGAAACCATTCGCATTCCCTTAAGTGAAGAGCGTATTGAAGTAACCCTACACCCAACGGCTCTCGAGGAGGTTGAAATATATAAGAATCAATTTGAAGAGCTTATACAGATTTGTGAGACCATAAAAGAAGAAAAATTAAATATCGATATTAATGGCGATGTAAAGGTAATTTTAGACGGTCAATCGTGACAGTAATCAGTAAACCCTTATTAAACAAGGCGAAATGAACATTTCCTAATCATATCTGAACTACCCTTGAGGGCTTGGATAGTACACTCGGCATTACGTAAAAAAAAGAACTTCCCATCGGAAGCCCTCTTAAATCAACCAAATTCTATATTTGCTCTGCATATTTTTTAAAATTATCTAAAATTGCTTGCCAGCCTTGTTGTTGCATTTCGATTGGATTGGTGGTCTCCGCATCAAATGTTTCAATGATTTCGGTTGCCTTTTCATCACCCTTAAAGGCGATGTGAACTTTTCGACCATCACCAAGTGTATAAGAAATAAGCTCATGTAATACCACTTCATCATAAATTCCGCCAAAATCAAAACCAAAACTGCCATCTTTCGCTTCCATTCGGGAAAGGAATTTTCCGCCCACTCTTAAATCATTTTCAGCAATGGGCGTGTGCCAGTCCTCAGAAGCACTGTTCCATTTTTTTATATGGGCAGGCTCAGTCCAATATTTCCATACTTTTTCAACTGGTGCATGAACGGTTGCTTGTATTGTAATTTTGGGTTGATTAGTTGATTCCATTTTCACTTACCACCTTTTCAAATATTTAAACTGATTTGACAAATTCAATAAACGCATCAACCTTACTATCTAAGAAACTAAGTGTTCCTTCATCCACTAACTTCCCTGTTTGTTCATCAAATTTCTGATTTGCAAAACCAATTAAAACTTCATTTCCACCTGGCGGAAGAATCTTAGCCTGCATACCAGGCGCTGCGAGAATTTCACGTAAATGCATTTGTGCACGAACGGTTCCGAGCATGCCAAGCGTCACACCTAGAGGCATTACTGGTTTGCCAATAAAAACCTTGTCTACCCGAGAAGCCCAATCAAGCGCATTCTTTAACACACCAGGAATGGACCAATTGTATTCCGGCGTAATAATGAGAACTCCATCAGCACTAGAAATTGCCTCCTTAAATTCCTTCACCACTTGCGTTGGATTGTTTTCCTCGTCTTGGTCATAGAATGGGAGCGAACGGATGTCGACAATTTCGATATCCATTTTATCCTTGTAACGTTCTTTCATGGTTTTAGCTAAGTGCATGTTGTACGATTCTTTTCTAATACTCCCAACAATGGTAACGATTTTCATGATGGACCTCCAAAGTATGGTTCATTTTTATGTAAAAAGCTATTGTAGATTGATGATCCGATCCCAGATGTCTCTCTCCCTAAAACTATTACATATCTATAATCTTATTTAACGGTATTTACATTGTCAAACTTTGGAACCTGTGTGGGTACTTGATTTCAAAATATTCGTCTCATTAAATATGTACTCCGTCTCTAATTCACTCATCGACCATTCGTAGAGATGCTTATTATTTTTTTTATAGATCCCGAATTTAATTAGTTCATTGATTAAAAATTGCCTTTTATTATTGATTGGTTTTCGTTGGTCTTTTTTCATACGAAGGTGCCAACTCCTTTCCATAAAGGCAATTATAAAAGATATTTTCAAAAAATCTGTCGATTGAACGTGTATTTAATGACTTTTAAAGGAATTGTTAATCTTCTTTAACAAAAGTAAAAAGAACGGCATTTATTGTTACCATTTCTTAATCAAATTGAATTGTTCGGTAAACCTAAATAGTCTGAAATAAGATAACTTAATTCTTTTCGCTGGATAAATGTGTTTTTTATCATTCGCTCATTGAATTGCAAAAATCGCTCATTGAGGTCCGAAATTCGCCCATTGAATACCGAAATTCGCTCATAGACTGTAAAAATTCGCCCATTGTAATGCTAAGGCCTATAAATATCTAAATTTGGAGGTGTAATTTTACACAAAAATATGATTTTTCCTGTATATCACCTACTTATTTATGAGAAATTGCTATTAATTTCATTCCACAAATCCAAACATAAGAAATCCGGCCCCACTCTGAGCCGGATTTCTTATGTTTGCTTTATTTCTAACCTTCGGGCAACAAGTGACAGAGTAAAATTAACGATAAAGTACAGAAACGCGATCAGGATAAAAACAGGGACCACATACGATCCTTTTTGTGCGTAGATAATTTGTCCATTGTGCAATAAATCCGGCAAGGCAATCACGACGGCTAACGAGGTATCCTTGAGCAGTGAAATAAATTGACTGACGATTGGAGGAACCATTCTTCTTAGCGCCTGTGGGACGATGATATAGCGTAAGGTCTGAGTGTTGGTCAATCCAGACGACCGTCCTGCCTCGATTTGTCCTTTTTCAATCGAGTTTAACCCGCCGCGAATAATTTCTGAAATCATTGCCGATTCAAACACAGTCAAAGCTACAATCGCCGCCGTCGTTATTTCCATTTCAATCCCGATTTCGGGCAAGGCAAAATAGGTAAAGAAAATAATCAACAGCAAGGGCAAGTTCCGGATTGTCTCAACAACCAGCGCTAAGAAAGGAGAAACAACCGGAATTCGCGCATACCTAAGCGTGCCGATTAGTTCACCAATAATGAAACTAAATACTATCGATAGAGTAGCGACCTTTAAGGTGACCGCAAAACCCTCCAGTAAAAATTTCACATTGTCCAGAGTGTATACTTCCATAAACGGTGCCAGAAATTCCATCCTCAGCACCTCCTTATTGACTTCGAGCCAAGCGTTTTTCTAAAAGTCCCACGCCAAGACTTAATGGAATCGTTAGGATTAAATAAAATAAGGCAACTAAGATATACGTATCAAAGGTTACGTAGGTTTTTGCCGAAATTAGATCCCCTTGGTACATTAAATCGCCGCCCGCGACGACGGCTAACAAGGAGGAATTTTTCACTAGATTGATAAACTGGTTGCCGAGGGACGGGATGACAATCTTGATCGCCTGAGGGAGGATCACCAGCCTCATTGCAGCGCCATAACTCAATCCTGTCGAACGGGCGGCTTCCATTTGTCCTTTCGGAACTGACATGATTCCCGCTCGGATCGCTTCGGCAATGAAAGCGGCGGTATAAATCGAGAGGCCAATTGTTCCTGCCGTCATTCCGCCAAAGTTCCCGGCCAAGTAGGTGAAAAAGATAATCACTAACACGGGTATATTTCGGATAAATTCTACATAAAAAGTCCCCAGCCAGTTAAGAAGTTTCACTGGGGCCATTCGCAAAACAGCAATCATTGTTCCCAGTATAAAGCTGGACAATAAAGCAATTACACTGCATAAAATTGTTATTTTTAGTCCTTCTAAAAAGGCATCGATATTATTGGATAGTATCGAGAAATCCAGCAAACCATTCCCTCCTCATACAACAGGACGAGTAGGACCGTCATCATACCCACGAACTCCCCGTCCTGAAGAGAAAACCGATATCACTTACTATTCTTAATCCATTTATTCTTAATTTCGTCGTACTTTCCTGATTCCTTTAAGCTTTTTAACGCTTTATTTAATTCATCGACAAGGACTTTATTCCCTTTTTTAACAGCGATTCCGTATGGCTCATCTGTAAAAGTTCCGCCGACTAGTTCAAAAGACGGATCTTCTTCGGCCATTCCGTAAAGGATGGCGTCATCTGTTGTCAGGGCATCTCCCTTGCCTGCTTTTAAGGCTGTAAAGGCTTCTGCATAGTTTTCAAATTCAAGGACCGTTGTTTCGGGCGCTTTCTCACGAATATTGATGGTTGAGGTCGAGCCTTTCACCGCGAGCACTTTTGTTCCTTTTTTCAAATCTTTAATGCTCTTAATCTTGCTGCCTTTTTTCACTAATAAGGATTGACCCGCATCAAAATAGACATCGGTAAAATCCACTTCTTTCTTCCGTTCTTCTGTGATGGTCATCGTCGCGACTACCGCATCCACCTTCCCATTATTCAAAAGGCCAACCCTTGTTTTCGACGTCACCTCTACGTACTCAGGCTTTACATCCTTGCCAAACATTTCTTCTGCGAGTGCCTTCGAAAGATCAATATCGAATCCTTCCACTTCACCTGTCGAAGGATTTTTCAATCCAAATAACCGCGTGTCATGCTTTACGCCAAATACGATTTTTTTCTCCTCTTTAATTTGGCCAAGGACATCCTTGCTACCTCCTTTTGGGTCCTTATTCCCGCCGCAGCCGGCCAGGAATAAAGCTGCCATTGTGGTTACCAACGCCATTTTTACGAAATTTTTGGTTTTGAACATTCCTTTACCTCCATTTAATGATTTAAGATACGGCTGAGAAATTGGCGAGCCCGTTCTTCTCGGGGCTGCTGATAAAACTCAGCCGGAACTGCTTCTTCTAGTATTCGACCCTCATCCATAAAGACGATTCGGTCAGCCACGTCTCGGGCAAAGCCCATTTCGTGGGTCACCACGACCATTGTCATGCCTTCTTTGGCGAGGGCTTTCATGACATCAAGAACCTCCCCTATCATTTCGGGATCCAGGGCTGAGGTAGGTTCATCGAAAAGCATAATTTTTGGATTCATGGCCAGACCGCGGGCGATGGCTACCCGTTGCTGCTGACCTCCGGAAAGTTGCGATGGATACGCTTCGGCCTTGTCTAAAATCCCGACCTTAGCCAGGTAATGCCTGGCCGTATCGTTCGCTTCCTTTTCGGATTGGCCCAATACTTTCATCGGTGCTAGCGTAATATTTTTAAGCACTGTTTTGTGCGGATATAAATAAAAATGCTGAAAAACCATGCCAATATTGCGCCTTAGCTTATTGAGATCTGTTTTCTTAGCCCCTACGGATATCCCATTCACAGTGAGTGTACCGGCAGAGATACTTTCAAGTTGATTGATACAGCGGAGCAATGTACTTTTCCCTGAACCGGACGGGCCGATGATGACCACTACTTCCCCTTGATGGATGCTAAGGTTAATATCCTTTAAGACATGAAAATCCCCATAAAACTTATTGATCTGCTTAAATTCAATCATTCTTGACCTCCTACTCCTAAAACGAATAATATATGGAAATTCTCAGGTTACTTAATTGATATTCAACCCTTGTCCAATTCAAACCGCGACCTTTTTCTCGTTTTGAAATAGTTAAAAAGATGGATAAATTTAAAAAGGTGTCAGGTACCAGCCAAAAATTGGCTGGTACCTGACACC
>NZ_JBALOA010000028.1:0-82063 GCF_036962125.1 Neobacillus drentensis
TTGCTGTTTCTATGTTATAGATTGATAGTTTTCATAAATTTCCAGACGTGTGGATTATAAAATATTTAATTTAAGTTAGCATTCGTATATTTTCGGATAAACTTTTCCATTACAGAAAAGAGAATGGTTAGATCACTTTCAGCCTCTTCAACAGCAATTTTTTGTGAAGATTCACTTGAGTTTAAAGGAATTTCTAGGTCGCTTTCAGCATTTTCAACAGCTGTATCTTGCGAAAATTCACTTTTGATTAAAGGAATTTCTAGGTCACTCTCAAAGTTTTCAACATCGGTATTTTGCAAAAATTCTCCTGGCATTGATAGGTCACTTTCAGCCGCTTCTACTTCTACCACTGTTTCTTCCGAAGTTACCATTGTGGATAATGGATATCCTAGAGACATTTCACCATCTTTAGCAGTTGTTTTTTGAGAAGATTTCTTTTTGCTGTTGGTATGATTCTTTTTATTTTGACTGTTATCTTTTGTTTTTTGTTGATCAGATTTTTCTTCCTCAGCCTTTTTAATTATTAATCCATAACTAATACTTCTAATGTGGGACACGGAAAGGCGAACGATTTCCTGATTATTAATTAAAAAAACAGAGTCATTATCCACCTCAGTGAGTACACCCTCTAACTTCTCAGGACCCCCACGATTAATTTTAATCCATTTAAATTTCAAAGAGGCAAGTAGTTCATGGAAATTAGTAGCTTTGATAAATTTAAAATCTTTTGGCACGTCGATGTCGAATTTCATTTCATCCTTAATGTTATCTGTAAAACTTTTAATATGTTTAATATTATAGTAAACAACCCCATCATCTTCCGTGAGAAGGACAATCAAATCGTCACTTGCATCCAGTACCATTCCAATTTTGGATTCTGGTCCTCCACGATCAACCTTGATAACTTTACCAATAAACATTTTCATGATGTCTTTTTCCATAAAAATCTTCCCCTTTAAAATTATTTATGATGTTTACTATGCATCTATATGTGTCACGGGGAGATGTTGTCCTAATAAAAGAGCCTGTTTCCTCTAGCGAAGAGAAAAATGGGCCAAGGTTATGGTAGAATTACCCCAAGGATTAATTTGAGTTTATGCTATTAGAAATAGAGAGAGGATCTTTAGATGAATACAACATTAGAAATGCTGATCCATATTTTTGAACGGGCTGCCTTGCTACTGATATCCCTTTTCTTTATGATACGGATCCCAAGATTTAAGGAGTCGCTTCAAAAAGACCGCCATTCACCTACAGAAAGAGCTATCATTACTCTTGTCTTTTGTTTATTTGCCATATTTGGTACCTATTCAGGGATTAATGTGGAAGGATCACTTGTGAATGTCAGGATTGTCGCTGTTGTTTCAGGCGGTATTTTGTTTGGACCTTGGGTAGGAATCATTACCGGTATTGTTTCAGGCGTCCATCGCTATTTAATTGATATTGGTGGAATTACATCAATCCCATGTCTGATTACAAGCATTATAGCGGGAATCGTATCTGGTTATATTAACCGAAGAGTGAAGAGATCATTGCGGTGGATTTATGGAATAGCCGCAGGAATGTTGTCCGAAATGTTGACGATGATCCTGATCCTTGCGATGGCGAATCCATTCGAACTTGGTTTGGATATTGTCTCTAAAATCGCCTTTCCTATGATTATTGGGGAGGTTAATATTGGCCTGATTGTTTTACTTGTGATGAGCGTCGAAGGTGAAAAGGAAATGATTGCAGCGAGACAAGCAAAGTTAGCCTTAGATATTGCAAATAAGACGCTGCCATATTTTCGGTCGATAAATTCTGATTCATTAAAGAAGATTTGCAGTGTGATTAAAAACGAAATAAAGGCTGATGCGGTTGCGATTACAGATACCCATAATGTCCTGGCTTATGTTGGCTTTGGTGAAGAACGATATAAAATTGGGCAGGAGATCATTAGTGATTTGACAAAAGAGGTGATTCATAGCGGGAAATTCATTATTCGAAATAAAGTGGAGGATCACCATACACCTCAAATTCACTCTCTACTCATTGTCCCTTTTGAGGAACACGGAGAGGTGACGGGAACGCTAAAGATTTATTACCGCAAAGCCTATAAAATGACCTTTTCGCTCCAGACGATGGCGATCGGACTTTCGCAAATCATTTCTACACTTATGGAGGTTTCCCGGATTGAAAAGATTAGGGAAGCTGCGAATAAGGCGGAGCTGAAGGCTCTGCAAACAAAAATTAATCCGCATTTTTTGTTTAACGCCTTAAATGCGATTGCCTCTACTACACGCAGAAATCCAGACAAGGCGCGTGAGTTGATTATCAATCTATCCGGCTATATGCGCTACAATTTAGAAGTTAGTGATGAATTGATTGATATTCATAAAGAACTGGAGCAAGTCCGTGATTATGTGCAGATTGAGATGGCCCGTTTTGGAAACCGTTTAATGGTGCAATACGATATTGACGAGGTAAATGTCAACATACCGAGCTTGCTCATCCAGCCATTAGTCGAAAATGCCATTATCCATGGAATCTTAAAGGAAAAAGGACCAGGGGTGGTGACCATTTCAGTTAAGGATTTGGGCAGCAAAGTAAGAATTAGTGTGAAAGACACTGGGGCTGGAATTAAAGAAGAGGTCATTCAGCAGCTGCAGCAGGATGATGTACCGGCCAATAAAATCGGATTATATAATGTTCACCAGCGCGTGAAACTCATCTATGGTCATGGATTGGTAATTCACCGTTTGTCACCTGGAACAGAAGTCTTTTTTGATATCGAAAAGGAGAACCCATGAGGGCGATTATTGTAGAAGATGAAATACCAGCTCGCGAAGAATTGGAATATTTAGTTGAGACCTATAGCGGGATTGAGGTAACCCATTTCTTTGACGATGGCTTAGATGTATTAAAATTTTTACAGGAGCAAGATACAGATGTGATTTTTTTGGATATTAATATTCCTTCCCTGGATGGAATGCTGTTGGCAAGCACGATCAGTAAATTTACTAAGAGACCATACATTGTCTTTACCACTGCCTACAAGGAGCACGCGGCACAAGCCTTTGAACTAGAAGCGTTTGATTATATCTTAAAGCCCTATGATGAGAAGCGGATTGCCGCGATGTTAAGTCGACTAGAAGCTGCCTATAAACGAGATTTTGCCGAATCCAAACCGACAACTGCACATCCTATACCAAAAGGGCAGCAAAATGAAATCCCTTTAAAGAATTCTAGTCGGGTCAATTTAAAGAAAAATGACAAAATTATCGTCACAGACGTGAATGATATCTATTACGCGCTAGCCAGTGAAAAAGTTACCTTAGTTTATACCCAGCAGGAGGAGTACACGATGCCGATGAGTATTACCGAATTTGATTCCCTGCTGCCAGAGAGCCAATTCTTTCGCTGTCACCGTTCCTATACCGTTAACTTGACGAAAATTCGTGAAATTGTTCCATGGTTTAATCAAACCTACATACTGCGGTTGAGAGATCTTAGCGAGGAAATTCCGGTAAGCAGAAGCAAAGTGAAGGCATTTCGACAAATTATGCATCTATAACCTCCATTCATTCCGAATAATAGGCATCTCATTCTGAAAATAGTTTCTCTCTTTTTTTCGATGCTATGATAATGATGTAAACAAGATCAACTTAAGTTGGATGTTAAAACATTATTATTTTTATAGGGAAGAAAAGAGGAGATCGCAATGAAATCAACTACAGATCGTCGATGGCTAATTGTGTTAGGAACGATAATTGTTCAGATGGGATTAGGAACGATTTATACATGGAGTCTATTTAACCAGCCGTTAGTAGATCTCTTTCATTGGAAGTTAAATTCAGTAGCTATTACATTTTCAATTACTAGTTTTGCCTTGGCATTCTCAACATTGTTCGCGGGGAAGCTGCAGGATAAATTTGGACTTCGCCGTTTAATTGGTTCAGCAGGTCTTGTCCTTGGAGCAGGATTAATCCTTAGTTCCCAGGTATCGTCATTATGGATGCTTTATATATTAGCAGGTGTGGTTGTTGGGGCAGCTGACGGAACGGCTTATATCACCTCTTTATCTAATCTTATTAAATGGTTTCCTGAGAGAAAAGGTCTTATCTCTGGTATTTCTGTAGGTGCGTACGGTACGGGTAGTTTGTTATTTAAGTTCATAAACGGTTCACTGATTCAATCAGTTGGTGTGTCCCATGCCTTCTTATACTGGGGATTAATCGTCTTATTGTTAGTTGTGGGTGGTTCATTCTTAGTCCGCGAAGCAAAAATGAGTCAGCAGGCGCAAACTGTTGGTGGAACTACCCAAAAAGATTTCACTGTGAAAGAAATGCTTAAAACCAAGCAAGCCTATCTATTATTTATTGTTTTCTTCACAGCGTGTATGAGCGGCTTATTCTTGATTGGAGTCGTAAAGGATATTGGTGTTCGATTAGTAGGGCTTGATATTGAAACTGCAAGTAATGCTGTGGCATTAGTCGCCATCTTTAATACAAGCGGGCGTATCATTCTCGGAGCATTATCAGATAAAGTGGGCCGGTTAAAAGTGGTATCAGGAGCACTACTTGTCACAGCAGCGGCAGTAACCGTATTAAGCTTTGTCCCACTTAATTATGGCTTGTTCTTTGCCTGTGTTGCAGGGATTGCCTTCTGTTTTGGCGGTAATATTACCATATTCCCTGCAATTGTAGCCGATTTCTTTGGCTTGAAAAATCAGAGCAAAAACTACGGAATTATCTATCAGGGCTTTGGGATCGGGGCCATTTCCGGATCATTTATTGCTTCAGCCTTAGGTGGTTTCCTACCTACCTTTAAGCTGATTGCCGTACTAAGCATTATTTCATTGATCATCGCCATGACCATCAAGGCACCAAATTTTGGTGAGCCCAAAGCGAAGAAAAAAAGGAATCATGGCGAGATTCGCAGCCTTTCACCGGAAACACGTGCAAGTTAATAGATTGATTTAAATAGAGGCAGCGTCCCCAATTGTGGGCGCTGCCTTTTGAATTATGAAAAACCTAGAATTTATTCTAGTGAAATTTGGTTCTAAATCTATTGATTATATATTAAATTATTTAACTTTGTTTTAAAATATAGTATGTATACACCTTAGTTGGAAGAGAATTCAAGAAAGTTGGGGAATCATATGGATCGTAAAAAAGAATTGAAGCAGTTATATAAAGAAACTCCTGTAGAAGCCGGGGTTTATCAAATTAAAAATACTAAAAATCAGAAGTGCTTCATCGCCAGTACAAAGAACATGAAAACGTTAAATGGGGTAAAATTCATGCTTGATATGGACGAGCACAAGAATAAAGAGCTGCAAAAAGAATGGTTAGAATTTGGAAAGGATGCCTTTGAAATTAATATTTTAGAAATTCTCAAGAAGAAGGAAACGGGATACTTCAATGAAAAAGAGGAGCTGCACAAACTGGAAGAGAAGTGGTTTGATCAGATCCAACCATATGGAGAGAATGGATATCATACAAAGAAATAAACCTCGATAACTGATTATTTATTAGTGGAGGTTTATATATAAAGATTTAAAAATATAATAAATAAAAAGAATAAGCGGGGTGCAATGATGAAGAAAATCGGTTATTTATTCATGATCGTCATAGCAGCAATCGGCTTAGTGGCTTGTAACAATCAGCAATCAGTTGAAGAAAAACCAAGTGTATCGAAGCCAAAACCAAGTGTAACTGAACCAAAGCCAAGTGTAACCGAGCCTGAACCTGAAATTGAACCAAACGTAACCGAACCTAAACCAAGTGTATCCGAACCAAAAGGAGAAAATCCATCCACACCAAATCAGCCCGCTCCCAATAATCCAGAGGAAAAGGTTTATCAAAATGAAATCTTTAAAGATGTGATCGTCAAGGCTACAGAAAATGAGATGATTGTGAAGGGGAAAGCTCAGGTTTTTGAAGGTGTATTCCAATATGCCCTTTATGATGGTAAGAAAGTAGTCAAAGAAAGCAATTATCAAACAGCGGGCGCACCTGCGTGGGGAGATTTTGAAATAAAGTTTGCCAAAGAGTTAATTACTTCAACTAATGCTCGGTTTGAATTATTTGTTTTCTCTGCAAAAGATGGTTCAAAGATTAATACCTTAGAAATTCCCATTCCAAAGCCTTAAAAACGTTCCATCTCCCTCAGGTAAAATCTAATAGAACTAATTTTTCTATGAAAAGCAGGAAGGAACCGGGTTTATCTAGAATAAAAGTAAGGGATTTATGAACAGGGGGAGAAATGAATGGTAACTAAGGAACAATTATTAGAGATAAAAACACTTCAGGATATCTGTGAGAAAGACGGAGGATTTCAGCTGAAGTTGAATTTTGATATGCTTGAAAATCGGCAGGGAAAAAGAAAAGAAGACTTCTTCCACTATGAAGATGGTAGACTTGTCGGATTTCTCGGTTGCTATGGTTTTGGGGACAAAGTAGAGCTGTGCGGAATGGTCCACCCCGATTACCGCAGAAAAGGGATATTTTCAGTATTGATGGAACAGGGTATGGTCGAAGTGAGAAACACCTACTCTAGGATTTTGTTAAATGCCCCAACAGATTCACAAACAGCCAAGCAGTTTTTAAAGAATATTCCGTGTGAATTTTCGATTGCTGAATATCAAATGAAATGGCATGAAACCAAATTGTTCGAGGATCCCCAGGTGACCTTAAGGCCCTCCATTTCAGATGAAGATTTCGAAGCAGAAATCCAACTAGAAGTGCTTGGATTTGGAATAAATGAAGAAGACGCACGTGAGTTTAATCAGGAGTTAAGAAATACGATTACCGATCAGCGACTCATTATCGAAGCAGACGGAATCACTGCTGGGAAAATGCGCGTGTCCGAATCGAATGGTGAAGCATGGATATATGGGTTTGCTATTTTTCCTAATCTTCAGGGAAAAGGGATTGGCAGAAAAGCATTATCTAATGTGGTCATCAGAAAGAATCAAAAAGGGCTGCCTATTTTTCTTGAGGTAGAGGCTAAAAATGCCCATGCCCTTAGACTCTATGAATCCTGTGGATTTAGAGCGTACCACTCTCAGGATTACTATATTTATAAATGATTGTAACTTTAAAGAGAGTAGGAATTTCCTAATACTAAAATAAAAATGCGAAGTGGCTTAGTTAACAAAACTGAGCCATTTCGTATTTTTATTTTAGCCTTGCTGCATCTTGCTCATATCCATATACAATGCATTCCATCGATGACCGTCTAGGTCCGCAAAACCGCAGCCATACATCCATCCGCCATTTTCTCCCGGCTTACTGAAGACAGTACCGCCTGCACGTTCAGCTTTCAATGCTAGCTCGTCGACTTCCTCCCTAGAGTTCGCCCCCAGTGAGAATAACACTTCCGTTCCTTGACTTGAATCCGCAACCGCATTACCCGCAAAACCTCTAAACACTTTTTCCGGGAATAACATCAAAACTACTCGATTATCACCCACGATTAAGCAAAATGAGCCGTCCTGACTCACATATTGCTCATTCAACCGAAAACCAAGCTGCATATAGAACTCCTTTGCCCGTTCTGGTTCGCGCACCGGCAGATTTAACCACAAATCTCGAGACATACCTAACAACCTCCCATTATAGAGTAAACACTTGTATCCCTATATAAATTCCATGCTTTGTATAATTTATCCTTCTATTGTGGAAATAACAGCAAGCCTTAAGAAAGTCTTTCATTATCTGAATGAAGTTGGTCGAGAAAGGTAGATTGAAGAATAATCTCATCGCAGACCTGCAAACTAAAAAGAATAAAATAGCTCTGCGACATGCTTCCATATGAAAGGATAATTAAAGTGAAAAGAAATCTTATCATAGTAGTTTGTATAATTTTATCGATGCTGATACCGTTCATTCCAGCCCATGCGGCTGAAAATAATCAGAGGAATATTTATGTGGTCAAGGCTGGGGATACCTTACCTCAAATTGCCCGTCGTTATGAAACCTCAGCGGATGAAATAAAGGTCAGCAATGGTTTGCAATCCAATAATTTAGTAGTTGGCCAGAAGTTATGGGTGCCTATCACCTATGAAGTTGTGGCAGGTGATACCTTGCGGGAAATTGCTGCAGACCTTCATTCATCCGTCGAAAGTATTAAAGCAAAGAATAGACTAACCTCCGAACAACTGTTTATTGGGCAAGTATTAAAAATTCCTCCTAAAAAAATGACCATGCAAGGACAGCACATCCTGATGACAAGGGAGGAATTTAGGGATTGGTTATTTAACACAAAGGTGAATAGAAAAGTAACGATTATCCAACAACACCACACTTGGTTACCGTCATACAAGCAGTTTCATGGATCTAATCATTTTCGAATGCTAATGGGGATGGAAAACTTTCATAAAAGGAAAATGGGTTGGAAGAATATTGCGCAAAACATCACGACTTTTCCAGATGGAAGAATAGCTGTTTCAAGACCATTCAATATCGCTCCTGACGGCACCATTGGGCCAAAGGCTAACTTGACAGGAATCGCGATTGAACATGTGGGCAACTTCGATATTGGTCATGATGTCATGACAGCCCAACAGAGGGAAAGCATTGTTTATGTTACGGCCCTGCTTTGTTTGAAATTTGGATTAACCCCTTCGATTGACAGTATTACTTATCATCACTGGTGGAATTTGCGAACGAAGGAAAGGGTATTGGATAAAGGTCCTGATTACAATGTAAAAACCTGCCCTGGAACTGGATTTTTTGGAGGGAATTCAACGGCAAATGCTATTCACAATTTTTATCCGTTAGTGTCGAGAAAAATGCAGGAAATTTCTTCGGGTAAGCCATTTAACTAATCTCACAAATGCTGATTTACCTTTTAGTATAAAAAGCATGAACAGCACCATTCCCTAGATTTTTAAGATATTAAGGTTTTCTTAAGGTTGGCTCAATAAAATAGGAAACAGCAAAGATCAAATGAATTTGGGGGATATGAATATGAAGAAGAATTATACAAAAATCGTGCTCGATTTGCTAATGGCAATCACGTTTGTGTTACTGATGAATCCGAGAGTTTTAGACGGTTTACCATTTCATGAAATTGCAGGTCTAATTATCGGAGTAGCCATACTCGTCCACATTGGCTTGAACTACCGCTGGGTCGTAAATACCACTAAAAGGATTCTTGACCCGAAACTACCGAAAAAAACTCGCTTTAGTTATCTGTTAAATATTCTGTTGTTAATTGCGATGGCTGCAGTCATTATAACTGGTATCTTAATATCTAAGGTTGTATTTCCAAGTTTCGCCATTCAAGGGGGGCACGCACTCCGTGAACTCCATGGGTTATCTGCTGATGCAACACTTGCATTCGTCGGACTTCATGTAGGGGTACATTGGCAATGGATCCTGACTATTTGTAAAAAAGCATTTAAATCCAAGGAAGGGAAACTTAGGAAGGGTGTTATCGCCTCCTTTGTTCTGTCCCTTGCCATTTTGGCCGGTGGAATTCAATGGTATTCTTCCACTGCAACCTTTAGCATGGGGGAATTTAAGCAGGAGCAAAGTGGTCAGACAGTTAATAATGGGAGTAATGGGAATACGTCAGAAACTAGACAAGGGCCGCCAAACGGAGATTTTCGTGGAGAGAAATTTCATGGCAAAGAGGGACATGGTGGTAAAAGCAATCCATTCCTCGTCGTCCTTAACTATTTTGCCATTTGGGCAGCCATCATCATTCCGACCTATTATATAGAAAAGCGCATCTTACGGAAGAAACGGAAATCTAGACAAATGGAGCCTAAATTATCATAAGAACGATCTGTATATAAATAGTTAAAGGGGATGCCTCTTGTTGGCATTCCCTTTAACCTCTAAATGATTGATATTTTTAAATTCGCTCATTGAAGTGTGATATTCGCCCATTGAAGCTGAGAATCCGCTCATAGAAGTCCAAAATTCGCTCATTGAATAGATTTATCATAAAATTTATCATAAATATCCAAATAAAAAAGTGTAATTTTACACAAAATTTTAAATATAGCTGCTCAATCAGCGAATTTACAAGTTCAATCAGCGAATATGGAAGTTCAATCAGCGAATCAATAAAAGTTACATATTTTTAGAAATAAATCCCAAAAATGATAGACAATCTAAGGCGATGCTTCTGCTGGCATCGCCTTTTCCATATTGTTAATGACCTTCAACTGTATTAGTATTGGTCTGCTGCTCGATTGCTGTTGTTTCTTGTTTCATTCCAGCCTTACGATTAGGCATCGTTAAAGTTACCAGAAAGGCGATGATGGCAATTATTAAGGTAAACATGTAAGCATCACTTGCGCCAATGATCGAAGACTCCTTAATCATTTGTGCTTTGGATATCGCTCCTCCAGCTTTCATTAACTCTTCAGCATGGTTCGTTGCACTTGTGGTCATAACCGTAACAACTAGTGCTGTGCCAATCGCACCTGCTACTTGGCGGACGGTGTTAGTGACGGCTGAACCATGAGCATTTAATTGTTTAGGAAGGGCATTAAGGCCAGCAGTATTGATCGGCATCGTTAGGAAACTAATTCCAATCCGCAAGACAATCGTCCGGATCATCAAATAGGAATAACTTGTCGTTTCACTTAAATCGGTCACACCCCATAGGGCAGGGATAATAAAGATAAGCCCGATAAGAGCGAGTGGTTTTGCCCCGAATTTATCGAATAAGCGCCCCGAGATCGGTGACATCAACGCATTTAATACTGCGCCTGGAAGTAATAATAAGCCCGTATCGAGGACTGTATAACCACGGCTGGATTGTAAGTATATAGGAAGCAGGATCATATCACCATACATAACAATCGTCACCAAAACATTTATTAAAGCTGTCATTGTGAAAATCTTATTTGTAAAAACTCGGATATTTAATAAAGGATCCGCTGAAGTCAACACACGTCGGCAGAAAATGACCAAAATAATCATTCCGCCAATTATACAGGTTAACACCAGACCGCTTCCCCAACCTTTATTTCCCGCACTGCTAAATCCATAAAGGAGCGCACCAAACCCTAAAGTTGAAAGAATAATCCCAATGACGTCGAGTTTTGGCTTGGATGTTTCCGACACATTGATTAGATATTTTAAGGCAAAAGCAATCACGATGACGACAAGTGGCAGCATCCCAATAAAAATCCAGCGCCACGAATAATTTTCGATAATGAATCCTGCCAGGGTCGGACCAATGGCTGGTGCGAATACCATCACCAGGCCAATCATCCCCATTGCCGTTCCACGGCCTTCCACAGGAAACACGACAAGAACGACCATCATTAAAAGCGGCATAATAATACCGGCTCCTGCCGCTTGAATCAGCCGGCCAGTTAAAAGAAAGGCGAAGCTAGGTGCCATCGCGCTTATAAGTGTACCAACTAACAACAAGGCCATTGAACTAATAAACAGCTGCCTGGTTGTAAATCGTTTCATTAAAAAGGCGGTTGCAGGAACTAGAATCCCATTCACGAGCATAAAGCCAGTCGACAACCATTGGACTGTTGTTGCAGAAATCTCAAACTCTCTCATTAAATCTGGTAGAGCAACATTCAGTATTGTCTGATTTAGGACGGATAAGAATGAGCCTAAGAGGAGAACGAAGAGAAGCAGACCTCTTTTTATTGGTGGATTCGTTTGATTCATCGTATTATTTCACATTCCTTTCGTATGACAACAAATTGACATCTAATTTATTAATTGATACAGTGTCAATAAAATAGATACTACCATGTAATCAGTAATCAAACCATTTACACATTTAGGATAAGTGTTTACTAATTGACATTTGATATAAGATTTGTCGCAAAAGTAATGGATTATAGTCAAGGGACTGATAAAATGTCTAACAATAAAAAGGTGGATCCGCGGATTATTCGGACAAAGAGGATGTTTAAAGAAGCGCTCATTTCCTTGCTCGAAGAGAACTACGATAAAAGTAAATTAACTGTTCAAAGTATCGCGGATCGTGCCGAATTAAATCGTGCTACGTTTTATTTACATTATCGCGATATTGAAGATTTAATGGAGCAAATCATTGATGAAATTTTAATGGAGATGTACAACACGATTTCACCTATGAATGAGGAGCAAACGTCGACTGGAAAGTGGAACCGAACGGGGTCTCGGCTTATTCCATTTCTTGAACATATTCAGCAGCATGCAGGTCTTTACAATGTGATGCTCGAGAATAGGGATTTTCGTAAACGAGTCTTTGCTATCATATTAGAAATTGTCTCCCTATGGGAAGAAAATCGTAAGGCGAGGGGACGTACATTTAAAGTGGCAAATGAAATTATCGTTTCTTCAACCCTCGGGATTGTGACTTGGTGGCTTGAGGAAGGAACACCCTATAGTTCAAATTACTTGGCTGACCAAATAATTAAGTTGGTCTAGAAAAGACGTGTTTGACTTGTTATTTGAATAAGTCCTTGAATTTGGCGTTATCCTATAAGGATTAACGCTCTTTTTTTATTTCGACAGAAAATTGTGTCTAAGTTATGAAAGAAATTTCCTTGACTTATTTTAAAAAAATTTGTTATAGTAACAAACAGACCGGTTGGTATGGTGGGAGGTGTACTACGGGAATGGATACAAAATCGCTGATAATCGATATCGCGACAACACTTTTCCAACAAAAAGGGTATATAGGGGTAGGACTAAACGAAATTTTAAAAGCATGCAATATTTCAAAAGGTTCACTTTATCACCACTTTCCACTAGGAAAAGAAGAATTACTAATCGCCTGTCTTGATTCTTTGAAAGAAGCGATTACAACGGATACCGAGGGAATTTTTGAACGTTATCCAACAACAATTGAGGCTACAAAAGCAATGATTGAACAATTAATCGTTCATTTTGAAAAGGAAGGAACGATTACTGGATACACTTTTAGCAGTATCGTCAGCGAAATGGCTTCGGTAAGTGATCCAGTTCGAACTGCATGTGCCGAGTTGTATCAAAAAATAGAAACGATTTATTTTCATAAGTTAACTGCAGATGGATTTACAGAAGAGACGGCTCATTCGATTGCACTGATGATGACGGCTTCGATTGAGGGGGCCATGATGCTCTGTTTGACCCAAAAGGCGTCTGAACCGTTAAGAGTTATCTCTCAAGTATTACCTAAAATGATAAGGAGTTTTTAAATATTGAATACACAAATCAAAACTAACACGATGACACATACGCAAAGTAAAACAGGTACGAAAGCGAAGGAACAATTCAAGACTGGCCCGATCATGGCTGCACTTTTAGTAGCAGGTTTTGTCGGTCTTTTTAGTGAAACGGCATTAAATATAGCTTTAGGAGCATTAAGTAGTGTTTTCAATGTTAGTGCTACGACGGTCGGATGGTTAGCAACAGGTTATTTTTTAACATTAGGTATTTTAATACCAGTTACAGGTATTTTGATGCAAAAATTCACTACACGTCAAATGTTCATAACAGCTGTTTCGCTATTACTTATCGGTACAATTCTAGCTGCAGCAGCACCAGTTTTTGGTGTGTTATTAGCGGGACGTATCATTCAAGCAGCAGGATTAGCCATTAGTTTACCATTAACTCAAAATGTGATTTTTACCATCTTTCCTCCAAATAAACGAGGCGCTGCGATGGGGCTCATGGGCTTAGTTATGTTAGCTGGCCCGACACTAGGTCCAACATTAGCAGGCCTTATTTTAGATACATTATCATGGCATTGGATTTTCTTAGTTACACTCCCGTTCTTACTGTTTTCTCTTATTTTCGGGATCAAGTATTTACCGAATGTGAATGAGATACGTAAGGTTTCTATAGATGTATTATCTGTTATTCTGTCAACGATTGGATTCGGCGGTATTGTTTACGGTTTTAGTGTTTCTGGTGATGTTGGGTGGACAAGTACAGCTGTTTTTGTATCGATTATCATAGGATTTGTAGCACTTATTATTTTTGCGATTCGTCAAACGAAAATGGAGAATCCAATGATGAATTTAAGAGCATTCCATTCCCCACTTTTCGTTCTTGGAGTCATTATGAGTTTTATCACGTTCTTCAATATGTTGTCCATGCTTGTTATTTTACCAATGTATATGCAAATGGCTTTATTAGTTGCTGCTTTTACAACAGGTCTTATCCTGCTGCCTGGTAGCTTACTTAACTGTGTATTAGCTCCAATTATTGGTGGTTTATTTGACAAATATGGTCCGAAAGCGGTGATTACACCTGGAACCATTTTAGTAGCCATTAGTTATGTATGCTATTCACAATTTGGCACAGGCACGGCAATAGGGGCGATTGTTGTAACTCATATTGTCATGATGTTAGGTATAGGGGCAGTGCTTGCGTCTGTGCAAACAAACACGTTAAATTCGCTTCCTAAACAGTACTATCCAGGTGGAATCGCGATAACTCAAACGATCCAACAAGTTGCTGGTGCGATTGGTATTGCAGTAATGGTATCAGTTTTATCAGCCAAACAAGGTAGTTACTTAGCAACTGTTGCGAATGAACCGCCACAAGCAGCAGCAACGGGATCTTCACTAGTGTTTATAATCAGTTTAGTATTAGCGGTGATCAATGTGGTGCTGTCATTATTCATGAAAAAGCCGCAGCATTCATAAGACAAAATCTTATATCAGAAGTTTAGATGGAGATTAGCGCAAATGGCCAATCATTATAAAAGTATTGTAATAGCGGTAGACGGTTCCCAAGAAGTGATCCGTACCCATGAGTAATCTATTAACTTTCAATCTAGCAAACTTACCATTCGTAAACGAATTTTTGCGAATGGTTTATTTATTTGGCTGTAATTAGGAGCTAAAGAGTATTCCTATTTGTCCGTCTGAACAGTATAATCGGGATGGGAGTTGAATAATTAATGAATAAAAATGACATCGCAAATATTCGGAAACAATTTAAATTAAACAATGATCTCATGTCGATTCGAGATATCTACAACGTCTATGTCCAGAAAGAAACTGGTGAGATTTATCATCATGTGTGTCAGCCGTTTCAACTATTAGAAATGGAGACACAGGAATTGTTTTTAATGAATTTCAAAAAAGTACTTACAGGTCAACTTGATTCCAAATTGTTTGAGCTTAAGTTCCAACGTGATATTGACGACAGCACCCAAACCATTTTGTTTGATGGGTTGCAGGCAGACACTACCGAAGTTTGGATCGAATATATGTTTGAAATCGTCGGAAAAATGTTTGCGCAAACCAAATATGAATTTGATACCGTTGTGACATTTATCCGCGGGGAATATCGAAAAGCGACGCGAAAGCGGGATCCGGAATCGGAAGAAGGCGGAGATGACGAAGTCTATTCCAACCAGTTCATCCTTTGCAGTCTCAATCGAACAGATCAGCCGAAAAAAGCGTTGCTGTTTGATTATATCGAAAAGGAATTTAAATCAAATACTGTCTTTGATCCGATTATTAATTTAGCGTCTCCATTATCTGGATTTTTGTTTCCGGCATTTACTGACAATGCTGCCGATGTAAACCATATTCTCTATTGTGCTGGGAAAGCCAATCAACCGGATTATACCTTTATCGAACAGGTACTTAATTGTGAAGATATAATCACTGCGGCGGAAGATAAGGATATTTTCGACCTAATTTTAACAAAGGTTATCGGAGATCAAGTAGTAGGTACCAAGATCATTTCCAACGTTTATGAGGAAATCGACAAATTGGTCCAAGAGAATGAAGAAAACGAAGAAAGTGAAGCCCCTATGCTTGATTATCGTGACATCGGACGGATTTTAGAGGTCAGTGGGGTTGAAAATGTGGATCCAGCCAAAGTGGAACATGCCTTTAAAGATGTGATTTCTGACGAAACACACGAATTCAAAGCAAGTAATTTAGTTCCAAAAAAGATAAAAATCGATACAAATGTTGCAAATTTATCGATTGACCCGAGAGACCTCAAAAATATTAAATACATTATGTACCAAGGAAAACGATGTTTGCTGTTAGAGATTGATGAAGATGTAGTCATCGAAGGGTTCCGACTTGAAACGGAGGAGTTCTAGAATATCCTGTGAATGAAAAAATGATTTTTACAAAAAATAAAAGGGCAACAGGTCATTAACTAGGAGGTAGTATATGCCGAATGTTGAGGTATCTTGCTCGATTTCCAACTGTTTGTTTTATGGAAAAGGAAATGTTTGTACAGCCGAAAAGATCATGGTTGAACATGATAACCATGCAAGATATGATACCGAAATGTCTTCGGAATTAGGTGAGAAAAATCATACCGATTACGCTGGGCATTCCGCTGAAACCTGTTGTAAAACCTTTAAAAAGAAACGTATAAAAGCTAGGTAAACCAATTAAAAGTAAAAGGACAGGCGTTGTACTTCAACAAGAGGAAGTACTGGCTCTGTCCTTTCTTTTTAATAAATAACAACCGGTTCGTACGTATTTAGATTTTCATACACGGTTTTCATGACACTTGGTGGTGTGTTCACGCAGCCGTGTGATCCCGCGTTTAGATAGGCATTACTTGCCCAGTTTGACCGAAAGCCGGCATCATGGAATCCTTGTCCGTCATTCGTAAAAGGGGCCCAGTAATTAACTTTTACTTCATAACTTGGTTTTCCGCCGAGCTCTCTGCCTGTAAGAATAGAAGGTGAGCGTTTATAGAGAATATACCAAACACCTTTGGATGTATCATTACCGGTGCTGTGTTTGCCGGTAACGACATTGGATGTGACGACTAATTTCCCGTTTTTGTAAATCCAAATCCGTTGCTTTGCAATCGATACTTCAGCATAGGTATCACCGAGGCCATTGTTTGCAGTCATTTCGTAACCATAGCCTTCACCACTCCAACCATGACCAATAATATTGGAAGCAGAAATGGATTGCTTTCCTTTTTCAAAAGCGGTCTTAAGCTGTTTTGTTTCTTGATCCACATCTAACGCCCATCCATAGCCTGTTCTTTTTACAGTTACATAAGAACCAGAATGGGTCTTAAATTTGAAATTTTTATCTAAAGTCGATTGTGTTTCATTAATCTCAGCTATTTTATCTTTCAACTCGTCAGTTTTAACCTTAATCTTCAAGTCTTTTGACACAGAGGCATCTTTAATGACCTCACTTGCCTTTAAGGAATAAACTTTATCCTGTACCTTATAATCAACCTTTTGTAGAAGAAGTTCTTGTAATTTCTTTTCCTCATTTTTAACAATCAAACTGTCTTCCTTAATTGGTTGTTTGTAGATGGGTTTTAGATGGATTTCACTTTTATAATCCTGCTTCACGAATTCCTTTACTAGCTTGGCAACATCATATTGATTTCCGCTCACGCTTTCAGAAATCACGATTTTTCCATCTTTCAAACTTGCTTTTGCATCTGTAGGTGCTTTTAAGCTCTCGTTCATAGCGAGGAGTTGATCCTCGACTTGCTGCTTCATCGTTTCGATTCGATACTGATCCTGCTTGGCAGGCATGAAGGAAAGGTTCTTTTCCTTAAATGATGGAAAAAAAGACCACTGTTTCTTTAATAATTGCTTGGCGGCAGGCAAATCCTCACTCGTAAAAGCCATCAAGGTGTCTTTTCCATCGAAAATTTGTTGTTCTCCCACATAGACTACGTTTTCTAAAACAGATGTTTTTAATTTTTTAAGGGCCTCATCAGCGGTCAGTCCGCCAACGTTTGTCCCGTTTATAATAATCTGCGAATTAAAGTGGTTGGCTTGATAATAGCTCATCCCCGCAAGTGAGAGACCAATTATAATGATGATTGTGGTTGTGATCCACTTCCAGTTTTTATACCATTTGTTTGAGTTTCCCTTTTTCTTCACTTTTTCCTTATCCATACGACTAACCATTTGTTCCATAAACATTCCCCTCCGTAAAACTCGTAACCAAATAGTAACAAATTTAAACTTTTTGTTAGATTAAAAATATAACTTATATTTTACTAGATTTTGCGAAGAAATGCTGAAATATATTGGTAAAATCCTAAGTTTTTTTATTATCACCTGTAAAAACAGCTAAATGGCTCCTTTTTAATAGCTATGAATGTAATTTACAAGTCATGATACTGAAGGTTTGACTCACCCAAAACAGCGGTTTTTTTTGAAAAATTTGGATAATATAAAAAGGAATTGAAAACAAAGGTGAGGTGAAAAACAGTGGCCTCAAGAAGACATTCCATATTTAATCTAACCATCATATTGGTCCCATGGTTATCGTTGTTATTTATTGGAAAGAGGAGTTTTAAACGTTACTCAGGTGCGGGGATCTTTATTGTCGTTTTTGAGATCATCAACCATTTGTATGGTCATAAGCGGAAATGGTGGAAGTTCTACGATAAACCGAGATTATTTATTAAGGATGAACTTCCTTTTAGTGTAGGTCCATACATGCCGGTTTCGATGTGGTTACTTAAAATTTCGTACGGAAACTTTAAAAAGTTTGTGTTACTGAATGCAATTGCAGATGGACTGTTTGCTTTTATTTTCATTGATGTCCTTAAAAAATTGAAAATCATCCGTCTAAATCGGTTAAGTCATTTCCAGTTTTTTATTTACTTACACTATAAAGCATATATCCTTTATGGAGTGCAGTTCTTGATTGACAAAATAAAAAGATACAGTTGGTATTAAAACCAATCAACATGGTGTACTTGACAATCCGCAATAAAATACTAGCTGTAGTAGTAAGGAAGGGTAACGATGCCGCGAAAAGCTTCTATAATAAATGAGGGTTCTGAAGAAGACGCCAATGACTTAATCCTAAATGACCCGCAGAATGTAGATGAAACCGTAAACCTTAGTCGAATGTTAGCTGCTGTCATGAATTATCTGACTGATGAAGACTTGGAAGAGTTAGATGTGGAATACCTTCTAGATGCTACAGAAGGTCTTCGTGAATGGTGGGAGCAATATCGGGAAAGCAATCGAAAACAAATGGAGGAAGAAATAAAGAAATCTCTCGGTGAACTGTCTTTAGAAGAACTTGAAAAAATCCGTGAAAAGATAAAAGAAAAGCAGGATAAAAGGTAATTATGTGCATCCCTCTTTAGCGGGGTGCTTTTTCTTTAATATGTAAGTTGGACTGGAATATTTTTTGTTAATATCTATTTAACAAACGGGAAGATAAAGATGATATTATAGTAGAAATGAGAATCATAAAAGAGAAGGAGAACTAAATGAAAAATACTGTTCTATTGGATACGAATAAACTCGAACGACATGATTTGCCGTATTATTATGACTATGGCAAAATTGTATCCCTGCTTCAAGAGAAACTTAACCATGAAGTTGGTATCGATTTTCATATGTATTCAGATGAAGATACGTCAAATGAGATTTGGGATATCCTTGAGGAAGACTTGAAAGAGGATTCTCCGGAAGTCCAGCTGATTTGTCATATCTATAAGGAAGGTGAGACCAAGACCATCTCATCCAACCATACGGATAAATCGATGGAATTCATTGTTAAACCACGGATTGCGAATGGTCTTTTTTACTATCCAAAGTATCAGGTTGCGCTCGCAAAAGTTGTTATTTTTCAAAGTGACGGAGAAATGACTCGGGACTTCATTTTTGCAAAAGATGATGCCTGCTTGGTTGCCTTTTTAAAATATGTGCTAAAGCGTAAAAGAGATTATATTAAAAACTATGTGACTGTTTTTACAGATACAGAAGATGGTGTCGAAACAGAGATTGATAGCATTACAACTTTGGTGAGAAGAGAAGATGTATTTTTAGAGGATCCCTTAAAGCGAGAAATTTATCGGTCGATTGACGAGTTCTTCTCGGAAAGCGGTCAATTTTTTAAAACGTATGACATCCCATACAAAAGAGGGATCCTCCTATACGGAAAGCCTGGAAATGGAAAGACGACACTGGTAAAATCAATCGCCAGCAGTATTAATGCACCGGTCGCCTATTGGCAAATCACAGAATTTACCTCAAGTTACACGATTAAAGAAGTGTTTTCTTCTGTTTTAAAACTAACACCACTGGTACTAGTAATTGAAGATATTGACTCTATGCCAGGAAATGTCCGTTCCGTTTTCTTGAACATTTTAGATGGTGCAACTTCGAAGGAAGGTATCTTCATCATTGGCACGACCAATTACCCTGAAAAAATTGATCCTGCGCTCATGAACCGTTCTGGCCGGTTTGACCGAGCCTATGAGATTCACGTACCGACGAAGGAACTTCGTTATCAGTATTTATTAAATAAGAAAATTGAGCGTATACTTTCAGAAGACGAAATTCAACAAGTCATTGATTCAACAAAAGATTTTTCTTATGCACAGCTCAATGAATTATATACATCAATTGCACTTGAATGGCATTACGAACAACAGGTTGATGTAACCCGTCTTTGTGCCGACTTAAAATCGCTTCAGCACAAGCAGCAAAAACAAGAATGGGACCAGGCTCTTTCCGGTGCTTCCATTGGATTTTCTGGATTTGGAGACGATTAATTTTATTATTACAAAAGTTGTCAATATTAATATTTTATGCCACAGTACTTGATACTGTGGTTTTTCATTCGTACTTGGAGATAAAATATCGGTACTTCGAGGTTAGTTACTTGGAAGATAAAGAAACTAAGTATGCTTAAACCAGGGGAGGCATCTGATGCCCGTTAAGGTTGAAAAAATGGTGGAACGGTAACTAGAGGGGGCGTATGATGCCCGTTAAGGTTGAAAAAGTGGTGGAACGGTAACCAAAGGAGGTGTATGATGCCCGTTGAAGTTGAAAAAGTGACGGAACGGTAATCATATGAAGCGTATGGTACCCGCTGAGGTTGAAAAAGTAGTGCAACGGTAATCATAGCAGGCAACTGATGCCCAACAATCTAAGCGATAACGAAGTTTAATAATTAGCATTCTTACTAAGAATTTGGGATAATTACCCTGTGAAATATTTCTAAAAGGAAATTTGAACACTGTGATAAGCTACCATTTTGGCGGCTTATTCTTTATGCAACCGATCATTAACTATATAAAGGAATAATGGAATGGGGGTTATTAAATGAAAATACTTAAACAAGAATACAATACCAATGGGTTTTATTATACGATCCGGTCTGCCATCGAAAAGGATGCAAAAATTATTTCAGACGTTAGACTGCAGATTGATGGGGAAACTGAAAATATGGACAGGGAGAAAGGGGAGGCGTTCATTGATCCTTTAGGGTTTGAACAAATAATAAAAACAGATACCTTGAGTCCTAGAAACATATTTTTAGTTGCAGAAGTGGATAATTGGATTGTCGGCTATTCTAGATGTGAAGGAAATGATTTAATAAGATACTCTCACAAAGTCGAATTTGGAGTGGGCGTTTTAAAGGAGTATTGGGGATACGGAATAGGCAAAAATCTTTTAAAAGAATCCATTTCCTGGGCTGATTCCATTGGAATCAAAAAAATGACTTTAAATGTTCTAGAAACAAACGAAAAAGCCATTAAGCTGTATAATAAGTTTGGCTTTGAAATAGAAGGGGTTTTAAAAAAAGACAAATGCCTTTCAGATGGTAAGTATTATGACACGATTATTATGGGAAGATTTAGAGGGTAGGACCAATAAAATATCAAAAGAAATTTTTACTTGTCAATTCTCTGAAAATTTCATATAATAAACCTTACCACTACCGGCAACTTGTTTTTTCGAAGAAGAGTTATATAGTAGGTAAAAAGAAACCGAGTGCCCAATCGGAACTGGACACTCTAAGCATGTGTAAAATTAATTAGTTAGATCGTTCACTCAACCAATCAGAAATGGTTGGATAAGTGATTTTTGTTGCTTGGCCGCCATAAGTAATCGATGTATGGCCAACTGGTAAAACCTTAAATTGCTTATCCTCACTTGAGATAGCGTCCATCAATGCCTCAACTTGATGGGGAGGGGCAATTAGATCATTTTTACCAGCCAAATTAAGTACATTCGCCTTGATATTTTCAAGTTTGACCTTTCGGCCGCGAATAACCATTTCGCCTTTTATCAATTTATTTTTTTGGTAGAAGTCTCTAATCCACTGACGGTAGGCCTCACCTGGAAATAAGATTCCGTCGTTCAGCCATTTGCGCAGCAGTTTAAAGCTCGTGATGAATTTTTCATTGTCAGCACGATCCACAAGGCTAACAAATGGTCCTAGGTTGGTAGCCATAGGATTGATCATTTTGTTTCCAAAGTCGATCATATCAGGTGGGATGACACCTAGGGTTCCTACTACTTTATCAATATCAAAATAGCGTTCGTCCAGCATCGCACCATAAGCGCCGCTATTTTCAAAATTAAATGGACTTGTCATAAAGATCAAGTTGCGGATAGGCAATTCAGGGTGAAGAGCTGCAAACATAGATGTAATCGTTCCGCCCATGCAATAACCAAGGATTGATATTTCATCCGCTTGAGATTTGCGCAAAACCTTCCGGACGGCACGTGGAATATAGTCCATAATGTAATCATCGAGTTTCATATGGCGATCTTCGTAACCTGGTGAACCCCAATCAAGAAGATAGACATCAAAGCCGCGCTCAACCAAAAATTCTATTAAACTTCCACCTTTGGTGAGATCCAAAATATAGGGCTTATTAATCAGAGCATACACAAAAAGAAGTGGAACCTTATGCTTTTTTGGCTGGTCAGAAATATACCTGTAGAGCTTTGTTTTATTTCTTGTCCAAATAACTTCTTTCGGAGTAGGACCTACTTCCGGTTCAGCATCAGTTGTTAACACTTGTGATGCTCTTGTTACACGATTGAACAACTGTTGATACTCCTGATTCGTGAATTCCGCCAATGTATTCCAATCTTTTGGCATTAAAACGTTAATGATCATTCACTCCTAACGTGGATTATTTTCTCTTTCAGTATATAGACAAATTCGTCTCTTCATGACAATTACATATATAGTCCGCCGTTAATGTTTAATTGTTGACCAGTAATGTAGTCACCATCTTTACATAGGAAAATAACCCCACGAGCGATTTCTTCTGGTTTCCCTAAACGTTTTTGTGGAACTTTTTCAACAATACCTGCAAGAACTTTTTCAGGAATAGCTTGAACCATTTCAGTTCCGATAAATCCTGGACAAATCGCATTTACGGTAACATTAGTTTTTGCTAGTTCAAGCGCAAGTGATTTCGTGTAACCAATTAATCCAGCTTTTGCTGCAGCATAGTTGGTTTGTCCGAACCCGCCAGCTTGCCCGATAATAGACGAAATGTTAATGATACGACCGGCATCTGATTCAAGAAGATAAGGTAAAGCCGCTGATGTATTGTTGTAGACACTGTTTAAATTCACATCAATTACTTTTCTCCAATCTTCTTCGTTTAACTTTTTGAATGTACTGTCTCTTGTAATTCCTGCATTGTTAATCAGAATATCCAATTTACCATAATGGTTAATCGTTTCATGGACAAGGTATGTTGCCTCATTGCTGATTGAAACATCTGCTTGAACTGCGTAAGCATCTCCGCCGAATTCCTGGATTTCCGCCACCACTTTATCGGCTAATTCTCTGCGAATATTATAGTTAATAACAACCTTTACACCCTGTCTTGCTAACTCCAACGCTATTGAGGCACCGATTCCTCTGCTGCCGCCTGTAACAATCGCAACTTTATCTCTTAAATTAGTCATTATTTCCACCCCACCTAGTATAGTTGTTAATGATAAACTGAGAGTTTACTAATTACCAAAAGCAATTATGTAATGCGTGTCTACTTAATTTCTTCTGATGATTTTAAGAAGCTAAGGATTTTATCCATTTTTTGATCTAAGCTCTTCATTTCCTTTTTTAAAGTGGCTAATTCCTTTTGCATCGATCCTTGATCTCCCTGGCCATCCAATTTTTCTTCCAAGATTTCTTCTAAATCATCGACTTTCGCATCTACATTAACAAGCAATGAAGAAATGTTGGCAATGTCATGTCGAGAAGGGACATTCATAAATTCCAAGTAGCGTAAGGTTGATTCGTCAAGCATTTTTTTGAATTGAAGATTCATCTCCAATACTTGGCCTAACCCTTGTGATGGAAAATCATTGCTGATTTTTTCATCGAAAAATTTACTAGATTGTGAATAAAAATCTTTCCATACATTAAAAAAATTAAAATCCTGATTCATGTCTTTTCCTCCTTCAATACTTTATTGACTTACTCATCATACTAACTTAATCAAAATTTTTAAAGATGCAAGATTAAAAATTATCCAAAAACAATTCTTCATTTTTTGACAAAATTTTTAAGTTGAAAATTTTCCCAATCCGATTTTTCTAGAGTGATAAATATTACACATCCATCATACTATTGGTAAAAATGGCTTTTTGTTGCTGTTACCCTTTTTCACTGATACTGTCTTTTGTGTGTGTTTTGGCTCCTATTCCTTGGGTTTCTGTTGTAGGTTATTGTCTATCGTGGAAAGAAAAAACGAGGTGATATTATTGGAGAATAGTAAAAAGGTCGTGATCATTACAGGTGGGGCACAGGGCATTGGAAAGGAAACGGCAAAACAATTCCTGCAAGAGGATGCAAATGTTGTTATCTGTGATTATGATGAAACGGCTGGTAGAAATACATTAGAAGAATTAAATAGTGAAAAGGTAGAGTTTTATAAGGTAGATGTTTCCGATAGTTCTCAAATTGATGAGATGGTTCAATCCGTAGTAGCAAAGCATAGCCGGATAGATGTGTTAGTTAACAATGCTGGGATTACCCTTGATGGATTTTTAACCAAAATGGAGGAATCCGCTTGGGAAAAGGTTATTTCAGTTAACTTATCCGGTGTGTTCAAATGCACGAAAGCGGTTGCGCCAATTATGTTACAGCAGGGTTCGGGCGTTATTCTTAACGCGTCATCCGTTGTTGGGTTATATGGTAACATTGGCCAGACCAATTATGCTGCAACAAAGGCAGGTGTCATTGGCCTGACGAAAAGCTGGGCGAAGGAGTTTGGTCCAAAGGGGATCCGAGTTAATGCTGTGGCACCAGGATTCATAGAAACCGGCATGACTGCAGCAGTCCCAGATAAAGTGCTTCAGTTTATGAAAGAAAAGACACCGCTAAGGAAGCTTGGAAAACCTGAAGATATTGCCGCTGCTTATCTGTTTTTAGCATCTGATAAGGCGAATTATATAAATGGGACGATTTTGAGTGTAGATGGCGGTTTAGTTATTTAACCACTTTGTTGTTTCAAGAGAGAAAAGATGATTTTCTCTCTTTTTAATTTTAGGATAATACTTTTTACTTTACTATATCGAAATATGGTTAACTAAAAACTTTTCTACAAGAAATGTCATTTTTTTATGAAGTTCACCATATTGATTTTTGTCATTTCCAAGCCTTCTCAACTGACGTGATTGAAAACGAAACCACCGCCTTGACGGATTTCTCAGCAGCTTAGGAGAAACGAAAACAAGCAGAATTCGCTTATAGGGATTTATGATGTTCATAAGTATTAGTCTGAATTTGTCGAATAGTTTGTCATAAAAATTGCCCCTAAATGTAGTAATATTTGGGGGGAATTATTATTCAGTACATAAATTGGATATTGGGGGAAAACAGAATGAACGTAAATGAGGTTGTAATCGTAAGTGCAGTAAGAACCGCAATAGGAAACTTCCTAGGAAGTTTAGAAAATGTTTCAGCTACTCAATTAGGATCCACTGTCATAAAAGGAGCACTTCAAAAAGCTGGAGTTGATCCAAAAGACGTTGATCAAGTCATTATGGGGAATGTATTACAAGCTGGATTGGGTCAAAATCCAGCCAGACAAGCTGCCCTTGCGGTAGGTATCCCACAAGAGGCAACGGCGATGACTATCAATATGCTTTGCGGCTCAGGCTTAAAAGCGGTTCATCTAGCAACTCAAGCCATTCTTGCGGGAGAAGCTGAAGTAGTGGTAGCAGGCGGAATGGAGAATATGACTCAAGCTCCATACTTGTTAAAAGGCGGCCGCAATGGATTTAAGATGGGCGACCAGAAAATTCTCGACAGCATGCTTCAAGATGGGTTAACGTGTGCAGAAAATGACTATCATATGGGAGTTACTGCTGAAAACCTTGCTGAAAAATATGAAATCTCACGTGTTGAACAGGATGAATTTGCGACATGGAGTCAGCAAAAGGCGCAAGCAGCGATTGAATCCAATCGATTTGCCGATGAGATTGTCCCTGTAGAGGTACCAGGACGCAAAGGCCAAGTGACATTATTCAGTCAAGATGAGTTCCCACGCTTTGGAACAACTGCAGACGGATTAGCGAAACTTCGTCCTGCCTTTAAAAAAGATGGAACGGTTACTGCTGCTAATGCTTCAGGTATTAACGATGGAGCCGCCGCTTTGGTTGTTATGAGCCGTAAAAAGGCAGAGGAGTTAGGGGTCACCCCATTAGTTACCATTAAAGCTAATGCAACAGCGGGTGTCGATCCAAGTATTATGGGGATTGGTCCTGTCCCAGCTGTAAAGAAAGCGCTAAAAACAGCTTCTTTATCGTTAGAGGAGATTGATTTAGTAGAAGCAAATGAAGCATTTGCTGCTCAATCGATTGCGGTCGACCGTGAGCTTCACTTTAATAAAGAAAAGTTAAATGTTAATGGTGGTGCGATTGCCATTGGTCATCCAATTGGTGCAAGTGGAGCAAGAATTTTGGTTACTCTAATCCATGAAATGAAGAAAAGGGAAAACCTCTTTGGTCTGGCTACGCTTTGTGTCGGCGGGGGACAGGGTGTTGCAACGATTGTAGAGAATATTAAGTAAGAATAATAGAAATGGCTTGGAGATTACTCCAAGCCATTTTACTATCTGTAGATTATCTTTCTACTTCGATATGTTGGAAGCCATTATGTGTAGCATATACTTCATACCATTTGTATGTCGGAGATTTGAACCACTCATACTGAGGTAAATAAACCAAATATCTTACATTACCCTCCGCATCATAAAGCGTTTTGAATATCTTTACAGGTCCCATTTCATATAAATATCCTTCCATCCCATCCCTTACCAACATTTTTTCTGCTTCTTTTTCTTGCTTATACAACCCGAACAGCCCATCAACAAATAAACTCAATAAGACCAAAGTAACCGCGATTAAAACAAAAATTAGTAAAGTAAACAAATTAACATCCTCCTAAGATTTTCTAGAAACCTATGTATGATAACTATTCTTCTAATCTTCTAGACTTTGAGATACACCCCCATTATTTTATGGATTCCATTTCGATTGTACATCCAGGAGGGAAGCTAAGGTGTGATGAAAAATACAGATATGAGGATTTTTTAAAAGAATTATCCGTGTTTTTCGACAGAAAACGGTCAAACAAAAGAGGTGCTGTGCAATTCCTTTTTTTCATGAGTCAACGAGAGCAAAAGTAAATATAGGAAATTAATTTGGTTTACTACATACAATCGAAATATTAATGAATGTTAGGGTTAATGGATATTATGTATTAATAAAGGGGGGTTAAAGAAGTGGATGAGATAGATTTACACCATATATTCGAACTTGGACTTACATTAGTCATGATTGCTGCTGGTATCACTGCCATCTCTAAAAAATTAAAACAGCCATATCCAATTGCCTTAGTCATTGTTGGAACAGTTATTGGTCTGGTAAACATTCCATTATTAGAGCCTTTAAAGGATTTTATTACAAAAGGTGAAGTTTTTAACTTTGTTATCATTACACTCTTCTTGCCTGCTTTATTAGGCGAAGCAGCTTTAAAGCTCCCTTTTTCCTATTTAAAAGAGAATAAAGAACCTATTCTTGTTCTAGCGTTTGGAGCCACTTTGCTATCGTTTCTTATTGTTGGTTTATCTGCGGTATGGCTGTTAGGTTTTTCGATTTCTACTGCGTTTGTGTTCGCTGCTTTAATGAGTGCCACTGATCCGGTCAGCGTTATCTCCATTTTTAAAAGCGTTGGAGTGAACAAAAGGCTCGCTACTGTTATTGAAGGAGAAAGTTTATTTAATGATGGGCTGGCGGTCGTCCTGTTTAATATATCTGCTTTTTATTTACTTACCTACATAGATCTTGGGGTAGTAGGGATCGGTTATGGAATATGGGAATTTATAAAAGTCATTTCACTTGGACTCATTATTGGGGGTGTACTTGGCTATGGTTTCTCTAAATTAACCAGTTACTTTGACGATTACCCATTGGAGATCATCTTCAGCGTGCTTCTTTTTTACGGTTCATTCTTATTAGCTGAAGCCGTGCATGCCTCTGGTGTCATCGCCGTTGTTGTTGCTGCCTTGATTTTTGGAAATTATGGAGCAAAAATTGGAATGAGCCCGACGACGAAGCTAAATATTAATAATTTTTGGGAAGTTACTGCCTTGCTTGCCAATTCAATCGTGTTCCTAATGGTTGGATTGGAAATAACCAAGATTAGCTTAGCAGACAAATGGGGGTTAGTTTTCCTTGCCATCTTGATCATGCTCATTGCCAGAAGTATTGCTGTCTACGTAAGTTTGTTGTTTACCAGGAACTTTCCAACTTCCTGGAAGCATGTGATCAACTTGGGAGGTTTAAAAGGCTCATTATCTATTGCACTTGTTTTAAGTCTTCCTCATCAATTTACTGGCAGGGATGAAATCTTAATTGTTGCGTTTAGTGTGGTGCTGTTCTCTTTAGTATTTCAAGGACTATCTATTAAACCGCTATTATCCCTCCTAGGACTTCATAAAAAAGAAGAAGGGTATAAGGAATATGAAGAACTGATTGCAAGGGGACATAGATTCGAATCAGCCTTAAATGAAATACACACCGTTAGAAAAAATTTGTTCATTACCCAAACAGCAGCTAAAGAAGTGATTACAGAATTCGAACAGGAATTTTCTATATTACAGAACAAAATGGAGCAACTTTTTAAGAAATATCCCGGTCTGAAAGAAAAACAACAATTAATCTTACAAAAACAGGCGTTATATGCACAACATGAAGCTATTGAAAAATTGGTCAAAGAAGATATTATCTCAAACGAAGTTGCAGAGCATGAGCGAAACCAGATTACTGACAAGATTGTGGAATTAGATGATTTACATCAGTAATTAAATTGCCATCATAAACTTAGACACTAGGTTAAACATAAAAATAGCTACATCTTATTCAAGTTGGGGATAAGTTAGTGGCTTAGACAAAGAGATGAGTTGCAAATATAAATAACCTTATCACCAAAAAGACATCCACTGTGAGGATGTCTTTTTGGTGATAGGAGTTATTTCCTTAGTTCTCTTTTAAATCTATATACAAGTTTCCTTTGCTCCCTATGACAGCATAGGTGATTTCATTAACAGCTAGGTTTCTCTTACTTAGCTCATTCATGATCCATTTTTCGTCGTATGTTGATGCGGTTAAGTTCTCTAATAATATTTTCCCATTATAAATCAACTCGACCGGTACCGATTTATTGAAGGATAATTGCTTTAAATCCTCTTTGGTGGTTGATCGATAATGTGGCTTTTTTAAAACAGAGAGTGAGCCGTTTATCTCTAAAATGGCGCATTCTACTTCTTCTAAATTGAAAATGTCTTTGATACGTAAGGCCTGTTGCAGAGAATCTAGCGAATACCGCATCCGTTCCATTGATTCTGTAAGAATTTCTCCATTTTGAATTAAGATCGCAGGTTCTCCAGCAATCCATTTCCGGATGTGTGGATTTTTTACAGCGATAAGATTTAGTATGAAAACAACCGCGCCCAAAATAATAAATGCAATAATAAAATACATAAATTTAATTTTTATATTAAATGCTAGATTTCCTGCGATGGTTCCTAGTGTAATCGATGCGATATACAGGTGATAAGTCTTCTGTGCAATCGTTTGTTTCCCGAGGATGAGGAAAAATATCCATAATAAAATGAATGAAGTAAACGTTCGAATAATAATCTCAACGGACTCTTGCATGGTTTTTTCTCCCTAAAAAATTTTAACAAACGATACGGGATAGTATGTTCTTCGTACGAATTCATTATTCTAACTGAAACTAGAAGGCTCTTTTTATGTGAAAATAATTATGCTGCAGAAGAATCATGGTTTTGCTAGCCTACGTCAAAATCAGGTTCATTGAGTCCTGAAACTAATGCGTCCCGTGCGGCCAGTAAACTTAGTTTTATGAAAAAGAGTTGTCCATTGAGTCTTTCGTTGTCTTCTGTTAGTTGAATTGCAAGTTCACAATAGTTAATGGAATCTTCCGTTTTATTAGTAGCCAGAGAGATTCGATTGTCAGATAGGTTAATAAGGTGTTGATTATCTTGGCTTTGGGAGACAATCGGGGCAAGTGTAAACACAGGGTCACTTGGGAAGTGCGTGTCAAATGGTAAATCTTTTATGGCAAGATAGGCTTCGGTTAGGTTATCGACAGCATCTTGGTAAAATTGGATTTTAATTGGATTCGGTGGTAAAGGAAAAGCTGACATCTCCAAAAAGAGAGCTAAAGCACTATCAGCAAATCGAATTGCTTGGACCGTGTATGCCAAAGTTGTTCGTATATTTGTAACTAAATTAGCGGACATTTTTTCCACTCCAAACCTGATGAATTGTTTTAGTGTATGGAAATTAAGACTAGCCTGTATAGGACACATCGGCAAATAATAATAGAAACTAAATCGAATCGGAAATCCCAATACCACAAAGTAATTTTGGAAGAATAATTTATCGGAATAAAATTGTAATAAACCGGGAATGGTATACCCATATAATGTAAAGGGTGAGCAAAATGGAACCAACTGCGATTCGATTAACTGCTCCGGAGATTTCAAGTCTTTGGACTCAATATATGTTTGAAACCATGGAGATTTGTTTTATCAGATATGCACTTGAACATTTGGATGATCAGGATATTATTGAAATTTATAAACAATCTCTTGAACTTTCAGAACGACATGTCCTGCGAGTGAAGGAATTTTTTTTACAGGAGAATTTCCCAATCCCACACGGATTTACTGAAAAGGATGTTAATATTCAAGCTCCGCGTCTGTTTCAAGACCCTTTCTATTTATATTATATGTATATAATGATATTACAGGGGTTAACAGGGTACGCGCTTTCTGTAGGTACCTCGTTACGCGCCGACCTCCGCCAATATTTTATTAACTGTAATACCGAAACCATTTTAATTTTTGAAAAAACTATTGATATAATGCTGACCAAGGGGATTTACTCGCGTCCGCCCATTATAACTCCTGCAGTAGCGACGGATTTTGTAAAACATCAGAGCTTTTTAACTGGTTGGTTTGGGGAGCGTCGACCTTTAACTGCGTTAGAGATTGGGGATATTACATTTAATATGAATAGAATGCACCTTCATGCGGCATTAAAGGTAGGCTTCAGGCAGGTGACTGCTTCAAACAAGGTTCGTAAATACATAAATAGAGGAGCAGACATTGCTAACAAGCATATTGCTGCCTTTGGGAAAATATTTCGTGAAGAAAGGTTGAATTTCCCCATCTCATTGCAATCATATGTAACGAGTTCCACCACCGCTCCTTTTTCTGATAAATGGATGATGTATCAAATCCAGTTGTCAACGCAAGCAGCCATCGCCTATTACGGAGCCGCTTTAAGTGTAATTGCAAGATATGACCTTGGAGAAAAATATGTAGCACTTACGGGCGAACTTTTGAGGTATGCTGAAGATGGAGCCAACTTGATGATTGAAAATGGCTGGTTAGAAGAACCACCGAAAGCAAGTGATCGAAGAGCATTAGCCAAGGGTGAAAAGGAAGGTATGGATGGCCGAGATTAGGTAGAAAAAGACGATTCGGAGTTCCGAATCGTCTTTTTATTATGCTCTAACGTTTGCCTTGTCGTTGTCAGTAGTTTTTTTGCTCATTTTTCTTACGAAAGGAACTACCCAGCGGTCTAAACCGATTCTGCCTGCATTGTAACCAGCAGTTAGAATGATGAAGCCTATGAAAATGTCTCTAGGGTTATGAGATACAGTACCAGCTAAGAAAAAGCTGAAGTTCATCACTAGACCAAAGAACATTGCTGTAGTTGTTAAGCAACCTAAGATTAAGCCTAAACCGATTAATGTTTCGCCCCATGGTACGATGACGTTGAAGACATCGACGTTTGGCAGTGCAATGTGTTTCAAGAAGTCTACATACCATCCAAATACAACCGCGCCATCTGGACCTTTTACTGGATTTGCGATTGCCCCTTTTAAAAATCCTGCCGCATCAAAGCCGCCGCTTGATAATTTTCCGTAACCAGCTGTAAGCCAAGAATAACCAAGGTATAAACGTAAGACCGTAAGAATGGCCGCTGCAATTTTATTTTCTCTTAAAAATTTATTAAACATAAATGATTCCGCCTTTCATAATTTGTATGTTCTTTATGATTACACTATATTGCATTTTTCACCTAAACAACATGGGTATAGTAACAAGTTCACACTTTGTTTAAAATGTTTTGACGAACTTTTGAACAGCGGTTTTCACCAATTGTATAGAGAGTGCAATTAAAGGTTCGTTAGGTTTTGGTTCAAATATTCAAGAACAGTACATACATTTATAGTAGGACAACGGAGATTTAAAATCTAATGACGGACAAGTACTATTTCCAAAATGAAACCATGAAAAATAACGCTTGGAAAGGGAGAAAAAATGGATTTTTTACAAGAAATGATCACGAGTTATAGTACATTTTTTTCACTAGATGCGCTAGAAAAAGTCTTTATGAATCCAGCTAGCTGGGGAGTAATCGGTTCTCTTGTAATTCTTGAAGGGTTACTATCTGCCGATAATGCACTGGTGTTAGCTATTTTGGTTAAAAATTTACCCAAGGAGCAACGAAAAAAGGCTTTATTCTATGGGATATTCGGAGCGTATCTATTTCGAATCCTAGCGATAGGATTAGGAGTTACCTTAGTCAATATCGGTTGGATAAAAATTATTGGAGGACATTACTTACTTTGGATCGTGATTCAAAACTTTATCCAGAATAATGGTAGCGAAGATGAAATTCCATCTAAACATTTGGGATTCTGGAGAACCGTGTTGACGGTTGAACTTATGGACATTGCCTTTAGTCTTGATAGTGTGATTGCAGCATTTGGAGTATCTAATCAGGAGTGGGTATTATTTATTGGTGGTGTGATCGGAATCCTAATGATGCGTGGTGTTGCGCAACTATTTTTATCATTAATTGAAAAAGTCCCTGAAGTTGAAACGACTGCCTTTATTTTAATAGCGATTATTGCTATAAAAATGATTGTTTCTGCATTTGGATACGATTTAGACGAATTTGTTTTCTTTTCAATTTTGATTTCTGTATTTTCCGGTACCTTCCTTGTTCATTTCATTAGAAAAAGTACTGGGAATGGAAAACATATTTCATAGATATTTCACTATTAGATGTTAATATTTTCCTCCTGTATGAGATAATCTAATTGATTCATATAAAAGGTGAAGCAGGGAGAGATGATCTAATGGTGATCGAAAGTATTTGTCCCAAATGTGGAGAGATTAATAACATAGAGCATCATGGCGAACAAATCCTAACTGTATCATGTAAACATAACCATTTTTATGAACACATTGTCATACCTTATTCAAGAACCTCGGAGATTAAAGATGATAAGCGCAGAAGGTTAGAGGAAATGATTGTCGAGAAAAAATTCCAACGAATGAGCGAGAAATCAACCATTTGTCTGCTTATTTTTGAAAATGGTTATGAAGTCGAAGGCCGTTCAACGGTTCGAAATCCAGAAGATTTTCATTTAGTTATTGGTAAAGATAAGGCATATGAACAAGCATTAAAACATGCAATGGTTGCGTTAGGGGCATATTTAGTTTAATTTTCAGGAGACTTATCATTTACTATAAAAGAGTCCCAGTGGAAACGCATGGGACTTTTCATATACCAAGAATTAATTTCATGATTCGAATATTTCGGGAATGAAAATAATTCCTCTTTGTGTTATTATAGACCATATTCAAATGGTTCTGGATAAAATTAGGAATCAAGACCAGCTTTGGGAGATGGAGTAGCATGCTAAACTGGAAACGTAATTTGTGGGTGCTTTGGATTGGAGTCTTTTTTACAGCAGCAAGCTTTTCCATGGTTATTCCCTTTTTGCCGATTTTTCTTTTGCAAATTGGTGTGCATGAACATACGGAATTGTGGGCGGGCTTGTTATTTAGTGCCGCGTTTTTTTCAGGGGCGATTGCCTCGCCATTTTGGGGAAGAATGGCTGATAAATATGGGCGGAAGCCGATGATTATTCGGGCAGGCTTTGCTCTTTTTGTCATCTATACGTTAATGGCTTTTGTGACCAATCCTTATCAAATTTTAGCACTGCGGATTTTGCAGGGATTATTAAGTGGTTTCATCCCTGGTGCTATTGCCTTGATTGGTACCAACACGCCAGGCAATAAGTTGGGCTATGCTCTTTCCCTTATTTCTTCAGCTTCTGCCTCAGGCAGTATCCTTGGTCCATTGTTAGGTGGGGGGATTTCTCATTTAGTCGGGAATCGGTGGGCATTTGCCAGTGCAGGAACAATTGTATTTCTTGCCACCATTTTGATTATTTTTTGGGTAGTGGAGGAAAACTTTACACCTAGTAAGGTTCGAGGGTCGGTTAAAAACGACTTTAGATTAGCTTTGACCAATCGTCCTTTTTTTCTTGTCCTTATCTTAACAGTGGTTACGAGCTGTTCCATTATGACCATTGAGCCTGTGCTTCCATTATATATCGTGAAATTAGGGGGATCATCCGAAAATGCCTCGTTATTAGCAGGTGTTGTCTTCTCGCTGCCAGGAATTGCGAGTGCTTTATTTGCTCCATTTTGGGGGAAATGGGCAGATAAAGTGGGCTTTCAACGAGTATTATTTATTGGGTTATTGGGCGGTGGATTAGGGACTGTCGCTCAAGTTCTGTTCAGTCAAATTTGGGGATTTTCAATTATCCGCTTTGTGTTCGGCATCTTTTTCTGTGCTGTCTTCCCGGCGCTCAATGGTCTTGTGGTTAAGTCGACAACAGAGGATTTCCGAGGCAGGGCATTTAGTTTGAACCAAACTGCCAACCAGTTGGGCGGGATGATTGGCCCAATTATTGGCGGGTTCCTTGGCGGGATTTTCCCCGTGCACAGTGTTTTTATCGTAACTGGTATTTTATTATTAATAGCGACCGGAACGGTCTATTGGAAAGGAAAGACCTTAAACAGTCGTGCTCTGAAAAGAAAGGTGCTTATTTAAATCTAAAATCTCTTATCCTATTTTTCGGATAAGAGGTTTTTTGTGTTACATTAGAAGCAGATATCCAAAGTTAGGCGGGGGACACATGATTTATAAAAAATCTGTAACAGAAACGATCCGTAAGCGTCAGTCAATAAGAACATATGAGAATCAAGCCATATCTGCAGTACATTTACAACAAATCCATGATTATATCAATGATAGTGGTCATTTGAAGGGACCGTTTGGACAGACTGGACGAATTGTCCTTGTTGAGGTTAAAAAAAATGTAACTGACAAGGGAATAAAACTAGGAACATATGGATTTATTAAAAATCCTAGTGGATATTTGGTCGGAATTACTGAAAATAATCGTGAAGCTCTCATTGATTTTGCCTTTACTTTTCAAAAGCTGGTGTTATTTTTGACGGAGTTGGAGATTGGTACTTGTTGGATGGGTGGGACATTCAGTAGAAATTCATTCGAAGAAGAGATTCAGTTAGATGAATCTGGTTTCATTCCTTGTATCACACCGATTGGATATCCGAAGCAAAAACAACGCGTGTTTGATAAAGCGGTCCGTTTAGTTGTAAAAGCAGACAATAAAAAGCCATGGGATAAGCTTTTTTATGATACCGATTTCGAAAGTAATTTAACGAAGGAAAATGCCGGTCTTCTTGAAGTGCCGGTAGAGATGGTGAGGCTGGGGCCGTCTGCTTCTAACAAACAACCGTGGAGGCTCGTAGTTTCCGAGGATCGTAAAATTTGTCATTTTTACATTGAACATACGCCCAACTATAGTACTAAATTAGGCTATGATATGCAGTTATTGGATATGGGAATCGCGATGTGCCAATTTGAGTCAGCCTGTCAGGAGCTAAATATCAGTGGGAACTGGGCAGTAAGTGACCCCGAAATAACTCCCCTCAGTAAACAAACTGAATACATCGTCAGTTGGCATTTAGACAGTTAGATTTTGAAAGGAAATTTGAAGGATAAATATGTGATAGAAGGTACATAAGAGGGAGCGGTAAGATTGTCAAATCAACAAATTAAACAAGAAAAGAATGTTCATAGTTTACGTTCAGATTGCAGCCAATGTTTTGGATTATGCTGTGTGGCTTTGCCTTTTGCAAAGTCGGCTGATTTTGCGATTGATAAAGAAGCAGGGACTCCTTGCCGCAATTTACAATCCGACTTTCGGTGTGGGATTCATAAGAATCTGAGAAAAGAGGGATTCAGAGGCTGTGTTGGTTATGAGTGTTTTGGTGCAGGGCAAAAAGTTTCACAAGTCACTTATCTTGGCAACAATTGGCGCGAGCAGCCGGCGATAGCAAGGGAAATATATGAGGTATTTCCGATTGTGCAACAACTTCATGAGATGCTTTGCTACCTAAATGAAGCCCTTAGTCTTGATGATACACAGCCAATTCATGAAAAATTGAAGTATTCTATAGAAGAAACAGAGAAACTTACCTATCTAAGTCCTCGATTAATCTTAGAGGTAGATGTTCCGACCCATCGAGCAAGTGTTAATGAATTATTACTCCAGACAAGTGAACTGGCACGAAATAAGGTTCTAAATAGGAAAGAGGTAAAGAGGAAAGATTTTTTGGGGGCAAAGTTAAAAGGAGCTGACCTAAGAGGAGCAAATTTAAGAGGAGCGTTGCTGATCGCGGCGGACTTAAGGAATGCTGATCTTCGTGTGGCTGACCTTATTGGTGCAGACTTGAGAGATGCGGATCTACGCGGGGCAAATCTGACAGGAAGTTTGTTCCTGACTCAGGCACAAATCAATTCAGCCAATGGAGGTCTTACAACTAAGTTACCAGCTGGATTATATATTCCCGATCATTGGATGGAAGATGAGCTTAAGGTAGAGGAATAATCAATATTGACGACCGAAACTATGGAAAAAGCGGAGGAACGGTCGTCAATAGGGGGCTTTGAAGACCGAATCTAGAAAAAAAGCGGAGGAAGGGTCGTCAATAGGAGGCCTTGAAGACCGAAATTATGAAAAAAGTTATCTAACGGTCGTCAATCGACTATAAACAATGCATTTCTTTTTCCGCCTCGTCCCATGAAAGGGAGTAGCCTTGCCCTTTAGAGCAGAAGATGGATGACGAGGTATATTCTGGGTCTGCGTCCTTGTTGTAATTAATTCTTTCCATTACTTGGCTTGGATTGTGGCATGGGTAATAACCGCCGACAACTAGATTAAGTGTTCCTTTTCCTTGCGTAATGGATGCGAATTCTTGACTATAATTCATAAAGGTAGCAACTGGAACCTTCCCAGTAATTAGGGTACTATTTCCTTCCATGATAGGAGTGTTAAAGCTGCCGTGGGCATTTTGAATATCAGTTAAAACTTTACCCATATATTCAAAATCCATTTTGATCTTAAAATCATAAAACGGTTCAAGCATGATGTTGTTTGCTTTTTCCAGCCCTTGCCGCAATGCGCGAAAAGAAGCTTCTCTAAAGTCCCCGCCAGACGTGTGCTTATTATGGGCTCGCCCAGTTAGTAGTGTAATCTTTAGATCTGTGAGCGGCGAACCGGTTAGTAATCCATGGTGATCCCTTTCAAAAAGGTGATTGCGGATAACGTTTTGCGTTCCAATTGGTAACTGATCGGTATGGCACAAACTTTCGAAGGTGATCCCGCTATTTCTCACCGCAGGCTCCAACTTTAGATGTACTTCTGCATAATGTCCAAGTGGTTCAAAATGGCCGTAACCAATAACCTCTGAAGAAATTGTTTCTTTATACAGAATCTCCGGTTCCTCAAATGCGACATTAACCTGAAAGCGTTCCTTCATAACATCTTTAAGTACCTCGAGCTGGATCATTCCCATGATGTGAATATGGATGTCTTGGGTGCGTTCTTCCCAGATAACATTTAAGGCAGGGTCTTCGGCATCCAGCATTTTAAAATACCGCAATGCTTCTTTCGCATTCTGTGATGGTTCAAAAATAACCTTAGACTTTAATGCGGAGGTCATTTCGAATTCGGTTGTATCCTCTAATATCCCTAAACCATCACCCGCTGAAGCGGCCGACAATCCTGTCACGGCAAAAATATCTCCTGCCATCACTTGGTCGACCGTTTTAAATTTGCTTCCATTATATGTTCTTAACTGAGTGACTTTTTCTGAGAGGAAAATTTCATTATCCCCATACCGTATTTCATCCCTTACTTTTAATCTGCCTTGCAGTGCTTTGATAAAGGTAATCCTGGTACCTTTTTCATCATAACGAATTTTGTACACCCGGCCAGCAAATGCTCCATCACTTCGATAATCGGAAGTGGTCAGCATGTCTAATTTTTCAAGGAAGGAACTAATGCCGAGGTCTTGTAAAGCTGAACCATTTGAACAAGGGAAAAGCCTTAACTCTTTCACCATATTTTTCATTGTTTCTACCCAAAGTTCTGGTTCAAAACCTGTCTCCAAGTAGGTGTCTAAAAGGTATTCGTCACGCTCGGCTATAAATTCAGTCAGTTCTTTATTCAACTGAACCTTGTCATCAGTCACAGTTACAGCCTCTGTCATATCAAATACATCTGCGCTTAAATTCTTCTGAATTTCCTCAAATACTCTTGCTGGGTCAGCACCGACACGATCCGTTTTATTGATAAAGAATAAGGTTGGGACCTGATGTTTTTGGAGGAGTGTCCACACAGTTTCCGTATGACCTTCAATTCCTTCTACGGCACTAATAATCACAATCGCGTAATCCATCACTTGGATGGCCCGCTCCATTTCAGGAGAGAAGTCGACATGGCCCGGTGTATCAATCAGATAATAATCGGATTCATTATAGAAAAACATAGCTTGATCAGCGAAAACGGTAATTCCTCTTTGTTTTTCGATTGTATGTGTATCAAGAAAGGTGTCCTGATGGTCGACACGTCCTCGTTGTCTAATGGTTTTCGTATGGTAGAGCAGTTGTTCAGCCAATGTGGTTTTCCCAGCATCGACATGAGCAAACATACCTATCGTTTTTTTCATGATGCCACCTCAAAATTATTAACTATCCTATCAATTATACCAAAAGAGGTAGCGCTGGTTATTGTAATTTAATGAAATACAAGAATGGCCAAAGAACAGGAAAAAACACGGCTATATTGGAACCGTGTTTTCATTGTTTTACTCTTAACAATCATGGTGTTTATTAAGATGTAATGGAGGCGGGATTAACCAGCCTTTTTCTTTATTTAATCGAAGGACCTTGCCACCAAGTGCTACCTTTTGAGCATGGAATTGCGCATACATCATCGCAACATCTTCTCTAATTGACTTACCAATGACCGCACTACACGCTACTAAGCCAGCTGCTATGTCTGCCCCAAGTGTAGCTGCGATTGCTGGGTCTGGAATTCTTGCTCCTACAGGGATGTCCTCAAGGCATGCTTCAGGTGGCTCCGGAGCCGCAGGAGGTAAGCCAACTCCATTTTCTTTTAACAGTTCTTCTACTTGTTTCTTTTCGTGCTGGCAGGTTTCTATTGCTTCAACCAGTAACTTCTTTAAATCATCATCACCAGCATGGTTTAACATTGTTTGATAACCAGCTATCATGCTATTTCCAACTAGTAGCGAAGACCAAATATCAAAGACTTCACCGTAGTGCAATGGCTCTTCTTTCGGATTTCCACTTAGTATTCCCATTGTTGCCCTCCTTAGTGTATAAGTAAATTTATTCATAAAGTGCCACCTTTCCTTAAGCACAGCACATTTATATAATGTCCCGGATATACATATTTCATGTAATTCTTTAAACTAAAAAAGTGCAGGATGTGGCATTACTTTAAACCAAAATGACTTGTAATTTTCTATCTTCCTTGCAAAAATGGTCATTTAGTAATTTTATTATTCTCATCCAATCCAAATATATTTTGGACATGTCTCCAATTTTTCTTCATAAAATGTACAAGTTAGGACATGTGTAAGAGTGGAGTGGTTATCTTGAGTATGAGTATTTTGGCAGGTTACATAATCCTGGGCTTTACATTAGCGGCTCCAATTGGTCCGGTTAATTCTGCCCGCTTGGATAAAGGCATTAAGAATGGCTTCTGGCATGCTTGGGTGGTTGGGGCAGGCTCGATGATTGCAGATGGGATTTTTATGCTGTTGGTTTATTTAGGAATGGTTCAATTTCTCGGCATTCCGATTGTTCAAATTTTTCTTTGGTTATTTGGCGGATTTATCCTCATTTATTCAGGAGTAGAAAGTATTAAAAATGCTAATACCATCACTCTTAATTATAGTAGACAAAAGGAGCCACTGTTTAAGTGCTTCCTGACAGGATTCATTATGTCTATTACGAGCCCGTTGTCTATTCTCTTTTGGTTAGGTATTTATGGTTCCGTCTTGGCAAAAACTGCTCAAACGAATGGAACAGAATCACTCTTAATTTATAGCAGTATGATCTTTCTCGGTCTTACTTTTTGGGATATTTTTGTAGCCGCGTTGACCACTGGTTTTAGGAAGCTTTTAAATGTGAAAAGTTTAATTGCTATTTCAATCGTATCTGGATTATCACTTGTTGGCTTTGGCTTATATTTTAGCTACCAGGGGGTAGATGCGCTATTGAGGTAATTTAGGAAAAATTTCTATTGTATAGGGGACATCAATGGTGGTCACTAACAGAGGTCCTTGTTTAAATGAACTAAAATCAATAATGATTGGGCATTTGGTAAGTATTACTTTTTTACTTTACGGTTAATTATTTAGCTTAAAAGCAAAATAAAAAAGGTAACAAATGAAAAGGGAGGTATAACACATGCCAAAAAATAAGCAGACACCTTCACCAGAAGTTGATCAGAAACAACTTTTAAACGATAAAGTTGACGCGTCAAGAAAAAACAACTTTGAGGATAATCATGTTCGACGTGTTACTCCAAACGGTGCACAAGGACAGTAATATTCAGAAATAAAAACGACAGTTGTAAATAACTGTTGTTTTTTTGATGATATCAAGCCAGAGGAATTATATAATATTTGGATAGCAGACTATGGCGTAGTAAAATTTTTTAAGAAACTGGAGGGATTCTTTGATGAATTCTAAGTACGCACCATTATTCGAAACATTTTCATTTTCAAATGGGGTTTCCTTAAAGAACAGAATTGTAATGGCTCCTATGACTAATTTTTCATCCAATTCGGATGGTACGGTTACAGATGCCGAGGTAAATTATTATGGCAGACGTTCAGGTGGAGTAGGAATGGTTATTACGGCATGTACATATGTGACTGCGAATGGAAAAGGATTTCATGGTGAATTCGGTGGGGACCGAGACGAACTTATCCCAAGTTTACGGAAAATAGCTACTGCAATTAAAAAGCAAGGGGCAAAGGCTGTTCTGCAAATTTTTCACGGCGGACGACAAGTCCCACCTGAACTAGTCCCAAATCAAGACGTGGTTAGTGCTAGCAATGTACCGGCAGAGGGAGCTGGGAAACCTGTCCCAAGGGAGTTAACAGATCCGGAAATTTTAGCTATTATTAACGATTTTGGCGAAACTACCCGTCGTGCAATTGAAGCAGGATATGATGGGGTTGAGATTCACGGAGCTAATGGCTATCTTATCCAACAGTTTTTTTCTCCTCATTCCAACCGTCGTGAAGACAAATGGGGAGGCAGTCTCGAAAAACGTCTCGCATTCCCGCTGGCGATTGTTGATGAGGTGAAAAAGGTAGCAGCGGAACATACAAATGAACCATTTATTGTTGGGTATCGCTTTTCACCAGAGGAACCAGAAACTCCAGGAATTACAATGGCAGATACCTTAGTTTTAATAGATGCTTTGGCTAAAAAGAATCTTGATTATCTGCATGTTTCCCTTCAGGATTTTTGGTCCACACCAAGACGAGGGGTAGACGACACGCGCTCGCGGATTGAAATTATCCAAGAACGAGTTGGAAAAACGGTTCCGGTTATTGGTGTGGGTTCGCTCTACACCGTGGATGATGCGTTAAAAGCGATCCAATCAGGCGTACCTTTAATTGCCTTAGGCAGGGAAATGATTATTGACCCTGACTGGGTACAAAAAGTAACTGAAGGCAGAGAGGCAGAGATTATAACGAAAATTGATAAAAGCAAACAACAGGAGCTTGTGATTCCTGATCCACTTTGGCAGGCGATTATCCATACACCAGGATGGTTTCCGGGTGTGGAGTAAACTAAGATAGCTTTTAAAAAAGCAACAGGTCCTTTTTCGGGTACCTTCTTATTAAACGATACAAGAAAAGTCGTATAAATGGGTATACGTCTTTTCTTTAGGTTAACCACTCTAGCTGATAAATAAAGGGTAATAAGTTTACTCTTCTCTTTCATAACTAATATATATGTATACTTCTTTACTATTCTGATAAACTTCTTCTTGAGCGGTGTTTTGATTGTTCATCAGTCTAGAAAAAATATAAGGGGGATATGAAATGTTTGACGAGGGGTACATTGAAGTAACCGGAGGAAAGGTCTGGTATCGTTTATATAATAAAAATGCCAAAGGGACTCCCGTGATTATTTTACACGGCGGACCGGGTTCTTCCTCCTATTCGCTCCAAGGATTAAAGGCACTTGCGGATGACCGTCCAGTAATCTTTTACGATCAATTAGGATGTGGAAAATCGGATAGACCAACAAACCCATCACTCTGGCAAATTGACCTCTTTGTGGAGGAGTTAGCTCAAGTAAGAACAGCATTAAATCTTGAAGAAATACATATCCTCGGCCATTCCTGGGGAACGACACTTGCGGCGGCCTATTGTTTAACCAAGCCTAGAGGCGTGAAGAGTGTTATTTTTTCAAGTCCATGCTTAAGCGCTCCCGTGTGGGAGCAAGATCAAAAACAGAACCTCGAAAAGCTGCCTAAAGAAATTCAAGCTATCATTACAAGATGTGAAGAAAATGGTACGACGGACTCTGAGGAGTTTGAAGAGGCTACAAAGGAATTTAACAAAAATTTTGTTTGCCGATTAGATCCCTATCCAGAATGGTTAAAGCAAGGCTCTCAATATAGAAATCCTGAAATTTACAATATTATGTGGGGGCCATCTGAATTTACGGTACTCGGGAATCTGAAAGAATTTGATTGTACAGCACGATTAAAGGAAATAAATTGTCCCACATTATACACTTGCGGTCGGTTTGATGAAGCTACACCAGAAACCACCCAATACTTCAGTAGCTTGACTCCAGGTTCATCTTTTCATGTCTTTGAGCACAGTGCTCATATGCCCTATGTGGAGGAGCCTGAAGAATATCTACATCAGATTGGTGATTTCCTGAAAGCAATTGATTCCCTTTAACAAGCTATTAGGCAGTCTAATGTCTAGACTGCCTTTATCTCATTATGGGATTCAAGATTAGAAGTTCATATTCAAATAGTTACAGGACATCTAGTTTTGCAACAAGTGCCACAAGGATTTGAAGCAATGCTTGGATATTTACTGCTACTTGAGTATCAGTAGTAGTAACTTTTACATCCTTAGAGCCATGAATAATCGTTTTTTGAGAATTGCGCTGTCTTGTTTTGAAGATTTGCTTAAGGTCTTGAACCACTGCATTGCCTTTTTCAGAATCACCAATTGTTATAGTGATTACAATAGCAATCGCCACTTGAATCGCCGCTTGCAAAGAAACTGCTACTTGAGTATCTGTTGTATGAACATCAACGCATTCAGAATCTTTAATAACAATCCATTCAAATGATTGTTGTTGACTTTCTACTACTTGCTTAGCGTCTTGCATAACATCTGCTTCATTACTTTTTTTATCACAATTTTCCAATGCCTTCCATTTTTCACTCATATTTTTCACCTCTTATTATTTTTATAGAATATCTAATTTAGCAACTAATGAAACTAACACTTGCAGTAATGCTTGAATATTAACTGCTACGTCAGTATCAGTTGTGATAACGTTGATGTCTTTTGAATTTTCGATAATGATTTTTTGTTTGTTGGATTGCTCGGAATCGAAATGCTGGAGAAGATCTTGGACTACATTTTGGCCTTTATCAGAATCGCCAATCGTAATTCGAATCACTAATGCGATCGCTAGTTGTAACCCGACTTGAAGGGAAACAGCAGCTTGAGTATCTGTTGTTTGAACACAGATGTTACAGGAATCTTTAATGAAAATTAGTTCATTAGATTCTTGGCTTGTTCCTGCGAACTGATCTGCATCCTGGACAACATCAGCATGGTGATTATCTGATGATTTCATTTCTTTGTCCTTGTTTTTTTTCTTTTCTTCTTTTTTATTTGAAGACATTTTCTAACACTCCTTTTGTTTTGGTCTCGATTTAATATACGAGGTTGTCCCGTATATTGCTTGGACAAATTTACTATTTTACAAATTTTGTATAAAAATAAAAAAACGCCTAAAAGGCGTTCTAGAGGATACGCGTCTATTTAGAATCTGTCTTGTTATCTGCGTTTGGCGGCTTAACGAATGATTCAACCTGCTGGGTTAAATCGTTGACCAAGTCTTTAAGCATTTGTTTTTGTTCGTTTGATAAATTTCCCTTTGCATGATCTATGTTAATTCCATTTTTTTTGAGAATATCACTTAAGAGTAAATCAATAATTGTATTGGGAATCTGTGGATTTTGGGATGAATCACTCACATCAATCGCTCCTTGTATCAAATTTATACCAATATCAGCATATGCAAATCCCATTTATAATTCCTACACTATTTACAAGAAATAATGATAAAATATCTTAATAGAATAGATAGGGAGAGGTTAGGAGGGGGAGTATGGATTCGTTACAAGCGAAAGAAATGCATCAAGAAGTTCCACTTTTTCAACTATTAATGAAATCCAAGCATTTCACGGCACTGCTTTTTGGGCAAATTTTTTCCTTATTAGGAAGTTCGATCACGAATGTGATTCTCCCAATCGTTGTCCTTCAAGTATCAAAATCAACGGCCATGATGGGTACCGTCATGGCCATCTATATGCTACCATTTGTTATTCTTCTCCCTTTTTCAGGGGTAATGGTTGATAAAATGAACAAAGTTAAAATCATGTTTGTCGTCGATCTTGTTCGTTTTTTTCTTATGCTGTTATTAGCTGTATTTACTTATTTGGGTCACTTAAATATGATTCTATTATTTTCCTTAATGTTTATTATGGGGACAATGGATAGCTTCTTTCAGCCTGCTTATTCAGCAGTAAGAGCAAAGGTATTTACCACAGAGATTCGCAATGGAGCGAATTCTGTTACCCAAGTTAGTGTGCAGGCGTTAAGAATCTTTGGACCGATAATCGGAGGGGTGATTATCGGCTCCTTTTCAGCGTCATGGGGGTTTGGGATTGATGCGATCACGTACATAATTTCATTGTTCTTTTTATTGAGTCTTCGCTCACTAACGTTTCAAACATCGACAGTTTCCTTGGGAAAGGAAAGCTCTATAAAAAAAGATTTCTTCGAAGGAATTGCGGTATTGAAACAGGAGGCCTGGTTATGGATTACGATTCTAACATTTTCGTTAATGAATGTTTTTTCAGGCGGAATTATTCGAATTATTATTCCCTGGCTGATTAATATCCACTATGACTTTGAACCATATGTGTTTGGGCTCGTTCTCTCAGCATCAGGAGCTGGGGCAATTGTTTGCGGGCTTGTGTTTGGTTTAAGGAAAGAATGGAAACATCGAGGACTGCTAGCCTATATTGGTGTAGCTGTTAGTGGTCTAGGTTTATTGTTTATGCCATTTGTATCGTCCATTCCCTTATTAATGTTCCTCATGTTCCTTGAAGGGGCAGGGACGATGTTGTTTGGTTTGATTTGGGAAATTAGCCTTCAGGAGTTGGTTCCTGAGGATAAATTCGGAAGGGTAGTAAGTTTAGATATGCTTGGTTCCTTTGGTTTATTACCAGTTGGGTATTTACTAACGGGATGGTTAGCGGAAGGAATTGGTGAGATTGTTACACTCATTACTTTTAGTGTGATTATGGTTGTGATCTCTGTTTTGCTCATGTTTAACAAAGGGATCCGCCATTATAATTAGGTTTATCTGTTGGAGGAAAATATGAAAAAGAATAAGTATGTGTTTTGGGGTCTGGTGATTACGACCTTGATTTCAGCACTCGATGCGAATATTATGCAAACAGCCAGTCCGACGATTGTGAAGCAGCTTGGCGGGATGGAGTATTTTGCATGGATATTCGTTGTATATATGTTAGCAAGTACAGTGACTGTGCCATTGTACGGCAAATTATCGGATATGTATGGCCGGAAAAATCTATTAATGTTTGCGGTTGGATTATTTACGCTTGGCTCAATCCTTTGTGGGTTGGCGAATTCCATGGTGATGTTGATACTCTTTAGAGGCGTTCAAGGATTAGGAGCCGGCGGGATGATTCCCCTTTCGATGATTATCGTAGGAGATTTATTTACGATTGAAAGACGGGGGAAAATTCAAGCGGTGTTTAGCAGCATTTGGGCTATCTCATCGATTATTGGCCCAATTTTGGGCTCTTTCTTTGTTGAAGCACTGACATGGAGATGGATTTTCTTTATTAATATTCCCATCGGTATTGCCACCATTCTTTGTTTAATTCCCTACAAAGAACAAATTGAATTTAAGAAAACCCACATTGATTATAAAGGATTCTTTATGTTCGGGATTTCAATTACGCTTTTATTACTATCAACTAATATAAAAAATTCTCTTTGGTATATTATCATCGGAATGATTGGGTTAATTGTCTTCGTTTTAGTTGAGAGGAAGGAATCACAGCCGTTCTTGCCTGTTTCTTTGTTTAAGAACAAAGGGATTCTGATGACCAATTTATATATGCTTGTTTATTGTCTGGCCTTTTTTGGAACATCCAACTTTATTCCTTTGTACCTGCAAGAAGGTAATCAGATGAGTATTTATAAAAGTGGATTAATCCTGTTAAGTATTGCGGTTGGCTGGACGTTCGGAAGTACCCCTGCCGGAAAGTGGATCCTTCGCTTTGGATATAAAATTTTATTCATTATCGGAAGCTTCATCACGACTGTTTCTGGTCTAGCATTATACCTATTCATCACAGATCTATCCTATATTAGTTTGTTTGTCATTTTAACTATACAGGGTGTAGCATTTGGTTTAATCTTTGCTATTGGAACCATCGCATCTCAGGAATTTGCTGAACCCCAGATCAAGGGAATGTCTACCTCACTGCAAATGTTTCTTAAAAACATTGGGACATCAACAGGCGTAACTATCATGGGTCTCATTATTAACCATAATGCAAACATCCATATCGGCATGAAAAACGTCTTCCTCTTTGCTTTGGTATTAAGCATAATTAATATTTTCCTAAGTTTTCTTATCCCAGCAAAAACAACCGCATTCAGTAAGAGTACCTAGAACACAGCAAAAAGGTACCTGACACCCAATGAGTTATTGGTGTCAGGTACCTTTTTTTGTGGAGTTTACTTAAGTATCTCTCTAAACTCTTTCCCTCTCTGAACGTAGTGTTCACTTGACATTTGCAACAATTCCAAGTCTTTTTGAGTGATTTCACGGACTACTTTTCCAGGTGAACCCAATACAAGGGAGCGGGGTGGTATTTTTATTCCCCCAGCAAGCAGCGTGTTGGCCCCGATAATACAATCGTCACCAACTTCTACGTTATCTAAGAGCGTCGACCCCATTCCAACAATAGATCGCTTGCCAACCTTACAGCCATGTAAAATCACATTGTGGCCAATTGTCACATCATCGGCAATTTCGACCGGGAAACCTTCAAATAAATGGATCGTCGAATTGTCCTGAATGCTGCATCGCTCACCGATTATAATGGGACCGTCATCTCCGCGAAGTACCGCATTAAACCAAACAGATGAGTCTTTGCCAATCCGTACATCACCAATTAAATAGGCACCAGGTGCAACAAAAACAGATTCATCTACACTAGGGGAGATACCTTTGTAAGGGATAATCAAAATTAACACTCCTTCTATTAACAGAATTTTCCTTCTATTAAACTAATATATCATTTTTTAAAGCTAAGATGTCTAATTGCCAAATATACACGCAAAATTTATTTTAATCATTATTGGTGCAAAATTATTTTGCTATTTTTAATATTTTATATATTTTGCGCAAAATATTTTTGCTACAATGAACCATAATCCCTTTGTTTATGCAAAAAACAAGCTGGCACAGAACTTGCATATTAATTTAATGTAGCAAATGACAAGGGGGAACAGCATTTGAAAACGTATACACATGAACCATTTACTAACTTTAATGATGAAAAAAATAAACAAGCATTCCAGGATGCGCTTATCTTTGTCCAAACGGAGCTTGGTAAAGATTATCCAGTCGTAATCGGGGGAGAAAAAATTACGACAGACGAGAAAATTATTTCTATTAATCCAGCAAATATAGAAGAAATCATTGGCAGAGTATCAATGGCCGACAAAGAATTAGCCGAACAAGCTATGAATGCCGCATTAACCACATTCGAATCATGGAAAAAGTGGCGCCCTGAACATCGTGCCAACATTTTATTCAAAGCAGCTGCGATTTTGCGCCGCAGAAAACATGAATTTTCAGCCTATCTCGTAATAGAAGCCGGAAAACCGTGGAAGGAAGCAGATGCAGATACAGCCGAAGCAATCGACTTCATTGAATATTATGGCCGCCAAATGCTTCGCTTGAAAGAGGGTTCACCAGTTGAAAGCCGGACGGGAGAATTTAACCAATATCACTATATTCCACTAGGAGTGGGAATTATTATTTCACCTTTTAACTTCCCATTAGCGATAATGGCGGGGACAACGATTGCAGCGATTGTTTCGGGAAATACCGTTCTCCTCAAGCCTGCCAACTCAACTCCTGTGGTTGCGGCAAAATTCGTTGAATTGATGGAGGAGGCAGGACTTCCACAAGGTGTTTTAAACTTTGTGCCAGGAAGCGGCGCCCAAATTGGAGATTATCTTGTGGATCATCCAAAAACACGCTTCGTTTCCTTTACCGGATCACGTGAGGTAGGCTGTCGTATTAATGAACGGGCCGCAAAGGTTCATCCTGGCCAAAAATGGATTAAACGTGTGATCGCTGAAATGGGCGGTAAAGACACAGTGGTAGTTGATAACGATGCAGATTTAGAGTTAGCTGCTTCAAGTATTGTTTATTCTGCGTTTGGTTTTTCAGGACAAAAATGTTCGGCAGGTTCTCGTGCTGTTATTCATCAGGACGTCTATGATGCGGTTCTTGAGAAGGTTGTCGCTTTAACAAAAACACTTACAATTGGAAATCCTGAAGACGTAAACAATTATATGGGCCCGGTTATTGATGGCAAGTCTTTCCAAAAAATCATGAATTATATCGAAGTAGGCAAGCAAGAAGGTCGACTTATGACAGGCGGAGAAGGCGATGATTCAAAAGGGTACTTCATTCAACCAACCATCTTTGCAGATTTAGATGAAAATGCCCGCCTGATGCAGGAAGAAATTTTCGGCCCAGTTCTTGGTATTAGTAAGGCCCGTGACTTTGACCATATGATGACGATTGCAAATAATACGGACTATGGTTTAACAGGTGCCTTAATTTCGAATAATCGCGAACATATCGAACGCGCTCGTGAAGAATTCCACGTCGGGAATCTATATTTCAACCGTGCATGTACCGGTGCGATTGTTGGTTATCAGCCGTTTGGCGGTTTCAATATGTCAGGAACGGATTCCAAAGCGGGCGGCCCAGAATATTTACTGCTTCACATGCAGGCTAAAACCACATCTGAAACACTATAAAAACTACATCGCAGGGCCTCAAATCGGCAAACCTGAAAAAAATTGAAGGGGGAAATAACATGTCAGCAGCTACAGAAACAAACAAAACTAATCAAATTATTGAACAAACACATAAATTCGGAGCCAATAACTACCATCCACTGCCAATCGTCATTGCCAAGGCGGATGGCGTGTGGGTAGAAAGCCCAGAAGGAAACCGTTACATGGATATGCTTAGTGCGTATTCAGCCGTGAACCAAGGGCATCGTCATCCGAAAATTATCCAAGCCTTAAAAGATCAAGCGGATAAAGTAACGCTAACTTCCCGTGCTTTCCATAATGATCAACTCGGACCATGGTATGAAAAAATTTGTCAGTTAACGAATAAAAATATGGCACTCCCTATGAATACTGGTGCGGAAGCGGTTGAAACGGCCCTTAAAGCTGCTCGCCGCTGGGGTTATGATGTAAAAGGAATAGCAGAAAATCAAGCAGAAATCATTGCTTGTATTGGAAACTTCCATGGTCGGACAATGGGGGCCGTTTCGTTATCATCCGACCCAGAATATAAGCGCGGCTTTGGACCAATGCTTCCTGGCATTAACTTAATTCCTTACGGAGATCTTGAAGCATTGAAAGCAGCGATCACACCAAACACTGCGGCATTTTTAATTGAGCCCATTCAAGGTGAAGCTGGAATTATCGTGCCTCCAGTCGGATTTTTGAAAGCAGCTGCTGACCTATGTAAAGAAAATAATGTGTTGTTCATTGCTGATGAAATACAAGTGGGCTTAGGCCGTACTGGTAAAATGTTTGCCTGCGATTGGGAAGATGTAAATCCTGACATGTTGATTCTAGGTAAAGCCTTAGGCGGCGGGGTATTCCCAATTTCCTGTGTTGTGGCAAATTCAGATGTTTTAGGAGTATTCAATCCAGGATCACACGGTTCAACGTTCGGAGGGAATCCATTAGCATGTGCGGTGTCACTAGCTGCCTTGGATGTGATTGAGGAAGAAAAACTAGCCGAACGCTCACTTGAATTAGGGAAATACTTCTTTGAAAAAATACAGTCTATTAACAATCCAAAAATTAAATCGGTTAGAGGCAGAGGTTTGTTCATAGGGGTTGAACTTACTGAAGAAGCACGGCCATATTGCGAGCGTTTAAAGGACGAAGGCTTATTATGTAAAGAGACCCATGATACCGTCATTCGTTTTGCACCACCGCTTACTATTACCAAAGAAGAAATCAATTGGGCGTTCGAAAAAATTCAAACGGTTTTAAGTTAAATTTTATATAAAAGCTAGTAATCTATTATGCGACGGGGTGGCATACATGTCGATTGAGACGATGTTAACGGAGATGGGGAAGCAGCAACAGGCGGAACAAGAATCATTAAACTTATTTAGTTCCACGCAAACGATTATTCAACAGGCATTAACAAAATTGGGTTATAACAACGAAATGTATGAATTATTAAAGGAACCAATCAGGCTGCTAACAGTCCGTATTCCAGTCAAAATGGATGATGGTTCTGTCAAGATATTTACGGGTTATCGTTCGCAGCATAATGATGCGGTCGGCCCAACCAAAGGCGGCGTCAGGTTCCATCCGGAAGTGGATGAAGAAGAGGTAAAAGCATTGTCCATTTGGATGAGCTTAAAGTGCGGCATCACCAATCTACCTTATGGCGGCGGTAAAGGCGGTATCATTTGTGATCCGCGTAATATGTCGTTTAGAGAACTTGAGAATTTGAGTCGCGGCTATGTTCGTGCGGTCAGTCAAATCGTTGGTCCGTCTAAAGACATTCCAGCACCAGATGTGTACACAAACTCGCAGATTATGGCTTGGATGATGGATGAATACAGCCGTTTACGTGAATTTGATTCACCGGGATTTATTACTGGAAAACCAATCGTCCTTGGTGGTTCACAAGGCCGAGAGACAGCAACTGCTCGTGGTGTAACGATCTGTATTGAAGAAGCAGTAAAGAAAATCGATAAAAAGCTCGAAGGCGCTCGTGTGGTTATTCAAGGTTTTGGAAATGCTGGAAGTTACCTGGCGAAGTTTATGCATGATGCTGGTGCGAAGGTTGTGGCAGTATCCGATGTCTATGGCGGCATTTATGATCCAAACGGGCTTGATATTAGTCACTTGCTTGACCGTAGAGATAGCTTCGGAACCTTCTCACAACTATTTAAGAATACAATCACAAACCAAGAACTTTTAGAATTAGAGTGTGATATTCTTGTGCCGGCAGCGATTTCAAATCAAATCACTGCCAAAAATGCGGCCAATATTAAGGCAGCGATTGTTGTGGAAGCTGCCAATGGTCCAACCACACTAGAAGCAACAAAGATTCTTACAGACCGTGGCGTGATACTTGTTCCAGACATCCTGGCAAGTGCCGGTGGGGTAACCGTGTCCTATTTTGAATGGGTGCAAAATAATCAAGGTTATTATTGGACTGAGGAAGAAGTAGATGAAAAGCTGAAAAAAGTAATGGTTGATTCTTTTGAAAATATCTATCAAACAGCTAAAACACATCAGGTTGATATGCGTTTAGCCGCTTATATGGTCGGCATTAGGAAGGTAGCGGAGGCGTCACGCTTTAGAGGCTGGGTTTAAATAGATTAGCAGAAAAAACTCTTTTCGTTTAGCGAAGAGAGTTTTTTTAACGGATGTTATTGTCGGTTTACTAACTTATAATAGAAGAAAAGTTCTATTTTGTTAGGAGTGATAAAATGTCAAAGACAATTTTTACAAATGGGACCATTTATACCTTGGATACAAGCCAGCCATTAGTTGAAGCGGTCGTGGTTGAGAATGGCAGAATTTTGGACATTGGATCCCACCAAGAAATAAACTTACAATGGGGCAGAAATGGATCAAAGATCATTGATTTACAGGGAAAAATGGTTACGCCTGGATTAATTGACAGTCACTTACATCTATCAGGTATCGCATTCAACTTTTTAGATCTTAATTTAACAGGGGTTCGAACGAAAAGTGAAATGCTCGAGAAAATTAGAGAAAAAGCGAAAACAGTCGCACCTGGTCATTGGCTGGTTGGAATGGGCTGGGATGAGAATCTGTTTACAGAAGGAACCATTCCTACAATCGAAGAATTAGATCATGTAGCTCCACACTGTCCTATTTATCTAAAACGGATCTGTACCCATGCCTTCTTAGTGAATAGCAAGGCTCTTGAATTGTGTCAGTATCATCCGTCGAACGACGTACCAACAGGAGGGAAGGTTGTTCTTGATCCGAAAACAAAAAAACCAACCGGTTTACTGCTCGAATCGGCTTCACAACTGATCACCAAATACATACTGGAGCGGACCTATCAAGAGTTAAAGGATGGTTTGCAACAAGCGATGCAATTTGCGGTGCAAAAAGGGTTAACAAGTGTCCATACCAATGATCCCGCTTATTTAGGAGGTCTGGATTCAACTTTTAACATGTATGACGAATTAATCAATCATGAAGGCCAAGGTCTGCGTTGTAATCTACTCATTGATTATCCATTTCTTCCTCAATTAAGAGAAAAAAGGATGTTTGCGGGTTTCGGAAATGAGAAATTACAAATCGGGGCAATTAAGATCTTTGCTGATGGTGCGTTTGGCAGAAGAACCGCACTGCTTTCGGAGCCCTATCATGATGAACCAAACCAGTTTGGGGATGCGATGTATAGTCAAGAAACTCTTTATCAGGTAGTGAAAGAGATTAGAGACCATGCCATGCCGCTAGCTGTCCATACCATTGGTGATCAAGCATTAGGAAATGTGCTTGATCTACTAGACCAATTTCCAAAAGTGAAATACCGTGATCGAATCATTCACACATCCTTAGTTCGGCAGGATTTAGTCGAGCGGTTAGCAGACTCGAGCCGGATTGCTGATATCCAACCGAGATTGGTGGTGAGCGATTATCCATGGGTCAAAGAACGAGTCGGGGACAACCGGGAGCCATATTTATATGCATGGAAAACGTTAATTGCTTCAGGAGTCTTGTGTGCCGGCGGATCCGATGCACCTGTAGAACCTGTTGATCCATTGCTTGGGATTCATGCAGCGGTCACCCGCAGGACACCTAGGGACTCGCATTCTGGCTGGAATGAAAAACAGAAACTTTCAATGCTTGAAGCTGTACAGCTCTTTACGCTTGGGGGCGCATTGGCCACCAATGAAGAAAATGTGAAAGGGACAATTTCACGAGGGAAACTAGCTGATATGACAGTGTATTCAAATAACCTCTTTACCATGGAAAATCCGGATGAATTACTCGAAACGGATATTGAAATGACAGTGATTGATGGCGAAATTAAATATCAAAAATAAGCTGTTCATGGTGTTAAATGAAGGGGTAAACAATGTAAGCGCTTTATAAATTAACTAAATAATTAAAATAGTCAAAAAATATTGACAGGTTATTTTTTCAGTGGTAATCTTATAAAAAATTGAAGACGAATCAATGATGAGAAGAGTAGAGTAAGCCCTAGTTCTACAGAGAGTCGACACTTGCTGAGAGTCGATAACAGGACGTATTCGAAGATCATCTCTGAGATGTGTAGCTGAAATGTTTAGTAAGCTAGACCGGAATGTCCGCCGTTACATTGGAACGCGTACCCGATTGGTACGTTGATCGAGAGCCGCAGAGTTGCTTTTTTGCGGAAGTAGGGTGGTATCGCGAGTTCACTCGTCCCTATATTATGGGGACGAGTTTTTGTGTTTATACGATCTTTGAACTTATGAAATTTTATTTTTGGATGAAAAACTAGGAGGGAAAAGGAAGATGAATCAACAAGTTGATAAGAAAGTGTTTAATGTGGAGGATATTATTATTGCCAGCCATAACATTAAAGATGAGATTTCACCTACTCCCCTGCAATACAATCACTTGTTGTCAGAACGATATGGCTGTCATGTTTACTTAAAACGCGAGGATTTACAAAGTGTTCGTTCCTTTAAGATCCGTGGCGCCTACAATCGAATTAAAAAATTGAATGAGGATGAACTGAAGAATGGAATCATTTGTGCAAGCGCTGGAAATCATGCGCAAGGCGTTGCATATTCTTGTCATCTCTTAAATATTCACGGAAAAATCTTTATGCCTAGCACTACACCAAAGCAAAAGGTAAACCAAGTGAAATTTTGGGGCAAAGAAGATGTGGAGATTGTTTTGGTTGGTGATACCTTTGACGATGCTTATGAAAAAGCTATGGAGTGCAGTCTAGAAGAAAACCGTACCTTTATTCATCCTTTTGATGATCCCGATGTGATTGCAGGGCAAGGAACAGTGGCTGTTGAATTACTTAATGATTGTCCGGAAAAAATTGATTATCTATTTGCCGCAATTGGCGGTGGAGGACTGATGTCAGGAGTCGGTACGTACTTAAGACACTATTCTCCACAAACGCTATTAATTGGTGTCGAACCCCAAGGTGCTGCAGGGATGAAGGAATCCTTTTTAAAAGGGGAAGTAACATCTTTAAAAGAAATTGATCCATTCGTGGATGGGGCAGCGGTCAAGACGGTGGGTTCGTTGACCTATAACATTTGTAAGGAATTGGTTGACGATATTCTTGTCGTTCCTGAAGGCAAGGTATGCACCACACTATTATCTTTATATAATGAAAATGCCATTGTAGTTGAACCAACCGGAGCCCTCTCTGTCGCAGCTTTGGATTTGTATGCAGAAGAAATTAAAGGGAAGACAGTTGTCTGCATCGTTAGTGGCGGCAACAATGATATTGGCCGGATGCAGGAAATTAAAGAACGCTCTAAAATCTTTGAAGGGCTGCAGCATTATTTTATTGTCAATTTCCCGCAACGCCCAGGTGCCTTACGTGAGTTTTTACTCGATGTGCTCGGACCTAACGATGATATTAGCCATTTTGAATATACGAAAAAGAATAATCGTGAAACGGGGCCAGCCTTGGTAGGAATTGAACTGAAGGATAAAGATGACTACTCGCCGCTGATTGACCGAATCAAAGCGAAGGGCTTTTTATATCGTGAAGTCAACAAAGATAGTACCCTGTTTCAAATGCTGGTATAGTAAAGTGGAGGTCGAAGAGTGAGATTTCGGCCTCTTTTTGGCGTTTTAAGGGGACGAAAAGCAACTTCTTGCATGATTTTGCTGATTAGACTCTTAACAAATGATGCAATTAAGGTATAATATTATTTGTCAAAGATTAAAACAATCAAACTTTATTAGTATGAACTATCCTGCAGCATTGTTCATGATAATAATTTTGTGTCGATTTAAAAGCGGAAAGAGAGTGTTCAGAATGGGACGTAAGTGGAACAATATTAAAGAAAAGAAAGCTTCAAAAGATGCAAATACTAGCCGTATTTATGCTAAATTTGGAGTTGAAATTTATGTAGCGGCACGACGTGGTGAACCGAATCCTGAATCCAATCAGGCCTTAAAATTCGTGCTTGAGCGTGCAAAAACATATAATGTACCAAGACACATTATTGACCGTGCGATTGAAAAAGCAAAAGGCGGTTCAGAGGAAAGCTATTCCGAGCTTCGTTATGAAGGCTTTGGACCTAATGGTTCCATGGTAATCGTCGATGCCTTAACAAACAACGTGAACCGGACTGCATCCGATGTTCGTGCTGCCTTTGGTAAAAACGGCGGAAACATGGGTGTTAGTGGATCTGTGGCCTATATGTTCGATGCAACGGCTGTCATCGGTGTCGAAGGAAAAACCGAGGAAGAAGTGCTTGAACTATTAATGGAAGCTGATGTCGATGTACGTGACATTATCGAAGAAGAAGATTCAGTCATTGTTTATGCTGAGCCAGAACAGTTCCATGCAGTGCAAGAAGCATTTAAAAATGCAGGGGTTACCGATTTTACTGTGGCAGAATTAACGATGATTGCTCAAAATGATGTAACACTGCCAGAAGATGCCCAAGCTAAATTCGAGAAAATGATTGATGTATTAGAGGAGTTAGAAGACGTTCAACAGGTGTATCACAATGTTGATCTAGGTGAATAAACCTTAAAGCAGGCCTGTAACAAATTGATAAGGATTTATTAAATATGAAGATGTCACATATTAGTTCAATAAAATATGTGACATCTTTTTTTGTTTTTTTCATTTAATTGTCTTAAGAATGATGACGATTGTCCAGACCACTCTAGTCCTGTGACAATATAATAGATTGTACTTATCAGATAATTGAAATAAAACTGGTAAAGCTACATCCTTTGTTAAAAATACCTTTATAGATAGGATGACAAAGCTTATGCGAACCATTGTATTTATTGAATCTAACAAATCCGGTTCCAGTAGAGAAGCAATTAAAGCTGCAGAACGACTCGGCTATTTTACGGTGTTATTCACTAATAAACAAAAATTCATTCAACAAAGAACCGAATTTCCCGAAGTGCATCAAATGATTTTAGTAGACTTATCTAATTATGACGAAATAATAAAAAGCCTCAACAATCTACAAAAACAAGGTAAACAAATAGAAGGTATCTTTAGTTTTGTCCATTCTTACGTTCACCTAGCAGCAACCCTGTCAGAAAAATTTTGTACAAGTGTTGTCTCTACAGATGCCATTTTAAAAATGGAAAATAAAGTCTTAACCCGCGAGCTTCTAAAAGGACACCCAAATTCTCCTTATTACGCCCTTTATACACCAGATTATCCTTTAGAGTATTTTATAAATCAAGCGAAGGACTATTTACCTCTTATATTAAAATCTCCCGCATCTGCCGGCTCTAAAGATGTATTGTTAGCAAATAACGAGAGCCAGTTGAGGGTGGCCATCCAAGAATTACGAAAAAAGAATGAACAGATTTTACTTGAAGAGTATCTAAATGGCCCCCAATTTCTAGTTGAAGTTTTAGTACACAAAGGAAAAGTTCATATTATCGCGATCGTTGAACAACAGATTACGTTTTTCAGACGATTTATCGTAACCGGATATTGTTTATTGCCAAATCTCAATCAACGTTTTTACGATAGTATCTATGAGACAGTCAGTTCTATCTTAAAAGCTTTTCAAATGAAAAATGGTGCCTGTCACCTAGAAATGCGCCTTGTAAACGGGGTTTGGAAATTAATTGAAATTAACCCGAGGATCTCGGGTGGAGCGATGAATCGAATCATTGAAATTGGCTATGGAATTAATTTAGTAGAAGAAACGATTCAATTAATGTTAGGAAATGAGCCTCGCCTAACTAAAAAACACCGTAAGTATGTATACGCTCATTATTTAACAGTTGAAACCAGAGGGAAATTAATTAAAGTAACGGGAAAAGAACTCGTCTCTGAATTGCCCGGTGTTGAAGAGGTGTATATAAAACCACGAAAAGGACAGATCGTCCGTCCACCTATATCAATGGGCGATCGTTGTGGATATATTTTGGCATCCTCAGATTATAAAATGGAAGCGAAAAGAATGGCGATAAAAGCAGCTAGTAATATACGTTTCTATCTTGATCCATTATAAAATTTCCGAGTGACACAGAATTTTTTTGTTTTTTATTAGAAAAAGAAGAATTTGGAGAGGTGGAATAGAAGTAAAATGACGATAATTGGCATGCTTCATCACCGTCGAGATCCAAGTAATGTAAAGAAAGCCTACGCTTATGCCGCTGTAGCAAAAGCGGAAGGTGTAACATTTTTTTACTTTACACTAGGGAAGGTGAATATTAAACAGCAAAAAATTTTAGGAAAAGCCTATGAAAAAGGAAAGTGGATTGAAAAGGAATTTCCTTTCCCTGATGTCATTTACAATGCAAGTTATCAAGCAAGTGAGAAAACGAAACCAATCTTTGATTATTTGTATGATCGGATTCCGTTTACAAGTCATTCGATTGGAGACAAATTAACGGTATATAACAGAATTTACAAGGCAAATAAATTTAAAGATTACCTTATTCCTTTTTATGAATTAACTGACCTTCAGATTTTTTTTGACATGATCAATCGTTATAAAAAAGTTATTGTCAAGCCGTTAAGCGGCCATCAAGGCGGGGGCGTTGTCTTTATTGAAAAGTATGGATCAAATGATTACAAAATAAATGATGCAGGAGTAGTCTCCACTATTAATAAAGAACAATTGACAGACTTGCTATCTCATAAAATACACGAAAATGAATACGTAGTTCAACAGTTTATTATAAGTCAAACAAAATCTGGTCAAGTTTTTGATTTTCGATTGCATGTCCAAAAAAATGGAGAAGGAAAATGGGTGATTACTTCAATTTATCCAAGAATCGGGCGCTCAGGAACGATCACATCTAATATGGGGAGTGGGGGTTATAGTACGTATCTGGATATTTTTCTAAAAACCGAGTTTGGTGACACCTGGTTTGATATGAAAAAGTATCTTGAACAGTTTGCAATTCGTTTTTCCAATCATTTTGATTCTTTATATGACAATGAATTAGATGAATTAGGTATTGACGTCGGAATTGATGCAAAGCAAAAATTATGGCTATTTGAAGTTAATTGGCGACCGGGTCCACCTAATATCTTTAATCTTGAATTAGACGTAGCTAAAAATACGATCTTGTATGCAAAATACCTAGCCGAAACAAATAAACATTAACCGAGAAATAGAATACAGTTAAAATTTAACATCACTAAAAAAGCAGCTGACCGCTAATGAGCCCACCTCCAATTGTGAAAAATTGGATTGCCGCTCATTAACGTAAGCTGCCTTTTTGTGTGAAAGTTTACTATCTTCTTAAATAGTCAATCACTTCATCGAAGTCTGAATCATCTCCGCCCGTTTTGAAATATACAAGGTCATTTGGGCGAAGGAATGAATCAAAAAACCTCTTTATTTCATCTGCATCTGAAAAATGATAAACATTTTGCGGTTTTACTCCTGCTTTTATCGCTGGCTTTTCAAAATCTTTTGCAATGGATCCTTTTGTAATGAGAATATCGACTCCCGAAGCAGCAATAAGATGTCCCGCCTTTTCGTATTCTTCATCTGCATATTTTCCCAGTGCTGCCATTCTTCCCAGAACCGCAATCTTTCTTTGGGATGGCATTTCAATACGGCTTAATGTTTCTAAGCCTTTTCTTAAGGAAGCAGGATTTGATTTCCACGTATCATCCACCAGCGTAATTTGATTTCGTCCTTCAATGATCTGAAAATGTGAACTCATGTGATGAAAAGAAGATAGTCTCTTTAAAGCATAGTCAATATCGACTCCTAATATGGCAGCGGCTGCTAATGCTGCGACTGCATTATATACAGTATAATCCCCAAGACCCGGTATATATCCTTTGTATTCTTTTTTCTTATACTCCATCCAAAACGCCATGCCGGATGAGTGATATTGAAACTTCTTCATTCTAAAAATAGCATTCTTGTTTTTTCCGAATGTGATTATCTCGCCATTAAATTTAGAAGTATCGATGGAGGAGAGATGGGGGTCATCCGAATTTAGGATGAGAATTCCCTCATTGTTCATCCCTTGCATAATTTTTGCTTTTTCTGCTAAATAGTTTTCAAATGAGCGAATTTTATCTGTATGATCGACATCAATCATGGTCATAATCCCAACCGTCGGGTAAAAATACTTACAGGACTCCGTCATATCTCCTTTTTTAGATACGGCTGTTTCAAACACGGCCACATCCGTATTTTCATCAATTCCCATTAAATAAGGGAGGTTGTAATAATCGGCATTTTTGCTCGATATGGTTGCCTGGACATTGTATGTTTCTTTTAAAATATGTTTTAGCATTTCCTTCGTAGTAGACTTTCCACATGTACCCGTAATCGCGACGACAGGAATGTTAAACAGATGCCTGTAATACGAAGTGAATTGAAAGAAAGAGTCCTTGAGATTCTTTACCAAAATGATTTGATCAGGATTTAATTTTTCTTGATTAGAAAATGGTGAATCTGTAACGATGTATACATTCTTGTAATTCTTTATCCTTTCAACAGGCACCTCTCGATTGTTCCATCGAAAATATAACGTGTGACTACTAATGTCATATCTGTCATACGTAACTTTTTTAATCCGTATCCCTTTTTGTTTTTGGTTAGGCCGAATGTTCATTGCCGTTAAAATGTTCTCCAATAATAATGTCTTCAAAATCTCCCTCCTTTTAAAAAAACAATCTATCACTTTAATGCTGTCAGTGACAAAAAATTCCAAGGCTACTATATCATATGACATGTCCCCTTTTGCAGGTGTGTGATATAAACTCAGGAAATTAGCGGAAAATCAATTATTGTTTGTTATGACCTTATAGAGTAACCCAATAAAAAAAGAGGATACTTTATCCTGATCACGGACAAAGTATCCTCTTCATATTTTGTAATGCCAGGCCCTCATCGTTTATTACCCGATAATATAAAAATGGTTGCAATAATGAAAAAAGAGCCAATCCATTCGGCCGGGCCAAAAGATACTTGGAGCCAAGCTACAGACAAAAAGGCAGCGGATAGCGGCTCAACACAAGCGAGAAGGCTGGCTTCAGAAGCACCAATGAATTTCAAACTTTCCATAAAGCAAAAAAAGGCAATTAAAGTACCGAAAATTATAACAAAAACGACAGCGACAAATGATGATAAATTCCAATGTCCTTGAAACTTCCAAGGAGGATGAACCAAGCTAAAGCCAATCCCGCCTATCAACATTCCCCAGCCAACGGTAAGAAGTGAGCCCCATTTTTTTAATAAATTACCAGGATAGAGGGTATAAAATGTGAGAGCAAATGCGGAAAGGATTCCCCAAGAAAATGCAGGAACTGAAATGGATAGGGAATAAATAGATCCCTTCGTTACAAGTAAAAATGTACCTAGCAAGGCTAAGCCTATCGCTAGTACTTCATTTTTGGCAGGTGCTTTTTTTGACCGAAAACTTAAATAACAGACAATTATAACAGGTGCCAGGTACTGTAATACCGTTGCCGTCGCTGCATTTCCGTGTTCGATGGCAGCGAAATATGTATATTGCACACCAAACATCCCAAGCACACCAAAGATAACAAGTGGTAAAATGTCCTGTTTATTTTTCCAAATGCTCCAGATATTTTGTTTTTTGACTGTGTGAGCAAAAAATAACAGACCCATTCCTGAGAAAATTAACCGGTTAACCACTAACCAATTGGTACTAAAGCCTTGTGAGTGAAATAAGTATTGAGCTACCGTTCCTGAAACGCCCCAAAGTGTTGCTGCAATCAGCACTAAAATGATACCTTTTGTCCTTGGGGAGGAAACTGATGCCACCTGCGAATTCATTTGATCCCTCCATTGTGTGAAAATACTAAAGTATTAATCTTTTTGTTAGATTATATCATATTCTAGAAAACTATTTTTAATAATACTGCCTATAGATAAGGGGACGACGGAAAGGAACAAAGCTAATTGTGCCCGTGACCTCATGAAAAAGAAGATGACGGGAACGAATAGAGGTTAATCGTGCCCGTGACCTCATGAAAAAGGGGATGACGCGAACGAATAGAGGTTAATCGTGCCCGTAACCTCTGAAAAAAGGGGATGAAGGGAACGAATAAGCAGAATCTACGTTCTTACAAGTCGTCTGTTCGCTTTATTCCTTTAAAGTGTGTTATTATTCATAATAATTACAACATTGAAAGGATGGAAAAGATGTCATTAGAAAGTGTAAAGACCCATTTTAAACAATGGAATCGTGATAAAGATGTAATGGAATTTGATACCTCAAGTGCCACAGTGGAACAAGCTGCTGAAACAATCGGGGTGGAACCAGCTCGAATTGCAAAAACCTTGTCATTTCGCGGAATTGAGGAAAGAGCTATTTTGATTGTGGCAGCTGGGGATGCAAAAATTGATAATAAAAAGTTCCGACAACAGTTTGGTTTTAAAGCGCGGATGCTTTCACCGGAAGAGGTACTTGAACAAACTGGACATGCCATTGGCGGTGTTTGTCCATTTGGTTTACGCAATGAGCTTGATGTCTACTTGGATATCTCCATGCAGCGCTTCGAAACACTCTACCCAGCATGTGGAAGCTCCAACTCTGCGATAAAATTAACGAAAGAAGAGTTATTTACATATTCACTTGCAAAGGAATGGGTTGATGTTTGCAAAGGTTGGGAAGAGGATGAAGAACTTGCCTATAATCAAGGAAATTTGATTACCATTGAAACTGAAAAATCAGTTCACCGGTAACCAATAAGCTCTATGATGCCCATTGAGCGGAAAAAATCGGTCCACCGGTAACCATAGAAGCTCTCTGATGCCCGTTGAGCGAAAAAAAACAGTCCACCGGTAACCATAAGAAGCTCCAAATTGCTTTTAATAAGAAAATCAAAAGGAAGACCGAGGAATTAGCTCGGTCTTCCTTTTTAAATAAACCCTTTCATGAACCTTCACACCGGTCATCGATTATCAGCTTCTCAATTTCACCTTCTTACTTGTCTGGGATAAATATTTTAGTTTCGAGGCGAATACAATTTACCATAATCCAATTTTAAAGGTGTTAGAGGGGAGCTCTGTCATGAAATACAAAATACATCGATGTAATTGCAGAAAGCTGTGGTCGATACAAACGAATAAAACAAAGTTTACCGCACTTTCCGTTCTCCTTGATGGAAGTTGGTACACGGAATTAAAACCCCAACGGAAATACAATCCCAAAGGATTTGTTACCACAAAGGGAAAACAAGGAATTATGGTTAACCCTCCATTAGAAGAGGTGGAGAAATTTGAAAAAGTGTCAAAATTAATTTATGACAAAAAGAATGTGAATTTTAACGTGAGTGAGGGAAATTCTTTATTCTTCGCCGAAGATGGCACATGTTACCTACTAAAAAAATTGTAACTACAATCTGCGATGACATCTTAAATAATTCCGATAATGGTTCTAGTTTTAAAACGGCCCATGCATAGAAGATAATATGCATGGGCTGTTAAATGTTATTTAGGGATCAGTGGTTTTACGGTGATCGCGGGAGAGGTAGTTGTAATCACACATCCTTCTAATTGATTGGGATTTAGTAAGCCGAGGTTAAGAGCCGCCTTGATTTTAACATCATCTGGCTTTTTTACTACCTGTATAAGCTCATTCATCTGTAATTCTTCTAATCTTTTAATGGTTTCGACTTCATCATATTTCTCTGTTTTGCGAATTTGACGCTGGAGTTTATAACCGCTTACTATAATTTCTCCTTTGTGATCAGAACCAACTAGATTATTAAAGTAGGCTTGAAAGGTATCTTTTAATGTATTCATTTCCATTTCTATTTCCTTTTTTTTCTTATTGAGCTCGTAATACTTCACCAACATTTCTCCAGTAATCATAGAAACATCATTTTTCCCCATGTACCCGCCTCCTGTTGCGAACGTATATTCTTATTTTATGAGGCAAACATTAAAAAAATGCCCTTTTTACTAAAATCCAAAAAGATTATTTTGTGACAACTTTTTTGGTGTCAGGTACCAGAGAAAGACAGGTGGAAAGAAAAAACATTTGCATTCTGTCTTACTTAATGGCAAGCTAAAGTATGATTAAAATTTTAGTGGAAAGAATTTTATAGGTGATTAACATGATTGAGGTAAAGACTTCAAAGCTTAGTGATGGGGAATTAAATAGAGGGGTATTTGCGACTCGTGATATTGCAAAAGGTGAACTGATTCATGAAGCACCAGTGATTCCGTATCCTAATGAGGAGCATGTTCATATCGAGAAAACGCTGCTTGCTGATTATGCTTTTGAATATGGCATCAACCACACCGCGCTTCTTTTAGGCTATGGGATGCTATTTAATCATTCGTATGAGCCGAATGCTACGTATGAAATTAATTTTCCGAACCACACATTCGACTTTTATGCATACAAAGATATCAAAGCAGGGGAAGAAATCCTTATCAACTATAATGGTGAAGAGGACAACAATGACCCGCTATGGTTCAATAAAGAAGATTCCGATAATAATTAAGGATAAAAAGGACAGATGGAGGCAGTATTGCTGCTTCACCTGTCCTTTTTTGTTGTATGATTAGAAACTTAATCATAGTAGGATTGCTGGAATAAACGTAGGACTATAGCAATATGATGTCATAGGGCATGTTTATTTTTACCTATGTGATTGCTCGTAGGCATCTGTTTCAAAATATACGGCAATTACGAGGAAATGTTAGTAGGGGTGAAAGCTTGAAAAGAATTTTAGGTGTGAGTTTATTAATTTTTATGATGGCCGCCTTAAGTGCTTGTAGTAATGATGATCCCTCCAAAGAACCTGCAAGCACACCTACAAGTGAAACCACAAAGGAACTGGCTAGTGAGCCAGCCACAGCTTCTGCAGGGGGTGACATTTTTCAAAAGAGTTGCATTACCTGTCATAGCTCTGGTGACATTACAGGCGGTCAAGTAAAGCTCGATTCAACCAAAATTCATGCCGTTTTTCAACAAAAAGAGGAACTCTACAGTTTTGTTTCAAAGAATATGCCAAAGTCTGCTCCGGGTTCATTAACGAAGGAACAATATGATGCGGTTGTAAATTACTTATGGGATCAAAAATAAGAATAAACAAACGTCGGTAGTCCGGAGAGTCCTCAGGGCTATTAAGTACGTTTGCCTATGGGGGCTTATATCTTTGACTTGAGAATTACTTTTAGACGAAATATCTGTTATGATAATTGTAAATTTTGCAAAATTTTATTCTATAAGGCACTTGTTTGTGAATTTTGGTAAACATTCCTACTATTAAAGACAAATCTTCAATATCGGATGGTGTGCGGGATATTTATAATATTGTCTCACCGCTAGTGATATCCCCTTTGCAATATTCGAAGCCATTGTATAAATAAGGTACAGGTTGGTGGTGAAAAGTGAGCTTTTCTGGAGGGGGTCATTTTCAAGAACCACACCCATTATGCTGCAATTTCCAATTGGAGGCAGGCTCTTACCTAGGCCAGAACCTGGCATTAATGAACGGTCACGGATAATAATCGAATTGACGATTTTCTCTGAACCTAGGACACTATCAATCGCAATGACAAAGCTATTTTGAGGTAAGGTGATCCGTGAAATCTGTGCTTCAAGCGTTTGTGCATCTAAGGGAAACTGAAGATTTCCAAATACCGTTAAGTTATGTGGGTAGAGATCATGAAGCAAGGTTCCGACAAATGGACCAAGACTGTCACCACTAATGACATTCGAACCAATCCCCATTACGAAAATATGTTCAGTTCCTTCTGGGAGCAAGGAAAACAGGCTGTCTCGAATTAATAATGGTGCTAATCGATGATTATAAGGGATCATTCTTTCAGATAAGGTGTACTTTACATCCAAGGCGTTCATGACATATCCCCCAAGCCAAATTAAATATTCATTATTTCATCTGAGATGATAATATTTTAATATTCTGTATGTACTCAAAATAATCCTTCCATAAATGAAGGAAACACTAATCTCATAAAAAAGGAGAAAATTAATAATGATTATTGAAAAAGCAACTACTGATGATTTGGAATCATTGACGGAACTATTTGATTTATACCGTGTCTTTTATGATCAAGAGTCAGATATTGAGGGGGCACGAGAGTTTTTAAAAGGAAGATTGATGAACGAGGAATCTGTTATTTTTTTAGCAACAGAAGGAAGTAGTCCCGTTGGTTTTGTTCAGCTGTATCCAACCTTTTCATCGGTAAGTATGATGAGGTCATGGGTACTAAATGATTTGTATGTAAAAGAACAGTTTCGAGGAAAAGGGGCAGGGGAGAAATTATTACATAAGGCGATCGCGTTTTCAGTGGAAACAGATGCAAAAGGGATTATGCTTGAGACCGGTAAGGAAAATAAAAACGCCCAAAGACTTTATGAAAAAATTGGATTTAAAAGAGAATCCAACTACTTTTATTATTACGCAAATTAATAACAAAATTTTTGATATTTATTCAAACTTGTTTCATTTTTCCAGGCATGAAATCTGCTAATCTAGGAGTAAAGTAATGGAAGGAGATGGTGAGACATGAGGAATTTAATTGATAATAATGAAGTTTTGACTGGAAAAGTTTATATGGTCGAAATGAAGGATGGTGAAATCAGTTCCTTCCGAGTTTTGAGTGAAACTCCGACCCATTATATTCTTTCTTACTCCACTAATGAAACAGTGGAGGTATTTGAAAAACAGAAAAGTGACGTGATTGGTATTTTTGAGGTTCGAGAATGGTGGGACACCATGGGGAAACAATAATTACCGTAGCTACCCCCTTTTCCTAAGCGAAAAGGGGGGTAGTCCTGTTATTTATTAATTAGTTCATCTAAATGTTTCAAAATTGCTTCTTTGTTTCCGCTAATGCGTTCTTCTCTCTGTTGGTCACTTCTCAATTTCTCCAGTGACTTTTTCAATACCTCTTGTCCCAAGGCTTGTGGGATTACTACGACACCATCCGCATCTCCGACGATGATATCGCCTGGATGAACGGTCATTCCTCCGCATGAAATGGGGATATTCATTTCACCAACGCCTGCTTTACCACTAGCAGCGACGGCAGTTCCTCGAGCAAAGACTGGGAAGTCCAAAGCTTTGATTCCGACTATATCACGAATGACTCCATCGACAACAAACCCACCCACACCTAACGTTTGAGCCATACCGACAACAAAATCGCCCGCTATTGCTCGATATTGGTCTCCTTTGGCATCAATGACAAGGATATCCCCTGGCTTAGAAGCACGAATTGCTTTAAGTACGGCAAGATTATCACCAACTGGTATCTTCACGGTTAAAGCCCTTCCAGTAAGCTTATACTCATCTTTTAGCGGTTTAATCGCAGGGTGCAAATTATTTAATCCATTCATTGCATCAGAAATACAGGTGGTGGGAATGTCCTGAAACTTTTTAATGAGTAAGTCCATTTGATCATCTCCTCCTTTTTTTCTCCCTAATGCTATTATACTGCTAGTTAATATTCTCCACCTATTTTTTTCCAAAAAAAAGAGAAAGTGGCCGAACCACTTTCTAAAGAAGGAAAACTTTTATGGGTTAATACAGCATATGTCGAAGCTCGGACGGGCATGTAGTAAACCTGTCCATTTTGAAAAAATATTTATAAAAATGGAAGCCTATTTTTATAAAATAAATTAACAAATTTTTTGAATAAGCCCGATTGAGTTATTTTTTGGAGAATTCACTAAGGAAGATACTTCGTAAGTTTCCATTAATGTCTCATCGAAGGGGACAAGGAGTTTATTTAATTCATGGGGATCTGATACGGACGGGTTGAGCCAAATCTTTTCATCGTCTGGCTTCAGAATAACGGGCATCCGGTCATGAATATCTTTCATAAGTGCATTGGGTTCAGTGGTTATCACTGAACAAGTATAAAGTGTTTTTCCTACAGGGGATTTCCATGCTTCCCAGATACCCGCCATAGCAAACATATCATCTGATTTTAGTTTAATCCGCATCGGTTTTTTGCTTTTATCTTCATGCCGTTTCCATTCATAAAAGCTGTCCGCAATGACCAAACAACGCTTTTTCTTGAACGGTGTTCGGAAGCTGGGCTTTTCGGTCAATGTTTCTGCCCGTGCATTGATCAGCTTATGTCCAATCGCTGGATCCTTAGCCCAAGGCGGAACTAAACCCCATTTTAAAAATCCCATCCGATTGGAGCTTCCGTCATTAATCACGGCAAGTACTGCCTGCGAGGGTGCAATATTATAACTGGGCTGATAATTTTCCTGGTCAATAAATGCTTGAATATCGAAACGATCGATGATTTCTTCGAATGTGGCTGTTAATGTGAATCGGCCGCACATACAAATTTCACCTCACAATTTGGTTGCTTCTATTGTAGCAAATATCAATGGATGAAGGAATAAAAAGGAGACCGCCACATTTGAATGGCGGTCTCCTCACTAAAGCTAATGGGACCTCCGAGCGAAATCCACAAAGCGAAATTTATCGGGGCGATGACGTGATTCCGTGTATTGAAAGAGGGTGGCATCATCTAAATATACATAGTTTTTTATGACCACCACATTGTGAAAGCCTTCCAGATCAAGTAAGGCTCGATCTTCGAGGGAGGGCTCCTCCACAACAATTTCCTTTTTTGCAAAACTAATCGTCAGGTTTAACTCATTTTCAATATATTCGTAAATGGAATCCGCACAAATTTCTTCTGTTAGCGAAGGCACGTACTTTTTTACGATAAAATCTTTATCCAAAATGATTCTCTCGCCGCCCATTTCTCTGGTTCGGACTACTTTCCAAACTAGATCTTTACTGCCAAGCTGAAGCTGCTGCTTAATGAAACCTTCAGGCTTAATCAACTCAAGTTCGTTTACAATCGTTTTTGGTTTACTGCCCATTTTATTGGCAAGCTCTTTAAAGCTAACCAGCCCTGATACGGGAAAATCAAATTTGCTGATGTCAATCACAATTGAACCTTTTCCTCTAACTTTTTGAATATAGCCATTTTGTGAGAGCAGATTTAACGCTTTTCTAATCGTTTCTCTCGAAGTATCGAATTGCTCCTTCAATTCGTTCTCAGAGGGAAGCAGCGTTTGTGGCGGAAGTTGTCTATTTTTAATTTGCTCCACAATTATGTTATAAATCGTTAGGTACTTGTTCGTCATCATGACATCTCCGATCATTTTTTCAAGTAATACACAATCGACTCATAGGGACGTAGAGTAATCTCTGCACCCAAAGTTGTCGAATCTTCATAGTTTGAGAGTAACATCTTACTATCATATTCTTCAAGCTGTAATTGAGAAGGGAGGACAAAGTTGTACTCACTGCCATAAAAATTGTTGATGACAAGTAATGTTTCAGAACCACTGGTTCTTAGATATGCAAATACATCATCATCCAGATTGGAAATAGGTTGATATTCTCCAGCTGTAATTACCTCATACTCTTTCCGTAATTGAATCAGCTTTTGGTAATGATAAAAAATAGAGTTTACATCAGCAAGTGCTTTTTCTGCATTAATATCTTTGTAATTACCTGCGGTTTGAATCCAAGGTGTTCCGGTGGTAAACCCTGCATTTTCATCTGCATTCCATTGGACAGGTGTTCGTGAATTGTCGCGCGATTTCTGTTTTAAGATTTCAATAATTTCCTGTTCAGCCAATCCTTCGTTTTTCTTGATGGTAAAGATATTAAGGGATTCGACGTCACGGTATTCATCAATCGAGTTGAAGTTTGGATTGGTCATTCCAAATTCTTCGCCCTGATAGATGTACGGAGTACCTTGCAGCAGATGAAGGGCAGTGGCGAGCATCTTCGCCGACTCTTGATGATAATTTTGATCATCCCCAAACCTAGACACCACCCGTGGCTGGTCATGGTTACACCAGAAGAGGGCATTCCAGCCGCCGCCTTGATTCATTCCCACCTGCCAGTTGGATAAAATCTCTTTTAAAGATTGAAAGTCAAAGTCCGCTTTGGTCCATTTATCACCATTCGGATAATCGACCTTTAAATGATGGAAACTGAACGTCATGTTTAACTCTGCTTGTGCTGGGTTTGTGTACTTAATACAGTTATCAATCGACGTGGACGACATTTCACCGACCGTCATGATATCGTATTTAGAAAAAACTTGTTCGTTCATTTCATGTAAAAATTGATGTATTTTTGGTCCATCCGTATAGAACTTACGGCCATCGCTGTCATCCTGCGGGAAACTTTGATCTTTCGAAATTAAATTGATCACGTCGAGACGGAAGCCATCGACCCCTTTTTTTAACCAAAAGTGCATCATTTCATAGAGTGCTGCCCGGACCTTTTCATTTTCCCAGTTAAGGTCTGCTTGGGTCACATCGAATAAATGGAGGTAGTACTGTTCAGAGTTCTCGTCATATTCCCAGGCAGAACCGCCGAATTTTGATTCCCAGTTTGTCGGTGTCTGCCCGTTTTTGCCATCTTTCCATATATAGAAATCGCGATATGGATTATCCTTCGAACTTCGTGCTTGTTTAAACCACTCATGCTCGGTTGAGGTGTGGTTGATGACGATATCCATAATGATTTTTAAGCCGCGTTTGTGGGCTTCTGCCAACAACCGGTCAAAGTCTTCCATTGTCCCATATTCTTCATGAATAGAGTAGTAATCGCTGATATCATAGCCATTATCCCGTTGTGGAGATTTGTAAATCGGAGTTAGCCAAAGAACGTCTACTCCGAGTTCTTTTAGATAGTCTAATTTTTCAATAATTCCTTGGATATCCCCGGTCCCACTCCCGGTCGTATCATTAAAGCTTTTCGGATATATTTGATAAACGACTGCCTTTTTCCACCAATCTGCTGTCATTTCCAACACCTGCCTATACGTATTCTAAAAGGAAAAGGAGGGAGATGTCTCCCTCCCAACTATTTGGTTTTGCTGTTATTTTTTAAAAGAAAATTTATTCATGCGTGTTTTAGCAAATACAAGCGTGAGGATAAATGGAATCACAATGGCAAGAACCATAGCAATCGCAAACATCATCATGTGTTGTGCCTGAATGGAAAGGATACCTGGCAGACCGCCGACCCCGATTGAATTCGCCATAACTTTACTAGCAACGGAAACCACACCTGCAACCATCGAACCAATCATCGCAGCAAGGAACGGGAAGCCATACTTTAAGTTGATACCGAACATGGCTGGCTCTGTTACCCCTAGGTAACAAGAGATGGCTGCTGGAATGGAAACTTGTTTTTCTTCTTCATCTTTTCGATTGATAAAGATCATCGCAAGAACAGCTGAACCTTGAGCAATATTAGATAAAGCTATCATTGGCCAAAGGTTTGTTCCGCCTAACTCACTCATTAATTGTAAGTCAATCGCATTTGTCATGTGGTGCAAACCTGTGATAACAAGTGGGGCATAAGCAAATCCGAAAATTGCCGCAAAAATCCAGCCAAATGAAGACGTTAAGCTTGAATACACAACATGAGAAATTCCTGAACCGATGCTCCAGCCGATAGGGCCTAATACAGTGTGCGCGATTAAAACAGTTGGGATTAGTGCTAAAAACGGAACAACAATCATTGAAATAGAATTAGGAACAATTTTACGTAAGCGTGTTTCTAAGAAAGCAAGTACTAGTCCGGCTAAAATGGCAGGGATTACTTGTGCTTGATAACCAATCATTTTAATTTTCGCAAATCCGAAATCCCAAAAAGGAATTTCTTTCGCATCCGCTACGCCGTAAGCATTAAGCAATTGCGGTGATACGAGTGTAATACCAAGGACGATCCCGAGGATTTGTGAACCACCCATTTTTTTCGTGACTGACCAAGTAATTCCTACTGGAAGGAAATGAAAGACAGCTTCACCTATCAACCATAGGAAGGAATGCACACCTGCCCAAAATTGAGAAACCTCGATAATCGTTTTTGTCCCGCCATCCAGTAATTTAATATCACCGATGATGTTTCTGAAGCCAAGAATTAAACCACCGACAACAAGTGCTGGAATTAACGGAGTGAAGATTTCAGCAAGATGTGCCATCATCCGTTGCAGCCAGTTCATATTTTGTTGAGCCGCTATTTTTGCTTCTTCTTTCGAGGTACCATCGACACCGGCAATTTTGACAAATTCATTATAAAAGCTAGCTACTTCATTCCCAATGATAACTTGAAATTGACCAGCTTGGGTAAATGTACCTTTTACAAGTTTAATCGATTCGATTTCTTTAATGTCCGCTTTGCTTGGATCATTTAAAACAAAACGCATTCTTGTAACACAATGGGTAACAGCAGCAATATTCTCTTTACCGCCAATGTGTTTGAGGAGATCTTGTGAAGGATCTTTGTAGTTTGTCATTTTTCTTTCCCCCTGTTGAAATGGGAATGTCCCATTTTCTATCATCTAGTTATTGATCACGCTGTATAACAGTTATTGTGTACGTTTTCATAAACGTCAGCTCCTTGTATATACAAGTTGTGATTACGTTTTCAATTCTAGCTTGTATATACAGGTTGTGTCAATAAAAATTTTAAAAGGTTTTTATTGGAAAAATCGGAACCTAAATAGGATCAGTATCTGTCTAATCTGTGTCTTTTGAACGACTTTTGTACTTTAACGTAATAATGATTGAAAGAAAATTTCGAAAATGATATTATAAAGATGTTTAAATTCTTCTGAGTTTAGACCTCCTAATTAGGACTTGGCCTAGACCACCAAGTTCTCTTTTGAACCCTTGGATTACTTTAAGGGTTCTTTTTTTGCCGATCGGTAAAGGTTGGAGCGCTCGAGTCTAGACTACGCTAAACAGGGAACCTACGCATTAATAATAAAATCATTCAAAACGGGGCAATTTGGTATTATGAGAAAGGCGTAGGAGGAAAACTGCTCTTGGAATTTAAAACCATAAATCAATGGGATGAGCAATTATGGAACGACCAGGTAAGTCGAATTTATCATCAAGCCTTCGATGGGAAGGGCGCAAAGCCGGATAAAATTATTCGTAATATGTTCCGGAAACGGATTTGTAACTTACATGTAGGCATCGTAGAATCACAGGTAGCCGCGATGTCACTTACAGGTAACCTTGAAGGAAGCGATGCTTTAATTATTGATTATCTGGCCGTCGATAAAGAATGGCAGCATCGTGGAATTGGGATGAAGCTGATGAACTATATTCATGAATGGGCGATAACTGAAGCACATCTGAAAAGCATGGTGATTGAAGTTGAATCAGAAGAAACACCTGAAACCGTGGCAAGAAATCATTTTTGGGAAAAATGCGGCTTTACCTTAACAAAATACGTCCATGAATACATATGGGTCCCCGAATCTTACCGAGCCATGTATTTAAAATTGGTACCTGACACCAATATTTCAGAAGATGGGAAAGAATTGTTTAAGTATATTGAAAGGTTCCATAAAGCATCCTATCAAGGGTCGTAAGTCGGATGAAAATTTATTTAAAAAAAGCAGGTCTTTGGTTGGGATTTGTAGTAAAGAATACTGAGGTTTTTATAGAAAGGGGAGTTTTCTATGAAGGGTCAAGCGACACCATATTTAATGTTTGACGGAAATGCGAATGAGGCTTTAAATTTTTACAAGGAAGTATTCAGCGGGGAAATATCTAATCTTCAAACCTATGGTGAGGCAGACTATCCTACACCGCCAGAAGCACATGATCGGATTATCCATGCGCAATTTAAAAGTGGCGATTTATTTTTTATGGTTTCGGATGCGTTCCCAGGGAATTCAGTTGTCCAAGGCAATCATATTTCCTTAACATTGGAATTTGAGAGTGAAGAAGAAATCCAAAAAACTTATGATACGCTTAGTCAAACAGGGACTGTTTTCATGGAACTGCAGGATACGTTTTGGGGAGCAAAGTACGCGAAGGTAAAAGATGCGTATGGTGTGATTTGGGATCTCAATTATACCAAGTCTTAAAAGGAAGGAGGCTGGATTTATTCCAACCTCCTGTTTACATATATAGTCCTGCAAGGAAAATCCCCAGTGATTTTCTGTAAATTTCATCAAACATAGACAAAGGCAGCGGGTTGATTCCGAACCCAAGTTCAACCGTGAAGCCTGTTCGCTGCCAATCTTGAATAAACCAATCCTTGTATCCAGCGTAGCTTTCAATTGTTTTAACTGGTTCATAACCACTGACACGGCTAAATTCTTTGACGATTACCTCTGACTCAGGAGGCTCAAAATTTTCAAAGCCCCAATAGATGACCTCACCTTGGGTGTGAAAGGCTAGTACTCTTGCAAAATCCCGCTTTTTTGTTAGATTTGCCATAGCAATGGCTTCGGGTTCTAATAATGGCTTTTCCCCCACATAATCCCGCGGTCCAGGCTCATTTGGGTTCCTTGCCTTCTCTAATTCCCATCTAGCCGGAAACTGGTCATTAAGGTCGACCCCTCTAATATTCGCTTTCCATTCCGTAAAGTCGGTACTTCCTTTATTTAATTCAACTATTCTTTTTTGCCATTCTTGATTTTCAGGTGGACCGTTTAAAACAAGGTCAACTCCATCCGGATTAACCATTGGGACAATTGATAAAGTACTTTGTTGGTAAAGGGGAAAGGTTCGCTGTCCTCGAAGTGGCTGAAGATTTGTTAGTGATAATAAATAATCATTTAAAAAGGTCATAATGACAAGAGAGGTAATCCATTCATTGGCATGAAACGAACCATTGTAATGAACTCGTTTTTCTCCTTTTCCAATCATAATTTCGGGTATTTCTTTTCCAAGAACAGACTTACCGATAGTCGGTACTTGAAGGAAGGGATATACTTCTTTTAATCTGTTGATATCATTCATCAACGTGTGATAGTCATATTTATTTCCACGATCTACTAATCTCCATGTGATCCTGGTTGGTACCTTAATTATTTGACCCGGTGTGAGGTCGGTCTCATCCAAATCAGGATTAACGACCTCCATGGCCTCCAGAGTGAGATTCATGCGCTGGGCAATACTCCATAAAGAATCCCCTAGCTGAATCGGATATTCCCTAGCAATAAAGCCAGGAATGTGTATTCCCTGGCCAGTCGAAAGTTTATCTGGGTCGATGTTTGGGTTGGAATCACGAATTAGTTGTAAATGAACCTGAAACATCTGGCTGTAATGCCATAATGAATCTCCGTGTCTAACAACAATCTCCATATAGACCTCCTGCTGAAAAAAATTGTATTACTAATGTCTATGCTATCCGGAATAAAATATTTGTTAGATTTCCCTCCATTGGATGGTAATGAGGCGAACTATCATTACCCGAGGAAGCAATAATTTTTGTTGGATGGTAAAAGAGGAGGGGCGCTCATTACCCGTGGAGGCATAAATCCTAGGTGGATGGTAAAAGAGGAGGGCTCTCATTACCCATGGAAGCTAAATTTTACTCTGGAAGGTAAAAGAGGCAGCCTTCATTCCAAAGATCATGTACGTCACTAGTCTAAAAACCTTGACTTCCACTCTGGCAAAGGGAGCATACAGCTTTCTTTTTTTCCAAACCATTTATAGCGGTTCTTGGCAATAATATCGTAAAGGAAATCCCTGAAGATTAGGGGGAGGAAACGTGAGATGGTAAAGATCCTCCAAGCACCGTCTAATCTGCTGCAAACACGGAGGGCTGCGCTTGATTTGACATACACTTGGTCATTTTCTATTAGGATGAAACTTTTTAGTTCGTGGCTCAAGCCATGTTTTTTTAACAATTCCTGGCCGGTTTCGCTTTGGAGCGAAGCAAACTTAAAGTAGCCACTAGAATCTCTTTTAATAATAAATTGCACACTACTGTTGCAAAGGTTACAAACCCCATCAAATAAGACAATCCGATTCATATTACCACCGCCTTTTTTACTGTGTTTACAGTATTTAGTTTAGCATAATATGAACCAAGGTACTGTGTTTGCCCATACCTTTTGGAATCATTAAATTATTGTTGCTTCATTGGAAATCCATCGTATATATTGGTAAGGAGCCTATATACGAGAAGTTTATTATTTAGAGAGATAGAAGGGGGCGGTGAAATGGGCTTAAATGATGGTTTTGAATTATTTGATATTATGTTCACGATTTTTCCGATTTTTTTCATTGTTGTGGCGGGTATCATTCTATTTACATTTATTAAAGGGATAAAAACGTGGAGTAACAACAATAAACAACCACGCTTAAACGTGAATGCGTTTGTTGTTTCCAAAAGAACAGAGGTAAGTGGCGGTGGAAATGACAGCCATTCCCGAACCTGGTACTATGTAACCTTTCAATTTGAGAGTGGGGACAGGATGGAATTTGGCGTCAACGGACAAGAATATGGACTATTGGCTGAAGGGGATAATGGTGAACTATCCTTCCAGGGTACAAGATACCATGGATTTACACGATTACAAACAGTTTCCATGTAACCATAGAGAAGCAAAAAGTCGAGAGAACCATTGGTTCTCTCTTTTTTTTTGGAGTAAATGTCCACCTGTCGTGGACAAAACAGAAAACGTGTCCATGTAGGGTACCTGACACCAATCGAAGGCACCAATTGTACACCCAATGATTATAATAGGAATTAGAGGGTATTATTTTAAGAAAAGAATCCTGTCCGTATTTGAACATGTGATATGATGGATTAGAAGGAAGAAATTTTCCAGAAAAATTCACATGAGAAATTTGGAAATTCCATTTATTTTCACCTTATTTATGATATTATGGAGGTTGTGCGACCATAGCAAGTTAGCAAACTAAAATATTATTATTTAGATTAAAGGGGGGAACATCCCTGAAACATTATATAAAAAAAGCTCCCTACTTACTATTCCTCCTGGTCATTCCTGTTCTCGCCAGAATCTATGAATTATTAAATTCTCGTTCACATAAATTTATTGATATTAGTACTTCTATCGACCAGGCCATACCGTTTTTGTCTGTTTTTATCATACCTTACATCCTTTGGTACGCTTATATCTTTTGTTATCTTATTTACTTCTGTTTTAAGGACACAAAGGTATATCTTAAAACATTAATATTAATCGTTGTGGGAGAACTACTTTGTTTTGTTATTTACTTCTTTTTCCAAACGACTGTTCCACGGCCGACCATTGTGGGAGATAGTACTTTAAATAATCTTGTGCAGTGGATTTACGCCAATGATCGTCCGTTTAATTGTTTCCCGAGCATTCATGTGCTTACCACATTTACCATTATGCTGGCCTCACTTCATATTAAAAATAAACATTTATTGAACACGATATTTATCCATGTTTTGGGGACCTTAATTATAATTTCAACCTTATTTGTAAAGCAACATGTCATTTTCGATATGATTGGTTCCATGTTCCTTGTTACATTCCTATATGGAATTGCATTTGAATTATTGTCCTTTAACCAAAAAACAGAAACTGCTTACGCGAAAGAAAAAAGTTAACAAGAATAATAAGCTAATAAATTGCAATAAAAAGAGTGTCTTTTGACACTCTGTTTTTTTTGTTAAAAAAGCTTGTTTAAAAATTATCCAATAATAAAAACTTAACGAATTAAGTCATATGAATCGTTTTAATATGTTGAAGGTTGATAAAGACTGGATCTCCTTTAGCTCCAATTAACTCTACAAAGTTATCCTTAATTTCTTTCACTTTACCAATAACATTTTCATTTTCCCCGATATTAAAAACAATTAATTCTCCTGTTAACTTTTCAATTTGAACTTCAAACGATCTGGCAAAGGTAATATTACTCGGGTTTACGGGAAGATTTGCGTTGCTTAAACCGTATGGACGTTGATTATTTGTGTAGGGAATTAACCATTTTAAATGATTAAGAGAGATAAACATGGTTTTGTAGATGGGTGAGTAGAAAACAAAATAGTTATTCATAATACTAATGATATAACCATGGATTGCTTGGTTACTTGTTACATATATTTCTGTAAAAATCCCTTTGGCAGCTGTTAATGTCTTTCTTAAGGAAATCTCTTCGTTATTATTATAAATAGGCGTGGATCCTTCAGTAACTATAAATTCATCAATTTCATTTTCCTTTAAATATTTCCAGTTTTGACAATGGATTGTAGGGATGTATAGATAATCGTATCCATTAAACATAACAACTAAATCACTGCCGACATCAATAAGTAAGCCACTAATAAATTTCTTTCCCGAGAGTTCAAGCTTGATATATTTCCCGATATTATCTTTCAACTTCATTTACTCACTTCCTTTCCTTTCCTTTCAACTCCCAATTACAAATAGAGGAGGGCTGAAAATTCGATTCACCGATAACATGTATCCTTGGTTAGAACTGCCCAGCTCATATTTGTATGGTGTTTTGGGGATTTTAACAGTGGAAATATGAGGGAGAAACAGAAATTAAATTGCACTGACCAGTAATGAATTCATCCATTAGAATCTTGATGTGCGGTTATTTCTGTTTGGCCATCCGGCGAAAGGAAAAGCCCTTTGGCTGTCATTACTTACTGGTTCACCAGCAAAACGGAATACTTTTTGCTCTTTTTCTTTTTGTTTCCAAACATTTTGATTATTATTTGAGGTAGTTTCAACAACTGGTTTAGCATTCTCTGTTTTATTCATTGCTTGGTTTGGTGAAGTGGAAGAATTTGATGCTGTTTCTTGGATTTTCGCTGACTTTACCTCAGTCTTTTGTATTTTAAACGGTGGTGCTGGTATATTATCGGTTTGCTGCATAATTGCTGATTCTTTTCCAGCTTTCATGTCCTTCTGTTGATCATTACCTTTTGGTCTGCTCGACCTAACTTCTTCAGTCTTTGTATCTTTTGTACCCATATCGTCTATTGTCTTTTTCAATTCAGAAGAAGTTTTAGCAGAGTCCTTCTCTTCGGAATGAGATTTCTTGATCCTAAAAATGCTTGAAGGGACGTCATCCTTGGTTTGAACCATAGTAGACTCAATTTTTATTGGCTGTGACCAAACCATTGTACTATTTGTTTCTTCCATCACAACTGTTTCTTGTTTTTTATCCACTTTTTGTTTTTTATCAGAACCCTTGCTGTCATTTTTTGACTCTGACTTTGATTTTTCCTCTTTTTTGGAATCCTCTTTATCAGAATCCTCTTTTTTAGCGGAAGACTTTGATTCATCTTTGGATTCATTTTTGTTACCAGAGTCTTTATTTTTATCGCTATCATTTGATGAGGAGGACTTAGCAGCCTCTTCCCTAATAAAACCTTTAAGGATGTTGGATATATGTGTTAATTTAATTAAGATTCGCTCTTCACCGTTGATTAATGTTGCAAAATCAGTATCGATTTCACTTAAAACTCCAGTAAATTTCTGCTTGTTAATACTCAAGATCGTTACCCAAGAATGCTGAAAAGATTGAAGTAAGTCTTTTAGGCTCTGAGTTTTCTGAAACTTGGCTGTAGTTTTTTCAGGCTGGAACGATTTTGTGTTTTTGGTAATGGCTTGTATTTTATCGATATTATAATAAAAAATGTATTTATTTTCTGTTTCCAAAACAACATGGTCAGCTTCAACACCGATTAATTTTCCTTTAAAAACGTCTTCACCTACATATAGATTTACGTCAAAGCCTTTTAATAAATCTAATGCAGCTGAAAATTTATCTAACCCCATAGTTATCCTCCTTAAGAAATAATGGGTCGCTCCTCTAATGGAGAAGCGACATTTTTTTTATTCGTTATCGTCTTTATCTTCGTTTTTATCGTTATCATCGTTCTTTCCGTCGCTGTCATTACCCTTTGATTTCCCGGAATCACTATTTTTTTGTTTTTCAACCATTAGTCCGTAGCTAATATTACGAATGTGTTTCATTGATACACGGACAACTTCTTCTTTAACAATTAGGGAAGCAAAATGTTTGTTTACCTCACTAAGGACGCCTTCAAATGATTCAGGACCTCCACGATTAATTCTTACCCATTGGAATCTGATACCTTCTAATAGCTTCACGAAGTTCTCAGCTGTTTTAAAATCAAATTTCTCTGGGACTGTTAATCCGAACTTCATATCGTCTTTAGCACTTTCTGTAATACTTCTAATGTGATTTGTTTTATAGTAAACAACACCGTCTTTTTCAGTTAAAAGGACAAAAAAGTCTTCAAATACAGCAAGTAATTTCCCGCTCCTGGATTCAGGACCTCCGCGATCAACCCTGATTGTTTTCCCCACAAATAAATTCATCATCTCTTTTTCCATAAAAGAATTATCCTCCTTTAAATTAAATAAACATTTACACTGCATCTATATGTATCACGGGATGATGTTGTACTAATAAAGTAGCCTTTTTTTCCTGTTTTGGGTAAAAATAGGCAAAAAAAAGTATATGATTGGATTTCATATACTCGTTTTACTATACGAATGAAATTAATTGTTCTTTCAGATAAGCGTTTCTTTTCTTTATAAAATTAAAATAAACCTTTTTCTCTTGTTCTAATATCTCTGCATTTGTACTTATAAAGGGATCTAGACTCATGTTTGGTTTTAATGACTCAAACAGCTCGTTAATAATTGGTTTTTGGACATCTAAAGTGAATTCTTTCTCCAAAATATTCGAGAGGATTTCATTATATTGACTTCTAAACTGAGGAAAGTGGAAAAGTCTTGCTGAAAGTGTGTTGTATCCTGTTAATGGAACATAGTCATAATCGAGCTTTCTGCCATGAAGGTTTCTACCCCAGGTCCCATCATAGTCCCAAGGAGTTATTTCAAAAAGACCCGTTTCACCATTTTTGTATAAGGCATAATTATGGATAAATCCATCGTAATTCTGGACACATACTGCTCCAGAAACCCATCTTAAATATTTCTCTATATCCAACACTTGTGGGATTTCTTTTTCAAAGTCATGATTACTTAGGGCATTAATCATCGCAATGAAGTTTTTTAAATCATCAATATCCTCTGGATTCCCATATTTTAAGGTATATCCTTGGTCTAATCGTTTTTTTATTTCTTTTTTCTTGGTTAACAAAGAGAAATTTGCACGATTATTGGTTGCATAAATAATAGGACCATCTGGTAATTTTCTTTTTTCAAGAAGATATTGATCAAAAGATTCGATTTCCAAATAAATACCCTTGTTATATCCATTAATAGACAAGAGAACATGCTGGGAATGGGGTGAAATGACACCTATACGATCAAAGAAATCAAGTGATAATTTGTTTCTACTTAATGATACATCTGAAAATTCTGCATTGAGATGAATTTCATGTGCTCCATTAACCTTGTACGGTTTTTGAAAAACGATGCGGTAGGATTTTTTTTTCTTATCCCTAATCACATTACCTCGATAGGCTATTTTTATATTGTAACGATTTTCTCCTATCTTTAAAACGGCAGGGACTAATTCATCATTCCAAATGTCGTTATCCAATTTTCTTAACCACTTCGGATTAATTAAAATTTCATATTTTAACACTTGAATTCTCCTAAGTTAATTTTTTCTAGATATATGCATCAGGACGTGTTGATGTGTTTATAAACTAAAAAAATAGCAATCTGAAAAAAATATATGATTGTCTATGTCAAATAGTTAAAATCATCATAAATTGAAATAGAAAAGAAAAATATGTTAAGAAAGTGGTGGAAAAATGGTACTAAAGCTTGATATTGAACATTTACTTTCACAAGCTAAAGAAAATGGTGTAGTTGGATTTTTAGATAATAATCCTGTAGGTAAAAAGGGACCAAAAGGAAAGCCAAGTTCAAGTACTGGAACTAGTGGAAGTACTGGCAGCGGAACAAGCGGCAGTAGCGGCAGTAGCAGCACTGGAACAGGCAGCGGAAGCTCAG
>NZ_JBALOA010000029.1:0-29324 GCF_036962125.1 Neobacillus drentensis
CTGTCTTCCCGACCATTCTATTTTAAAATACGGGGTCTTAGCTCAGCTGGGAGAGCGCCTGCTTTGCACGCAGGAGGTCAGGGGTTCGATCCCCCTAGACTCCACCATTAGTATCATAGGATTTTGGCGGTGTAGCTCAGCTGGCTAGAGCGCTCGGTTCATACCCGAAAGGTCGGGGGTTCGACTCCCTTCGCCGCTACCAAAATACTAAATATGTAATTTTTTTGGAGGAATACCCAAGTTTGGCTGAAGGGATCGGTCTTGAAAACCGACAGGCGGGTAACACCGCGCGGGGGTTCGAATCCCTCTTCCTCCTCCAGTTTTTATTTTATTTTTCATATGTGGAGGGGTAGCGAAGTGGCTAAACGCGGCGGACTGTAAATCCGCTCCCTCCGGGTTCGGCGGTTCGAATCCGTCCCCCTCCACCATTTAGGGGCATAGTTTAAAGGTAGAACTAAGGTCTCCAAAACCTTCAGTGTGGGTTCGATTCCTACTGCCCCTGTTAAATAATTCTAATTAAATTTTTATTATGCCGATGTGGCGGAATTGGCAGACGCGCACGACTCAAAATCGTGTTCCGTGAGGAGTGTCGGTTCGACCCCGACCATCGGTATCATATCACTGTTTGCGAATGCAGCAAAATCAACGTTTCTTACATTGTAAGAAGCGTTTTTTTATTACAAATACAATTCTATTAAAATATTGTTCACATAATATAGTGTGCATATATATTACTATTAAATTATTACCAATTATCATAAGAACAGATTAGATAATATTAAACAATCAAATAAAAACATCAGAAATATTTTATGAGATGAGGGTGTTTAATTTGGAAGCTATTGTCTTAACTGCAGGATTTTCGAGTAGAGCGAATGCATTTAAAATGACTCTGCCACTGGGGGAAATGAGCGTATTAGAGCAAACGATTTCTAAATTTGAAGGATTGTGCAGCAAAGTCATCGTTGTTGCTGGGTTTCAAGCGGAACTCATTGAAGAAGAAATGGCAAAAGTCATCCATAAAAATACCTATTCATTTCAGTTAAAATATGTTTACAATGAAAACTTTAATCAGGGAATGTTTTCTTCCATTCAAAAGGGTTGCAACGAAGTAAATGCCCTAACCTTCTTTATAACTCCCGGTGATTGTCCGCTTGTTAAAAAAGAGACTGTTCAGCTAATTGCAGAGCACAAAGGGAACGTAGTGATTCCTAGCTTTAATTATAAAGGTGGTCACCCTATCAAATTATCAAGCGAAGTGAAACAGAAAATTCTGGAAACGAACCCAGAGAGTAACTTACGTGTGGTCCTTAACAGTTATGAAAAGAAGTATGTAAATGTAGATGATCAGGGAGTACTGATGGACATGGATACACCGGAGGATTACCAAAAAGCAGTTCATTATTATAACGATTTTATTTCAAAATAATTTTATAAGTTTTCACGAAGGTGCAGCTTAACTCAAGGCTTGTTTTAATACAAACGGGCAGATCAGTTGAGCTGCATTTTTTATTACTGGTTTATTTCTAACGCTGCTGTTTGAAGCGGAAAAGAACAAGCAAATTATATGAAAATACTATGTTATATATTCTTACATAAATAGGTAAAGCTTCCCGATTTTAAAATATAATTAAAACAACGAAATTCTTGAATAAAATTAATCATAAAATATCACTCTGATTTATAAAATCGTAGGAAGAGACTTCTATTATTAATATGTCTCATGTGAAAAATGAGTCGAAGGGTGTTGTTGGAATGAATCTAAAAGACATAAGCACCTCAGTGCCCAAAAAGGACCATAGTGGTAAAGTATCTGGCCAGTTGGCTTATATCAGTGACGTGAAAGTGGAAAATATGGTTTATGGTGTTTTGTATCGGTCGCCGATTGCTTTTGGGAAAATCCTATCGATACAATTACCCAACCTTCCAGAAGGATATGAAGCAGTTGGGGCAGAAGATATCCCAGGACCGAATTATGTCAAAATCATTAAAGAAGATCAGCCCATTTTTGCGAATGAGTGGGTCAATTATATTGGTGAGCCGATTCTCATGCTCGTCGGAAAAGACTTGGATATCCTCTACTGTTTGTTAGATGAAATAAAGGGTGAATTTGAGGAACATCAAGCTATTTATACCTTGGACGATGCAATCCAACAAATATCAACACCAGGAGTTAATATGGCAAGCTATGAATTGGGGGAAAGCTTAGAGGTCATTTCAGCAATCGAGCAGAAAGCCTACAAAATAGTAGAGGAAGAATATGATACGGGTTATCAGGAGCACGTCTACCTCGAGCCGCAAGGAATGCTTGCCATTTTTAAGGAGGAAGAAATTGAAGTTCAAGGTTCGATGCAATGTCTTTATTATATAAAAAATGCACTAATAAGCGCATTAGCGTGTGGGAACGATGAAGTCAGAGTGGTTCAAAGCCCGACTGGCGGTGGTTTTGGCGGCAAAGAAGAGTTTCCATCGATGATGGCCTGCCACGTCGCCGTTGCGGCAAGAGCCGTCAAAAAATCGGTGCTGCTCGTGTTCGACCGTTCGGAGGATATGGTGGTGACCACAAAGAGGCACCCGGCCAAACTAAAATATCGAACCGCCTTAGATATGAAAGGAAATATCCTTAGTCTGTGTGTTGATATCTACCTTGATGGAGGAGCGAATTTGGGATTGAGCTCGGTCGTGCTGCAGCGTGCCTTAATAAACAGTGCGGGGGTTTATAAAATTCCTCATTTCCATGCTAAGGGCTTTTGCCTCAAGACCAACACCGTTCCGAACGGTGCCTTCAGAGGCTTCGGTGCCCCACAAAGCTTTGCTGGAATCGAAAGTCATATCGGACATCTTAGTAAACTGGCAAACATCGACCCTCTTGAATATAAACAAAGGTACCTTGTTCAACAAGGAGATCCAACCATCACCAAAGGACAATTCCGTGACCCGATCTTAATGAAAGAGATGATTCAGGATTTACTAAACAAGACACATTACAAACAGAAGATAGAGGAGTTTCGCCGTTTTAATCAACAGAATCAGCGTTATAAAAAAGGAATCGGAACATCGCTATTTCTCCATGGCTGCGGATTTACAGGCAGTGGCGAAAGAGATCATATTAAAGCAACAGTGAAATTGGTTAAATCAACGGACGGCAAAGTATCACTAAAAATCTCAAATTCTGATATGGGACAAGGCATTTATACTACTCTATGTAAGATTGTCGCCAAAGAACTAAACATCCCGTATGAAGAAGTGTTATATCCTTCTCCCGATACAAAAGAAGTCCCTGACTCCGGCCCGACTGTAGCCTCGAGGACAACCATGATTGTTGGAAAATTGCTGGAACGTGCCGCAAAAAAACTCAAGGACCAATGGCAAGCTGGGGTGGAACAGGAAGTAGTCGAGCATTATGTCCATCGGGAAATGATTCCTTGGGACGAAAAAACCTTCACTGGTGATGCCTACCCGGCTTATTCATGGGGCGTGAATTTCGTGGAGGTTGAAGTGGATACACTTACAGGAAATGTAAGGTTAGAGAAGGTATACGGCAATTATGAAGTCGGGAAAGTCATCGATAATCGAATAATGAAAGGCCAAATTGATGGTGGTTTAGCTCAAGGATTAGCGTACGGTTACCTTGAAAAGATGACATCAAAGCAGGGTAAAATCCAACAAAAAAGCATATCGGATTATGGACCGCCGACTTCATTAGACGTGGTTCCAATTGAAAGCAAGGTCTTTGATAACCCCTATGCTGATGGTCCATATGGAGCGAAGGGCGCAGGGGAATTAACGTTAATCGGCGGCGCTCCAGCTGTTCAAGCAGCGATCGAGGATGCACTGCAAACTTCTTTTCAGCAAATTCCCATTACACCGGAAGTCATAATCGAAAGTCTTTACGTGAAAGAAGGTGAAGAAGGTTGATTAAATTCACACTCAATGGAAGAACGGTAGAAACGGATGCCCCTGCCACAACAAGATTACTAGATATAATAAGGGATAAGTTTGAGTTAATTGGCACAAAGGAAGGCTGTGGTGAAGGAGAGTGTGGGGCATGCAGTGTTTTTGTAAACAGTCTCCTTCAAAATAGTTGTCTGATACCGATTGGCTCGATTGATGGAGCGGATGTTCAATCAATTGAAGGGATCATGGGATCAGAGCAATTTAAAATTTTAGATGAGAGTTATTCAACTGCCGGTGGAGTGCAATGCGGTTACTGTATTCCTGGAATGGTCATGGCAAGTGCCGCATTATTATCCAAAAACCCCCATCCATCAGAAGCCGAAATTCGCGAGGGCATTTCCGGAAATCTATGCAGATGTACGGGCTACAATATGATTGTTGATGCGATTAACCTAGCAGCTAAAAAAGGGGACGGCGTATGGCAGAGAAAATAACCGCGTATCGTTTCAATCGTCTAGATCAAACGTTGAGCCAATTGAACCTAGAAGATTGTGTCATCATTGCCGGTGGCACTGATGTAATGGTTCTTCACAAAAGTCGAAGGGGAGTCCCGCCGAAAATTCCGAAACCGATTGTTTTTATTGATCATCTCTCTGAATTAAAGCAGGTGTTTCAAAACCAAAAGGATCTCCACATTGGTGCCTGCTGTACCTACAGTGAATTACTTGAACATCCGTTGATTCCAAACCCTTTAAAGGATGCCATTAAAACGATTGCAGCACCTGCAATCAGAAACAGAGGGACATTGGGAGGAAATATTTGCAACGCCTCACCAGCTGGTGATACCTTGCCATTATTATATGTATACAACGCCAAACTTTTGCTTCGCTCCGTAAATGGTGATCGTTTAGTAGCGATCAGTGATTTTATTCAAGGACCACGGAGGGTCGGACGGAATCAAGATGAGATTTTAGCTGAAATCATATTACCGTCCGTATTAGAAGAAGGTGCTCATGTTGTATTCGAGAAGGTCGGCAACCGAAATGCCGATGCTATTGCCAAAGTAGGTTTTGCAGGATACATCCGGTTCAACGATGTTCGAATCGAAGATGTGCGGTTTTCCTTCGGGGCGGTCGGGCCGACGATGGTTCGGTCCATTGATATTGAAAAGAAGTTGATTGGTAAAACCATACCACTAACCAATACAGACATCACTCAGGTTGTAGCCGCCTTCGATAAAATTATTAAACCCATCGACGACCAGCGCTCCACTGCTTTATACAGAAAAACTGTTGCCTTAAATCTATTACGTTATTTTCTTACCATGAAACAATATCAACCGAATTAATGTTTTAAAAAGGGGTGAGCTATTTTGCTGCTAATGGAAAAAGTCGCGATGCTGACGCGTCAAAACGAAAGCTTTGCTCTAGCAATGATTATTGAATCAAGAGGCTCGACTCCCCAGCATGTTGGAAAGATGATTGTATACCGTGATGGGACGATTGAAGGCACGGTTGGAGGGGGCTTGGCTGAATACTATATCATTGAAGAGAGTGTTAAGGCAATCCGAGATGGCAAATCGAAAATCGTTGAATACAAATTAAATAGACATGCAAAAGATGGAATTCAAATGAGTTGTGGCGGTACACTCAAGGTGTTTATTGAAGTTTATATTAGCAGACCTGAACTTGTTCTTGCCGGGGCAGGTCATTTAGCCTACGCACTGGCAAGGCTTGCTGATTCCCTTGAATATCCTTATTGCATTGTCGATGACCGGGTTGATTATTGTACAAGGGAACGCTTTCCTCGTGCGACAAACCTTTTTGTGAACGAGGATATTGAAGAAGCTATACTAGCAGCAAACTTAAATGAAAAATCTTACGTGGTCGTAGTGACCAAAGACGGGGATGATATTGTCTTAAAAACGGCACTGCAATTTCCGATTGCCTATATTGGGATGGTCGCCAGCAAGCGTAAAGTCATTACCATTTTTGAAAAATTAAAGGGTGAAGGTGTCAGCCAAGAGTTGTTGGAGAAAGTCCATTCTCCAATCGGAATGGAAATCGGCTCGGAAACAACAGAAGAAATTGCCATCAGTATTATCGGGGAAATCATCAAAGTAAGCAAGGAAAACAAGTTGATGAAAGTGAAACAGTTAAGTAGATAAGGAAAATATTTTTCAACTTTATATACAGTTTTGTCAAAAAAAGAGGTCAATGCTTTGATTCAATCAAAGTTTTGGCCTCTTTTTTTATTGTCTCCTGTTCAAGCATTGGCAATTTGTACATGGTAATTATGAAGAACGGGTAAAATTTTTATTACGTAATGTTTAGTGCAATTATTGAAAGTAGGTAAAAACATATTTGATTTGACAAAAATCATGATATCGTATATTCTAGACTAAGTTAATCGTCGATTAACTTAGTCTAGAATTAAAACCACCAATCAAGGTGACCATTTTAATGAAAAAATTTTAGGAGGAATGGAAATGGAACAACGAGTTGATTATTACAATGTAGCACCAGAAGCACTTAAAATCATGATGGAAATGGAGAAGTATACGAAAACTGCTAATATAGACCGTAAACTTCGTGAACTTATAAAAGTTCGGGCGTCTCAAATAAATGGATGTGCCTATTGTCTTAACATGCATACAGCTGATGCAAGAAAAATGGGAGAAACGGAACAACGTTTATATTGTATTAGTGCTTGGAGAGAGTGCACATTTTACACAGATGCAGAAAAAGCAGCTCTTGAGTTGACAGAGTGCGTGACATTAATTCCGACAAAACGTGTACCCGATGAACTTTATCAACGAGTACGTGAACATTTTGACGAGAAACAATATGTTGACCTTGTTCTAATCATCAATCAAATAAACAATTGGAATAGAATTTCTATATCAATGGGTATTATAGCAACGGAAGAATAATGATATAAATGACGTTATGAGTGGAGAAACTCCAATAGAAAGAAACATTCTATTGGAGTTTTTTTGTTTTAACCCTTAAATAAGACCACCATTTACACGAATGGTTTGACCCGTAATCCAAGACGCTTGGTTACTAACAAGAAAACTCACTACTTCTGAAATATCCTCTGTCTCAGCAAGTCTTCCAAAAGCATTCATATTTTTCAATCCTTGAATTTGCTGCTCTGTTTTTCCAACTGTGAATAACTCTGTATTTACTGGCCCTGGCGCTATCGTGTTAATTGTAATATTTTTGTGTCCAAATTCTTTTGCTAATTGTCTCGAAATTTGTTCGACAGCACCTTTTGTAGCGGCGTAGACACTATAAGTAGGGAACATCAATCCTGTAACAGAAGTTGAAAAATTTATGATCCTTCCGTTTTCTTTCATATGTTTATACGCTTGCTGACATGCAAAAAAAGTACCCTTTACATTTACTGAAAATTGTTGATCAAAATCCGTTTCCGTTACTTCTTCTAATGATTTATTCACCATAATACCGGCATTATTGATCAGAATATCTATTTTTTTAAAGATGGAAATGGTTTCTGAAAATAAATTTTCAATCTCACTTAGGCTACTTACATCCGCTCTAATGGCAACTGCCTTTCCCCCTTTTTTTTGGATCCTATTTACGACTTCTTGTGCCATTTTTGCACTACTTGAATAATTGACAACAACCAAGGCCCCATCTTCAGCTAACTTTTCAGCTATTACACTTCCAATTCCTCGTGAAGCACCTGTAACAATCGCAACTTTACCTGATAAACATGTCATTCTTATATCTCTCCTTATCGTTATTGCAAATTATATCTTCAATTTGGATTCTGTTCCGATAAGAACAGAATCCAATGGAATTAACTACATCCTATATCAAACGTATCTAATGGAGATAGATGAAACCTATTTAATAATTGCCTAATCCTCCAGAGAGTGTTAAAGATGTAATAGGGACAGAAAGGAATGATTAAATGTCGAGCAAATTGGATGAACAGAAATTGGAATTATCCTCCTTAATAAATAAATTCACTAACAAAGATGGTATACATCAAACCGAACTTAATTCAGTGAAGCTTATACGGTTTTCGACTATATCAGAACCATTACATTCCATATATGAACCATCAGTTTGCTTTATAGCACAAGGTTCAAAAATAGTGATGTATGCAAACGAGATATATCAATATGACCCTAATAGATATTTAGTAGCCTCTGTGCACATGCCGATAACGGGGAAAATAACGGCAGCCTCAAGAGATCACCCCTTTTTATGCTTGCAATTAAGCTTTAGCACTCTACAAATTTTAGATATCCTTAAAGATATGCCTGATTCAGAACAAAATAAGGGAATTTCTCCAAAAGCATTAGTGGTAGGTAAATCAACTTCTGCTCTACTAGATGCTGTCATTAGATTAGTAAAACTACTAGATGAACCTTCTTCAATTCGAGTTTTAGCCCCACTTATTATTAGTGAGATTTTGTTTCGGATCTTGAGAAATGAGCAAGGGGAACAAGTGAAAGAATTTGCGATCTTAGGGAGTAAGGCTAGCTCCATAGAAAAGGTAATAAAGCTGATTAATCGTGATTATGCAAAGACTTTACGAGTCGATGAATTAGCGAAATCTATTAATATGAGTACTTCTTCACTACATGCTTATTTTAAAAGAGTAACAGGTATGAGCCCTTTGCAATATCAAAAAAAGATAAGGTTGCAGATGGCTCGTCAATTACTAATATCTGATAATGTTAATGCAGCAGATGTTGCATTTGAAGTTGGTTACGAAAGTCCTTCTCAGTTTAACAGAGAATATGCTCGATTATTTGGTTCCCCTCCAATTGGTGATATAAAAAAAATAAAAACAAATATTGATATTAAAAATTGAATATGACTCAGTATGTGTGTTTTTGGTCATCTCTATAAAATTAAAAGTTTATAGACGATTTTGGTGTAGTATTTCGACTTTGAGCCAGAATTTGTTCATTTAATAAATGTATGTATATTGTAAAATACCCTTCTCAGATGTTGAGAAGGGCTATTTTAATTTGGACACTTTAGGGAAAAATGTACCATTATTGTTATTTTCAATAACACTTATTTTTTAGAGACATGAATTAAGGAACTAAGGGGTTTACATACTAGTTAGAAGAGTCTTCCTCAAGTGGATAATATCTTTTTTGGAAATAGTTTTGACAAAAGTAAAGGTTGTGATTATCATAGATAAATATAATCGTCGATTTATAATGTCTTTAATTAAAATTAGAGTGAAGGTTTGATTAATCAGTGAGAAAGCAATAAAGAGTTTTATTAAGTAAAATTTAATTTTGGGGAGTAAAAATGAATAATCCAAAACTTTGGACAAAAGAGTTCATTAGTAGTGCAATCGTAAACTTTCTTACCTTTACAACTTTTTACTATTTATTAGTAACTTTACCGATATATGCTTTACAAGAATTAAATAGTAACGAGTCCGAAGTTGGACTACTTGTTACGTTCTTTTTAATTGCAGCAATCATTACACGCCCATTAGCAGGAAAATGGATAGAAAGGATTGGAAAGTATCCCGTTTTTTTGACAGCCTTTGTAATTGTATTTGTATCATCATTTCTATATTTTACCGCCCAATCGATTTCGACACTACTCATCATCCGAAGTCTCCATGGAATAGGATTTGGAATGGCAACGACAGCTACAGGGGCAATCGTAGCTGATTTAATTCCTGAGTCACGAAAAGGAGAAGGAATGGGCTATTATGGGTTAACCCTAAACCTTGGGATGGTAGCTGGACCTTTCTTAGGATTAACCATTATGCATCTTGGAGGAACAAATTTATTGTTCTTCATAAATGCTTTATTAGATTTTTTTGCTTTAATTTTCGTCCTTTTTGTTCGGATTCCTAAAGAGATAGTACCCGGAGAAGTCAAACATATAGAATCTAAAAAAGGAATTAAGTCCTTTTTTGAGGTTTCTGCTATTCCTGTTTCATTAATTGCTGGCTTTTTTGCCCTGGCTTATTCTGGGGTTATATCCTTTGTATCCGTGTATGCCAAAGGGATTAATTTAGATGAAGCAGCAAGTTACTTTTTTGTGGTTTATGCTTCTGTCCTCTTAATTTCTAGACCCTTTACCGGAAAATGGTACGATCAGTATGGAGCAAATAAAATTATCTATCCATCCATTTTACTTTTTGCAGCTGGGACATATTTTCTTAGCCTATCACCATCATTACCGGTGTTTCTTCTTTCAGGTGCCCTTATTGGTTTAGGATGGGGAACCATCTTTCCAAGTCTTCAAACCATTGCGATTGAAATTGCTCCAGCGGATAAAAGGGCCTTGGCTACGGCTACCTACCTTTCAACCTTTGATTTTGGATTTGGGATTGGCTCCTTTTTATTTGGTCTCGCAACAGTAAAAGTAGGCTTTAGCTCATTATATTTTTACAGCACTTTCTTTGTTCTGGCCGGAATTGGAGTCTACTATTTACTTCAAGGTAAATTTAAAAGTTTAGGAAAGGGCAGTTAATGAGTACTACTTTGATGTATATTTTTTGCAAATATAAAAACCTCTTGCTGATTTAATGTAAATTAAGTCAGGAAGAGGCTTTGTTTTCACCAGTAAAGTATTTTAGTGAATCTGTTCGCAATGTGTCGGGTAAGACGGTGTCTAGTTCTTTGTCTAGCCATGCAATTGTTTTATTTCGAAGATATGCCCTCATAATTTCTTCTGCTTCCAGCATGACCAGGTTAATTGTACAAGAAGAATTACTCGATGAAGAATTAGTCGAAGGGCAAGATGCGCATTGTTTATTTTTATATAAAACCCCTTTCTCTACGACATTTTTGCATTGAAAAATGGGTTTTACTCCTTCTACCGCTTCTACGACATCCCAAAAGGTAATTTCTTCAGGAGATTTAGATAATTTATAGCCGCCCTTTACACCAGGCACTGAGCTGACAATACCAGCTTTAGTTAACTTACCGAATATCTTTGAAAGATAGGTCTCAGAAATGCCATGGAATTCAGCCAGTTCCTTTATCCCAATACTTTTTTCTGATGGAACCTGCACTAAATTAACAAGACAATGTAGTGCGTATTCAACTCCAACGCTATATTGCATTAAATCACCTGCCTTCAGTTATCAAGGTATCAAAATGTATATTAGAAGTTTTTATACCACTTGTCAAATATTATTTAAACTAATTTGGATGGACGTCTTTTACATTGATTAAAGTACCAGCTTATTGAGAGACGAGAACGTGACATCTTAAACATTCAGATTCAGTTGCCATAAAAATTTTATTAAAAACAGGTCTTACGCTGTTTTTGTCGAAATATTTAATTGGAAAGACAAAAGTAGACAATTCTACTAACAAGAGGAAGGGGTGACTCCCTACAAGTGTTTTATTTGGAGAATCAAAAAAGTAGAATAGCAAGGTCATAGAAACTCAGGAGCAGGTTCAAAGAAGGAGAGTTCATTATGTTTCATGCACAAATTAATGGAACAAATCTTTATTATGACCGGATGGGCGGAGGCGAACCCCTTTTGCTCATTCATGGATTGGGCGAACGGAAAGAGGGATGGAAGCTTCAACAGATTTTTGCAGAGCATTACGATGTGATTATCCCTGATTTACGCGGCTTCGGAAAAACCAAATGTCCCGAAGGTCAGGGAATATCAATTAATGCTTTTGCAAAAGATATTGTCGGTTTATTGGATTATTTAGGTATTAAGGAAGCGCATATTCTCGGCTTTTCTATGGGGGGAATCATTTCTCAAGAACTCTATAAAATTCGTCCTGAAAAGGTAAAGTCCTGTATTTTAGCAAACACTGTTTTTTACGTTCCCAAGTGGCTTGAAAAATTATTACTAAGGATATTTAAGAAATTTAATACAATGACGGTGGAACAATTTAAATCTCAGGCTACCTCACGCTGTCTCTATAATAAAAGTGATGAAATGGCTCAGAAAGTGATGCCCGTCTGGTCGGATCATTTGGATGGATTTTTGCCAGCATGGCGGGCATGCCTGCAAATTGATTACCGCGATACGTTAAAAAATATGAATATACCAACCTTGGTAATTTCCTGTCAAAACGATAGGATCTGTCCTGCCTTTTTCCAAAGAAGAATGAATAAATTACTGCCAAACTCAAAAATCCATACCATCAAAAAAGCGGGACACATGGGAAAAATCGAAAAGACAGAAGAATTTAATCGGGCGGTTTCCGAATTTTTATTTGAGCGCTCGGGTGCCAAAGACATCATCATTGAAAATCAGATGGAAAGGTACCATACCCAATAATTGGTTTGAATAGACTTTAAAAACTAAGTAGTTTTAACATTATTTAAGACACGGAGGAACCGTGTCTTTTTATTAGAATAAACAAATAGTCATTACTTTATATGACCTTATAAGAGTTAAGAGTTTAAATCATGTAAACCAGGGCTATGCTCATTCGGCATTTCTGGTAAAACAGGAACGGGGTAACCGTTTGGCGGTGGTACTACTTGTAGTGTACCGCCATTTCTACTTGGAGATTGGCCCTGGAATATTTGGCCAATGAGTGTTTCATCCAATCTAAAATTAAATTGAGCATTGTGAAAGCCCATTTCAACATACTTCCGACATTCTGGATATTTATTGATGTCGTAATTAGGAACTGGAAAAAGTTTAGCCCAGTCAACACCTAGAGTTTCAAGTGCTTTTGCGAAGGCATTTTGATGGGCATTATCTCGAACAATTAAGAAAGCCAAGGTTTCCCTAAATGTTTTATTGGAACTCATTTCATAGATCCGTGATTTCTGCAGCACGCCTGTCGATTCTAAAACAACATTATCCAATAAGTCACTAATTAAGTTTCCATGGCTGTAAACATAGCTTCCGTTCCATGGAATACCGGCTGCATCAACGGGGAGTGAACTTTGTGCCCCCATAATAAAATGATGAGGGTTTGCGTGTTTTATCGCTTCTTCAAGTGGGGCTCCCATGCTTCCTTCCGCCCCAACAGCATCTTCTCCAGAACCATTTAAGAGCTGATTGATGGTCGACTGTACCAACTCTACGTGGCTAATTTCTTCAAGATAAACGCCCCTAATTAAATCGCGAAACTGCTTCTGGTTACCACGAAAGTTTGAACTTTGAAAGAAAAATTGCATCATTGTCCGCATCTCACCGAATCTTCCGCCCAATGTTTCTTGAAGTACCTTGGCTGCAGCTGGGTCCGGTTTGTCAGGAACTATTATATTGATTAAATCTTCTCGATAGAAATACAATGAATTACCTCCTTTAAATTTATTACATATATCTTTTGCCAATTAATCCTTACTATGCCATACCAACTATTTTTTATTGGCGGAGTATTGCTGGTGAAATAATTAAAATGTTAATAATGTTCAAAAAATTGTAATATTTATACCCATTTTGACCTTTCTACCTTAGGTATAATAAAAACAACAAAGAAAGGTGGAGGAACCAATGAGAAAACGTAAACTTAACTTTAAAGAATTGGTAATGGATAACAAACAGGAAATAAAGAGTGATTTGAAAGCAATGGAGAGAATTGAAACGAAAATTGACGATAAACATTCAAATCAGTTGAAATATGCATGAGACTTAACCAGTAGAGCAAACCGACAAGGTTGCTCTTTTTTCATGCTAAGGTAGGATTTCTTTCCTATTAAAGGGCTTCTTTTTTATGAATTAGGGAAACGTAATATAGATAGTCCTAAATGGAAGGAGTTATTCAATGCCAGAGCTTCCAGAGATGGAAAACTATAAAATCCTATTGAACCAAAAAATTGCCGGTCAAACAATTACGGAAGTACAAGTAAATCGGGAAAAATCTATCAATGTAAATCCTGACTTGTTTACTAGAACCGTGCAACATCAAAAAATAATGACGATAAATAGACGAGGAAAGCATTTACTTTTTTTACTGCAAAATGGCCAAATTCTTTTATTACATTTAATGCTTGGGGGATGGGTGTACTATGGAACAGAAGCGGACAAGCCGAAACGAACCATACAGGTACGAATCTCCTTTGGAGACAACCATCTTTACTTCATCGGCCTGCGGCTTGGCTATTTGCACCTCTATAATTCAACAGAAGCAGAGAACCATTTAGCACACCTAGGGCCCGAGCCGTTAAGTAATGATTTTTCCATCCATGAATTTAAGAATAGACTTAGTCATAAACATGGCAGATTAAAAACCACATTATTGGATCAAGAGTTTATTGCTGGTATCGGAAATTGTTATTCCGCTGAAATCTGTTATGATGCGGGCATCTTGCCAACAAAGGACACCGATGATCTAGGGGATCCCGAGCGAAAGAGATTATTTCAATCGTTACAATCCATTCTCCAAAAAGGCATCCAACATGGCGGTTATATGGATAATCCACTCTTTCTTGGGGACAAATTAACAGGTGGGTTTAATGACTTGTGTCAGGTATATGACCGGGAAGGAAAAAAATGCAACAGATGCGGGACCATCATTAAAATGGAAACCATCTCATCAAGAAAGACTTTTTATTGTCCCTATTGCCAAAAATAGTTTACTTCATCTCGTCGCATGCGGCGGGATTTTTTTGTTTGCTATTTTGTCAAAAAAAATAAAACTTATTGTTTCGGTTTTTGTCTCAATGTAATATACTATATACAAATAAGTATAACACATTTATAATGAATGTAATGAATATAACATATTTAATGTGATTAAGGGGGTGGTAATAATTAAATTATCTAAACGCCAGGGTGAAATTCTTGAAATAGTGAAGGAAAACGGGCCGATAACAGGAAAAGACATCGCTGAAAAGCTTTCACTAACAAGGGCCGCACTTAGACCAGACCTAGCTATATTAACCATGTCAGGCAACTTAGAGGCAAGACCACGCGTGGGTTATTTTTTTAATGCTGGCTATCAAGCAAAACAAGAGGCAAAGAAGTTCATCCATCAAAAGGTAAGTGACTATAAGGCTCATCCGATTGTAGTTGAAAAATCAACATCTGTTTACGATGCGGTCGTCCAGCTTTTCTTAGAGGATGTAGGGACTCTTTATGCAGTTGATCCTAAGGGGCATCTTGCTGGAGTTGTATCCCGTAAAGATTTGCTCAGAGCATCACTAGGTAATCAAAATCTACATGAATTGCCTGTTAGTGTCATTATGACGAGAATGCCCAATATTATCACGATTACACCGGAAGAAACCTTGCTCGAAGCAGCCAAAAAGATGATTTATAACCACATTGACTCCTTGCCAGTTGTGAAGGAAGATGAAGAGCAAAAAAGTACATATTTGCTAGTGGGTCGTATCACCAAAACAACGATTACACGCGCGTATTTAGAAATTATGGAAAACAAAACAAGCTAAGGAGAGTGGCTGCCATTTTGGTGCAGAAAGAAGTTGTCTATGTTGTATCTGACTCAGTAGGAGAAACGGCTGAGTTTGTTGTAAAAGCAGTCGCTACACAGTTTAATGGTGGGCAGGTCGAGATTCGCAGGAATTCCTATGTAGATGACTTTGAAGATATAGAAGATATCATTTTGTTAGCGAAAAAAGGGCCAGCGATTATTGCCTATACAATCGTTGTTCCCACATTAAAAAAATATTTAGATCACCGTGCCGAAGAAGAGGGGATTTTAGCAGTCGATTTACTAAGCCCATTGATGAATGCATTTGAAACAAGCTTTCATAAGCTGCCACACCATCGTCCAGGTTTAATGAGAAAATTGGATGAGGAATATTTCCGAAAAATTGAAGCCATCGAATTTGCCGTCAAATATGACGATGGCCGTGACCCAAGAGGTATCACCAAAGCAGATATTGTGTTAGTGGGTGTCTCTCGAACGTCTAAAACACCGTTGTCTATGTACTTAGCACATAAACGCTTTAAAGTAGCTAATGTACCTCTGGTACCAGAGGTGGCACCACCAGAAGAATTGTTCCAAATACCACGCAAAAATTGTATTGGTTTAATTATCTCACCAGATAAACTAAACGAAATTCGCAAGGAACGTCTCAAAGCGATGGGGTTAGCCTCACAGGCAAACTATGCAAGCTTTAAAAGAATTCTTGAAGAACTTGATCATGCTGAAAAAGTGATGAAGAGAGTGGGCTGTCCAGTTATTGATGTCTCAAATAAGGCAGTAGAGGAAACAGCCGGTTTAATATTAGACGTCTTAAAAAAGGAGAGGAGTTTATAAACATGGAAAAATTCGTTTATTTATTTCATGAAGGAAATGGCAATATGAAGGGTTTACTTGGGGGGAAAGGAGCAAATCTAGCAGAAATGACGCGGATTGGCCTGCCAGTCCCCTATGGTTTTACCATTTCTACACAAGCTTGTAATGCATTCTATGAAGCTAGCAAAACCATTCCTACCATAGTTGAAGTTCAGACATTAGAAGCTCTTGCGCGACTTGAAGAGAAAATGGGGAAAAAGCTGGGTGATCCGAAAAATCCTTTACTCGTTTCTGTACGCTCTGGTTCTGTTTTTTCGATGCCAGGCATGATGGATACCATCTTGAATCTTGGGATGAATGACGAAACTGTCGTTGGGATGGCAGAATTAACGAATAACCCACGTTTTGCTTATGATTCCTACCGTCGCTTTATTCAAATGTTCAGTAATGTCGTTCTTAATATCGATACGTATTATTTTGAACAATTTTTAGAAGAAGTTCGTGAGGAAAAAGGCTATACTTCTGACCCGGAAATGAGTGCGGAAGATTGGCAAGAAGTGATTATCGGCTATAAAGGAATCGTTAAAAAGCATACAAGAAAGGATTTCCCGCAGGATCCGAAGGAGCAGCTATTCCTTGCCATCCATGCTGTCTTTAATTCTTGGAATAACCAGCGAGCGATTGTCTACCGCCGTTTGAACAAAATTGCCGACCATTTAGGGACCGCGGTTAATATACAAAGTATGGTGTTTGGCAACATGGGTAATGATTCAGGCACAGGTGTGGCTTTCACAAGAAACCCATCGACAGGCGAACATGTCCTGTATGGTGAATACCTCATTAATGCCCAAGGGGAAGATGTGGTTGCAGGGATTCGGACTCCACAGCCTATCGCTACGTTAAAAGACGAAATGCCTGGTGTTTTTAAGCAATTTACGGATACATGCAAGCGTCTGGAGCAGCATTATGAAGAAATGCAGGATATCGAATTCACGGTAGAACGGGGTAAGCTGTTTATCCTGCAAACTCGTCATGGTAAAAGAACCGCACAGGCTGCTATCCGTATTGCTGTGGAAATGGTGGAGGAAGGGATTATTGATAAAAAGACTGCCTTGCTCCGGGTCGACCCTGACCAATTAAACCAACTGTTGCACCGCCGGATTGATGACAAATTTGTAAAAACGGTTTTAGCAAAAGGGTTGCCGGCCTCACCAGGAGCAGCGACAGGTCAAGTTGTTTTTGATGCCGATGAAGCCGAGCAATTAAACAATGATGGAAAAAAAGTCATCCTTGTTCGTCCTGAAACCACACCAGATGATATCCATGGAATCGTTGCATCTCAGGCTATATTGACAAGTCGTGGCGGGATGACAAGTCACGCTGCTGTTGTTGCCCGCGGGATGGGGAAAGCCTGTATTTGCGGTTGTGAAGCCTTAAAGATTGACTTAACGGCCAAACAATTTACGATAGGCGAAACAGTGATTAAATATGGAGATGTCATCACGATTGATGGCTCCACTGGTGAAATTATGCTTGGTGAAATTCCAATGATAGACCCGGAACTATCGGATGAATTCCAATTATTGCTTGCTTGGGCAGACCAAGAACGTAAACTAGGGGTCCGCGCCAATGCAGATAATCCGGAGGATGCACGTAAAGCCTTTGAATTCGGTGCCGGCGGGATTGGATTATGTCGTACCGAGCATATGTTTATGGATTTGAAACGGATTCCAATTGTTCAAAAAATGATTCTTGCGGAAAATTATCATGAGCGAATGGAAGCGTTAAATCAGCTGTTACCAATGCAGCAGGGAGATTTTGAAGGAATCTTTGAGGAAATGCAAGGGTTACCAGTGACCATCCGCTTGCTTGATCCGCCGTTACATGAATTTTTACCAGATAAAGAGGAATTGTTAGTGGAGGTAACGAAGCTGCAAATCCTCGATCCACAATCACCAGAATTAAAGAAAAAAGAGCTATTGTTGAAAAAGGTTCGTCAGTTGGATGAGTTTAACCCAATGCTCGGTCACCGTGGCTGCCGTCTTGGGATGATTTATCCGGAAATTTATGAAATGCAAGCGAAAGCGATTTTCTACGCTGCGGCCAAACTTGCTGAAAAAGGCATCGAGGTTCAACCAGAAATTATGATTCCTTTGGTTGGTCATGTGAATGAGTTAAAGGATATGCGTAAGTTGGTCATTGATGCGGCCTTACTTGTCCAAGAAGAAACGGGCAAGACTTTCAAGTACACGATTGGAACGATGATTGAAATTCCACGTGCTGCTTTGACTGCCGATAAAATTGCCGAAGAAGCAGATTTCTTCTCCTTTGGGACCAATGATTTAACCCAAACCACCTTTGGCTACAGCCGTGATGATGCCGAAGGAAAGTTCTTGCAAGCCTATATTGAAAATAAAGTGCTTCCAGAGAATCCTTTTGCCGTGCTCGACCAAGAGGGTGTTGGTAAATTGGTTGAAACAGGTGTTAACCTGGGCCGTGCTACCAAGCCTGCTTTAAAAACCGGAATTTGCGGGGAGCATGGCGGTGAAAAGACCTCCATTGATTTCTGCTACAAAACGGGCTTGGATTATGTCAGCTGTTCACCATACCGTGTACCGCTCGCGCGCTTAGCAGCAGCTCAGGCAACGATTAGACACGAACAAAATAAAGCGGAAGTTTATACAACAGCTTAAATTAAAAGGAGGATGTGTGCTGGGGCACCATCCTCTTTCTTTTCCCCTATTGTTTATCTGGGATTAGTCTTCTACTTTCTGCTTATACTATAAAAAAACAGGAAAAGGGGACTGATTTTTGATGGGGGCTATTGAACGAAGCGGGTATCGTTTTATACCAGAATTTAGTGTAATTCAACAAGACGGGGCTATCCATGTCTACAATCAAGATCACTTTATTGAAGAAATAAAATTTCAGTTTTCAGGAAAGTTTCCTGAACTGGACCAAATCGAGGACCTTGTTGATCAATATTGCAATCAACACGAAATATAAAACCGAATATTCGTTCGGTTTTTATTTTTATGTTAAAATAGATAGTAGGAATTATTTTCTAGAAAAGAGGGGTCTTGATGAACAAATTAACAACCATTTACCCTCAAGCGATTGAACATACAAAAATGAAAGTATATGAAGATATCAATCATTATTGCGAAACCAAAGAGGTTCTTCCATCGTTTGAACAATACTTAGCTGACCGCAGCCAGTATGTCGAGCAAATTTGGGTCAATGTTTGGCTTAATAAGTCGACCAATGATGTCCCCCGCAATGAAAAAAAGCAATTTTTAAGTGAAAAAGGTTTTGAGGTGCAGGGCATTGACAAGAAGTTGATCAATAAATTGTTTCGAGATGAAATGCGTTTGTATCAACCTTTTGATACAATGGCGTGGATTAAGGCTGAATTCTCAAGTAAGGAAGAGGTATGGAAGGAACGGTTTCAGGATGCCAAGGTAAATTTTTTGAAACGAGAAGAACAAAAACAACTGGACGAAAAAAAGCAATTGATTAGAAGTGAAATTGAGGATAACGCCGTTGGAATCCTAGAGGAACAATATGAAGGGTTCTATTTATCGGTTCGTTCCTTCGTGGCCAAGCAATTAGTGGCTGACCTGCAAATTAATGTGAAGTTCCAATCGGTGGATACCTTTGCATTAGAAGAAAAATTGGTAAATGAAGGTCAATTTAATCCTTCCGCTTATACCACGGTGGCTAGCTTTTTTGAAGAATTAACGGGTGATATCCATAAAACGATGAATTGGGGCAGAAGTTTATATGAATATCAAACCTACTTTTTCGTTTACGAAAGCTTAATTAGTGATTATTTGTCCGAACTCATTCCGGAAAAGATATTAGAGCAGCTCCCCGATGAACTGAAGGAAGACTTCCTTGAAACATTTCACGAGCAATTATCAGCGTCTTTCGTAAAGGGCAGCATTGGCCAGGTTCTTTATGATGTGGAGAGTTATTTTATTGAGGATATCCAAGCTGAATACTTGTCGGATTTAATCCGTTTGGCGGACATCCCCTTTGATGAGAAGCTGCACAAGGAAATTCTTGAAAAAGATCTTATCGAGCGCGAACGAAAAGAAAAGGAAGCGGAGGAAGAAATAAAGCGGAAAAGAGAAGCAGAAGAGCGGATGATGAAGGACATTTTTGCAACAGAATACGATCCTTCTCTAAAGCGGCAGATCCGTTATGTTCTTCATATTGGCGAAACCAATACCGGGAAAACACATCATGCCCTTGAACGGATGAAAGAGGCCTACAGTGGCTTATATTTAGCGCCTCTAAGACTATTGGCTCTTGAGGTTTATGATAAATTGAACACCGAGGGGATGCCGTGTTCCTTAAAAACCGGTGAAGAGGAGAAAATGACACCTGGGGCCAATCATATTTCTTGCACTGTGGAAATGTTTCATGAAAAAGAGTTCTATGAAGTGGTTGTTATTGATGAAGCGCAAATGATTACCGATAAGGACCGCGGTTTTTCCTGGTACAAGGCGATCACAAAAGCGAATGCTGAAGAAGTACATATCATTGGCAGCCGGAATTCAAAAACAATGCTATTGCAGCTTTTAGGGGAGTCAGATATTGAAATTCATGAATACAGCCGCGATACCCCGCTTGAGGTAGAAACGAAGGAATTTCATATTAAACATGTAAAAAAAGGGGATGCTCTGATTTGTTTTTCTCGGAGGCGTGTGCTGGAAACGGCCTCAAGACTGCAAAATGACGGCCATACTGTCAGCATGATTTACGGAAGTATGCCCCCAGAAACACGTAAAAAGCAGATTGAGCAATTTAATTCGGGCAAAACCAAAGTCATTGTGGCGACCGATGCGATTGGAATGGGTCTAAACCTGCCCATTCGCCGTATCGTTTTTTTAGAAAATGATAAGTTTGATGGAACAAGACGACGTTTGCTGACCTCGCAAGAAGTGAAGCAAATTGCGGGACGTGCCGGTCGAAAGGGCATTTACAATATTGGTAAAGTGGCCTTTACGAGTGATATCAGGAAAATGCGAAATTTACTTTTGCAGGAGGATGAACCTGTCCATACGTTTGCGATTGCCCCAACTAACTCTGTGTTTGAGCGTTTTCAACGTTATTATCATGATTTAGGTACTTTTTTTGAACTATGGGGGAAATTTGAGAGCCCAAAGGGTACCAAGAAGGCTTCGCTTGCAGAGGAAAAGTCGCTTTATCAAATGATTGCGGGTACGGAAATTGAAGCACGGCTCTCTTTAATGGACCTTTATGGATTTTTACATTTGCCGTTTTCAAAAAATGAACCCATCTTAACTAGGCAATGGGAGGATACGATGTATGCGGTTATCCAAGGGCAAGAACTTCCTGAACCAATCGTGAAAGAACGAAGCTTAGAGGAATTAGAGCTCAGTTACAAGGCCATCGGACTTCACCTTTTATTCTTATACCGATTAGGAGAGCCAACCACCGCCATCTATTGGGAACGACTGAGAGAAGAAGTCAGCGATAAGGTGCAAGACCGCTTGAAAACCGATATTAAAAAATTCGTAAAAAAATGCAAAAACTGTGGCAAAAACCTGCCATGGGACCATTCGTTTCCAACCTGTGAGGCTTGCTATGCGAAGACGAGAAGGTATCGATATGGTGATGAATAAGAGTAAAATGACGGACTTGTCTAGTGGCAAGTTCGTTTTTCTATGTGTAATAACCTAACATCCCATGCCCATATGATAGTAAAAAGGAGTGTGAGAAAATGGCTGTTCATGTTGTGGCTGCCGGTGAAAATTTGTGGATGATTTCCACCAAGTATGGTGTGCCGATTGAAACGATAGTCGAATTGAATGGATTGCCATCTAATCACGCACTCGTCCCAGGGATTGCCTTATATCTTCCCGATAACCTTCCGCCACTCCGCTCGTATCGAATTAAAGCTGGCGATCATATTTGGAATTTGGCTCAGCAATTCAGCATTGATCCGGCAGACATTATTGCAGCTAATCAAGGGCTTGATCCGACTCGGCTGATAATTGGTCAAACGATTACTATACCGTCTCCCTTGAAATTGGATTTGGAAACACTTGGGTTTTTAGTTCCATCCTCTGAAGCTGCCAATCTTGCAAGCTTGGATTCTTTGGCAGAGCAGCTCACGTATGTTGCTGTGGTGGCCTATTCCTTTACCGAAGATGGATATGCTTATAATATGGTCGAGGATTCGGCCCTTGTTGCGAGATGTAATCAATTGCAGATTGTCCCATTACTGATGATTCGGAATTTGGCGGGTACGGTTTTTAGTGCAGAGTTGGCTGGAAGGGTGCTTGAAAATCCAACTTATCGGGCCAATCTAGTGGCAAGTATTGTGAATTTAACTACTCAGCGCGGCTTCGGTGGAGTAAGTATTGATTTTGAATTTATTCCGCCTGCCCGCCGGAATGATTTTATTTTGTTTCTTTCCGCTTTAAAAAGCAGCTTAAGCGGGTTGATTTTACATGTAAATGTTCATGCCAAAACGGCTGATATTCCAACGAATCGGATTATTGGCGCCTATGATTATGCTGGAATTAGTAATGTTGCGGATCTAGTTGCCGTAATGACCATGGATTATGGATACCCAGGGGGACCTCCTGATCCAATTGCCCCGATCCCGTGGCTTGAGCAGGTTATTCAATATTCCCTTACGCAGATTCATCCACTTAAACTACAAATTGCCTTGGCGCTGTATGGGTATGACAAAAGGGTGGGGACTAACCAAACACGTGGTTTATCGGTTCTTGCGGCTCAAAATCAAGCGATTTCTGTAGGTGAACCAATTGAATTTGATTTGACAGCAAAAGCGCCTTGGTATCGGTACTGGCCTGGCGGAAAGGAGCATATCGTTTGGTTTGAAGATATTCGCAGCTATATCGAAAAATATCATTTAATAGACCTTTTTCAGTTAGCTGGATCGACTTTTTGGCAAATTAGCTTGCCGGCACCTCAAAATTGGGCGTATTTGAGTAAGAATTTTAATGTGGTGAAGAGGATGGTGTAATTTTACACTGAGGTTTTTGAGGGATTTTTGTTTTTGTACAATTTTGGGGTAGTTTTGTGCAATTGTTACTGCCTTTTGTACAAAGATTGAGGTGTTTAGTACAAATTTTAAAGGGGTTAGTACAGTTAGACATATTTTGGTGATTTGACGGTTGTCCAAGCCAATACCCATCCATGATATTATTTGTTTTTTCGGACAAACTCTTAGGAAAAAGGAAAGGCTGGTACCAAACCATTGATTACAAGATTAAAATATCACTTGCTTATTTTTATCATGGTGCTTGCCACCACTGTTCCTGCAATGAAGGTAGATGCCATGTCAGGATACGAAAAAATGGCCCAGCAGATCAATCAACTACTCAATAACGAACCCGCATTAAAAGGTGCGATTGCTGGGATCAGTATCCGATCCGCCACCGATGGAAAAATTATATATGCCCATCAAGGGGATGTCCGCTTAAGACCCGCTTCCAACATGAAACTGTTAACGGCTGCTGCTGCTCTGAATATTCTCGAAGAAGATTACACTTTTACGACGAAGATACATACAGATGGATCGGTGAGAAAGAAAACCCTTAACGGAAATCTCTATTTAAAAGGTAAGGGCGACCCAACGTTATTGAAATCTGATTTTGATCAAATGGCAGAAAAAATAAAAAAGCTTGGCATCAAAACAATAAACGGAAATCTCATCGGTGATGATTCCTGGTATGATAATGTGCGCTATTCTCTCGACCTGCCCTGGAGCGATGAAACGACCCATTACGGTGCCCAGATTTCCGCACTCACGGCGTCACCGACCACCGACTTTGACGCCGGCTCTGTCCAGGTAATTGTACAACCTGGACCAAGAGAGGGCACCAAGCCAATCGTAAAAATAACACCGGAAACCACATATCTTAAAATAGTCAACCAGGCAAGAACTGGTTCGAAGGACGTTAAAAAGTCTCTTACCATCAAACGGGAGCATGCCAAAAACATTATTAGGATTGAGGGCACGATTCCGATAAAGGCGAAACCGGAAAAGGACTGGATCGGTGTCTGGGATCCAACACGATATGCCATGACTCTCTTCAAACAATCATTAAAAGAGCGTGGAATTAAGCTGAAGGGTAAACTAAAAAAAGGGATGGTACCTGACACCACAAAAATTATGATAACTCATCACTCGATGCCGTTATCAGAAATATTGGTTCCTTTTATGAAACTGAGCAATAATGTCCATGCGGAAATTCTCGTAAAGGAAATGGGCCGCGTTGTGAAGGGTGAGGGGAGCTGGGATAAGGGTCTTATTGTGTTGGAAACAGAAATCGTCAAATTCGGGGTTAATCCCAAAACATTAGTTCTTCGCGATGGATCAGGCGTTTCCCATGTCGACTTAATTCCAGCAAACCAATTAACGCAGCTGCTATTCGCCGTACAGAAGGAAAAATGGTTCCCAAGCTTTCTACATTCCTTACCGGTTTCCGGCGCAAGCGAGAAGATGATCGGCGGTACCTTAAGAAATCGCATGAAAGAACCTATAGTCCGAGGAAAAGTGAATGCCAAAACAGGAACTATTTCAACGGTGAGTTCGCTTTCAGGCTACGTAAAAACCAAAAGTGGACAGACATTCATTTTTTCCATATTGTTGAATAACTTACTTGAAGATTCCGAAGGGAAAAAGGTGGAGGACCGGTTGCTTACCATTTTTGCCAATCAATAACCCTTGAACTAGAATAGAAATCATGCGCCAAACAAATCCTATTTTTAAAAAAGTACGGATGGGGACATTAAAATGATCTTTGGCGGTCATGTGAGCATTAGAAACGGATATTTAGGGGCAGCAAAACAAGCGGTTGCAAATGGTGCATCCGCTTTTCAGTATTTTCCGAAAAATCCGCGAAGCCTTTCGATTAAGGATTTTGACCGTGAGGATGCGAAAAACTGCAAAGAATTTTGCCAAAAACACCACCTCCAATCGATTGCTCATACTCCTTATTCCACAAGTTTAACACCATCAGAAGACAAGCAAGAATTAACGATCGCCTCCCTTCTTAATGATTTGGAAATTGCCGATGCTTGTGGTTCGATTGGGGTGGTTGTTCACTATGGCAGCCAAATTAGCGAAACCGACGCTCTGGCTAGTTATCATTTAATGCTGGCGATGTTAAATGGAGTCCTTAGTCAGTGGGAGGGAGACTGTTTGATTCTATTGGAGAATAATGCCGGTACCAAAGGGGCATTGGGAACAACATTGGAGGAACTGGTCCAAATCAGAAATTTATGTGATTACCCTGAAAAGATTGGCTTTTGTCTGGATACCTGCCATGCCTTTGCCAGCGGCCTGTGGACGGGCGAAAACACCGACGAACTAATCGAAAACGGGGAAAGTTTCGGATACTTTGAGCAATTAAAGGCCATTCATTTAAATAACTCGAAATACCCGACAGGCTCAAAGAAAGATCGGCATGCAAATATTTTCCACACAAATGGCCTCATCCCAGCCGACCAATTAAAAAACCTAATCACATCCAATGTTTTTAATGGAATTCCTTTAGTCCTCGAAACACCTGATGATGAAGGGATGACACACAAACAGGAAATTGAACAGCTCAAGGAAAAGTGGGGGAAATAATTGCTTGAAAATTTGAAGTATTGATTCTACTATTAATATAATGAATACAGAGAAATATCATGGGAGAGCCAAATGAATATGAATAAAAAACAAGGACAACTTTTATCAGAGCGTTTTGAGGTAGCCTTCAACCAAGTGCACGAGGCATTGCGTGATATTGTTCAAATTAATGATGACCGATTCGTCGTTCTCGTGAAGGTAGGCGCGAAAAAATATCAAATCATTGAAACGTATAAAAAGGATTTAGAGCAGTATGCACGGCTTCGTAATGCAATTGTTCATGAAAAAATGGAGCTTGGTTTTTATATTGCCGAGCCCAATGCTAAAGTAGTTTCTCAAATTGAAAAAATTGCCAATGTGTTTAGCCGTCCTAATTACGCGCTGTCAATTGCAACGAAAAAAGTGGTGTATTTTGATTATCGTGACAGCATCTTAAAAGTAACTGATGCAATTAAACAATATGGATATTCGAAGTTTCCAGTCTATAAAAACAAAAAATGTGTGGGCTTACTTACCTCCAGCTCGATTGTGAAATGGATGGCACAAAATATGGAGAGTAGTTCAGTTAACCTTTCCGATATCCATGTGTCCGATATCATGACTTACGAGAAGGAACACCCAATCGAAATTGTCTCTAAAGAGATTAATATCTTTGAGGTGGAAAATATATTTGAAAAAGCGCATAAGAGGAAGCGTAAAATTGAAGGGGTGATTATCACTGAAAACGGGAAACCGGACGAGGTCCCGCTTGGTATGATTACAGCTTGGGATTTAATTCAAATAGATTACACGGTAGAGTAAAAGTTCTCCTCTCTTGGAGAGCTTTTATTTTTGAAAAAAATGACGAGCACACCGGTGGGTATGCTCGTTACAATTTAGTTTAAAATTCAAACTCACTTAATTGGTCCATATGGGAGGCAATCATAGCGATAATCGTTGTGGCTTCTTCCTTGCTAAAAATAAAATGGGATTCATCTTTGATCAATTCATCGTCAGTGGTCCAAATCCGATTGACACGTTTCAGGACACCGTCACCTGTGGCTTGGACTAATCCAAATTGATAGGTTACTTCGACTTCGTCTTCATGTTTGAAGGCTGTAACCTCAGGCGTCGACCAATCTACATCAATTTCCTCAAAGATATCGTCACTGTTGACCTGTTCCGTTTCGTAATACTCTTCATCATCTTCATCATCCACATAAACCGTTTCAATCTCATCTTCATCCTCATCATAGACCTCGGAAGTCTGAAGATAGACCCCATCATCTGTATAGTGATCATCGCCGTTCATATAATCATGCAGACTGGCGTGAACTTCCTCGATAATGTCTTCTATGTCTGAAAGGATGACCTTCGCCGTATGGCCACTATCCACATCGAAGGTATCGATGTAAAATTCCTCGTTTTGAGGATCAAAGAACAACGAGCAAAAGTAATCACGCTCCAGTTCTTCGGTATCAACATCTGCGGTATCGACATAAAACTCAATCCTTGGATGTTTGGCAGCTCTTTCAATTGTCATTTGACCAACCTGATCATATTCTTCACAGATAGATTCCAGGTGTTCTTGCAGTTCTCCACATACTCTGTCAAACCATTCTAACGACATCAAACATCCCATCCTTTCAAGGTAATCGAGGTTATTATTACCAGATTGGAAAAATATATGTCTTTTCTTATAACTTTAAAGGAATAACAAACTCTTTATCCTGTTCAGGCACGTTTTTCACTGTGTTGTTGCTATAAAATCGAAGGAACCAAACGACAAAAATAAACATCATCGCGGGGATTATGTATTGTAAGTAGACAGTTTCTTGACCGGTTTCTTTAATTTGAAGAATGCCTCCCTCTGGATTTCCGACAAGTCCATAAAAAAGACCATAGGCAATATTTAATCCATAGTGTAGTCCAGTATCAGCCCAAACCGAGCCAGTTTTATAGAATGCCAAGGTTAAAGATAGACCTAATAAAATAGAAAAAATGATATTGCTCAGACTGAAACCGGCGTACCAATAATCATCAAGTGCGTATATAATAATACTGATCGTGAAGACCCAGAAAATATGAACTTTTCCCTTTAATTGTTGAAGAATATATCCTCTAGTAATCAGATCATTGATCAGCGATCCAACAAAATAACCGACAAATACCTCAACGATCGGCATGATTAAATCCACAGGCTGCTTCATTCCAACAAATTCTAATTGACCATTTAGGAACTGAATCCCAAACATAAGCATCCAAAAAGTAAAGCCAATCGTAAAACTATAGAGAAATTTCTTTTTCCAGCCCCGGTGAAAGACTATTCCGAGTCCTTTTAGGCCATTTAGACCAACCCATTTTGCAATAAAATGTGCGAGTGGGAAAAAGAGAAGTGTTGATCCAAACTGGATGAAGGGATTGTCTAGTTGAACAGGCACAAGGTTAAAGTATAAATCGAGAATCACAAATCCTGCTATTCCTTTAAATAAATTAAAAATTGTATTCCACCACCATTTTTAGAATTCACTGAATATAGTTAATTTTACCTTCTTTTTAGGTAAAATCAACCAATTTAATGATGAGCATGTTTGAATGTTTTTCACCAACCTTGTGATACTATAGAAATTAACTGAAGAAAAAGAGGTGTCGACATGAAAATTGAAGTATGGTCAGATTATGTATGTCCGTTTTGTTATATAGGAAAACGCCGATTAGAAATGGCTTTGGATCAGTTCCCACATAAAGATCAAGTAGAGGTCGAATTCAAAAGCTTTGAGTTGGATCCCAATACTCCTAAAAATATCGGTCAAAACATCCATGAAGTTTTGGCACAAAAATATGGGATGAGTGTGGAAAAAGCGAAGGAAGCCAATCAAGGGGTCGGGCAGCAAGCAGCCACAGTAGGGTTAACCTTCAATTTTGATGAAATGAAACCGACGAACACGTTTGATGCACATCGCCTGGCGAAGTATGCACAAACGCAAGGGAAAGAAGCAGTAGTTTCAGAAAAGCTTCTTCACGCCTATTTTACCGAATCAAAACATATTGGGGAGTTTGAAACATTGGCAGAGATTGCTGAAGCGTCAGGTTTGGACCGTCAAGAAGTATTGAAGGTCTTAAATGACAAAAATGCATATGCGATTGATGTCCGCCAAGATGAATCTCTTGCTCAGCAGTATGGTGTTCGCGGGGTACCATACTTTGTCATCAATCAAAAATATGCCATTTCAGGAGCACAACCGATGGAAACCTTTATCGGGGCGTTGCAAAAGGTCTGGGAAGAAGAGTCTCCTAAACCAGTGCTGCAGGACCTTTCGACTGAGGAAGATGTTAGCTGTGCAGATGGCAATTGCGTGATTCCTGAAAAAAAGTAAAGTTTATCCAAAATAACGATGGGAAAGGAAACTTAGTTGTTTCCTTTCCCATTTGTGTTCTTAGATATTATCCTGTATTAAGTCATACTTTATTACCGTCTACGGATTATTAAATTCCACATATTACCGTCTCCCCAACAGCGGTTGATAATTGTATTAGGTGAAGTACCCCTACGCCATCCGGTCCATCGGCAGTTTCTAGAAGTTCTTCTTCTAGAAGTTCTTCTTCTTGAAGTGTTTCGACGTGATGTATTGCGAACTCTAGAAGTATTAC
>NZ_JBALOA010000029.1:29470-42836 GCF_036962125.1 Neobacillus drentensis
CGAACTCTAGAAGTATTACGTCTAGAAGTGTTCATGCGGGATGTCCTCTGCTGACGTGATGTTCTTCGTCTAGAAGTTCTTCTTCGTGTTGTGCGACGATTTTGACTAGGGTCACGGAACAAAAAGTCCCAGAAATCACCATGTCTTACTTCATCTGCTGCTCTTTGAATATCTTCAGGTGAAAAATTACTCATATTCACATTTCACCTCCTTTTAAGCTTGAACAGGGAGCACAAAAACTAGTTAACTATTTGTCCCAGAAGCTCTCTCTTCTTCTACTAAATTACGTCTGTACACGTACATTTGAATGAGGAAACAGCCTATAATCAAAAAAAAAGCTGTTCAGACGGGACCTCCATCCTTTGATTGTCATACAAATAAAGGAAGGAGGAATAGTAATGGACGAGGCTGCAAGTATACCGCAATACAAACTCTTTATTAACCCCATCGTCCTTAAGGAACTGAGAAGGGATATTTGGATTGACGAACCAGTTCCAGCCCAATTAATAATCGATGGGAAGAGGCTCGAAATTGATGTTGCCTACCGCGGGTCGCATATTCGTGCTTTGCCGAAGAAGTCTTATCAGGTTTCCTTCTATAAACCTAAAAAATTCAGAGGTTCGAAACATATTCACTTAAACGCCGAATTTAAGGATCCCTCCTTAATTCGAAACAAGCTGTCATTTGATTTTTTTGCTGACCTAGGTGTATTATCACCACAATCACGACATATCAGTTTGATTCTAAATGGGAAAGTAGAAGGGGTTTATTTGGAAATTGAAGCAGTAGATGAACATTTTTTAACAAGAAGGAACGTACCAAACGGAAGTATTTACTATGCTGTCGATGGGGATGCCAATTTTTCATTGATGAGCGATTTAGATAAAGGGACCAAAAAATCACTCCAATTAGGCTATGAGCGTATGGTAGGCGGCGCGGAGGATGATTATTACTTAGAGGAATTCATTTTTAACATCAATACACTGACAAACGAGGAATTCGAAAAGGAAATTCAGAAATTCGTCGATGTGGATCAATATCTTCGCTGGATGGCAGGAATTATTTTCACTTCAAACTATGATGGGTTTGTTCATAACTATGCTTTATATAGGAATGGGGAAACACGCTTTTTTGAGATTATCCCGTGGGATTATGATGCGACATGGGGCAGGGATGTTAATGGAAAAGTGATGGAACCTGATTATGTACCGATTGATGGGTTTAATACCTTAACGGCACGATTGTTGCATGTAGATACGTTTCGTAAGCAATACCGTCGGCTCCTTGAAGAAATAATGAATCAGCAATTTACCGTCGAATATATGATTCCAAAGGTGGAAAAACTGACACAATTGATTCGTCCGTATGTGATACAGGACCCATATAAAAAACAAGATATGGACATTTTTGATCAGGAATTATCGGTCATTACAAAGTATATTGAGGAAAGAAGAACGTACTTATATCGGAATTTAGCAAAACTAGATTAATATTTCGATTTTATTAAAGGGTGTCAGGTACCATTGGTACCTCCACCCCTTTTTTTCTATGAAGTGACATCTCTTTGTAAGATAAAATCCGAGGCAGTTATGGCATCTTTTTTGTGATCCTTTGCAGTGTGTTTACGCTTCGCTTTTTTCTTTGTTAAAGAGATTCCAAACGGAATGATTTCCATGGAAGCCTCAAGTTCCTTCTTAATTATATTAATGATGATAATAATGATAAAGTAGCAAATAAGTGGTACGAGAACGATATGGGGAGTGCGAAGAAATTCATAGATGTTTTGTCCCACTAAGCCTGCCCATTCTTTTGAATTTGAATTTAGAATCTCCAGACCATGTACTTCCGTCTTCGACACACCACCTATGTAAATTTGAAAGACCCCAAGATACATAATGAGGACTAACGAGCTGAGTAATTGCTGGACAAACATTAACACTCCGTATGATTTAATATAGGGAGTAAATTGTGTTTTTAAAACGTGATAATGACTTCCACCCATTAAGTAGGAACTAAGAGTGAATGATTTTCCTTTTAGTTCTTCAAGAATTCCCGAAGTTGTAAGTAAAACAGACGGAATACCTATGATAACAAGGATGATAATTTGATAGAGCAAAATATTATAAATAGCATCTTCGATAAAAAAGGAGACACGTCTCATTAGAAAAAGCGTCATTATGATGGGCGGGACAATTTTAAATACTAAGAGAAAATCAGTGACAATCGGAAGTATCCGTTTTAGCCACAAGGAAAAAATAATTCCTAACATACCGCCGATGAAGACACGCAGAAACGCCACACTAAATGCTGAGATGATAGTAAATTTAGCCCCATAGAGAATCAACATGAGGATATCTTGCCCGTTTCGGTCCGATCCCAAAGGAAAATAGGAGGAGGGAGGCATCGGGGGAACCCCAGCAAATTCACCCTTTTTATCATAGATAAATAGCACCACTTTGTTCAGGTCTTTTGGCCCGTAAAGGGGATATAATAGGCTCAATATGAACAAGAAAGATAACAAAGATATACCAAGGATCGTTTTTTTATATGTATCCCATTTCATAGAGTGGTAGTTTCCTTTCTTTTTTCGTACATAATCATGATACTGGACAATACATGAATGATAAGTAATGGAATGGCAAAAAGGAGGAGTCCAACTACAAATACTACTACCCTGGTGCCATACATTGACTGAAGGACAGTGCTATAACCTTCAATATTAAACAAATGCTCGACGATAAATATATTGGAGAGCATAAACCAAATAATGGTTTTTAAATGAATAATGATTAATGGAACAATATTTCTGAGAATATGCTTGAAATAGATGGTTCGTAAAGGGAGTCCCTTGGACCGGGCTAATAGCACATAATCCTGCTGCTCTTCATTCACGAATTCTTTTAATAAGTGCTGAATTAAAAAAATCGTTGGAAGAAAAACAATGATTAAGATTGGCATGAAATATGGCCTTGATTCGGTACCTCCATATAATTGAAAAATATTTAAGTCAAAATTTCGATTCAAATACATGACTAAATATTGTAGTAGAAAGATGACCAACAAGTCAGGTGCGGTAGTTGTAAAATCAATAAAATGACTGAACCGGTTCCGAGCGCTTGGTGGAAGGAGCATGATACTTGTAGCAATAAACAAACCTAGGAGGATAACAATTAGTATTGATATAGATATGATCGTCATGGTATAAAAATATTTCTCTATTCCCGGCCCTTTTAAATAATTCACTATAAAGGGGTATTCATCGAGATGGGTAAACCAAATGATGTTGCTCGTTACATATTCCTTAAAAAAATGAAATTTAATCTCAATCTTGTTTTGATACCCGTTAAAAGTTAATAAGATTGGGATATTTACCACAATTACAAACCCTAATAAGCTGGCGATAAATCTTACTGGCAGGTACAAAATCCTTTTGATCATCAACCACATTCCCTTCTGCAATAAATTATGGACCTCCAATTAGTGTTTATCACTACTCTTGATATTTTGACGTAAAAGGAAGAAAAAGGTTACTTTAATTTTGAATAAATAAAAAAATTCAGAATGTACAAGGAGAGGAAAAGTATGCTTCGAAAAGTAATCATGGTGACGGATGATGAAGAAAGTGTCAAAAATGCGCTCAGAGAAATCCTAAAATCGATAAATAAAGGACATGAGTATGCGCTTGATCTAACAAGAATTAAAGATAAAGAGCGAAAAACCGCGATTATGAAAAGGTTAACGAGATTTTAATTTTTTTGAGAAGGAAAAAATAGACAATTATCGAACTTATTAAAAGTAAGAAAATTCCTATTGAAAGAAGGCGAATACATGTCATTGGATCCACAAACTCAATTGGTATTGGCGCAATTAGCCGCTGCGGGAGCCCCGCCATTAGAAACGCTATCTCCAGAGCAAGCAAGGGCAGCTTTTCAATTGCCAAAGGGTGAAATTGAACCTGTAGGGAAAGTGGAGGACCGGCCAATTCCAGGACCGGAGGCGGACATTCCAATCCGTGTTTATTATCCAAAGGATGCCAATGCTACCAACAATCCTGCCCTCGTCTATTACCACGGCGGAGGATGGGTCGTGGGTAACATTGAATCCCATGATAATATTTGCAGAGCACTGACAAACCTCGCCAATTGTGTGACAATTTCCGTCGATTACCGTTTAGCTCCGGAGCATAAATTCCCGGCTGCTGTCATAGATTCCTATGCGGCTGTCCAGTATGTATATGAACATGCCGAAAAATTCCAAATCGATCGAACGAGAATTGCTGTTGGCGGGGATAGTGCGGGTGGAAATTTAGCCGCGGTGGTTGCAAATCTGGCCAAGGAAAAGAAGACTCCTGAGATCTGTTTCCAACTTCTACTCTATCCGAGTACGAACCTAGGCGGAGAACCCTCTGTTTCGATGAAGGAAAATGCAGAAGGCTATTTTCTTACAAAAGGAACGATGGAATGGTTCCGGGACTGTTACTTAAACAGCGAACAAGATAAACTGAATCCACTATTATCCCCATATTTAAATGAAGAGTTTAACGGTCTGCCCCCAGCGCTTGTCATTACCGCAGAATATGACCCGTTACGAGATGAAGGCGAGGATTACGCGAAAAGGTTAGCAGAAGCTGGTGTAGAAGTGGAATCTGTTCGCTATGATGGAACCATCCATGGATTTATCAGCATGGCTGTGGTGATTGACCAAGGGAAAGCCGCGTTAATTAAGTCGGGTGATGCATTAAGGACTGCCTTCAATCAATAAGCCTTGAATAAAATATCCAGTTTTAGAAAGCATATGCATATTGCATATGTTTTTTTGCGTTCTTCAAATATGATATATTGAAGTATAAACGCAATTTTCGGAGGTTTGTCCTGCATGCGGGAAATTTTATTTCACAACACGGTTTATTTATTTGCGGTGTTAGCAAGTATCTTAGCCATACTATTGTTGGTTACTGCGATGTTTGTTCGGAAAATTTCTCGGCAATCACAGCAACTTCAAATAAATGAACAGTATTACAAATCATTATTTGAACATAATCCAGATATTATCATAACCTTTGATGTAAAGGGTCATTTTTTAAATGCAAATAAAGCAGTGTCCTTATTTGGATACACGGTCGAAGATCTTATTCATAAATCCTTTGTTCCTTTGTTAATCCCAAAAGATGTTGAACCTGCTATGAATAAATTCCGAAAAGCAGTTTCAGGAGAGGTTTCGACTTATGAATGTACTATTTTTGATAAAGAGGGAAACCAAAAGGACATCCAAGCGACCAATATTCCTATTTATGAAAATAATAAAATTATTGGGGTTTACGGGATCATTAAGGATATTACAGATCATAAAATGGCACAAAAAAATCTCATTGAAGCTGAAGCAAAATATAGAAGCTTAGTTGAAAACTCACTAGTCGGTGTGTATATTCTTCAAAATCAAAAATTAATGTATGTCAATCCAAGAATCTGTGAAATAACGGGGTATGGTGAAGAAGAGTTATTGGATTTGGACTTAGCCAATCTAATTAATCCAAAAGATTTCAGTCTTGTTATTGAAAATTTAACGAAGTTACTGACCAACCAAGAATCTACTATTACAAGTCAATATCGTATTATCCGCAAAGATAAAAGTGTAATTACCCTAGAGATTTATGGTTCAAGTATTGAATATAATGGGCAAACAGCCGTGATTGGAACCGTTATTGACGTAACAGAAAGATTAAAAACAGAAAAAATGATAAAACATATGGCCTACCATGATCAACTGACCGGACTGCCCAACAGATATTTATTAAGAGAGAAGATTAATGGATTGGTAAAAAGGTCAAGCGAAAAACAGGGGAGCTTTGCTTTATTGTTTCTGGATTTGGACCGTTTTAAAGCAGTCAATGATAGATTTGGGCATGAAGTAGGGGATAAGCTTCTGATTGAAATTGCTCATAGGCTTAAAAGGTTAGTGAATGATAATGATATGATCTCCAGATATGGCGGTGATGAATTTACGATTCTTCTCTCCCATACAAATGTAGACAGGGCCCGTGATGTGGCTCAATCCATCTTGACTCATTTATCTGAGCCATTTCTTCACGAAATATTTGTAACGCCTAGTATTGGGATTAGTATTTTCCCTGACCATGGTGAAACTTTTGACTCGCTCATAAAAAAAGCAGACCTAGCCATGTATTTTGCGAAAAGCCTCGGTAAAAATAATTTCCAAATCTTTACGGACAATTTGAATGAAGAATCCACTTGTGTATTAGAACTAGAAAGCCAATTAAGGAAGGCATTACAAAGACAAGAATTTATTTTATTTTATCAGCCGCAAATAAACCTTGAAACCAATCAAATGGTCGGTGCTGAAGCACTAATCCGTTGGAATCATCCAGAAAAAGGGCTGATTGCACCGTATAAATTCATTCCACTAGCAGAAGAAAGTGGGTTAATTATACCGATTGGTGAGTGGGCGATCCGGACTGCCTGCCAGCAAAATAAGAAATGGCAGGAAGAAGGTTTACCGCCGATAACGATAGCTGTTAATATCTCAGCAAGACAATTTTTCCAATCCAACTTACCTGACGTGGTTCGAAAAATTTTACAAGAAACAGAACTTGAGCCGAAATATTTAGAAATTGAAATTACCGAAAGTATGACAATGGATGTTGAAACTGCCATCACAACACTGAATGAGCTTAAAAAAATTGGAGTGACCATCAGTATTGATGACTTTGGAACAGGCTATAGTTCGTTAAATTATCTTAAGCGCTTTCCAATTGATAGGTTAAAAATTGATCAGTCGTTTATCCACGAATGCACGAATGATATAAACGACCAAACCATTATTAAGACTGTGATTTTAATGGCACATTTATTAAAGCTCCAAGTAATTGCAGAGGGTGTTGAAACCAAAGAACAAGCAGCGTTCCTGCTCCAGCAGAATTGTATGGAAGCGCAAGGGTATTATTTTAGTAAACCGGTACCAGTGGAGGAGTTAGAAAAATATCTTATTGGCAGTAATAAAAATTAAATGGTCAAGTGAACAAAAACATATGCAAATTGCTGCATATGTTTTTTTGGGGGGGAAAAAGAGGAATATTCATTTTATACACCAAAATAGACAAATTCCACCTAAAATCTGCCCATTTTTTCATTTTTCTTTACATTGTCCCTAACCACTTTTTCTTATCTTCATATAATTACAAGAATACTAATTTAACTGAAGTTGAGGTGTATAAATGAGTAAGACTGTGCTAGTGATTGCTGCTCATCCTGATGATGAAATTCTGGGGAGCGGCGGGACCATTAAAAAGTTAGTGAATGATGGCTATAAGGTCATTACGGTGATTGCTGCCAAGGGGCGCAAGGAAGAAGAGCACCATATTAAGCAATTCATGTTACAGGCTAACAATTCCTTAGGTGTGGATGAGGTCATCTTTTTGGAATTTCCGAATCTATTATTAGAAACCATTCCACTTGTAAAAATTATCAAATCGATTGAGGATTTATTGGACAAGTATAAACCTGCAACAATATTAACTCATCATTATGGCGATACCAACCGGGACCACCAAATATTGTTTCAGGCAGTGTTAACGGCTGCTCGTCCGATACCGGGAAAGAATCCTATTGAGATCCTTTGTTTTGAAACAGTTTCTTCCAGTGAATGGAGCCAGCATACGAATGATAAAGAATTTAAACCAAATTTTTTTGTGGATATAACCAATACTTTCGATGACAAAATTCAATCCCTTCAATTTTATGATGTAGAAATGAGACCATTCCCACATCCGCGTTCCTATGAAGGTGTGACATATTTAGCGCATGTTAGGGGAATGACAGTTGGGGTCAAATACGCAGAAGCTTTTGAAATCATTAGGAGGGTATGGAAATGACAGATATATATCAAAATGACCAACCATTTTTGCAAAATATTTTTCCTTACCTTATCGCTGAAATGGATCGATATTATGGGATCAATAATCCATTTAATGGGGGGAAAGTAATCGAAAGGGAGCACATCTATTCTGCACAAACTCCCAAAAAACAAATGAAGGTCTTGATTACAACATTTTGGGATTATCCATTTATCGGTGGTCTGCAGAACTATATTACGTCCCTTAAAACTGGGTTGGAAAATTTAGGGCATAGCGTAGATGTTATTGCCCCAAACCATTTTCCGTCAGATGAAATGGAAGCATTACGCGATTATTTTTCAAAAAAATTCACCTATTTTTTTACTGAGAGGTACGGCAGCTGTAATGATAAGATTCTACACAATATCAGCAAACTATACAGTTACTATACGATGCTAGAGAATATGAATCTGGCGCAATACGATATTATTCACGCACAAGATCGATATACAGCGAATGTAATGGGGGTACTCAACCACGCCCTTCAAAAACCTCTTCTTTTTACACCTCATGGATTCATGACCCACAACAGATTAAAGTTTAACTTGATTGAGAAAGGTTCAGTTGAAGAAATCTATTTTTCCGCAATTGACAAACAAGCTATTAAATATGCCAATCAAATCATTATCCTTTGTGATGTCTTTCGCCCAATTTTAATGGATATCGGGGCATCGGAAAATAAAATGACCACTGTTTATACGGGGATTGAATTTGGGGGTGGGACAATAAAAAAGGAGAGTAAGAACAAGACGGTCATTACCTGTGTGGCACGCCTTCGTCCTCGGAAAGGACATAAATATTTATTTAAAGCGTTGGCTCGATTGAAGGACAAGCTGGAAAACGTAGAGGTCCGGATTGTAGGGGATGGTGAGATGAAGAAGAAGCTCAAAAAACTGGTTAGGAAGTTGAAATTAAAGAACGTTTCTTTTTTAGGCAGTCGAGAAGACATTCCTGAATTGTTAAGTGAATCAGACATCTTTGTTCTGCCAACCACTAGTGATACGCTGCCAATCTCAATTATCGAAGCCATGTTAAGCAATCAAGCTATTCTTACCACAAATTGCGGAGGAATCCCGGAAATCATTAAGAATCACTATTCAGGTTTAATAGTTGAACCTGCTAATTCAAAGCAACTTGCAGAAAAATTATTGTTCCTATTGGAAAATAAAACAGCTAGGTCGGAGTTAGCCAGTAATGCAAAAGAATTTGCTTTTCAGCATTTAACTGTAAGTAAAATGTCTCAAAAAATTGAAGTCATCTATCAATCATTATTATGAGAGGAGGAGATAGGATGAAGCATGATGTCTCTGCTGTTGTTCTTGACCTAAGTGCAACCGGGATTGGAATTGTGAGGAGTTTAGCGAAACAAGGAATCAAGGTATATGCGTATGATATAAAAGGAAAATATGAAATTGGTAAAACGCGGTTTGCTTCCTGTGGGATTTGTCCGAATCCAGTTAGTGAGGGAGCAGCGTTATTAATATTTTTAGCAAGAATGGCCCAAAGAATGGGACAAAAGCCAGTCTTATATGCAGGTTCTGATGACTTTGTACAGTTTATTTCAAAAAACAGATTTTTTCTTTCACACTACTTTCGGTTTCTATTACCAAAACATACACTAGTGGAAGCTGTATTGGATAAACGCCTAACATATGAATTGGCTGTGAAATCAAAAGTTCCATGCCCAAAAACATTCGAAATCAACAGTGAGGATCAGTTCGAAGAGATTAATAATCAAATTACCTTTCCCTGCATATTAAAACCAGTTCATTCCTCTCATTTTCGCACAAATATTGATCATCGTCTTTACAAAAAAGCCATTGTAGTTGAACAACCCTCTCAATTGCGAGAAGAGTACCTTTTTTATCGCCCCTTCGGTGAACTAATGATCCAGGAAGTCATCCCTGGTAATGAGGATTGTATTTATTCCGTTAAAACATTTTTTGATAAACAGATGAATTTGATTGGCTTATGGATGAACCAGAAATTACATCAATTTCCCCCTCATTTTGGATCTTCAGCACTTGCCTTAAGTACCAGGGATGAAGAAGTTATTAAACTCGCGACTAACTTCCTAAAAGATATTGAATTTAAAGGCTTGGCGATTGCTGAATTTAAACGGGACCCAAGGGATGGGCAGCTGAAATTTATTGAAATCAATCCAAGAATAGGATTAACTCAAGCGCTATCGACTGCCTGTGGAGTTAATTTGGCTTATTTGTATTACTTATCCCTAACCGATCAAAATCCAGCACCAGTGACAGTTCAGAAGGAGGGCGTTAAATGGGTGTACCTTGTCCGTGATTTTCTTTCCTTTCGCCAAAAACAAAAAACAGGGGAAATGAGTTTCATTCAGTGGTTAAAGAGCTTATCTGGTAAAAAGGTTGAAGCTTTATTTGCTTGGAATGATCCCCTGCCATTTGTTCGAAGTTTCGTTTCTCATTTGCGAAATTTATGGGGGAGGAAGTAAGAAATGAGTAGAATCGGAGGGAATTATTTATTTGAATAGTTTAGAAGATATCATTAGCTGCTGGAAGCAATTTAATTGGGAAGAGAAGCTAAGTAATGGCCTAAATAAAAAAGTGAAATTACTGGAAGAAAAGATAGAGTGCCTCAAAAATACTCGTGAAAAGACAAGTATATGGAAGTTGGTACTATCAGATGGACAGGACGTCTTTCCCGTTGTACTTAAAATATACAAATTGCCATTGAAAGAAAATCACATGTTAGAAATCAATATGTATCAAAAAGCCTATCAAATTTACCACGAGTTCATGCCAAAATTGTATTGGCTTGAACCGAAGGTAAATGGTAATGAAACATGGATGCTTACTGAATGTTTGCAGCCCCTGAGAGGACAAATAAAATTAACACCACTTCATTTACAACGAATAATCCCCACGGTGGCAAAGTTTCATGCGCTTACTTATGAGGATAAATTTTTGCAGCATTCACATCTTTTTGACGACACTCTTCCTCATTTTGATTCTAAGGAAAAGGTGAAGGAACGCTCGAAAGGAATGAAAACAGCAAAAGAGAACCTGGAGCTGGCAATGAAAGATCCTAACTTAAGAGAATTGGTAGCACCACGTTATAAAATCATCAAAAAAATATTAAAAAAGGGTCCTATTTTTTTCCCCGAAATTTTAGAATCCGGCCAATGTCTCATCCATGGTGACCTTCATATACACAACATTTGCTGTGAAAATGCGAATGAGGAGGGAGAGGATTGGAAGGTCTCTTTAATTGACTGGGAGTCTGCGAAGTACTATCCCTGCTGGTATGATTTGGTGGTTCTAGTGGAATTATTAATTGATTTTCGCTCAGATTGGCAGCAGAGGGAAGACGAGATTCGAAGTCAGTGTGTACAGGCTTACAGACAAGAAATGCTGAAATATGGAATTACCTTTAATGAAGATCCTCTTAATCTCCTGAAAAAAGCCTATTTACAGAGAACACTAGAAAAGAAACTATCTAGTCATTTAGAAAAAGTACTGAATGGAGGAAAGAGCAATCTTCTCAAGAGATACCTTGAGAAAATAGAAGTTTGGGGAAAAGAACTCGATTTATATTAAAATGTAACCCCAAGAATAAAGAGGACTTAAATGGCTTTAGAGGATAACAAGAAAGGGGAATCTGAATGAAGGTACTCGTGAGTGGGGGAGCTGGTTTTATTGGCTCCCATGTAGTTGATTTATTAATTCAATCTGGCCATGAACCAATCGTTGTGGATAATTTACGAACGGGTAATAAAGAATTTGTCGCGCAATCAGCACGGTTCTTTGATGTGGATATTGCATCACCACAAATTGAATCTGTTTTTGTGAAGGAAAAGCCTGAGGTTGTCATCCATTTGGCAGCACAGGTGGATGTTGCCTTCTCAATCGAAAATCCGGTCGAGGATGCAAACCAAAATATTCTAGGCACCATTCGTTTATTGGATTGCAGCCATAAGTATCATGTGAAAAAATTTATATTTTCATCGTCCTGTGCTGTATACGGAGAAAAAGATGATTGTAATTTAAAGGAAACATTTCCCCTTCAGCCTCGCTCTTTTTATGGGATTAGCAAATTGTCTTCAGAATTGTACATTGAGAACTTTAGTCAACTGTTTAACCTTCCATACACAATTCTAAGATACTCCAATGTTTACGGACCGCGCCAATCTTCTAAAGGAGAAGGCGGAGTTATTTCGGTATTTTTAAAGAAGGTACTAAATGGTGAAGCCCCGTATATATTTGGAGATGGAGAACAGACCAGAGATTTTGTGTTTGTAAAGGATGTTGCAAATGCCAATGTATTATCAATTGAAAAAGGGAGCAATGAAATTTTCAATATCGGCACTAATTCTAAGACAAGCATAAACGATCTATTTCAAAACATTACATCACTCACTTCTAGTAATCTAACACCAATCTTAATGCCAGCACGAAAAGGGGATATTCAATATAGTCGGTTGGATAATTCTAAAGCTGCAAAGCTTTTAGGATGGAATCCCGTCTTTGATTTGAAAACAGGATTAAACGAAACATTAAATTATTATAGAAGGACAATAAATCCCGGTCATTAAAGATAATAGAAGGAGATTATTAATGAATGATTTTAATAAAATAGTTGCCAAAAGTAATGGCAAAGTAACCCTTCAAGACTTAAGCGGTTTTAAATTGATTGGAAAAGGCGCTGATGGATCCGTCTTTCAATTATCACCTGTGAAGTGCGTAAAGGTTTATGTTAATGAAGACACTCAAATAAAGGAATTACATGCACTCCAAGCAGGGCAATCGAGCTCTGTCATCCCCCGGGTCTATAAGTATGGCTCAAATTATATTGTGATGGAGTTTATTAATGGAGGTAATCTTAAAGCTTACTTAAAAAAGGAAAAACACCTTCCTAAATCAATCGTAAAAAAAATATTATTCATGTTCGAAGAATTAAAAAGGGTTGGTTTTGAGAGAATTGACACTGAGGTTCGTCACATTTATTTTAATGAACTCGGAGAAATAAAAGTGATTGATCACAAAAGGGCGTTCACAACAGTAAGGTCTGTCCCAACTAAATTATTCACTGGATTAAAAAGACTCGGCTATCTGGAAGAGTTTTTAGATCGTGTGCAGGAAATAAATCCATCCTTATATGAGGAATGGAGAAATATTAAAATAGAATAATAAGGTCACAAAAGGCAGTGGTTTACGAATCATTGCCCTTTTGTGATCTTATGAAAGTGGAAATGGAAAAATTTTCAGTTTGCATGAATTCAGATGTACATGTTATGATAGCAAAGTTCTCTTCGAACGAGTTAAATCTTTTGAAAAATAAGTGTTGACTTGTTTGTGAGAATTATAGTAAGATAGTTTTTGTCGCTTCTTTCAGAAGTGAGATTGTTCTTTGAAAACTAAACAAACAAAATCGTGCAAACGAACAATAAATTTTAGCTTCATTATATGAAGCTAAGCCAAC
>NZ_JBALOA010000003.1:0-128030 GCF_036962125.1 Neobacillus drentensis
ACTTTATTGGGTCAGATCAATTGAGGCTGTTTCTATTTTTTTTGATCTGGAGTTGTCAAACATGCCGCATTCTTCGAAAATTCAATGTCTCTCGTGAGAACCATAGGCTCATTAAAAAGCTAATGATGCCAGTGACTAGTAAAACTCCGCCAATAATTTTCATATTTTCCGCTGTAATGTCAGTCCCAAAGATTAATCCTAAGATAATCGACGCTAAAATTGAGCCTAAATAACGGCAGGTTTGAAACAGGCCGGAGGTTGTCCCAAGGATCGCTTGCGGACTTTCCTTTACCATTGCCACTTGAAGAACCACATTTCCAATTCCGTAACTTAACCCCATGATCGATAAAATGATCCCAATCCCTATATAGGAAGCATCAACAAAAAAGAAGATAAAAGCTAGTGCACCAATAATTGATATAAACGAACCGACCATAATCGGCTGGTTTACACCGGTTCGATCAATCCATTTCCCAGTCACAGAGGAGATGATAATACTTACTCCGGACATAAACAGCATTAACATACCGCTTATTTCCACACTTAACCCCATTCCATCTTGGAAATAGCTTGGCAAACCGAAGAATAAACAGTAAAAAAAGATATTTAAAAAAATAAACTGAATATATACCATCGAAAGCTTCGGATGTACTCTAAAAATTCGAATGTCGATGAACGGTTCTTTAACCCTTAACTCCCTAAACACAAATAAACAGAAAAAGATGATTCCAACAAGACCCGCAAAATAGTGAATTTGCCCTTCAAAAGACAACAGGAACCATAAAAAGAGGACCATCCCTGCAGCGAAATATCCGATTCCAAGAAAATCCAAGTGGGAGATTAATTCCTTCCTGTGAGCCTTATCCTGTTTTTGATCTTTCGGAAACATATACCAGCCTAATAGGAAACTAAGGATAATAAAAGGAAAGTTGACCCAGAAGATGGCTGGCCAATTCCCAATAACGATTAAAAAACCACCGATTGTCGGTCCAAGCGCAACCATAGCTGAGGCGAAAATAGATAAAACAGCAAGGGCAGAGGCCTGCCTGTCCTTAATATGGTCACGAATTAACGCCATTCCTGAAGGATAAATGGCACTGCTGCCAACGGATTGAAAAAGCCTCATCACTAGTAACATAATAAAAGTGGATGCCAGCGGTGCACCAAGTGCAGACAGGGCAACTAAAATAAGGCCAGACAAAAAGGTTTTCTTTCGGCCGAAAATATCACCAATTTTTCCGGTCACGGGCTGGGCTACCGCGCTGGCTAAATAAAAGCTCGAAATTAACCAGGAAACAGTTGAAAAGGATAGGTGAAAATCCTTTTGAATACTGTGTAAGGCTAAAGCAATCATCGATGAATTAAGCGGATTTAACATCGTTCCCGAGGCCACCGCTGTTAAAAATAAGGCACGATTTTTCTTCATAACTACTTCCTTTACTTGTTATAGAATCAATATATTTTTTGCGAGTTTCTGCTTCATCATACTATTACTAGTATATTTCAGTGTCAATGAAAGGGAAATGGCTGAATTAGTGAAATTATTTATAGGAGAGCAACCAATTAATTAGCCCCCATTCTGGAGGATATATTTCATTCAGTTGTTTCTGAGTCAACAGGACCACGAGAGGTCACGTTAAAAAATTATCATTCTAGGAATAGCTTCCAAATTAATATAATTAGGAAAGGTATATTAAGTGTGTAAATTGGAGGAGTTTTATGGATGATATTTATCCGATTTTAGAAGGTATGAATCAACAAGGTAAAATGGTTTTGGCAACAATTATTCGCGTGGAAGGAACTGCCTATAAAAAAGAGGGTACCTCCATGCTTCTTTTCGAGGATGGTAATCAGATTGGCAAGTTAACGGGGGATGGGTTAGAAACAGAGGTGGCCAAAAAGGCAGTGGAAGTTTTCAAGGAGCAGGAGGCCAAAATTCTTCATTATAGGATGTCAGAGGAAAAAACTCTAGGCTGGGACCAGAGGACAAGTAAAAACAGTACCCTAGATATTTTATTAGAATATGTCTCTGACAAGCTAAAAGAGGATTTTTCGGTCGTAAAAAAATCTCTTGATCGCTGCAAACCTGTAATCATGTTAAAAAAACTGGATGACCTAGGGGAGTACTTGTTTATTGAGGAGGAGGGGGAACCATTCGGGAATTGGTCAGGTTCCATCCCTAAAATCGCCTTCACCTCCAAAAGCGGAATCATGCCGGGGCCTGACTCGATTTTTCAGCTTACTTATAACCCAAAACCCCGATTAATCGTGTTTGGAGCAGGACCAGATGCAAAACCGCTTGTTCAGCTTGCTAAGAAAGCTGGTTTTTCAGTTTTGGTCTGCGATTGGCGGGAAGAGTTTTGTCAGAAAAAAAACTTTCCAAAAGCAGACAGACTTCTTCATGGCTTACCAGAGAAGCTTTTAAAGCAAATATCCTTTTCCCCATATGATTTTGTTGTCATTATGACTCATCATTTTGAGAGGGACCGCGAATTATTAAAAGGGATAGAAAAGAAACATATAAGATATTTAGGAGTTTTAGGACCGAGAGAAAGAACAAAAAGACTCCTCAACCTGGACCATATCCCCAGTTGGATTTATTCACCGGTTGGTAAAAATATAGGGGCAAAGGGTCCTGAAGAAATTTCTGTTAGTATTGTTGCGCAATTGATAGAAGTGCGAAGAAAACCTGTTCATGAAAAGGTACAGTTTTTATGGACCATCCCAGATTAAGGCATTGTCAGTATTTGAAACAAGCTATAAATCAGAGGAAAATCCATTTTTACGTGGAGGGAGGAAAAGGCTTGGAGGTTATTGGGAAAAGTGTCATTCGTAAAGAAGCACTTGATAAAGTGACGGGGAGAGCCAGATATACACATGATTACCATACCGTTCCGATGTTATCTGCCAAAATGGTGATTAGTCCTTATGGCCACGCCAAGATTGTAAAGATTGACACAACGGAAGCGTGGAAAATAGACGGTGTAAGAGCCATTCTTGCGGGGAAAGAGTATCCGTTAACAGGGGAAGCCATCCGTGACCGGCCTCCGATAGCCTTTGACAAGGTTCGTTACCACGGGGAAACGGTTGCGCTTGTTGTTGCGGATACTCCTGTACAGGCAAAAATGGCAGCCGATCTAATTAAGGTCCAATACGAACTGCTTCCTGTCGTAAATTCACCGTCTCAAGCATTCGAAAAAAGAGCACCGCTCGTTCATGAAAACTTGGGTAAATATAAAAAGGAGGAAGATTCACACCCGGTACCTGACACCAATATTGCTACCCATATTAAGATTCGAAAGGGCAATTTGGATAGAGGATGGGCTGAAGCTGAAACGGTGGTTGAGGCAAACTATTCATTTTCTCCTTCTGATCACGCCGCGATGGAAACCAGATGTGCGACCGCCGAAATCTTGCCCGATGGAAATATTATAATTACTACTTCTTCTCAAGCTCCATTTATGGCAAAAAGACTGATTGCTGATTACTTTGATGAGGATATGGGGAAAATCATTGTCCACACTCCGCTTGTTGGCGGAGCATATGGAGGGAAAGCAGCCGTGCAGCTGGAAGTTCTAGCCTATCTCGCTTCAAAAGCGGTCGGCGGCAAAAAGGTCGAGGTATTTAACACAAGAGAAGAAGACATGATTACGTCACCATGTCATATTGGTTTAGATGCAAAAGTCAAAATCGGTGCCGATTACAGTGGGAAAATAAAGGCAATGGAAATACGTTTCTTATGGGATGGCGGGGCTTATTCCGATAAAGCAATTGATCTGACCAGAGCAGGTGCAGTTGATTGCACTGGACCGTACAATGTTCCAAATGTCTGGTGTGATTCGTATTGCATGTATACGAACCATCCCTATGCGGCTCCATTTAGGGGTTTTAGTCATTCTGAACTTTCCTTTGTGATTGAGCGGACATTGGATTTATTAGCGCAAAAATTAAAAATGGATCCGCTTGAGCTTCGCTATCTAAATGCAATCAAACCAGGGAATACCACTCCGACAAGAGTCCGCTTAAATAAAAGTAATGTCGGCAACCTGCAAAAGTGTATTGAGAGAGTAAGAGATTTAATGAAATGGGACGAAGGTTCGTTGAAAGAGATAAATGAGCGAACGGTCAGAGTGAAGGGTGTTAGTTGTAGTTGGAAAACTTCGACGATTGATCCCAACGCTCCCTCGGGCGTTATTTTAACATTTAATCGAGACGGAAGTATTAATTTATTTTCTGGTGTAATTGAGATTGGAACAGGAACGAAGACGATCCTTGCACAGCTGCTTGCCGAGCGGCTGAAGATGGATGTAGATAAAATTCATGTGCGGATGGAAGTAGATACGCAGACAACACCAGAGCACTGGAAAACCGTCGCGAGCAGGGGAACATTTATGGCGGGAAGGGCACTGCTCGAAGCGGCTGAGGACGTGATAAGGCAATTAAAGGATATTGCTTCAACCGTTTTAAGAGCACCAATAGAAGATCTTGTAGTGGCTAAAGGTCGAGTCTATTTACGCGATGATCCTACTATCGGAATTGATATTAAAGATATTTGTTATGGGTATCAATATCCAAATGGTAATTCGATTGGCGGCCAAATCATTGGCAGAGGGAGTTATATTTTACGGCATCTTACCCATATGGACCCCGAGACGGGAGCAGGTAAGCCGGGACCCGAATGGACGGTAGCTGCCTATGGAGTGGAAATTGAATTTGATAAAAGAGATTTTACTTATCGGCTTTTGAAGGCTTGCACCGTGGTCGACATTGGCCGAGTCTTAAATGAAAAAGCTGCATTGGGTCAAGTAATGGGTGCAATGAGTATGGGAATTGCCTTTGCTGGAAGGGAAACGTTTTATTTTGACGAACTGGGTAGGGTTTTGAACCCCCAGCTCCGAACATATCGCCCACTAAGGTACGGAGAGAATCCCGAATATTTAGTAGAATTCGTCGAAACTCCACAATTAGATGGTCCATACGGTGCCCGTGGTGTCGGTGAGCATGGTTTAATGGGGATGCCGGCAGCACTTGGAAATGCTTTATCAATAGCTGCAAATGTTTCACTTCATCATCTTCCGCTTATTCCGGAGTTGATTTGGAAAACAAAGGAGGCACAAAAATAATGCTTCCTTTTGATTTTGATTATTTTAAGCCAGCTACATTAAAAGAGGCAGTTGATTTATATCGGGATCTCGATCAGCGCGGAAAAAAACCGATGTTCTTTTCAGGTGGAACGGAATTAATAACGCTTGGCAGAATAGCCTTAGCGTACACCGAAGCGGTGATTAATATAAAAGATCTACCCGAATGCAAGGTCATGCATGTAAGCAATGACCAACTGCTGCTGGGCAGCACCCTAACGCTCACTAAAATTGAAGAAGCAAATCTTTTTCCTTTATTAACAAAAATAGCAAGTGAAGTGGCTGATCATACAGCCAGAGGAAAAATTACTTTAGGAGGAAATATTTGTGCACGGATTTTTTACCGAGAAGCGGTCTTACCATTTTTACTTGCGGATAGCAAGGTCTTAATTGTTGGTCCGGAAGGGAAAAAGATGGTGCCAATCAATGAAGTTTTTAAAGAGCAGCTTCAATTGAAAAAAGGGGAGTTTCTAGTTCAAGTAGCGACAGAAACAAGATTCATTGGGGCACCATTTATAGGCATTAAACGCCGTCAACAGTGGGACACTGGCTATCCGTTGATTACGATTGCAGCTTTGAAATTGGGTCGGGAATTACGTGTTGCAATCAGCGGCTTATGCCCCTTCCCCTTTCGGTCAAAGGAGTTGGAGGCTTCTTTAAATAGCGATAAACCAGTAGTTTCAAGGATTGATGAGGCCCTTTCCAAGTTGCCGACGCCGATTTTAGAGGATGTTGAGGGGTCCGCGAATTACAGACTCTTTGTATTGCGGAATTTATTGTCGGATATCATCTCTGCCTTTGGAAAGTCATAGTGCAAGATAATGATTGTTTTTTTGAAGGAGGGGTATAGTGAAATCCCACACCATTTTGCTGAATATCAATGGAGAAAAGCGGAGTGTAATCGTAAGGTCAGGGGATACACTTTTATATGTAATAAGAGAAAAACTCGGACTAACAGGTGCAAAGCCTGGTTGTTTGAACGGGGATTGCGGGGCTTGTACAGTCAATGTAGAAGGGTGGCCAATGAAATCCTGTTTAATGCTTGCAGTCGAAGCAAATGGAAAAAAAGTCATCACCATTGAGGGGTTGGAAAATACCCCGATTCAGCAGGCTTTTGTCGAAAACTTCGCCTTTCAATGTGGCTACTGCACCCCTGGGTTTATCATGAACTGTCATTCGTTAATTGAGAGGCATCCAGATGCAGAAAATCCATTGATTAAGGAATGGCTGGAGTCAAATATTTGCCGATGTACGGGCTATGCAGAAATAGAAAAAGCTGTGAAATCGGTCCTTAGGAAAAATCAATCAAGGGAATAAAAGAACAAAAGGATGCCGGCTGGCACCCTTACAATCCACTACCTTTTCTTCATCTCAAAATAAGTATCGAGGACTCGGCGGCCAATTTTCAGGTTCGCTCGGTTGTCTTTTTTACCCTGATAAGCCCATGGGACAATAACTGCCATCGCCACCTCAGGATTTGAACTTGGAGCGTAGCTAACCAAGCTAAGGTTCATTACAGGGGGTGGCTCTTTACCAAATCTGTACCGCTCTGGACCGTCATAGAAGGCCTGTGCAGTGCCAGTTTTACCTGCAGGTGAATAGGGAGCATTGCCAAAAAATTTATAAGCGGTGCCGCCTCTTTCTTGCATAACCTTTTTAAACCCTAGTTTGACACGGTACATCCAGTCTGGTTTTGCATCAATAGAATTGAGAACAGTTGGTGTGATTTCTCTTACCACAGGGCCATAATCATTCGTTCCCTCTTTAGGGTCAAGGATTTGTTTAACCACATGCGGCTGCATTCGATATCCGCCATTTGCAATCGTCGAAACGTATTGGACTAGCTGCATCGCAGAATAGGTATCATATTGACCGATCACAAGGTCAAGCAAATAGCCAGGGAGATGACTCTGACCTTTAAATCCAGATTGCTCATTCGGCAAATCAATCCCCGTTCTTGTACCAAGACCGAACGATGCAAACGAATTTCTTATCGTTTCAAAAGAATTGGAGTTTAAATTTAAGGGTTTATCATACTCATAATGTCCTTTACCAATTCGAATGGCTGTATGAAACATATAAACGTTGGAAGATAACTTTAATGCAGTAATTTCATTTAATTTTCCTAAGTAAGCATACGATTTTTTTAGTGGTGTGGCTTGGATTTTTAAACCAGCATCATCAAAAATAGTACCTGGTACAATAGCACCTGTTTTATATCCGGTCAAAATAGTTGCACCTTTGACTGTTGAACCAACATTATATGTGGTGGTAAAGGTGCCTAGGGCGTCATCTTCCATTTCTACTTTGCCGGTTTGTTTATCCCTGACCATTTTTTTTCCGGACATAGCAAGGACTTCGCCTGTTTTTGGATTCATTAACACAACATAGGCACGGTCAGTTAAATAGGTTCCAGGATATCTTTTTGCTGCCCAAAGTTCCTCCTCAATAATCCGATCCACCTTCTTTTGCAGCTCCATATCAATAGTAAGGACAAGGTCCTGTCCTTTTTGGCCATTTGTTATCGGATAATTTTCGATGACATTGCCTGTTTTGTCCGTTACATTTTTAATTTTTGATTTGTAACCGTGCAAAACATCCTCGTATTGCCATTCTAGTTGACTTTTACCAACGCGGTCATTACGACTGTAATCTCTTGCTAAAAAATATTCTAATTGTTCAGCAGGGAGGCCTTCGTCTGATTTGGTAACTTTCCCTAACACCGACTTTAAGGTTTTATTGAAAAAGTAGCACCTCTCCCAATCGGTCGTTGTATCCACCCCAGGGAGAGATTGGAGATTTTCGCTTACAACGGCTAATTCTTTAGTGGTAACATTTTCATTTTTGATGATTTGGGTCGTAAACTTGTAGCCGCTATTGAAGGATTTAAATAACGCAAGAACCTCTAGCCGCTCGTTATTTATTTCCTTTAAATCTTCAGAAGAAATTCGCTTTAATTTTAACTGGTAAATATCATTGTCTGTTAATTTCTTTGCAGTGTATAATTCCCTTTCCTTTTTTGTGATTTTGGCATCTGCACGTTCAGGATTAGTAATAATCCAGAAATCACGTTTATCCCTCTCGGTTACTCTGTCCGTTTTTATATGAATCAGCTTGGCTAATTTATCAGCGGTTTCTAGCATTTCTCTTTGGCTAAATCCCTCGTTTGTGTAAGCAATGGCATTTTTAGGGACGTTATCTACGATCACTTTATAATCTCGGTCAAGCATTCGTCCTCTTGGGACAGGACTACTAATCGTAATATCTTCTTTTCTTGCTAAATCCCTCTTAAAATTTTCACCATGGACAATTTGGACAAAGCCAAGCCTAAGGATTAGCACCGAAAATAATAAAAAAATGCTAAAAAAAAGGATATTAAGACGAAATGGGAAGTGAGATTTACTCTTTTTTGGGTTTTCCAAATTTCCTGTCCCCCCTTTTTTCCGGACCAATAGTGTTTATCTACATATAGTGCCCATTTGTAAAAAGTGGTATTTAAAAATCTTCCTTTTTTGCTTAAATCTTTTCATTTATCGACACCATTCGGTTCTACTAAATTTTTTGTCTATAAATAAATTTCTAATTTTTCCTCAAATTCATAATTTTAATTTATAATCAGAAGGGATGTGGTTGTTTCTTAAACAGACATCTATACTAGATAAACAGAATTGATTAGGAGGTCTTTATTTTATGGAACAGAAAGTAACTGATCCAGTGATCCAAAAGATTTTAGTGCAATTTAAGGCATTAGATGAAAAAATAACTCATTATTCAAGCATTATTGGTTTAGTGGATTGGGATCAAAAGGTCATGGCACCGAAAAAGGGCAGAAGTATCTTTGCCAAAGCAACTGGAACGCTAAGGACCGAAATATTTAAACTCTCTGTTTCACAAGAAATGGGAGACCTGCTCGCTGAATTAACACTCCCTGAAAATTTTGAAACATTAGATGACGTAACAAAAGCAAAGGTTAGAGAATATAGAGAGTACTACCAAAAATCGAAAAGTATTCCTGCTGACCTTTTCCAGGAATATAGCATTCTAACAGCACAGGCAAATGATGCATGGGAAGAAGCAAGGGAAAACAATGATTTTGCTCACTTCCTTCCGTACTTGGATAAAATTGTTAATTACAAACGAAAATTTGCTGAAATCTACGGGTATGAGAACCATCCATATGACGCACTCTTGGATGAGTTTGAACCAGGATTAACCGTGAAAATACTAGATCCACTTTTTGCAAAATTAAGAGATTCTAGTGTAAAACTGTTAGAACGCATTCAACAGAAAGGCAAGCCGACGAAGGCAGATATTTTTGACCAATCGTTTTCTATTGAAAAACAAAAAGAATTCAATCGATTGATTCTGCCTATGATTGGCTTTGACCTCGAAGCAGGCAGACTCGATGAAACCGTTCATCCATTTGCGCAAACGGTTAATACAGGAGATGTGCGGTTAACGACTCGTTATTTAGAAGGTAACGTTCGGTCAGCATTATTTGGAACCATTCATGAGGCGGGCCATGGAATTTACGAACAGCATGTTAATCCTGAATTTGAAGAATCTGTTCTTCAAAGTGGAGCATCGTTTGGAATCCATGAATCACAATCGAGATTTTTAGAAAATATGGTCGGCCGGAGTAAGGAATTCTGGAATTTCTTTTATCCAAAACTACAAGAGTATTTTCCCAAGCAGCTAGAAGCAGTTTCTGTAGACGAATTTTATCGTGCCGTTAATACGGTAAAGCCTTCCTTTATCAGAGTGGAGGCTGATGAATTAACTTATAATCTGCATATTATGCTCCGTTATGAAATTGAAAAGGCATTAATTGGCGGTGAGATTGAAGCGAAGGACCTTCCAGTTGTCTGGAATCAGAAGATGCAGGATTATTTGGGTGTAACTCCAAGTACAGACACGTTGGGTGTCCTTCAGGATGTACATTGGTCATTTGGCGGGATTGGTTATTTCCCTTCTTATTCATTAGGAAATCTCTATGCAGCGCAAATTCTGCGGACGATTCAAAAAGACCTGCCTGAATTCTATCATCTGATTGAAAATGGCCGGTTTGATCTCATTCAGGAGTGGTTGAAAGTAAATATCCATCAATACGGGAAGCTTTATACACCAAATGAATTGATTGTAAAGGTCACTGGTGAAGAATTAAATGCGGAATATCTTGTTGAATATCTCGAGAAGAAATACTCAGAGGTTTACGGATTGTAAACAAGATAGTCCTAGATTGATAAGTTAGTAAACAATTAATATCAGGTTGACTTTTCTTTCAAATTATCATAAAGTAAGAGTAATTAAATATTTCCTTTTAAAGGGGAGTAGCTGCTACAATAAAGTCGTCATTCCGAGAATTGATTTCTCCGGCTTTATTGGCAACATTTACGTTGTTAGCAAGACCTTTACTTTACTGTAAAGGTCTTTTTGTGTATTTTTAGGCCTTTACTGTAAACAGTAAAGGCCTATTTTATTGGCGTAAGGGAGTATTTTTTGAAAAAAACGAACTTTTGAGGAGGAATTATTTATGGACATTACTCTTTTACTTGAATATGGCTGGGTGTTATTGATCTTGGTGGCATTAGAAGGTTTGCTTGCAGCGGACAATGCTTTGGTACTCGCAATTATGGTGAAACAACTGCCGGAAGAAAAACGAAAGAAAGCATTATTTTATGGTTTAGCAGGAGCGTTTGTGTTCCGATTTGTTTCATTGTTTGTGATTTCGTTTCTCGTGGATGTGTGGCAGGTTCAAGCGATTGGTGCCGTTTATTTACTGTTCATGGCTGGTAATCATATCTTTCGTAAAGTAATTAAAGGAAAGGGAGAAGGACAAGAGAAAAAGGAAGGTACAAAAAATAGTAACTTTTGGATTACTGTTTTAAAGGTTGAAGTCGCAGACATTGCTTTTGCAGTGGATTCAATTCTTGCTGCTGTCGCGTTGGCAGTTGCACTACCAGACACGACACTGCCAAAAATTGGCGGCCTTGATGGTGGTAAATTCCTCGTAATTTTTGCTGGTGGAATCATTGGACTGATTATCATGCGCTTTGCTGCAAATCAGTTTGTTAAACTACTAGAAAAAAGACCAGGTCTAGAAATTGCTGCTTTTACGATTGTAGGCTGGGTCGGTGTAAAACTTGCTGTATACACGTTATCACATCCAGCATTGGCTCTATTAAATGAGGAATTTGCGCATTCAACGGGTTGGAAAATAAGCTTTTATGTGGTGTTGGTAGGTATTGCGGCAATAGGCTGGTTTTTCTCCAAGGATAAAACAACAGAAACAGTAAGAGAAGAACCAGAGACATTATAAATGAATAAGGCATACTAGGAAAGGCAGACTTAAAGGGCTCTGCCTTTTTTAAAATAGGATTTTCACTTATTGACATACTATTCAAAGTACACTGTTATAAAAGGATAAAATAACTTAAACTAAGAGTTCATAATAGTACAATCTGAAATTATTTTGCCTGAGAGGTTTGAGTCGATGAATTTAAAAAAGTATCTCTTGATTGCCTTTAGTATAAGTGTTGTTTCCATAATTGGCTTTAGTTTGATATCCTTATTTATAAGTGACCAGAAAATTATCCATTTTGATCGTGTTATCATTGATAAAATTCAAGGACAAGAAACGGCGATTCTCACCAAGGTAATGAAGATTTTTACGTTTATCGGCTCGGCGCCTTTTGTGATTGTCCTTAGTCTTTTTATGTTGTTTTTCCTATATAACGTACTGAATCATCGCGTAGAATTAATTTTATTTGTAGCAGCAATTGCAGGATCGGCAATATTAAATGCGATTTTAAAAAATTTATTTCAAAGAGTCCGCCCGGATTTGCATCGATTAATTAATGTAGAAGGGTATAGTTTTCCAAGCGGGCATGCGATGAACGCTTTTACGGTCTATAGCATTATTTCGTTTTTATTATGGCGGCATATTTCTAACAGGCTGGGAAGAATGACATTAATCATCGTAAGTAGCGTAATGATACTAGCCATTGGAATCAGCCGAATTTATTTAGGTGTCCATTACCCCAGTGATATCATTGGCGGGTATTTCGCTAGTGGTTTTTGGATAACAACTGCAATTTTATTTTTCCAATATTATCAAGAAAAACGGTATAATAAGAAGAGACAGCAAGAAAAAGAAACCGCCTAATTATTTTATGGTATGGAGTGATACATATTATCAGAAACAGTATTCCTAATTTATTTACCATTTCCAATTTATTTTTTGGTTATTTATCCATTATGTATTCGGCCCAAGGTGATTATAAAAATGCTGCCATATTAATTTTAATCGGGATGATGCTCGACAGCATGGATGGCAGAATTGCCAGAATGTTACGGGTGGATAGTGACTTGGGGAAAGAATTAGATTCGTTAGCAGATGTGGTTACTTTTGGCGTTGCACCTGCAATGATGGCTTACTATTCATATTTCTCAGAGTTTGGAGTGGCGGGGATGGCCATTTCCGGGCTATTCCCTTTATTCGGGGCCTATCGTTTAGCGAGGTTTAATATTAATGCCGTTAAATCTTCCAATAAGTATTTTACCGGTGTGCCTATTACAGCAGGCGGGGGCTTATTAACACTGCTCACGCTGTTCCAAGGGAAAATGCCTGAAATCATCCTGCCGATTGCCTTTTTTATCATTTGTTATTTAATGGTTAGCACGATAAAAATACCAAGTCTGAAGGATGTTCCGCTCCCGAAATATGGAATTATCGTCACGCTATTTCTGGGGTACGCAATCTATCTCGTCTTTAAAAAAGAACAGCATCGCTTCCCTTATTTTATTTATGTCGCAATCCCATTATATATAGCGTTTATCATCTTCCAATTAGTAAGGAACAAAAGAAAAGGCAATACAAGTTCAAAATAAAGGGTGTCAGGTACCATGTGAAAAATTCACATGGTACCTGACACCCTATTTAAATCCTCTATTTTACATTCCAAATGACATAACCCAAATGGAACCAGCGACGGTAACGGCGGCAATAAATACGCCGTATATGATGTTGATTGTTTGAGTGCTGCCATCTTCACCTTCTTTTAGGTGCATGAACATAAAGAGTTGGAGAGCGGCCTGGACAACCGCCAGCGAACCAATAATCCAAATGATCGTCTGAAAGGACAATGATGTTTTTAATGCAACGAAAAGGGCGGCAAAAGTTAACACTAATGATAAAACAAATCCAAAAACCTGGGTCATGGGAAATCCGTTTGAATGATTTTTCATTCTTTACACCATCCCTTTTAAATAAACAAATGTGAAAATAAAGATCCAAACAACATCAAGGAAGTGCCAGTACAAACCGATAATAAAGATTTTACGAGCCGTTACTGGTGTTAATCCTCTTTTGACCATTTGAATAATGACCATAGTAGCCCAGCCAATACCCATGCTAACATGCAATCCGTGCGTCCCTAAAAGGACGAAGAAACTCGATAAGAAGGCACTTGTTTGCATTGTTGCGCCTTCATGAACATAAGTTATAAATTCACTAATCTCCATCCCCACAAAGCCTAGTCCAAGTAATAGAGTGATAATTAGCCAAGTTAACAGACCTTTAAGGTTTTCTTTGTGCATTTCATAAATTGCAAGTCCGCAAGTAAAACTGCTTGTTAAGAGCAGGATCGTTTCAATCATCACACCGTTGATTTCGAATAATTCATGTGGTGTAGGACCACCAGCATATCGAGTACTTAGAACTGAATAAGTGGCGAAGAGAGTCGCAAACAAGACAATCTCAGCACCTAAGAAGATCCAGAAGCCAAGAATATTCATTCTATTTTGCTCTGTTTGGAATTCAAGTGGCAATGATGTATTTACATTAGCTGACATGTTTTTCCCCACCTTTTCCGATGACCCGCCAAGTTTTTTCTATTGATCTGATTTTATCAACAGGGACATGGTACCCGTCATTATAATCAAAGGAACGTATAATCAGGCAAACCAAAATTCCTGCTGCTGCTACCAGAGCGGCAATTTTCCATTCGAAAATCAAGAAGAAACCGGAAATTCCGAAGATAACACACATGACAAATGGCAGACCGGAGTTGCTCGGCATATGAATTTCTTCAAGATCGTCATCATTTAACTCTAATCCTTTATTATTTTTCTTCATATACCAGAATGCATCTAGAGAGTCTACTTCTGGTATTTTGGCAAAATTATAAAATTGAACAGGTGATGCAGTTGCCCACTCTAGCGTTCTAGCATCCCATGGATCGCTTGATATATTGCGATCTGCATATCGTGCACTCCAATAGATGTTATAGCAGAAGAAGACAAAGCCAATCGCTAAAATAGCCGCACCGATAGCTGAAATCAGCATTAATGGACCAAATCCAGATTCAGCTGAGTAAGTATATGATCGTCTAACCGCACCATCTAAGCCAAGGAAGAACATTGGCAAGAATGTTACGTTAAAACCAATCACAAAAAACCAGAAATGAAGTTTACCAAGCTTTTCGTTTAACATATGACCAAACATTTTTGGCCACCAGTAATATAGACCTGCAAAAACAGCAAATACAACCCCGGGAATCAGTACGTAGTGAAAATGTGCAACAAGGAATAGTGTGTTGTGATATTGATAATCTGCTGCACCCATCGCAAGCATAACCCCAGTGACCCCACCGATTAGGAAGCATGGGACAAAGGCTAGTGCCCAAAGCATGGCAGTTGTAAATCGAATGCGTCCTTTCCTCATTGTAAATAACCAGTTAAACATTTTTACCCCGGTGGGAATAGCTATCATCATCGTGGTTATGGAGAAAATTGAGTTAACAGCAGGTCCTGCGCCCATGGTAAAGAAATGATGGACCCAAACCAACATACTTAAAAAGGCAATCCCAACAATAGAACCAACCATCGATTTATATCCATACAGTGTTTTATGTGAAAATGTTGAGATAACTTCAGAAAACATTCCGAATGCAGGTAAAACAACAATGTAGACTTCAGGATGTCCCCATAGCCAGAACAAGTTAACCCACATCATGTCCATACCCCCGCCGCTAAGTGTGAAGAAATGAGTTCCAAAAATGCGGTCAAAAGTCATTAACGCAAGGGCAACGGTAAGAATCGGGAATGAAGCCGCGATTATGATTGATGTAACAAAGGATGTCCATGTGAACATTGGCATCTTCATAAGGGTCATGCCCTTAGCCCTCATTTTTAAAATCGTTACAATAAAATTGATCCCTGTCATTAAGGTACCAATACCGGCAATCTGAATAGCGACAGCATAATAATTATTACCAATGCCCGGACTGAATTCTTTGCCAGCAAGAGGAAAATAGGCTGTCCACCCAGCGTCTGGTGAACCTCCAACCACAAATGAAAGATTAAAGAGCATGGCACCACTAAAGGTTAGCCAGAAACTTAATGCGTTTAATTGTGGGAAGGCAACGTCACGAGCACCTATTTGAAGTGGAACGATCACATTCATAATCCCAATTAAAAATGGCATAGCCATGAATAAAATCATAATAACACCATGTGTTGTAAAGACTTCATTATAATGCTGTGCATCAAGCAACTGTCCATCCGGTGTTGCAGTTTGAGCTTTCATTAATAATCCATCAATACCACCACGGAAAAACATTAATACACCAACAAGAATATACATAATCCCAATTCGTTTATGATCGACGGTAGTAAGCCATTCTGTCCAGAGCCATCTCCATTTTTTGAAATAGGTTACCCCCACCACAATGGCGACCATTGTTAAAAGGATCAAAATTTGCGACCAAAAAATCAACGGGTCACCTGAAATCAAAATCTTATCCCATTTAATGTCCATTATGTTCACCTCCATTAGATTTTCCATCCATCTTCATGTTCATCTTCATATCCATCGAATCTCCATCTGATTTTCCATCAATATTTTTGGAGGGATTCGGTTCTTTAAAAATTTGCCCTGGATAATCATGATTTCTGTACAATTCAGGAAAGGTATATGTTTTCGAATTCATGTCACCATGGTTAACCCACGCTAAATGGTTATTTGAAAACGTAAGTCGACCTAAGTGAGTTGGCTTCAACAGACTGATATATTTCTTTTTCGTTAACTTTGGTGCTGTTTTCTTTACGTCTTGTACCCATTTTTGAAAGGATTGTGGGGATTTTGATTCCACAGTGAATTCCATGTCGGCATAACCTTTTCCGTTGAAGTTAGTATTTTTTCCAAGAAATTCACCAGGTTGGTCCGCAACAAGGTACATTTGTGTTTCCATTTTATTCATTGTGTATTTTTGACCGCCTAAAGCAGGCACCCAAAAAGATTGCATTGTTCCTGCAGAAGTAAGCTTAAATTTAACGGGAGTACCAGCAGGAATGTTTACATAGTTAACTGTCTCAATCCCTTGTTCCGGATAACTAAATATCCATTTCCAATCAGCAGAAGTAACATTTATCGTGATAGGCTTTTTATTTTCATAGCCTGCCGGTACCTTTTCAAGTTTATATATGGTTTTTATTGTTGGAATGGTCAAAGCGATTACGATAAGTATGGGAATAGTGGTCCAAATGATCTCTAATTTGGTGGAACCATGTTCCTCAGGTGGTTCATAATCTTTGTTTTCTGATGTTGCACGATATTTCCAAACGATATAACCAAATAACCCAAATACTACAACAACGATTATCAACATGAAAATAAGTGACCAGTTAATCAATCCAAGGATATCTCGTGCGACAGGTCCTTTTGGATCAAAGACAACCATGCTTGAATCGCAGCCGCTTAAAAGTAAAACGGGCAATATTGCTAATAGTGAAACTAAATACGTCTTACTAAACATTTTTAATCTCCTCTCCAAATTTTGTTCGTTTTTTCACAAATAGTTGTGAATTTATTCACATATCAAAGTAGTGTAATTTACAAGCCTTTGAAAAATGATAGCTCCTAATTAAATTAATTATTATGTAACACAATTTAGCCACACATTTTTCTTTCACTATATTAACAACATTGTCGTGATGTTAATATGCCTTTTTCGAAAAATATGTGACAAATTTGTTAAGGTTTTAAAAACTAAAAATAGAAAAATTAGGAAAGGTAACCTGATATGGGGTTTTCTACGCTAAAAATTTGTCTAACTTGGAATAATCATGGGATAATAATAAGGAATACATAAATAGAGGAGAGCACAAAATGAAAGTAAAAGTAAATCGTAATGCTGCAAAGGCTTTAAAAAAAATGTTAGAACAAGAAGAAGCTGAAGGAAAACAATTCAGAGTTGTTGTAACAAGTATCCATGGGGATCACGCCCATTATGATTTAATGCTTGATACTCCAACAGAAAACGATGTTGTGGTAACAAGTGATAAAGAGATTGATTTTATTCTGGATAAAAATGATCCAACCTTAAATAATATCTGGATTCAATATTTCCAATTACCGAAAGAGGAATGGCTGATCACCAACCCATCGATGGGCGTTCACCATCACCATTAATAGTTTGAAAAAAGCGCTTGAATCTTCAGGCGTTTTTTTGTGGTATTAATTAGTTTTAAATAATTACATTATGTAAACTTAATAAAGTTGATTAGTATTTATTGATGGTGTTAACCTAATAAGGTAAAAGCATGAAGGGAGTTTACTGATGGAAAATTATAAAAGTGATGTTGAAATTAAACTTGTTGCACTTGATATGGATGGTACTCTGTTAAATAAACAAGGACAAGTATCAGAAGCAAATCGCCACGCCATTCAGGCGGCAAAGGACAAAGGGATTATTGTGGTCTTAAGTACAGGACGTTCGCTGACCACTAGTCGAGAGCATGCCGATTCTTTAGAGCTTAATTCGTATTTCGTTACAGTAAATGGAAGTGAAATTTGGGATGAGAACCGTGAATTAGTACAGAGGAATTTAGTTAAATCAGAACATATTGAATGGATGTGGGAATTGTCCCAACAACATAACACCCAATTTTGGGCGATTAGTACAGAAAGGAACTTTCATAATGAAATGCCAGAAGACATACATAGATTGGAATGGATGAAATTTGGTTTTAATATTGATGATGACAACACAAGAGCGATTATCATGAAAGAATTGCAGGATAAAGGTGAATTTGAACTTAGTAATTCAACTTTGAAAAATATTGAAGTAAATTTAGCAGGAATTAATAAAGCGAAAGGACTTGAGCTAGTTTGCAGCAGGCTTGGATTAGAAATGAAAGATGTGATGGCAGTAGGTGATAGTCTCAATGACTTGGCAATGATCAAAGCTGCTGGAATGGGGGTAGCGATGGGGAATGCTCAGGATCTTGTTAAGGAGTCAGCGGATTGGGTAACTGCGACGAATGAAGAGGACGGGGTGGCAAAAGCAATAGATAAATGGGTTTTAAAAAAATACTGAAAAAATTTTAAAAGCTAAAATGGTATAGCTAAAAAAGAATTGGGTAAAAATATGTAGGCAAGTCAATTTGCAATTTACATGTATTTGTTACATGCTAGGAGGCTACAAAGAATGGAACATGGTAAAGTAAAATGGTTTAACGGTGAAAAGGGCTTTGGATTCATTGAGCGTGAAGGTGGAGAAGATGTATTCGTTCACTTTTCTGCGATTCAAGGCGAAGGCTACAAAACATTAGATGAAGGTCAAGAGGTTACGTTTGAAATTGAGAATGGCCAACGTGGACCGCAAGCAGTAAACGTCCGTAAATCATAATGAACCGCCGATAAACAGACCCAAGCACTTGGGTCTGTTTTTTTATGAGTTTCTTTTCTCGTTAAGAGGGGGATAGCGTGGTGCGGGTAAAAGAGAAGCCCGCTCATTACCCGAGCAGGCGGAAAAATCGTGGTGCGGGTAAAAGAGACCATCGTGCCCCTTCCGATAGACGTTTTTCCTGTTCCCTTGTGTGTTTTTGTCCATCGGTGCCCCTTCCGATAGACGTTTTTCCTGTTCCCTTGGGACGTTTTGTCCATCGGAACCCTCCCGATAGACATTTTACCTGTTCCCTTGTGTGTTTTTGTCCATCGGATACCTCCCGATAGACATTTTGCCTGTTCCATTGGGCCGTTTTGTCCATCTGAACCCTTCCGATAGACATTTTACCCGAGCAGGCGGAAAAATTGTGGTTCCGGTAAAAGAGAAGCCCGCTCATTACCCTAGGAGGCGGGAAAATCGTCAGCTCGGTAAATGAGAGAGAACAAAAAAACCTTCTGCGCTGAAACCGCAGAAGGGCTTAACTAACTATTGATTTCCTTCACCCTGCCCACTTGTCCATCGCTGAGCCTGACCTTAATGCCGTGTGGATGAAAACTGGACTTGGTTAATATATCCTTAACCGTACCCTCAATTAGTTTCCCACTACGTTGATCCGCTTTTAAAACGATTTTAACAAGTGCACCTGGGACAATATCTGCCCTATTTTGACCACTAGACACCCATTTTTCTCCGTGAATTACTAACTTTTTTGGTCTGTTGGCTTTGCAGTTTTTTAGTTGCCATAGAACTGTTGCCGCCTGCATTTCCGCCAGCAGATTTGTTTTTCTTATTTTGCAGCTGTAATTTCATCGCTTCTTGTAAACTTATTTTCTTTTTTGTTTCTTCCTGTGTATTGGATTGGTTTGACTCAGTCATAATTATCCTCCTAAAAATGTATTAAATACATTATAAGCTATTTTCATCAAAAAAATAAAATTTATCTCAAAGTAGGCCGTTCATTCAGTTGAGCGCTCTTAAACTTTTGTAGAAGCAGACCCTTCCTTTTTTGAATGATTTCGTCGAATGATTTATGCAGGACTTTAAGGTTTAAACTTAGAATTATATTAATATGATATTGATTTGAGGGGGATTAACATGAGTATCCAAGTAATTGAAAAAGAAGAGATGAAGGTCGTCGGCATTTCGTGGAATGGTACGTACTCACAAATGAGTACACTCCCAGGTCTTTTTAAAGAAATGGTCAATCGTCTTGAAGAAGTATCCTATCAAACGAACGAACCTGTTTTAATTGCGCCATTTCATAGTCGAGAAACTGAATTCACCTATTATGTAACAACGCCGGTTGAAAAAATTGCTGAAATTCCAGAGGGTATGGTTGGTTTTACGATTCCAAGTAAAAATTATGTTTATGCCACACATAGAGGGAGCCAAGAAGAAGTAGAACATACATATAAACAAATTTATGCGTGGATGGAAGAGTATGGATATGAACAAGATCACAATGCTTTGAGCCTTGAGGTTTATAAGGAAGAGCATAAACATCAAAATGAGACGGGCGATCTTCATTTTGATATTTATTTACCAGTAAAGACATATAAACAGTAAAGTTTGAAGATATATAAAACTTATTTATTTTTTGTGGGTATACTATTTAGTGCATTTCCCTTTACTGTTAGAATTTAGTATTATATTCTTAACTATATATTCGAATAATTTCCTTCGGGGTCAGGTGAAATTCCTAACCGGCGGTGATGAAGCTATGCTTCTTAGTCCGTGACCCGGTTAACATCTTTTTGTTAAACGGTGGATCTGGTGAAACTCCAGGGCCGACAGTTAAAGTCTGGATGGGAGAAGGAAAAGACAGGATTAACGATAGGGGAAGTATGCCTATCTTTAAGCCTTTATTTTCTATTGCCTTTTACCGGACCCTGATAACTTCTTGTTATCAGGGTCTTTCTTTTTTTAGTGTAAGAATTAAAGGGAAACATAGTAAGGAGTAGGAACAATATGTTTACTGGAATTATTGAAGAAATTGGCGTAGTGGCGAACATTCAGCGATCTGGTGAATCGTTTGTGTTAACCATTGAAGCAAAAAAAATACTGAATGACGTTCATCTTGGCGATAGTATTGCCGTTAATGGGGTTTGTCTTACGGTGACAGCTTTTACCGGTAAACTGTTCATGGTAGATGTAATGCCGGAGACGGTCAGAGCCAGTAGTTTAAACATGGTCAAACGGGGTTCGAAAGTTAATCTTGAACGGGCGATGGCAGCGGGTGGAAGGTTTGGCGGCCATTTCGTTTCAGGGCATATTGACGGAACAGGTGTCATTAAAAGTAAACAATCACTTGAAAATGCGATTTACTATGAGATTGAAGCAGAGCAGGATGTATTAAGATACGTCATCTTAAGAGGATCAATTGCTGTGGATGGGACAAGTTTAACCGTGTTTTCTGTATCAGAAAACAGTTTTACATTATCAATCATCCCACATACCTTAACAGAATCGATTTTAGGACAAAAGGGTTCCGGGGACATTGTTAACTTAGAATGCGATATGATAGGAAAATATGTTGGTCATTTTATTAATAATTTTTCTAATCAACCTCTGCAAAAAGGAAGCAAGGGGATAACCGCTAATTTTTTAGAAGAGAATGGCTTTTTTTAAATAATGATTGAAAGGGGAGAAAACCGTGTTTAATACAATTGATGAAGCACTATCAGATTTAAAGGAAGGTAAAGTAGTCATTGTCTGTGATGACGAGGACAGGGAAAACGAAGGGGACTTTATTTCTCTTGCTGAAAAAGCAACGCCCGAGGTCATAAATCTTATGGCCACGTACGGCAGAGGTCTAATTTGTGTGCCTATTGAAGAGGATTTAGCTAAAAAGCTGGCCTTACATCCAATGGTTACTAACAACACAGATCCGAAACGAACTGCTTTTACTGTGAGCATAGATCATAAATATACGACCACTGGAATTTCTGCCTTTGAACGATCTGCAACGGTGTTAAGCATGGTGGATTCTGAATCGAAAGCGTCAGATTTTAACAGACCAGGGCATATTTTCCCACTCATTGCTAAACAAGGTGGAGTTCTGAATAGAAATGGACATACAGAAGCAGCCGTGGATCTTGCCAAATTATGCGGTGCTAAGCCTGCTGGGGTTATTTGTGAAATTATGAATGAGGACGGAACAATGGCCCGCGTACCCGATCTTTTCAAAATTGCAGAGAGAATGAACCTTAAAATGATTACGATTAAAGATTTGGTTGAATATCGAATGAAAATAGAAAACTTCGTTAAGCGGGAAGTTTAACTAAAAAAATCGCTACTACACAAAACAAATGGAGGCATACACATGGGAAATATTTTTGAAGGACATTTAGTTGGCACAGGGTTGAAAGTAGGAATCGTAGTTGGAAGGTTTAATGAATTTATTACTGGTAAGTTATTAAGCGGTGCACAGGATGCACTTAAGAGACATGGCGTCAGTGAGACAGATGTAGATATTGCCTGGGTTCCGGGTGCTTTTGAGATTTCCTTAATCGCTCAAAAAATGGCAAATAGTAAAAAATATGATGCGGTAATCACGCTTGGCACAGTCATTCGCGGTTCTACTCCACATTTTGACTATGTTTGTAATGAAGTGGCTAAAGGTGTTTCTGCTATTAATTTAAAAAGTGGTATTCCGGTTATATTTGGCGTGTTAACAACAGATTCGATCGAACAAGCTATTGAACGTGCCGGAACAAAGGCGGGTAATAAAGGTTGGGATTCAGCAACGGCTGCGATTGAAATGGCTAATTTATGCAGAAGTATTGAATCATAAATTATTGTAAAAAAACATATACAAATCATTCCACTTTTTCTATAATAAACGTAACAAAAAATATTTTTAAAAATTAGGTGCTTAAATCTTCTGAAGATTTAAAGCTTAAAAGGGAAGTTGGTAGAAGCCAACGCGGTCCCGCCACTGTAAATGGGAGCAACCTATATGATGTCACTGTCAATTACGATGGGAAGGCATAGGAAGCGATGATCATGAGCCAGGAAACCTGCCTAATTCTTGTGCGCCAAGTAACCTACGAGGATAGGAAGGTGTTGACGGCTAGACTCTTTTACTTCTTGCTAGTAACTTGAATCTACTCAATCCAACATCTCCATTTAATTGTGGAGATGTTTTTTGTTGTTTTCAATGATTCTTGGTAAGCACAAGAAAAGATCTTATTTTTTGTTACATATATGGAAATACACAGAAAGCAGGGAGAAGAATGAAAAAATTGTATTCATTGCTGTTAGTAGTATTATTGACAGTAGGAGTAGTAGCAGGTTGTGCACAAAAGAAAGACCAGGTAAATGAAGAGAATAAAGCCAACGTTGAGAAGAAATCGGCGGAAATTACATATCCAGTTACACTTACAGATGCAACGGACACCAAAGTTATCATCGAAAAGAAGCCAGAAAAAATCGTTTCACTGATCCCAAGTAATACTGAAATTGCTTTTGCTTTAGGTTTGGATCAAGAAGTGGTTGGTGTCTCCGATTTCGATAATTATCCAGAAGCAGCAACAAAAAAGGAGAAAGTCGGCGGCCAAGAAATAAACTTAGAAAAAATCATCTCCTTAAAGCCAGATTTAGTGCTAGCCCATGCGTCCTCTGCGCACAATTCTGAAGCAGGACTTCAGCAGCTAAAAGATGCAGGAATAGCTGTTTTGGTCGTAAATGATGCCCAAAATTTTGACCAAGTCTATGATTCCATAAAAATGATTGGGAAAGCTACCGGAGAAACAGCCAAAGCAGATGAAATGATTACGGGGATGAAGGATAAGTTAGCGAAAATTAAAGCTAAGGCTGGCGAGATAAAAGAAAAGAAAAAAGTATTAGTCGAAGTATCACCGGCTCCAGAAATCTATACACCTGGAAAGAATACTTTTATGGATCAGATGCTTAGTTACATTAATGCTGAAAATATCGCCAATGACCAGGAAGGCTGGATTAAAATTGATCAAGAGGCAATGATCAAACGCAATCCTGATGTTATCGTTACAACCTACGGATACTATGTGAAAAATCCGGTTGATCAAGTTTTAAATAGAAAGGGCTGGGAAACAGTCAACGCTGTAAAAAATAAACAAGTGGTCGATGTAGATTCTGACCGTGTCACTCGTTCAGGCCCTAGGATCGTTGAAGGAGTAGAAGATCTTGCGAAGGCTGTCTATCCTGAAGTTTTTAAATAACAAATCTTCAGCATATCTAATCGCAGGAATTTTCCTTGTTCTTTCGATTTTATTAGGTATTTCAATTGGATCAGTATCCGTTCCAATCTTAACGATTATTAAGATTATTGGCGCCAAATTATTTGGTGTTATTTCATTGAAGGATATCGACCCCATGTATTCGAGTATTGTCCTAAATATCCGCTTACCGAGGGTGATATTATCAGGTCTTGTTGGGGCTTCTCTTGCAATTGCAGGAGCAGCCTTTCAAGGTTTACTTAGAAATCCGTTAGCCGATCCGTATACTTTAGGGGTGTCTTCTGGTGCGTCAGTGGGTGCGGTGCTCACGCTGTTTTTCCAGCTTACGATTCCTTTTATAGGCTCCTTTACCTTGCCGTTGTTAAGTATTCTCTTTTCTATTTTAACGATTTTTTTGGTGCTTACATTTGCGAGTAAAATCGAACGCTCATTGCGTGTAGAAACGATTATTTTAACGGGGATTATTTTTAGCTCCTTCCTTGGGGCAATTATTTCGCTCATGATTGCACTGACTGGAGATGAACTAAGGCAAATTATTGGCTGGCTCTTAGGAAGTGTATCAATGAGAGGCTGGGAATACATTAAAATCATCATACCATTTTTTATAATTGGCACAGGAATACTGACCTATAACGCCAAAGAACTAAACGCGATGTCGTTTGGGGAAGAGCGAGCCCAGCATTTGGGTGTCAATGTTCAGAAAAGAAAGCTGATCATCTTAATAGCTGGTTCCATCTTAACAGGAGCTGCCGTTGCGGTGTCAGGTACCATCGGTTTTGTCGGGCTTGTGATTCCACATCTGTCGAGATTATTATGGGGGCCTGATCACCGGCATCTCCTTCCATTATCGATAATTACAGGTAGTGGTTTTTTAATTTTGGCTGACCTGATTTCGCGAACAATTATCGCACCAACTGAATTACCGATTGGTGTAATTACTGCCTTAGTTGGTGCGCCAGTATTTGCAATAATCCTATTACAAAGAAAAAGGATGGAAAGAAGTGGTTAAAGGATGCTAAACGTTCAAGAAGTTTCCGGTGGATACTCAAGTGAAGCTGTTCTAAAAGACATTTCCTTTAACGTAGAAAAGGGAGAATTATTCGGGATTCTAGGACCAAATGGAAGTGGAAAAACGACTCTATTGAAAATGATTAGCGGAATTTTACCAATCCATCAAGGTGAGGTTCTAATCGATGGTAAACGACTCCAGGATTACAAGGCAAAGCAGCTGGCCCAGGTAATTGCTGTCCTCTCACAGCATTCGACACAAACCTTCTCCTACACGGTTAAAGAAACTATCTCACTCGGGCGTTATGCCCATCAAAGGGGATTGTTTCAATCCTGGAGTATTGCCGATGAAGTGGTTGTCCAAACAGTAATGAAACAAATTGGCGTGGACAGATTCCAACATAAAAATATTCAGGAGTTATCAGGCGGTGAACAACAACGTGTCTTTCTCGCCCAGGCATTAGCCCAAGAGCCTGAAATTCTTCTTTTAGATGAACCCACAAATCATTTAGATTTATCATATCAAAAAGAATTGTTGGATTTCTTAAAACAATGGACTTCAGAAAAAGGATTAACTGTCATCTCGATTTTTCACGATTTAAACCTTGCGGGGCTTTATTGTGATCGGCTGCTTCTCCTTGAAAATGGACGGATTAATATTGATCATATTCCAAATGAAGTGCTTCGAGAAGAAAGAATTAGAGACGTATATCAAACAGACATTCAAAAACACCCACATCCAAAAGTCGCTGCGCCGCAGATGGTTTTACTGCCAAAAGTGAAAAGCGAAGCGGTCGATTTTCATCTAGAAGAGTCCAGTTTGCACATTTCAGAAGAATATATTGAGCTAACATCCAAATTACCATTAAGGACCATGTCCTCTGGAGTAATTGGTTCTGGTACTGGCTGGCATCAGACTTTTGTCAATCGACATGTTGATAAGAATTACAACTGTAATGATCATCGTTCCGAAATGGCCTCATTTTTAACTTCAAAAGGGTTTGAACCGTCGGAAACGGTTGGTATGATGACAGCAGTAATCTTGGAAGATGTCGTTTACAAAGAATATAGCGGTGATGGCTTCTCCATATTTGTTGTCGTAACAGCAGGGGTTGGAAATGCGATTGATGCTTCGAAAAGTGAAATACATTCATTTGAAATGGTTCCGGGAACTATTAATACTTGGATTTTTGTTAATGGGGAGTTAACAGAGGAAGCGTTTATCCAAAGTATCATGACCGCAACGGAGGCAAAGGTAAAGGCATTAAATGATCTCAAAGTAATCGACGAAGTAACTGGAACGATTGCTACCGGAACCTCGACCGATAGTATTTTAATTGCTGCTACACAAATGGGCGAGTTGCTAGAATTTGCAGGAACGATTACTCCGTTAGGAAAGCTCATCAGCAAAGCTGTTTATCAATGCACGACAGAAGCGATTCAAAAATCAAGCAAAAGGAAACGAACATGTTAGTCTATCATCTAGCCGCAATAACCATTGCTTATATTATCGATATGTTTATTGGCGATCCACCTCACTGGCCTCATCCTGTAAAATGGATTGGTACAATGATTTCATTTTTTGAAAAACGATTAAATAAGGGCAAGTTTAAAAAATGGAAAGGAGTGGGAATGCTCCTTTTTATTTTACTCTTTGTTTATTTCATTACCTTGGCTCTTATTTTAACTGGATATGGGGTCCACACATTTGTTGGGATTTTAGTAGAAGGTATTATTATTTCGACAACAATTGCTCATAAAAGCTTAAAGGGTGCGTCGCTAGAAGTCTATCAGCCATTAATTAAAGGGGACCTTGCGGAAGCGAGGAAAAAACTATCCTATATTGTTGGCCGTGATACGGAAAGCCTTGATGAAAGTGAAATTGCACGGGGGGCGATTGAAACGGTGGCTGAAAATACCAGTGATGGGGTGACCGCCCCAATGTTTTGGGCGCTCATTGGCGGGGCCCCACTGGCAATGATTTATCGAGCTGCTAATACCTGTGATTCGATGGTCGGCCACATGAATGATAGATATAAAGAGTTTGGCTGGGCGTCTGCAAGGTGGGATGATGTAATGAATTGGATTCCCAGTCGTTTAACTGGCATGACCATGCTGATTGGAAAACGGCCAGAAAAGACAGGTTTTTGGCATGCTTGGATAGTTTTGTTCCGTGATGCGAAAAAGCATCCAAGTCCAAACAGCGGCTGGGGAGAGGCGGCTGTTGCAGCCATTTTAGGAATCCAGTTAGGCGGTATCAACTATTACAAAGGGATTCGTTCGAACCGCGCAAAAATGGGGGATCCGATTCAAAAGATCCAAGCATTGCATATCCTTGGAGCCAACTCTATTCTTAGCCGAACCGTTTTTCTGTTTTTACTACTATTATGGATGGGGGGAATATTTCTTGAAATGGCCGTCACATGGATCGAATCCTCAATATTTATATAATGCAATGGGGTTACCGCTTCCAGAGGAGTTTATCGATTTTAGCGCAAATATTAATCCACTAGGTCCACCAACTGCACTGAAGGAAAAGTGGGTAGATTTTTTTCGAGAAATTCAAGTGTACCCGGATCCGTTTGCCACAAAGCTTACGGACATGATTTCAAAAGCAGAACAGACCAAAAGTGATTCTATCCTAATTGGCAATGGCGGAGCAGAACTAATTACACTGCTGGGACGAATGCTTGCTGGTAAAAGAGTACTCATCGTCGAGCCGACTTTTTCAGAATATGAAGAAGTATGTCGGGCCAATCAATGTGAAATTGTCTATCATCAATTAATGGAGCCGGACTTTACATTGAATTTAACCGATTTATGCTCTAGTCTAGTAGCTGTGGATGCTTTGTTTTTGTGTAACCCTAATAACCCAACCGGAATTCACTATCCCCCTTCAACGATAATCTCAATAGTAGAAGAGTGTGAAAAACGAGATTGTCTCGTCATCTTAGATGAAGCTTTTTTTGATTTTTTAATCGAATATGAATCATTTGTTCCATACATAAACAGGTTTTCAAATTTAATCATTATACGTTCGTTGACAAAAATGTTTGCGATACCAGGAATTCGCTTGGGGTATTTAGTCGCTCGACCAGATATAATCTCAAACCTGAGCAAGCAGAAATCCCATTGGAGCACCAATACCATTGCGTTATTAGCAGGAGAACGTTGTCTTCAAAATGGAGCTTTTATTAAAGAGACACAGGGATTTATTGGTCGTGAGCGTAAGAGGCTTTTTGCTTTTTTTCATCAAAATAACTATCTTGCTTCGTCATCGGATGTGAATTTTTACTTACTACAGGATCCGCTATTACAGGATCAGTTCTCATTATTTGAATTTCTTCTCCATCAGGGCATCATCCCACGCCATACTTTTAATTTCCCAGGCTTGGAGGGAAGATGGCTGCGTTTTGCAATAAAAGGTCATGAAGAAAATAATCAATTAATGGAGGTGTTAACACATTGGCGGCATCAACACTCATCTTTATAACGGGTGGTGTAAGGAGCGGGAAGAGCAGCTTTGCGGAGAAGAAAGCAATCGAAGTGGCACGTAAAACTGGTGGCGGACTTAGCTATCTGGCAACGGGTGTTGCATCTGATTCAGAAATGAAGGAACGAATTGAAAAACACCAACGGGATCGCTTAACAGTGGCCAGTCAGTGGAAAACATATGAACAGTCCGTTCAAATAGGAAAGATAACGAATGAATTTAAAGGCGGGGAAGTGGTTTTACTAGATTGTCTCACCACACTATTAAATAATGAACTTTTTGCTTCTGAGCAAAACTGGGATGAACAATTTTTAAACACTGTTAAAGATACGATCCTCACCGGGATTACTACTATAAAGGAACGTGTGGGAACCATGATAATCGTGAGTAATGAGGTTTTAAATGAATCCTTACTTGGCAATGAGATGGTGTTTACATATGGGCGCTTACTAGGACAAATCCATCAGTACTTAGTCAAGGAGGCGGACCAAGTGTTTTTAGTGGAAGCAGGGATTCCAATCGTTATGAAGGGGGCTATCTCATGAAAGGACTCATGATTCAGGGGACAGCTTCGGATGTGGGCAAAAGTTTAATCGTAACAGCCCTGTGCCGTATCCTTTCCAACGAGGGGGTAAGGGTCACCCCGTTTAAATCGCAGAACATGTCCAATAACTCTTACGTAACAAAAGACGGAAAGGAGATTGGCAGAGCACAAGGAATTCAGGCTGAAGCTGCTAGAACAGAGCCATCGGTATGGATGAATCCGATTCTATTAAAGCCCCGTTCTGCACAAAACGCTGAAATTGTTTATCTAGGTAAAGCGATCGAGACCCTTTCAGGACGCGGGTATCGGGAACACTTTTATGAAAAGGGATTAGCGGTGATTAAGAAATCACTACAGCATCTTGGTGATGAATATGAGATATTGGTAATCGAGGGAGCAGGCAGCCCAGTTGAAATTAATTTAAAGGATCGCGAACTTGTTAATATGAAGGTGGCCGAATTGGCGGATATACCAGTTGTCCTGGTAGCTGATATTGATCGGGGCGGAGTGTTTGCAAGTATTGTCGGCACACTTGATTTACTGGAGCCTAACGAAAGGGAAAGAGTAGTCGGTGTGATAATAAATAAATTTCGCGGCGATCTCAGCTTATTTGAGGATGGAGTTCAGTGGCTCGAGGAGAAAACAGGTGTGCCTGTATTAGGTGTATTGCCGTTTGTGGAAAATCATATGATTGATGGCGAGGACTCATTATCGATCATGACTCAATTTGCCTATCCGAGAAAAGGGACACTTGATATTGCTGTCATCCACCTACCGTTTATTTCAAATTATAGTGACTTGGAACCCTTATTATATGAAGAAGATGTTACACTCCGCTGGGTCAAACATGCAAGCGAATTGGGACATCCGGATGCGATTATCATACCTGGTACAAAGAGTACCATCAGTGACATGCAAACTTTACGAGATAACCAGTTAGATATTTTAATCAAAAATCACGTGGCCAATGGCGGATTTATTGTAGGAATCTGTGGTGGGTATCAAATCCTCGGCGAAGAATTGATCGATAAAGAAGGTAGAGATATTAACATACCGAACTACATAGTTAAGGGGTTTGGATTGATCCCAGCGATAACTACTTTTTATCAAGAAAAGGAAACCAATCGAGTCATTGCTCAGTATCACCAAGCTACTGGATTGACTGCAACTCAACGGCTAGAGGGCTATGAAATTCATTTAGGAAAGACAACCTTCTCTAAAGGGGTTGTTCCATTTTTAACCTTAGCCAATGGGGAAGATGATGGGTATTTCGGAAATGACGGTCAAATCATTGGAACCTATCTTCACCATCTTTTTCATAATGATGAGTGGAGAAATCAATGGTTAAACATGATCCGGAAAAAGAAAGGTTTGCCAGTCCAAGGAATCCAATCTATCAGCGAATATAAAGATAAACGATTTGATATTTTAGCAAATGAGATGAAAAGCCACTTAAAATGGGATTTGATGAAAAAGCTCATCCAGCAATGGGGTTCAAAATGATAAAGTTCTGGAAAGGTTTTTTAATTGATATTCAATTTTTTACGGCTATCCCGATCAAATCAGAACTGCCAATGGATCAGGAACATCTTAAAAAGGCAGTGCAAGCATTCCCATTAGTAGGATTACTTCAAGGAATCATTTATTCAGCGTTCTTCTATCTTTGTCTAGAATTTTCTCCTTTTAGTCATCTAGCCTCTGCCTTCTTGCTTTGGCTGGCAACGATTCTCTTGACGGGAGGAATACATCTCGATGGCTGGATGGATGCGAGTGATGCTTATTTTTCCTATCAGGATCAAGGGAAAAGGCTGGAAATAATGAAGGATCCGCGAACGGGAGCATTTGGTGTTCTTTCCGTTCTTGTGTTATTAAGCTGTCGGTTTTTGTTCATTTATGAAAGTACAGCAAACGTCAAAAACTTAGTATTGATCCTAATCTTGTTGATCCCATTGTTGAGCAAAAGTGTCATGGGTGTGCTGTTGTTAACAGTGAAGTCAGCGAAGAATGAAGGACTGGGGACGCTTTTCCAGAGTGCGGCGAAACCAAAGGCTTTATGGCCGTATCCCCTTTATATAGTATGTATTCTTATTCTCGTCAGTTTTTTAAAAATAGAATTAATGATAATAGGAGTATTAATTCTTGTTGCATTTTGTTGTTTATTCCTTTTCCGTCGGAAAGCAGCGAAATGGTTTGGCGGTATTACCGGGGATGTTTTAGGTGCTGCGGTGGAAGGGACTGAGTTACTACTATGGATGACCGTTTGGTTATTGCATTATTTCGTCATGGTATAACCGAAGAAAATAAACGCAAAGCCTATTTAGGCTGGAACGATTCACCCTTATGTGCTGAAACTGCATCTTTGAAAATCCTAAAAAGGTACCAACGATACTATTCCAGTGATTTGCAAAGATGTATTGGTACAGTAGAACGATTATTTCCATCTATATGCCCTCGTTTATTAAAAGAATTACGAGAAATGAATTTTGGTAGATGGGAAGAGAAAACGTACGAAGACTTAAAAGATAATCGCCTCTATCGAAACTGGCTTACAGATCCTCTAAGTTATTGTCCGCCAGACGGGGAATTCTTTCATGAGTTCACAACTAGAGTGGATTCCGGCTGGGGAAAAATTACAGAAGAAATTCTCGCATCAACTCTTGAAAGCTGCGCAGTGGTTACCCACGGAGGGGTGATTCGCTATCTTTTATCAAGGTTTGCCCCACATGAAAAAGAATTTTGGGCATGGCCTGCAGGTCATAATCAAGGTTACGAACTTATTTTTGAGAGAGAATCGCTAAGGAGGGGTGAACGATGCATTTCATTATTGGAGGTGCCTTTAACGGCAAACGCGCATGGGTAAAGAATACCTACTTTGTTTACGACAATAAGCAGTGGGTCTCAGCATATGATAACCACCCGCTCCCGATAAATTTATTCGATTTCGGTCAGGATGTGGTAATCCTTGAGGGAGTCGAACTATGGCTAAAAGAATTAACGACTAAATATGATGCCAGTAAGTGTCGGGAGATATGGGCAAAGTGTTTAGAGATTTGGCTTACTTGGGAACAAGCAGCGTCACATCACCAATTAATTGTGATTGGAACGGATATAACTAAAGGAATTGTGCCACTGGAAGTAGAAAATAGACTATGGCGGGATGTAACTGGATGGGCCTATCAAGATATCGCAACCAAATCAGCTAAAGTTGATGTTATATGGTATGGATTAAACCAAACTTTAAAGTAAAGGGGAATGGAAAGAATGAGAATTTACACTAGAACAGGTGACAAAGGAAAAACAAGCATCATTGGCGGAAGGGTAGACAAAGATGATACTCGCGTCGAAGCATACGGAACAGTAGACGAAGTTAATTGCTTTGTCGGCCAAGCTATTCAAGAGCTAGATCCTGAATTATTCAAGGACGTCCTAGCAGATCTTGAAAAAATTCAACATGAATTGTTTGATTGTGGCGGCGACCTTGCTAATGTGACGGAGAAGCGGGAATTAAAGCTTCAACAAGAATCAATTGATTATCTAGAAAAGAAAATAGATGAATACACAGATGAAGCCCCTGATTTAGAACGCTTTATTTTACCTGGCGGCACTAAGCCGTCGGCATCGATCCATATTGCAAGGACGGTAACTCGGAGGGCTGAAAGGTTAGTTGTTAAATTGGTGAAATCAGACCCTAAAACATCTGAACTAGCATTGATGTACCTTAACCGCCTTTCCGATTATTTCTTTGCACTGGCCCGAGTAATCAACTTCAGGCTGCGGGTAAGTGACGTAGAATATGTACGAAGTGCGAAGGTGTTTAGGGATGTGAAGCGTAGGGGAGACAAATAGCATGACAGGAAAATGGGTGAGCGGACTCTCCATGTTAACGGCCTTGTCTGTTGTTGGAGCGATGATAAAGATTCCGGCGATTGTTGGGAGTGTTGCTTTGGATGTATTCCCCGCACTATTGGCAGCAGTTCTGTTTGGTGCAGGAGCAGGGGCGTTAGTAGGGGCATTTGGTCATCTCTTATCGGCATTAATAGGCGGTTTCCCGCTTGGCCCGATGCACTTTTTAATTGCGATCGAAATGGCCGTGCTTGTTTGGCTTTTTGGACGTCTCTATAAAAAAAATAAAATAGTAACAAGTGTGGTTTTCATCATTGGAAACGCATTTGTTGCACCGTTACCTTTTATTTATTTAATGAATTTAGGATTTTATTTAGGGATTGTTCCTTCACTGCTGGTTGGTTCAATCATCAATACGGTCATCGCACTGGTCGCAATTCCACGGCTATCTTCCCTCGTGAAGCATGGGTTGCCTAATCGGGATGTAAAACAATGAGGGATATCGTTACCATTCCATTTAACAGTGAGGAATCTCTCATTATTGCATGTGATAATAGTGGAGGCATTGGGATGAAGGAGCAAGACCATGTGCATGTTCCCTACGAAATGGTCGCTTATTATGCCTTTAGGGTTGCCGTTATGGAATGTATCGCAGCAGGAGGAGAACCGATTTCAGTCGTGCTCCATAATTTTTGCGGTAATGAACCATGGAATAAGCTTGTTAGTGGAATAGAAAAGGGACTGTCTGAACTAATGTTATCTGATGTAAGGATTACTGGAAGTACAGAAAGTAACTTTCAGCTGCTGCAGTCTGCCATAGGGGTAGTGGTCTTGGGAAAGAAATCATATGCTAAGATAACTGATTTTGCTTTAGCTAATCACTTGAATTTGGCTGTTATTGGATTGCCGCTAGTTGGCAACGAAGTGATTGAACTTAAAGACCAGATTGCTCCGCTATCTATTTTTCAAAAGGTGAGTTTGATTAAGGGTGCAATGCTGTGGCCGGTTGGTTCTAGAGGGATATTGTATGAACTCAATCAAATGTTCCCAAATGAAAAGATAACACAAGAAAGGGTGGTCACTACCGTTGATATAATGAAATCAGCTGGCCCATCCACCTGTTTCATGGTGTATTTTCAACCTGATCAGGAAGAAATCCTCCGAAAAATCACAGGAGACTTGTTCCATAACGTAGAAATAAAAAAATAGCACCGTCATGGTGCTATTTTTTATTACTGCTGAATTCTTTCAATGAGAGAATTAACTCCTTTACCAACCTTATATAAAACTTGATCCAATTTTTCTTTCCAACCTGGAGCATTTTCTTTGATCGTTTGACTGATTTTCTGAGCATTTTCATTTAATTCCTTGCTTATTTTCTTTGCCTGTTCATTTATACTGACCTTTGATGTGCTTTTACCTGCGAGTTGATCATTGATCGAAACAACCTCAAAACGCTCTTTAGGAAGATGTTGAACGGATTTTTTCATAATCTCCTTAAATATGGGCACCACATTAGCTGAACTCGGACTTGGCAGGTAATGTTCGCGGTCGGTCTGGTCGAACCCTATCCAGATGGCGCCAACTAGATTTGGGGTATACCCCACCATCCATTGGTCCTTCGTCCCACTGATATCATTATAGGGAAGTTGGGTGGATCCAGTTTTTCCAGCTATTTGGAGATTAGGAATTCGAGCGCGCCTTGCAGTTCCTGTTTCTACTACATTTAAGAGCATCGATGTCATCTCATCTGTGACTTCTTCGGACGTTACTTTTGTGGTTTTTGCTTCATGTTCAGCAATTACATTTTCAGTTGGTCCAACAATTTTCGTAATCAAGTGGCTATCTTGACGCTTTCCGCCATTAGGAAAAGTGGAAAAGGCATTAGCCATTTGAAGTGGGGAGACCCCATTACTCATCCCGCCTAAGGCAATTGCGAGGTTTTTATCTTCTTTTTCGACGGGAATTCCAAACCTCTTTAAAGAATCTATCCCCTTATTTAAGCCAATCTCATTGAGGAGCCATACAGCAGGGATATTCAGCGACTTCTCAAGTGCCTTGTAAAATTCAACTTTGCCCTGATAGGTTTTTGAGAAATTTTCTGGCTTGTAATTTCCAAAGGTGATTGATTTATCCACCAGCTCGGATGAGTATTTGTAACCTTCTTCAAGGGCAGGTGTATAAACGGCTAGTGGCTTAATTGAGGATCCTGGTTGTGCTCGTAATTGGGTTGCACGGTTAAAGCCTCGGAATACATGCTCACCACGGCCGCCAACAAGTGCACTTACTCCGCCGGTTGCAGGATCCATTAAAACAGAGCCGCTTTGAACAAGTTTTCCTCCTCGACTGCGCGGAAACAGGTAGTCTTCACTGTACACCTTCTCAAGCTCAGACTGAAGATTTTGATCCATTTCCGTGTAAATACGGTAACCCCGGGTAAGAATTTCCTCTTGTGTTAAGCCATATTTATTAATTGCTTCATTTAGAACAGCATCAACATAATAAGGGTATTTTCGTTCAACCGAGCTGCCGCCGCCATCATGGAGGCGAATCTTTTCTTTTTTCGCTTGATTATATTGTGAACTAGTAATCATCCCCAGTTCCTTCATTTTGCTTAGTACCGTGTTTCGTCTTTTCATCGCTAAATCATAGTTATTATAAGGGTTAAGATAATTCGGTGAATGCAGCAAACCAGCAAGCATCGCAGCCTCACTGATCGTTACATCTTGGATATCTTTATCAAAATATTTTTTAGAAGCGTTGCTGATTCCCCAAGACCCGCTCCCAAAATAAACCTGGTTAAGGTACATTTGCAATATCTCGTTCTTGGAATATACCTTTTCGATTTTTACAGCTAAAAAGAGTTCCTCAGCTTTTCGCTTATAGGTACGTTCCGGAGAAAGAAGGGCATTCTTAGTTAACTGCTGGGTTAATGTACTCCCGCCGCCTGTGATTCTGCCGGCAAACAAGTTGCTGAAAAAGGCACGGGCAATCCCTTTTATATCAAAGCCGCCATGTTTATAAAATCGTTCATCTTCGATCGCGACTACGGCATTTGGGACATACTTAGGTAAATCCTCGATATTTATTCCTTTCGTCCGATTGGTGGCGACATTACTTGCAATTTTTCCCTTTTTATCATAAATAACTGTCGGCTGACTAAGGCCTTGTTTCAGTGATTCTACATTTGCTCTCAAGGCGATCCAGCCAAAATAAAGGATGGTGATTAAAACAACTACAAGAATTAGCAGTAATAATATTTGCGTTAAATGCCTCTTTTTCCAGAAATGAATAATCTTTTCTCGAAATGGATGTATTTTCTCCATGTGATCTCCTTACTTTCAAAAAGTAATTTTCAATTCCTCTATTATAAATTTTATCAAATAAAAAGACTAGTAATAGCATTTAGTTAGTAAAAATCCCCCATGTAACCTATTTCATTTTATACCGTCTAACAGATTGTTAAAAATTATACAAATTCATTGTAGGGGTTAGTTGAGAATGCTTCGTCTATTATAGTGAAGTGAGGGAGAAACAGGAGGAAAATATGATTACATTAAAAAATTTAAGCCATGATTTTGTCATTGGCAAAAAAGGACGTCAAACAATTATTCCAGTCTTGAGAGATATTTCTTTAACAGTCGAAAAAGGGGAAATTGTGACGATAGTGGGCAGAAGTGGTTCTGGGAAATCGACGCTTCTTAATTTAGTCAGTGGTTTCATACATCCTAAAGAGGGCGAGATTTGGATTAGCGAAGAAAAAGTATCAGAACTTAATGAAGCAAGATTTGCAGATTTCCGAATCAACCATCTAGGATTTATCTTTCAAAGCTTTCAATTGATTCCGAGCATGACGGCTTTTCAAAATGTGGAATTGCCTTTGATATTAAAAGGAATTAACGAAAAGATACGAAAAAGTCAAACTGAGGCAATGCTGCAAAAAGTAGGATTACTAGATTACCAGGATCATTATCCAGGAGAACTGTCAGGGGGACAGCAGCAGCGAGTAAGTATTGCCAGAGCCTTAATTGTTAATCCGCCAATAATACTGGCAGATGAGCCAACGGGAAGTCTGGATAGTGAAACAGAAAAAGAATTATTGCAATTTATTCAGGAATTAAACCGAGATTTAGGGATTACGTTTTTAATTATCACCCATGATGACAAAGTGGCCGAAATCGGCAATCGTAAAATAGAGTTGAAAGATGGCCGCATTGTCGAGGGGGTGCTCACATGAAACTAAAGGATCAATTCCGCTTCGTCCGCCAGAATATGAAGAAGAATAGAACGAGAGTATTTATGACAATTCTTGCAACTGCGATGGGTTGTGCCTTTCTAATTGTGCTCGCTTCAGTAGGGTTTGGCTTACAGAAATCAGTGGTAAAGGAAATCACCGAACGGAGGGTTATTACCCAAATTGATGTCCATGGGAAAGAAACAAAAGAGCAAGGTGTCTATCGGGCGTTAAATGACAAAGATGTGCACTTGTTTGAAACAATTGACGATGTGAAAGCAGTGACAAGAAGGAAAATGTTACAGCAGGAAGGAACGTTTTCGATTGGAAACTATCAGGAGGGGGCGCCGACCTTTGTAGCAAATTTCCCGGCAGAAATAAAAGCTGGTTTCGAATTATCGAAGGGCCGTTTTCCAAAGGAGAAGAATGAAGTGGCCGTGGGCTATAATTTCCTTATGAATCTAGCGGACAAGGATGCTGGCGATGACAGGTATGATGAAAAAGGTCAGGTTAAAGCTGAGTATCTCTATAAAGATGAATTACTTGGTAAGGAAATTAATTTAACGGTCCATCAGTTTAAGGACGGAAAACAAATAGAAAAAACGATCCCATTAAAAGTGGTGGGAATCTCTAAAAAGCCAACAAAAGAATGGGCTCAAGATAGCAGTGTCTTTATATCAGATCAGATGTTAACGGATATAGAGGCGTTTACTGGGACTCCAAAGGGGTACATGTTGGACGTAAATATGAATAAAGTACCTGAAGATATTGAGCTCAATAAAAATGCTTATGATGATGTGAAAGTTTATGCAAAAAACATGGAATCAGTCCAAAGTATATCTGAACGGTTAAAAGAAGAGAAGTATGCAACGTATTCAGTTGTAAACGAATTAAAAGAGGTCAATATGGTGTTTATGATTGCAAAGGCAGGTCTCATTTTCATCGGGACAATCGCTATTCTGATTGCATCTATCGGTATTTATAATACGATGACCATGGCGGTGACTGAGCGGGCTCCAGATATTGGAATTATGAAAGCAATTGGTGCGAGCCCGAATACAATTAAACGAATCTTTTTACTTGAAAGCAGTTATATTGGCTTAATCGGTGCATTCATTGGTACAGTCGTATCCTATGGGATTAGTTATGCGGTAAATTTTGCGATTCCATTAATAATCAAACAAGCGTTTGGCCAAGAAACAGACTTAAACCTGGTATTTAGTGATATTCCGCTGGTATTGCCGATTATCTGCGTGCTGATTTGTTACGGGGTTACGATTATTTCAGGATTGCGTCCGGCACAACGGGCAACTAAAGTTGATGTCTTAAAAGCAATGCGAAGAGAAGTGTAGAACGGTAAAAATTAAACCCATGATATTGGCGGACAACCATTTCCTCGTCCATGCATATGTTAATAGAAAGATTGTTTAACATAAGGGAAGGGATGAGGAAAATGATTAACTGGAAAGTACGGTTTAGGAACCGGAATTGGGTAATTGCGTTTTTATCACAAATTATGATTGTCGCTCAAGTCTTGATAGCTGGATTAAATTCGTTAGGTCTGATTGATTTTCAATTAACCGATGCAATCCAAAATAATATCTTAACGATCGCTAATGCTGTTTTTGTTTTGTTGTCGATGTTAGGTATCGTTCAGGATCCAACTACAAAGGGCTACAGGGACAGTGAACGAGCTTTAAAATATAAAGACCCAAATTAAATTACCAAAGCCAGTTCAAATGGAACTGGCTTTTTTTAAAACAATGAGAAAATTCTTTACATTAGCTACATAAATTTGTTTTACTAGAAATTGACCAAAAATATTATGAGAGGCAGTACATATATGGCAAAAATAAAAAACTATATTGGGCAATTCCACCCAATCGTGTGGGTTTTGTTAATAGGAACCGTTTTATCAAGAGGCGCGGCTTTTATGACCCTTCCGTTCCTATCAATCTACCTATCAAGACATATGGATCTTTCTCCAATTGTCATAGGATTAACGGTTGGGATGAGTCCACTAATGGGCACAGTTGGAGGCTTTATTGGCGGTCATTTATCGGACCGGTTTGGACGGAAGCCAGTCATGCTCATCTCTTTGTTTACGGTAGCATTGGTTTATTACGGGTTTACTGTTGCTTCTAGTCCCGGATGGTTTGTGCTGTTAAACGCATTAAATGGGCTGTCAAATTCCTTTTTTGAACCAACTGCCCAAGCCTTGATGGCCGATCTAACAGATAAGGAAAAGCGAATGAAGGTCTACTCTTTACGCTATACCGCGATGAACATTGGTGCCTCAGTCGGTCCGCTTGTTGGTGCCTATTTAGCGAGTACATCGGCAAAATTATCGTTCGCTATTACAGGAACGACCTATTTAAGCTATGCGATTGTGCTCGTGATTCTACTAAATAAATTTATTGTACATCATACAGGACAAAGCAAGAAGGTTGTCTCCTTTAGTAATGCGTTTAGTATAATCAAATCAGATAAAGCATTAAGGTATTTAATTATTGGAATTATTTTAGTAAACATGGGCTATGTACAAATTGACTCTAATTTACCGCAAATATTAGAAGGATCCCTTGAAAATGGGATTCAAATTTTTTCGACGCTGATCACGATTAATGCTGTTATGGTTGTATTCCTGCAAATGCCGATTAGCCATATTGCTGAAAAATTTCGGCTAATGCAGGTCATGGTGGTTGGTGCGATTTTTATGGCAGCTGGATTGGTCGTGTTTAGTTTTGTAACCGGCTGGACAGTGGCTATTTCGGCGATTGTCTTATTAACAATCGGTGAAATCTTAATTTTTCCTTCCAATAACATGATGATTGATCGGCTTGCCCCCGAACATTTGCGTGGAACCTATTTCGGTGCAGCTCAATTCCGTAAGATTGGGAACTTTCTCGGGCCAATATTTGGGGGGTATCTTCTCAGTCAATTTCAGGGCCAAATTATGTTTTGGATTCTTGCCATCACAACGATAGGGAGTGTAATCTTCTTTTCAGCGGGAAATAAATCCTTTATGAAAGAAATAACACCTAATCGTCAAGAAACAATAAGGACTTGATAGATAAAAAATGCCTCTGGAGTTAAAATCCAGAGGTATTTATTTAGACCATAAAAACCCACATTATTTACCTATTTATCCACAATTCAGTGAGTTTTTGGTAAAATAAAAATATACAGATATTGTAATTAGAAAAATTGGCGTGCTTTGAGGTGTGCTTCTAAAAAGGTGTTATGAATCGGATGAATTAGCTTCTTTGAAAAGGGGTCCTTAAAATGTGGTTTTGGATATTTTTAATCCTTTTATTTATTGGTGTTGAGGAAACCATCTATTATGCTTGGAACCGATATGTTTATGGTCCAAATTTTGAAGGAAAGCGGAAATGGTGGAATGGATTAAAAGTTGGGCTAGTTTGGTTAAAACAATTGTTCCACAAAAGAGATAAAAATAGTTCGCATTCAAATTCAGATAAGGGCACTCCATTATAAGGGATGCACTTATCTTTTTTTTGGTCAGAACCATGTTAAAAGGTTAGTTAGAGGGATTTTCCTTCTTTCTCTTTTTTAGATAACCTGCAAGGGAATCGATCAAGTAAAAAACGATAAATAATATTATGATAATATATTCTGCTGGTTCCATTACTCGAAAAGGGTTTATAGCCTTCCAAAAAATCCCTTTATAACTTATTCCCATTATGAGATCTAATGAAATAATTAAGGCGGATATCGTAGCAGCCAATGTTGCTGTTATAAATATTGTTTTCAACTAAAGCACACCCTTAGGAATTGATCATTTTAATATATTGTTCTTTACTATCTTGTTCCTTATACCGACCAACTACAGCTAAAAAATGATAGTAAAAAACCGCCTTTGATGGGATAAAGTGGTACCCTTTGGGCAATCTATCCAGTATTGGGAATAAAGTGACCAAATAAATCTTAGTGAGGCGGGTATTGTGTCGATTTTGTCTAAAATGCTCAAAAATAAACAAAAAAAGCGTCAGGACGATAATTATAGGCAAAAGCAAGATCCGCAAAAACCAGAGGACTTGCCTATTTTAAGAGATTATCAAGAGAATATTTCTCATTTAAAAGAGGAAGTTGGTAATAGTTCAGATATTAATATTCGCGAGTTTAAGCTTGGATCACATAAAGGAGCACTTGTTTATGTAGACGGATTAGCTAGTTCAATCGCAATAGCAGACTATATATTAGAAACAGTAATGGAATCAAATGTCCCTGATGAACCAGTCGATATATTTCAATTTATGCTTGATAAAACAATGGCACTTGGAAGTGTCAAAACCATTACTAATTGGAATCAAGTTTATGATGCCCTGTTTTCTGGTGATACCGTCATATTCTTACAGGGATGTAATAAAGCTATTAGCGGCGAAACAAAAGGATGGGATAAGCGCGCGATTACGGAGCCGACTACACAATTATCCATTCGCGGTCCAAAAGATTCGTTCACAGAAACACTCCGAACGAATACGGCATTAGTTCGCCGCAGGATAAAAAGTCCGAATTTACGGGTGGATTCTATAAAACTTGGTGCCGTTTCACAAACTGATATTGCCATCTTGTATATAAAGGGAATTGCCAATGACAAAATTGTTGCTGAGGTCAAAGAAAGACTGAATCGAATCGATATCGATTCGATCATTGGTTCTGGTTATATAGAACAGTTGATTGAAGACCAAACGTGGACAACATTTCCAACCACCTACCATTGTGAAAGGCCAGATGTCGTGACATCCCATTTACTGGAAGGTCGAGTTGCGATAGTAGTGGATGGGACACCATTTGTGGTTACGGTTCCCGCGATTTTTATTCAATTCTTCCAGGCAGCGGATGATTACTATTCACGATTTGACATTTCAACAGGAGTTCGGCTATTAAGAATTATCGCTTTCCTTATCGCAGTTATCGGCCCTTCTGTTTATATTGCTGCGACCACTTTTCACCAAGAAATGATTCCAACGACGATGGCCATTGCTATTGCCGCACAACGTGAGAATGTTCCCTTTCCAGCATTTGTTGAAGCATTAATCATGGAGGTAACATTCGAAATCTTAAGGGAAGCGGGGCTTAGACTTCCAAGGGCTGTTGGTCAGGCTGTATCGATTGTCGGTGCCCTCGTTATTGGGCAGGCAGCAGTGCAAGCGGGTCTTGTCTCTCCTGTAATGGTTATTGTTGTATCAATTACAGCCATCGCAAATTTTTCGACACCTGTTTTTGCGATGGCCATTGCGGCCAGATTACTTCGTTTTGCACTGATGGGATTAGCAACAATATTGGGCTTTTTTGGAATCATGTTGGGACTTATGTTCATTTCCATACATTTATGTTCACTACGGTCATTTGGAATTCCGTACATGATGCCGTTAGCCCCTTTCAATCTAAAAGAACAACAAGATGCATTTGTTCGCTTTCCAATGTGGGCTATGAAAAGTAGACCAATGTTTATAAGTAAAGGCAACATGGTGAGGACTGGAGAACATCAAAAGCCAGGGCCGCCTAAACAATCAGAAAATCAATCTACGAATGGTGGAGAGGAATGAAAAAATGGCTAATTATTCTTTTGGCACTAACGATGACTGTCCCACTCCTAAGTGCCTGCTGGAATCAGAAAGAACTTACTGATTTGGCCTTCGTTTTGGCATTGGGTATTGATAAAGGTGAAGACGATATGTATCATGTCTCGTTTCAAATTGTTAATCCTGGAAACGTTTCGACTGGTCAAGGTGGAGGGGGAGGCCAAGGGCTTCCGATAGCTGTTTATAAAAGCACAGGTAGAACGATAACGGAAGCAGCCAGAAATGCAACAAAAAAGGTCTCACGCCGTTTATATTATGCACACACTAATTTAGTAGTGGTCAGCGAGGAAGTGGCGAAAGAGAAAAATTCTTTGCTCCATATAATGGATGGCTTAGATAGAGACCCTGAATTTAGAACAACAACAGAGCTAGTAATTGCTAGAGATTCGACTGCAGAGGAATTGGTAACAACTCTGACAATTCTCGATAAGCTTCCTGTCATGAAAATTACCAAAGAGATCAAAGCAACGGAAGCGATGCTGGGGGAAAATATGTCTGTTACTATTGATGACTTCATGAATGGAATCATTAGCACTGGAAAAGAACCGATTGTTAATGGATACAGATTAGTAGGTATCAAGGAAAAAGCCAGGCTAGCAGAAAACTTGCAAACGACGACGACTGACGCATTTCTCGCCGCAGATGGCCTAGCTGTCATAAAAGACGGTGAATTAATTGATTGGATTGAAAGTAATAAGGCACGCGGAGTGATCTGGGTTTTAGATAAGGCTAAGAGTACCGATATTACAATAAGCTGGAATGGAAAGAAAAATGGATTAAGCATGGTTCCGATTCGATCAAAGACAAAGGTTGCAACCGCATTTAAAAATGGGAAACCAATCATAAATATATCAATTGAAAATGAAGGCTGGATTAGCGAAGCGAATACTGCCATTGATTTGACAGATCCAAAAATTATGGAAAAAATTCAAAAGTTAGTTGAACGAAAGATTGAAAAGGAAGTCCTTTCTTCAGTAAAAGAAGCCCAAAAGCTTAGATGTGATATTTTTGGGTTTGGTGAAAATGTTCATAAAACTAATCCTAAACTATGGAAGAAACTTGAAAGTAATTGGAACGATTATTTTGCAGACCTAGAAGTAAATGTTAAAGTAGATTCTTACGCCCGGCGCGAAGGGGTTCGGACCAAGCCATTTTGGTCAGTCCTAAAATTTAAATAAATTACCTCTATATTGGAGGGGAATTATAATTGGAAAAGGTAAAAATAAGTGGCTACCAATTGTTCGTGCTGGTTGTTTTATTTGAAATGGGGAGTGCCATTCTTCTTGGTCTGGGATCAGAGGTGAAACAGGACGCTTGGATAGCCATTTTATTAGGTTTATTTGGCGGTATCATTGTCTTTTTTATTTATTACCAATTATATAAGTACTATCCAGACCTTCCCTTAACCAGTTACCTTCAAAAAATAGTCGGAAAATGGGTTGGAAGGTTACTTGGATTATTATATATTGTCTATTTTATGTATGTTGCAGCAAGGGTATTGCGTGATTTTGGTGAGTTATTAACAACAACTATTTATAATAGTACTCCGTTATTTATTATTAATACCTTGATGATCGTTACGATAATTTATGGAGTCCATAAGGGATTTGAAGTCTTAGCACGGGTTGGTGAACTTTATTTTATCATCATTTACCTAACAGCGATTTTAGGTATGCTATTAATCATCTTTTCAGGATTAATTCATTTGAGTAACCTAGCCCCAATCTTAGAGAATGGATTGAACCCTGTTATTAAAACTGGTTTAACTCAAATCATCACCTTTCCTTTTGGAGAAATGATTGTCATTACGATGGTGCTCCCCTTAATAAATGATAAAAAAAAGGCTAAATGGGTCTGTCTAAGCGGAATGGTCTTAGCAGGAATAAATATTACCATTACAGCGGTCGTAAATATTTCTGTGTTAGGGGTGGATCTTTATCATCGATCCCCTTTTCCCTTATTAACCACCATCGGGAGAATACAAATTGCCGATTTTATCGAACGGCTAGATGTATTATTTATGCTCTATTTAGTCATTGGCGGTTTCTTTAAAATTGCCATTTTTTATTATGCTGCGCTGGCAGGTGCTGTCGATGTCTTTCAAATGAAAAACCAAGGCAAACTTGTATTTCCAATTGGCATAATCGTATTATTTGCATCGATAACGATTGCATCTAATTTTGCGGAATTTATTAAAGAGGGGATTGCTGTGACGATTTATTTGTCTTGGCCTTTTCAAATTATCATCCCTTCGATTCTATTGACCATTGCTTATTTTCGTAATCGGAAGAAACAAACAAGTTCGCTTTAATCGTGTGGGCTTTTGATCGGTTTAGAAGGGGGGCTAGCGTACATGGAAAAGGCCAAAATAAGTGCAAGTCAACTGTTCGTGCTAATCGTTCTGTTTGAGATGGGTAGTGCCATCTTAGTGGGGATAGCATCTAATGCGAAACAAGATGCTTGGATAGCTGTGCTTTTGGGAATGGTTGGTGGAATAGGGATCTTCTATATTTATTACGGTTTATTTGTGTATTATCCAGAACTTCCTCTAACAAGTTATCTTCAGGAAATAACCGGAAAATGGATTGGAAAGTTTATTGGGTTATTTTATGTTGCCTATTTTATTTATATTGCAGCAAGGGTACTTCGGGATTTTGGAGAGTTATTGTCATCAACCATTTATAATAGTACTCCGTTATTTGTAATTAATACACTGATGATTATTACGATCATTTATGCGATTCATAAGGGTTTTGAAGTATTGGCCCGGGTGGGTGAACTATATTTTGGTATCGTCTACATGACGGCCATTTTAGGCATGCTGTTAATTACCTTTTCCGGTTTAATTCATTTAGATAATCTCAAACCAGTATTGGAGAATGGATTGAAACCTGTACTCCATACCTTTTTAGCGCAAACCATTAACTTTCCGTTTGGAGAGATGGTTGTCTTTACTATGCTGCTTCCGTTTTTAAATGATAAAACAAAGGCAAAAAAGGTCTATTTAGGCGGGATGATTTTAGCAGGGATTAATATTACCATTACAGTTGTTATAAATATTTCTGTTTTAGGGGCAGATCTTTTTCAACTTTCCACTTTCCCGCTATTAAACACCATCGGGAGAATTCAAATCGCTGATTTTATTGAGCGTCTAGATGTATTATTTATGCTCTATTTAATCATAGGCGGTTTTTTTAAGATATCAATTTACTATTATGCAGCTGTAGCTGGTGCAGCAGATATCTTCGGGGTTACAAACCAACGGAAGCTGGGGTTCCCAATCGGAATTATTGTATTATTTGCTTCAATCACGATTGCTACAAATTATGCGGAACATATTAAGGAGGGGCTTGTGGTTGTTCCAATCTACTTACATTGGCCTTTTCAAATTATCATCCCTTTGATGTTATTAATCATTGCCTTTTTTCGGAATAGGAAGAAAGCAAAAAGCCCGTCATCCTAGCACGGGCTTAAGCTCTTTTACCCTTGTCTTTGGTGAGACGTTGGATACGCTTGTTAATAATTTGTTGTACAGGCAAGGTTATCTGAACAGATGTCCCTTGATTTTTCAGACTATCGAAATGAATTGTCCCCTGATGTGATTGAACAATCTTAAAACTGACGGTTAAGCCTAGCCCAGTCCCTTTTTCTTTTGAGGAGTAAAACGGCTCGCCAATTTTCTCCAATCTTTCTTTTGAAATACCACAGCCATTATCTTTTATATTGATGAACACTTTATTTTCTTCTGCTTGTTCCAATTCAATTGAAACTAATCCACCTTTTTGTGAGGCTTCAATTGAATTTTTGATAATATTTATAAATAATTGCTTGAGTTGGTTTGGTTCGCACTCAATCATTATTTCATTTTCGGGAAATGAAGCTTCAATTTGAACATTATATAAGCTAGCCTCCGTATTTAGTAATGATATGACGTCGGTTAAAAGCTTTTGGAGTCCTGCATGTGTATATTTTAGGATTTGCGGTTTGGCTAATAACAAAAGTTCACCAACAATGTCATTTATTCGATTAAGTTCATCCAACATAATTTGATGATAGTATTGATGCTTCACATCGTCCATTTGTAATAGTTGGACAAAGCCTTTTAGCGAAGTAAGGGGATTCCTGATTTCATGGGCAACGCTTGCAGATAATTCACCAACAATTGATAATTTTTCTGTTCTTCGAAGTCGTTCTTCTGTTTCTCTTAATGTAGTAACATCACTGCCATAGCCAATAATCCCAGCAATGCTTCCATTAATAATAATTGGTAGAGAGGTACATTGTAATATAATCCGATTTCCATTTGCGTGTGGGAAGTTTATCTCATACATAACAGGTTTTATATCTTCCACCACAGTGGATATGAATTTTGGAAGATAGCGTCTATATCTTTTGGGTAATAATTGGTTTACATTTTTCCCTATTGCATCTTCCCGTCTAAAGCCTGTAATGACATCAAACTGTGGATTTAAATTAGTGATTATTCCGTTTATATCCATCATATAAACAATATCTGGACTATATTCAAATAAGGACTTGTATTGTTGCTGACTTTCTGCCAGTTTTAAAGCCATTTCCTTTTTTTCAGTAATATCCCGTCCGATGATAACTAATCCTTGTCGGCTGCCATCAGGATTAAATAACGGGACTTTAATTGTGTCAAATATTTTTGATGACCCATCAGGGACCGGAAGAACTTCTTCAATCCGGGTAATTTCCCGATTATTCCACGCTTCTTCATCAGAAATCTCACAATAGCGAAGGGCATCACCATAAAAGTCTGTATAATTAGCTAATTCAGAGTCCTTTTTGCCTCGATAGTCGACATTTTCAAGCTGAAACAACTGTAAACCAAATTCATTGGCTTCAATCCATCGACCTTCGCCATCTTTAAAATTAACAAAATCAACCATTGAGTTAATTAATGTCGATAAACGTTGTTGGTCCTCTTTAGAGACAGTTAACTCTTCTTTTTTATTCATAAAAAAATATAGGAAGCCTCCAGTAACCAATATATATAATATCTCTTTTGACCTTTCTACAAAGTTCATCAATGGTAATGGTATATATTGTTCGATTACATAATTCGATCCATATATCCAAATAATACTTGTAATAAAATAAATAAAGATTAACTTTTTTTTCTCCATGGAAATCTCCAGTTCTCTTCAAGGGTAATTAAATAAAAGAAGCATAGATTACTCCTTTAATCTATAGTACTAGAAAATCCATTATTTTGGAATAATACAATAGTGAAAATGGTAGAAACTCTTGATAAATTAGATCCTTTTCCCGAGAATAAGTAGATCTCTTTCTATGCCATCGAGTTCTGCGACATTCGGGAGATGGGCCCATGTATCAAAACCAAAGCTTTTAAAAAGCTTGATGCTAGGTTCATTATGACCAAAAATAAAACCTAACAAGGTTTTAATGTTTAAACTAGGGCAGGCATCTATCGCTTTTTGGATTAAATATTTACCCAGTTTCCTACCTCGAAAATCCGGATGAATGTAGATACTAATTTCTGCAGTTGCCTGATAGGCTGGGCGGCCATAAAATGATTGAAAACTAACCCAGGCGCAAATAACACCTTGATTTTCAATGACCCATAATGGACGAACAGTGGGTGAATGATCATGAAACCACTGGACGCGATGTTCGACAGTTATTGGTTCTAAATCCGCTGTAACCATCCGACTAGCAATGGTTGTATTATAAATGTCGACAATTATTGGTAAATCACTCATTTGGGCATCTCTAATATTAAACTCCTCAAACATCTTTACTCCACTCCTGTTATTTAATGTCTAATAGTTTTTATATTATCTTTTGGAGCTAACATTATCAATATTGTATAACGAATTATTTAGAAAACAGAAAAACCTTTTCCCGAAAGGCATATTCGAGAAAAGGTCTCTGTTAATGATAGTATTTGATTCCTATCATTACTCGTTTCTAGGCCAAAACCTTACCAACGGTGGGCCTTGGCATTGCTCCTTAGAATGATCTGGTTTTGTGACATCCTTGTTTGTCCGTTAACCTGTGCTTTGGTATGCTTCGCTCTCGTTGTACCATAATGAAATAGTTCAGAGTGCGGATCTAAATGATCTTTATAGCTCATCAAATCACCTCATCAAAGGATTTGAAACGAAGATATTCGAATGAATATCATCTTTATCATTTGTAAGATGGCAGGAAATTAGTCACCAAAAACAAAATTAATTAACGTTAAACAAATAGGCACTTAAATAAATTATAACTTGTATTATCTGAAAGTTCGGAATAAAATAAAGATAACATACTAACCGGTAGGTATTTCCAACGGTTGTTTCGCATACTATATCTTAGCGGCAATAAACTTGATCATAGGAATGGAGTGAAAAGTATGTATTTGCGTCTGACTGAAGAACAAAAAATGGTGCAAAAAACAATTAGAAGATTTGTAGAAAGAGAACTCATTCCACTTGAAAATGATGTACTTAGAAATGAACGAGAAGGTAAACCAAGTCTGCCTGAAGGTAAACTAAAGGAACTACAATTAAAAGCCAAGGAGGCGGGTTTTTGGGGTATTAATACCCCAGAAGAATATGGCGGGGCCGACCTTGGTCAAATGATGATGGCGATTGTGCTCATGGAAGTTTCAAAGACCTTTGTTCCCTTCCAATTTGGTGGCAGCGCCGATAATATTCTTTACTATGGAAACGAAGAACAGAAGAAAAAGTACTTAATTCCTACCATTGATGGGGAAAAGAAATCCTGTTTTGCTATGACCGAACCCGGTGCTGGTTCTGACACAAGAAATATTAAAATGACAGCAGTAAAAGATGGCAGTGAATGGGTATTAAATGGTGAAAAGACATTCATAACAGGTGGAAATGAAGCTGATTTTGTAATGGCAATTGCGATTACCGATAAGGAGAGACATCAATCGACACAAGGACGCGAGGGGGTAACATGTTTTATTGTCGACCGAGATATGGGCTGGAAATCAGAGTATATACATACAATGGGAGAATGGGGTCCAGCCGGCTTAGTTTTTGATAACGTACGAGTACCAGAGGAAAATATTCTAGGTGAGTTACACAAAGGCTATAATCTTGGACTTGAATGGATCGGTTTTGCCCGCTGGGTCGTTGGGGCAAGGGCTGTCGGTACCGCCGAACGACTGCTGCAAATGGCAATTGATTACGCAAAGGAGCGGGTCACTTTTGGTAAACCAATTGCCGAAAGACAAGCAATCCAATGGCAAATTGCTGATTCTGCAGTTGAGATTGAAGCAGCCAAGTGGCTCGTGTTGAACGCCGCATTTACGCTTGATAATGGCGAAGATAATCGCCATTTAGCATCGATGGCAAAATTGTATGGCGCCAATATGGGGAACAAAGTCGTCGACCGAGTCCTGCAAATTCATGGTGGCATGGGATATACAAGAGAATTACCAATTGAGCGTTGGTACCGAGAAGCAAGGCTCTGGAGAATCTACGATGGGACAGATGAAATTCAACGGATGATTATTGCACGGAATCTGATTAAGGGACATGTGAAAATTGGTCAATATGTATAAGGATTAAAATGAAAGCGCAATCTATTAATCTACTAATCGAAGGGCAGGAATCAGAAATGGCTGGGAGATTTACAGGAAGAGTAGCATTTGTCACTGGTGGAAGTAGGGGCATCGGCAAGGGGATTGTTGAGCTTTTTGCCCAAGAAGGGGCAAAGGTAGCTCTAATTGATTTGAATGAAGAAGCGTTAAGTGCAACGGCAAGTGAGTTAAAGGAAAAGGGGTATCACGTGTATGCAAGGGTGGCAAACGTCGTCGACCCCGAGCAGGTAGAAAACGCGATGAAAGAGGTTCATGAGGCATTCGGCTCTATCGATATTCTCGTCAATAACGCAGGAGTTATCCGCGATAATCTGCTCTTTAAGATGACAGATTCCGATTGGCAAACCGTTATGGATGTCCATTTGAAAGGTTCTTTCATTGCAGCACGAGCCGCTCAAAAATATATGGTCGAAAATAAATATGGTCGAATTATTAATATTTCCTCGACTTCAGCCCTGGGAAATCGCGGTCAGGCCAATTATGCTGCCGCCAAAGCTGGGTTGCAGGGCTTTACAAAAACACTCGCCATTGAATTAGGCAGATATGGGATTACTGCTAACTCAGTAGCGCCTGGATTTATTGAAACAGAAATGACGAAAGAAACGGCTGCAAGAATCGGCATTCCTTTTGAACAACTCATTCAAGCGAGTGTCTCAAGTATTCCAGTCGGAAGAAGTGGCAAACCGGCAGACATTGCGAATGCCGTCGCCTTTTTTGCGGATGAAAAATCATCCTTTGTAAATGGTCAAGTGATCTATGTTGCTGGCGGACCAAAATGTTAACTAAATGAGGTGAAGAGAATTGTTTAAAGAACAAATAGGTAAACAATCAAATAAGGTTAAAAATGCGGTTGAAAGAGGGGCCGTCAAGAAATTTGCGGAAGCAATTGGTGACCTTCATCCAATTTACTTTGATGAGGAAACTGGGAGAAATTCTAGATATCAAGCCAATATTGCCCCGCCAACTTTTCCAAGGACATTTGATTATGGCACCATTGAAGGATTAAACCTTCCAAATAAAGGCTTAATCCATGGAGGACAAACCTTTCATTACGAACGCCCCTTAAGGGTAGGCGAGGATATCCTTTGCTATACGAAAGTAAAGAACTACTTTGAGAAAAAGGGGAATTTTGGGGAGATGGGGTTCCTTGTCATCGAAAATTACGGCGAAGATGAATCAGGTGCTTTAATTTTTAGTTCAACTTCAACGGTTGTTATATCCGAAGCGGTGAGGAAGGTGCTGGCCCGATGAGTACGTTAGCTGCGTTACAAGTTGGGGAATCGGTAAAGGAAATTCAATTGGCACCAGTTTCAAGAATGGACCTCATTAAATATTCAGGTGCATCTGGAGACTTTAACCCCATTCACACGATTGATGATGAGGCCATAAAAGCTGGTTTACCGGGAATCATTGCTCATGGAATGTGGACAATGGGGAACCTTGCGAAGCTTTTTACCGCTTATTATGAAGAAGGGTTCGTCCAAGATTACTCGATCCGTTTTAAAGGAATGGTATTTTTGGGTGATGTAATTACGCTGATAGCTACATTGAAAGAAAGGCAGGACCGAAACCTGCGCTTCACTGTCCAAGCGGTAAATCAACATGGAAAAGACGTGTTGATTGGCGAAGTTTTATATCATCAATACTAGTCTGTAAAATTCTGACCCGGCACCAAGAAGAGAGATTTCTTGGTGCTGGGTTTATTTTAAGCAAAATGAGGTGAAAATCATGAACTTCGAATTTGAGGAAGATCTTCTTTTTTTAAAAAAGAATGTAAGAGATTTTATTCAAACAGAGGTTGAAGCTGTAGCCATGCAAATTGAAGAAGAAAATCACATCCCTGAAAAAATTATCAACCTCTCAAAGGATTTGGGGTTATTTGGATTAAGTATACCAGAACAGTATGGAGGTCTCGGGATTGGCATGGTCGGGAAATGTGCGTTGTATGAGGAAATTGGCCAGACGCATAACGGTTACACCACGTTAATCGGAGCGCATACTGGGATTGGAACGGTTGGAATTGTTGAGTTAGGAAATGAACAGCAAAAGAATAAATATCTTCCTGCAATGGCGAGCGGTGAAAAAATTGGCGCATTTGCCTTAACTGAGCCAGAAGCAGGCTCGAATGCCGCCAACTTAAAAACATCTGCAGTAAGAAAAGGGGACAAATACATTTTAAAGGGGTTAAAGCATTATATTACCAATGCTACGGAGGCGAGTGTATTTACGGTAATGGCTTCGACCAACCCCGGAAAGGGCGCAAAGGGAATAACTTCGTTCATTGTTGAAAAGGATTTTCCTGGTTTTAAAGTAGGAGCGATTGAGAAAAAAATGGGCTTACGCGGCTCGCACTCTGCAGAATTAATTTTCGAGGATTGTGAAGTGCCGGCAGAAAACGTATTGGGGTTAGAAGGACTGGGCTATGTTAACGCCTTAAAGATTTTAACGAACGGCCGGGCCGGACTTGCTGCCCGGAATTTAGGATCTTGTCAAAAACTCCTCGACATGTCAACCAGATTTGCAATGGAACGAATTCAATTCGGGAGACCAATCATAATGAATCAGGCAGTGAGTCACATGCTCGCTGAGATGGCCGTTGAAATTGAAGCGCTTCGGTCGTTTACCTACCGTGTGGCATGGATGGTTGACAAGGAGATGAAGGTAATAAAAGAGGCCGCTATGCTTAAGCTTTATGGGTCAGAGGTATACAACCGAGTCGCAGATAAAGCCGTACAAATACACGGTGGTCTTGGCTATGTTGCTGATTACCCAGTGGAACGGTTTTACCGTGATGCGCGGATTACGAGAATTTATGAGGGGACATCGGAAATTCAAAAGAATATTATTTCCGCACAACTAGAAAAAGAATATAGCTAATCTATTATTCTTTGAAAGGGGGGAACCAAGATGAAGGATATTGTCATATTAAGTGCTGTTCGAACACCGGTAGGAAGATATGGCGGAGCCTTAAGAGGTTTTAATTCTGGTCAACTCGGGGCGATTGTAATCAAAGACGCCATTCATCGGGCAGGAATCAAGGCCGAGCAAGTAGACGAAGTTATTTTAGGTGAAGTGAGGCAAACCACTGAATCATCCAATGTCGCAAGAGTAGCTGCATTAAGGGCAGGGGTACCTGACAAAACACCTGCTTTTACGATTAATCGTTTATGCGCATCCGGGATGCAGGCAGTCGCATCTGCCGCACAGCAAATTGCCTTTGGGCAGGCAGATATTGTTGTTGCTGGAGGCACGGAAAGTATGAGCAATGCGCCCATTTATTTACGAAACACTCGCTTTGGCGGGGACAACGCCAGGCTGGTTGATTCAAATACAGAGGCTGGTCAGCAACCGCATGAACGGTATGGAAATCAATTAGGGATGGGAATTACTGCTGAAAATGTTGCAGAGCAATACTCCATTTCCCGGGAGGACCAAGACCAGTTTGCGCTAGAAAGTCAGCGTAAAGCTGCTGCCGCCATCCAAAAAAATAAGTTCGCTGCTGAAATAATTCCTATCAAAATCAATAATATAAAGAGCCTATTCATTTTTGGTCATGATGAACATCCACGACCAGAAACTACACTGGAAACACTTAGTAGACTTACACCTGTCTTTAAAGAGAATGGCACAGTAACCGCCGGAAATGCGTGTGGTCGAAATGATGGCGCGGCAGCGCTTGTTTTAACTTCGAACAGCCATGCAGAGAGCTTAGGTTTGAAACCGATTGCTAGAATTATTGATTGGGCAACAGCCGGTGTTTCGCCTGAATTGATGGGAATAGGACCCGTTCCGGCCGTGAAAAAACTGTTAAAACGGACTGGGATGACACTAAAGGATATTGATTTAATCGAATTAAATGAGGCCTTTGCCGCGCAGGCGCTAGCCGTGATACGAGAATTGAAATTAGACAGCGAACGGGTCAATGTCAATGGCGGAGCAATCGCACTTGGACACCCGCTAGGGGCAACCGGGGCTAAGATTTTGACTACGCTAATCTATGAGTTGATTCGTAGGAAAGAAAAAAGAGGAATCGCTACGCTCTGTGTGGGTGGCGGACAGGGAATGGCGATTATGATCGAAGTGATCGGTTAAAGTTGAAAGCGTTGTAAGACAAACCATACAAATGCAATAAAGTTAAAATGTTTCTACGATACTAATGAAAAAATTGACGAATAATTAGATGTTGAATATTGAGAAAATTTTGATATTATAATTTATAGTTACATACCAACTGGTTAGTATTTTAGAGAAGGAATGTAAAATATCAAATGAAGTTAATTTTGGATTGGTGGTCAAAGATAAGGTTAGAAAAGGGGGCATGATTAATGAATGTGAAGGACTTATTTGATTTAACAGGAAAAGTAGCGGTTGTCACCGGCGGAGGCAGAGGACTGGGACAGCAGATTGCTGAAGGCTTTGCAGAGGCTGGTGCAAATGTGGTCGTTTGTTCAAGAAAATTGGAAGCCTGTGAGGAAGTTAGTCAAGAGTTAAAAAGACTGGGTGTGGACAGCCTTGCGTTAAAATGTGATGTAACGAATCCAGATGATATTAGAAATGTCGTTGAGCGGACAGTTGAACGATTTGGACGAATTGATATTCTCGTAAACAATAGTGGTGCTTCATGGGGAGCACCAGTCGAGGAAATGCCGCTTGAAGCGTGGAAAAAGGTCATCGATGTCAATGTCACCGGGACATTCTTAATGTCACAAGCGGTGGGTAGGATTATGCTCCAGCAAAAATCAGGGAAAATCATTAATATTGCCTCTGTGGCTGGTTTAAAGGGCAGCAACCCGCAATATATGAACGCCATTGGCTATAACTCTAGTAAAGGGGCAGTCATTACGTTTACGAAGGATTTGGCTGTCAAATGGGGGCCGAGCGGGATTTATGTTAATGCTATCGCCCCAGGATTTTTCCCGACGAAAATGTCAAAAGGTCTTCTTGACCAGGGGGGAGAGGCCATTCTCCAAGGTACTCCCTTAAGGAAATTTGGATCGGACACGGACCTGAAGGGGGTAGCTTTGTTTTTAGCAGCACCAGCATCTGACTATGTGACGGGAGATATTTTGATCGTCGATGGGGGCGCCCATGCGATGTAAGTGATTCGCTCATTGGAATGGAGGATTCGCCCATTAGAGTGGGGGATTCGCTCATTGAGATTTGGAATTCGCTCATTGAAGTGGGAAATTCGCCCATTGGAGTGTGGCATTCGCTCATGGAATGTGTGATTCAGTCTTAGATTTTGGAATTCGCTGATTAAATCGTAAAATTCGCTGATAGACTCAAAAAATCCGCCGATTGAAATAGAAATCGTCCTATTTTAATTTCGGTCTACACTAATACATGATTGAATACGCCCTATGAATGCAAAAAAAACATAAACTTTTCTTAAAATAGCTTCAATTTAAGTAAAAATGAGCAAATCTAAGAGGTGAACGGCTATGAAGAGAGATGCAGTCATCGTTTCAGCGGTTAGAACCGCGATTGGCAGACAGGGAGGTGCGCTTGCGGGTGTTCCTGCCCATATTTTGGGAGCCGAGGTCATTAAAGAAGCAGTAAAGCGTGCCTATATTAATCCAGAAATCATTGATGATGTTATTTTTGGAAATGTGCTGTCGGGAGGTGGAAATATTGCTAGATTAACTGCCTTGCAGACGGGGTTATCGATGGACTTACCTGGTTTAACAGTTGACCGGCAGTGTGGATCGGGAATCAATGCAATCAATCTTGCTGCCCAGGCAATCCGTGCTGGGGATGGGGATGTCTATATTGCGGGCGGGACAGAAAGCATGAGCCGCGCTCCGTATTTGATGGACCGGCCGGAAAAACCGTTCAGCCCTGTACCGCCAGGCTTCAGAAAGTCGCAACTGTCACCGAAAGAAATCGGTGATCCGCCCATGGGCATCACCGCTGAGAACCTCGTAGAAAAATACAAGATTACTAGAGAAGAGCAGGATCAATTTGCCTTGCAAAGCCAACAGCGGATGGCGATTGCGATGGCGGAGGGGCGTTACGAGGAACAAATTGTCCCAATAACCATTCCTGTCAAAAAGGGCGAACCTTATATTTTTAAAATCGATGAACACCCACGGCCGCAAACAACCTATGATGGCTTAGCAAAGCTCCAGCCTGCTTTTCTAAAAGGAGGTACCGTTACGGCGGGTAATAGTTCAGGCTTAAATGATGCAGCATCAGCACTTGTGATCATGTCGAGAGAAAAAGCAGAGGGGTTAAAGCTAACCCCTTTAGCAGTGATTCGTGCCTATTCGGTAGCAGGCGTAGACCCGAACATTATGGGGATCGGGCCTGTCCCTGCTGTGAAAAAGGTGCTTCAAATGTCAGGGCATACGTTAGAGGATATGGATCTCATTGAAATTAATGAAGCGTTCGCCGCTCAAGTGTTAGCATGTAATCGTGAACTCAATATGGATCTTGAAAAGGTAAATGTGAACGGCGGCGCTATAGCCCATGGCCATCCGCTCGGGGCGACGGGTGCCATCCTGGTCACAAAGACCGTCCATGAGTTAAAACGTTCGGCTGGAAAATATGCGCTAATTACCGCCTGCATCGGCGGCGGGCAAGGGATTGCGACCATTATTGAACGAGAATAATTTGAGTGTCAGGTACCAGGCCAAAATGGAGAGACGATGTCTCTCCTTAGAAAAAAGTTATATGAAAGGTTTCATAAAATGACAGCGTTTACAATAGACTCTAACATTCTATTAAATAAGGAGTGAAGACCATTGCTAACTCTTCATTATGATTTTTGGCCTAAAATCTCTAAATCTTTAAAAGTTCCCTCTACTTCGCTGTATGACAATCTCAAAGTCAGTTCGAATCGTTACCCCGACCAAGATGCGATTTACTATTACGGCAACAAACTATCCTACGAACAGCTTGATTCAGAGGTTAACGCTCTTGCTGGGTATTTGCAGCAGAAGTTAGGGGTAAAGACTGGTGAAAAAGTCCTATTATTTATGCAAAATTCCCCGCAGTTTGTGATTGGCTACTATGCCATTCTAAGAGCAAACGCTGTCGTTGTTCCGATTAATCCGATGTTAGTTGCGGATGAATTAGATTTTTATGTGCGTGATTGTGAAATCAAGACGGCTATTGCTGGGCAGGAGTTATATGAGCGCATTCGTCCATTGTTAGGAAAAACCTCATTAGTGAATTTGGTCATCGCTGCCTATTCTGATTATGCAGGCGATGGTTTTGAAGGGAGGCTGCCAATAGAAGTAGAAGCACCAAGGGTATTATTTTCAGAGTCCGGTAATTATCTTTGGAATGAGGCGATTCAGGCAAATTTCACCCCAACGAAGCATACGGCGAAAGGGGATGACTTGGCATGTCTGCCTTATACATCTGGGACAACAGGCTTGCCAAAGGGCTGTATGCATACCAACCGAACGGTTAATGCGAACACGGTGGGTGCGTATCACTGGTCTTCCACTACCACCAATGCTGTCCATTTAATGTCCTTGCCGCTTTTTCATGTAACAGGAATGGTACACAGTATGCATATGCCAATTTACAGTGGAAGTACGATGGTCATCTTAACTAGATGGAATCGAGACCTTGCCGTCGAAATGATAAAAACACTTCATTGTACTCACTGGGTGACAATTGCGACCATGATTGTTGATTTCCTCGCCAATCCAAGACTGAAAGCAGAGGATATCGCTTCGTTGACATCAATTTCGGGTGGAGGGGCAGCCTTGCCAGAAGCTGTTGGTGAAAAATTATTTAAGTTAACAGGTTTGCGGTTTGTTGAAGGCTATGGTCTTTCTGAAACGATTGCGCAGACACATTTTAATCCGGCTGAGCGACCAAAAATGCAATGTCTGGGGATTCCATCGTTTGATGTAGATGCTAGAATCATCGAACCAGCAACAGGAAAAGAACTGGGTGTCGGGGAAGTAGGCGAGATTATTGTCAACGGACCACAAGTAATGGTTGGCTACTTTAACCGGGATGACGAAAATAGAAATTCCTTTATTGATATTGGGGGCAAACAGTTCTTCCGAACGGGTGATATTGGTCGTTATGACGAAGAAGGCTATTTCTTCATTGTTGACCGGGTGAAACGAATGATTAATGCATCAGGATATAAAGTCTGGCCGACTGAAGTGGAATCTTATCTCTATAAGCATCCGGCCGTTCAGCAGGCTTGTGTTGTCGGCGTGCCAGATCCAAGACGAGGCGAAACCGTTAAAGCGTTTGTTATTTTAAATGAAGGCTTTGAAGGGAAAGTCAGTCCTGAAGAAATAATCGAGTGGTCGAAACAGCATATGGCTGCCTATAAATACCCGAGATTAATTGAATTTAGAGAACAATTTCCCATGACTTCAAGCGGCAAAATATTATGGCGTACCCTTCAAGAAGAAGAAAAAGTGAAAGTCTCAAATAAAGTTCAGTAATCATTAGGGGAGTGAGACAAATAGTAAGCTCCCCGTAACTTAATCATTCATGATCGCACTTAGGTCAGTCCTCCTGTCAAAAGTAATAATAATGTCTATGAAAGGAGGGGGTCAAATTGTTTAAGATTATTCCGTTAGAACTAGAAACCCATTTTGCCGAGGGTACGGTCAATGCCTTTTTGGCAATTGGAGATTCGGTTACTCTAATCGATACGGGCAATCCGGGTAAGGCTTCGTTTCAGCAGCTCCAAAGCAAACTACATACGCACGGCGTTTCATTGAAGGATATTGATCGAATTGTCCTTACACATATCCATATCGACCATGCGGGTGCCATTCCTTCCATTTTAGAAACAATAGATTTGCCAATCTTTGTTCATGAACAAGCACAAGGATCCATTAATACTGGTCTGGATGAGTATCAAAGAGTGGAAACGTTTTTTCAGCAGTTTCTAACGAGTTGCGGTGCGGACACCATGCAGCACATCATCAAGCGTCCATTTAAAGAGGAAAAATGGCGAAATATTAGCTACCTAAATCAAGGAGATGTTATTCCGCTTGGCGGACTGCCATTTAAAGTGGTTCACGTTCCCGGCCATAGCCAATCTGACATTCTACTATGGAATGAAGAAACAGGCGATACTTTTGCTGGCGATCATTTATTAAAGGCGTTTTCTGTCAATGCCTTTATCGAACCGCCTATTAAGGGTGATGTAGCCCGTCCGCGGCCATTATTGCAATATCGAAGCTCACTTGAAAAAGTAAGTAAGTTGCCATTAAAGACGATTTACCCTGGTCATGGCGAGGCATTTTCTGATCATCAATCACTCATCCATACAAGATTACTAGAACAGGAAAAACGATGTGATCAAATTCTAGCGATTCTTGCAAGTGGAGGAAAATGCATTTATCAAATCTGCAGGGAAATGTATCCTCGTCTTCAAGGGCATACCGTATTCTTAGGATTATCACAAATTCAAGGCCACTTGGATTTACTTGAAGAAAGAGAACAGGTGAGCTTTCAACAACAAGGTTCGCTTGTCATCTATCACTTGTGCTAGCGAAGTAATGAAATCTATTAAAGGAGTGGATGTTGTGGAATGAAGCTAAAAGACCTGCTAGAAACCAATATTGCTGAATTTGCTGAATATCCTTTGTTATTTTACAAAGAGAAAACGTTCACAAACGTAGAAACGAAGCAATACGCGGACCAATTTGCATCAGGCATACGGAACCTTGGCATTGCTAGGGGAGATCGGGTAATCGTTTGTATGCCCAATTGTCCTGAGGTCCTCTTTGCCTATCAAGGGATCACAAGAGCAGGAGCAACGATTGTCCCAGTAATGTTTACCCTCCATCCAAAGGAAATTCACTACATCGCACGAAATTCTGGGGCAAAAGCAGTTATTACCTCATCCACAATCCGCATTAATGTTGAAAAGTCACTCGATGGTTTACCAGAGAAACCACAGTTAATTGTCGTTGATAGGCCGTCAGATGACCGAGCCAAAAACTTCTATGATCTGCTCATGCCGGCTAATGATCTAATAGAGGATGAGGGAGACGCCGATGAAATAGCTGTCATTCTCTACACTTCAGGAACCACCGGTAATCCCAAAGGTGTGCTATTAACCCATAAAAACTTATACTCCAACGCAGAAAATTCTGCGAAACATAATCAAACTGAGCGTGGGACAACACTTGGTGTTCTGCCGCTTGCCCATGTGTATGGCCTGACCATCTCAAATATCTGTTTTCTCACAGGCAGTTCCATTGTTGTTTTTTCAAGCTTTAATACAAAAGAGGTATTTAAAGCGATTGAAACATACAAGGTAAAAACTTTCTCAGCCGTTCCAGCCATGATTCATGCTCTAGTTTCTTATCCACAAGCAGACCTATATAACACCTCCAGTCTGGAATCAGTTGGGTCAGGGTCGGCGCCTCTGCCAGTTGCTCTTTTGCATGCTTTTGAACAAAAATTTGGCGCGAAGGTTTACGAGGGCTATGGGTTGTCAGAGGCTGCTCCGGTTGTAACTGCCCACTGTAAAGGAATTGACATCAAACCTGGCTCAGTTGGTATTCCGATTCCAGGGGTGGAGTTGAAAATTGTCGATGTAAATGGCGGTGAAGTTCCAGCCGGTGAAGTCGGGGAACTGATTGTCCGCGGTGAGAATATAACTCCTGGCTACTATCAAAATGCCGACGAAACCAATCGGGTCTTAAAAGATTCCTGGCTCTTTACGGGTGATATGGCCCGGATTGATGATGAAGGGTATGTCTATATTGTTGACCGAAAAAAGGATGTAATTATTCGCGGGGGCTTTAATGTGTATCCACGGGATGTCGAAGAGATATTAAATGGCCATGAACAAGTGGTAGAGGCAGCTGTTGTGGGAGTTCCTGATGAACGGCTGGGCGAAGAATTAGTCGCCTGTGTTGTAATAAAACCAGGCTCAGACGTAACCGAAAACGAATTAATCACTTATTGCCAAGACCATTTAGCCAAAAATAAAACACCGCAAAGAATTATTTTTCTAGAAGCATTGCCAAGAAATGGTGTCGGAAAAATTTTAAAAATGCATCTTCGAAAACAGGCTTTGGAAACTGTAATCAAACCGTAAAAGAATAAAGGAGGAAAGTACAAATGGAAAAAAGAACCATATTAACAACGAGTAGTCGAGGATTGCTTGAAGATTCCTTCCCATATCGCTTATACCAAAAAGCAAAACGGTTAGGAACCTGGAACCCTGCTGATATCGATTTTAGTCAGGATCAAAAGGATTGGAAAGCGATGAATTTAGAGCAGCAAGCGGATATTTTACGACTAATATCTCAATTCCAAGCAGGAGAGGAAGCGGTTACATTGGATCTGCTTCCACTAATCATGGCGATAGCAAAAGAAGGGCGACTTGAAGAAGAAATGTTCCTAACAACCTTTTTATACGAGGAAGCGAAACATACAGAATTTTTCCGGCTCGTGTTGAATGCGATTGGGGAGCGTGGGGACCTGTCCCACTATCATACGGAAACCTATCAGAAGATATTCTATGAAATCCTCCCATCAACAATGGAACGGCTTGTTACCGACCAATCTCCAGAAGCGATCGCCGAAGCATCTGTAGTCTACAACATGTTTGTCGAGGGTGTATTAGCAGAAACGGGTTATTTTTCCTTTTACGCTGCCTTAGAAACAGCCGGAATCATGCCGGGGCTGCTTGAAGGAATTGGCAATTTAAAGAAGGATGAGTCGAGGCATATTGGTTATGGGACTTTTCTTTTACAACGGTTGATTTGTGAACATCCACATCTCTTTGATTTTGTGGCAGCAAAGATGGGTGAATTGACGCCGCTCGCCATTAGACTAAACCAAGAAGGAATCGCGGGAAGGGAGGTTAGTGCATTCGGCGGGGATCCAGAGGACATTATGAACTTTACCTTAAAACAACTCTCCGTCCGAATGGAAATCTTAGCGCGGGCGAGGGGTAAAAAAATCGAAGAGATTTATAGATATACAGATAGTGAACTAGGAGTACTTTAAAGCGAAGTCGCCTTGTTTAGGAGCTTTGACCCCGATCCCCTAGGCGCTGTAGCTAGTTAGTAAGTGATTTTAGTAGAGGAGGAATTATGATGACGGTAAAGGTAGACGTGCAAACATTTCCCCACTTTATTAACGGAAAGTGGGAGCAAGCTTCGAACCAAGAGACGTTTGATGTGTTTAACCCGGCTAATGGTGAACTCGTGGCAAGGGTAGCAAAAGGTACGACAGCAGATGTCAATCGTGCTGTTGATGCAGCCCGCGCTGCTTTTGATCAAGGCGAGTGGAGAAATATGAAGCCAAAGGACCGTGCCAAGGTGTTATACGCAATTTCCTATCAAATTGCTGAACACGCTGAGGAACTAGCTTACTTAGAAGCAATTAGCTCGGGCGGAACGGTACGGCGCATCGGCAATAGTGATATTTTACAGATGGTTGACTTGTTCCAAACATTAGCCAACTTTACGGCGGACTACCCATTCTCGGAAACACTTCCAGTTCCACCTTTCCCAGGTCCAGCACATAATTTTATTTGGCGGGAACCAATTGGTGTTTGTGCAGCAATTACACCATGGAATTTGCCGATGGTAATCGCCACATGGAAGATTGCCCCTGCACTTGCAATGGGGAACACAATTGTAATTAAGCCGGCTAGTTATACTCCGCTTTCGACTTTGAAACTAGCAGAAATCATTTCTGCAGTTGTTCCTCCAGGTGTAATTAACGTTGTTTCTGGGCCAGGCACAGAAGTGGGCGAAGCATTAGTGAACCATCCGAAGGTTGACAAAGTAGCCTTCACCGGTTCTACAGTGGTGGGTAGACGGATTATGGGACTTGCTGCAGGTACCATTAAAAAAACCACACTCGAACTCGGTGGAAAATCACCTAATATCCTTTTGGAGGATGCCGACCTGAGTATAGCCCTTCCTGGTAGTTTATTTGGAGTATTTCTCCATTCTGGACAGCTATGTGAATCTGGAACAAGATTATTTGTACCTGATAAGCTCTATGACCAAGTGGTTGAAGGGTTAGTCGCACTCACTAGTAAATTAAAGCTCGGTAACCCACTAGATCCAGCCACTGATGTCGGTCCTGTAATATCGAAAAAGCAAAAGGAAACCATACTTTCGTACATTGAAGCTGGCAAACAAGAAGGAGCTACACTTGTATGTGGCGGCAAAGAAGTGAAGGTAGCTGGCTGTGAAGAGGGACATTTTATCGAACCAACGATTTTTACAAATGTCACCAATGATATGAAAATTGCCCAAGAAGAAATTTTCGGGCCTGTCCTCTGTGTGATTCGTTATTCAGACTTAGACGATGCGATTCGAATGGCGAACGATACAATTTATGGTTTAGCAGCAGGTGTATGGACGCGCGATGTCAATAAAGCCTATGCGGTCGCGAGGAAACTACAGGCTGGTGTGGTCTGGATTAATGACTGGCATATGCTCCGCAGCGATGCCCCGTTTGGAGGGTATAAACAAAGTGGTATTGGCAGAGAAATGGGTCAGCAATCACTCGATGCCTATACCCAGGTAAAGCATGTTCACACTTCGATGACTCCGGAACTTGAGCGACGTAATTGGTACGGAATTCTGTTTGGCCAAAACTAAAGAAGAGGTGAGGAAGCTAATGAAAACAACCTTATCACAGTTTATGTTACGTACAGGAATTTACAGTGGTTCAAACTCAAGGGCGATGGTACCAAGTCTTTTTGCGGGCCTTGGTGCGAAACGCGTGCTTCTATTAAGTGACAGAGGCTTAGAGGCAGCCGGAATTGTTGAAAAAGTGGCTGATATTTTTTCACTGACAGGGCATGGTTCTGGCCCGGAATTAGTGGGTCAATACCTTGATATTAAACAGGATGCCGAAAGTAGATGCATCAATGAAGCGGTTCGTTATGCAAGAGAAATCGGAGCGGATTCCTTACTAGCAGTGGGTGGGGGGAGTGTCCTAGATACGGTAAAAGGAGTAAAATATGCACTTCATAAAGGTTTGACGGACATTAAAGAGGCCATCCCAGGCGGTTTATTGTATGAGTCTTTTCCAAAAGCCAATTTCATGCCGATTCCGCATATCGCCATCCCGACAACCGCGGGAACTGGTTCAGAGGTATCGCCAATTGCGGTAATCTTTAATGAAGATATTCAAATGAAGACAAATATCATTAATCCATTTATTAATGCTGATATGGCAATCCTGGATCCGGATTTAACCGTCGGACTTCCACCAATGATAACGGCATTTACAGGGTTTGATGCCTTAACACATGCGATTGAGGCTCTAGCCTCTCCAACAGCAACCGGTCTCACTGACGCTTATGCGCTGCATGCAATTAGGCTGATTGAAAAAAATCTGCCTGTGGCGGTCGCAGATGGTACGAACCTGGATGCACGCATGGATCTACTGCAAGCAAGCTTAATGGGGATTACCGCTTTCAGTTTTGCCCTAAATGCAATACCGGTTCATAATATGGCCCATGCCTATGGCGCTTTGTTCCGAATTCCGCATGGCCTAGCCAATGCTGTCTTTTTGCCTGTGGTCATGGAAATGGTTCCAGATTTATATCTGCCAAAAGCAGCTGAATTAGCGCAAGCGTTAAACGTTGATTTGAAGGGAGATTCCCCGCAAACTGCGTTAGCGAAAGTGATTGGGAAAATTAAATTACTCCAGTATAAGGTAGGATTGCCAGCGGATTTCAAACAATTCAACATAACAGAAGAGGCACTCCAGCAGGCGATTCCAGCAGTCATGAAGGACCCAGCCGCATTAAGCTTCCCAATGCCGAAAGAATTAATTGCAGCGATTGGGCAAAAAGTCGTTCCATTGACAGTGAAATAATTTGATAATAGTAGAGAAACCATTATGAATGTGATTTGTTCATAATGGTTTTTCAATGGTCTGCCATAGAAAAGCCAAGATGTATTTCTGTATTTTTGAGGGGGTAAAACTGGATGAATCTTACGCTTAAAAAATTAACAGAATGCTCCATCGAAGACACAATAACTGCTTGGAATCGGGGGTTTGAAGGATATTTTGTGAAATTAGAGATGACTCCCGAACAATTCTTTAACCGTTTGGTTAATGAAGAGTTATCGTTAGAGCACTCAATCGTTGCTTTTGACGGAAAAGAACCTGTAGCGATAGTTTTAAATGGTTTTCGCGTTATAGACGGGAAAAAGACTGCCTGGAATGGCGGGACTGGAATCGCTACTGAATACCGTGGGAAAGGGGTTTCTAAACAATTAATGGAGGCAGCCTTCAGCGTTTATTCCAAAGAAGGAGTCGAAGTTGCCACCCTTGAGGCCATTAAAGAAAATGAACGGGCGATTCGCCTCTATCAAAGCTTCGGTTATGAAATAATTAATTCCCTAGTTTATTTAAATGGGACCGTAGAGTTGAAAGATACGTTAATTCCGTACACATCAATCCGTCCCGAGCAGCTCCCAACGTTTAGTTTTTATAAAGAAAATGTCCCGTGGCAATGTCAGTGGCAAAGTGTGAAGTCAGGCGAAGCACAGATTTACTTTGATGAATATCAGAATCCACTGGGCTACTCTTTATTTAAACGGGTATGGAATCAACAGGGGCAACTGGAAAGAGTATTGCTCTATCAACTTGAAGTATTAGTTGAAAGTAAAATAGAATTAATTAAATCTATTTTTCGAACAATCCCTGAAGAAAATCAGAAGCCGCTTAACTTCATGACCATTAACGCATCCTTATCAAATCTAGTTATTCCAATCTTACAAGATTTAGGCTTTGAGAAAACAACGGAGCAAGTGCAAATGGTGAAAAAAATAAATTAAAGAAAAGCCAGTTTCCTATTCAAATAGGAGACTGGCTTTTTAACTGATAGTTTTAGGCTTTCCGTAGGATAACGATATTTACCCTGCGGTTTGCTTGCTTGTGTGCATTAGTATCATTGGGATATATGGGCTTATATTCACCGTATCCAACAAATTGCAGGCGTTTTTTTGTTAGTTTTTTTGATTCGAAGTAATGCAAAACACTAACAGCTCGAGCTGAGGAAAGCTCCCAGTTTGAAGCGTATGACGCATTTTTAATCGGAACATTGTCGGTATGACCCTCAATACTTATTGGATTATCGACTGTTTTTGCTAAGCCAACTAATACATTAAGTGTCTTGAAAGAACTTGATTTTAATTCTGCTTTTCCGGGATCAAATAGGATAACATCCTTTAAGGAAATTTCAACTCCACGTTTTGTGTCTTGAAGGGTAATAACTGCATTCAAGCCGTTATTCTTAACATAGTTCTCTAATTTTTCCTTTAAATGGTTGAGCTCGACTTCCTCTTTACTCGGAGCGGGAGCAGCTTCTTTTGCAGGTGGCACTTTGCCAGTCTGTTCATCTGTTTTCGTATTAGAAGGATTAACTGAAAGACCTGATTCTTTACTTTCAATTTTGGTTCCAGTTAATTCGGATTTGAACGATTCCATGATGGACTGATATTTTTCTTTATCGACGGTACTTGAAGCAAATAATACGATAAATAATGCAAGTAAAAGTGTTAGTATATCTGCATAGGGGATCAACCAAGATTCGTCAATGTGTTCTTCATGATCCTCATCAAATCGATTACGCTGTTTTCTCATGTGTAGTTTCCTCGTTTGTTTTTTCAAACTTTTTCCGTTCTTTCGGTGCAATGTAAACAGTTAATTTCTTCTCTAGTGAGCTAGGAGAAACACCTTGATAAACAGCAAGCAATCCTTCAATTGTAAGGAGCTTAAACTCCTGTTCACGTTTAGAAATTCGCTTTAATTTATTAGCTAACGGATGCCACATAACGTAACCGGAAAATATACCTAGTAAGGTTGCAATAAATGCTGCAGAAATAGAATGTCCAAGTTTCTCAACATTATTCAAATTCCCTAAGGATGCAACGAGTCCAATTACTGCACCGAGTACTCCTAAAGTTGGGGCATAGGTGCCTGCCTGTGTAAAAATAAGAGCTCCCGTTTTGTGTCGTTTGTCAATTGCAGCTACTTCATCTAATAATACCTCTTCTATGAACTCAATATCGTGTCCATCAATAATCATTTCTAGACCTTTTTTGGAAAAAGGATCCTTTGTGTCGTTGGCAATTTCCTCAAGGGCTAATAATCCTTCTTTTTTAGCAATTTCTGCACATTTAACTAAGTTGGCAACTTGTTCAGACTTTGATAATTGTTTTGGTTCGAAAAAGGCGATTTTTAACAAAATTGGAAATTTTTTAATCTCACTAAAGGGGAATGCAATGATGACCGCAGCTGCAGTACCTCCGAAAATAATGAGAAATGCTGCCGGATTGTATAATGCTGATAGTGAGGCCCCTTTTAAGACCATTCCCACTCCAATTGCAAGAAATGCCAAGATAATTCCGAAAAGACTAGACATTATATTCTCCTTATTAAAAAGTTTTTAATTTAATTGTACGCCATTCGTGGAATTACGACAATATTGTTTTTGATAGGACCAAATTTTTTTGATTAACTTAGTAATAGAATTTTGATTGTTTTTCAATTTTTAATACATTTATGGAATCCAATTGACGTGTAACTATTTATCTAGTAATTTTAAACTTAATTAGTATGTGTCCGTGAACTTCGACTGTAGTTTTTGTTTTAAAAATTCTAGATTTAGTCATTTTCTCTCATATTAAAAAATAGCTGCTCTACTTTATGAAAGCGTAGCAAGAAAAAGGTGATGCACTTGCAAGAGACCGGATTAGTGAAATTAAGCAAAATTATTCATGACTATTGTGGACTTGGTTACCATGATCGGCTTACCATCCTTAGAGATAAGATATCAAAACGAGTGAATGAACTTGGATTAACTTACGAAGATTACTGTAATTATCTGACTAAAACAAATGAAGAATGGGATGTAGTTATAGAGTTACTAACAATTAATGAGACCTATTTTTATCGCGAAGAAGACCAATTAAACGAGTGCTGTTCGTTTGTTCTGCCTTTGATGAAAGATAAAAATAAAAATCGGCCATTAAGGATCTGGAGTGCAGCTTGTTCAAGTGGGGAGGAGCCTTATACGCTTGCCATGTTGATACAAGAAACTGGTCTTTTTTTACCTGGTTCAGTAGAGATTATTGCGACCGATATTAACAAGAAGGTCCTTCAAAAAGCCGAAAAGGGCTGGTATCATAATAGTTCATTTGCCTTTCGGCGCATACCAGAAAGGTTATTAAAAAAATATTTTATTGATGAAAATGATGGATATCAAATTAATGCATCTACTAAAAGAATGGTGAAATTTCAACAAGTAAACTTGCTTCACGAAAATCAATTAACTGAGATTGGTCAAGTGGACATAATTTTCTGTAGAAATGTTTTGATTTATTTTGATCAAGATAAAACTAAGCGAGTGATTCAAAGTTTATATCGAAATTTAACACCTACTGGTTACCTGTTTCTTGGCCATGCTGAATCCATAACTGATTCGAGCATGGGGTTTCAAAAAGTACGTTCAGATAAGAGTTTTTATTATCGAAAGGAATCTAATCAGGATGAAACAATACGGTATTTTAGTAGTCGATGATTCTGCTTTTATTCGCAGAGCCATTTGTCTAATGATAGAAAATGACTCTCGTTTTTTTGTGGTTGGAATCGCAAGGAATGGTGTGGAAGCTGTCGAAAAGGTTCAGCGACTTAAACCTGATCTGGTCACTTTGGATGTGGAAATGCCAGAAATGAATGGTCTTTTGGCATTGGAACAGATTATGAAATCCTCACCAGTTCCTGTGGTTATGATAAGTGCCAGAACTAGTGAAGGAGCACAGGAAACCTTAGAGGCCCTCGACTTGGGTGCCGTTGATTTCTTTTTAAAGGAGAACCTGATAAGAAACAACAATGGTGAAGATCAAAGTAAAGAATTTCTAAACCGTTTATCTGGAATAGTGGAAGCCAAACTCCCAAAGAGCGAGGATACGGTTCAACCTTATCGAAACGAAGTGGGTCAAGGATCACCAGGGAAAACGGAACTTATTTTTATTGGTTGTTCAACAGGTGGGCCAAAAGCCTTGCAAACGATTTTACCGTGTTTTCCGAAAAAATTTCCTATTCCAATTGTGGTCGCCCAACATATGCCGACTGGTTTTACTAAGCATTTGGCTGAGAGGTTTAACTCTATATGTCAATTGGATGTAACTGAGATAAATAATGGTCAAGAAGTAAAGCCAGGAACAATTTATATTTGCCCATCAGGTTATCAAACTCGTTTTGAAAAACAAGATGGAAAGATCATTTTTAATGTCGAAAACCATGAAGACGAAAATGAATTATACAAACCATCCATAGATATAACACTTAGTTCAGCTGCGCCAATTTTTACGGATAGATTATTATCTGTGATTTTAACAGGAATGGGGATCGACGGGGCTAAAGGTTGTGGTTTAGTCAAGAGATATCACGGGAAGGTATTAGTGGAAGCAGAGGATTCATGTATTGTCTACGGTATGCCAAAAGCTGTTCTTGATGCAGGACATGCAGATGGTCAATATGTACTGACACGAATCTATCAAGAAATTATATCTTCTATAAAAGCTTTATAGACGAAACAGGTGGTAAAAGTTGTAATGACCACCTGTTTACTTAAGTTTCAAAAACTATCAAAAAGTAAATTACTTGGGATAAAATATTATCATATTGGTAATAGAAAATTGTCATGACGAAAAGAAGTCAATGAGGTATAATGTAGATTAGTTGAATTAAGTAATCAAAATCGAGAGGAGGCAAACTATTTGGGAATTACTCAAATTGATATCAAAATAAATCAAACTAAATTATTATCCGGAGGAAAACCCAATTCTGCCTCTTTATCAGATGCGCCAATAAATTCTTTCGACCAGATTTTAGCTATGTTTAACTTTTCAGGTCAAGCGCTCAAAAAAGACGAACAGCCAGCAACACCATCTTTACAAAACGTCCCTAATCAGTTTAGCGATGATCACATTGAAATGTTGAAACAGATTCAATGTGACGGACAGATTAATCCCAAGATATCTATTGATTTATACAAGCAATCTGCTCTGATTGGATCGGGTGATGAAGAAGATAAATCTAGTTTCGTAAAGTTAAATTCAGTGGGAAATGACCTAATTAATCAGTTGGAATCTCACATAGAGGTAACAAAAGATGACTCAACCAGTTTAGAAAATAGTAAAACAAATTTAATGAATAATAATGAAAAAGTGGCTCAATCTGAACAAGTGAAAATGAATGAAGAAGATTCGGAGAAAATAAACGAAATATTAACTGCCCTTACTACTATCATACAGCAAGCTCTACATACTAACGATGTACAGGAAAGTATTACAAACTCCGATTCTTTAATAAGTAGCTCACAAACAAAGTCAAATTTTATCAGTGTAAGTTCACTCCGCCATGCTAATCTTGAGGTAGGTAAGGTACCAGCTCAGAGGGAAGGTTTGGTTGAAGAAATTGCTCAACAGCACCCTTTCAATTCTAGTCAAGTATTGCAAGGTCTTACCGAATTAGTAAGTGCGTTGAACGCTAATAGAAACCAGAAAGCTTTGGTTATTCCTGAAAATATTAAAGAAAAGATTCAAACAATTATGAATGAATTAAAATTGGTAGAACGGAGTGGGATAGCACTTTCTTCTAGCCAGCCCAATATAGACACTTTAGGGTCAAATAATGTACAACCAGAGCTCGCTTATCATTCGAAACCAGTTTTAAATTTAGATAAAAATCAAGTGATTTTTTCTTTTGAGACAGCACCAGTTAGGAACGGACTAGAAGAAAATAAGCTGACAACCCTCGTAAGCAAACTACCAGAAGTTAATAACATGACGGCAATTGTTAGCACAGTACTGGAAAAAAATAAAGTTGAAACACCGGTTAGATTAACACCAGAAGAAAATAAACTGACAACACCGGTTAATATAGTACCTGAAGAAAATAAACTGGCAGCATCGGTTAACACAGCACGAGAAGAAAATAAAGTTGCAGTAGTTGGAAGCACAGTACCAAATGAAAATAACTTGGCACTATCAGTTAACCATGTTCCAGAAGAAAATAGATTGGCAAAACACGGTAGTAGAGTTCCATTAGAAAATAGAGTTGGTCCTAGTCCAGATGCATCACACATAGATGATCTACTAAAAGTAAGTGGCCAGCCAGATATAGCATTACTACAACAACAAATGGATGGTAAAGAATTGAAACCAGAAACGATTCCAACGAAACTTACAGTTTCTGAATTTGCTCCTGAAGTCAGCGATTGGATTAGCCGTTTTACAAAGATAACCAGTGGTAAGTCGGGGAGTACGGAGGCAAAGTTCTCATTATATCCAGAACACTTAGGCCATATTGAAATAAAGATCAATTCTCAGCAGGGTCAGATTTCTGTTGAAATTTTGACCGATACACCTATAGCAAAGGAAATATTAGAAGGGCAAGTACAACATCTAAGGACTTCCCTGCAACAGTCAAGTTTGCATGTGCAAAAAATTGATATAGTACAGCAAACGCTAGTATCTTCCGAGGCTAGCCAAGCAGGTTTGTCATTTTCTCAAGGTGGTTCCTCATCCTCAAGTGATCAGCGCGCATTCACTCCATCCCAGGATGGCACTAAAAAACAAAAAGAGTCGACAGATCAAAAAGAACGAGATTTAGAGAGTTTATCAATTACATACGGTGGGTCCCCGAGAAAGACATCCTCTCGAATTGATTTCACTGCATAAGAAGGAGTAAAGCTGAATGAGTAATTGGGTCGATGTTACTACTGTTTCTAAAAATAACTCAATCTATAATAATGTGAAATCTTTTGAACAAAAAAGCATTCTCGGCAAGGATGATTTTTTGAGGATCTTAACCACTCAATTAGCACACCAAGATCCTTCCAGTCCTTTACAAGATAAAGATTTTATTGCGCAAATGGCAACATTTAGTTCCTTAGAACAAATGACAAATTTGAATAAGTCGTTTGATAAGTTCGCAGGAAGCCAAATGAGTCAATACGCTGCTGTGATTGGCAAAGGGGTAAGCTGGACGCCAGATGGTGCTACAAACCCTGTCACAGGTGTGGTAACTGGGGTAGCAAATCAAGATGGTAATTTCTTTTATATAATTGGCAATGAAAAAGTACCAATGGAAGAAATCTCTGAAATAAAGCAAGTAAATGTCGAAAGTAAATAATTTCTAGAAAAGAAACGCGGGAGGAATATATAATGTTAAGGTCACTTTACTCGGGAATCTCTGGAATGAAAGGTTTCCAAACAAAATTAGATGTTATTGGAAATAATGTAGCGAATGTAAATACGGTCGGATTTAAGAAGAATCGTGTCATGTTTCAAGATATTATTAACCAAAATATTGCTGGAGCCACATCACCAACGGGAAAAAGCGGCGGGGTGAACCCAATGCAAGTTGGTCTTGGAGCACGAACCGCAACGATTGATACGATTCATACACCGGGAAGCCCAATGACTACATCTGTAGGAACAGATTTAGCTATAGATGGAGATGCGTTTTTTGTAGTCAATAATGGTGAAGCAAGTTATTTAACTAGAGCTGGTAATTTCACTAGAGATGGAAATGGGACACTCGTAAATGCCAATGGATTTTTTGTAACTGGAATGGCAGGTGAAAATCCAACAGACGGGTCTCCGGCTGGGGCACTTCAATATGTTCCAATAAACATAACCGTAGATCAAACTAGTAATCTTGATGATAGTGGGAACGTAATTACAGATGAGAATGGTAATCAGAAAGAACCATTAAAATTCACATCCTACTCCATTGATTCAAAAGGTTATATTAACGTCGTTAGAGAGGATAATACAAGCGGGAAATTAGCTATGGTAATGGATCCAGCTAGTCCTAATTACGGCAAGTATTATTTGAATTCTTCAGATTCGAATGAAAATATCTCTATCGCTACAGCTGTAGCTACTAATCCAGGTGGTTTACAAAAGGTTGGCAATACAATGTTTGTGGAAACTGGAAACTCAGGGAAGCTTGATGTTGGCCGGATTGACGACACTAAGGGTGGTCAAATTGTCTCGGGTGTTCTAGAAATGTCGAATGTTGATTTAACAGAGGAATTTACGGAGATGATTGTTGCTCAACGTGGTTTCCAAGCTAATGCGCGAACAATAACTACTTCTGATTCCTTATTGGAAGAAATAGTGAACTTAAAACGATAATAGATAAAAATAATACTAAAAAGATTGATTAACTCAGGGAAGAGTTAGGGGGAAGCCCTTTGGCAGATGTACTATCGCAACAAGAAATCGATGCCCTTTTATCAGCCATAGATAATGGTGATATTAAGGCTTCTGATGTTACAGTTAAGGAAGAAAAAGTAAAGCTATACGATTTCAAACGCGCTATGCGTTATTCCAAAGAACAACTAAGAAGTATTACAAAAATTCACGAGAATTTCACACGACTATTGACTTCCTATCTTTCAGCGCAGCTTAGAACCTTCGTTCAAATTCAAATTGACCTGGTAGATCAAGTGAACTACCAAGAATTTATCGCGTCTATCCCCTCGCGAACAATTTTGAACGTGTTTGATGTTAAACCGATGGACGGAAAAATGGTTATGGAAATGAATCCCCAAGTCGCTAATGCGGTATTAGAAAGATTGCTAGGAGGGGGGCAAGGGGATCCATCTTCACGAAATGGTTCGTTAACGGAAATAGAAACAGTACTTCTGCAAAAGATTTTTTCACGCGCTTCTGACATGTATCAAAGTGTATGGAAAAACATTGAAAATATTAAGGTTAGATGGGAAGCCATTGAGACCAATCCGCAATTTATTCAAATTTCTTCCCCAAACGACACGGTGATTGTTATTGCTCTCCATACGACTATTGGAGAGATTACGGGAAGAATGACGTTGTGTCTGCCACATCTAATTGTGGAACCAGTATTACCAAAATTATCAACACATCAATGGCTTTCATCCATGTCAAAAGCAAGCGTCCCGCAGCAAGATAAATTAAAACAAAACCTGGACACTATAGGTGTTCCCGTCATCGCAGAATTAGGCAGGGCCACATTACCGATTTCCGAACTTTTCAACCTTCAAATTGGAGATGTGATTGGTATCGAAACCGGAAAAATTCAAGTCAAAGTTGATCAAATGACTAGATTTTTAGGAAACCCAGGCGTTCAAAAAGGACGATATGCGGTGCAAATCGATCAAATAATCCACTCTGAAGGAGATGACAATTAAGATGAACGAAGGGTTATTATCTCAAGATGAGATTAACGCACTATTTAATCAGATGAATGAAAATCGGAGTTTATCTATAGACGACTTCTTGACCTCCTTAGAGCAAGACGCTTTAGGTGAGATTGGAAATATAGCGTTAGGAAGTTCAACAACTGCTTTATCTTCTCTGTTGAACCAACGGGTGGAAATTACCACACCTACCTTAGCCGTGATTGAGCAAGAACGGATGGAAGAAGTAATCAGCGAAAAGCATGTAGCTGTGCATGTTGACTATACAGAGGGTATTCGTGGTAAAAATTTGTTGATGATTAAAGAAAAGGATGCAAAAGTTATTGCCAATTTGATGATGGGCGGTGACGGTACAACACTCGAACCTGAACTATCTGAAATGCATCTTAGTGCTGTACAGGAAGCTATGAATCAAATGATGGGATCGGCTGCTACATCTATGTCAACCATGTTTAGTCAAAAGGTGGATATTTCACCACCAACAATTGATATACTTGGTTTTCCTCCGAAAAAATTACAAGAACTTGATGAAGATATTATTTTGGAGATCTCTTTCCGTTTAAAGGTTGGAACTCTTATCGATTCCAATATGATTCAATTTATTCCGTTATCCTTTGGGAAGGAAATGATCCAAAAAATCCTTTCGATTAGTGAACCAGCACCGGTAGTTACTGAACCAGTGGCAGATAACAAAATGAAGGATGTGTCTTTTCATACGCCAACAGCCCAAACTGTACCTTCATCTCCATTTGGGGAAGTCTCTGTCCAAGAAAGCACGGCGAATGCTCCATTCAATGCTAATGTACAAAAGGTTGAATATGCTACCTTTTCTGATGCCCCACAAGCTGGCTCTCACTCAGGTAATATTGATATGTTATTTGATATTCCATTAGAGATAACGGTGGAGTTAGGGCGTACAAGAATGCAAATTAAAAAAATCCTTGAGTTAGGACCTGGAGCGGTCATCCAATTGGATAAATTAGCGGGTGAACCTGTGGATATTCTTGCGAACCAGAGGCTAATTGCAAAAGGAGAAGTTGTCGTAATTGAAGAAAGTTTCGGTGTGCGGATTACTGACATTATTAACCCGGTTGAACGTATTACTAAAATGTCTCATTAACTGCAAACCGTTTACAACAATGAATAATGGAGGAGAAAAAAATGGCAAGGGTATTGATCGTTGATGACGCTGCTTTTATGCGAATGATGTTGAAGGATATATTGACTAAAAATGGACTTGAGGTTGTTGGTGAGGCTGTGAATGGTGCCGATGCTGTGGATAAATACCGAGAACTGAATCCAGATATTGTGACCATGGACATAACCATGCCTGAAAAAGATGGAATCACAGCGGTGAAGGAAATAAGAGCTTTCCATCCACAGGCGAAAATTATTATGTGTTCTGCCATGGGTCAGCAGCCGATGGTATTAGAAGCAATACAGTCTGGTGCCAAGGACTTCGTTGTAAAACCATTCCAACCAGATCGAGTAATGGAATCAATTAAAAAAGTATTAGGCAGTTAATATTAATTGATCACTTTCGTAAAGTTATTTTTAAAAGCAAAGGAAGTGGGGGCTTTTGGCTACGCCGCAACTGGGAAATTGTCCGAAATGCAAGAAGTTGTACCTTCGAGTCAGAAACATTTGTGATGAATGTTATCAAAAACAAGAGGAGGATTATCTAAAAACTGCTGCCTATCTACGTGAATATCCTGGCAGCACGATTCAAGAAGTCAGTGATGAAACGAAGGTTTCGGTGACGCAAATTCGCCAATACATTTTATCTGGACGAATTCTAATGGGAAGTTTTCCTAACCTTTCCTATCCCTGTGAAATCTGTGGGAATATGATTCGCGGTGGTAAAGCGTGTAAAAGCTGTTTGGCCCAGGTAAACCAAATAAGTAATCAAACATCAAAGGAAGAAAAAGAGCACAACCCAGAGAAAAATAATAATGCTGGGGGCTACATAACACATTACTTATAATACAATAAGCGAGATGTGAATGGAACATTAGCCTAGTTCCTAGCATTCTCGCTTTCTTGTAATATAAACTAATATAAAAAACTATCAAAATATTTGGTTTTCAAATCAAAATATATGCTACCATGAGTATGTATTGATTGATTTCAAAATATATTATTTTTGAACAAGGAGAGGTAAGTAATGTTAAGTAGAGCGACAAGCAAATTGTCCATGGGTATAAAATTATGGGGTAGTTTTATTATTGTGCTTATATTTTTGGGCTCTATTTCAATTGTATCATTTAATAAGATTAACATATTAAGTGGTAATGTCGGTGGCCTTGGTAATACGCAGGTTCCTGAACTAGAGTTAATCGGAAATTTAAAAGAGGAAGTAACTAACATTAGAATGTATGCTTCAATGCATGCATACGAGCAGGAGGCAACAAGTAAATCAAACCTTGAAAAATATATTGAAACTGAATCTGTCAAGGTCAGGAAGAATATTAAAGAGCTGAAAAAACTGAATACTTCTAAAAATGATAATAAATTATTAACGAAGTTTAGTGATAACTATGAAAAATACATAGCATATACACCGGATTTTTTCGAAAAGTCAAAAAGTAATAATTATGTAGAAGTCCACGAAAAAATGTCATTACTATCATCCCTTGGTGGCACGACAATGGTGTCTCTTGAGGCGCTTGCCAAAAGTGTGAAACAGAGTAATGAAACGATCATCACGAAAGCAGATAAAGATTCATCAAGAGCGATCATTGAAATTATTGTTGTTTCTATTATTGCAATGTTTTTCAGCATTTTAGTTGCTTTTCGAATTAATAAACTCATTCGTCGTTCGGTTGAAGGTGTTGTTAAAAATGCAGAAATCACTACCGAGTCAGTGGCTGAAATCAAAAAGTCGATAGACAAAACTGCACTAGGTGCGAATGAATTAGATGCTTCGATGAATAAAGCTAATGATTCTGTAAGTGAACTAGTAGCTTCTATTCAACAAGTAGCCGGAAACACAAATGTTACGGCTTCAGGGGTTGATGAAATCTCTGCCGCCATAGAGCAAATGAGTGCTTCTATTAATTTAGTAAAAGGTAGTGCAGATTATTTAGCATCTTCTGCAGAGGAAACTTCTTCTGCGATCCAAGAAATGATGGCTTCAATTGAACAAGTGGCTGCCAGTACAAGTAATGTTTCTGAAAGTGTTGAAAAATTCTCTGAATCTATTGAAGAAATGAGCCATTCTATCAAGGGCGTAAGTGAAAATGCCGTTAGTTTAACTGCGACAGCTGAGCAAACATCAGACACTGTTGAGGAAATGATCGTTTCAATCAAGCAAGTAGCAGCTAGTGCGCAAACAGTCAACCAGCTAAGTAACAATGTTAAGGATGATGCTTATGAAGGTACCATCTCCTTGAGTGAAACGCTAAATGGAATGCAAGAAATATCTCAAGTTATCGATCAAACTAGTATTGTCATGGAAAACCTCGGAAAAAGCTCAGAAGAAATTGGCAGCATTGTAGCCGTTATCAATGATATTGCCGATCAAACTAACCTTTTAGCCCTCAACGCTGCAATTGAGGCTGCCAGGGCTGGAGAGCATGGAAAAGGCTTTGCCGTTGTTGCTGATGAAGTCCGCAAGTTAGCGGAACGATCTGCAAAAGCAACAAAAGAAATTGCAACGCTTATCAAAGGAATTCAAAACGAAACCACTGTTGCCGTTGAATCGATCAAAGATGGCGCAAGTAAAGTGAAAATTGGAAATGAGCTTGCTGAGAAAACAAACCAAGCGATTCGCAAGATATCAGAAGGTATCGCTCAAGTAACAGAAGAGATGAATCAGATCGCTAAAGCAACAGAAGAACAAACGAAGAATAGTGAATTTATTACAAAAGCTGTTGAAAGTGTAACTAGTCAGGCAGAAGAGATGACACGTTCAACGAAAGAGCAATCGAGTACTGCAGAAGCAATCGTAAAAGGTATTATTGACACAAAAGAACAAGTACAACAAATTTCGATTGCAACATCAGAACAAGCAAAAGGAAGCCACGCGATTGTTGCAGCAGTTGATAGTGTGACAAATCAATCAAGTTCGGTAACTAATGCAACGAAAGAACAGGCGCTAACCGCGGAAGAAATTGTTATCAATATTAACAGCATTAAAGAGATGGTTCAACAAATGTTAACTGCAACCAATGATCAAGCCAGATACGGGAAGGAAATTGCCATTGAGGTTGGAAATGTTCAGAGGCAGACCGAGGAACTCAATTCAAGTATCGAAACGCAAACGAAAGAAGTAGAAGAGGTCGTACAAGCAATTACAGATGTAAACTCGCAGATAAAGAAATTAAAATAGATAATAAATTTGATAGAACGCTTTCGCAATGCTTGCGGAAGCGTTTTCATATAAACACTTAAAGATTTAAATAAATAATTTTTTGATAAATATGGTATCAATATATAAAAAACTATCAAAAAATCTGGTTAAATTAATCAAAATATATGCTAAGATGAAATATATATTTGTCTTTTTTATGTAGCTAATTAAAAGCTTTAGTACTACTTTTGTATGCTATTTAGCGAGGGGAAGTTGAAATGGACTTAAGTAATTATTTAGAGATGTTTATCGAAGAATCGAAAGAACATCTGCAAGCAATAAATGATGAATTATTAAAGCTTGAATCAGATTCCGAAAACACGGCGATTGTTAATGAAATCTTTCGTTCTGCTCATACATTAAAAGGGATGGCAGGTTCTATGGGGTTCGATGACCTTGCCTCATTAACTCATGAAATGGAAAATGTCTTAGATCTCCTTCGTAACTCAAAATTAAAAACTAATTCCGATATTATGGATGTAATTTTCAAGTGTGTCGATTTAATTGAAAAAATGGTTGATAGTATTGAGCAAGGCGGAGATGGAAAAGAAAACGTAACTGACGTGGTATTACAACTAAAACAGATACAGGATCCTTCAGCTATTTTGGTATTTAATGATATTTTAGAAGCTTCCAAGCAGATGGCAGCTACAGCTGAATATGTCCTTGATGAGTATCAATCAACAGTTATTAACGAGGCCAGAAAATCTGGAAATAAATTATTTCAAATTGTTGTATCAGTTGATGAGAAATGTGTAATGAAATCAATTAGGGCTTACCTTGTTTTTCAGGCGGCAGAAGAACTTGGTGAACTGATTCTGACTATTCCTCCAGTGGAACAAATCGAAGAAGAGAAATTTGATGACTCTTTTACCCTATTAATGTTGTCTGAGCGAAGTTCCGAAGAGATTCATTCAAAATTAATTAATGTCTCAGAAATTCGGGAAGTCCTTGTTACAGAAAAGACGGGTCAAGATAGTGAAGTGGCTGGAAGTCCAGCTGAAGTAAAGGATGTTGTCGAGGAACAAAGGAGCCAACCACAGGAACGGGAAGATTCGGGTACGGCAAAGAAGAAACAGCGTTCTAAATCAATCCGTGTCGATATTGATAAACTAGACCAATTAATGAATTTATTCAGCGAATTGATCATTGATCGAGGCAGATTGGATCAGATTGCTAAAATGGCGCACATAACCGAACTGACAGAAACCGTAGAACATATGACCAGGATATCGACAGACCTGCAAGGGCTCATTTTAAATATGAGAATGGTCCAGATTGAGCAGGTATTTAATCGTTTCCCTAGGATGATTAGAGACCTGGCCAAGGAACTGAATAAGAAAGTACAGTTGATCATAGAAGGAGAAGAAACCGAATTAGATCGCACGGTTATTGATGAAATCGGAGATCCTTTGGTACATCTACTAAGAAATGCCTTAGACCATGGATTAGAGACAACTGAGGAGCGATTGGAAGCAAGCAAATCAGAAGAGGGTAAAATTTTATTGAAAGCGTACCATAGCGGGAACCATGTGTTTATTGAAGTGGCTGATGATGGGAAGGGGATCAACCGCGATAAGGTATTGAATAAAGCAATAGAGCGCGGAGTAGTATCAGAAGAGGAAGCTGCAACCTTGACCGATCAACAAGTTTACGCCTTACTATTTTCCTCAGGGTTTAGCACAGCCGATAAAATATCTGATATTTCTGGTCGGGGTGTCGGCCTTGATGTGGTTAAAACAAAGATTGAATCATTGGGTGGATTAATCACAATTGATTCCACACCAGGTAAAGGTTCAATTTTTCATATTCAATTACCATTAACATTATCTATTATCTATGCGATGTTGGTAAAAGTGGAAGATGAGACATTCGCAATTCCGTTCAATTCAATTGTTGAAATTACTACAGCAGACGAAAACAAGTTATCTACAATTCAAGGTCAAGATGTGATTCAGTTCCGTGGACAAGTGGTTCCGTTAGTCTATCTAAATGAAGTTCTTCAAGTGCCAGCGATTGAAAAAAACTCCAAAGAACTAGAACAATTTATCGTGATTGTTCGGAAGGGGAATATGACGAGAGGGTTAGTGATTGATACTGTCGTTGGGCAGCAGGAGATTGTCTTAAAATCAGTAGGGGACTATTTAACAAACTTACATTATATATCTGGTGCAACAATCTTAGGTAACGGACATGTAGCCCTCATAATCGATTCAAATCAGTTTTTTTAATAGGAAGGGTGAATAATGTTGGGAAATATAAAAGTAATCGCCTTCACACTTGGCAATGAAGAGTATGGATTAAATATAGAGCATGTCCTATCCATTGAACGACTCAGTCAAATTACTAGAGTTCCAAATGTCCCGGGATATGTTAAAGGTCTAATTAATCTTCGCGGAAATGTGATTCCAATTATTGACCTCCAAGCCAAGTTAGAGCTTGGAGATACAGAGTATACGGCAAATTCACGAGTCATCATCGTAAAATATCACGAGATTGAATTGGGTTTGATTGTTGAGAAAACCAGTAATGTAATCGATGTTTCCTCAGAAATGGTTGAACCTGTAGCATCAAGTGGAGTTAATTCAGACTTTTTTGAAGGTATAGCTAAACATGAAGGGCGCTTAATCATTCTGATAAAATTGGAAGAACTAATTAAAACGGATACTAACCAAACGACAGACGAGAATTAAGCAGGATCTGGTCTAAAATAGATCAAATGAAGAGGGGTTCTTATGGAAGATCAAATCAGGTTTCAGGATTCTAAAGTACTCATTTTTAAGTTAGGACAGGTTGAGTATGGTGTGCATATTAATCAAGTCGTCTCGATTGAAAGAATGCAGACACTTTCAATTACGCCTTATCCAAATCGACCGTTACATGTATTAGGAATGACTAAAATCCGAAATGCTGTAACACCAATAGTGGATATCCGTGCTGCACTGACAGGAGAATCACTCCAGAAAACGGATGTAACGAGAATCGTTATTGTGAGGGTTTATGATAAAGAAATCGGCCTTGTGGTTGATGCAGCAACAGATGTACTGGAGCTTCCTCCAGAATCAATTGATTACACCAATTTACTTGAAACAAAAGAGGTTTCCTATCTTTTAGGTGTCTCTAAATTAGAAAATCGTTTAGTCATTCTTCTAGATATTGAAAAGCTCCTCGAGGATACGACTAATTTAGATGAATTGAAAGAAATGATTGAATCCTATATTACTAGCAAAGAGGCAATCGAATCCTAAGGAGAGTTATTTATGTCAAAACCAGAAAAAAGTAATATTTCAAGCCGTAGTTTAAAGATTTTAAGGAGGGCAAATAATGTGCCAATGGGGATAAAACTCTGGGGCAGTTTTATTATTCTCTTAATATTTTTAGGATCGGTATCAGTTGTTTCCTACTATAAAATTAACAATCTTAGTGGGGACGTGAAATATTTAGGAAACACTCAAGTAAAAGAGCTTGAAATAATCGCTAAACTTAAAGACAGCGTAACTGATATTCGTTTAAACTTAACCAAGTATTCTTATGAACAGAGTAAAGAAGAACAGGATAAAATCAAAAAACTTGTAAACCAAGACATCCAAAAAGCAAACAATAATATTAAAGAAATGAAAAAATTAAAAGCGACGAATAATGATGAAAAATTATTTGCAGAGTTCAACAGGAACTTTGAAGACTATGTTACTGTTATTCCTTCTTTCTTTAATAAAACGGGTGGAGACGATTATTACACTTCGCATGCAAGATTAGGTGTCCTAGCATATCATGGGGATACCACGATAAGTTACCTTGAAAAAGTTGCGCAAAATGCTCAAAAAAGTACTAATGAGATAATAAATGATGCCAAGAAGAAATCAACAAATTCTCTGATTCAAATCATAGTCATTTCAGTGATTGCGATGTTTTTCAGTATCTTAATTGCATTCCTGATTAATGGTCTGATTCGTCGTACGGTCACTAGAGTCATCAAAAATGCAGAAATTACCGTGAATTCTGTAACTGAAATTAAGAATTCCATTGATAAATCAGCAATCAGTGCCCAAGAATTAGACACATCGATGAATAAAGCCAACGATTCCGTCAGCGAACTAGTTGCATCCATTCAACAGGTGGCTGGAAACACTAATGTAACCGCTTCGGGAGTTGATGAAATTTCCGCTGCGGTAGAACAAATGAGTGCTTCAATTAATTTAGTTAAAGGAAACGCAGACCATTTGGCTTCCTCAGCAGAAGAAACGTCTTCTGCTATACAGGAAATGATGGCTTCGATTGAACAGGTTGCCATAAATACAAGCAATGTAACGGATAGTGTAGAAAAGTTCTCTGAATCTATTGAGGAGATGAGCCATTCAATCAAGGGTGTCAGTGAACATGCGGAAAGCTTAACTGATACTGCTGAACAAACCTCTGAAACAGTTGAGGAAATGATTGTTTCAATCAAACAAGTAGCGGCTAGTGCGCAAACAGTGAACCAGTTAAGTAACGCCGTTAAAGTTGATGCAGTTGAAGGAACCGTTTCTCTTAATGAAACATTGAATGGGATGAAAGAAATTTCTCAAGTGATAGACCAAACTAGTGTTGTTATGGAGAATTTAGGAAAAAGTTCAGAAGAAATAGGAAGTATTATCGCAGTTATTGATGATATTGCCGATCAAACTAACCTACTTGCACTTAACGCGGCGATTGAGGCTGCCCGAGCAGGCGAACATGGTAAAGGATTCGCAGTTGTTGCGGATGAAGTAAGAAAGTTAGCCGAACGATCTGCCAATGCTACGAAAGAAATTGCCAATCTGATTAAAGGAATTCAAAAAGAAACAACTGTCGCGATAACTTCTATCAAAAATGGCTCACAAAAAGTAAAAGTAGGAAATGAGTTGGCTGAAAAAACAAACCAAGCAATTAAGAAAATTTCTGATGGTATTGCTCAGGTTACAGAAGAAATGAACCAAATCGCTAAAGCAACGGAAGAACAAACGAAGAATAGTGAATTCATTACAAAAGCGGTTGAAAGTGTGACCAGCCAAGCTGAGGAGATGACCCTTTCAACGAAGGAGCAATCAATAACCGCAGAAGCGATCGTAAAAGGAATTATTAATACAAAAGACCAAATTCATCAAATCTCGATTGCAACTGCTGAGCAGGCCAAAGGCAGTCATGCAATTGTTGAAGCTGTAGAAAATGTGACTAACCAATCAAGCTCAGTAACCAATGCAACAAAAGAACAGGCATTGACTGCGGAGGAAATCGTCCGCAATATCAACAGCATCAAAGATATGGTCCAACAGATGTTAATTGCAACGAATGACCAAGCAAGATATGGTAAAGAAATTGCGTTAGAGGTTGGAAATGTTCAAAAGCAAACAGAAGAACTTAATTCAAGTATTGAAACCCAATCCAAAGAAGTAGAAGAAGTCGTAAGTGCTATTACAGATGTTAATAAGGAAATTAAACGACTAAAATAATGAGTGTACCATAAAAAAGCCTTCGCAATAGCGGAGGCGTTTTTATGTGTTGATACGAAACTATTCAAACCATGTATCTATCAAAATACTTTTCTACAACTTATAATGAAATTTATGAAAAGTTGGGGTATAATTACAACATAATTTTGATTTATTTTGATGCTTTTTTTGAATAAAGAATTTGGGGTGAAATCACTTGAAAATACAAGATCCAGTTCGAATAAATATCGGTGATTCACGTCTGCCTGTAGCCGATCGTTCATCAACCAATGCAGCTTCCTTTCAAAAAATAATCAATACCTATTCTAAGGACCTTACTAAGGACCATCTCCAACAAATTTTCCAAGACGTGGAGCAGCAGGGCCAGCGCTTAAGTGAGAATCCAACTTTTTCTGAACTTCGTAAATATAAGGATTTAGTCAAAAAGTTTATGGGAGAGGTAACCAAAAATGGGGTTGGATTATACCAAACTGAAAGCTGGGACCCGTATGGGGGAAATAAAACCTTGAAAACAATTCAAGTTCTTGACCGTAAACTAATGGAATTAACCGATCATGTGATAAATCAACAAAATGCCGGACTTTCCATCTTAGGTCGAATTGGAGAAATTAAAGGATTGTTGGTAAATCTTTATACTTAGTAGTAAGAAGGGAGAAGTACAGTGTGCAGTATTATCTAATTGAGGCACTTTTAGTTGTAAGTATTATTGTTGTGCTGTATTTAATCGTCAAAGTTTTTTCTATGCAAAAATCGGATTACCTACAGGATCAACAACAAAAAATAATCGAAAACCAAGCAATATTGAGTCGTGAAATGCAGGAGTTAAAAGAGCTTATGATGCATCATCAAACACTCATTCGGAATAAGCATGAACAATGGAAATCCGGTCTAAAAGCTAATGAAAAAATTGAATTTAAAACTAAGATCGAAGACAGTGTACAGAATTTATTTTTAAATGATCGCTACAAGGAGATATTCGATCTTCAAAAACAGGGTCTAACCGCGGATGAAATCGCAATGCAACTCGGAAAAGGATCAGGAGAGGTATCTTTCATTCTCCAGCTGGCGGTCCAAGCACGTACCTAGGAAAAGAGGTTTGTTCATGTTAAGAGGTTTATATTCTGCTGCTTCTGGAATGTTTTCAATGGAACGGAGACAAGAAGTGCTATCAAATAATTTGGCGAATGCGCAAACACCAGGCTTTAAAAAGGATGATACAGTCCTGCGGGCATTCCCTAAATTATTCATTCAACGAATTCAAGATTTTAATGAAAATGTACCAGGTGCCTCTCAAGTACTAGGTCAGCATGTAAACATTGGTGAATTAACTAACGGTGTCTATGCTCAGGAACGGATTCCAAGCTTCAATCAAGGGGCACTGGTCCAGTCAGACCAACCGTTAGATGTGGCGATTGAAGATCAAAATATTCCACTACAGGTGGTCAACGGCCGCACCGTGAAACCAACTGCATTTTTTGCTGTTGAGTTGCCTGATGGAACGGTTGGCTATACACGGAACGGAAAATGGGATTTAGATTCGAATGGTAATTTAGTTACATCAGATGGGTATCGTGTATTAGGGGCCGATCACAAGCCGATTCAAATCAGTGGAAGTATAAGTAAAGAAGATTTGACCATTAATGCCGAGGGGCAGGTAGTGGCTAAGACCAATAACCCGCCAAAATCTACTAATATAGGACAAATAGGGATTGCCCTCGTACAAAACCCATATGATTTGAAACGACACGGTGTCAATGTCTATAAATCAGATAACCAATTGCCGTTTATCCAAGATAATGGCGGTACGAATCCAGGTGTGGCTCTCCACCAAGGGTTTATTGAACAGTCAAATGTAGATGCCGGGCAAACGATGACCGACATGATGAGTACGGTCCGCGCTTATGAGGCCAATCAAAAAGTGATTAGTGCATATAATCAAACACTTGACCAGCTGTACTCGGTTGGGAAGATTAACGGATAATCCATTCCAGAATAGGAGAATAGACTTTTGAATACGTCATTATATATTTCTTCTGGTGCCTTGCAGGCATACCAACAAAAAATTGATACCTCTGCAAACAATATCGCCAATGTGAACACGACCGGATTCAAGCGCAAAGACCAAAGCTTTTCCGAGATTTTAGCGTCACAACTCAACAATCAAGGACGGACTGGTCAAGAAATCGGCCGCCTCACTCCTAATGGAATCCGAGTCGGTTACGGCGTCCGGACAGGTCTTACTCAACTTGATATGGCACAAGGTCAAGCTGTTTCAACTGGCAATCCTTTCGATTTTATGATCCAAGGAAAGGGATTTTTTCAAGTAGGCTATCCTTCAAACGCGACCGGAGCGGCTGATGGAGTAAGATATACCCGCGATGGTAATTTCCATATAAGCCCTAATCCAAACAAACAAGGAAGCTATCATCTTGTTACAGCAAATGGCGGATTTTTACTAGACCAAAGTGGACAACCGATCGAGCTGGATGATCAATACCATGTAAGTATCGGAGCGAATGGTCAAATCCATTTGAAAAATAAAGATGGCAAGGGAACAGAATTCCTCGCTAGTCAACAAGTAGGGCTCGTTGATGTCGAAAATCCACATTTACTAAAGAATTTGGGCGGGAATGAATTTGCGGTTGAGCCGACAGCGCTGCCTAACGGTTCGGATGTTACTGACTATGTAAAATCAATGCAAACGAATGAGGTCCAGCTATCCACGGGATATCTTGAAGGCTCAAACGTCGATTTAACGAAAGAAATGACGGATATGATGTCAACACAAAGAAGCTTCCAAATGAATGCAAGAGCCGTCTCCTATGCAGACCAAATGATAGGGATTGCCAATGGGATTTTAAGATAAGTTTAATAGAGACGTTTTATAGCGTCTCTTTTTGTCTGTGAAGCGATTTAATAAAAGTACTATACTTTTTTAATAAAAATCCGATAATAAATGACAAACTACTCTACTAAGATAGATCGAATCGAAAAGGAGTGAGTAAAATGATTGATAGCAGTAATACATTGCGTGTAAGCGGGCTTGCTTCTGGGATGAATACTGATGAAATCGTCGCTAACCTTGTAAAAGCGCAAAGCAGCCGATTAAATAAAATGAAGCAAACCAAAATCACGTCAACCTGGAAAACTGATGCTTATCGGGACGTGAACAAAAAAATCTATGACTTCCGTACGGCCGTGGAAAATTTGAGGTTGCAATCGACTTTTAATAAACAGTCAGTTACATCAAGCGATTCTAGAGTTGAAGTATCAATGGGTGGGACAAGTACGCAGACCGACTTTACTATATCGGATGTAACATTAGCTTCATCTGCAAAACCAGCAATGGTAAGCTTTCCGAGTAGTTCTGCAAAGATTGAAGGTTCAAATATAACTTTTAAACTAAATGGGATACCAGCAGATACCACAGGTGACACACCAGTTGAAAACTCAATTACGCTTACTGTTGGCATGAGTTTGGATGATGCTGTGGCGAAAATTAATGAGTATAGTACTGATACCAAAGTAAAGGCCTCAAACGTAGGTGGTTCATTAGTTCTGACCTCAACAAGCTTAGAAGAACCGATCAATCTTACTTTGACGGGTACCACAACATTTGATAATTCTTTAAATATAAATAATATGAGTGCCGTAAAAACTCCTGCAACTAGTGGAAAAGTGACTATCAACGGAAAAGAGATCCCGATTTCGTCTAATAAGTTTACCTATGACGGTGTATCGATTACGTTAAAGGACAAGATTACTAGTGGGAGTGTCTCTGTTAAAATAGGAAGTGATACACAAGGGATTATTGATAGCGTTAAGACATTCGTTGAAAAATACAATGAACTAATTGCCGATTTAAATGGAAAATTAACAGAAAAACGGTATCGGGATTATCCGCCATTACTTGATGACCAAAAAAAGGATATGAAAGACAACGATATCAAACTTTGGGATGAAAAAGCAAAGAGTGGCGTACTTTCGAGCGATTCAACAATCAGATCCTTCTTGACGGAAATGCGCAATAGTTTAGTATCTACTGTACAAAACTCCGGAAGTTTTAATTCATTGAAAGATATCGGTATAAACTACTCTACTAATTATCGTGATAATGGTAAATTGGTTTTAGATGAGAACAAACTTAAAGGAGTTCTACAAACTAATTTAGAGGATGTAAAGAATCTGTTCACGACTAAAGAGACAGCCACTGGGTCTGCGACAACAGTGACAGATAGTACCTTACATCTGAAAAGTGGTTTTGGCTGGAGAATATATGAACGGTTGAATTCGACTATTACACAATTGGGGTCATTAGCTGGTTCTCCAAATTCAACAGTTGATACAAATAGCTTTATGGCTAAACAAATCAAATCTCTTGATACAAACATCGAACGAGAACAAGACAAAATAAATACCTACGAGCAAAGACTTTGGAAACAATTTGGGGCAATGGAATCAGCCTTATCAAAGCTTAATTCCCAAGGGTCATGGTTATCACAACAGTTAGGTGGGTAAATAGAGAAATAAGAACCGTTAATCTTTTTGGGGTTACTACCCTTAATGATTTATGGTTCTTTTTTTTATAAATTTATAAAAAACTATCAAACAATTTGTTAAAATCCCTAAACAATATTTTTGACCTGACGATAATAAATAACAACAAGGAATTCCTTGAGAACAAAAAAATAAATTAAAAAATAGCTAAACAATTTATTTGAGGAACCGATAAATATATTACAAAGAAATACTTGTTAACCACTTTTTTGAAACTCTTTTTATAAAACTACTAAACTATTCTTTTGATCATCCGATAATAAGAATTGTAGTAGTAAATGAATCATGGAGGATGGTAACGTGCTCATTGTAGGCAGGGAAATTGGGCAATCAGTGATCATAGATGATGTCATTAAAGTTACTGTTCTACATATAGGTTCTAAGCTAAGACTGGTCATTGATGCACCAAAGGGTATTCGGATTTCAAAGGAAAAAGATAATAAAAATAGCATGAATTATCTGAGAAAAGGAACTAAAATCATTGAGTCTCCGACCTTAATTGGAGACAATATTAAAGTGACAATTCTCCAGACAGAATCAGGACTACTTCGCTTTGGAATTGATGCACCAAGAGAAATCAGTATTTTTCGAGAAGAATTGTCTATTGAAAAACAATTATCAAACAATCAAAAAGTAAAAATACTTTAAGTTTTAATTAGTTAATTTTAGATAATAACCTTAAAAGGTTTATTATAGATAAATTTTTTCAAAGGGGAATTTCCCAAACAAAACCATAATCAAAGAATTTCAAAGGAGGATTTTTATTATGCAAATTAACCACAACCTTACAGCTATGAACACACTTCGTCAGTTGAACACTGCGTCAACTGGGCAATCAAAGTCTATGGAGAAATTAGCTTCAGGCTTACGAATCAACCGTGCTGGTGATGACGCAGCTGGTCTCGCAATTTCTGAAAAAATGCGTGGGCAAATCCGTGGGTTAGATATGGCTTCTAAAAATGCGCAGGACGGAATAAGCCTTATCCAGACTGCAGAAGGAGCTTTAAACGAAACTCATGACATATTACAACGTATGCGCGAATTAGCGGTTCAATCATCAAATGATTCAAATACTGACGATGATCGTGCTGAAATGCAAAAAGAAGTAGCACAGTTAATCGAAGAAGTAGACCGTATTGGTAAAAACACTCAATTTAATACTAAAGATATCTTAGCAACTGATCAGACTCTAGATATTAACATTGGTTCAAATTCGTCTCAAGCCTTATCAGTTGCATGGAAAGCTCAAACTAAAGACGCTTTAGGGGAAGATGCAGTAAATATTAGTGCTGTTACAGTTGCAACTAAATCTGATGCACAAACAGCTATTGATACAATGGATGATGCAATCAAGTCAGTATCAGCTTCTCGTGCTCAAATGGGTGCGTACCAAAATCGTTTAGAACATTCTATTAACAACTTGAATACATCTTCAGAGAACTTAACATCTGCTGAATCTCGTATTAGAGACGTTGATATGGCGAAAGAAATGATGAACCAAACTAAGAATTCAATTCTTTCTCAAGCAGCTCAAGCTATGTTAGCTCAAGCAAATCAGCAGCCGCAGGGAGTACTTCAATTACTTCGTTAATTATGACTAATAAAGAGACTCCTTTCCGAGTCTCTTTACTTACATACATTAAAATTAGTTCTTTATTAATATTATAAGGTGGAAAAATGATGAATAAATATCCATACTCAAAGAAGTTTTTAAGCGCTACTTTGTCCCTGGGCTTGTTAGTCTCTCCAATTGCAGGCAGTCATTTTGTTCAAACTGCAACAGCTGCAACAGTGACTAATTCTAATGTAGAATTGACCATTACTAATGGTAAAGGTGCCGCATTATCTGGAACAACTGTTAAATTATACGATTCAGCAAATAAGGAAATTACTTTAAGTGCTGCTACAACAAAGTATTCAGCATCCAATCTTAAAGCTGGTGACTACACTCTTGTTGTGAGTGATACTAAAGTTAAAATGACATCTAAGTTAAAAGTATCAGGTACTACTTTTAAGAAAAATATTGTTTTTGCTTCTTCTGCTTCAGTAATTGACCCTAGCAAATTAGGAGCTATTGGCGGAGTACTTTTTGATAGCACAGACAACCTTGTGAAGGATGCACCCGCAATCAAAGTGCAAGATGCCACCACTACTTGGGAAACAAGTTCAGATAGTAAAGGTTCATTCAAAATATTTGTACCAGCGGGAAGCTACAAGCTTTATGTAATTGGACAAGATATTTCAGATAATCCTGAAACTGATGAAAATGAGTCAGTAGACTATAAAAATAATGTATATGACGTAAAGGTTACTGCTGGGGTCACTTCATCTCCTTTGGAGGATTTAAATCCAAAGCAAGAATGGACAGTAAATGAAAACAAACTTGGATATGATAAGCTTACTTTCGGAACCGCTATTGAAAAGAAGACAATTAATGATTTAGCTAATACGACAAAAGAAATTAAAGGAACAGCACTTAATGATTCAACTGTTTACCTTTATACAGTAGCAGAAGTGAAGGATAACGAAGGAAAAGTAATTTCTACTAATTTAAATCAAGTAACTTCCGCAAAAGTAGTTAACAACAAAACAACTGGAATTGGTAATTTTGCATTGAAATTGTCAAATGTAATGCCTGGTAAAAAGTTGGCTATTAAAGTGGTTGATGCAGCTGGCAATGAATACTTAGATGTTATGAGTTCATCGATCCCTAAATTATCAATGACTGTTACTCCTTTAGATGCCTTATACGGTAAGGATGTAGTTATTACCCTTTCAGATGCTAATAAATTAATGACTACTGCTAATACAGCAGTTACTGTTGGAACAGGTGAAGAAGCTGTAACACTTAATAATACACAGTACAGCATTGTTTCTGGAAAGTTAACAATCAAGGCAAATGCGTTAAACCTAGGAAGTAATACGATTACATTAAAGAATGATGGCTTTAATGATGTGGTATTAACACAAAAATTAATTGAAGGTACTGTTCAGGCATTAACTGTTACAGCATCTTCTAGTAAATTAACAGAAGTAGGAACTACACAAGTAACAGCAACTGGAGTAGCTTCTGGTAATAAAGTACAATATAAAGTTTCAAATACTCCTGTTGCTGCACCAAAGGCTGGAGCTGATGTCACAAGTCTTGAATTGATAGATTTACCTGTGAACAAAATTATTAGCGACGTGGATGCAGTTAATAATAAATACATTGGTGTTTATGAAATAGACAAAAATGATAGAGTTGTAAAGTTTAAACTGATAATTTTAACAGCTGTTTCTGTAAAAACAGAGACTACAGCTCCAACGCTATCTACAGCAGCAACTTATGCTGCAGATAAAAAGGTAGTCACACTAACATTTAGTGAAAACATCTTTAAAACAGGTACAACTGATTCTGCACTAAAATCAGCAGTTAAGTTTGCTGCGAATGGGACAACGTTTGCAGCTTTGAAAACGGGTGATAAAGTTGCAATTTCAGGTAAGACTTTAGTAATTACATTTGAGACTGCTTTGTCTGGTAATACGAATAAAATTCAAATTGCTGCTAATGCAGTGCAGGACAAATTTGCAAACAAAATAGCAACGGCTCTTACAACGGGAGCGTTAACTCAAGAACTTGAAGCTGTTAAAAGCACGGTTACCACATTGACATCTTCCGATTCTTTAATTGTTATAGAGGGTACAGTAGTTAAAGTTCCTGATGGGATTAAAGCAGGAGCACTTAAAGCTGCTCTTTTAGTAGATGGTGGTAAAGGAAATTTCATAATTAATAATGAAGCATTGGGAGAAGCGGATGCTGAGGAACTTGTTTCTGAATATATGACAATTAATACTACTGCTGAAGATACAAGTAAAACAGCAGAATATACAATTACATTAGTAACAGCTCCATAATTATTTAATTTCTAAACTGACTCATACGTAATCTTTGAGTCAGTTTTTTTGTTCATAGGAATTTATTAAAAATATTCATTATAAACTAGAGAACAAAATTCCCTCAAATAATTAACTTAACTTCCAATTCTTACACTAAACATTTCCTTTACTCATCCGATAATAGGTTAAAATAGCACTGTATTTAAGGAGGGAATTCTCATGATCGACAAGATGCACAATTCTACAACTCAAACTTCGGAATATTCTGTTCCAAAAGTTGAAAGTACTCCCAAGATTAAAAAAGTCTTACCTGACCAACAAGAACAGCCTCAATCACAACCTCAATCACAATCACAGGCAAAAGAAAAAACAGAAAAAGTTATTAATAGTATGAATGACTTTTTAAAGGCTTCCAATACTCATTTGAAGTTCCAGTTCCATGATGAATTGAAAGAATACTATGTTACGCTTGTTGATGATTCAACCAACGAAGTGGTCAAGGAGATTCCATCAAAGAAACTGTTAGATATGTATGCAGCGATGACAGATTATCTTGGCCTATTGGTCGATAAAAAGGTTTAACTTTTAGAATAAATTACTAAGATGGTGAGAAATATGCAGGTTCCACAAATTCGATTACAACAAACCTATGCCCAGACTGGACTCCGGATCACACAGCCTGTGCAAGAGATTGAACAATTACCTGCCGAACTATCTATTAAACAGGTCCCGGCAACTATGAATATCGACCACAAACCCTATCATCTCGATATCAATCAAGAGCAGATGTGGAATGAGCTGAATTTTAAGAGTAATAGTGTCTTTAGTGAGGATATGGCAGAGTTTGCAAGGCAGGAGGGATTTGAGGCGATTGCTGAAAAATCCCAAGAAGGCGACCAAATGGCAGCGATTGAGAAAAAGACGGATGCTATTGATGCGATTGTCACCTCAAAAGCCAATCCTGGACCAGCAGAGACTATTATCGCATTTATCCCTAGTGAGGGATCAGTAAAAATAAACTACACACCTCCAGAACTCAACATTGATTGGAAAAAAGGCGGAGCAGAAATAGAAGTAACACCACACAAACCCAACCACACCTACACACCAGGAAAAACAGAAGTATACCTTCGTCAAATGCAATCACTCCAAATAGATTTCGTCGGAGGAAACATCAATACTAAATCGTAAAATAACCTACAGTGGGGAGAAAACTTTCCGCTGTTTTTGTTTTTTATCCTATAAATTAATAATGAAATACCAGCCTCATTTTGATACAATTAGACAGATTATATACCGTATTTATTAGTTTAATATTTAAGCTAAGTTAAACCTCTGGATCGATTTTTTCCACATGTTGATTGGAGCGGAAGGCACGAAGACTCCTGCGGGAGTACGGAGCAGGAGAGACCCCGCAGGCGCTTAAGCGCCGAGTAGGCTCTCCGCTACGCCCGCGGAAAGCGAAGTGCCTGGAGCGGAAATCAACATACCAGGTTAAACAGAGTATTTATTTATTAAAAAAGAAACTAAACTTTTTTATAAAACTGCCGATAATCATTAATAAAGGAATAGGAGGGATAGGTAATGAGAATTAACGATAGCAAATATGGTTTTTATTCCTACCAAAATCAACAGAACCGTTCAAATATAGATAAAACAACAAAAAAGACCTCTACATCTACTCCTGCTGAGGTGAATATCTCTTCACGAGGCCGTGAAATCTCTCAAGCGATGATGTCAGAGCAAGCTCAGCGGACAAAACGAGTTCAGGAATTGAAACAGCAGATTGCCGACGGAAACTATCATGTGGATAGTAGCAAAATTGCTGATAAATTAACTGCGTATTGGAAGAATACATCCATTTAGGAGACGAGAATATGACAGCCCTGAACATACTTATACAAACGATGGAAACAATGGTCGACGCACATCAACGATTACTAGACTTGGCCAAAGGAAAACAAACCATTCTTGTCGATGGTCATATTCAGGAGCTGCAAAGTCATGTATACCGTGAAGGCTTGTGCGTCGAGGAAATTCAAAAGCTTGAACAGAATCGTAAACAATACGTACAAAAATATATGGAGCAAAAAGGCTATCAAGGGAATGCTTTTACCCTTGAGGAATTAATAGCACTACAGGTCGATGATAGTTCAAGACTAACCTTAACGAAGATTGCTAAACAATTGCGTGGACTCATTCAAGAGATTAGTCATTTAAATGAGAGCAATCAACAATTAATTCAAACTTCGCTTTCGTACATTCAATATTCGATTGGCATGTTTGCTAAAAAAGAACCGGCAATAGGCTACGGTCCGAATGCGAAAAATCGATATTCAAACATGTTGGATGCGAAGGTTTAGATAGGTTTATTTTTTAGGAGGATTTAAGGATGACTTCAACCTTTCACAGCTTAGAGGTAGGGAAAAGGGGGCTGGCTGCCCAGCAAGCAGCACTTTCTACCACGGGGCATAATATAGCCAATGCGAATACAACAGGATATACACGGCAACGGGCCGAGATGCAAGCCTCCAATTCCGTCTCCATACCGGGTATGCAAATTAAGCTAGGAACAGGTGTGGATGTTACCAAGATTGTTCGCTTACGCGAAGATTATTTAGACGTCCAATTGCGCGGGGAAAACAAGACCTTAGGGTATTGGGAAGCCAAAAGTGATACGCTGACGAAAGTTGAGGAGCTTTTAAACGAACCATCTGATGATGGATTGGCTACTACCATGGATGAGTTTTGGAAAGGCTGGGAGGAACTCGCGAAAAACCCTGATAGTGCCGCAGCTAGGGCGGTTATTCGTCAAAAGGGTGTCGCCATGGCCGATACCTTCCAACATATTTCACAGTCGTTAACACAAATTCAAGATGATCTTAAACTTGTAATTACGTCTAGAACTGATGAAATTAATTCCCTGGCAACACAAATTGGCAGTCTAAATGATCAGATTTCTCGTCTTGTCCCTAATAAATTTCAACCGAATGATTTATATGATCAGCGAGATGTTCTCATTGATCAACTGTCTAAACTTGTTGAGGTAAAGGTTTCACCTCCAGATAAAGATACAGGGGTAGTGGACATATCAGTTGGGGGCGTGTCGTTGGTATCGGCAAAGGGCCCTAATAAGCTGACAGTTGGCTATGACTCGGCGACTGGATTGGTTGATCCAGCGAAGATTTTGATTGGTGATACGAATGTAAGTTTAAATTCTGGTGAGTTGCTAGGAAGAATTGAATCATACGGGATCGTTGGCGGGGATACAAAATCTATCATTCCTACTATTAATGATAAGATTAATGCTTTAGCAAAAACATTTGCCGATGCAGTCAATAGCATTCATCAAAGTGGAATGAATTTAGATAATATTAATGGGGTATCCACTGAAAAGGTACCATTCTTTATTGGAACCAGTGCCAAAGACTTGGCTGTGAATCCGAAAATTATGAACTCCTTGAACCTGATTGCCGCTGCCAAAGAAGACGCCTCGGGGCAATCATCGATTGGTAATGGCACCATAGCTCAGGAAATTGCTAATATTAAATTTAAACCACTTGCTTTCCCTGGTTCAAGTTCTACTGCTGATGATTATTACCGCAACATTATCGGTCAACTTGGAATTGATTCGCAGGAAGCTCAGCGTTTGGAGAGCAACTCAGAAGTGATTATCAATCAGGTCGAAAATCGACGTCAATCTGTTTCAGGCGTTTCTTTGGATGAAGAAATGGCGAATATGATCAAATTCCAACAGGCATACAATGCATCTGCACGAATGGTATCAGTGATGGACGAATGTTTAGATAAGATTATCAATGGCATGGGCCGGGTAGGCTTGTAGGAGGAATGTAAATGAGCATTCGTGTGACTCAAAATATATTAAATCAAAATCTGTTATTTAATTTACAGCGCACCAATAAAACGATGGACCAGCTCCAAGAACAAGTGTCTTCAGGAAGAAAAATCAGTAAACCATCTGATAATCCGGTCACAGCTGTCCGTGGTATGTTCTACCGCTCCTCTTTAAATGAAATTGATCAATACAAACGAAATGCAGATGATGGTCTTGCCTGGATGACTGTCACAGATGAATCATTAGATGAGGTAACCTCCGTCCTGCAACGGGTTCGGGAGCTTACCATTCAAGGAACAAACGGTACTAATAGTGATACGGACCGGAATGCGATTGCTAATGAAATAAACCAGTTAAAAGAGCATCTGGGGGAAATTGCCAATGCGCAGATAGGTGGAAAATACATCTTCGCCGGAACGGATGTAAAAACTCCTCCGTACGATACGGCCAGCAAACAGTTTAGTAATACAAACAATGACAAACTGGAGTTGGTGGTTGGCCAAACCAATACCATTCAAATCAATGTTGAGGGAACTAGTGTGTTTAACAATGACGAGGCAGGCGGAGTCTTTAAGGTGCTTGGCGATATTGTTGCTGATTTCCGTTCACCCAATTCAAGTTCAACTGATCACTTAACCCAATTGGATAGTCAAATGGACAATCTTTTAAGAGAACGTTCGGAACTTGGTGCCCGGATGAACAGAATGGAGTTAAGTATGTCGAGGATTGAGGGCCTAGAGGTTTCTACCACACGTTTATTATCCAATGAAGAGGATGTAGACATGGCAGAAGTGATTACCAATCTAAAGACCCAGGAGAACGTCCAGCGCGCTGCCTTATCCGTTGGAGCACGAATCATCCAACCATCGCTTGTTGATTTTTTACGTTAATTATTTTGGGCATCACAATCTACATTGTGGGAGCCCTTTTTTTTAGAAATGAATCGGATGCAATTAATTGCAAATTAAACTAGAAATAGTGATATCAAATTTTTTGTCATGGATTTAGGGGGACACTATGTATCCAAAAGTAAACCAAAATATTAAGATTGATATAGTAGACCATGGCTTATCTTGTAGGTCAAATATTGCAGAAGTGGGAGATTCGGAGATTCTAATTAGTATCCCTTTGGATCGAGAAATTATTGGACTCTTATCGATCCGTTCGAATTTAGACATATCCTTTATCACAGGTGAAAATAAATATGTTTTTAGAACCTACATCATTGGTAGAACAAATGATACCATTCCATTATTGCGGTTGGCCAAGCCAGAGGAAAAAGAGATTGAGAAAATTCAGCAACGAGAAAATTTTCGTGTCAACTCTAATTTACGTTTAATTATTAATGGAACCGAGTTAAATACGATAAACATAAGTGCTGGTGGTGCGTTATTCTCAAGTCAGTTGGATTTTTCATTTCGTGAGGGAGAAGAGTTAGCCGGAACTCTATTAGTACCAGATATCCAGAGTAAGGATATAGTCCCCATTTCCTTTAAAAGCAAAATTATCCGGATCATGAAAAGCCACGAGAGGAAACATGTGGCAATTGAATTTACCAATATTAAACGAAATGATCAAATAAAAATCATTCAACATTGTTTTGAAAAGCAAAGAAAAATCCGTTCAAAGTAACGATATCAAACAAAAGTGTTTACAGATAATTACAAAATTTATATAATTATCATAATCAAGTAAATAGTAGTAAATGATTATTTTGATTGCTCTACACCCATAAAAAATTCATAAGTGCGAATACATATAGTAAAACACCGATTATGAAGTGCGTTTGGAAAGTACAAAATTATTTTGATAACTGGATTTTGGAATTTAGGATAATATTGCTTTACACCAATACGTTCATTTCTTATGACCATGTAGGAGGTATTCTTATGAGTTTAAAATCGGCACTATTTGAGCTGAAAGAAGGATTAGACAATCAGAAATTAGGACATTCTGAAGAGATTTTTATCCAAGAGTTAGAGAATAAAAATAATTTGACTTCTGGATCGTTGGTTTATTATTTTAATTATTTAATGATTGAGAGTATGAATCAATTAGAGAAGGCTAGTCAAAATTTTGTAGATACGAAAAAGGTTAACCGTAAATGGACAAAACATGAAATTGATTTTATGTTTGTATACATTCAGGCACGTCAAGAAGAAGGTGCACTGAATATTACAGAAATCCTTGAGGAGTCAGCACAGCTTTTAAATCGTGGTTACCAATCTGTAAACTATAAATATTATTCTATTTTAAAGGCGAATGAGAAAAAACAGGCGACAAATCAAAAGGCGTATAAGTTTACAACCATTGCCCATAAAGATGTTCCTGTGACTACGGTTGAAGCGATCCCTGTTAAAACGCAAGAGCAAGTTACCAATCAAATGAAACCTGAACAAGAGACGGATTTGTTAGACATTTTATCTGGCCTAATTACAAACGTTCAACAGATTCCTAGTATAAACTTAAACGAGATGTTAAGAGGTTTATACCAACTGACGAACATGGCCCTTCAAAACCAGGAGGCTGTTCAACAGGTTGAGGAAATGAAATCAACCATCAATCTCGAAAAAGAAACGCTCCGTGATAAACTAACGAAGCAAGAACAGCAGTTATTACAGGAGAAAAAACGTAATGACGAATTGCAAAAAGAGGTCGCAAAGCTTGCTAAAGAAATTTCGGCATTTAATATGTTAGGTGATGCGGCCAAAATTCAAAATCTTAAATCTTATAATCAAAGACTAAATTATCTCATTGATGGGTTTGGAGTGGTCCTTCAAGTGGGTAGCTAAGTGTAGTCATAAAAGATAATCCATAAACGGTAATGGACTATCTTTTTTTATAATGTACCTTGGCAAGTTACACTAATCGAAAAAGTGATCAAAAGTTGCTAGGGTACTAAACTATTTTTCGATGGGTCCGATAAACAAAGTGAATAGGAAATGTCTTTAATAAAGGAGCAATACATCATGGTTTTAAATAATCCATATCAAACCTATCAAAAACAAGCCGTTACTACTTCTAAACCAGAAGATTTAACTTTCATGTTATATCAAGGGTTGGTCAAATTCATCAGATTATCAAAACATGCGCTGCAAAATAAAAACATAGAAGAAGGTCACAAAAACAATCTAAGGGCTCAAGATATTCTCAGTGAGTTAATAGTGACTTTAAAACCAGGGTATAAAATGTCTGAATCGTTGTTATCAATGTACAATTATATGAAAACGCGCCTAATTGAAGCAAATATGAACAAAAATTTGGATATCCTAAATGAAGTGGAAGAATTTGCATTAGAGTTATCTGAAACATGGTCCACTGCTATGAAATTAAGTAAAACTAAAAACTAAGGTCTGAGATATAAATGGACGAATTAATTGAAACTATCTATGAACTAACGATCGTCATGGAGCGCATTTTGAAAGAAGGAGCTTTTGAGGAATTTGAAGAGCTGTTAAATCATCGAAGCGCATTGATGATAAGAGTAGATGAATGGAAGCAAGAGGTAACGGATTTTCAGTATACTTCCAAGGCGCTAGAAATGTTGAGCAATATCCTTACGGTTGATCAACAAATAACACCGTTAGTTGAAAAGAAATTAACCGAAATAAAAGCTCAACTAAATCAATTGAAAAAACAAAAACAGGTGTCCAAGCAATACACTCCATATAGTAAACAAACAAATGGTGTATTTTTAGACTCAAAAAGGTAGTAGGGTTACAAGTTTGATCAAGGAAAAACGAGCTTTTATTTGCAAAAATGACAATTTTTGACAAGATTATATCCGTTTTGACGGAATAATCCGCCAAATAGTACAAAATACCTAGTTATTTCGACAAAAAATGATAAAATAGTCGGATATTCGATAATGATAAAACATTCTATTATTTGATTATAGATTAGTTTTGTTGCTAAAAACATTGAATCTCGATCAAGGCAAAACTGATGAAAATCAGCGGCGCAAAGCTATAGGGGCTAAGGAGAAATACAACTATGCCAGCCAGCTGCCTAAAGATAGGGTGTTTTTCCTAGGTATAATATGTCTTACATAGGTTTAGGTCTTCTTTACCTACATAAACATTTATGTCTGTTAACCCCCTTCGGTAGAGGCGGGGTTATTTTTATGCTCTTTAACATCTGGTTAAAGGAGAGGGCGAAAGAATGTTCGTACCACAGGCAAGAACAGACGAGCAGGTCGATACTAAAATATTAGACTTTTTAGAATTTAAGAAGAAGAAACCGTACTTCATAAAACCAATAAAAGTAACAATTGGTTATCCAATTAATAGTTCCTATTATATTGTAAAAAATATAGTTTACATGGGAAAGCAAATTCTAGCTATGCAGGAAGAAAATAAATCCGATACAATCGTGTTAGTTGAAGGGAAAATAGAAAATGGTCAGCTCACATGTGTTTCAATGCTTTCAGAAGAGTGGGTCGGTGATGTTAGCAGGATGTTAGAAGGTGCTATTTAAAATAAACAAAAGAAAAAGATGAACAATGACAACAATAAAGTGAAACTTCCATCAGTGGGGGCTTATATACTGCCAGTTAATGCGGGATAAATGCTTAGATAAAGCAGATTTATAATGCGTGACAACGAAAATATTATCGTTGTCACGCATCTTTTCTGTTCACCATGGGTTAAAGAATGAATAATTAGGAAAAGAAATGGTAAAGGGAAGGAGTATTCCGTTGATTATCGGTGATGATTGGTTTACCAAGAATATGTTAATTAATGCTCTGGCCCGAAATGAGCAAATAAAATCACAAAGTGGGACCATTACTTCTGATTTTGGAGATCTTTTTACTTCTGTCTTAAATGAATTAATGCAAAAGGAGTTACCTTCAACCATTACTCCAAGCCTGCAATCGTTTGTAGATCATCTACAAACGAATCCTTTGTCAACTAACAATGAAATGACAAATACTGATCTAAAGATAAACACATTCAGTACGAACGAACCATTACGCTTTCAAGTGGTTAGCTCTGACAAAATTAACCAGATACTTAATGGAAAGCTAAAAGGAATGGGAGAAGCTTTTGTAAAAGCGGGTCAAAAGTATAATGTTAACCCTGCCTTATTAACAGCAATTGCCCAGCACGAAACGGGAAATGGAACATCAAAGGCTGCTTATATAAAGAATAATGTGGCGGGAATGATGGGGAAAAATGGGTTGAAGTCGTATTCTTCCATTGAGGAAAGTATTATGGATATGGCCAGAAATCTCAGTAAAAATTATATAGGAATTGGGCTTACCAGTATTTCTAAAATAGCTGGCAAATATGCGCCCATTGGTGCAGGTAATGACCCCATTGGGTTAAACAACCATTGGGTAAATGGAGTAAGCAAGTTTTTTGATCAACTAAAAGCCTAACAGTTAACAGAAAGTTCATTGCCTTCATTGCGGTATGTGAAAAAACAATAGATTTATTAACCTTTTTTTAGTATATTGATTGATGTATGTAAAATGATATTGATATACTATCAAAATATTTTGAAGTTTTTCAGGTAGAAAGGAGGGGTCGATTTGAGTAATATTAGCCTCCTACAAAAGGCAATGGATGCCTCTAGTTTACGACAACAGGTTATTTCTAATAATATTGCAAATGCAGAAACTCCCGGCTATAAAACAAAACAAGTCGTTTTTGAAGATATACTTAAAAAACATTTAACCAATCAAACTAATTTTGCTGGAAACCGTACCGATGCTCGTCATTTAGTGATTGGTAATTCAAATAATATTCCTACAGGAACGGTTGTTGATAATACAAATTCGGTTATTCAAAACAATGGGAATAACGTAGATATCGATGAAGAGATGACTCGAATGGGAAAAAATTCGATTTGGTACTATACACTAACAGAACAAATGAACAGTGAATTTCAACAGTTATCAATTGCGATTAAAGGGAGGAGTTAAGGGGCATGTTTGATTCATTAAATATAAGTGCATCCGCATTAACAGCCCAACGTCTGCGCATGGATGTTGTTTCCTCTAATATAGCCAATGCTGAATCAACCAGAGGTAAATTTGTGAATGGAAAATGGGAGCCCTATCGCCGGAAAATGGTTATGATGGAGCCTCGAGAGAAAAACTTTAATCAAATTTTACAAGGTGAAATTCAAAAACAATCAGAATCAAAATCACAATTGCAAGGAGTAAGGGTATCAGGAATTGTGAGTGACAAGACGCCATTCAAAACAATCTATGACCCAACAAACCCTGATGCGAATGCTGATGGCTATGTCATGATGCCGAATGTGGATATATCAAAGGAAATGATTGATTTACTTGCTGCATCCAGAGCATATGAGGCAAATGTAACGGCCTTTAATACTGGAAAGTCGATGATGTTAAAAGCTTTAGAAGTGGGTCGTTAGGGGGAATATAAATGGCCATTTCAGGTATTAATACAGGATTAATCAAAATAAATCAAAATCCTTTTCAAAAAGTAGATGCTAATTCTACAAACACTTCCTTTGCGAATGTGCTCCAAGGATATCTAGAGAACGTGGATACAACTGTTAAGCAGGCTTCCGACCTTACTGTAAAAGCCGCAGCAGGGGAAGTTAACAATATACATGATGTAACGATAGCATCACAAAAAGCAAAGGTTGCCTTAGAACTTACGGTTACGGTTAGAGATAAGGCACTAGAAGCCTATCAAGAAATGATGCGGATGCAATTTTAAAAGAATGATAGAAAGCTAGGCAGGGTGAGAGATGAAACGATCATGGACAGATCAACTTAAACAAACAGGAGAGCTCTTCAGTAATTACTGGAAGTCGAAAAGCTCAAAACAAAAAGGACTCATCATAGGGACATTTTTGGTTCTTTTAGTTGCCCTTTCTACCTTTATCTTTTTTGCGTCACGCCCTCAATATGTACCCTTATATACGGGGCAATTATCCCAGCGGGAAGTAGGGGACATCAAAGCAGAATTGGACAAGGAAGGTTACACAGATTATAAGTTATCAGAAACAGGAACCAGTATACAGGTTGCTCAAAAGGATGCACCTGACTTACTAGTGAGCCTTGCTTCGCAGGGTTATCCGAAAGATAACAAAATAAATTACGATATTTTTGGCCAAAATTTATCATTTGGCGCAACTGATCGACAATACGATATCCTTGAACGCGAAGCTATGCAAAACCAAGTGGCTGAAGTCATCAAACATGTAGATGGAATTGCAAACGCTGAGGTCATTGTTACCCTTCCTGATAATTCTGTGTTTATTCGTCAGGATGATGAAGAAAAAGCAAGTGCATCTGTGATGGTTGAAGTAGAACCTGGTGCGAAGCTAACTTCTCAGCAAATAAGGGCCCTGTATACTTTAGTGGCTCGAAGTGTACCAAATCTACCGGTAGAAAATATCACAATTATGAACCAGTACAGCGAGACACTTACGCTGACAGATACTGACAGTGCGGACGAGACATTGGATAAATATGATGAACAGCGTAAAGTCCAAAAAAATGTTGAGCAGGATATTCAACAGGATTTGCAATCTTTATTGGGGAACATCCTTGGAACAGATAAAGTGTTTGTTCATACCTATGTAAAAATGAATTTTGATAAAGTTAAAACGGAAGAAAAACTTGTAAAGCCAACAGATAATAATAACAATGGTATTGCTGTCAGTTCTGAAAAAATCTCTAAATCTTCCACTGGTTCAGGGTCTAATGCTGGAGGCGTGGTAGGAACTGGTGAAACGGATGTTCCGGGTTATGTGGGGACAGATTCTGGTGGTGAAAGTACTTCTGAAGAATCAGAAAATAGGGTTAATTATGAAGTAAACCATATTAACAATGAAATCATAAAAAGTCCATATCAAATTGAGGATATTACCATTAATGTTGGTGTCGAACCAGATTCAGCCACAGCCAAAACGTTATCACAAGCCACGCAGGATAATATTCGAAATATTGTTGCCAATACTGTTCGAACAGCGCTAGGTCATCCCAATCTTACTCAACAACAGATTGATGAACGGATCACCGTTTTTCCGCATACGTTTGCTAAAAATACGTCAGCACAAAGTACTACATCCAAAAATTGGTTACTTATTGGTATAGCTGCATTAGCAGGAATCCTAATAGTGGGCGGTCTGGTTTGGTGGATGGTAAGACGTAGAAGGCAAGAAGAAGATGAAATGGAAGACGAGTTAGAGCATTCATCACCTGTTAATGAGCCTGACTATTTTGCTGAGCAAGATATGAGTGTTGAAAGTCAACTGAAGAAATTATTAGATCAAAGACCGGAAGATTTCTCAAAGGTTATTAGAACATGGATACATGAAGAGGAGGTTTAAGTCCCATGGCATCTGCATTAAAGTTAAATGGAAAACAAAAAACAGCAATTTTGCTAATTGCATTGGGAAAGGAAGCTTCCGCAAAAGTATTCAAGTATTTGCCTGAGGAAGAGATTGATCAGATTACACTTGCGATTGCTAATATTCAAAAGGTCGATCCGAAAGAAAAAGAAGAAGTTTTAAAGGAATTTCATGAGATGTGTATTGCTCAAGACTTTCTTCAAATGGGTGGTATTAGTTATGCACAGGATGTTTTAGAGTCAGCCCTTGGTAAAGAACGTGCTCAAGAAATTATCTACCGCTTAACGACACAGCTACAGGTTAAGCCATTTGATTTTGCGCGCCGCGTAGATGCAATGCAAATCTATCATTTTCTTCAAAATGAGCATCCGCAGACCATTGCTTTGGTACTTGCACATTTAGAACCTCAGCAATCATCAATGATTCTTGCTTCACTCGATGATGAATTGCAATCGGATGTTGCGAGAAGAATTGCTATGTTAGAACAAACTTCACCGGAAGTAATTAAAGAAGTAGAAAATATTTTAGAGCAAAAGCTAGCATCAACGATTCGACACGACTTCAGTGTGGTGGGTGGAATTGATGCAATCGTCAATATCCTTAATGGTGTAGACCGTGCGACAGAGAAGAGCATTCTAGAGCAGCTTGAAATGAAAGACAATGAACTTGTTGATGAAATCAAAAAACGGATGTTTGTGTTTGAAGATATCATTACATTGGATAAACGTGCGATTCAACGTGTCATCCAAGAAGTTGAAAACCAGGATTTGCTGTTGGCTTTAAAAGCGTCAAGTCCAGAAGTAAAAAAGGTTATTTTCGAAAATATGTCCTCACGGATGGTCGAAACCTTCGAGGAAGAAATGCAATATCTTGGACCGGTTAGAGTCAAGGATGTTGAGGAATCACAAGGAAGAATTGTTTCCATTATTCGCCGTTTGGAGGATTCTGGCGAGTTAGTTATTGCACGAGGTGGGTCGGATGACGTCTTATTCTAAGGTTTTCAAATCCTCCCAGCTTTCAGTAATGGAAGAAAAAAAACTAATTACCCAGCCGAGGATTTTTGTCAAAAGGAATGAGGATGATTCCAATCATCAGCTGGAACTAGCGGCAGACGATTCTTTAGGAAGTATGGCGCAGCAAATAATCCAAGAGGCCGAATTTCAAGCACAATCGATCGTTGCTGGAGCTGAACAAAAGGCAGCAGCACTACTTGAATCAACAAAAGCTCAGTTGGACCAATGGTGGGAAGAAAATAATCATCAGTTAGAACTCCTATCCCGTGAATCGGAACAGAAAGGCTATCAAGATGGATATGCTGCGGGAAAACAAGAAGCAGAGATAGGAATTGAACGGGCGTACTTAGGAAAAATAGAGCAGGTGCAAAACTTGTTAGAACAAGCCTATGTACAAAAAGAAGCAATTATTTCTGAAGCAGAACCATTTTTGCTTGAGCTTAGTACAGTTATTGCGACCCATATCATCAAACAAGAATTAACCAATAATCCAGTTCAATTTGTGGAGTTGATTAAACAACATATCCTTCGCTTTAAAGAAAAAGAATTTATCACCGTTTGTGTTCATCCCGATGATTTTGATTTCATACAATCACAACGGGCCCATTTGGTTGCCGTTGTTAATGGGGAAACTGAAATTAAAATTATTCCAGACTATTCAGTCACGGCGAAAGGATGTATTATCCGCACCGCCTATGGGAGTGTCGATGCACGGATTGATACGCAAATCGAAGAAATCAAAAAGGTGATTCTAGAAGCGAGAAGGGAGCCGGAAAGTGGAATTATCAGCTGATAAATATGCCAAGCTCATTCGCAGCGTGGATCCGGTTCGGGTAAATGGGAAAATCACGCAAATTATTGGGCTTACCATTGAATCACAGGGGCCAGATGTTAGAATTGGTGAATTGTGCTCGATTTACCCTAAAAATTCTCAAATTCCCATTCAGGCAGAAGTAGTAGGCATCAGGGAAAACAAGGTGCTGCTGATGCCACTTGGTGAGGTCCGTTCGATTGGCCCAGGGTGTGATGTGGTCGCTAGTGGTAAACAGATGATGGTAAAAGCAGGCCGCCATTTGCTAGGGCGCGTTCTTGATGGACTGGGTCAGCCAATCGATGGTAAACCAATGCCAGTTGGATTAGAGGAGGTTGCTACTCACGCAGTCCCACCTAACCCATTAAGCAGACCAAGGATTCAAGCTCCATTAGGAGTGGGTGTAAAGACCATTGATGGACTCTTAACGATGGGCAAAGGTCAGCGAATGGGGATCTTTGCTGGAAGCGGTGTGGGAAAAAGTACATTGCTTGGGATGATTTCTAGAAATACAACAGCAGATGTAAACGTCATTGCATTAATTGGTGAGAGAGGGCGGGAAGTCCTCGATTTTATTGAACAAAACCTTGGAGAAGAAGGGTTGAAAAAATCAGTTGTCATTGTTGCTACATCTGATCAACCGGCATTGATACGAATAAAGGGTGCCTTAACCGCCACCTCCATTGCGGAATATTTCCGTGATCAAGGTATGGACGTAATGCTAGTAATGGATTCTGTTACCCGCTTTGCTATGGCTCAAAGGGAAATTGGCTTAGCAATTGGAGAACCGCCAACAACTAAAGGATATACACCTTCTGTATTTGCGATGCTTCCACAGTTATTAGAACGGGCTGGAACTGGACTAAAGGGAACGATATCTGCCATTTATACGGTACTCGTCGATGGAGACGACATGAACGAACCGATTGCAGATGCCGTTCGAGGAATATTAGATGGCCACGTCGTTCTCAATCGTGCCATTGGGGCGAAGGGGATATTCCCTGCCATTGATGTATTAAACAGTGTTAGCCGGGTCATGACAGAAATTGCTTCCGATGAACACATAAACGCGGCACGAAACTTTAAAAACTTATTAGCATCCTATAACTCAGCAGAAGATTTAATAAATATTGGTGCCTACAAAAAGGGGTCGAACCGTGAGATTGATTTAGCCATGCGGTTAAGGCCTCAAATGAATCTTTTTTTAAGGCAGGGTATCTATGAACCTTCTAAACTAGAGGAAGCGGAATCCTTCTTAACATCACAATTTGGAGCGATTATGCGATGAAATTTAACTTTTCATTTCAAAAAGTACTTGATTTCAAAGAAAAAGAAAAAGAAATAGCCCATCAGGAATACGGTACGGTTAAACTTCAACAATCTCAAATTGAGGATCAAATAGAAGGTTTAGTAATGGTAAAGGACGAGGTATTCAACCAATATAACCAAGTCAACCGGAAAACCATTTGGGAAATTCAAGAGCTTCAGAATGAGATTGATCATGTTAACCAACAGATGAAAAAACTGGAGAACCAATCTCAGCTAATACACCAAGAGGTAGAACAAAAACACCAATTACTCATCGAAAAAACACAGGAAGCAAAGATGTGGAATCAATGGAAAGCCAAATCCAAGGATGTATTTCAAAAGCAATTGGATAAACAGGAACAAGCCATGATGGATGAAATGGCCATCCTTCGCTATTCCCGGAGGTTATGAGGAGAGAAACAAATGGAAGAAAAGCATCGCTCAAAACTAGCCAATATCACTTATATTGTGATCATACCTTTAATAGCTACTGTTATTTTAGTGGCGTTTTTATTGAAATTTATGGGTTTTTCAGTGGGGAAGACATTTCAAGAATGGGGAAATCAAATTCCACTCATTAATCAATTAGTACCTGAACCAGCAACTGTACAGGCAGAAGGTCAGGATGATACCGATTACTGGAAGAATAAATATGTAGCAAGTAATTCTGCTGTTAAAGAGTTAAATCAAAAAATGTCAAACTTGAAAAAAGACCTGAGCACCAATCAAAATAGTTTAGAGGTACTTAAACAGAAAAATACGGATTTAGAAACTCAATTAAAAGAAAAAGAAACTCAAAAATCCCAAGAAGACTTGAAGCAAGTGGCAGCAATCTATGAAAATATGTCACCTTCTAAAGCAGCAAAAATATTTGAAGCAATGTCCTTGGAGGACGCATCAGTAACATTAATGATGCTGGGTCAAGAGCAACAAAGCAATATTCTTGGAGGGATGAAGGACCCAAAGAAAGCGGCTCAAATAACAATGATGCTGAAAGAAATCCCTTCACTCTATGAAACTGAACAGCAAACAATCGAAGAACAGGTTCAAGAACTTGCCTTAAAACAAGAGAATCCAGCCGATACCCTATCGGAGACAATAGCAGGGATGCCAGCAGCTCAATCAGCCATCATTATTCAATCCATGATGAAAAGTAATTCGATTGTAGCGATGGAACTTATGAAAAATATTAGTACAACTACCCGGTCTCAAATATTAACGGAAATTACTAAAGTGGATGCTAAATTAGCTGCACTAATCACTGCCGATTTAAACAACTAGAAATAACTCCAAGGAAGGAGAAACTCATGAAACGCACGATAGTTTTTTTTGTTCTGCTTTTATATTTATTTTCATTTCAATCCACTACCTTTGCCGCGGGTTCAATATCTAGCGGCGAGCCTTCCGTTTATGATTCTATCCAAAAGGGTGAAACGAAAACGTCGCCTGCATCAACAACATCGACAAAAGCCGTGGATAGTCAATCAACTTCTTTATTCCCCTTATTCTTGAAGTTTATTTTCTCGTTTATTTTGGTGATTGGATTATTGTTTTTATTATTACGTTACTTATCAAAAAGAGGAAATGGTATGCAAGCGAATGGTCCAGTCCTCCCCATCGGCAGTCATTTGCTTGGCAATAACCGATCAATGCAAATCTTACTCATTGGTCAAACAATCTATATTGTTGGGGTAGGGGAAGACGTTACGCTAATTCGGACCATTTCTCAAGGTGAAGAGTATCAGCATCTTCTTGAAGTCTATGAAAATCAAGCAGCTGATGGACAGACACCTAAATGGTTTCCAAAAGATACGAAAAAAATCTGGAATACTGTTTTTCGAAAACATTTGCAAAACTTGCAGCAAGAAAGTGGAGAGGAGTAGGAAGATGATAAAAAAGCTTGCCATCCTTGTTCCTCTGCTTTCACTCAGTTTGATTTCAGTGGTTCATGCCGCTGGACCGGTTGAATCGATTTTACCAGGAATCGACTTAGGCTCATCAAGTGATCCCGATAAAGTTTCCAATACCATGCGGATCATTTTATTAATAACGGTTCTGTCCATTGCACCGGCTATACTCGTGTTAATGACCTGTTTTACTCGTATTATTGTCGTATTCGGATTTGTTCGTAATGCCTTGGGAACACAGCAAATACCTCCCAATCAAGTCTTAATCGGATTGTCTTTATTCATGACATTTTTCATCATGGGCCCAACCTTTTCTGAAATGAACCATGATGCACTACAGCCATTTTTAGCAGGGAAAATGACGCAGCAGGAAGCTTTCAAATCGGCTAGTGAACCGCTGAAAGAATTTATGGCTAAACAAACACGTGAGAAAGATTTAGCGCTATTTATGGATTATGCCAAGATGAAAAAACCAGATCAAATCAAAGACATACCACTCACTGCCTTGGTGCCAGCTTATGCAATTAGTGAATTAAAAACAGCTTTTCAAATGGGATTTATGATTTTTATCCCATTTCTAGTCATTGATATGATTGTTTCTAGTGTCCTGATGTCAATGGGTATGATGATGCTCCCGCCAGTGATGATTTCACTTCCATTTAAGATTCTATTATTTATTTTAGTAGATGGCTGGCATTTAATTGTAAAATCATTGCTTGTGAGTTTCTAAGAAGGGAGTTTTGCTCATGTCGACGGAATTAATTTTACGGATCGCCCAAGAAGCTATTTACACCATATTGATTGTTACCGCTCCAGTAGCTGGGATTGCCTTAATTGTCGGCTTATTAGTAAGTATTTTTCAAGCGACTACCCAAATTCAGGAACAGACTCTTGCCTTTGTTCCAAAAATTGTCGCTGTGTTCCTCTCCATTTTAATTTTTGGTCCGTGGATGCTGCGACACGTGGTTGATTTCACACAAAGTTTATTGGGAAATCTTTCTCAATTTGTTGGATAAGTGATGATTATGAATATGGATTCTGCGACACTGTGGACCCTTTTACTTATTTTTATACGCATCACAACATTTATGGTGACTGCTCCATTATTTTCCGGACGTCAAATTCCCAACCAATATAAAATTGGTTTTAGTGCCGTCCTTAGTATTCTTTGTGTGGGCTTGGTTAAAGAACCGATTCCAGAACTGGATGAGTCGTTCATTATTGTTTTGATTCTCAAAGAATTTCTAGTAGGGATCGTACTCGGTATGGTTGGAAATATTCTGCTGTACGCAGTCCAAATGGCAGGCTCCTTGATGGATGTTTTGATTGGTTTTTCGATGGCAAGCCTTTTTGATCCCACGTTTGGGACAAGCGCACAACTTTCGGGTCGGATGCAAAATACTTTAGCTTTACTTGTATTACTAGCAACAGATGGTCACCATCTCCTTATCCAAGGGGTATTAACAAGTTTTGATTGGATTCCTATCCAAGCTACTGTTCCAGCGTTTACCGACGGCCATTTAGCCTCCTTTTTGCTAGATTGTGTCCAACAAATGTTTTTAATTGGCTTTATGATGGCTGCACCAATTATTGGGACGCTGTTTCTGGTGGATGTGGCCTTGGGAATTATTGCAAGGACTGTGCCACAGATGAACTTGTTTGCGGTATTCCCACCTATGAAGATCATGATTCATTTTTTTATTTATATTTTTATTCTTCCTAGTTTCTTTTATTTATTAAAAATTCTTTTTGAAAACATGTTTACCTCGATGTACTCAATCCTGAAAATAATGGGGGTGTAGAAGAATGCTTCTTCGTATAGATTTGCAATTATTTGCTGATGAAAAGACGGAAAAAGCCACGCCAAATAAGCGGCGTGATGCTAGGAAAAAAGGGCAGGTCGCGAAGAGCCCTGAGGTTTCTTCTGCGCTCACATTACTGTTCGCCTTTTCATTCTTTATGATCGGCGGAAAGAGTTTTATGGAGGGTTGCTTAAATATCTATCGGCATAGTTTTCAAGAATACTTGCTTTGGGATCTATCAATCTCTAATACACAGATGTTATTTACTCAATTATTGTGGGATGTCACGAAGTTAGTCTTGCCCATATTTGCAGTGGTGCTCGTAGCAGGGGTCTTAGCCAATTACATGCAGGTTGGCTTTATGTTTAATGCTGAGTCATTAAAAATGAATTTAGCTAAACTAAATCCATTGCAAGGAGCAAAACAAATTTTCTCGATTCGTTCCATCGTCGAATTAATCAAATCAATTTTGAAAATCGTGATAACCACAGTAATCGTCTTTTTAATAATATGGAAACAGAAAAATGAGTTGTTTAAGATTGGTGAAAAAAATCTGTATGACTCTGCAAGATTTGTAGGTTCACTTACGGTGAATATTGGGATAACAATAGCTATCTGCTTGGTTGTATTGGCTGCTGCCGATTACTTCTATCAATGGTTCTCCCATGAAAAGAAGCTTCGGATGTCTAAACAGGATATTAAGGATGAACATAAAAAGATGGAAGGCGATCCGTTGATAAAAGGGAAACGGAGAGCGAGGCAGCAGCAGTTGGCCATGAATCGGATGATGCAGGATCTCCCCAAGGCGGATGTCGTGATTACTAATCCTACGCACTTTGCTGTAGCTATCAAATATGATTTCGAAACAATGGCTGCACCAGAAGTGATTGCTAAAGGAATAGACCATATTGCCTTGAAAATTAAGGAAATCGCAAAAGAAAATAAAATTATGACGGTTGAAAACAGACCTTTGGCTCGTGCACTCTATGCAGCAGTGGAAATCGGACAGCCAATACCAGAAGAATTGTTCAATGCAGTGGGGGAGATATTAGCGTATGTTTACTATCAGGAAGGTCGGTATAAGGGGATGATGACATGAAAATAAAAGAATTTTCGGTATTCATCGTTGTCATACTAATTGTCACGATGATGATCATTCCACTACCTACACTATTATTGGATTTTCTACTAATTTTTAATATCTGTGCATCCTTAATGATTTTATTAGTAGCGATGAATACGAAAGAACCATTAGATTTTTCAATTTTTCCAACCGCGCTTTTAATTACGACGTTATTTAGGTTAGCCCTTAATGTCTCAACTACTCGTTCCATTCTTTCTAAAGCTGATGGTGGAAAAGTAATCGAGACGTTTGGCTCCTTCGTAATTGGTGGAAGTCCGGTCATCGGTTTTATTGTTTTCCTAATTCTTGTTGTCATTCAATTTATTGTTATTACTAAGGGTTCTGAAAGGGTTGCGGAAGTTGCAGCTCGTTTCACCTTGGATGCCATGCCTGGTAAGCAAATGAGTATTGATGCCGATATGAATGCTGGATTAATTAGTGAACAAGATGCCCGTGTCCGCCGCCGGAAAATCGAAATGGAAGCTGATTTTTACGGAGCGATGGACGGGGCAAGTAAGTTTGTTAAAGGGGACGCCATCGCAGGTATTATTATTCTTTTAATAAATGTTATTGGTGGATTTATCATTGGTATTGCCATTCATGGCATGGGGTTTGCCGAGGCAGCAAGCACCTTCACCCTGTTATCTGTAGGGGATGGATTGGTCAGCCAGGTACCAGCCTTACTTATTTCAACAGCTACTGGGATAACGGTGACTCGAGCTGCCACAGACGGCAGTTTGGGATCAGATATTATCCAACAAATTTTTAATTACCCGAAGCTGCTCTATATTGTTGCTGTAACCATTTTTATGCTTGGATTATTTACACCAATCGGTCTTTTCTTAACATTTCCAGTTGCTGGGATTTTAGCATTTAGTGCTTATACTATGCAGAAATCTGCTAATAAAGAGGAACTACTCAGTGCAGAGGTTGAAAATGAATCAATCGAAGATGATATCAGTAATCCTGAGAAGGTAATTAGCCTGTTGCAGCTTGATACCTTGGAATTAGAAATAGGCTATGGGTTAATTCCTTTAGCCGATCAAAAACAGGGCGGTGACATTCTCGATCGAATTGTCATGATTCGTAGGCAATTTGCGATTGAATTAGGTTTGGTTATTCCGACGATTCGGATTAGAGACAATTTACAGTTGACCCCGAATCAGTATGTGCTTAAATTTCGCGGCACTAAGATTGCAAGCGGTGAGGTATACTTAGATCATTTTCTCGCGATGAATCAGGGTGCAGAAGGATCAGGGATAGATGGAATTCAGGTCATAGAACCAGCGTTTGGCCTACCAGCTACCTGGGTTAGCTTGGAAGCAAAACAAATGGCCGAACTAATGGGTTATATGATTGTTGATCCTCCTTCCGTAATTGCCACGCATTTGACTGAGGTATTGAAACAATATGCGTACCAGTTATTGAGAAGAGAAGAAACAAAGGAATTAATCGATAACTTAAAAGAAAGTCACCCAAATCTAGTTGACGAACTCGTACCTAATTTACTTTCTTACGGTGACATTCAAAAGGTTTTACAGAATCTACTTCGAGAGCAAATATCGATCAGAGATTTAGCCGCTATCTTTGAAACTCTTGCCGATTTCGCAGTCTATACGAAAGACCCAAGGGTATTAACAGAGTATGTTCGTCAGTCGCTGACACGTCAAATTACTGAGCAATATTCGGAAGATGGAGTTATAAATGTTTTAACTGCAGGAGCCACATTAGAGAAAGGGATTTCAGATTGCATTCAGCAAACGGAAGCTGGAGGTTATTACCTTTCAATGGACCCACAAACAAATCGAAGGATTATAGAAGTCCTTCAGGAACAAATCGACCGTGTGGTTAAAGCGGGTGGTCTTCCCATTTTTCTTACTTCACCGTCGATTCGGATGTACTTGAAACAATTTGTTGATAAAATCATGCCGACCGTACCTGTTCTTGCTTACACTGAGCTGGAACCTACTATTGAAATTCAAAGTATAGGAGTGGTGAATATATGAAAACAAAAAAAATTGTTGCAGATTCTATGCCCCTTGCTTTAAAGATGGTTAGGCAGCAATTAGGGGAAAATGCGATTATTGTTAATACGAGGACCATTAACAAGGGGGGGATTTTTGGGTTATTTTCAAAACAAAAATTTGAAGTGACTGCCTATTCGATTGAGAAGGAAAGCCCTAAATCTGAGCCTAAATTCTCATTAGAATTGAAAGAGAAGCCCTATAAACCAGAATTAAAAAGTAATGATTCCCAAATCAATATCGACGATAAGGAAGAGAATAAATCGGGATTCCATAAGAAGCCTCAAGATTTATATAATTTTTATACTAAATCGACAACCAGCACTGAAAATACGATTTCGACACCCATGCCTTCTACCCATTCGTTAACAAATGCGATTCCTTCATCAGAATCGAAGTCGGTGGAAAATGAGAATTCGGTTCTGGAAGAATTGCAGCAAATGAAAAAAATGATGATGACCTTCTTGATTAATGAGCGGCAACCGGATATGATGCACCCAAGCTTGGCGAAGTGGGTGGCCCATTTAAAAAAACAAGGTGTAGATGAGGAAGTGCTTGCGGAAATCGTAAATCGAATTGTCACAAAGTACGATGGACAAAATGATTTAAATGATGACGTCATTGAAACGGAGTTATTCACAATAATTTCTGGGATGATTCAAAAGAAATTACCCATTACAAATATGGTTCACGAGCAAACACGGATGATTAATGTTATTGGACCGACGGGAGTGGGTAAAACCACTTCGATTGCAAAACTAGCGACAGAACAAGTTCTAAAACAAAACCGTAGGGTTGGTATGATTACCACAGATGTCTATCGTATAGCCGCAGTAGATCAGTTAAAAACCTATGCTGCCATTCTAAATGTACCTGTAGAAGTGGTGCGAACAGCGGATGAACTAGAAACGGCACTGAAAAAACTACAATACTACGATCTAATTTATATGGACACTACTGGCCGAAATTATAAAGATGTGAAAAACCGCCAAACTATTAATCAATTTTTAAATCATCCTATTCAGAGTGAAAATTACTTAGTGTTAAGTATGACCACTAAATTTGAAGATATGCAAATCATATTGAATGAGTTTTTGGAGAGCTCAATTAAAAAACTGATTTTAACCAAAATGGATGAAACATCAAGTTATGGGTCCATTCTTAATATTGCCTATAAATACCCATATCAATTATCGTATCTAACGAATGGGCAGAGTGTCCCTGAGGATATTAGCACCATCGATGCAAAGATGCTTGCGAGATACTTATTAGGGAAGGAAAGTTAAAATGGACCAAGCACAAAGTCTTAGGGAATATATGCATCGATTTAATATCCAGCAAGAAGATAAACATTCTGCTCGGGTCATAACGATTACGAGCGGAAAGGGTGGGGTAGGTAAATCAAATTTCACCCTAAACTTTGCTTTAGGATTAAATGAAGCTGGTAAAAAAGTTGTCCTCTTAGATTTAGACTTATCAACCGCAAATATTAATATCCTCATGGGGATCACGGCACGAAATAGTCTTGCGGATGTTTTGCACCGACAGAAATCGATATGGGATGTTTTAGAAAAAGGAACGGCAGGCATTGATTATATCTCTGGAGGACTAGAGATTCAGGATTTAATGGAATTAGACCCAAGCACACTCTCATTTTTTTGGGGCCAGATTCAAAAACTTCAAACGTATGCTGATTTTATTTTATTAGACACAGGTGCGGGTATCTCAAAAGAGTTAGTCGATTTTATTTTAGCATCCGATGAAACCATATTAGTTACAACACCGGAACCGACTGCAATTGCAGACTCGTATGCTGTTTTAAAGACGGTTCTGCAGTTCACGAACCAAACTCCCAAATTTCGACTGGTGGTAAATCGAGCTCAAAACTTTCGGGAAGCAGTTGATACGTCTAGAGCAATAAAAAATGCCTCAAGTAGTTTTCTAAAATTTAATTTATCAACTCTTGGTTATTTGATGGAAGATGATCACGTAAGGCAATCGGTCAGATCACAAATGCCATTTTATATTTCCTATCCAAATTGTGAAGCATCAAAAAACATTAGACAAATTGTTTATTCTTACCTTCCGAATTCCAAGGAATCTCCAGCGACGCCAACAAGGGGGATACGAAATTTTTTTGAAAAAATTTTTTCAATACGTAAGTAAAAGGAGGAACAAATGGCTGCGAATTGGAAACTTAATGCTATCTTGGGCTTCATTGCGTTTCTTCTTACTTATTTATTTTCGGTTACTAATAATACTTGGCAAACATCTATGTTAAGAGCGTGTTTGGGTTTTGTCCTTTTCTTTGTTTTAGGTTATTTATTACGTTTTGCTTTGAATCAAATGATAATAAAGCAAAACTTGAATGCGGGCCAGGCTAATAATCCAACTGAGGAAAGTAAAACAAGTCCAGATATGACAAACCAAGTAGATGTAGGTCTGGAAGATGCATTTCAACAGATTCCCTTACAATCTATACATAAAGGGGAGAACACAAAAGTTCCTGAAGAGATCTCAGGCATGATCAGAAATTGGACAACCCAAGACTAGGAGGGATGAACGTTGGGAGCAGGTATGAAAGAAACTTTACCACATGATTTATTGTGGAGGACTTATCGTGAGAATCACGATTCAAGGTCACAGGAACATCTTGTCAAACAATATATGTATCTAGTTGAGCAAATGGCCAATCGATTGAGTCAAAGTATACCGCAACGTATTATTCCCAAAGAGGACTTGATGGGGTTAGGATATATAGGTTTACTAGAAGCTATCAAAAAATTTGATTATAATAAGGGCTTTCAATTTGAAACCTTTGGCTTATGGCGGATTAAAGGAGCCATGTTGGATGGGATTCGTCAAATGGACTGGGTGCCGCGCGGATTAAGAGATAAAGCAAAAAAACTCAATAGTGCGTTTCGAGAATTGGAACAAAATTTAATGAGATCCCCGACCGAAGAGGAACTTAGCCAATATATGAATATTCCACTTGATGAAGTGGATAAAGCAATGGCTGCCTTATCAGTTTCCACATTGCTTTCTCTGAATGAACCGATGAATTCAAATGAAGATGATGGAAAACAGCAAAGTCGCTTGGATCAGATTAAAGATGATAGTTTTGTGAACCATGAACAGCAAATGCAAATGGCAGATTTCAGACAAATGATTGCTGCTTGTATCGATAAAATGCCTGAAAAAGAAAGGTTAGTTATTTCATTATTATATTATGAGGGACTAACTCAAGTAGAAATTGCGGAAGTATTAAATCTTACGAAAGGGAGAATCTCCCAAATTCATTCGCGCGCAATCCTCCGTATTAGACAGAGCTTTGAAGCAAAAGGTTATTCATTAGATTCATTTATCTAATTTTTTTCCACACTCTTTTTAGGAGTGTGTTTTTTTTTGAAAGAAAATAGAGATTTTGTTAAACAAATATTTTGTTTTTCCGATAAATACTATAGAAGTATATCTATCGTTAGAATCAAAATAAATCAAGAAATGGTGTTGTCTGTGAAAACTTCGTTTGATGCCAAGACTCCTTTCAAAATTTATAAGTCTCTTTTTGATGAACATGAAGATGCTTGTTTCGCCCTAGATTTGGAAGGTAACTTTATACTGTTTAATGATGCTGCTGAGAAATTAACGGGTTATCCAACAAAGGAAGCACTATTAATGTCTTTTATCACATTGGTCCACGATGATTGTTTGGAAATAACCTTGCGTTCTTTTGAAAATGTCTTACAAGGGAATCGTGAAAGTTTCGATTCAGCTATTTACGATAAGAAAGGAACAAGAGTTTCGGTATCTATAACTTTTATTCCAGTAAGCTTGGATAAACAAATTTGTGGGATTTTAGGGATTGTTAAGAATAGTGAAAAAAGCAATTATAATCCTTCTTTCTTCGACCAAAATAAAGTACTTGAAATGATTGTTAATAATTACCCATTAAAAGTAGTATTAGAAGAGATTATTTATTCGATTAAGAAGGACTCTAATGGAGGAGTATGCTCCATTCATTTAGTCAATGAAAATGGAACGACTCTAACTCTGGGGGAAGCCCCTAAAGTAAGAGCAAGCTGGTCTACCCCAATAAGTGATAAAGATAAGACACTATTAGGGATATTTGATATGTACTTTAACAAGCCACGTATTCCTAATGCGCGCGAAAAGCAAATGATTAAAAAGGCAACCGATCTAACTTGTTTAGTTATTCAACATTATCATGCACAAGAGAAGATAAATTTTTTATCATCTTATGATGAACTAACAGGCTTAGCCAACAGACGTTTTTTTGATGAACAAGTTAATATAGCAATCAATCTTTATAAAAAAGAAGAAGGCAAGTTGATAGGGTTATTGTATCTTGATTTGGACCAATTTAAGCGAATCAATGATTATCTTGGCCATAATGTTGGTGACCAATTGTTAAAAAAAGTTGCCGAGCGGATTCAACAGAGTGTTCGAACGAATGATGTGGTATCTCGCCGAGGCAGTGATGAGTTTACAATCCTATTAGACCATGTAACAAAACAAGAAATCACTCTTATTTCAAGTAGAGTCACGGATGCTTTTTCTATGCCCTTTTTTATTGCCGGAAATGAAGTTTTTATTACTCCGAGTATTGGTATTAGTCTTTTCCCACTTGATGGAATAAAAGCGAATGAGTTATCAAGTAAAGCTGATATAGCAATGTATCATGCGAAAAAAAATGGAAGAAACAATATTCAATTCTATCATTTGAATCTTGATAAAAAGAACCATAAACGCATAGAAATTGAAAATGAATTAAGGAAAGCAATCGAAAAAAACGAATTTATTCTACATTATCAACCTATTATTGACCTTTCTACAAATAAGATTACTGGTGTAGAAGCATTGGTTCGCTGGGAAAATCCCTTTCGTGGAAAAATACCTCCTGACGAATTTATCCCGATTGCTGAAGAAACTGGAATGATTATACAAATAGGTGAAATAGTTTTAAAAAAAGCATGCGTTCAAATGAAGAAATGGCAAGATAGTGGTTTCATCCTATCAACTATTTCGGTAAATATTTCGATTCGCCAGTTTTTTCAACCTAACCTTGTTCCGATGATTGCTGAAATTATTAAAGAAACTGGTATTGATCCAATCTGCCTTACCATAGAAATAACAGAAAGTATGACCATGGATGTGGAAATTGCATCAACTATTTTACATGATCTCAAAGGGCTTGGTGTCAATATTTCAATTGATGATTTTGGAACAGGCTATAGTTCACTTAGTTATTTAAAAAAATTCCCAATCGATTATTTAAAGATCGATCGATCTTTCATTAGTGATATTGCCAAAAACAAAGATGATGAAAATATTGCTACTACGATCCTCCTAATGGCACACAATTTAGGACTAAGTGTTATTGCTGAAGGGGTGGAAACAAATGAACAGTTAGGCGTTCTACGCAATCACCGTTGTAATGAGGCTCAAGGCTTTCTCTTTAGTAAACCGCTTCCAGCTCAAGAATTGAAACAATTATTATCCGATCTACCTCTCAGTTTTTTTTGCACGTAAGAGATAGTTTTAGATGTTAAATGGTACTTTATTGTAATCTAGTTGTTATAAAATAAACTGTTTTATTTTTTGAATCCTGAAACGGAATATTATATAATTTTTGTTAGGGCCATTCTCAGGTCAATTGGGCTTGACCTACATAATTAATAGGATTAGGAGTAGTAAAATGGAAAAAATACTTATTTTCGGTCATAAAAATCCTGACACCGATACCATTTGTTCTGCGATTGCATATGCAGACTTAAAAACACAATTAGGCATGGATGTTGAACCAGTTCGTTTAGGACAAATAAATGGGGAAACAGAATATGCTCTTAAGCAATTTAACGCAGAGGTTCCGCGTTTGGTTGAAGCCGTGGCTAGTGAGGCGAACTCCGTTATTTTAGTCGATCACAACGAGCGCCAGCAAAGTGCCAATGATATTGAGGAGGTTCGTGTCCTTGAAGTAATCGACCACCACCGCATTGCGAATTTTGAAACAAGCGATCCCTTGTATTACCGCTGCGAGCCTGTGGGCTGTACGGCAACGATCTTAAATAAAATGTATAAAGAAAACAATAAACAAATCAGTAAACCAATCGCAGGTCTTATGCTTTCAGCGATTATTTCTGACTCTTTATTATTTAAGTCCCCAACTTGTACGCCAGAAGACGTGGCTGCAGCACGTGAGTTAGCGGAGATCGCTGGAGTTGATGCGGATGTATACGGGCTTGAGATGCTTAAAGCGGGTGCAGATGTTCGCGATAAATCTATAGCTGAACTCCTAAGCTTGGATGCGAAAGGGTTTGAAATGGGTTCAAGTAAAGTGGAAATTGCTCAAGTGAATGTAGTCGACACAGAAGATGTTCTTGCTCGCCAAGCGGAATTAGAAGCAGCCATTTCTATCATCATTGAAGAAAAGAAATTAGACTTATTCCTGTTTGTGGTAACAGATATTTTAACAAACGATTCAGTTGGTTTAGCTTTAGGAAGCAAATCGGCGGCCGTGGAAAAAGCTTATAATGTTACCCTTACAAATAACACCGCTCCATTAAAAGGTGTTGTTTCACGTAAAAAACAAATTGTACCAGTTTTAACGGATATTTTTACTAAAGGTGTGTAGTCTAATCGACCGTCCATGGACATTTTCATGGACGGTCTTTTTCTGCTTATAGATATATTTTAAAAATTCCTAACACGGGTTGTTTCATTATTTGTACCTGTGAATTTAGTCAGTTTGCTTTTGATTTTCCTCTTTCTTATCTTTCATCAACAAAAAGGTTAAAGGTTGATCAGAACCTGTCATTAATTTATAGACATAAGAAGAGGTGATTTTATAGCCTTCATCTATTTTCGCTGCCAAGTAATTGGTTCTTTCAAATAAAATTGAACGAATATGATTGATTTGACGAGTAATTTTGTCGATTAGAGCTTCCTGAGTGTCCAGACGTTGTAAAACACCAGCTTGAAACTCCTCTTGTTTCGTTAGTGTTTCAGCAAACTCTTTTTGTAATTCTAGCTGTTCATTCATTTGAACGATAAGTTGATGATTTGTATCCTCGTTGCTGTCCAATCGCTTCCGTAAATCCACCAGTTGTTCACCCACATAATTCCAATGGGTTAATTGAGTTTCCTCCTGTATCCGCGTTTTAAACCCTAATTCAGATAAGGCTTTTTCGAGTGCTGCATTTGCCTTTTGTTGTTCCTTCATGAGTTCTGACAAAAAATCCTGTCTTGAAATCACCTGATTCGACGTTTCAGACGGGTGTGTATTTTTATAAACCTCCGGATGTTCATTGTTATTAATAAATAATCCCATACCTCTCTCCGCCTTTTGTTTTGATTGTGATAGTTTATGCGTAAAGGACAAAAGAGGGGACATGATTGGGCTAGGGTCCAATGATAAAAAAAATGCTTGGGAATTCTCATCGAACCCCAAGCATTTATCATCATATTTATTTAGACGAGCAGTGGTGCCTTTAAAACAAATTTTTCGATGACCTTTGCGACGCCATCGTTCATATTCGAGTCGGTCACATAATCGGCCTTTTCCTTTATATCATCAGGGGCATTGCCCATTGCGACACCAAGACCTGCAAATTCAATCATTGCTAAATCATTGTAGCTGTCTCCCATTGCAATCACTTCCGTGCGGTCAATTCCGAGCTTGGCAATTAACTGGTCGAGACTCGTTCCTTTTGTGACACCTGCCTCGGTGAACTCTAAAAAGAAGGGCTTCGAGCGCATCACGCTTAGTTGTCCAGCTAATTCCTGCTGCAGCTTTTGTTCGACATTTGCAAGGATTGCTTCGTCTTCAAGCATTAATACTTTTACGACTGGTTCATTTACAGAATCTACTAAGCTACTAACCTCAATAATATCAAGCCCGGTAATTTCAGCTTCAATATCAGTATATTGGTTACCAGCCTCAGTAACGATGGTGTCGCCGACATAGGTATGCATCCAAACATTTTCGCGGCGACTTAATTCATATAGGTCACGAACGGTTTCTGGTGAAAGCGTACTGCTAAAAAGCTCTTCACCGGTTCGGCAGTTGGTTATTTTTGCCCCATTAAAAGAAAGAATAAAGCTGCCATATTCCTTTAGAGATAATTCATCAGCAATATGATGCATTGCATAGGTAGGGCGCCCTGATGCTAAAACTACCTTAACCCCAAGTTCCTGAGCATCCATTAACGCTTTTTTTGTTCGTGGGGAAATCGTATGGTCGTCTTGTAATAACGTATCATCTAAGTCTAATACAATCATTTTATAGGTCATTCTGGATGTGTCCTTTCTCTAATCGATTTACTCTATCTTACTATAATTTACGAAAAAAAACTTTTAACAATTGAACCCAATTATAGAATCTAGTAATAAAATAAAGTACTACCCTAATGATGGAGTTGAACGAGCATGTCTTTTTTTAGTATTTTTAAAAGTAAATGCAGTATTTGTAAAAGAAAAGTAAGTCCGCTCCGGAAATATATCAATGATAAAGACGAAATCGTAAAAGTGTGTATTCCTTGCTCAGAATATGCAGAACGCAGGGCTTATCGGAAAATAACCTAACTGGGGAATCCATTAAAGTTGATCCTTTAATGGATTTTTATAAGGACAAAGATATTCGTACGGTAGGTACTTATTTTTGAAAAAATATGTAATACTTAAAGGAGCATAATTACAGTCAGCAAGGAAGAAGCTGGCAGATAGAAGTGATGGAGGATGAGTAAACATGAATCGTTGCGGCTGGGTAAATCAGGATCCACTATATATCAATTATCATGACCATGAATGGGGCGTTCCGGTTTATGATGACCGGTTATTGTTTGAATACTTAAATCTCGAAGGGGCCCAGGCAGGACTGAGTTGGTATACGATTTTAAAAAAGCGTGAGAATTACAGAAGGGCCTTTGACAACTTTGAAGTTGAAAAAATTATCAGATATGATGAACAGAAAATCGAGGAATTGCTTCAAAATGAAGGGATTGTCCGCAATAAGCTTAAAATTAATGCTGTTATTACAAATGCCAATGCGTTTGTAAAGGTTATCGAGGAATTTGGTTCGTTCAGTAAGTACATATGGTCCTTTGTTGGAGGAAAGCCTATCCATAATCACTTCAAAGAAATGGACGAGGTGCCGGCTGTCACGGAAATAAGTGACAAACTCAGTAAGGATTTAAAAAAACGCGGTTTTAAATTTGTCGGATCCACCATTTGTTATGCGTTTATGCAAGCGACGGGGATGGTGAATGACCATATTGTCACCTGTGATTGTTATCAAAAGACACTCCAACAAACAAACTGATGAAAAAAGCGATTATCTCGATGGAGAGACATCGCTTTCTTTAGTTTGTGTAAAGAAAAATATAAAAATGGCAATAGATAGTAGAAATAGAAAAATCTCACCCTTAGACGGTTCGAACGTTGGGAGATCTGTTAAAGACATGTTGCCACTTCCTTTTAATAGATTATAGTTTCTGGTTCGATATCAAAGTGTTCTGAAACAATCCAGCGAAATTGAGTAAAGACCTTTTCCAAATCAGGCAATGTCGGTTCATGTTTTGGAACGCCAAAAATCGGTCCAGTAATATTAAAACTAAACCGGCCTGGTCCCAAAAAGATACCTGACACATTTGTCTGATCACTAAGCAATAAAATGGCTAAAAGGATATCCCCAACGTCCAATAATAAACTCAATGTCTTATTACCAGATTTTCCTTCTAAGCGTCCTATTCCTGTAAGCGGTCCACCAACCGAGAGGGCAAATCCTCCTGGTTCTACAATAAGTCTAACAACTGTCACTTGACCAGTTAATAATAAAAATGCCGTAATAATATCAAGATTTCGTTGGATGGTAATAACTGTTTGCAGACCTTTTTCAACGTCACAAGTATTTTTCAATGATTTTCACATCCCACTTAACCTTCATATGAACGATTATGGCAATAGTAGAAATCTATGAATTAAAATATATCTTTTGTATGTTATGAAGAAAATTCGAGAATGCTCCTAAAATTACAAAAAAAGCCCATCACAAACGTGAGGGGCTTTACTTTGTATTTAAGATATTTTTGGATTATTGTCGAGGATTATCAACTGCAAACTCAGAAGTTGGCAATGTAATAACTTTACCGCCAATTTGGACATGGATGGTATCGTTGAAAATGGCTTTCACAATTCCCTTTAATGAAATGGTTGAATTAACAGAGATTTTTTTGGATTCAGATGGATTGGCCACAAGATCAACGCCTTTCGAAATTGGTAGAAGTAAAGGATCATGGAACAAAAAATAAAGATACATTAAATTATTCGGAACTATATGATAAACTCCTGCAACAATAAAGATTATTTATAAAAAAATCGGTCATGTTGGAGCCGGCTATTTTGCAAAGGGGTGTATAAACAACAATAGCGATTTAACATGAACCGTGGTTCAAGTATCGCATTTTTTCTGTAGGCTGTCAATAAAAACATGAACTGTGGTTCAAATTTAAAAATAGTGGTATGATAAGAGAGAGGTGATAAAATGTCAGACCGTGATGACCAATTAATTGGTGAATTTCCTTTTATCCCAAAACAAGAACGAGCCCAGCAAAAAAGAAATGCCTTGCTCGAAAGTGGTCGTACATTGTTTATTTCGAAAGGGTACGAGCAAACTACTGCTAAGGAAATCGCTTCGTATGCAGGGGTTGCAACTGGCACCTTTTATCGTTATTTTTCAGACAAACGACAACTGTTAATGTCATTATTAGAGGATAAATTAGACGAGCTTCTCCCTCCTGAACCGACCTGGGTATCTCGTGATCCAGAAACATTATTAGCCTCCCTCTTACAAGCACATTATCAACGGTTGAATGAGTTAGAACTACACCGGGTTTTGCCGGAATTGATGCTGAAAGACCCAGAACTGGCTGAGTTTTTGCGTGAAGCAAGAAGCAAGATTCATGAAAGAATTCTTTTTGGGCTGCAACAAGCGAAGGATAAAAGATTAACCTGGGGAGATTTGGATTTAAATTCGGTCTCATGGGCAATTTTAGTAGTTGTGGAGAATAGTCAATGGATTCAGGATCAGAATGGGAGTTGTACGACAGATTTTCATGAAATTGCGAAGGTGATTTGCCGGATGGTTTTCCCGCCAGAAACGTTAGAACAATTGCGTCAACTAGCTGATGATTAGGGATATTTGATTAATAATAAACTGAAAGCGGTGTCGATGATGATAAATGTACAGGTTGAGGATTTTATGGTCAAAGATGTAATTTCAGCTCGTTCGAATGCTACCATTAAAGAGGTTACGGCCATGTTTGTTGAAAAAAAAATTGGCGGTGTCCCGATTGTCGATGAATTCGGTGTGTTACGTGGAATTGTAACTGATGGAGATATTTTACGAGCAATCAGTCCAGTCAATCGCCGGATTCATGATTATTTCTCGTTAATCACGTATGTAGCAGAGGAAAAAATTGAGAATCGTTTAGATGAATTAGCCGACCGAGAAATTATTAGAATTGCAAAAACACATGGTGTGGTTACTGTCCATCCTGAAGATGATATGAAAAAAGTCGTCTCTCTTTTGTCTAAGCATCACTTTAAAAAACTCCCTGTTGTGAATGCATCGAATCATGTGGTCGGTGTAATCAGCCGGGGAGATGTCATTCGCAGCATCCAAGAAGCGATCATTAATGAAATGTAATCAATGCCATTATAAGCCCTTCACAAGATAGTGAAGGGCCATTTAAATTAATATATTGCTATTGTTTCACTTATTGGACAGGTTTCTCAAGCAAAAGCTCAGATGCCGGGAGCGTGATTATTTTCCCGCCAATTTGCACATGAACGGTATCGTTGAAAATGGCTTTGACGATTCCTTTTAAAGAAATGGTTGAATTCACAGAGATTTTTTTCCCTTCAGACTGGTTTGCCATATTAACCAACACCCTTCAAATTAGTTATGAAAATATTATATATGAAGAAATGGAAATAAAGCTAGAATAAATAATCAGAAAAGTTAAAAATTTTAAACAGAGTTCATTACCATATTAATTATCTATATGTGAAATGAAAATAAATGGTGTATGTTATAATAGTCCATAAAGGAGGCGGACCAAATGTCTAATGAAGTCAATAGAGATGACGAACTTTTGGATGATTCCTGCTGCTCACATGAAGGGAGTAACCGGAAAAGTCATCATTCCGATAAGGTGAAAACGAATCTGGTAACAAGGTTAAACAGGATAGAAGGTCAAATTCGCGGCATAAAAGGCTTGATTGAAAAAGATACATATTGTGATGATGTAATCAACCAGATTTCAGCCACCCAATCCGCCTTAAATAGCGTAGCCAAAATCTTGCTGGAAGGTCACATGAAGAGCTGTGTGGTGGAAAGAATTCAGGAAGGTGATTTTGAAGTCTTGGATGAGGTTTTGGTTACCATCCAAAAACTAATGAAAAAGTAAATTGTGACGAATGATATTCAAAACAAGACTGTTTTTCGAAAGAGGATGTACCAATACTTGGTACATTCTCTTTTTTGGAAGGGAAGAAAATTATTTCAGGTGTTTACAAACAAAGGGCGGTATCTTTATCCTTTACATGAGACTAAAGCAAAAAACTTCAATTTGAATAAAATATCCAAGAAAGGATGTTGTGTCAATGTATTTTATAGTGTTAATTCTAATTGGTACGGTGATTCCATTTCTGTTAATGAAAATAAAATCTAGATGGGTAAATTGGAGTCCAGCCATTATCTTATTATTTGCATCGATTATTTTCGGGATAAAAGCAGCCGTTTTTCCAGGGGAGGGTATGAGGGATTTAGCTGATACACTTTATTTTCTGTTATTAGGTGCTGCCGGGATTGGGGCAATTATTGGGGGGGTTATCGTTCATTTTTTTAAAAGAAAACGATGATTCCAATAAGAAGTGGACCTGATCAGCGGATTGAGAGG
>NZ_JBALOA010000003.1:128052-182438 GCF_036962125.1 Neobacillus drentensis
AAGTTCAATCAGCGAATTTTAGAGTTCAATCAGCGAATGGTAGAAACCAACTAAAAAAATAGACCTCATCGATGAGGTCTATTAATTTTATTGAGAAATTGAATTCGACTGTGAGATATTGGTTGACTCCGGAACACGAAGGAGTATGACTCCTCCGATAATGAAAAGAAGTATTAAGCTAAACACACCGCTGTTTGTATTGCCAGTAATCTGAGCCGTGAAGCCAACCAGGAATGGCCCTAATATTGCTGCAAATTTATAAAAAATACTATAAAAGCCAAAGAATTCATTGGCATTTTCCTTTGGAACGAGCTTCGCAAAGTAGGAACGGCTTAGGGCTTGTATTCCACCTTGAGAGGATGCAACGAGCATCGCTAAGATCCAAAAATCTAACGTCGTCTTTAAGAAATAGGCATACGTACAAATAACGATATAAATAAAGATTCCCACGAGCAACATCGTTTTACCTTTGAATTTATCAGCTAGTTTCCCATATAAAATGGCAAACGGTGCGGCCACCACTTGGGTCGCAAATAATATAATTAATAGGTTCGTAGATGTAATGCCTAAGTCGGAGCCATAGGCTGTTGACATGGTAATAATCGTATTGACGCCATCAATATAAAAGAAGTAAGCAATTAAGAACAGAAACAATGGTCGGTACAGTTTGATTTTTTTGAAGGTATCAAACAGTTGTTTAAAGCCATTAGAGATTGGGTTTAGAACAGGCTCTTTATAATAAACCTGCTGGACATTTTTAAGCATGGGAATCGTGAATAATCCCCACCATAGGGCGGTTATCGCAAAGGCCGCTTGACTTGCAACAGTTACAGAGAGGGGAATGATATTCTGCTGGGATAATATAATGAGAGCAATACTGATAATAAAAGGGATGGTGCTGCCGATATAACCCATTGCATAGCCGCGTGATGATACTTGATTCATCCGGTCCTCGCTCGTTACATCGACTAGAAAGGCATCATAGAAAATATTTGTCCCCCCGAAGCCAATTACGGTAACCATATAGCAAATTAATAAAAGAAGCCATTGATTACTTGGGACCACTGCGAGGAGCAGGGTAAAGACAATTCCTAATGCAAAGAAAAAGGTAAACAGGCGTTTTTTTAATCCTTTGAAGTCGGCGATACTGCCCAAAATAGGGGCACAAAGCGAAATTAGCAGGGTAGCAAAGGAATTAGCATAGCCCCAATAAGCTGTAGAGGTCGAAGCTGCAAGTCCTGCCTCTTTTGCCGCTGCTTTAAAATACAATGGAAATATCGCTGTAGTTATGAGAATGGAATATGCAGAGTTTGCCCAATCATATAGCACCCAGCTCTTTTCTTGCTTTGACATCCGGCTCATAGATTTTCCCCCTTTTAAATTTTCAAAATCTCTTCGATAACTTTTCCATCTGTCTGGCCTAAATCTAAACCAAGAAGACGGGCAAATGTGGGGCCTTCATCAATGAGACGGATTGAAGGCAGGGTAACTGCTTGAATTCCTTTTCCAGCTGCCATAAAAATCGTTCCATATTCTTCTTTCTCAGGTGAATAGCCATGACATGCTAAGGTGTACTTATGATCCCTGCTGACATCCTCCTTCGTAATGGTTTTGATAAATTCCCCTTCGAAGTCTTCTAAAAAGAAATATCCTCTTTGAGCTTCAAGCATAAAGGCACAAGTTCCATCTGCTCCTTTTTCTGAAGCTTGTGCACCGGTGAGAGCAGATTCAATCCCACTTTCTGGATTATCAAGCAATGAATCTACTAATTGCCTTACTTCATGTAAGGTTGAGGTATCGTGAGGGTCTTTTATGTAAATATATGCAGAGCCATCACAACTTTTACAATACGCTTTCCAATTAATTATTTTTCCTTTACCGTTTGAGGTGATCAAACCTTTTTGATGGAATAATACATTGAGGTTTATCGCTCTATTTTCATCTAAAGCACTATGGTCCCCTAAAACAACCACTGTGGAATTCTCATAAATGCCACATTCTATTAACGCATTGATAATTCTGCCCAGTCTATAATTGTGACGTTCAATCGCGGCGATTGCTTCCTTGGACGAGAACCCATGGTAATGTCGCTGTGTATCTAAATCAGTAAAGTGAACCATTAATAGATTTGGTTTCTTTGTTTTGATCGTATCGACTGTGGACTCTAAGACAAAGTTATCCAATTCCGGTTGATTCAGGCCATTACGAAGATGACCATAACGTCTATTGAGGTCCCATTGATAGCGCGGGCTTCCACTCATCAGCGAGACAAGAATTTGGTTATGCCAGGGGCGATTCGCAAAAATTTCTGGCATATTGTAGTCAATATTTGCTTTCGCGGTTACAGGCCACAATAAGGCGGCCGTTGTCAAATTAGCTTTTTTCGCTTCGTCATATAACGTGGTTCCTTGTATACAATCCCGGTACCAATTCCAATCGGGAGAAAGTACCCCTGGCTGTAACAGGGTATTATTAATGACCCCATGCCGCTTTGGATAATTACCCGTCACAATGGTTGCGTGACAAGGATAGGTGACCGATGGGTAGATAGATTTAACCTCTTTGACCAAGGTGCCGTTTTTTAATATGGTTTGAAAATGTGGGAGTTCGGTTAAAAGTGGGAAATCTAAAGCTGAAAGGCAATCAAATGAAATGATAACTAAATGTTTTGTCAATCGATTCATAAAATGAAAAACCTCCGAAAAAGTCTAACAGATACTTCCATTGTACTACAGGTAGGCGGAAATGGAAGAATTCGTATGAATGTTTACAAAATTTCCGAAAACAATAAAATCCTCCCTATTTTATAAAAAGGTTTTTCTAGTATAATGATATTAACAAAATTTGGATTTCGAAGGATGTTGAGAGATGGCAAGTTTTCGAAGTTTTTTATTTGAGAAGGGAATTAAACTTTCGGTCGAACGTTCGTTAAGGAAGGGTATTTCAGAAAGGGGTATGGATGAAAAAAGGCAAATGCTGGATACGTTTGCTAGAAAGTTAGCTAAACTGCCGAAAAATTGTAAGGTTCAGAAAATCGAAATTGAAGGATTGTATGCAGAGTGGCTTTCGTCCGAAAACAGTTCGGATGAAAAAGTAATCCTTTATTTACATGGCGGGGGTTATGCATTTTGCTCAGCTAATACCCATCGCCCACTTGCAGCTAGTATCGGGAAGGCGGCTGGTATGAAGGTTCTATTTCCAGAATATCGCCTCGCACCGGAACATCCTTTTCCTGCTGCCATCGAAGATGCCGTCAGTGTGTACCGCTGGCTCGTGCGTCAAGGGTATGATCCTGCCAATATTATTTTTGCAGGTGACTCAGCAGGAGGGGGCTTAAGTATAGCATCCACTCTAGTCTTAAGAGATCAGAACGAGCCGCTGCCAAGGGCAATTATTTGTTTATCACCATGGGTCGACTTAACAAGCAGCGGAGAAAGTTACCGGAAAAATAAAAAGATGGATCCCTATTTAACGGTCCAAGGAGTTAGAGATGCCGCGCTAATGTATTCAGGGCATAAGACCCCCCTCGATCATCCGCTTATTTCACCTGTATTTGCTGATCTTACGGGTTTCCCGCCCTTATTTATCCAAGCGGGTAATCATGAAATTTTGCAAAGTGATGCGGAGTTATTGGCAAAAAAAGCACGAGAGGCAGGCGTCGAGGTCACCTTTAAAATATGGGACAAAATGTGGCATGTTTGGCAGATAAGTGGTGAACGATTACCAGAGGCGAAGAAGGCTATTAATGAAATAGGTAACTACATAAAGAAAGTCCTTAAATAAACTTTTAAAGAAAACCAAGAACTTCTGCATCAAGATGCAGGAGTTCTTTTCGTTTTATTCATCACATAGGAACTTCATGAACTTTATGAACAAAATGATAGTTAAGTTTTTAATGCTGTTTAAATGAATAATCTATGCATTCTTTATAATTTTTGTAAAATTAAGAAAACGTAGAGAAAACGTTTACAAAGGGGGAAATGAAATGTTTTCGATTAAAAGAATTTCAGCAGTCATGTGTGCAGGAGCTTTGGCATTAAGTTTGGGGGCTTGCAGCAGTAAAGAAACAGCAAGCTCAGGAAAAAAAGCAGAAGGAACCGGTTATCCAACAAAAGCGATTAGCGTCGTTGCTCCATCAGGAGCAGGTGGGGGTTGGGATTTAACTGCTCGCTCGTTTACAAAGGTGTTAAGTGAGACAAAGCTAGTCAAGCAGCCATTAACAGTTGAGAACAAGCCTGGTGGCGGTGGCGCTGTATTCATGGCCGAATATGCCACCCAGCAGGTTGAAAATAATGACATGCTGTTTGTCAATTCACCGCCAATTATTATTAACAACCTAAAGAAAGAAGGAAACAGCCCGTACGGTTATAAAAATACAACGCCATTAGCACAGCTTACGAAAGACTATGGCGTGATTGTAGTTAAAACAGATTCCAAATTCAAAGATCTAAAATCAGTGTTGGAAGAGGTGAAGAAGGATCCTAGTAAGTTGACTTTTGCTGGTGGGTCCGCACCGGGCTCAATGGACCATTTAGTTTCTATTCTACCAGCCTATAAATACGGGGTTGACCCAACCAAAATTAAATATGTTTCCTATGATGGAGGTGGTGAAGCAATTACAGCATTACTTGGAGGTAACGCAGATGTCATTGGGACTGATGCCTCTAGTGTGAAAGAATTTCTTAGAGCTGGTAAGGTCCGCGTGCTGGCCATTACTTCAAACGAACGTTTAGCTGGCGATTTTAAAGATGTTCCAACGGCGAAGGAACAAGGCGTAGACGCAGAATTCACCATTTGGCGTGGGGTGTTTGGACCAGAAAAAATGTCAGCAGAAGCAAAAACCTATTGGGAAAAGACGATTGATAAGTTAGTTCAATCCCCTGAGTGGAAGAAGGAAGTCGAGACAGAAGGTTGGGAATTAGAGTATAAAAATGGCGCGGATTTTAAAAAGTTCTTAGCTGATCAAGAAACACAAGTACAGCAATTATTAGAAGCACTAGGTATGCAGAAATAAAAATTTTACAAGCTGGAAGGAAGTTCTTTCTCCTTCCCTTTGATTTTTATGTAAACGGATTGGAGAGATTCAAATGGACATAAAATTTGACCGTATCGCTGCTATATTGTTTCTCACTGTAGGAACCTTATTTGTTATCGGAAGCAGAAATATTGCCAGCTCCTCCTATGGAAGTGTAGTTGGTCCGGATATCTTTCCATTTTTTCTCGGTGGTTTTCTAGTGATCTTAAGTATCCGCTTATTTTATGAAACATTTACTGGAAAAACGGAGAAAAGCAAAAAAGAAACCTTGCAGTATAAGCCTTTTATCATCATTGTGGCCGCCACACTCGTCTACATTTTGACGCTAGAAATCATAGGCTATGTGATTACAACCTTTATCTTTTTATTTGTCTGTTTTCAAACAATGGAGCGGGCCAAGTGGCTCACCTCGCTTATCATAGCTGCACTGTTTTCAGGTCTCGTTTATTTCCTGTTTGTCGAAGTTTTAAAAGGAACACTTCCAGGGTGGCCGATTTGGTTTAACTAAGCATTTAAGAACAGTGTCCGGGTTCATTTGTCACAGTAGGACAGTAGAAAGGGTGTCAGGTACCACAATTTTTCTAAGGAGAGGGGGAAGCTTTATGAATACGATTGATTATTTGATACAGGGGTTTGGATCTGCACTTATTTGGTATAATTTGATTTTTGCTTTTGTTGGAGTATTAATTGGGACGGCGGTTGGGGTGTTACCGGGAATTGGTCCGATGAGCGGCGTGGCTTTGCTTATTCCTGTTACGGCTTCGATGACTGGCGGGCTTCCACCAGAACAAGCGGCAACGAGTGCGATTATTCTACTTGCTGGTGTATACTACGGTGCCATGTATGGAGGTTCGACCACTTCAATTCTATTAAATACACCCGGTGAGTCATCTTCCGTAGTAACCACTTTAGATGGTTATCAAATGGCAAAGAAGGGACGAGCCGGGAGCGCTTTATCGATTGCAGCGATTGGTTCCTTTGTAGCCGGTATTGTTACGTTAGTTGCGTTAATTGCTTTAGCAAAACCATTGTCCAATCTAGCCCTTAAATTCGGGCCGGCTGAATACTTTTCTCTTATGCTCTTAGGACTTGGTGCAGTCAGCGGGCTGGCCGGGAAGTCAGTGACGAAGGCGTTAATCATGACGGTTTGTGGGTTATTACTTGCGACAATCGGAATTGACAATGTTTCAGGGATTGCCCGTTTTACCTTTGATCTTCCATGGTTATACCAAGGAATTGAATTCTTGACGATTGCCGTAGGCTTATTTGCCTTAGGTGAAGTGTTTAAGACCATTTTAGAAAAAGAAGAAGAGGATGGAGAGATGGCAAAGATTAATAATCTATTGCCTTCAAAAGACGAGTTGAAAGAATCGGCTGGACCGATTGCCCGTGGATCTTTATTAGGTTTCTTTATCGGTATTTTACCTGGAGCAGGGGCCACACTAGCATCCTTCTTTTCTTACATTTTAGAAAAAAAGATTTCTAAAGACCCATCAAAATTTGGAACGGGCGCGATTGCCGGTGTTGCGGCGCCAGAATCTGCAAATAATGCTGCCTCAGGGGGGGCGATGATACCTTTATTAACTTTAGGAATTCCTGGCTCTGGGACAACCGCGATCCTGATGGGGGCACTCATGATGTATAATGTTCAGCCAGGTCCGTTATTATTTGAGGATCATCCCCAGGTAGCATGGGGGTTAATTGCGAGTATGTTTATTGGAAATATCATGCTGCTTGTTCTCAACCTCCCGCTCGTTAAGGTTTTTGCGAAAATTATCCAGACACCTAAGAAATATTTGATACCGATGATCATTGCGATTTCGATTTTCGGAGTTTATGCGGTTCAAGTTTCGACCAATGATCTTCTATTATTATTAGGCTGCGGTATTGTAGGTTATTTTCTAAACAAACATGATTACCCGATAGCACCTTTAGTGTTAGGGCTGGTATTAGGTCCAATGATCGAGAACAATCTGCGCCGGGCGTTAACCATTTCAAATGGAGACTTTGGTCCGTTTGTGACTCGTCCAATTTCACTTGGATTCTTAATTATGACCGTTCTTTGGTTAATCATCCCAGTAATCATGAAGATGAAAGGGAAAAATGTTGTGATTAATGAGGAAACGTAAAATTTATATATTTCAGATTATTGCAAAAAACTCCTTTTTTTGAGGAGTTTTTTTCTATATGATAGAAGAAGAGGTGTCATGAATGCGATTACATACAAAATTGATGCTCGGCATTATCATCTTAATCCTGTTAATTGGCGGGATATTTGATGTAACTTTTAAAAATATCATGGAATCTAATCTGAAGCATGAAATGGGAACGAAGGCTTTATCTGTTGCTCAAACCGTTTCAAATATGCCAGAGATCCAAAAGGCTTTCTTCAGTGAAGACCCGGCAGCGACGATACAACCAATCGCTGAAAAAATTCGAAAACAGATAGGCGCTGAATTTATTGTTATCGGAAATCGTAACGAAATACGCTATTCCCATCCAGACCCTGACCGATTAGGACAAAAAATGGTGGGAGGAGATAACGAACGGGTCTTTAAAGGGGAATCGGTCATCTCTGAGTCTATCGGAACACTGGGGCCATCATTAAGGGGTAAGGCACCTATTTTCAACGGTGGAAAGGTGATTGGTGTTGTATCCGTTGGTTATCTTCAAACGGAAATTGAAAGAGAAGTATCAAAGATTAGAAGAAAAATCTTTATTGCAACGATGATTATATTAGTAGGTGGATTACTAGCTGCCTTATTAATCTCCTTAAATATTAAGAAGGCAATTTTCGGACTCGAGCCGAAAGAAATCGCATGGATGTACCAAGAAAAACATGCCATACTAGAATCGATTCACGAAGGAATTATTGCGATTGATACAAGTGGGCGAATTACCGTCGTCAATGAAACCGCTCATAAAATTCTCAATGTTCCTAACCAGGTCCTTCTTCGCGGAAAATATATTGATGATGTGATTGAAAATACACATTTATATGAGGTGGTCCGTACGGGACTTGCGGAGTATGATCGAGAGTTTCCTATTTTGGGTGAAGTATTTTTGGTTAATCGGATTCCTATTTTTAATAAAAAGGGAGAGGTCATTGGGGCAGTGGCTAGCTTCAGAAATAAGTCAGAACTGTCTAAGCTGATGCAGGAATTGTCTCATGTGAAGGCTTACGCGGAAGGACTTCGTGCTCAGACGCATGAATACTCAAATAGGTTATACACATTGCTTGGCTTGATCCAGCTGGGTTCCTATAAGGAAGCGATTGATTTCATATCAAGAGAAGTGGATGTCGCGCAAGGTTTCATTAGCTTTTTAATGAAAGAAATACCAGACCCGATTATAGCTGGATTTATCTTAGGAAAAGCTAGTTTAGCAAGTGAGTTGAAAATTAATTTTATTATTGATCGGGATAGTAGTTTTATCGATGTTCCAGATGAGATCAGCAGGGATACGTTAGTGACGATTATCGGTAACCTTGTTAATAATGCGTTTGAGGCTGTAAGAGAAAACGAAAAAGTTGAAAAAAGAGTTTCCTTATTTCTAACAGATTTAGGAAAAGAACTAATTATTGAGGTAGATGATAACGGGAAGGGGATTCACACGAATCACGGTGAACAAATTTTTCAAAATGGCTTTTCTACGAAAAACCGGCAAAACAATGCAGGTATTGGCTTAAGTCTTGTAAAGGAAGCAATAAGAGGTTTAGGGGGATCTATCACTTTTACTTCCAATCCAGGTGAGGGGACGATTTTTACAGTAGCTGTCCCAAAAAGCAGGGGGTGTTTCGATGAAGAAGAACTCGGATATAGAAGTGTTAATTGTTGAGGATGACTTACGGATTGCCGAAATTCAAAAACGGTTTATTGAACAGATACCTGGATTTCAAACGGTTGGCATAGCTGCAAGTTATATTGAAGCCAAGACGTATATCGAGCTATTACAGCCCGATCTTCTTTTGTTAGATGTATACTTTCCTGACATGAATGGAATTGATTTGCTTAAAGAAACAAAACAGCAAACCAAACAAATGGATGTCATTATGATTACAGCTACAAAAGAAATCCATCAGGTACAAGAGGCGATTAGCATCGGGGTGTTTGATTATATTATTAAACCAGTGGTTTTCGAGCGATTTAAACAATCATTGCTTGCATATCAGGATTTTCATCTTAAAATTGTAGAATTGAGAACTGAACATCATCATGTTACCCAGCAGCAGGTGGACAAGCTGCTCCGAAAAGAAATCGACCGCTCTTTGAGCGAAAAACTCTACCTGCCAAAGGGGATTGATCCGCTAACACTTGAAAAGGTTTTGGAGGTTCTGTCGAAAATGGATGGCGGGTTAACGGCAGAAGTGGTGGCTAAGGAAATTGGTGTGAGCAGAACAACGGCGAGAAGGTATCTTGAGCATCTCATCTCCGAAGAAAAAATTGAAGCAGATTTAGCTTACGGAACAGTTGGACGTCCTGAACGAGTCTATTTGGTAAGGAAAGAATCCAAACAACATAATGTTTAAACAGAAAGAAGGCTCTAACGTGAGCCTTCTTCAACTTTTTTAAGTAAAGTGTTGATGGTTTGCTCGGCTGAAATCGATAGTAGGCCGAGATTGTTGTTTGTTTCAATAATCGAGCCCTTTTCTAAAGTCTGATATCTTAATTGATCCTGCCATAGAAATGGAGTTTCTTGACCCATCTCCTCGGCTTCCACATGTGTAATCTGATAAGCAGGGTCACAAATTCGGTGGATATCTTTATTTTTTCTTTTCAGTGAATTGACGGTTATGACTGTTTTCATCATTGAGCCCCATACCCCAGAAAAACTCATATTTTTAAAGGGACTGCTCGTATATTGCTCGATGGGTAACTCGCGGCCATCAGCAAATGTGACCGTTGCCTTGACCGCAGAGGCATAATGAACGTCGCCTGATAAAAAAATGCACATGGAAGGATTCCAAGCGGCTACTTGCTGGAGTAATTCGGTAAAGCCTTTCCCATTATACTTCCATGCCTCGAAATCAAAGGATGTTTGCACCTCGACCCCAAGGATTTTAAAAGGGTAGACATAATCATGTAAAAAGGACTCAATCAGACCCATACCGTAAACTGGTGTTGCGGAAACAACAATTAAGGACGTTTGGCTTTTCCAGCCGCTGGTTAGTAACTTGTTTGTGACAAGCGACCAGCCGGAGTTACTAACGAGTTGTGGCGGGTTTGATGTTTCTTGAATGATTTGACCGATTTTCACTGCCTTGGGTTCTGAATCATACTCACGCTGTGTTCGTGTATCTAGAAAAACTGACATTGGATGGGTAGGGGCGACAAAGTGCCATGAATCGAATCTCCAGAGTTTGTTAACCCATTTTTCATGTCTTGAAGAAGTTACGTACCCATTTCTTAATTTTTTCAAATAGGATTTCATGATTGCAAGGAAATCTTCCTCAAAAGCATCCGGCTCGTTACCCCAGCCTTGAAAGGCCCAATATGCGGTGAGTCCGTTGGCAATCACATGCCTGCCTAAAGGAGTAGTGGAGACATTCATCTTCCAATTTTCCGAAATGTTCCAGTCATCGGTAATGTCATGGTCATCAAAGATCATATAAGTGGGGATATTGGCAAGCAGCCGACGAATGGAATAAAGGGATTGTTGAAAGTCAATCAAAGATTCCTCTTGTTCTTGGTAACGCATTTTGAGCTGTTTTTGTTCAGACCTATGATTCTTGGAATGAACATCTTCATTTGGAAAGACAAAATGAATCAAATTGTCTGTTTTAGCTTCTTCAAAGGATCTAAATAATTTCTTCCTTTGTGCTTCCTCCCATAGGGCTGGACTCCACGACAACAGGTACATGGCGGCAAATTCCCCTAGCTTCATTAAGTGGTTATGAGCCTGTGAGGAAGTGAATTGGCAAAAATTCTCCATGATATATTGTCTGCCATTTATCTGATTAAGTGTCGTACGGAAAGGTTCTTGATCAAGCCGGCTGTCTATTTGGTGCAGCGGCTCCGTTTGTCCGATTAATGCGTCACCTAAAGTGGATAAACTCGCGATGATTGGATCAGCCACATCATCGGCATAGATCTGGTCACCCATGAGAAACAGTGCGTCAGGACGATTTTCTAGATTGAAATGTTCTTTTTCAAGAATGGAGTCGGCAATAGCAAGGGTATCCTCTCCGTCCCCATGTGGTTTTCGACAGGAGCCATATAAGATATTGCTCTTCCCCCCGTTTTTAATCTGAAAGGTGGGATATTTAAGTGTGCCATATAAAATCGAGTGAGGGGTTCCAGGGGTGAGGAGCTGAAGAGTTTCTAAATCATGATGGTCAGAATTACGAGTAAAATGGAGATTGTAACCAAGCATCGTGTTTGTCGGAAATAAATCATTTACCGGGGTAACTTTAATGAGATTTACATATAGTCGTTTGCCGACCTTAACCGCTTTAAGTTCACTCCCCGTTTCAAGTAATTGATATTGAACGTTTTGATCCCCGTTATGCTGATCCATTCTATATAGGTCCGCTGCAATTTCATATCGTTTGCTCGTCGCAATCCAAATATATATTTGAGTTGGTTCCACCCTCCGAACCATTGGCCCCGATAAAATTAAAGGAAACTCAAAAAGATTCATCTCTTCACCTCCATGTTTAATTCCTACATATTATTCATGAATTTGGTACCTGACACCTTTGTTAGGTGTCAGGTACCATGTATAGTTATTCACAAAAGAGCTTCAGAAATGAATGTGCAGTAGTTCACATGGTACCTGACACCAAGGAATATTTGTAATAATATTGCCAATATTATTACAGTTAAGTGAAGCTGTTCGTTATATAATATTAATAGAACTTATTTAGCTGGCCTCATAACGTTTCATATTTACTGTTTTTGAAATCGAAGGAGGGGTAAGAGATGAAAAGTTTGATTGTTTATTGCTCATCCCATGGAACAACAGAAAAGGCTGTGAGATTTTTAAGTGAAAGTCTTAAAGGAGAGATTTTAGCGGTTGATTTGAAGCGAGAGAATGTGAAGTTTGATCTTCGAGATTACGATACCGTTATTATTGGCGGCTCAATCCATGTTGGAAATATTCAAAGAAAAATAAAACAGTTTATTAGTCATAATCTTAATACCCTTTTGGAAAAAGAAGTCGGACTTTTCCTTTGCTGTATGCGCGATGGTGAGACAGCCATTGAACAATTTAACAATGCCTTCCCACAAGAATTACGGAAAAACTCCGCAGCAATGGGATTATTTGGAGGAGAATTTTTATTGTCCGAAATGAATTTTTTTGAAAAGCAAATTGTAAAAAAGGTCAGCGGAGCAACGATAGATCAATCGAATTTAGATTATGAAGCCATTAAAGAATTTGCTTCAAAATTAAATAATATAAAAGTTAGAGTCTAGTTGAAAAATTTCCTGATTGAAGATTTTTAAGGCTTCTATTATAAATAGAAGATAGGGAGTGGAATTTTATGAACTCCTCATTGAAATCAGCTTATAAACTGACAATGATGATCGTTTTGTTAACACTTGTCGCTACAACGGGCGGATTATTTCTTCGTGATTTGTATAAGGATAGCAGTAGTTTTGCTTTAAATGCATGGTATGCAAATGACCTTATTGTACTAGGCATTGGCCTCCCGCTGATGTGTGCAGCATTGGTTCTATCTCTACGTGGTTCTCTTCGAGGTCAACTAGTTTGGTTAGGAATGATTAATTTTACTATATATAATTATTCTTACTATTTATTCGGAGCAGCACTAAACTCTTTTTTTATTATTTATACGACTATTTTCTCTTTGTCCATGTTTACATTAGTTTTCGGATTAATCTATCTGGACTATAACAAAATTGAAAAGTCATTTGCGAAGAAAACTCCTGTCAAGGGTATTAGCATTTTTATGATCTTATTAGCGCTAACCCTTGGGGGTGCGTGGATTTCACAATGGATAAATTTTGTTATAACAGGCGAGTCCCCGCAAATTATGGTTAATTTAGATGCTACAAACAACCTGGTAGCTTCGTTAGATTTAACCTTTGTGGTCCCCTTATGTTGTGTAGCTGCTTATTACCTCTGGAAGCGGAAGCCTATTGGTTATGTACTCACAATTATGCTAAATGTAAAGGGGTTCGTCTATAATCTTATCTTAATTCTAGGTTCGATTGTACAGGCAAAGGCTGGAGTAAAGGGTGCAATGGATTTAGTGCCTTTATGGGTAATATTTTGTATCGGCTGCTTATGTTCTTTTGTAGTTTTATTATTTAATATGAAACCCGTGAAAGACAAAAGAAAGAAATTGAAAAAAATTGGATGATATATAATAAAGCAATTTACAAACGTCTAAGATTTAGTTGAAACCGTGTATTTAACTGCCTACGTTGAGCGTTCCTGCTGGTGCAGAACGTTTTTTTTGCGTTATAAAGGGTGGATGGACTATCTATCTATATGAAGATGCCCCTGAGGGATTGAATTTTTTGTCAAATTTTGCTTATAAAAATAAGCAAGTAGGATAATAATGAATGAGGTCTTAATACAACAAGGAAGAGGATTCAAATGAAGATATGGTTTAACAGATGGTTTACAACCGTTTCCCATTTCATTGATATGATTCGGGATAACGAAGAAATGCGAAAATTTATTATTTATGGGACCCATCCCAATAAGGATGCACTTTATTTACAAAATTGTGATTATGCTTTCATTGAGCCGGATGTGTCTGGCGAGGAGTATATTAGTTTTTGTTTAGAGTTTTGTCAGAAGCATGGGATCGATATTTTTATTCCACGGAAAGAAAATGTTCGTATCTCTCAAAGACTTAGCAAATTTGAAAAATTAGGTGTAAAAGTGCTGGTTTGCCCTGATTCAAAACTGATGGAGACGATGGATAATAAAGCGGAAACGTATCAACTTCTTTCTAATGAAACTACCCATTTTTTAATTCCTGACTATTATGTTGTGAATAATGTCGAAGAGTTTAAAAGGGCATATGAAAGTCTTAAGGAAAAAGGCCATACCGTGTGTTTTAAACCAGTTATCAGTGAAGGGGCAAAGGGATTTAGAGTCATTAAAGACCAAATTGATTCTATCACTCAGCTTTTTAATCATGGAACTGGCTACCGTATTCCTTATCACTATGCCTGCGAAATTTTAGGACAACAAGAAATATTTCCTGATTTAATGGTAATGGAGTTTTTAGAAGGAAGAGAATACAGTATCGATTGTTTAGCAGCCCGTCAAAAACTATATGCCGCCATTCCTCGGATGAAGGGGGATGGGAGAGTTAGAGAACTTGTGGACCAAGCAGAGCTCATTAAAATCGCCCACGATTTTCATCAAAAATTTAGGGTGCCTTATGTGTTTAATATCCAGGTGAAATACAACAAAATGGGTGAACCGAAGCTTTTGGAAATCAATCCGCGTATGAGTGGAGGAATGCACTTTAGTTGCTTATCTGGAATCAACATCCCATATCTTGCAATTAAAATTTTGCTGGGTGAAGAGGTAGAGTTGGTTAAACCGAGGTTTGGCATTCGGGCAAGTCATATTGAAAAAGAAATGATTCTAAAATATGGAGACATAAGTTAATAACTGTTGTAAAACAAAGAAAAGAGCAGGTATTCGTTTTCGAATCAGCTCTTTTCTCTTTGGTAAATTTTATTTATAAAAAACTTTTTCGGTATTGTATTTTGCATGTAATGTATTGATGAGGTAGGTTTCATAGATTTCTCTCTCCATCGGATCTTCCACAACACATACGGCAATCTTATAGACTTCATCACGATGCAATTTGATTGGTGAAACCGTATCTTCAAAATGTCTCTTTACCCGAGGACGTAATTTTCGAGCTTTACCCACAAAAAGTAATTCGTCATTTGCGTTTGAAAAAAGAATAATCCCGCCTTTGTCACGTGGGATTTTATTGTAATCTGTAAATCCATAAACGCTGCTAAGCGGCGCCTCTACTTTTTCACCAACTTGATTCTTTTTCGTAATCACGATATCAGGATTTGGTACTTCAATTTTAATCATTAAAAAAATCGCTCCTTGCTTAAAATAAACGGTCTACCCGTTTTGCTAACAGTTCATTATAGCACAAACAACCAGTAATGGAATTGACTTCTTTATTTTAACCATTTTTCCTTTCTCAAAACCAAATGAATGGAAACTCTTTGATTTTTGTGGGACTGTTTAAATAAAAGTTAAAAGTAGAAAAATATTCCTCATAATTGTAAACTTAAGGGAAAGCATGAACAGAATGCTTTTTTAATTTAGGTTGAATTGGTAAATAACTATTAAATGGTTTCCTTCGTTATTAACTTTCTATTTATAATAGAAGGTGAGATAAAATAAAGATTGAAAGGGTGTTTTTATGGGTATTTCATTGTCGAAAGGGCAAAAGGTGGATTTAACAAAAACAAATCCAGGTTTATCGAAGGTTGTTGTTGGACTTGGCTGGGATACAAATCGTTATGATGGCGGAAAGGATTTCGATTTAGACGCTAGTATATTTTTATTGGGTGCAAACGGTAAAGTAACATCTGAAGCGGATTTTGTTTTCTACAACCAACTTGAGGGTGGAAATGGGTCCGTGGTACATACTGGTGACAACCGCACCGGCGAAGGTGATGGGGATGATGAGCAAGTAAAAGTTAATCTGAGTGGTGTTCCTGCTCAAATTGAGAAAATTTCATTTGTTATCACCATTCATGATGCTGAAGCTCGCGGTCAGAATTTTGGACAGGTTTCAAATGCGTTCTGCCGGATTGTTAATGAAGAAACCAACCAAGAAATCATTCGCTATGATTTAGGAGAAGATTTCTCGATAGAAACAGCGATTATTGTAGGCGAATTATACCGACACAACGGTGAGTGGAAATTCTCTGCGGTCGGATCAGGTTACCAAGGCGGACTAGCACGCATCGCTACAGACTTCGGTTTAAATGTAGGCTAAAAAAATCAAAAGGACAAAAATTGTCGATAGACGATTTTTGTCCTTTTTTTATGCACGTGTTAAAGCAATTTTTTTTGTCCACTCCATGCAGACAAATTCATCAAAGTGTCTTTTTGTGGTACCTGACACTATATGTTAAAGTAGAATTATATTATTTGGATTTGAGGGTATGATTATGAGATTTTTGCTGAAAACACAGGTTCTTTCTATTATTATTGCGATTCTTTGGATTGTTTATCTTAATATCTTGGCTTTATTAGATCAACCAGGTCCTATACTTCAATATTTAAATTGGTTTGTTTACGGTTTCGCTTTAGTGCTAATGGTCATTTATTTACTTTTGACTAAATACATCATAGGTCATAGGTGGCTCGCTATTCCTTTGGTGATTGTGTCGTATCTTATGATTTACAAACCAATTTTAGAGAATATCCTCTTAAATCTGGTTAATAAAAGTTACGGAATGTCTATTAATTTCTTATCTTTATCGACAGGGGCAACGCATTTAATGGCTATGTTAATTGGATTAGTATTCGGAATTATTTACTCGAATCGATTTAGTAAGAAGCAGACACAGTAAACATGTAAAACCTAATATCGAAGCAGTACGGGAAAGGCGGACATTTTGTCCGCCTTTTTTAGGTTTCCTCATGAAGGTTACCCATGTATACTTTTATTAAGAGAATAAGAAAGACTGGAGGACACATCAATGGAAGGAAAGTGGTTGATTGCAGATCGTGATTTGAATGAACGTGAGGGATTAAAATGGCTGTTAAAAACCTCCTCTATCCCGGTGACAAACATATTTCTAGCGTCCAATTATCATGAATTTGTTGTTTGGTTTGAACAAGAGAAGCCTGATGTTGTCTTATTGGAGCTAGATATGATTACGAAAGAGGAGAGGTCACGTATTCATGAACTAATGCAAATTTATGATCCAGTGTTGATATTAACTTCTGCTGAGGGCACGTTTGAAAAAGCGCGTCTTGCCATTGATATGCAAGCATTAGATTTAATGATGAAACCTTTTTCTTCAACTAAAGTGAAAGCAGCCTTTCAAAAAGCCTCCCGAAAACTAGGGACAAAAGGTCAGCCAGCTGGAATACATCAGACTAATACATATAAAGACGTAACCTATGAAGCATTATTCATTTCACAATCTGCAGCAGTGGAAAATTATCACCTGGCAGCTTTTCAAACGGAAAGCAGACGATCCATTCAGACTTTGCATTCTTTCTTAACAGAATATCCATTCAAGGATGACTATGGTATTTTTGGATTGGATGATTTAGTCGTCGTTTTGTTCAAAGAAACGGCTCAACAAATAACTGAGTTGTGCCAAAAAGTGATGAGAAAGTGGGAGGAAGAATTTTCTGAGCCGCTTGCCATTGTAGTACATAAAGGAAATTCAACATCTATAACTCTGAATCAGAAATACCTGGAAACCCGTAAAATGCTGGAGATTACCTATTATAAAGGGTACCAGCAAGTAGTTGAATTTAAGGACTCACCAGTTTGGGAGCACATTGACCCATTTCTAGCCCCACCTGAACAGAGAATATGGGTTGACATGCTAACTAACGTTGACTTAGAAAAAATAAAAAAATGGCTGTATGATGCGTTTCTGCAATTGAAAGAACCGTTTCCTGACCCAGGCTTAGTTCGAATCAGATTGACGAGCATTCTTGCACAGGTTCGAAGATTCATGAAGACCTATACCTTAGATGAGTATCAGAGCTATGAAAAGGAATACCGTTATATTTTCAATTCCATCTTGTATGATAAGGTTCTTTATCGGACCGTCCAAAATCTCATCTTATTTATTCAAAAGTTGTTTTTTGGTGTGAAAACAAGTGACATAAATTCTAAACAAGATTCGGTTGAAAGAGGAATATCCTATATAGAAGCAAATTTTATGAACAGTTCCCTTAGGCTTGACGATGTGGCAAATTATGTGGACCGAAATCCATCCTATTTTAGTCATTTATTAATCACCAAAACAGGATCAAGCTTTACTGAGGTATTGGCATCGTTAAGGATGAAGGAAGCAAAGCGGTTACTGACCAATACCAACAAATCGATTAAAGAAATCTCGATTCTGATTGGCTATCAAAATTCTAATTATTTTAGCAAAATGTTTAAAGAATTGGTCGGCAGCTCACCGAGAGAGTTTAGAATGAAAAATATGTAACAGAAGTGACCCGACATTCATTGTTAGGGTCATTTTTTTCGAGAAACCAAAAGTAATATCAATTTCTAAAAATTTTATCGTTTTTCAGACAAACTATCTAAAAAATTTTGTGTGGAAAACATAAATAATATCTATTTTCTAATGTTCCCTACGTATTTTTCAGAAGATTTTATTATTATAATAAAAATAGATTACTAATGAAAAAGGGAGAGTGGAATGGATGGAAATAAATACGGCAAAGCCAAGGGTCATTAAAAACTACAAAGGAACAGAATTGCATGCAAAGGGGTGGATTCAAGAGGCTGCACTAAGGATGCTAATGAACAACCTAGATCAAGAAGTGGCGGAAAGACCGGAGGATTTAGTGGTATATGGCGGGATTGGTAAGGCTGCCCGGAACTGGGAATCCTATGATGCGATTGTGAAAACGCTCCTAGAATTGGAGAATGACGAAACGTTAATGATTCAATCGGGTAAGCCAGTGGCTGTATGGAAATCCCATAAGGATGCACCGCGTGTACTAATCGCCAACTCTAATCTTGTTCCTGCATGGGCGAATTGGGAGCATTTCCACGAACTTGATAAAAAGGGTCTAATCATGTACGGACAAATGACGGCCGGCAGTTGGATCTATATCGGCAGTCAAGGGATTGTGCAAGGAACTTATGAAACCTTTGCCGAACTTGCCCGTCAGTCGTATGGCGGGACATTAAAACACACCATCACGTTGACCGCTGGACTTGGCGGCATGGGGGGCGCCCAACCGTTGGCAGTAACAATGAACGATGGCGTATGTTTGGCGATTGATGTTGATGAGACAAGAATCGACCGTCGTATCGAAACGGCCTATCTTGATGTCAAAAGTAAGGATTTAGATGAAGCATTAAAACTAGCACAGGAGGCTAAGCTTGCTGGCAAAGCGTTATCGATTGGATTATTGGGTAACGCGGCAGAAATCTTGCCATTGATGATTGAAAAAGGCTTTAATCCAGATGTCCTAACTGACCAAACGTCAGCGCACGATCCGCTCAATGGATATGTACCAGTTGGTTTTTCATTAGAGGAAGCCAACGCACTTAGAAAAGCAGACCCAGCAAAATTAGTGAAGCTTGCAAAACAAAGCATGGCCCTGCATGTTAAGGCGATGCTTAAAATGCAGGAAAAAGGGGCAGTAACCTTTGACTACGGCAATAATATCCGTCAAGTCGCCAAGGATGAAGGAGTGGAAAATGCGTTTGATTTCCCAGGCTTCGTTCCAGCCTACATCCGGCCTTTATTCTGTGAAGGCAAAGGTCCGTTCCGCTGGGCTGCTCTTTCTGGTGATCCAGAGGATATTCGTAAAATCGATGAAGCTTTACTACGTGAGTTTAAGGATGATGAACACCTTTGCAAATGGGTTAAGATGGCCCAGGAGAAAATCAGCTTCCAAGGACTTCCCGCTCGAATTTGCTGGCTTGGATACGGTGATCGTGCACGCTTTGGCAAGCTAATCAATGATATGGTCGCATCTGGTGAAGTTTCTGCACCAATCGTCATTGGCCGCGACCATTTAGATGCTGGCTCTGTGGCTTCACCAAACCGGGAAACTGAAGCAATGAGAGATGGTAGCGACGCTGTTTCTGATTGGCCGATTTTAAATGCAATGATTAATGCAGTCGGAGGTGCCAGCTGGGTCTCCCTACACCATGGCGGCGGTGTGGGTATGGGCTATTCTCAGCATTCCGGAATGGTTATTGTAGCCGATGGGACGAAGGATGCCGAAATTCGCTTGAAACGAGTTTTAACGACAGACCCTGGTATGGGGGTAGTCCGTCATGCCGATGCAGGATATGAGATTGCCATTAAAACAGCGAAAGAAAAGGGCATTAACATGCCGATGCTTCATCAAGACTAAGTCATGAGAATGAGAGGATGGTAGATTAATGAATGCACCAATTTTTATTAGAAATGCTTCTCAGCTTGTGACCTTACAAGGTAGTTCAGCGGCTCCACTGGTCAAGGAGGAGATGTCCGAACTTGGAATTATAAAGAATGGCAGTGTTTGGATTGAAAATGGATTGGTTCAAGCAATCGGTACGGATGAGGAAATGGTAAAAAAATATGCGGACCGATTGGGTGAAGCCGATGTAGTGGATGCGAGTGGAAAATTGGTAACGCCCGGACTGGTTGATCCGCATACCCACCTTGTTTTTGCAGGAAGCAGGGAAAATGAGTTTAACATGCGCTTACAAGGTGCTACCTATATGGAAATCATGAATAGTGGCGGCGGAATCTATGCGACGACAAATAGAACCCAGTCGGCGACACATGAAGAACTATTTCAAGAAAGCTATCAACGTTTAAATCAGTTTCTCCGTCATGGTGTTACGACCGTAGAAGCGAAGAGCGGCTATGGGATGGAATGGGAAACCGAACGGAAGCAGTTGGAAGTAGCACGAGAGCTGAATGAAAAGCATGTGATTGATGTCGTTTCGACATTTATGGGGGCCCATGCTGTGCCGAAAGAGTATAAATCAAATCCTGATGAATTTGTCGGTAAGTTAATAAATGAGATGATTCCAAAGGTGGCAGAGCTGGAACTCGCCGAATTCAATGATGTCTTCTGTGAACATGGTGTGTTTACTCCGGAACAATCTAAGCAGATTCTTGAAGCCGGCCGGCGCTATGGTTTGATACCAAAAATTCATGCAGACGAAATCGAGCCTTATGAAGGGGCAGAGCTGGCAGCGGAAGTCGGTGCGATTTCAGCTGACCATTTATTAAAAGCTTCTGAAAAAGGCATGAAGGCAATGGCTGAAAAAGGGGTAGTTGCTGTGTTGCTCCCAGGTACAGCATACTTTTTAATGGCGGAGTCGGCGAATGGCCGGAAAATGGTCGATTTAGGTGTGCCAGTGGCATTGTCGACTGATTGTAACCCAGGTTCATCACCAACGGTGTCGCTGCCATTTATTATGAATCTTGGCTGCTTAAAAATGGGGTTAACTCCTGCGGAGGTCCTGGTGGCAGCGACCATTAATGCTGCCCATGCAATTAACCGCGGTGGCGAGATTGGCAGTTTAGAAGTGGGCAAAAAAGGAGACGTCACGATTTTTAACGTCGACAATTATATGAAACTCCAATACTCTTATGGCGTGAATCATACCGATACGGTTGTGAAAAATGGTAAGGTGGTTGTCAGGGGAGGTCAGCTAATTGAAGAGTTTTCTTTATCCTAAACTAAATCCCCCCAGCTTTACATGGGTAAGGCTTGATGACGGGGCAGAGGTTGCAAAGGTGCATGAGTGGATCCAGCCACTGACGGCTGCCTCGGATTCTGAAATAAGCAAGAACGCGGATTTTGTCGTTGTTGGAGTCCCACTTTCGCGCTCGTCGATAAGCGCTTCAGGTGCCTCGGAATTTCCTGAGGCATTCCGGCGAGCGTGGAAGGGGTTCACTACCTATAATCTTGATGAAGATATCGATTTAGCGGAAATGACGGCAGTCGATGCTGGTGATGTGCCCATGCATGTGACCGATATCCGCCGCTGCCATGACAATATTATTGCTGCCTCAACAGCAATCCATCAGCATTTTAGCAATTCCAAAGTCTGTGCGATTGGCGGCGATCATTCGATTACAGCGATGATGGTAAAGGGGTTGCATCAAGCGAAGCCTCATGAAAAAATTGGCATCCTTCAGTTTGATACCCATTTTGATCTACGAGATTTGTCCGATAATGGCCCTTCCAACGGGACACCGATGCGGAATCTGATAGAGAGCGGCGTAGTTGAAGGCAGGAATATGTACAACATTGGTCTGCATGGATTCTTCAACACAAAAGACCTAAAGCAGTATGCCACTGAACAAGGGGTCAATTATTTCACGCTGCGGGAAACTAGGAAGAAAGGGATTGAAGAAACGGTTGCAGCGTGTTTGGATGAGTTAGCGGCAAAGGTGGATACAATTTATTTAACGGTCGACATGGATGTCCTTGATATCGCCTATGCTCCAGGGGTACCGGCCTCAACCCCGGGGGGCATGACAACAGCCGAACTGCTAGAAGGGGTCCTTTTAGCCGGACGTCATCCAAAAGTCAACGCAATGGACATCGTTTGTCTCGACCCACTAAAAGACACCCAAGTCCAGCCAACAGTAAAACTAGGTACGCATGTTTTCTTAACCTTTTTAACAGGGGTTATGCAGCAATAAAAAGAATAGATGAATTAATTTATGATTATCTATGAAAAAGCGCAGAAGACACCCTCAGTGCATTTCCTATAATAAATAAAAAACCTTGAGCTCAAGGTTTTTTATTTGTTATGGGAAGGTTACTAGTTATCATTTACTTTTCTTTTTTGACTCACTTTGTAATAATAATTTATTGATTAGCGTAGTAAGATTTTGATTTAGCTCTTTTAGGTCTAAGAGTTCTTTTCTTAATTCTGATAAATCATTGGCCATTTCTTCTAGCTTCTCTAAAACAGCAGCCACATTTCCATTTGTCTTTTTTTCAGTACCATTAAGTAGACTTAGGATAGGAACTTGTGGACTATTACCAAGGTCCTTCGCAGAATTATTTAATGAATCGTCTTTTAGTAGATTGGTTGCCACGTTCATCAAAGCCCCCATATCAACGTTTTTCATTAATGTACTCATATCAATATTACTCATTAAAGAATTGATATCCAAGGAATTTTCACTGTTCATTTGAGTTTTATCCATTCCCGTTAAAGATTTCAAATCTAGATTGTTTATTAAAGAATTTAAATCTAAGGAAATTTCATTAGAATTATTCGTGTGATCAATGATAGCTTCCTGAGCTTCGTTGTTATCCGATTTCTTTACACTTTTTTCTTTATTTTTCTTTGACATATTTAAGCCACCTTTTTAAATTAAGATCATGCTAAAGGCCGTAAACTCAATTAGTGATGCGGAGAGGATACTCTTTTAATATTAGGAAAAACCTAGAAGATTATTTAATTACTTAATAACCTTCTAGATTTCATGGCTCCAACAATTAGGAAATTCTTGAGTAATAATCTCCACTCATATGCTTACAGACTAAGGATCCTGTAAAATAGCAATGATGGCATTATTAATCGGAGTTGTATCGAGGCCGAAAAGACTTGCAACAAGCAATGCAAGCAATAATAGAACGATCACAAGAACTTTACCTAGTGTTGTAATGAAATTAGCAATATTCATTTGTTTCCCCCCTTTCAAATATACATTTCGGATTTATAAGGGGCCCCTTACCTCAATCATATTATGTAAAACGATCGGACAAGCATAAGCGAATATCACAGGAAAATGAAAATGGGTTGTCCATATTTTCAGTTTCATACATCTGTTTAGTTTTGTGTGGCTTTTGATGGCACATCTTACTAAAATGGAGTAGGGAAGAATGAAAAGTTGATAATTGTTATTAACAGAATAATCAGCCATTTTATTATGTAAGGGGCTTCATGGGAAATAATATTTTGGAGAAATACATTCCATTATTCCTCGGGAAAGCGCAGGATTAGACAATTATCGCTACTTTTCCGACAAAAATATCGCCACTATTTCCCATGCCAAATTGTTTTTTTTTTATAACGTGAAACTTGAGAAATGATAAAACCATATTTATGGGATATACTTTAATAATTAGTAATCCTGAGGATTTGGGATAATTAAGGAGAAATGCAATAGGCCAAGCATATCTTTATTACAAAGGAACTTCCGAATATTATACAAAAGGGGAACGTAACGATGAACAAGCAGGTAATCGTTTATACCACCAACGACTGCATCGAATGCACGATGGTCAAAAAAGTCCTTAGTGAAGAAGGTATTTCTTTTGAAACAAGGAATATATCAGTCAATCCAGAATATCAAGAGGAAGTGGAGAAATACGGTTTTCTTGGTGTTCCAGTGACAGTTGTTGAAAATCGGGCAGTCAAAGGATTTACCAATGAACTGAAAGATTTAATAGAGCTTGCAAAAAGTTAAGCGAACCTCAAACGTAACTAGCAAACAACGCTGTAAAAAATAGTAAATGGCTTGAGGATATTTCCCTCAAGCCATTTATCCGCCTATGTTAGGCACTTATCGTTTTACCCGATTTTGCGCTTTGAAGCTCAACAGGAGGCTGGAATTCATTTTCCATTTTGGATACAACCACTGTTGCCACACCATTACCGATCAAGTTAGTAATCGCACGAGCTTCAGACATGAAACGATCAACACCTAGTAATAATGCAATCCCTTCAACTGGAATGACCGGGAAAGCAGATAGTGTCGCGGCAAGCGTAATAAATCCAGAACCTGTGACACCTGCAGCACCTTTTGACGTCAGCATTAATATTCCTAATAAGGTAATTTGATGCCAAATGGTAATGTCTACATGGTATGCTTGTGCGATAAACAGTGCAGCCATGGAGAGATAAATGGCGGTGCCGTCAAGGTTAAAGGAATATCCAGTTGGAACGACGAGACCAACCACTGATTTAGAACAGCCGTATTTCTCCAATCTTTCCATCATTCTTGGTAATGCAGATTCAGAAGAGGACGTACCCAACACCAAGAGAATTTCTTCTTTAATATAAGCGATAAATTTTAAAATATTAAATCCATAAACCTTTGCGATAGTACCGAGGACAAAAATGATGAAAATAAACATCGTAGCATAAACGCTTCCCATTAATTTTCCAAGTGAAACTAACGAGCCGAGTCCAAAATTTCCAATCGTATAGGCCATGGCCCCAGATGCGGCAATCGGCGAAAACTTCATCACCATGTTAACAATCTTAAAAAATATATCCGTAAATTTCTCAAACAAGACAACGACTGGTTTCCCTTTTTCTCCTAGTGAAGCAAGGGCAATCCCGAATAGGACTGCAAAGAATAAAATCGGAAGAAGCTCACCCTTTGCCATCGCCCCGACAAAATTATCCGGGATGATTCCTAAGATAAAGTCCATGACACCATGACTGCTTTCCTTTGCCTGTTCAGTAAATTGTGAAATATCTCCGCCTTTGACGGACTTTGTATTAAACCCTGATCCTGGCTGGATGATATTAACTAGGAGTAACCCAATCGCCAAGGCAAACGTCGTAACAATTTCAAAATAGAGGAGCGCCTTCCCGCCGATCCGCCCGACCTTCTTTAAATCCCCCATGTTTCCAATTCCGATAACTATCGTCAAAAATACAATAGGTGCAATTACCATTTTAATCAGCTTAATAAAGATATCCGCCAGCACCTTTAATTCCGTCCCGAATTTCGGAAAAAGAAATCCGATGACAATCCCAAGTACAATCCCCATTAATACTTGGACAGTCAAATTTTTAAAATTAATTTTCATTCCCCATACACCCCTTTGTTTTAAAAAACTGTTAACGCTTCCAACCCATCCAACCACATAATAAATGAAAATTCAGATAATAGTAAGGTTTTGGTCATATTGGTCTTATTGTTCCTTTTGATATTGAAATTACCTTAGTTATAAAAATCTAATAAATTTGATAACTATGAATTTACTATTTTTAAAAAATGGGCCATGATAATAATAGAGATTGATAAATTTACTCTGATTTACTGTAAGGGGGAGCAGGGGGATGTTTCCAATAAAAGTAATTTTGATAGAAGACGATCCGATGGTTCGAGAAGTCCACCGTCAATTCATAGATAGAATCGAAGGATTTTCGATTATTGGTGTCGCTTCCAACGGGATGGAGGGACTAAGATTAGTCAAAGAACTCAGGCCCAATCTTGCCATAATCGATATTTATATGCCCCATATGGGTGGTGTAGAGATGCTTAGAGACCTTCGTTCAGAGGCCTATCCTGTCGATGTTATTGCGATAACAGCTGCCAGCGATATTGAAACCATACATGGAGTTCTGCAACAAGGTGCGTTTGATTATATCATGAAACCATTTACCTTCAATCGAATAAAAAAATCACTAGATAACTATAAAAACTATCGTGCCAAATTAGGCGAAAAGAAAGTTCTATTACAGGCGGAACTAGATCAACTATTATTTATTGATCATAAAGAAGAAAATGGGGGTGATCGTTTGCCCAAAGGGTTAAACATGAATACTTTGACAAAAATTATCGACTTTATTTCCTATGAGAAAGAACCGGTTTCTGCAGAAGAAGTAGCAGAAGGCACCGGCATGGCCCGAGTTACGGCGCGAAGATATCTTGATTTTTTGGAAAAGGAAGGAAAAGTAAAAATACATATCCATTACGGCGGCGTTGGGAGGCCAGTCAACCGGTATGGTGTGTGAAATCATTACGATGTTTGCGACTCGGGGGGATTATTGTGCGCTGGAAAATTCGGTTGAGAAAGCCAAAACTTCGTTTGCAAACGACAATTACCCTGCTCGTTTGTATCGTGGTCGTTATGGCTTTGTTTGTTACAGAAATCTTAATTACCAACAGAATCTCACAAGAAACAAAGAAAAGCCAGGCGGAGAAGGCAACGGATATTGCGAGGATTGTCGCCCAATCCCCCCTTGTCATAACCGGTTTACAGAATAAAAAAAACGAGAAGAATATCCAAACCTATGCCAATGGTATCAAACAGTCGACACATGTGGAATTTATTGTCGTAATGGACATGTATGGAATTAGGAAATCTCATCCTAACCCTACCCTCTTGGGCCTCCATTTTGTCGGTGGGGATGAAGGTCCTGTCTTGAAGGGAAAAGAGCATATTTCGACTGCCAAGGGGACATTGGGTTTATCTTTACGCTCATTTGTACCCGTGTTTGATGAGAATAATAAGCAAATCGGGGCCGTTGCTGTAGGGATTTCTTTGGAAAAAGTAAATCAGGCAATCGAACAAAGCAGAAAAATTATTTTAATCGGAGTCGGTGTAGGTATTTTAGTAGGTGTTCTTGGAGCTCTTATTTTGGCTAGAAAAATTAAAAACATTCTCTTTGGGCTGGAACCAAGTGAAATGGCTAAGCTCCTGGAAGAACGTAGTGCGATGCTGCAATCCACAAAGGAAGGGATATTGGCGGTGGACCAGAGTGGGATTACTACTCTGGTCAATAATGAGGGAATCAGACTCCTTCTTAAAGCGGGGATTTACGGATCGTTTATTGGAAAAAAAGTGGACAATTACCTGCCGAATTCAAAACTAGCAGCTGTCTTAGCAACAGGTGAGTCCCAGTTCGACCAGGAACAAGAAGTCAACCATATTACAATTTTAACGAACAGAGTCCCGGTCATTGTTAATGGGAAAATTGTCGGTGCGATTGCTACCTTCCGAGAAAAAACCGAAATCAAGGAATTAGCTGAACAATTAACCGGCGTGAAGTTATATGCTGAGGCACTTCGAACGCAAGCACATGAATTCATGAACAAACTCCATGTCATTTCAGGGCTAATCCATATGAAGGAATATCAACGGGTCTCGTCGTACATAACCAAAGTAGTCGACCACCAAAAATCAGAGGTCGAATTTGTGGTAAGTCGTTTTAAAGATCCCGTCTTAGCTGGATTTATTTTAGGGAAACTGAGCTTTGCGAGGGAAAACGGCTGTGAAATGATTATTGATGGGGAAGGATACTTACCAGAACCTCTCCAACAGGAAGTCACACATGAGGTGGTCACCATCCTTGGGAATTTGATTGATAATGCACTGGATGCTGTCGCAGACCGTCCACTTAAAAAAGTTACTTTGAGGTTTGATTATTTTGATGAAATCCTCGTGTTAGAGGTCCATGATACAGGTCCAGGCATGGATGAGGAAGTAAAAAATAGCGTATGTGTAAAAGGATATTCTACCAAGGGTGAAAACCGCGGGATTGGTTTATTTTTGGTTCAGAGAAGTTTGGAAACATTAAAAGGACAATTAGAAATTCATTCTCAAAAAGGGAAGGGAACCACTTTCATTGTCACTATTCCATATACAAGTAAACAATAATTACATTATGTTAACTTGTATCCTTTCGAAACTTTAATCTTTACATTCTAGATTCATAGGAATATTATGTAGGTAATTAAATATTGAAATCGATCTACTAGGGGTGCCCTGTTATCAGGCTGAGAGAAAACGTAAAGTTTTTAACCCTTCGGACCTGATCTGGGTAATACCAGCGTAGGAAAGTAGCCAAGTGAATGTTTTCTTTTTCTTTTACTTACTAACTAACCAGGTCCGATTATGGATCTGGTTTTTTTATTTATTAAAAGAAAAGGGGAGATTGGGATGGAAAAAAGCAGTTTGTATGAAACGTTGGAAAAAGTAAGAAGGGTGAACCCGCTTGTACATAATATCACCAATGTGGTCGTTACGAATTTTACAGCCAATGGGCTTCTTGCTTTAGGTGCCTCTCCGGTGATGGCGTATGCGGCCGAGGAAGTTGCAGAAATGGCCAAAATTGCAAGTTCACTAGTTTTGAATATTGGAACCTTAAATCCGCAGACGGTCGATTCAATGATCATTGCTGGAAAAGCAGCCAACGAGGCCGATGTACCGGTCATCTTTGATCCAGTTGGTGCGGGAGCTACCACTTACCGAACGGAAACGGCGCAAAGAATCATGCGAGAGGTAAAGGTTTCAGCCATTCGCGGAAATGCAGCTGAAATTGCCAATGTGCTGGGTGAAAAATGGGAAATCAAGGGCGTTGATGCCGGAACGAAAGCAAATGGGGATATCCTTACCCTCGCTAGAAATGCAGCACAAGATTGGAGATGCGTTGTTATCATTACCGGAAAGGAAGATGTTGTTTCCGATGGAGTATCAACCTACCTTGTGAGCAATGGCCACCCAATTATGACCAAAGTAACCGGTATGGGATGCCTGTTAACCTCGGTGATTGGGGCATTTGCTGGAGTCGAAAGGGATCTAGTTCAAGCATCGGTTGCAGCATTAACATTTTACGGTGTCGCCGCTGAAAAGGCTGCCTTGCTAAGGGCTGAAAAGGGCCCGGGCAGTTTCCAAATCGAGTTTTTAAACCAATTAACTTTGGTTTCTACTGAAGACATAGATTTACATGCTTCTTTTAAAAAGCTGATTCGATAAGAGGGGGACATATTAATGAAAAAAGCATTAACGATAGCAGGTTCTGATAGTGGCGGCGGTGCCGGCATTCAAGCTGACTTAAAGACATTTCAGGAATTAGAGGTGTTTGGGATGTCGGCCTTGACCGCAGTGACGGCCCAAAATACATTAGGTGTCCACGCTATTTATCCTATGACCGCTGAGGCAGTTGTTCAACAAATTAAAGCGATTGGCACAGATATCGGTGCGGATGCCGTGAAAACAGGAATGCTGTTCAACGCGGAAATCATTGAGGCGGTTGCTGCTCAGATCAAGATCTTTGGTTGGGAGAGTGTAGTGGTTGATCCAGTGATGATTGCCAAAGGTGGCGCCTCGCTGCTGCAAATGGAAGCTATTTCTGCTATGAAAAAATACTTACTTCCAGTTTCCAAAGTAATTACGCCGAATATTCCCGAGGCAGAAGTCCTAACGGGGATGACTATTCTGACCATAGAGGATAAAGAGGAGGCCGCTAGAAGACTCCATGATTTAGGCGTGAAAAACGTTGTGATAAAAGGCGGTCACGATGAAAACGAATCCGAGTCGACTGATTTATTGTTCGATGGAAAGGAATTCTTCACCTTTACAAGTCCACGTATCGAAACAAAGAACACACATGGTACGGGATGTACTTTTTCCGCTGTGATTACTGCTGAATTAGCTAAAGGTGCGACTATTTATGAAGCAGTTGGAACAGCGAAAGATTTTATTCAGGCCGCAATTGAAGATCAATTGGAGATTGGTCAAGGACATGGACCTACCAACCATTGGGCGTATGGAAAGAGAAATCTTGTAAAGGAGCTATCGAGGTCATGATTGATTTGAGAGAGGCTTTACGTGTTTATTTTATTATGGGCAGCACCAACTGTTTGAAAGAACCCGTTGAAGTATTAAATGAGGCAATTTCAGGAGGGATTACGCTTTTTCAATTCCGCGAAAAAGGGGAGAGTGCACTAACTGGTTCTGAAAAATATGCACTGGCTAAAGAACTCCAAACACTTTGCAAAGAGCATCAAATTCCTTTTATTGTGAATGATGATATCGAGTTGGCTGTGGCGATTGATGCAGATGGTGTTCATATCGGGCAGGAAGATGAAACAGTAAAAATGGTTCGGGAGAAAATCGGTGCGAACAAAATTCTTGGGGTATCCGTCCATACGACAGTAGAAGCGATGGCGGCAATCCAAGATGGAGCGGATTATTTTGGGATTGGTCCTGTGTTTCCGACGAAGACTAAAGCGGATGCCAGACAATCACGAGGGACGACACTGATTGAAAAACTTAGAAAAGATGGCTGTGAAATACCGATTGTTGGCATCGGCGGGATTTCAAACCATAATGCTCGGTCTGTCATTGACGCAGGGGCAGATGGAGTTTCAGTGATTACGGCTATAAGTCAAGCAGAATCCCCATTGGAAGCGGCGAAAGCCTTACGAAATAATGTGTTTTTTAAAGAAGGGGTGGAATAGTGAAGAAGACCCATAAAATGACGTTGACGGCGATGATGATTGCGATTGGAACAATTTCAAGTAACCTATTCTATATTCCCATTGGTTTTACAAAGGTCTTTCCTATTCAACATTTTATGAATGTCTTATCAGCCGTTTTATTAGGACCTTATTATGCCGTTGCTCAGGCCTTCGGTGTTTCTTTGCTGAGAAATTTAATGGGAACAGGTTCGCTATTTGCTTTTCCAGGCAGTATGGTCGGAGCTTTACTCGCCTCACTATTATTCTGGAAAACCAGAAAACTATATCTAGCTTTTATCGGTGAAGTGATTGGGACAGGAATCCTTGGTGCCATGCTTTCTTACCCTATAGCTACTCTTTTGTTAGGTCAAAAGGCAACATTATTCGGGTTCATTCCATTATTTATCTTCAGCTCGTTTGCCGGAGCACTGCTTGGCTATCTTATTTTAAAGGTTTTTTTAAGAAAGAAAGTATTGATTCTAAATGACACAACCATCAGGAAGTAACGATAAGGGCGTGAACAAATGAAAGAGGATCTGCTTGGTAAAGTCTCAAAAGAAGTAGAAGCGCGTGAAGCTGAATTAATCAAATTATTATCGACACTCATTGCTTTCCCAACAGTCAGTCCTCCTGCACGGAATACAAATGAGGTTCAGGAATTTATCAAAGGGTATTTAGATGATTTGGGATTTAACACCGATAAGTGGGATGTTTATCCGGGTGATCCTAATGTGGTTGGGGTTTTACGAGGAGAATCTCCTGATCAGTTTAATAGTTTAATTGTAAATGGTCACGTGGACGTCGCTGAAGTGGGGGATACTTCAGCGTGGAAGGAATCTCCATTTTCGGCATTTTGCAAAGATGGCCACATTTATGGACGTGGGGTCGCGGATATGAAGGGCGGAATTGCAGCATCATTGATTGCAATTAAACTTTTAAAAGATCTAGGAATTTCGCTACAAGGTGATTTCCAATTTCAATCGGTTATTGGCGAAGAGGTTGGCGAAGCAGGAACCCTGGCATGCATGGAGAGAGGGTATACAGCTGACTATGCGGTCGTGGTGGATACAAGTGATTTGCATATTCAGGGACAGGGCGGCGTTATTACGGGATGGATTAGCATTCAAAGCAACGAGACCTACCATGATGGAATCAGGAGAAAAATGATTCATGCAGGAGGAGGCGTGCAGGGTGCTAGCGCAATCGAGAAAATGATGAAGATCATTGCCGGGCTTCAAGAGTTAGAACGCCATTGGGCAATTACGAAAAGTTATGAAGGCTTTCCTCCCGGTACCAATACGATTAATCCCGCAGTAATTGAAGGAGGACGACATGCTGCATTTGTGGCAGATCGATGTGCTCTTTGGGTTACCGTTCATTTTTACCCAGATGAAGATTATGAAGTGGTCATCAAAGAAATTGAAGAGCATATTGGAGCAGTTGCGGCAGCAGATCCTTGGCTGCGTGACAATCCTCCACAATTTGTGTGGGGAGGAAAATCAATGATTGTCGACCGAGGAGAAATTTTCCCTTCATTGGAAATAGATTCTGAACATCCAGGAACGAAACTATTAGCGAATTCCTTTGAAAAATTATTATCGTCCAAGCCAACGGTTGGTATGTCCACCACTGTTACAGATGCAGGCTGGCTGGGACGTGCCGGAATACCAACCGTCATTTTTGGACCTGGTAAATTGGAAGACGCACATGCAGTGAATGAGAAAGTCGAAGTTAGCCAATTATTAGACTTTACAAAAGTGTTAGCCGTTTTCATCGCTGATTGGTGCAACACAAGAAAGGAGCTGTAGGGGAATGAGATTTACCCAAAGACTTTTTGAAAAGGTAAGTGATATTTGGGGGCAGACCCATCAGCATCCATTTGTTGTCGGGATGGGCACAGGGGAGTTGCCGGTTGAATCCTTTATCCGCTATATGAAACAGGATTATGTATTTTTAATCGATTATTCCAAGTTGTTTGCTATGGGGGCAGTTAAAGCAACAGACTTGGAGACGATGGCCGCATTTGCGAAGCTTTTGGATGAAACATTGCATGGAGAGATGGACTTGCACCGTCAATATGCAGAGAGGTTTGGGATTACACTTCAACAGCTAGAGGAAACCAAACCAATGCCGATCAACTTAGCCTATACACGGTATATGTTAAATGTTGCCCAGAATGGTTCTCTTGCAGAATTAGTATCTGCTCTCTTGCCGTGTATGTGGAGCTATTGGGAGATTAGCAAAGTGCTAGCAACTAACTATCCTGATGCTATCGAACATCTACTCTATGGGGAATTGGTAAAAATGTACTCTTCTGATGAGTTTGGTTCATTAGCAACTTGGCTTATTGATTTATTAGATCGATTGGCAAAGGGAAAACCGGAGCGGGAGTTAGCCATCTTAGAAGAACATTTCCTGACAACATCTCGATTTGAATACATGTTTTGGGACATGGTCTACCAGGGAGGCGAGTGGCCTGTCTAACTCTACGATGTTATCCATTCATGGCCTCGCCTATTCTTTTGAAAAAGAAAAGCCCATTTTTCACGGACTTACACTCGATGTGAACCAAGGAGAGTTTGTTTCCATCATTGGTACCAGTGGGTCAGGTAAAAGCACTCTTTTCAAATTGGTAACTGGTTTACTTGAACCCAATCAGGGGGACATCCTGATTGATGGTCAAAAGACCGGAAAGAGATTAGGAAGTGTTGGTTATATGCCGCAAAAGGATTTGCTGCTGCCATGGAGGACTGTTTTAGAAAATGTGTTACTGCCTTTAGAAGTGACAAAGGAACATAAGCAAACGAGAATTCCTGAAATACGAGAGTGGTTATCTCGGTTTGGCTTGGCTGAATTTGAAAAAGCTTATCCCAATGAACTCTCCGGAGGAATGAAGCAGCGTGTCGCTTTTTTAAGAACGCTGATGACGGGAAAGGAACTTCTATTATTAGATGAACCCTTTGGCGCACTTGATTCAATGACAAAACGAAACATGCACAAATGGTTATTAGGGTTGTGGGGGGAATTACAAAAGACGGTCTTGTTCATTACCCATGATCTGGAGGAAGCGATTCTATTAAGCGACAGAGTTTATGTGCTGCAAGCCCCAGGGATCAAAGAACTAAAAGTCAATCTGCCAAGGCCAAGAAGTTCACAGCTAATCTATCAATCAGAGTTTTTGACGATGAGAAAAGAACTGGAGATGCTGATTCACAATGAAAACTAGCCTGAAAAAATGGACAGAAGATTACGGTTTGTTTTTGTTGGCGGTCCTCCTGATTGTCAGCGGTTGGGAATGGGCAGTCAGGGAAGCGATGATTCCAGCGTTTATTTTGCCTGCGCCTTCAGCCATCTGGGCGGCATTGCTTGAAAACAAGCAGTTGTTGTTTGAAGAGCATTTGCCTGCTACCCTTAAAGAAGTTTTGATTGGTTTTGGGCTTTCCGTGATCGCTGGATTGATACTTGGAGTTGGAATGCATTTTTCCCGTTCAATTGAAAAAGTCCTCTACCCGTTACTTGTGATTTCCCAAACGGTCCCGCTTATTGCCATTTCACCGATATTTATTATGTGGTTTGGCTATTCGATTTGGAGCAAAATTGCTGTGACTCTTTTAACAGCTTTTTTTCCAATCGTTGTGAGTACGTATGATGGCTTGAAAACAGGTGGAGATGAATACCGTGAATTACTTTTAACGATGGGCGCGAACCGCTGGACCATTTTTCAAAAAATTCAGCTACCGATGGCGTTACCTGCTATTTTTTCAGGCTTGAAGTTGTCTGTTGTTTATTGCGTCGTCGGAGCGACGATTGGGGAATGGCTGGGGGCCAGTGAAGGCCTGGGATATTTTAGTCGAAGAATGTCTGGTAACTTACAGGCTGACTCCGTATTTGCAGCAATATTCCTTCTATCCATGCTGGGAATCGTGTTATTTCTATTAATCGGTTTATTAGAAAAACAGGTATTAAAAAATAAAAATCGTTTCAACTAGAGAGGAAGAACTAACTGATGAAAAAGAGTTTATTGATTTTTGCATCACTTATGTTACTTGTATTAAGTGCTTGTGGGAAAGAGACAGTCGAAAATAATGGCGGTGCGAATGACAAACTTCAGAAAGTTAGCTTAATGCTTGATTGGTATCCAAATGCGGTGCACTCATTTCTTTTTGTGGCTGAAGAAAAGGGTTACTTTAAAGCCCAAGGCTTAGATGTGGATATCCAAATGCCAGCAGATACAAATGATCCGCTTAAGCTTGTCGCAGCTAATCAAATCGATATCGCGATGAGCTATCAACCACAGGTTCTTGTAGCGCGCAGTGAGGAGATCCCTGTGCAATCATTTGGTGCAATTGTCCGTCATCCCTTAAATCAACTAATGGTGCCTGCGGATGGTCCGATTCAATCCCCAAAGGATTTAGCAGGGAAAACGATAGGTTATCCATCGATTCCGTTGGATGAAGCGATTGTAGGAACGATGGTTAAAGCCGATGGTGGAGATGTTAAAAAGGTAAAAATGGTCGATGTTGGCTGGGATCTGATTCCGGCAATGGCGACAAAAAAAACGGATGCCCTAATCGGCGGCTATATCAACCATGAAAAGTTATTGTTAGATAAAGAAGGCCATCCAATGCGTACCCTAAATCCTGCTGATTACGGTGTGCCAGATTATTACGAATTAGTCATGGTTGCTAGTGAGAAGGGATTAAAAGACAAACCAGAAGTGTTTAAAAAGTTCATGAAGGCGATCACTGAGGGTCAAAAATATGTCAAGGCACATCCGGAAGATGGACTTTCAATATTAATGACCCATGAAGATAAAACATCACCACTAGAGAAGGATGTTGAAACCAAAAGCTTAGAAATCCTCCTCCCACTAATGGATGCCAAGGCAAAACCATTCGGCTACCAAGACCCACAAACATGGGAAAAAACAGCCCAGTGGCTAAAAGACAAAAAAGTCATCAAAGCAACCGTCAAAGCAGAAGATGCATTTGTTAACTATTAACCATTGGGTGACAGGTACCACAAAAGGACAAAACCAGCAAACTGTCCGCCACAGGCGGACGGTTTTTTCGTAATTATTTCTTTATTCGATTGCTGCTATGACTGTTATGTTTGGTAGAATATAGCTAAAATCAATTTTGAGGTAATCAGATGAAAATCTTTGTAACGATGAAAAGTTTAGCTAAGCGGAAGGATTATCTAACCAAACTAGAGATTACTTTAGAAGAAGTTCCACAAACCCTTCGACAGTTATTGACTGGATTAGTGACGATCAAGGTCCAAAAATTCAATGCGAAACCATCAGAAGCCTTGTTGGTAAGGTTTCTTACAAATGAGCAGATCCAACTGCAAGCAGATGCCGGAAAAGTAGGTTTTGGCACTAACTACAATGAACAACAAACCGATCCTCGCCAGGCATTAAGGACGGCCATCCAAGCTTTTGAAGATGGTTTATTCCGCATCTATATGAATGAGAACGAAACGATTGATTTAGATGGACCCCTGCAAATAAACGAAGGTGATCAACTTACTTTTATTAAGCTGACATTGTTAGCAGGACGTATGTGGTAATGGGGGAACGATATGACAACAAAAAATAAGGAATTATATTATGAGGGTTTAGTAGCTAAAGCCAGTCAAGAACTTACTGGTACGGAGCAGCAGTTAGCACTCCTGATTCTAAAATTAGAGAATGCCTCCTATCTGGTGAGAGATGCAAATCAGCTAGAAATTAGAAAAATTATCCTCAAACAAGAGAGCCCTAGGTACCCCATCAATTATAAGCCGCTCGTGACAATTGCTTACACATTGCTTGGGGTTAAGTACGGGGCACTTTTTCAATACATTGTGGACCATAAGTGTGAATATCCATATAGCATAGGATTTGACCGACGACCATATCGGACAAAAAATCTCGAGTATCACCACGATGGGGTAATCGAAAGTTTCCTTTACCTTGTAGACTTAGCTTTTGAAGAGTTTTCACTTATCGAATATCTAACTACTCTGGACAATTTGTCCATTTATAATCCAGTCATCAGCGACGTAATCGCTTATGAAATTGATCAACAGAATGAAGAGGTATTCCAAGCCCTAAGAGAAGTAATTTTCGGAGAAAATAATGGGGCATTGCTAAATTATGAAATGATGAAAGGTATTTTTAAAAGTCATCGTGTCGAAGGATATAAAATGCTTGGCGAGTTATTACTTGCAGCACGCCTTCAAGAGGGATTACGCCAAAGTATCGTTGAAAATATGGATGAAGGTACATTAGAAGCTACTAAGTACATGTTAAAAATCATTCTCGACAACAATCTTATTCGTTACAGTTCGATCCTGAGAGCACTTGTTGTTTGGACAGGTCTCGACCCAGACGCATTGAATAGCAGAGTCGCTAAACAATCACTTGAATATGTGGCTGCATCCTTGATCGACCCACTGCTGCGTATACAGGGTGTGCAGAGTGAAAATCTCCATACTCTTTATATTAGTCTTTGGGCAATGGCTGCTCATGAAGAGGACGATGTAAAAGATGCGATCCGCTTCCTAATGGAAAATGGAGCAACCTATCAAAAAGTAATGGCCCAATACTTTTTAACCCAAAGTCAAAATTGGTGGCTGAGATTTGAGTTATCCTATCCTTATTTACATGAAACAAACGTAGAACTCCAATATTTTCTGCTCTCAAACTATGTGTATGAATATATCGTCAATTGGTCGTATGATTCTGAAAAAAGGGAAAGCACACTTTCCGTTAATCATGTGCCGCTTTTAGATGATAAGCTGATACGTTCTCGACATTTTGATCAGTTTAAAAACATGTTCCTCCAAATGCCAAAAAGAGAGGTTTCCTTTGAATCTAAAGCGATTAAAGGGCAGCAACTTACTTTTTCAACGGATGATATTGCGAGAAAAATGATGTTTTTAACTGCTTACGACTTAGACAAGGCTTTGCTTGGACAGATAATTGAATGGAAGGAAAAGCTCAGTGCAGAAGTAAGAGAAGACCTCCTCACCTTTTTTATTAAAGATTACGGTGATCACACCCAACGAGAATTCCTATTTGCAAGTCTCGCTGATAAAAGTATGAATAATCGCGAAATCGCTCTTAAGCACATCAAAAAAATCGTTCTTCTCCCAGATGAGATTGAAAACGTCGAGGCCATTTTAAAATTAAAAACGGGGGCATTACGACAAGGGGCCATTCAAATACTCTTAGGACTTCCAAAAGAAGAACTTGCTGCATCAATTGATCGCCTATTAACCAGTAAAGCCGAGCTGCAACGTGTCGGTGCGCTTGAAATACTAACCGAAATCAATGAGCAGGAACTACGTAATCGACTGGTTACTCAGTTTAAAAATAAAATCATTCAAATGAAAACTACTTCAAAAGAACAAATATTGATGGACAAGTTGTTCCAAACAGAGGATTACAGCCTAAAAAATGGGTTTGGATTATATGACCCCAATCATCTGGTTACCATTGAACTCAAGCATCCAAAACTAGTGTTAAAAAACCTGTTGCAGCCATCAATTGAAACTACTAAACATTTACTTAAAGGTTTAGATAATTTAGTTCATGAACATCGTCAGGTCGGATATGATGTCGAGTGGTTTGATGGCTCCAAGGACACTCTGCATATTGGCGAGAACCTAAGGTGCACAAAATATGAAGACGAACTACAGAAACTCGAACATTTTCCTTTGTCAGAAGTTTGGCAGGAGTATTTTAATAACTCTAATCTATCAAAAGAAGACTTGATTCAGACAGCATTCTATCTCCACACATATAAGATTTACACCTATTACTCCAATATGCTTGATATATGGGACAGTATGGATGAACCGCAGGTCAAGGGTTGGAGGAGAACATTTTTACAAGAAATCATGCCAATGGAAAAGATTGAAGAAATGAATCGTTTTATTGGTGATTTGAATTACCAGGACCAGGTAGACACGCTTATTTATGCATATTTTATCAATCAGAATTCGAAGGAGTATTTCGAAATCATCAGTTCGGTCTTGAATTTTCTCGTGAATTTGATCCCGGAAAATAAGCTTCAAACGCAAAATAGGCTGCTAGATTTTCTTACCGAACCATGGCTGGCATGGGCAGAACAATTTATCAGTGATGAAGAGGATTTCGATGTTTTTTTCAAACTCCAATATCACTTATATACGATCGTTAGTTTTGAACGTTTTCACCCTTCAATTGAAGATCTAGCAAAAGCCCTTGACCGTAAATTAATCGATGAACAGACGATCCTTCACGAGTTGACTGGTCGAAAGGAAACGAGTAGAGACTATCTCTCAGAATTAACCGATCCCAAGGGTCAGGTAATTAAAAAATATCCTTTCATGAAGCCGCTCAAAGATAAGGTGGTTCAAAGGATAGTAGAAATTGAGCTAAAAAGAGGGGATCTTCAGACAGATGTAACGCCTCTCGTGATGGGAATTGAAAAACATGAAGGCATCGACAATTTTCTTCAAATTCTATTAGGACTTGATAAAGAATCGTTTGTGCGCGGCTATATTTATGGATATGGCAGTGAACTCTCGAAAAAAGATGTGTTCTCTCATTTACTAAAAGCAAGTTATCCGAACGAGGGGGAGAACGAGGAGCAGTTGACCCACTCTTTAAAGGGGAAGCAATTATCGGAAAAACGGTTAATCGAGGCAGCCATGTATGCACCGCAATGGCTGGACCTTGTTTCTAAATATTTGAATTGGAATGGTTTGAAGAGTGCCTCATGGTATTTCCATGCCCATATGAATGAGACCTTTTCAGAGGAAAAAGAAACGATTGTCGCTCATTATTCGCCGATTTCCCCTCAAGATTTTCAGGATGGAGCCTTTGATATCCACTGGTTTAAAGAATGTTATGAGCAGTTGGGAGAAGAACGTTTTCAACTTCTCTATCAAGCAGCAAAATACATTTCTGGAGGAGTCAATCATCGCAGGTCGCAGCTATTTGCGGATGCAGTCTTGGGGAAATTAAGACTTGAAGACACGGAAAAAATCGTTCAGGAAAAAAGAACAAAGGATCAAGTGTTAAGCTATAGTTTGATTCCAGTTAAAAATGAACAGGATGTTCTAAATATGTATGTATTTCTCCAAAAATTTTTAAAGGAAAGTAAAAAATTTGGAGCCCAACGCCGCGCGAGTGAAGCAAAGACGGTTACCATTGCCTTGGCTAACCTCGCAAGGAATGCCGGTTTCAAGGACGTAACAAGGCTGAAGTGGGCGATGGAAGCGCAGAAAATGGAAGAGGTCAAACCGTACCTTGTGCCAAAAACGTTGGATGATTTAATCGTACAGCTCGTAATTGATGCGAATGGCCGCGCAGATATCCAAGTGGTCAAAGGGGATAAACTGCTTAAATCTCTGCCAGCCAAGTACAAGAAGCACGAATATGTGGTTGTCTTAAAAGAATATAAAGCCGATTTAAGGGAGCAATATAAACGTGCAAAAGAAGAATTAGAGCGTTCGATGGAGTTAGGAAACAGTTTTGTTTTAGCTGAAATTTTCACGATGATGCGAAACCCAGTATTGGCACCATTGATGACTTCATTGGTATTAAAGGTAGGAGATCATCTAGGCTATTTTAAAGATGGGTCTCTCATTGGATTTGGTCTGAATAACAAGTATTCGATCCAGGACACAGATGAAATTTTCATCTCCCATCCAGTCCATCTTTATGAAAGCGGAGTCTGGAGCGATTTCCAGCACGATTTATTTGCCCGGAAGGTGAAACAGACATTTAAGCAGATTTTTCGGGAGCTTTATTTACCGAATCAAGATGAACTAGCAGCCGGAACAGGAACACGAAGATACGCCGGCCATCAAATTCAGCCACAGAAAACAGTGGCCTTATTAAAAAATCGCTTATGGACGACCAGCTATGAAGCGGGCCTGCAAAAGGTTTATTATAAGGAAAATATTATCGTGCGGCTAAATGCTTTAGCGGATTGGTTCTCCCCGGCGGATGTGGAGTGTCCGACCTTGGAAACCGTGGAATTTTTTGATCGACTTACCTATCAACCGCTTGAAATTAAAAATATCCCGAAGTTAATTTTTTCAGAAACGATGCGAGATATTGATTTGGTCGTCAGTATTGCCCATGTCGGTGGAGTGGACCCAGAGGCGAGTTTAACGACGATTGAAATGAGAAGGGTGATTGTGACAGAATCGGTCCGGTTAATGAAATTGGAAAATGTAAGAATGGAAGGGAACTTTGCACTGATTGAAGGAAGTCTGGGTGAATATAGCGTCCATTTGGGTAGTGCCAATGTGTATAAACAAGCAACAGGCGCTATTTATATCGTTCCGGTCCATTCCCAGCAGCGCGGCCGAGTATTCTTACCCTTCATGGATGAAGATCCTAAAACTGCCGAAATTGTTTCGAAAGTGCTTATGTTAGCGGAAGATAAGAAAATCAAAGATCCGTTTATTTTGGCACAGATAAAAAAATAGCTTATGAAAAAGACCGCTCCAATATTTGGCAGCGGTCTTAATAGTTTTGATAAAGGCTTTCTAAAACGGGTCTGGTGATCAGGTTCATGAGGTAGGCAGGAATCCGAGCGTTGGGCTTTCTTTTTTTATTTAGGAAGGTAATAATGGTTTCAGCCTTTTTGATCCCCACGCCATGACCGTAGTATTGATCTTCGGCCATAAAGATCACATTTTCAGCACGCCAATGGGCTTCCTTTGGGGTGACGTCTGGATTATTGAAATGCACGATGTCACCTGGGATGAAGTCATCCCCGTATTTTTGAGATAGTCTTAAATCATTATCAAATTGCCAATCCATTAAGTAAAGCCCATTAAAAAGGAGATCAAATTTTCTGCTTCCAACGGTATAAAGGGCAGAAAGATATAAAACAATTGCAATTCCTGTGGAACAATCGAACGCATAAAGTTTTCCATTTTTTAAAAAGTCAAGAATAGCGACAGAAGGACTAATATTGGGTTTAATAAGAAAACCACCTACATTTGTGCGACTCCAATACTTCTTATTAGCAAAGGCATACGTAAAGGTTGTAAACTGCACCTTACTATTGTTAAGGTCTCGTGCAGCCTTTAGTGTATTCGTTCGAAAGAGAAGATCAAATTTCAATTGACGTAATGACAGGTACTGAAATATTTCCTTGGATTGATCCATTCTAGTAAGGATATCTTTCTGTTCTTTCGTGGTAAGAAGGTCACTTAAATCGTCCACGGGAATCGTTTGTTGATCTATCCTAATCATCCATTCACCTGCTTTCCTTAATCCTCAACTCCTTTTAAAAAGTATGAAACTACTACACTAATGTTTACAACAATCGAAACAATATGTTTTAAGAGATGTTTTTTTATTATGAATGACTAATGGCCGTCTTTGATTTTAGTAGACGCCAACCTGTCAATAGGGCAGAAAGTAAACAAATAGATGCCGAACCGATGAAAACAATATGCATACCCTCAATAAAGATGTCAGGGCGGTTGGGGATTAAATCTGTTACTCGGTAACCAACCCTCGAACTCATGACGTGGAACAGAATTGTTGTGGCAACTGAAATTCCTACCACCATACCAATATTTCTTAGTCCTTTAACGGGGTCACAACAAATTAGTGTCCGTCAGACAAGGACGAGTGTCCACGCGTGGTACCTGACACCATATTTTTGTCCCTTTTCATGAATTTAATGTACATGATCAAGAAGATGACGGCGCTAAATCCTCTTAGGATGGAGATGATGCCCATTGATTTTTGGATGCCTGTTATTTCGAGCAGCCAGATGCCGATTTGCGGGGCGATGAAGGCTACGAAGGATAACAGGACATTATAGGTTGTGATGCAGTACGTCCTTTTTTCCTTTGGAGATTTCTCCAACAACAGGTTGAACAACAGAAGTGTTGTACCTGAAACAAAGAACCCTGAGGTCATCTGCACAAAAGTTAAATATACTAGATTAGTAGATAGAACTGTCATAAATGGTGCTGCGGCCATGCCGACCGAAACCCATACAAGCATTAACGTGTTCGATTTTTGTTCGGCCCATCGTTTCCATAATGGAAAAGTAAAAATCTGTGCGAGTTGATTCATCACTGAAAAAATACTGATCCATAAAATGGTAGCGTGTGCATACTTTACATTATAAATATTGAATAATCCCCAGGCCATCTGCCATGAAAAGTTAAAGCATAACGCAGTAATTAAAAACCACTTATATCCATTATCCTTAAAAATGGTCCAATCCATGGAAGAACGCTTATCATCTGCGTTTATCTTCGGTTGGACTGTTTCCTTATGCTTCAATAAGAAAAACACTTCTAGTAAGCCAAAAAGAAAGGCCACGACGAATAAAAACTGGTAGGCAACTGAATTGTCGGTTTGGTCTTTCATAACTACACCGATAATCAACGTCGTAATCATGCCGACAATCGTTAATAGCCGATTTCTATCACTGAAAAACGTTCCCCTCCGTTCTTCTTTTATCATCCCACTAATAAGTGTTTGCCAGCCGATTGTAGAAATCGTCCCGGGAACGTTCATTAATGCCACAATAATCAAAAACGCCCATGCTTGATAGGATGAGTTAATAAACAATACGCCAGCAAGAAGTAAAAACATCATTCTTGCCCATAAAACAGATAAGGCTACGGTTTTCTTTTGCTGCTCTAAGCGATTCAACAGAATGGCAGCGGGAATCGTCATGATCAGTGCAATCAGCGGCGGAAGAGAGCTAATCAACCCGACCTGATAGTTACTTGCACCAAGAATGGCAATGGCGAAGAGTGGAAAAAAGTTACCGGCTAGGTTGACGGCGACTGTTGATACCATCCCGTGATAAATACTTACTTTTTCGTTGTGTGTGCGCATGTGTCTTCACCAGCTTTTATAAAAATTCTACAGCTATTATACATGAGAAAAACCGAAAAAATTCAAAAATTTATCCTAATATAACATTTTATTTGACTTTTAATTTGGAAAATATTTCAAAATCCGATTATTAATAACTAATCAAGCCGAAAAAGCAATAGGAATATCTACAATTTTTTTACAAAATAAATAATAAATTCCTCGGATGCATTTGCATTATGTACTACCTTCTGTTATAGTTAAGAAGAATTATTTTTGTTTGTCGGTAAGGAGTAAAAGGCGTAACTGCTTTTTGTCTGGAAGATTTGAACAAGGGTAGTAATTTAATGTGTGCAAAGGCACACAGCAGGAGGATACACAAATGGAACAAGGTAAAGTAAAATGGTTTAATGCAGAAAAAGGTTTTGGATTCATCGAGCGCGAAGCTGGAGACGACGTATTCGTACACTTCTCTGCTATCCAAGGCGAAGGTTTCAAATCTTTAGACGAAGGTCAATCAGTTACATTTGAAGTAGAACAAGGTCAACGTGGACCCCAAGCTACTAACGTTCGTAAAGCATAATATAAACCACATAAATGTGAATGAAAAAGGCTCTCTTGTAGAGCCTTTTTTTAATATCTTAAAAAAGGGAGGGAGGAGCGGATACGCGCTTTTCCCTTTTTTTATGTGATGCGTTAAAATATAATTTATAGTACATAAATAAAGGAAGTGATAGGATGATCATCCAACGTCCTCAATTGGAACAATCTGAATTAACAAAGTATATTCCACCAAAAGGCGATTATGAAACGTTTCGTGATATCGACCATTATAAGGAGAAACTGAAGGAATGGGGCTTATCCTCCGCGCGCGAAGCGAAGAAAGAGTTCTGGTACAAGGACCGAAACTATCAACGAATGGTTACAATCAAAGGGTATGAAACCTATGGGAATGCACAGGACATTAACACGCTCGTGGTTGAATTCCAAGACGGAAACCTTACCTGCATCCACCCAGCGTTTTTAAAAGAAATGCAGCAATCGAGTTTCGGAAAAGAAAGCTTATTAACATTTGATGAAAAAGAAACGACTGCATCCGAAGTTGAGATAGGTAAGCAAGATGGTTCCGCTGCTGAGGCAAATTTACTTGCAGAGGTCATGACAGAAGATACATCTTCTGTTGAAGAGGAATTTGTTAAAAAGGAATCAGCACCAAAAACGGCAAAAGTGAAGGAACCAAAACCTAAAAAAACGAAGACTCCTAAACTTGAGCTTCCAGCTGACAAAGTGCATTTTACAGCTAGCGTCAAACAGTTTGCACTCGTTTACAATCCGTTTAATGAAGAAAATGATGAAGTGGTCGTCCTAGAAAATGTTCAGATTATCTCTGAGGATAATCCTCTCGAAATTGGACTAGCCTGGTGCAGCCATAGTAAGACACTGAAGAAATTTGAATTAGCGATAGGGGATTCCCTTGAGTTTGACGGCAAAGTGGCTGCCAAGAAACTCGGGAAAGGGAAAGATGTGGAGGAAGAATTTTTAGTAGATGTTCCCGTCTTGTATAAAGTGAATAACCCTTCAAAAATCGTAAAGAAATAGGACGCTCACATAGAGGTCCTATTTTTTTGATTTAATTAATAATTATGGTGATGGTTTAAAATTACATCTGTTAATTTCTACTACTGATAATTAGTTATACTTACTTATATTTAATCCGCTGTTTTCCTGCCACTCTGCATAGAATACTTCTTTATATTCCTTAATCTTCTTTTTTGATAATTGCTTTTTAAGCCATTGTTCATTATGTCCCGCTTCTTTAAGATTATCTTTGATCAATTTCCCATCCATAATAAGAGCGAAGGACAAGTTAACTTGCTGTTTAGGAATCTTTAGATCTTGATTTGTAGGGGCTCCATACGGATGTTTCGGTGCTACGCTGATTTGTCCGTCTCGCTCTAAAATAACATACTCCGCCTCAAAAACTGAAAAATAACCTTCCCTTCTCATTAAGTGTTGAAGTTGATTTAAATCAATATGTGTTTTCTTTAAATTTCGATAAAGAATTTCTCCTTTATTGACTAATATCGTAGGAGTCCCTTCAAGTATTGATCTAAGGAAGGAGGACTTTTGCGTTAATAGTTCTACAAAATAAATGAGGGCTCCCCAAATGGTAATACTAAATATAATTTCTTTTAATCCTGTTTTCTCATTAAATATTGCATCTCCAACAAGATTCCCCATAACCAATCCCGTAATAAAATCAAAAGGTGTTATTTGGGAAAATTGAATTTTTCCCACAAGTTTTAAAATGAGAAGAAGGAAGAAAAAGCCTACGATTAATTCCAAAGCAATATCTTTATACATAAAAACTCTCCTATAAATAACCTGATATGTTTTTTGGATGCCTCTTTATATTGTGATCAATTTCCAAATATTATTACATAAAATCGCAGTGAGTCAGGATGTCTATATAGCTTTATTGATAAAAGGGGCATGAATTAGAAAAATCTACAGAGGAAAATTAATCCAATCTAGAGTATAATAAAATTTCGGACTTTTATTTTCAAGGAGAACCTATCTATGAATCAAACGTTTACTCTAAAGGAAAAAATAAAGCAAATTATTATCTTGATAATTCCAATTTTAATCACCCAGCTTGGGATGTTTTCAATGGTGTTTTTTAATACGATTATGTCAGGGAAGTACAATTCGACCGCTTTAGCAGGTGTAGCCATTGGGTCCTCGATTTGGAGTCCCATTTTTACTGGGATTAGCGGGATTCTTTTGGCTGTTTCACCAATCGCCGCCCAGCGCTTTGGTGAAAAAAAGAGCAATGAAGTGGCTTCTGTGGTAAAGAATGGAATGTTTCTCTCTGTATCAATTGCACTGGTAGTAATCCTGTTCGGTTTCTTTTTACTTGACCCGCTGCTTGATAAAATGAACCTGGATGCTGGTGTTCAAGAAACAGCCTACCATTATTTAATTGGACTTAGTATTGGGATTCTTCCGCTCTTTATTTTTAATGTGTTGCGATCCTTTATTTATGCACTAGGGAAAACTAGGGTTATCATGATCATCATGCTCTTGTCGCTGCCAGTTAACTTCTTTTTGAATTATGTACTCATTTTGGGGAACTTAGGATTTCCGGAACTTGGGGGTGCCGGCGCAGGGTATGCCACGTCGATTACCTATTGGGGGATTATGGGGATGACAATCTTCATTGTTAAAACCCAAGAACCTTTCTCATCCTACCCAATTTTCACTAATTTCACAGAATTTTCATGGAGTAGATGTAAGGAAATATTAAAGATTGGTGTGCCAATGGGACTGTCAACCTTTTTTGAAACCAGTATGTTTGCAGTTGTTACCATTTTATTAAGTAAGTTTAGTGTCACGACGATTGCTGCTTATCAATCAGCGTTAAACATCGTTTCCTTTTTATACATGATTCCAATCAGTATCTCAACGGCACAAACGGTTCTTGTCGGGTATGAGGTAGGAGCGCGACGCTATAAGGATGCGAAACAATACAGCTGGTTAGGGGTTTATCTCGCCGTCTTAATTGCCTTAGGAACTGGATTACTGGTTGTCATTTTTCGCTATCAAGTGGCCGGGTTATATTCGAATGAAACGGCCGTTATCAATTTAACCGCCAACTTTTTAATTTTCGCGCTGTTTTTCCAAATTTGTGATGCGATTCAGGCAACTGCACAAGCAGCCTTAAGAGGATACAAGGATGTGAACCTTGCTTTTATTATGACGCTAATCGCCTACTGGCTGATCTGTCTTCCAGCAGGATATCTGCTCGCCCATTACACAAACTTGGGCGCTAGAGGTTATTGGATTGGATTAACCATAGGCCTCCTTGCCGCTGGAATCGCACTCTCCATCCGTCTCATCTACATCCAAAAGCGGAAATTCGTCAGTAGAGCGGTATAGTTCGTCTTTTTTGGGTGTCAGGTACCACTTTTTCTTGAAAAATAAGACGCCATTCTTCATAGAATGGCGTCTTTGAAAATATTAATATAGTTTTTTTAGGTTAAATAGTTTAGAGAATAAAGTTTGGTTTTTATCAGTGACTTTTAATTCTTCCATGATTAGTTTTTCTTGATTGGTTTGAATCCATTTCTGTAATTCCTGTTTATCTTTACAAAGCGTATAATATGTTTCCCCACCCTTACCAAGTGCGTTGACAACATATCTACAAGTGTTCGCCATAATGTCCACCTTTAAAATTAATTATTGTATCTATAAGGATTATAACAGGCTATAAAAAATAGTCCATCATTATTTTTCATCAAAATCTTCTAATCTTTTTCTACAGGATGGTTCTGGTTAAAGGTAATTCCGATTGGAAAGACATATAGTAACACATAAATAATTTTTCTGACCCGTATCTTTTCAAGGGCCTCGAAACGTTTATAGAGTAGAGAGTGCAAAGGAGTGAAAACATGTCACAAAAATTAAGTGAGGATCAATTAGTAAGAGCAGAGCAAGAAAACAGCTTTGAAAATGATTTTTGGAGTGAAAATTATCCCAAGCTGCGCAACTATTGTCACTTTCTTACCAGGAATAGCTGGGATGGAGATGATATCGCTCAGGAAACCTATATGAAGGCCTTAAAATACAGCCAACATCAGCAAAAAATGACCACTGCATTGTTAAATAAGATTGCCTATCATCATTGGGTCGACCTGGTTCGGAGACGAAAAAAGGAAGTCTTGGAATCAAATCTCGAAATTGCGGACCAAGTTCCAACCTATCCATTTAAAAAAACACAGGATTCGGTGGAATTCCTTCTAAACAATTTTACCCCAAACCAAGCGATCATCTTTTTGTTAAAAGAAGGATTTCAGTACCAGTTGAAGGAAATCGCCGCGATATTAAATTCAACCGAAATGGCGGTCAAGGCCAACCTTCATCGTGCGAAAAAACGTCTAGAAAAAGCAAATGATGCTTCTTCTGTTGAATGGTGTTGGAATGAGGAAGAAAGAGAGCAGCTGTCCAGCCAATTTTATGAAGCATTAAATAATCATGACCCGTCGCTCCTCATCGACGCCATTTCTAAACGAGCAGTAATGAGTGTCGTACCTATGGGCGTTTCGGGTAAATTAGGTAAATTATCAACCAATCCAAAATACTCTCCTTCAAGCACTCTCTGTATGGCTGCTTAGCCAAATTGCTTTCAAGGAGGGATTGGAATGAGTACCATTCCATATGTAATTGAACAATCGAATCGGGGAGAACGGTCCTATGATATTTACTCCAGATTATTAAAGGACAGAATTATCATCATTGGTGAGGAGATCAATGAACACACGGCCAATAGTGTCGTTGCCCAGTTATTATTTTTAGCAGCAGACGCGCCAGATAAAGAAATTTCGCTCTATATCAATAGCCCGGGAGGATTGACGACAGCGGGATTTGCGATATTTGATACGATGCAATACATTAAACCAGATGTCCGAACGATTTGCACCGGGATGGCCGCATCCTTTGGGGCCATGCTACTCCTGGCTGGGAAAAAAGGAAAACGTTACGCACTGCCAAATAGTGAGATTATGATTCATCAGCCTTTAGGCGGCGCAAAAGGGCAGGCAACGGAAATTGAAATTTCGGCACGAAGAATCTTAAAGTTACGGGAGCATATTAATAAAATTATCTCGGAACGGACGGGTCAGCCGCTTGAAAAGGTCGCAAAAGATACGGATCGGGATTACTTCATGAGTGCTGAAGAAGCGAAAGAATACGGAATCATTGATGAGATTCTATACCCAAAATGATGCTTACCAAGCATCTAAAGGAACACACGACTCATTCCAGATAGGAATCGTGTGTTTTTTTGTTGTATTATCAATATAGGACTTTTTCAAAAGTTACTTGCCATTATCGAACTAAAGGTGATAACAATGGATGAACTGCTTAGTAAATGTTGGCTAATAAAAAATGCTTTTCATATAGATGTACATGCTGTGGATGAACAATTTCAAACAATCTTGCACATATCTGATGATAGTGAACCCCTCATTTTAGTGGAGGCCCGCAAGCAGATGTATGTCGATCTTCAAAAAGCCTTAGAACAGGCAGATAATCGTAGTTTTTGCTTATATACAGACTCCTTTCAACTATCGTATATGGCAGTGCCCGTTCATAAGAATGAACAGTTTCAAGGAATGGTTTTGGTTGGACCGTTCTTAAATGAGCGAGTCACTGACCAGTTTATTTGGAAGGTAATAAAGGATAATCAACTTGAAAGTACTTGGCTAAAACCATTGGATAAGTTTTACAAATCTTTAGCCTATTTAGGACAAACACCCTTAGCTACTGGTGAGGTGTTAGTCAATCTACTAGTGAATCCGCGTCTAGAAACCCAATTCATTACGACGAAAAACCGCAGGAATGATTACCCTGTTGAACTGCAGCCACAAGACTATGATCAGAACGGTTTGGAAGTGAAGCTAAGGTATGAGGCAGAGAAGAAATTTTTACATTTTATTGAAGCAGGAGATAAAGAAAATGCAATGAAAGCATTGATTGACTTTACAGGTGATTTTTCCTATCGAGTTCCAGGGAATCCTTTGCGAGCCAAAAAAAATCTAAGTTTTTCAAGTAATACGATGAACCGGTTAGCTGCTGCTAGGGGAGGGGTTGAACCTCAATATTTACATATGATTTCGGAAAAATTTGCCCTTAAGATCGAGTCAGCGGTAACAATGGCTGAATTAGATACCTTAAATTTCAATATGGTAGAAGAATATTGTGATGCGGTGAAGGATTTTTCTGTAAAAGGGTACAGTTCAGTTATTAAAAAAGCGTTAATGTACATAAATCTTCATTTTCAAGAACCCATTAATGTGCAAATGATAGCAACTGACCTTGGATTTAATCGAATCTATCTCGCGAAGAAGTTTAAAAAAGAAGTACAGATGAGTATGATTGATTACATTCAAAAAAAGCGGATTAAAGAGGCAATGTTTCTTCTTGATCAAGGGCTCTTATCCATTACGGATATTGGAATACAAGTGGGTTTTAGTGGCTATAATTACTTTTGTAAAATATTTAAAGAGGTAACTGGAATGACGGCTACGGAGTATAAAGGCAGCAGGTAAACTTTAAAGTAAAAATTTTTCAATAAGTGCACATTTTTATACATTAGGTAACAATAATGGGTGTGGGAGCGGATTCAAGTTGCTATGATGAATCTGTACTAAAAATAGTGACAATCTAATGAATGGGTCAACCAAGTTTAGGAGGCAACATACCGTGAACCAGCCAAATTTAGAAGTTAGAGTTAAAAATATCATTGAAGTGGATGGATTAAAATTTAAAGATTTGAATAATAGTGGGAAGCTAGAACCATATAAGGATTGGCGGTTAAGTCCGAAGGAACGTGCCGAGAACCTAGTTTCATTAATGAATATTGATGAAAAGGTCGGTATGATGCTGATTAATACACGTCAAATGGGACTTACTCAAAAAGATAAGAGCAAGACAAGCCATGATGGTGTACTAGATGAAGGAATTGTTGAAAAGGGTGAAACTATTTTTGCTTTGGCAAATGTATACGGCACCACGCATACAATTGAAAACATGCATTTGCGCCACTTTATCCTAAGAGACAACTGGAGCCCCGCTCAAATGGCAGAGTGGGTGAATACCATGAATGAAGTTTGCGAGGGAACACGTCTTGGTATTCCGTGCTTAATTGCTTCGAATTCAAGGAATGAAAACACAGAATTCATTTTTGGTATGAATGATGCAGCAGGGATTTTTTCGACATGGCCAGGAACATTGGGGCTTGCCGCAGCCGCAAAAGGTGATATCAAAAATGGAGGCGATGCCTCACTTTTTAGCCAATTTGCAGAGATTGCACATGATGAGTGGGATGCTGTTGGGTTAAGAAAAGGGTATATGTACATGGCGGATACAGTTACGGATCCAAGATGGCAGCGGATTTATGGTACATTCGGAGAAGACCCTGAATTTATCTCGGATGCCATCGGCCGCATTATTGACGGATTTCAAGGAAAAACCCTTGGTAAGCATAGTATCGCAATGACGACAAAGCATTTCCCTGGCGGAGGACCAAGGGAAAATGGATTTGATCCCCATTATGAAGAGGGGAAATGGAATCTATACCCAACTCCAGGCAGCTTAGAAAAGTATCACCTGCCGCCATTTCGGGCAGCTGTAGAACATGGGACATCATCGATGATGCCCTATTATTCGATTCCTAGTATTGAGAAAAGTGCGGTACAAGAATTCGAAGGGGAGACTATTCCTTTTGAAGAGGTTGGTTTTACCTTTAATGAATATTTTTTAAATACGATTCTTAGAGGAAAATTAGGGTTCAAAGGGTATATCAATAGCGACAGCGGTGTCACAAGTAAAATGAGCTGGGGCGTTGAAACCTTAAGCGAGGCGGAACGTTTTGCTAAAGCGGTTAATGCGGGGACAGATCTTATTTCTGACACGAATGATATTGAAAACCTTAAAACAGCGATCGAAAAGGGCTGGATTAGTGAAGAGCGAATAAATGAAGCGAATGTACGACTGCTAACTGAAATGTTTGCTTTAGGTTTGTTTGATGAACGCACTTATGTTTCGCCAGAAAAAGCTGCTGCTGTGGTTAGTAACCAAGCGAACTGGGATGCTGCCTATGAAGCTCATAAGAAATCGGTCACGGTTCTTAAAAATAGTAACCAAACCTTACCTTTAACAGGAAATAAGGTTGGTCATAAAAAGGTGTATGTTGAAGTCTTCCACAAGGAACCAGAGCGGGCAACTGCATATACGGAAAAGGCAAGACAGGAATGTCTAAAGCTTGGACAATTTACATTGACAGAGAACCATGAAGAGGCTGATATTGCTATTTTGTTCTTAAGTCCAAAATCTGGAGCATATTTCAATGCAACTCCAGGACTGCTAGAACTTGAAATCTGTGAAAATAAGACAGAAACAGCTTTGGATGGGTCTACCTATCAAGAAACTACTTTAAGTGGAATGGACCATTTAAAGGAAGTGGTCGACAGTGTCCATGTCCGCGGTGGAAAAGTCATTATTAGTGTAAATGTTATTTTGCCATGGATCCTTGGAAATGTGGAACCATTAGCGGATGTCTTAATCGCTGGTTATGATACCTACTTTAAAGCACAGTATGAGGTAATCGCAGGCAACAGCCATCCAGTAGGTGTATTACCATTGACATTGCCAGCGAGTGAAGCGGTCATTGCAGTGAACGGAAATGGTGATTGTGTTTCGAGAAATGACGTACCGGGTTATGATAAGGACAAGTATATGCCGGAAGGACTTCAATATGCTTATAAGGACAGCGATGGCAATGTCTATAAACTTGGTCATGGATTGACATTTTAATTTAACGTACAAAGAGCCCTTTTTCTTGGTGAATTAGGGTTTTTTTTTATACGTATATACCATGCTTATCACCAGGAACATGTTGATAAAGAAAGCAAAAATACTAGTTCTTCAATAAAAATGTTAATGACGTTTATACTAAAATAGCAAAAATAAAATCTATTGGGAATTATCAGAAGGGTGTTTGACTAAGCTGAAAACAACAATTGATAACCAAATAGAAGGATGGAGGAGGCTTTTCAGGGAATGGATACAAAATCGATGATTATCGACATCACGACAACTCTTTTCCAACAAAAAGGATATATGGATGTAGGATTAACTGAAATTTTAAATACATGCAAGATTTCAAAGGGTTCGCTTTATCATCATTTTCCGAGTGGAAAAGAAAGTTACTTATCGCATCGCATGTCTTCAGTCAATGAGTGAAGTTATTACGAAGGATATTGAAGCTTTTTTCGTAAGATATCCAACAGCAAAAGATGCTACAATCGCTATGATTGAATTATTAATTGGAAAGTTTGAAACCGAAGGTACGATTGCTGGATATACCTTTAGTAGTATTGTCAGTGAAATGGATGTACTTAGCGAACCAGTCCGAGCTGCATGTACGGAACTTTACATGAAGATGCAAGACATTTATTCCAATAAGTTAGAATTAGAGGGTTTTTCGAAGGATGCTGCCCATTCTCTTGCGCTCATGATGGCTGCTTCGATCGAAGGTGGAATCATGCTTTGCCTGACCCAAAAATCTAGCCATCCTCTAAAAGTAATTTCATATGAATTATCGAAAATATTAGTGGTGAAATAATTTGATCAAGGCGTATAAATAAAAGGAGTTGATTACCTGCCAATTGGTAGATAATTAACTCCTTTTCGGTTTTAGCATAACTGTGCCCAAATAGTAGACCGATCTTCAACGGTACTTTCAATAATAGAATAGGCAGCATTGGTAATAGCTTGTGAGAGAGTCTTGCCCGTTCCACGGATGTCATTAAAGCATGCCTCATGTTCTCCATTTACTTTAAAGGTATAGCCGTAATCCGTTAATCTATCAACAATGATCATGGCGTGGTCAATGTTTTTCTCCGGTTGAAAGTCAGACTCATGAATGAAAGTGGCATTTTCGTAATCATACCATCGATCCCATCTATTCAACTTCCAACCTAATATTCTCCGTGCAATTGAATCCGTTTTGTTCATATCCATTACCCCTTTTCCGATTTTTTAGATGTTTCAAGATTAATCTGAGTGGTGCATTACTGTTATGTAACAGTGCGGTTATAATGTTTATATTGTATAACACAGAACGTCGGATGACTACTGTTTTTTGAATTTTTTTAAAATATTTTCAAAAGGGGAAAGTGTTGACCTACATATCCATACTAATTTTTATTGAATGATGAAACGAGGTGAAATATTCACCTCGTCATTTGTACGTTAAATGATAATTACTTTTCTCTATATGGATACATTTGGTGCCATTGCTGCCATG
>NZ_JBALOA010000003.1:182525-200099 GCF_036962125.1 Neobacillus drentensis
ATTGCTGCCATGAACCATGTGGATTGTGCTGGTGCCATTGTTCCCATGGCATAAATTGAGGTTGTTGTGATTGACCATGTCCGTGAGTCATTAATTTCACCTACTTTTAATAAAGTCTTTATAGCTTATGCATAGCTTATTTTAATGGGTATGTTTCGAGTGAATTTAGGCTGTTTTTGTGAATGCTATTGTAAAATTAAGCAATAAACAAGAAAAAGAACGCACGGTATACGTTCTTTTCCATGTTTAGCGCTTTTTCTTTTTGGACTGATCGACAACAAATTTACTAGCTTTATTTACGACCTCTACAGTAACTTGAACATGGATATTTAGATCATCAATATTCTTAACACTAGCGACTTTTGCTTTCCGGCCTTTAATTCTCAACTCTTCCCCTTCAGTTGGAACACGATTAAGCAGCTGGGTTAATAACACGTTATTGTTTTCGATAAAATGCACAGCAAACATAATGTTCTCACCTGTTTCTTGTGGTATGTGGTACAAAAAAAGCTCATATAAAATATATGAGGCGGGTTAGAAGCAAATTACAAATTTAAAAAAATTGAAAGATGATAAAGGAATGAAGAATAGTCAATCTAGTATTTACTATTAATATATAATTATGGTAAAAATAGGTATAGAATCGCTTACTGAATGAGGGTGAAAAATGGAAAATCAAAATGTGGTTTTAACAAGGCAGTATGATCTGGATTGGATTCGGGTATTAGCTACAATCGGGGTATTCCTATACCATTGCTCCATGTTTTTTAACCCTTTTCCATGGCATGTGAAAAATAATGAGTTAGACTCGAGTAGTATTTTAGTCTTTTCCCTTTTTGTGGGGGCATGGATCATGCCGATTTTTTTTGTGGTTTCTGGAATGAATATGTCATATGGACTTAAAAAACGAAAAACAACCGCTTATCTTAAAGAACGCCTGCTAAGACTAGGAGTCCCGCTAGTCTTTGGAGTATTTATCTTGACCCCACCGCAAATTTTTATCGAACGAAGTGCAAATAACCAGTTTCAAGGTTCATTTCTTGATTTCCTTCCACACTATTTTGATGGAATTTACTTAGATTTTGGCGGGACAGGCAATTTCGCTTTCTTCGGCTTACATTTGTGGTATTTACTTGTATTACTGGTCTTTTCCTTTATTACAGTGCCATTGTTTAGGAAAATTCCGAGCGGAAAAAATATCGGATTGGTCCATTTTTATGTATTACCGCTGCTTCTATTTGGAACTGGGTTTATAAAAACACAAGGGTTAGGCGGCTGGGACCTCGTTTTTTATCTAGTCATCTTACTATATGGTTTTTATTTTTTTTCAAATCCGTCCTTTAAACCGGTACTAAAAAAAACCATCAATATTCACCTTGTACGTGCCGTGATTACTTCAGTCATTTATGTTGTATGGTTTATAAAGGCATATCCACAACCAGGTTCTGTTCAAGAAATCATCTTTTTTGGCGTAAGGACTATTAATTGTTGGAGTTTGTTATTATGCATCTTCTATTTTGCAGATAAATATTTATCCTATTCTAATCGTTTCTTAAAGTACGCAAGCGAAGCGTCGATGCCATTCTATGTGTTGCACCAACCGGTCATAGTATTCTTTGGCTATATAATCCATAATTTATCCTGGTCAATCACTGTGAAACTACTTTTTTTAGTACCGGTTTCTTTCATGATGATAATGTTTTGTTACCATTTTGTTATTCGACGTTTTTACGTGTTAAGATTTTTATTTGGGATGAAAGGGAACAGTCAAGTCCTGACAAAAGATAGGAGGAACTCAGCTTTTCCAGCTGGGAGGTAACGACCTTTGCAGTCATTCGTTGGCAGCTTTTACCTTAACCTTATATCAGTGTATTTTAAGGGGAGAGTAATAGGAGGGATTGCAAGCCCTTTTAAAGGATAAGTTTCATCTGCCATTAGTGGCAGGTGAAACTTTTTATTTATTTGACTATAACTTTTCATCTATGATTCTTACAAAACGTACTAAGGATGAATTGATCTTAATATCCCCTTGGTCATTTTTAACATTAAAAAATTGATTATTATTTATCTTTTCCACTACTTTTTGTTCAACTTCTTCTTTTTCGACATTTACTTCTGTTTTCATTTTTTCAGTAATTGTATGATTATCTAACGTATAGCACACTGTAAATTCCTTCAAAACTAATTTTCCTTTCTGTTTTTAACTATGATTGTGAGTCGAGATCTAGTGACATTATTTCTTCTCGACTTTGACTAATCCATTTCCTAAATCATGCTTTTGAAAATAGCAAATGACTACATCATGCACTTGTATTTGATCACCCGAGCGGATGTTTTTTGTAGAAAAAATTATCTCCGTCCCGTCCTCGCTTGTTCCATAATATTGATTGTTTTTAATTTTACTAATCTTATATTCTATCGTCGTGTATTCAGAAGAACTACTGCTGTTAGTATTCGTATTATTAACAGGTGCAGAGGTATGCCCTTTTACTAAGACTAATGTAATTAATATTGACGAGAGTACTACAAGGATGATTAATCGTTTAAACATATTACCAACCTCCTTCTATGTATTTTAAAAGATGGGGGGAGAAAGTAAATCCTTCTTTCTTCCTTTAGTCTTTGTACCTATGTTTATGTCCAATAAAAAATGTCCAGCGGAGCGAATCCGAAAGACATTTTACTAATGCATCTAAAGATATTTCAAATGCTGATTCCCATAAAAACCTTTCAAAATATAATCTGCATCAGGTACATTCAGCCTGTTAAAACCTAATAAAAACTCTTTATTGTCATACGGTACTTCTCTAAAAGCAACTGAAACTTCACCCATATCTCCAATAGTCAGCACGGCATAGGACGCCAATGGATGATAATTGCAGCCTAGTGAGCTTGGATTGAGATAGAGCCGATCCTTTGTTTTAAAGTGGTGGATCACGTGATGATGTCCAAAACAAACAATATCAGCCTGTGATGTTTGGTATTGCGCATCAAGCTTCGCCTCAGTGGGTTCTTTATCTAAAGGAATAAACTCATTTTGTTCACTTAAATGGTAATGGACAAATAACAATTTTTTGTCATTGTATTCAGCACGTAAAGTAACTGGAATCGCAGTTAAGAACGGAATAAACGCTGGGTCAAGCTGAGCTGCAATCCATTGATGATGAATCCGCTCCTTCCCCTTGCTATATGGCTCTCTACCTGCAATAATATCCAAGATCGCTTCATCATGGTTCCCCATAACAAAAGAAATATCCTCACGTAAACTTAGCAGGCCAAGAACTTCATTGGTTTCATACCCAATCCCGACTAAATCACCCAAACAATAAATATGAGCGATCTGTTCCTCCTGATCAATTTCATCCAATACCGCTTTTACCGCTGAATAATTCCCATGAATATCTGTTATGATTGCTATTTTCTGCTCCATTTTAATACTCCCCGTTTTTCTTCATAGTTTAACAATTTGTATTCAATTAAATACCAATAGAATCTAGGGGGTATTCGCGGCCTTTCTCATCGCTACTTTAAAAATCAATATTTCATTATTTTATTAAGGTGTAGAATTTTTATCTAAACATCAAGCATCGAGTTAAGTAATTTAGGAGTATTTAGGCATAATAAAGAAGGAGAACTTCCGTCAAAAATACCAATTTGTTAATATTCTTAAAGGAGAGTAATATATGAAAGCACCATTAATATTAGGACTCGGTATTACCTTCTTTTTATTGGTTCCACTTGGCATCTACACGAATATATTTCCGTTTTGCGCGATTGGATTAACAGGTGCAGGTTTATCCTTTATTTTATATAGTTTGAAAGTAGAAAACGACTGGAAGGGCTTCAACAAAGTGAAGAAGTTACCCTTTATTGGTACATCAGCCGTCTTGATTTTTCGGTTGAGTTTACTTGGACTTGGGGCTGCTGCCTTATATAATGCCTCGGCGTTCTGGGCGGATTCACCAGTATATTTTAAAAAGAATTACGCGAAACTTGAAGGGATTCCTTCCCAAGTTATCTATGAAAAACCTGCAAAGGGTGAAATGATTAACGGGCCCATTACAGTCATCATTAATAACAAACGCCTAAATATTGCACCAAAGCCCGACTACCCCATCGAAAGAAGTCTCGAAGGACGGCGTTTCCTGATTAACTACCTGCCAAATACCAAATGGGTCATGGATTATAAGATTGAATAAAAAAATAAAAGGCGTAAGCGCCCGTTTAGCTGCGTATGGCCTGGAGCTGGATTCAGAGAAATAATTCAAGTTCTCCAGAATAAATTATTTAAAAAATTTCCTATCAATGAGAAAAAACTAGGATGCACTCTGTTAAGTTTCCTAGTTTTTTCGTTCATTCATTCATTGACTTGTGTTTGGACAACTGCCCGGCTTTTTTCAACGATAAATAATCCACCCATTAAGCCTGCCAAGGAGAAGAGAACCGGAATGATAAAACCATAATGATAGCCAACAAGGACACCAGCTGCGTGAAAATGGTCTAGTACTTTTCCGAAAAGGCTCGGCAATAGGACAGCGCTCAAAAAACCACCCATATTGGCAAAGCCAGAGACCACCCCAACCTCTTTCATATCAAAGAATTTTCGAACAATCGCAAACGTTAACGAACTTGCACCATTACCAAACCCTATAAGAAAGAAAATAAAAGGCATGAGGAAGTAGGGCGGCTTGCCATTAAATAATAAAATCGAAGTCCAGCTGATCACCACCATACAATGAACCACAACATAAGGTACCTTAATAGAGTCAAAGCGACTTGAAACCCAACCAGCTAACGGTGCGCCAATAATGGACCCGAAAAGGCCGATCATAATCAGCTGACTTGCATCGGAACGAGACAAGTCATAGGCATGCATTCCATAAGGAACGGCCCATGAACCAATAAACCCTACATATGTACCAACAGTCCCAAAGTGACAAAAGAATGCGGCCCATGCCTGACGAGTGGAAAAAATCCGTCTTAACAAAATCAGTGTTTTTTCGCGTGGCTTTTTCGCCTTTTTAGAAACAGAGTGGTTCCAGGGCATCGTTTTTGGTTTTTTGATTAGTACAAAATAAAGAAGGACTCCGCAAAGTACTAACAAGATTCCTGTTGTAAAGAAAGGAGGGCGCCAGCCTGAATGCGATATCCAGGCAGAAAAGGGGACAGTTGCGAGCAAAAATCCCAAACTGCCTGCCATACCTGCAATGCCAAGTAATCCGACAAATTCTCTTACCTTAAACCATTGGCTGAGGATTAGGACAAGATTCACCCATATCGCCGCATCCCCTATACCAACCAATAATCTGGCAAAAAGAAACACCACTTCATTCGTGGCAAGGCTATACATTAATGTACCTAAGCCAGTAAGAATTGCACCGCTAACTAGAAAATAATTTGGACCAAATCGATCGGATAATATGCCGACTGGAATTTGTAAACCAGCATACGCGAAAAATTGAATACTTGCCAGTAATCCAATTGTAGAGGCCGTGATGTTGAAATCTTTCATTAATTGATCGGAAATCAATCCAGGTGCGGTTCGCTGACTGACAATTAATAAATAGGTTAATAATACTGACACAAAAACGACCCAACGATACTTGCTATTTTGTTTTTCCAATGAACTCTACTCCTGTTAATTATAATTTTCTCATTATACTATATAAATGTTAATAATGGTGAAATGAGATACTGACTTGGTATCATGTGACTATATTTTGAAAAATTGAATTCCCACTTAAATATCCGGCTATTACTATGGCACTAACTTAAAATGGGAAAGGCTCATTTTATCATGAAAAGGATTTTCCCCCATATACTTAGTTGACACCATTATTAAAGGGGGAATTGGTTCATGAATCAACAAACCTTAATATTGGATCTAGATGACACTTTAGTACACTGTAATAAATATTTTGTAGAATCTAGGAACAGATTTGCCAATGTGATGAAAAAATGGTTTAAATCAGTATCAAAGCAGGAAATTCTCCAAAAACAATCAGAAATTGATATAAAAGGTGTGGAAAAAAAAGGGTTGCATTCTTCCTTATATACGCAATCCTTAGTGGACACCTATCGTTTTTTTTGCGATATGTTCGGTAGAAAAATGAGGGGTTCAGAGATCAATCAAGTGGAACAAATTGGCCAAAGCGTTTTTCAAAGAAAGGTAAAACCATTTCCATGTATGTATGAAATCCTAGATACCTTACAAGCGGAAGGACATGAACTAGCTTTATTTACGGGTGGTGATGAAGCAAACCAACGGAGAAAAATTACTCAATTACATTTAAAGGATTATTTCCAAGATAGAGTCTTTATCTTTGAACACAAAAACACTAATGCACTCCAGCAGGTTTTAACGAAAATGAATGCCGATAAAAAGAATACGTGGATGATTGGGAATTCACTTAAAACGGATATCAAGCCCGCATTAGAATTGGGGATCAATGCTATCCATATCCCAGCAGACATCGAGTGGAGTTATAATATCGTCGATATTGAGATTGAACCGAGCGGGACGTATGCCCAACTGAAATCTTTAGTGCATTTACCGGATTATATAAGGGAGCAGGCATATTATCGTGCAATAAATACAAAACGGAATTTGGTGAAAGCGATACATGCAAAGGAATGGATCCATTTAAAGGATAAGGTGCAAGCATAACCTATTGGTAAAGTTGAGCGGTTTCCACAAAGGAGACCGCTTAATATTTTTTCAATTAGTAGGTTTCTTAGAATAGTAGTTAGGGCTTATATAGAGTATAATTAACTTATATATTGTAGTAAGGAGATACCTATATGAGCATAAAACCCAAAAAGTATAATTTCTTTCAACGTATTGGACGTGCTTTTAAGTTTAATATAACTAAACTACTGCGATCTCCTGGTGGAGCTAAAAAAGTATCCTTAGGATTTGCACTTGGCTTAGGCCTGGAAATGCTGGTTCTGTCAACAGGATCTCTTATTTATATATTATTTGTACCAATTGTCCGTTTAGCAAAAGGGTCTCTGCCTGCCTCCATTATTGGAAACGTCATTGGAAAGCTAACGCTGCTGCCGGTAATTTTGTTACCTTTTGCAAAAAGTCTTGGGAAATTTCTCTTTCCGATGAAAGTTCATTTCGGACATCATTCTTCATTTTCTTTTCAAAAGTTAATTCATGGTGATTTTCATAGCCTTGTCAGTGTCCTACATGGAGGAATCCATACGTTGATTGGAATGTCCATTTTCGGGTTGATCCTTGGGGTTTGTTCATATTTTATTGTGTATCATTTTTATGAAAAGGAAAAAGCGAAAAGGCTTAAAAAAAGACGGAATAAACGGGAACTGCCTCTTAATTCAATCAAGCAAAATTATGTATAAACGGCTGAGATAAGAAAGCGCCTACACATGGGGCGTAAAAAACACCTCTTCAGATTCATTTGATAAATGAATGTGGAAGGTGTTTTTTTGAATTTTCAGCGAAAAATTGTCTATATTAATTCTTTCCATTATGATTGAATCATGGAACATACAGATCAAACTGGAGGAAAAAAGTGTGAAGGTTAATAAAGGATTAAAGCGATTCGGACTATTCCTAGTAATTTTACTTGTATTTATGTTTTTTAATAATAGTTCTCTTTTAACGAAGGAACGGAAGGGAGAGCCGTTCTTGCTTGCCCACCGTGGGCTTGGTCAAACGTTTACGATGGAAGGAATTAAGTGGGATACATGTACGGCAGAGCGAATTTATGAACCGGAGCATCCCTATTTAGAAAATACATTATCATCGATGGAAGCAGCTTTTGCTGATGGGGCCGATTTGGTCGAATTAGATATTAAACCAACGAAGGATGGTAAATTTGCCGTCTTTCATGATGGGACGTTGGACTGCCGGACAAATGTGAAGGGTTCAACCAAAGACTATACCATGGCAGAATTGAAAAAGGTGGATATCGGTTATGGTTACACCTCGGATCATGGTAAAACCTTTCCATTCCGTGGTAAGGGAGTAGGCTTAATGCCTTCCTTAGAAGATGTAATGAAGCAATTCCCTGATCAACCCTTTTTGATTCATATCAAAAATGCTGATCCAAAAGAGGGAACAATGCTTGCCCAATTTCTATCAAAGCTTTCGGAAAAACGCCTGAATCAGCTAACAATATACGGTGATGATGGACCGATAGCAACCTTAAAAGCGCAACTTCCCGAACTGCGCGTGATGTCGATGGCTACACTAAAAAGCTGTTTGATTCCTTATTTGGGTATGGGCTGGACTGGCTATATGCCATCAGCATGTGAGAACACACAATTACATATTCCTGAGAAATATGCCGGATTGTTGTGGGGGTGGCCGAATAAATTCTTAAATCGTATGGATCAGGTGGACACAAGAGTAATTGTTGTCGCAGGTGATGGCGGATGGTCCGAAGGCTTTGATTCTGCTGCAGATCTAAAACGCTTGCCAGCTAACTTTACAGGCGGTATTTGGACTAATCGGATCGATAGGATTGCACCGTTGGTTAAGGAGAAAGAGAAAAGATGACTTGATGGTAATAAATGAAGAATAGCTGCTGGAGAATCTCCAGCAGCCTTTTCTTCATTATCTAAACATACGGTTAACAGAATTTGTAAAGTCGTTCCACAGACCATCTCTGTTCGTGCCGGTACGAATATTATTTGAAAAATTGGTCATTTGACCAAAAGTGTCCGTGTCATAAGAAATATAAACATTGTCAATGTTACGGTCAGCTGCACGTACTTTTCTGGTTATTCTTTGGTCGAGTGAAGAAGTACGGACCGTACCAAGTGTGGGTGTTCTAGATCCATTCGTCCCTGCAAGGTTTGCATTGGAGGGATTTCCAGTATTAGCGTGCAAATTAGTTGAGCCATTTGTCCCGGTGGTTCCGGAATTGTAGCCATTTCCATAAGTTGCATTCATATTTGGACCCGTCCCAGTAGTACCATTCCGGGCACGATTCCCATTTTGATTAGTATCCAATCGTACTGCAACATAGGCATCATTATTTCGAATGATGACGTGTGCTTGGTCGACTTCATTTAGGCTTTCTACGTTCCTAATAGCACGAGAAGATACACGTAAGTTTTGATCGGAAACATTTCTTACATTCAAGTCATTATTGGTGTTGTTACGAACATTTCTTACATCAACACCATTATTGGTATTGTTGCGAACATTGTTACCTAAGTTATTGTGGTTTACACCATTTTTATTGTTATCTGCACAGCCAGTTAACCCCAATAAACTAGTTGCTAAAACAAAAGTTACCCAACTTTTTTTTACCACGTAATTCACTCCCTTAAAGATGTCTTACAAACTTATCGTCACCTTAATAAGGGATTCTATTCGAGCATAAATGCAGGTAATTTTTGAAAAGGAATTGATGAATCATTTTACATTATGTAGATGAAGGGTTATCTTGCCGTTAAAAGGTATGATGCCCACGGAGGCGAAAAAAACAAGTTAGTGGTAACCATACGATGGTTATGATGCCCGTGGAGGCGAAAGAAATGATGGTAAGATAAAAAGGTTCTTATCTTACCATAAAATGTTTTGCACCCATGTTCTGTCTAAATAACCGTTTCCCCAAGTAACAGGACCTTTAACTGTTCTTTAGGAAGCTGTTGTTTTTCCCATTCGCAAAGTAAGCGATTCAGAGCTTCGGGTCCTGTGTCATCTGCTAAACGATAGGTACCGTAGTGCATTGGCACGAAGTATTTTGCTTTTAATTCAGTGTACGCTTTTACACTGTCTTCTGGTGATATATGGGCGGGAGCCATGAACCATTCGGGTTCAAACGCTCCAATCGGCATAAACACTGTATCAATGGTCTTAAAACGCTCAGCAATTTGCTTAAACCCTCTAAAATAGCCAGTATCACCAACAAAATAAAGCGTTTCTGCGGTTGTTTGAAATATCCAGCCGCCCCAATGAGAGGTGTTCATATCCTTTAGCGACCTTCTTGTCCAATGCTGGGCAGGGACAAAGTGAAAGGAAATTCCTCCGAGCTCCACACTTTCCCACCAATTCAGTTCCTGTACCTTCTGATACCCTTTCTTGTTAAACAGGGATTTCATCCCAGCTGGGACAAAAAATTGAGGATTCCCCTTTAATCCTTTTAGGGTAGGGAAGTCCAAATGGTCATAATGCCCGTGAGAGATAACTACGACATCAATCTCTGGTAACTCTGCTAATGAGATGCCAGGTTCAGTCAGTCTTTTTTCCATTCCCATCCGCTTCGCCCAGACAGGGTCTGTGAGGATATTAATGCCATTGATCTGAATCAAAAAGGTGGAGTGTCCAATCCAAGTATAGGAAGTTTTGCTGCGATTTTCCCTTATTTCACTAACTTTCTTCGATGGACATTGGTCAATATTAATCGATAAATCCTTCACTTTCTTCCTGCGTTCTCTTTGCCACTTCCGCAAGTCCTTAAAGGTTTTGCTGCTTTTTACGTTATCTAAATTGGAATAAATTTTCATGTTTTCTCACCCTGCTATACCAATGTATTTTGTTTATACCGATCTTAAACACTTTTCTTTATGTACTTAACAATTGGAATCAATATATTTAACAATTCTTTCGCAAATTTCATGAGTAAGCAGGGAATCCTCAATGGATGGGTCAGGGGATTTATTATTTTGAACACAGTCAATGAAGTGATCTAAAATTTGATAAAAGCCGCGTTTATACAGGGTTGGCTCCCAATCCCCGAATTTAGAAATTCGTATTTCTTTATTATGGAAGTGGGTCGTTTCAACCAAACTGTTGACTACGTATTTATCGTGACCAGCCATATATTCAATAATTTCCTCTGTTACACCGCCGTTCCGGTTCATTACCCCAATCGCGGTACAGCGATCGCCAATCAACTGAATGATCAAATGATCAAGCTTTTCCCCAGTTCTTAAGTACTCAACCTTTACATCAGTAACTTGTGTATCCATCAAAAATCTAAGTGTATCCACGACATGGATAAAGTCCTCGACGACAAACCTTCTAATAAAATCTGGTGCAGCAAATCGATTCTTTTGCATGATAATCAAACTGGCTTTCCCGTGTTCCTTAAGCTCTTTTACTTTGGGGATGAATCTCCTATTAAAGCCCACCATCGCGATCAATCCGTTTTCATTGGCAAGGTTTACAATTCGTTCCGTCTCATGAAGATTCATGGAAATCGGCTTGTCGATATAGATGTTAATCCCACTTTTAAGTAACTTTTCAGCTGTTTCAAAATGTGCCTCAGTTGCTGTACTGATAATTGCAGCATTGATTCCTTTTAGAATCAGTTCCTCTACCGTCTGCACCGTTTCCTCAATACGATATTTCCTCGATAACTGTTGTAAGGTTTCTAAATTTCGTGTGCAGAGTACCAACTCTATATTTTCATTTTCAGCAAGGACAGGTAAGTATGCTTTTTTAGCAATATCACCTAATCCAATGACTCCAATTCTCATTCAGATCCTCCTGATTTTTAGGCGTTTACATTGGCTAAGTAATTCTCATTTAGGTAAAGGATATCATGGATTATGTTTTTTTGAAAAATTTTACTTACAATGGTATTTTTATCATTTCAATAATGAATATGAGTGATATCCGGAGTCCAATTAATTTAATCCACGGGTTCTAAAACAGAATCTTTTTGGAAAGCTGAGGAAATAATAACCTTTAACCTTACTTTCGAAAATAAATGGCAGGGGAGAGCACGATAAATGGAGAAAAAAAGCAAAGGGTTGTCTGCGTGGCAGCTCACGATGATGGCTTTAGGAAGTGTAATTGGGGGTTCTTTCTTTTTAGGTTCATCCGTTGCTATTCATGCAGCAGGGCCCTCAATTTTAATATCCTATATTTTAGCAGGTGGATTGGTATATTTAATCCTTTATGCCTTATCTGAAATGACAGTTGGCAACCCTACGGCAGGTTCTTTTAGTACATTTGCATCTCAAGAACTTGGTGAAGGCACGGGTTTTGTTGTGGGTTGGCTCTATTGGACAGGCACTGTTCTTTCCATGTCGAGTGAAGCCACTGCTATTTCGATTTTAATTCGCGAGTGGGTACCTAATATATCAATCGGAATAGTGGGCAGTGCGATTATAATAGGTGTTACGCTCCTTAACTTATTAGGTGCTGATAAGGTTGGTAAGCTGGCAAGTGGACTTTCTGGTGTAAAAATATTTGCGATTATTTTTTTCATCGTGACCGCCATTGCGCTCATTTTTGGAGCCCTGCCAGGAACCCCGGCCGTGGGTGCGGGAGAGTTAAGAACAGAGCCAATTATGCCTGGCGGAATAAAGGGGATTGCAGGAAGTATGCTCCTCGTTATTTTTGCTTACGCAGGTTTTGAAATTATCGGTCTCGCCGCTACTGAGGCAGAAAATCCTAGAGATACCATTCCTAAAGCAATTCGTTATACGGTATTTTCTCTGGTTGGATTGTATATCCTTTATGCTGCCGTTCTCATGCCGCTGATTCCGACAGCATCATTGGATGAAAGTGTCAGTCCGATGGTGGCCTCACTCGAAAGATGGGGGATTGGCTGGGCTGGGAAAGCGATTAATATTGTGCTAATTTCCGCAATCCTCTCGGCAATGTTATCATGTATATTCGGTCTAGGGAGAATGATTAGATCTCTTAATGATGAAGGACATGCGCCCAATTGGCTAAAAGATAAGAAAGATGTTCCCTATCGAGGGATATTATTTTCCGGATTTGCGATGCTGGTGGGCTTAGGTTTTGGCCTTTTGTTTCCTAGAGTTTACCTAGTGTTAATTACTACCGGCGGGTTTGCATTAATATTTACTTATGCTGTAATCATGGCCAGTCATATCCGGTTTCGCAAAAGAAGTGGCTGTCCTCCTGAAGGGATTTGTCAAATGCGCGGGTTTCCGTACACTTCCTGGATTGCCTTAATAAGCATGGTGGTCGTTTTGATGAGTATGCCGTTAATTCCTGGCCAGGGAGTAGGGCTGGTCGCTGGAATCGTGATGGTGGTAGTCTATTCCTTGATTTATTATGTCATGAGACTATACTCCCAATCCAAAGCTAAGAATACCACCAAAAGAGGTACTCCTATGATGAAAAAATATCCTAGCCTACTAACTGAATTCTCGGCAGAAATGAACGGTGAAGTTGATAGACTAGAGAAGAGTTCTAATAATAATTACCTGCAAGAATTACAGTGGCTGCAAAACAGCAGTAAATTAAATAAAAAAAGTAATGAAGAAATGTTTGAGGAAGACGAGCGTGATAGAGAAGGTTATGATGGATGAAGATGGGTGCGATGCTTCAAAAATGAAGCATCGCATTTGATTTATCATAGAGATCTTTCGTTTAGTGATTGTCGATATTTGTTGACCGAAATCATTTTATTGAATCCACTTCATTTGATAGAATCAGTTTTGTGTTGTGACTTTTTAAAACTGATTGTTTGAAGGGTGATAAGTTTTGAAAATGAAGGGTAGAATCGGTGCATCTTCTATTGTCTTGATTATTAAATTACTTTATTTAATCCATTATTATCTTAGAGATGGATATCTAAGCTGGATGGAGTATTTGGGGTTGCCAATTATCCTTTTGGTAGCATGGTGGTGTGGGAAACAATATGATATTGCCAAGTTTTATTCAGAGAAAGATACATTAACGGGAATATATAATAGAAGATTTGTGGAAGCATTCGTATCAAGTATGTTTACCAAACAAAATCATAAAAACTTTACTATTCTTCTCCTCGATGTAAATGATTTTAAAATGATTAACGATTTATTTGGTCATAAGGTCGGAGATCAATATTTAAAGGCGATCGCACATCAACTAGAGAAAAGTATAAGGGACAAGGATTTGGTAGCTCGTTGGGGTGGGGACGAATTTTTGATTATTTCTCAGGGAGTAAAGAGGAAAGAATGTTTGGCTGAAATGATGGAAGAAATACATAAAAATCTCATAAGTGTATCACCTAATGAGTTAGAAATATCTGTTTCTATCGGAGCAGCTTTCTATCCAAATGAAGGAAAATCGTTTGATGATCTATTAAAATTAGCTGATAAAAATATGTATTCAATTAAGTCTCTTAAAAAACAAAGGAACTATACCAAACACCAAACGGCTTATTAGGATCGAGCTGTATGTTCATAATATGTTTACTTTTAGCCAGATGGATTTGAATATTTATATGTTATTCTTAATTTACTATTTTAATAGAATAACTTGTGAATCCATGGAGGTCATTAAATGAGCTGCGGTTGTACAACTAATTTAAAAGATGGAAAAGATATTGTTGATCATGTTAAAAGTAAAGGAAAAGAAAACTTTGCTTCAGCAGTTGCGCACGAAATTAGCTGTGAGTGTGGAGAAACCTTCACATTTGAAACAGTGATCATGAATTGTCCAAAGTGTGAAATGACCTATGCAGTAACTCCTTGCGGGTCGGCCGATATGAACAATATAAAGATGGCAGGTATAAAATACGCCTAATTACATAATTTGCCTGAGAATAGTCCTTCACTTACGAGATGAAGGACTTTTTTTGTCCAACAAATGATTAGTTTTAAATATTTAATTATTTTTATATATTATTAGATTATTATTATGGTAAAATTTTGATATTAATCTATAAGGTGGGATTCCTTTTGAAGGCCTCTTTCAAGTGTTTACTAGCTTTTTTTCTACTATTATCATCTTTTGTTCCTGTTTTACGGGATCATACGGTCCAAGCAGCAGAAACATCAACTATTAACCTAAGTTTTACACCAAACGATTCAGCGATTGACCCTGCTAGACCTATTATTTATATGACGAAGTTAGGTAGTAAAACGCTATATGCCGCTAATTATACTACTGGAGAATTAAGGACGTTAACCTTGCCTTTTCCAGCTGAAAGATTAGATGTAAACAAAAATAAGCTTTATGTAACCCAGCTGAAAATGAGCCATACCTCTTATGGTTCAGAGCCATATTCTGGTGCTATTGCCGAGGTGGATACAGAAACCTTCACCCTCAGTAACACCATGGATATTAATACAGATCCATTCGATATAGCAGTTGACAACAATGGCTATATTTATATTGCGCCGGGTTCAGGCCAATGGGATAACTTAAGAGTTTATTCCATGAAAGATAAAAATGAGATTACACAAACAACTGCAAAGACAACGATGTATCAAAAAACAAATATATTTTTCAATGAGGAAAACTCTAAACTATACGCGATTGATACAACATCGATCCCTAGCGATATTGAGGCTTATGAAATTAATAATGGTGTCATCAATAATCACTATGATGCTCCTTTTCATTCTGGTCATGGAGTAGGTGCAACAGGCAAGTTTTCTCCTGATGGGATGAGCTTTTATAATAGTGCAGGCAATGTGTTCGATTTGGCGGTCTATCAATCAGGGGATATGACATATCACTTCAGTTTTGGAAAAAGTTATAATGATTTTGAATTCAGCCAGCAAAATCAGCTCACATATGCAGCCAGTGCAACAAGCGGAATTGACGTGTACCAGTATGGAGGCAATAAATTTTTATATTCCTTACGAAAAGATCTGAATGTTCAAAAGCTGCAATTCCAAGCTGGGATGTTAATTACGATTAATAAAGATAGCAAGGGTAATAATTTTATAGAAACGATTCCTGCTGATTCATTACCATCTACTGGCTTGCCAACGACTCCTGGAATTCCTGACCCAGTTGGAACAATCGAAAACCTCGGTTTTAAACCGAATGATATCGTGATCGATCCGTCCAAGCCGGTTATTTATATGACAAGGTTGGGGAGTAAGACGATCTATGCAGCTAATTTTTCGACGGGTGATATCCAAGCGTTAGCCTTGCCTTATCCTGCCGAGAGGTTAGAACTTTATAATAATCATCTCTATGTAACCCAACAAAAGATGGCCCATGAATACTACACAAATACTCCTTTGAGCGGTGCAATCGCGGAGGTCGATACTGAAACTTTTAAAGCAACGAAAATCATTGATGTGGATACAGATCCGTTTGATATCGCCATTGATAAAGATGGCTTTGTGTATATTGCCCCAGGTTCAAACCAATGGGTGGAAATGAAGGTGTACTCGCTTGCAAATGGCGGAGAAGTTACGAATTCCTATGCATCTAATATAAGGTTTAAGTCTTATCTCTCTTACAATCCTGAAACCTCAAAAGTTTACTCAATCTCTACTGATACTAGTCCAAGAGATGTGGATGGTTATGAAGTCGATAAAGGTATCATCAAGAGTCATTATGATTCTCCTTACCACGGGGACTATCCGTTAGAACCTTTTGCAAGGCTAACCCCTGATGGGACAAGCATGGTTAATAATAGCGGAGTCGTGTTTGATTTGGCTATGTTTAAATCAGGTGATATGAGTTATTCCTTCACTTTAGGGAAGGCGTATAATGATTATGCGTTTAGCTTAGAGGACGATAAAACTTTCGCTGCTAGAAAAGACCACGGAATTGATGTATACCAATATCAGACGAATAAGTATTTATATACAATTAGTAAGGACTTAATCGTGGAAAATCTTCTTTTTCAAAATGGAAAAATAATAGCGGTTGGAAAAAACGATAGTGGTAAGTATTTTGTGAAGACGATTGATGCTGCAACCACAAGTAATGAAGATCCTTCCGGGACGGAGCCAAGCGAACCTGGAAGTCCACCATCAACTAGTTCGCTTGAACTACTAACAAGTGAATACTTAGCTTGGGATGGTGAGGATTATACAACTGCTAATTTAACGAATGGTGTGCAAAATGTACCGTTAAATAATTATTTTATGTTCTCTTTCAACCAATTCATAGATCTCGATGATACTAAAATTGACTTAACTGGTCCTGATGGGAAGGCGAATATCGAGAGTGAAGTGGAGGAGGATTATCTTTACATTTATGCCGGGAATTTAAAGGGACTTTCCTCGTATACCTTAACGATTAAAAAGGAAGCTATCACTGGTGAAACAGGGCAACATTTAGATAAAGATATTGTTATTCAATTCAGTACGGCATCTAACTGGGAAGAATATAACGGGCATTGGTACTATTATGATCCTTCCATTGATGATTATGTTACCGGATGGCATGTTATTTCTGGATCTAAATATTATTTTAATAGTGATGGGGAAATGCAAACGGGTTGGCAAATTATTGCTGGTGTCTATTATTACTTCAACGATAAGGGAGTCATGCAGACCGGTTTTCAAACTCTTAATGGACTAAAATTCTATTTTAATGAAATGGGTAAAATGCAAACCGGCTGGCAAACGATAGAAGGAAAAAAATATTACTTTTTGAACATGGGCCCAGTACTGACTGGCTGGTATAATTTAGACGGTTCTAAATATTATTTTGATAATCAAGGCATTATGCAAACCGGCTGGCAATCTTATAATGGATTTAAATACTACCTAAATGAAAATGGACAAACCCAAACTGGATGGCAATCAATTGGCGGTCAAAGATATTACTTTAGCGAAAATGGAGAAGTACAGATTGGTTGGAAAACAATTGAGGAAAAAACGTATTATTTTGACTCGAATGGAATTTTATTGACAGGCTGGCAAACGATAAGC
>NZ_JBALOA010000003.1:200337-254269 GCF_036962125.1 Neobacillus drentensis
CGGGTTGGCAAACGATAAGTGGCAAGAAGTACTACTTTAATTCAAAGGGAGTCATGCTGACTGGTAGAAATAAAATAAATGGAAAGTGGTATTCTTTCGATCAAAAAGGTATTCTGAAAACCCAATGATAAAAACATGATTTAAGTACAAAAAAACTCGGATTAGTTTTTCCGAGTTTTTTGACTTTCTTCAACACTTTCCTTAAGTTCTACTACTCCCCAACCATTAACCATACTTTTTCTCAATTCTTTTACTATTTTAGTTACATTCGTTTTTAAAGTTTCCATTTTTAAACACCCCTGTATGTTATTTTTTCTTAAGTATCATTGTTTATCTTGATAGTTATTATGTTACGATGAATATCGTTATTCGTAAAATGCGAAATTAGAATAGTTATTATAACTTTTGGTTATGATAAATCGAACACAAAAAGAAAAGCACCTCATGAAGTGCTTTCCAGCCTAGCGCTACTTACTGAATAAACCTTTGACGCCTTTATAAATCAAAACGAGTGAGAAGATTAAAACAGTTAAGATACCAATAATATCAGTGACCGGTGAAACGCTTTCAAGAAATGAATCGGCTAAAGGAACTCTAATAAGTGCAAAACCAGATAATATCGTAGCAAGAAATAAAACGATGCGATTATCCATTGGTTCACCCTCCTTCCTATGCGATTGATAAAATATATGTCAATCCTGTTACAAATATGTCAATTGTGTAAATTTAATGATGAAGAAAGAAAAAGATTCCCTTAGATGAGGAAATTGGCATAATATTTTCACAAATTGTATACAAAAATAAGCTTTACTATGTTATCTTTATCACATAAATAGTTCCAAAAATGGTGGGGTAAATTTGGCTAATTTTTATGATCAATTACCAGTTGATATGGTTGCTCAATTTTTTTATCATATTAATAAAAAAATTGAGCAAGAGAAACTTTCCAAATCATTGAACTATGAAATTGAACTCATTGGTAAATCAGTGAAGAAAAAAGGGTTAAGCGTGACAGATTTAGAACAATATTTAATTAAACCAGGTACAATCCAAATGGCAGCGCATTAAGCGTTGCTTTTTTGTGTTGTTGAATTTTTAGGAGAGTAGTAATAAATATGCAAAACCAACAAAAGCTAATTACTATGGATAAAATATACGGAGGTAATCAAATGGAGAAATATCAATTTCCAAAAGGGTTTTTATGGGGAGGGGCGACCGCGGCCAATCAAATGGAAGGCGGTTTTAATGAAGGGAACAAAGGGCTAAATATTGCCGATGTCCTTCCAGGTGGAAAGGACAGACTTAACATCCTCCAATCGCCAGGCTTCAATTTTGAAATCGATCGCAATAAATACTATTATCCTAATCATGAAGGAATTGACTTCTATAATCGTTATAAAGAGGACATTGCATTATTTGCCGAAATGGGCTTTAAAGTATTCCGTATGTCAATTGCATGGACAAGAATTTTTCCCCAAGGAAATGAGCTAGAAGCGAATGAAGATGGCTTGGCTTTTTATGACCGTGTATTTGATGAATTGCATAAATATGGAATCGAACCAGTTGTGACGATTTCTCACTATGAAATGCCGGTAAACCTTGTAAAAGAATATGGAGGCTGGAGAAATCGAGAAGTGGTCACCTTCTTTGAGAGGTACGTCCAGGTAATCCTTAATCGTTATAAAAATAAAGTGAAATATTGGATGACCTTTAATGAAATTAATAGTGGGTTAATTATGCCGATTATGGGCCTTGGCTTCGCAATACATAAAGAAGATGACAAATACCAGCCTACATTTCAGGCCTATCATCATCAATTTGTCGCTAGTGCTATAGCTGTAAAGGCATGTCATGAAATCATCCCAGACGCAAAAATTGGCTGTATGATTCTATATGCACCTGTGTATTCCTATGATTCCAATCCAGAAAATGTCATGTATGCTCTCCAGGAAGAACGCTTTTTTAACTATTTTTGTGCCGATGTGCAGGTCCGAGGTGAATATCCTGCGTTTATTAAACGGTACTTTAATGAGCACAAGATTGAAATAGATATTCGGGACGGAGACCTCGATTTAATTAAACAAGGCACTGTTGATTATATTGGCTTAAGCTATTATATGTCTCGAACGGAGAAAAGACAGAAATCCGATTTGGAAAGTTCGCAAGGAAATCTGATTGGCGGAGTTAAGAATCCTTTCCTAAAGGCTAGTGATTGGGGCTGGGAAATTGACCCTGTCGGTTTGCGGATTAGTTTAAACCAATTATATGACCGGTACCAGATACCACTATTTGTTGTTGAAAATGGATTAGGGGCTTATGACAAAGTGGAAGAAGACGGCTCAATCAACGATGATTACCGGATTGATTATCTTCGTGAACATGTGAAGGCTATGGGGGAATCGATTGAAGACGGAGTGGAACTGATGGGATATACCACTTGGGGATGTATTGATATGGTCAGCATGTCTTCTGGCGAGTATTCTAAAAGGTATGGATTCATCTATGTAGACAAGCAGGATGACGGCAGCGGGACACTAGAACGAAGCAAGAAAAAGTCCTTCTTCTGGTATAAAGATGTGATCGAGACTAATGGCGAAAAACTTTAATAAACCCACTAATGAGGCGATTGCTCTGATAGGGCAGTCGCTTTTATGAGGATGGTTATCTAGTAAAGTTAATCGTGGCCGTGGCGATAGAAAAAAGGGCTAACGGTATTGAAAAAGCCTAATCATGCCCGTACCCCCAGAGAAAATAGTGGTTGGCACGAGGAAACAAATAACTTCTGGCGGAACTAAAAATCATTCTACCTATTGACACAATTACGGAGAATATGATATTAAAATTATATCGGATTAGCACTCGGTTAATTAGAGTGCTAACAGTATCCTGAATTGTTATATAAAAAAACAATTCAGTTACTACATAATCATTTTCACTGGAAAGGGGATAGTTTTATGGCAAAGAAAGAGTTTAAAGCTGAATCGAAACGATTACTAGAAATGATGATTAACTCCATTTATACACACAAAGAGGTGTATTTACGAGAGTTATTATCGAATGCTAGTGATGCGATTGATAAAATCTATTACAAAGCGTTAACAGATGATGCTTTAAGTTTTGACAAAGACAGCTATTTCATTAAATTGATTCCAGACCAAGAAAACCGTACATTGAAAATTGTTGATACGGGGATTGGAATGACAAAAGAAGAATTGGAAAATAACCTTGGGACGATTGCAAAAAGTGGTTCCCTCGCATTTAAAAAAGAAAACGAAATTAAAGACGGCTATGACATCATCGGTCAGTTCGGTGTAGGTTTTTATGCAGCATTCATGGTTGCAGATGTGGTGACTGTTATTAGTAAAGCCTTAGGAAGTGATGAGGCCTATAAGTGGGAATCTACTGGGGCCGATGGATATACGATAGAGCCGGTTGAAAAGGATTCAGTTGGTACAGAAATTATCTTAAAACTGAAAGAGAATACAGAAGATGAGAATTATGATGAGTATCTACAGGAATATCGCTTAAAGTCAATCATTAAGAAATATTCTGATTTCATTCGCTATCCGATCAAAATGGATGTCACTGACCGAAGACTCAAAGAAGGCAGCGAGTCTGAATACGAGGATGTGCAAGAAGAACAAATCATCAATAGTATGGTGCCGATATGGAAAAAGAATAAAAGTGAGTTAACTGATGAGGATTACACAAACTTCTATGCAGAAAAACGCTACGGTTTTGATAAACCGATTAAACATATCCATATTAACGTAGAAGGTTCAATACGATATAATGCGATTCTTTATATCCCAGAAAAAACTCCGTACGATTTCTATTCAAAGGAATTTGAAAAGGGCTTAGAACTTTATTCAAATGGGGTTCTAATCATGGAGAAATGTGCGGACTTGCTTCCAGACCATTTCAGTTTCGTAAAAGGTATGGTTGATTCCGAGGATTTATCACTTAATATTTCAAGAGAAATGCTCCAGCACGACCGCCAATTGAAACTGATTGCAAAAAACATTAGCAAAAACATTAAAAGCGAATTGCAAAAACTGTTAAGAAATGAACGAGAAAAGTATGAACAGTTCTATCAATCGTTTGGCCGTCAGTTAAAATACGGCGTGTACAGTGACTTCGGCGCAAATAAAGAAGCCTTACAGGACCTAATCCTGTTCTATTCTTCTAAAGAGAAAAAGCAGGTCACCTTGGACGAATATGTTTCTAGAATGCCAGAAGATCAAAAATATATTTATTATGCTTCCGGGGAATCAATTGAACGAATCGACAAACTCCCACAAGCAGAATTTGTTTCTGAAAAAGGCTATGAAATTCTTTATTTCACTGAGGATATCGATGAGTTCGCGATCAAAATGTTATTGACCTACAAAGAGAAAGAATTCAAGTCGATCTCAAGTGGTGACTTAGGAATTGAAGGGGAAGATAATAAAGACGAGTCCGATTCCAATCAGCAGGAAAACAAAGAACTGTTTGACTATATGAAAAACATCTTAGCTGATAAAGTAAAGGATGTACGGATTTCAAAACGCTTAAAATCGCACCCCGTCTGCATCGCAACCGAAGGTGAAATTTCGATTGAGATGGAAAAAATCCTTGCTGCAATGCCTGATAATCAAAATATAAAGGCGGACAAGGTGTTAGAAATCAATAAAAACCATGAAGTCTTCCAATCCTTAAAAGAGGCTTATGAAAATGATAAAGGTAAACTGGACCTGTACACTAAGTTATTATACAATCAAGCACTATTGATTGAAGGTCTACCAATTCAAGACCCGGTTGAATTTACAAATGATATTTGTAAGATCATGGTGTAAATTATCTCCCGCACTCACTTAAAGGTGAGTGCGGTTTTTTATATGAATTAGCAAAGTTTCGTCACTTGGAGGGAATATAATAAGGCACTGTTTTCTACTATTTTCAGGAAAGTCATCTTACGGAAATTTTTCAGAAAATGGCTGGACACTTTCCAGGTGGAGAGTTATACTTCGATGCAGAATCAAAAATGATGCTAACTATTTCTATTAATACCGTAGAAAAAGCAGGGAACATGGGTGCAAAAATGTATTTCTCTGTGAATAATCCCATGGTTCTGGAAAAGTGGTCGCCAAAAATCAAGCTCCTTTTCTTTGAACCCTACTTCAAAGGGTTCCTGCAAGATAGAAGTGGGAAAGTGGCACCCGTTTCATGGTAAGGGTGGTAGATATTTTTAGGTTGATGAAGTTTGTCCATTTGCTTTTTGAGAGGTAAACTCCATATAGTGAAGACAAAAGAAAGGCTGATTTGATGTTTTTTGATTTAGATCCAACGTTATTAATTATTTTAGTAGTTTTTGGCTTTTTAGCCGCCTTTATCGATTCCGTTGTCGGTGGCGGTGGTTTAATCGCCTTGCCGGCATTGCTGTTTACCGGTCTGTCGCCGGCGGCTGCGGTTGCCACCAATAAATTAGCGGGAACGATCGGCTCTTTAACTAGTACAATCATGTTTTATCGTTCTGGCCAGATTAATTTAAAATCTGTCTATAGGCTATTTCCCCTGACGTTTATTGGCTCGATGATTGGGGCATGGACGGTCCATTTAATGAATCCCGAACTGTTAAAGCCACTGATGCTAATCATGCTTGCTGTAGTGGCCATCTATACGATTTTTAAGAAAGATTGGGGCTCAAATTCAACTGATAAAAAAATGGCATTCCACCAGCAGCTAATTTTTATGATCGTCATTTTTGCGATTGGATTCTATGATGGATTTATCGGTCCCGGAACAGGTTCATTTTTCATCTTTGCGTTTTTAATGATGGGATTTAACTTTTTAAAGGCAGCTGGGAATGCGAAATTTTTAAATTTCGGCAGTAATATTGCGGCATTACTAATGTTCATCATTTTGGGACAAGTCAATTACGCGTACGGGATCCCAATGGGCTTGGCTCAATTAGCTGGGGCTGTTTGCGGTTCGAAATTTGCGATTAAACGCGGCAGCGGCTATGTCCGTGCCCTCTTTATTGTCGTTACCTTTTTATTGTTAGCTAAAAATGCTTACGATTATTTTCAATAAAAAAAGTAGAGTGGAGATGTTTCAGCTTGGATTGTGTCATTCGTTTGGCGAGAAGTGAGGAGATTGAACCCATTCGCAAGCTTCTAAAAGAGAATGCAGTATGGCTTCAATCAAAGGGAATTAATCAATGGTCGTATTTATTAGACGGTGGTGAGTACGATCCAATTCATCGAGCAATTTTAATTGAGGAGACGTATGTACTCGAGATAGACAACAAAGTCATGGGAACGTTTACGGCTTCCTTAAAACAAAATGACTGGGATATCGAGATATGGGGAAAGAGTATTGAACCTTCCGTATACATACACCGCCTTGCGATTGGATTAAACGCTAAGGGAAATGGGTTGGGATGGGAAGCTCTTCAGTGGACCGAAAATTATTTCGCGAATCGTGTAAGCTATTTAAGACTTGATTGTGTCGCTCATAATCAAAAACTAAATGAATTTTATCAAAATTGTGGTTTCACCTTGGTTGGCCAAACGAATGGATTCAATAAGTATCAAAAATTATTACAATAGGAAACAACTTTCTAAAGAATGGGCGAATTCTTGAGACTTATGATCGAATTTCAGATAGTAATGTGCGATTGTTGGACCTTAATGGGCGAATAGGCAGTATTAATGGGCGAATTAAGAAAATCGAGTCTAGTAGAAACTAGATTTTAGCCAAGCCTATATTCATTGTTTTTAGACAATTGAAAAATATGTTACGATAGTAAAGAAAAGACAGTATAAATCATTAAACGGGGGCAATCCAATGTACAGCTTTAAGAACGATTACAGTGAAGGCGCACATCCTAGAATATTGAATGCTTTACTAGAATCCAACCTTGTCCTGGAGGACGGATATGGGGAGGATCAATTTTCCCAAAAAGCGGTTGAATTGCTAAAAGAGAGACTGGGAAGAACAGACGTTGATATCCACCTCATTTCTGGCGGAACGCAAACCAATTTGATTGCGATTTCGGCCTTCTTACGACCGCATGAAGCGGCGATGGCAGCTAGTACCGGCCACATTCTTGGACATGAAACCGGGGCCATCGAAGCGACGGGTCATAAAGTCCTTTCGATAGAAGCAGAAAACGGGAAATTAACTCCTGCTCATATCCAAGCAGTCCTCGATGGTCATCCTGATGAACATATGGTCAAACCCAAGCTCGTATACATATCTAATTCGACCGAAATCGGAACCATTTATTCGAAGAGTGAACTAGAGCAATTAAGTGAGTATTGTAAAAAGAAGCAGCTGATTTTATATATGGATGGAGCTAGGCTGGGATCAGCCCTCTGTTCGGAAGAAAATGACCTTCAGTTCACCGATCTACCTGAACTAGTAGATGCGTTCTATATTGGAGGAACGAAGAATGGGGCTCTCCTCGGAGAGGCATTAGTCATCTGCCGTGATCATCTGAAGGAAGACTTTCGTTATCATATGAAGCAAAAAGGAGCGTTGCTTGCCAAAGGGAGACTCCTAGGCATCCAGTTCCTTGAACTATTTAAAGACAATTTGTTCTTTGAGATGGCCGAACATGCTAATAAAATGGCAGCATCGCTCCAAACGGAAATAAGCAAGTCTAATATACCGTTTTTGACCCATTCTCCATCCAACCAGATTTTTCCGATTCTTCCGAATGCCCTGATTACCGAACTGGCAAAAAACTATGCGTTTCATATTTGGGAAAAGGTTGATACCAATCATTCGGCGATTCGACTCGTCACATCCTGGGCAACAAAAGAGGAACAGGTTAAAGCTTTTCTTGAAGATTTAAACAGTATTATTTGATTAAATTAGGTAGGTAACTTGTTTAAAAGTTAAAATAAATTTTTTATCATCTTTATACTTGAATATTATTAGAAAATTTGCTATTGTTAGAGAAATAAAAAAGACTATGTGTAACTGGCGAAACACGGATCATCGTGAGGGAGCGCATAGTGTCGCAGCCGTTCGCCTGGGCAGAGGTAGGGAATTAAAATCCTTGCCTCTTTCTTTATAGTAGGAGGGGATAGATCATCGGCTAGGAGTCGTCCATGCTTAAATGAATTAGTTGGTAGAGTCAGATTTTAATAATATTTAAAGGTTGCTAAGTCCCCGTACGTAAGTTTGACAAACAATTAAGAGGCAAAAAGGAGAAAACGAGATGAGCGCAATAACTGTTGATAAAAAGAAAACCATTAAAACATTAAATAATATTGCCAAGAGTGGGCTAAATGTATTTAATAAGGATCAATTTACAATCGATAATGATAGTGAAAATCCGGATGCAATCGTTGTTCGCAGTTTTAACATGCATGCATTAGAATTTGGAAAGAACTTAAAGGCAATCGCACGTGCCGGTGCGGGAGTTAATAATATCCCAGTCGAAAAGTGTACGGAGAAAGGGGTTGTTGTTTTTAATACCCCTGGAGCTAATGCCAATGCTGTAAAAGAAATGGTGCTCACCACGTTAATGGCATCATCCCGCAACCTTTTTGACGGTGTCGCATGGACCAAAACACTTCAGGGGGAAGGTGACCAAGTCCCGAAGCTAGTTGAAGCAGGGAAGAAGCAATTCGTTGGAAAAGAAATCAAGGGGAAAACACTAGGTGTGATTGGCTTAGGAGCGATCGGAGCACTTGTTGCAAATGATGCCATCGATTTAGACATGGATGTGATTGGATTTGACCCGTTCATATCAATTGATACGGCTTGGAACTTGTCCCGCAATATCCAACGTGCGATGACGATTGAACAGTTGTTTGCTGAATCAGATTACATTACGGTACATGTTCCATTAACCGATGACACAAGAGGCATGTTTAACGAAGGAACCTTCAGCCTAATGAAGCAGGACGTTCATATTTTAAATTTCTCTCGTGGAGAGCTTGTAAATGAAGCGGATATGTCTGCTGCACTTGAAAGTGGGAAGGTTGGGAAATATATTACAGACTTCCCAAATGAAAATGTCTTAAAAATGAAGAATGCTATCCCAATCCCACATCTTGGTGCTTCAACTCAAGAGTCAGAAGAAAATTGTGCGATTATGGCGGCCCGCCAGGTGAAGGACTTTCTGGAAACAGGAAATATCAAAAACTCAGTGAATTTTCCAAACGCTTCGCTTCCGTATACAGGCAAGCGACGGGTTGCGGCATTCCACAAGAATGTTCCAAATATGGTGGGGCAGTTGACACTGGCAATTTCAAGCTATAATTTAAACATCGCTGATATGATTAATCGCAGCCGTGGGGAATACGCCTATACGATGATTGACATTGACAATAAAATCAATGGCGATGTCATTCCAGGTTTACAGGAAAAAATCAATCAAATCGAAGGACTTGTTACAGTTCGGATTATATAAAATTAAGAGAATATATCTAGTTACTAAGTGCAGTTTACATATAACTGCACTTTTTTTGTGCCTATTTTACAAATATGCTTAAAAAAATTATTAAAAAATGGACTAGATTTAGTACTTAGTATCTAGATATCAGAATATCTTTTTACGTAGAAAGGGCTTGAACAGCTAAAAGGAGAGATATGATGGGGAATTTTGATGTCATTATTATTGGCAGCGGGCATAATGCGTTAATTACTGCTGCCTATTTAACTCGCGCGGGTCGAAGCGTTTTGGTATTGGAAAAGAATGACCGCCCAGGCGGATTTTTGCGCACCGAAGAGTTGACACTGCCAGGTTTTAAACATGATGTATTTGCTGCCGCGCATCCACTCTTTACAACGGGACCCGCCTACGCTGAGCTAAGAGAGGATCTGGAAGCACGCGGGCTTCGCTACTTAAATACAGACCTGCCAACAGGCGTATCGATGGAAGACGGACGAACAGCCGTCCTGCCTACATCCTTTGAAGAACTTATAGCTGAGGCGGAACGGTTAGCACCTGGTGATGGCGCAGCACTTGCTAGGATGTTTGAACAGCTAAATCCATATGTTAACGATGTTTTTGGGTTATTCAATATGGATCTCTCCAGCAAAGAAGCTGCGCCTATGCTAAACCGGTTGCTCCACGAAGAGGGAGGGGCGGGGTATTCGCCTTTCGCAGCCTCGCTAGTCTCAACCGCACGAAATACTGTCAGTTCGCTTAAGTCACCGGTGACGCGGGCAATGCTTGCATCATGGGTCACTCATCTCGGCCGCACGCCAGATGAAGTCGGCAGCGGGATTTGGGTGCCACTGACAGTGATGGCGTTGATGGGCGGCGGGATGCCTACTCCGGAGGGAGGAAGTGAGAGGCTGGCGCAAGCATTATCCCAATTAATTAAGGATTATGGAGGCGAGATTCTCACAGATACACATGTTGAGCGGATTCTAGTCGAGAACGGTCGTGCGATTGGCGTAAGAACGGCAAAAGGGAAAAAATATCATGCCAAACAGGCTGTGGTGGCCTCGACCACACCTGACCAGCTATATCTTTCGCTCTTGGCAGAAACTGAGATTTCACCACCCCTTCGAGCACAGGCGAGACAGTACCGATATGGCCGAGGCTGTGTTCAAATCCATCTGGCACTAAGCGAGCTGCCGAAGTGGCCAGATAAACGGTTTAACCGTGTGGGTCAACCACATCTAACAGATGGACTGGATGGTTTTACACTAGCAATTGCCCAAGGAGCGGCCAATTTGCTCCCAGCTAACCCAACCTTTACAGTTGACTGCTCAACCAATCTTGATCCAACGCGTGCTCCAGCTGGGAAAGCAATCATGCGAATTCAAGTGCTGGAAGTCCCAATCCGCCCTCGCGGAGATTCTGCTAACCTAATTGATGTGGGCGATGGTTCATGGACACATGATTTAACCGAGCGGTTTACTGAACGAGTGCTTAATGTGGTGAGTAAACATATTCCAAACATCCCAAGTGCAGTAATCGGAAAATACGTAGTCACCCCTGACACGATTGCAAGATTTAATCCGAACTCGGGTCCTGGGGATCCTTATGGTGGAGCACATGACTTGGGGCAAAGTTATCTTCTTAGACCTTTACCTGGCCAACCGGGTCATCAGACAGCAATTCCAAACGTGTATATGCTTGGAGCCGCAACCTGGCCTGGTCATGGAGTGAATGGCGGATCAGGTTATATCGTGGCTCAGAAACTATTGTCACAATAAAAGACAATTAATCCTATCAATCTATTCATTAGGCAGGCCCTACTCCGGTTAGAAGTAGGGTCTATTTTTTATGAGCGTAGGAGGGCACTAAGGGGCCTTATCAATTGGGAATCGAAGCTTAGATCATCCTTTTAAAATATTTTTAACATTTAACCAAATACAATCCAGTTGAATACATATAAATAATTGTATTTTCTGTGATCAATTGGAGGGTGATAACAGTGAGACTGGAATATGATTACACTTTCGGATTACCAAGAAACATTGTCTGGAAATATATCAAAGATGAACAAGTGCTGCGGAACGCTCTCCCTGGTTGTAAGTCTTTTTCAGAAGTGAGTAAAGGCAGGTACCAAGCAGAGCTGGAGGTTAATATAGGTCCGATTCATGATCGCTTTGCTCTTGAAATACGACTTATTGAGAACAAGTCGTCATCCTTAATTCAGTTACAAGTGAAAGGAACAGGTAATCTCGGTGACATTGCGGGGAATGCTGATCTATATCTTAAAGATCAACAAGGGTCGACCCCGTTAAAATGTATAGCTGATGCACGTGTAACCGGTGCACTAGCCTTAGGAGGTCAGCGCCTCTTAGAGGGCGGGGCTAATAGTGGCTTGGAGACATTTTTTCAAAAAGTAGAAAAAGATATAAAGTTACAACTTTATTATTTGAAACGAAAAGGAAGGTGACAGCGGTAACGTGGACACCTTTCCTTTTTTTTGTTAATCAGGGGGACACTTGACCTATATTACATAGGAACTATGAACCAAATATTTCCATTCGTATTGACACCATTCAATGATAATTTTATAGTAATATTTAACAATTAGTATTCAGAATTAACTGACATCATTTTTTTGCACGAAAAAGAAACCGGTTTCTATCCGAACTAACCATTTATAAAACGGATTCGTAAGGATGAACAAAAAAATGACCCCATCTCAGCAAGCGGAATTCCACTGCTGGTCGATTGAATCACAAATAAATAACCTTTTATTGGGCATCCTCTTTTAGAGGATGTTTTTGCTATGATGAAGTTGACCAACAGAGTAGCAGCGGTAACGCAGACTTGAAACCTATAGGGGTGAAATAATTTGAAATGCCCGCAATGTGTATATACCAATCCAGATGGAGCAAAATTCTGTTTAAGCTGTGGGGAAAAGTTTATTAAAACTCACACACCAACGGATGACAATAGTTTTTTTTATGAGTTTGCCGATTATGTGAATATGGTCCCAAAAATTGAACGTTCCATTGAACCGAAATTTCAAAATATATTTTCACGTGTTTTCAAGGATCATAGTGAACTGGAAGCAGAACGACTGTTTATCGTCGGAACGGCCCTCACGACACCCAAAATTTCTGAAGTGAAAGATACCTGGCCAAAGCCATGGCTGTTTGCGAGGGTTTTCATCATTTCGCTGCTTGCATTTGCAGGGTTTTACGTTGGTGTGAGCTATTTTAGTAATGTTAACTTTATCCCCGGACTAATTCTTGTTGGTGCATTTGCTGCCCCGTTTACCACGTTAATTTTCTTTTGGGAAATGAATGCTCCACAAAATATTGCCTTTTACCGCGTTATTTTTATCGTAATGATTGGCGGGATTCTCTCCATGCTAGTCGCCCTCGTGTTTTTTGATATTCTGAAAAACAATATCAATCCAATTACGATAGGCATTGCCGAGGAACTTGCTAAAGCCATAACGGTGATTACGTTTGTCCGGTACCGAAAATACAGATATATTCTAAATGGATTGCTAATTGGGGCGGCGGTTGGAGCCGGTTTTGCCGCCTTTGAAACAGCAGGATATGCATTAAGAGCATTGCTCTCTGGAGATGGTGCAAACCTTTACAACACGATACTTTGGCGAGGAATCTTTGCTCCTGGCGGTCATGTTGCCTGGGCGGCCCTGACTGGCGCAGCATTCTGCAGGGTTCAAGGGGATCAGCCATTTAATCTTAACCTGTTAATCCGATTTAAATTTTTACGCGTGTTCCTTTTAGTAGTGGTGATTCATGCTTTATGGGACACCCCCATACCAGGAATGTTTCCCTTCGGACAATTGCTTTTAACGGCAGCTTCCTGGATCGTGGTTTTACTACTGATTCGAGCCGGTCTTAAGGAAATCGCAGAAAGAAAATTAATGGTGTAAGATAGGGTAGAGAGTGCTTTTCCAATCATTCATCCAAGCCAAAACGCGAAAATTGTCGACAAAAAGGTGGAAAAATTATAATATTAGTTTATAATTATATAGTTAATAAAAATAATATAAAATCGCATAAGCGATAAGAGGTTCTAGCCCCCCTCATTAAAAAAACTAAGATGAAGCAGTACTTCTATCTTGGAGTACTGTTTTTTCTATTTTGAAAGGAAGTATCGGAAATAAATGTTGAAAAATGAGAAAGCCATTGTTGTATTTAGTGGTGGGCAAGACAGCACCACTTGTTTATTTTGGGCATTAAAGCGATTTAAGGAAGTTGAAGCTGTGACGTTTGATTACAATCAACGGCATAGTTTAGAAATAGAATGTGCCAAAAATATTGCGAATGAATTGGGTGTGAAACACCATATTTTAGATATGTCCTTACTGAATCAACTCGCACCCAATGCGTTAACACGTTCAGATATACCAGTGACAGATGGCGGTGAAGGCGAACTTCCGTCGACATTTGTACCAGGACGTAACCTGTTATTCCTAACGTTTGCTGGTGTGTTAGCCCGTCAGATTGGGGCGAAGCATTTAGTCACCGGCGTGTGTGAAACGGATTTCAGCGGCTACCCAGATTGTCGTGATATGTTTATCAAGTCATTGAATGTAACCTTGAATTTATCGATGGATGATAATTTTGTGATTCATACCCCATTAATGTGGATTAATAAAGCAGAAACATGGGCACTAGCGGATGAATTAGGGGCCTTGGACTTTGTTCGCGAAAAAACCTTAACCTGCTACAATGGTGTGATTGCTGATGGATGCGGCGAATGCCCTGCCTGTTTGTTACGAAAAAGAGGTCTCGATGACTTCTTAAATGGGAGGTTTTAGCACGATGGGTTTTCGAATCGTCGATAAACTTCAGAAAATAAATGAGGACATACATCCAGAGCAATTAAAATATCATCATAAGCGTGTACTCGTCAGCAAAGAATTTACCTTCGACGCTTCACATCACTTACATTGTTATGAAGGAAAATGCAAAAATTTACACGGCCATACTTACCGAGTGATTTTTGGAATTAGCGGGTTTGTTGACGATCGCGGCTTAATGATTGACTTTGGCGATATAAAAGAGATTTGGAAAAATGAAATCGAGATCTTTCTAGATCATCAATATTTGAATGAAACCCTGCCATTTATGAATACCACTGCCGAAAATATGGTGGTCTGGATTTATGAGAAAATGAAGGAAGCGTTAGCGGTGGAAGAGCGTAGGAATCACTATACTGGAGCACGAGTAGAATTTGTTCGTCTTTTCGAAACCCCAACTAGCTATGCAGAAGCGAGAAGGGAGTGGATGGAGGAATGAGTAAGATTCCAGTGCTAGAAATATTTGGTCCGACTATCCAAGGAGAAGGAATGGTCATTGGTCAAAAGACGATGTTTGTCCGGACGGCCGGCTGCGATTATTCATGCAGCTGGTGTGATTCTGCCTTCACTTGGGATGGCAGTGCCAAAGAAGATATTCAGTTACTGACGGCTGAAGAGATCTGGGCAGAGTTAAAGCGAGTTGGCGGCGACAATTTCTCATTTGTGACGATTTCTGGGGGAAATCCAGCTCTGCTGAAGAATTTAGATGTATTGATTGATTTATTAAAAGAAAAAGAGATAAAGATAGGGATCGAAACCCAAGGCAGCAGGTGGCAGGACTGGTTCGTACACATCGATGAACTGACCATCTCACCAAAGCCGCCAAGCTCCAATATGATTACGAATTTTGAAATCTTAGATTCTATTGTTCAAAATTTAAAAGGAGATGAGTTTAAAAATCAAGTGAGTCTAAAAGTGGTTATTTTTGATGAAACGGATCTGGAGTATGCGAAAATGGTCCATAAGCGATATGAGGAGATTCCGTTCTTTCTTCAGGTTGGCAATGATGACCTAACCAATTTTAATAATCGGGAATTGATTGAGAAACTCCTCTTAAAATATGAGTGGTTAGTCAATTGTGTGGTTGCGGATCCACAATTGAATAATGTAAAAGTTTTACCGCAATTACATGCTCTGCTGTGGGGAAATAAGCGCGGCGTGTAAGTATAGTAATGGAAGAAACAAAGGGGTGGAATGGATGAGAATCCTATTATATTTAGTATCAATCGTAACGGCGAATGTGGTTACAGCAGCTGTTGCACCATTGCAGCTAGGGGAATTTATTGTCCCAATGGGAACATTGTTTATTGGAGCAACGTTCATTTTTAGAGATTTGGTCCAAAACAAATATGGAAGAAAGAAAACGTATCTTTTCATAGGAACAGCCTTATTATTATCTGCTATTGTATCAGCTATTTTAGGTGATACACTAATCATCGTCTTAGCTTCTGCACTCTCGTTTGCTGTGGCAGAAACGACAGATACTGAAATTTATACAAGATTGAAATTACCAATGAGCTGGCGAGTTTTCTATAGTGGAATCGTTGGCGGTTTATTAGATTCCGTTATATTTGTGATCATCGGCCTGAGCCCATTCGGAGCAAACTTCTTACCGTGGGAAGCCGTTCCTGCAGCAATCCTAGGTCAAGTAATTGTGAAAACAATTATCCAGGGGATTGCGGCCATCATCTTGAGTCAGGTTAGCAAACCATCAAGCAAAGAGGTTATCTCGAATTAATATAAATAAGCACTTACTTGGGAATGGCGAGCGCTGTTCCTAGGTGAGTGCTTTTTTACTGAGATAATTTATCCGTCGAAAGCTCAACTTTTCCTGATAAATGTTATAATTTTACTATCAACTGGAATAAGTGGATTGCTTTTGCTAGAAAGCTTAAAAACTATATTTTTTAGGGGAAGGGAAGTTTGTATGCCATTAGAAATTGTTCGCAATGATATAACAAAAATGAAGGTCGATGTAATTGTGAATGCCGCGAATGCAGCCTTGAAAATGGGTGGCGGTGTTTGTGGGGCAATCTTTCGTGCCGCCGGGGCCAGTGAACTGCAGGATGCATGTGACCAAATTGGCAGTTGTAAGGTAGGAGAAGCCGTTCTTACCGATGGCTTCAAGCTGGATGCCAAATATATCATTCATACTCCAGGACCTATTTGGCAAGGGGGGACGAAGCAAGAGGCAGCTTTGTTAAAAGCATCTTACCTTAACTCTTTGGAACTAGCAAACAAGCATCAATGCGAGTCGATTGCGTTTCCATTGATCTCAACAGGCATCTATGGTTATCCAAAAGAGGAAGCACTGCAAATGGCAATTTCGACGATTAGTTCCTTTTTAATAAATCATGACATGTTTGTTTATCTTGTTGTTTTTGATAAAAAAGCGTTCGGATTAAGCTCGAAATTATTTACAACCATCCATCAATACATAGATGAGCATTATGTAGAAGAAGTAGAAAGCGCCATTCGCAGCATGAGTGAAGAACGGTTTGCGATGCACAATATCGTCTATAACAAGCAGGATGTATATGAAAAAGCTACTGAATCTTTGATAAACCTGTTAAACCACCTTGAGGAATCCTTTTCCGAGCGGATGCTGCGGTTCATTGATGAAAAAGGCATGACCGATGTCGAGACGTATAAACGAGCGAATGTGGACAGGCGCCTATTCTCAAAAATTCGCAATGGAGTCGATTATACTCCAACTAAGAAAACTGCCTTAGCCTTTGCGATTGCATTACAATTGAACTTAGAGGAAACGGACGAGCTGCTTTCGACGGCCGGTTACACCTTGTCGCACAGTAGTAAATTTGACGTCATTATAGAATTTTTCATCCAACAGGCCAACTACAATATTCATGAAATTAATGAAGCTTTATTTGCGTTTGATCAAACATTATTGGGTGCGTAAAATGTCGCTTTCGAAGCGACCTTTTCTTTTTTTAAAATTGTTATCCTATATTCATCAAAGAAATGGAGGATGACAAGAATGAAAAAGAATTTAACTGAGTTAGTGTTTATTTTAGATAAAAGCGGATCAATGGCAGGGCTTGAAGCAGATTCCATCGGTGGTTTCAATGCAATGCTGAAAAAACAACAAAAAGCGGAGGGTGAAGCCCTTGTGACGACTGCTCTTTTCGATCACCGTTATGAATTATTGCACGACCGAATCAATGTGAGAGGGCTAGCTCCTCTCACCGACAAAGAATATGAAGTAGGCGGTACGACCGCATTACTTGATGCGATTGGTTTTACGATTCAAAAAATGGTAAATGTTCAAAAGAGGACCAGTGAAGTGGAACGGGCCGAAAAGGTACTATTCGTGATTACCACGGATGGAATGGAAAATGCCAGCAGTGAATTCTCGTCGGACAAAATCAAGAAAATGGTTCAGCTGCAAAAAGAGAAATATGGCTGGGAATTTATCTTCCTTGGAGCCAATATTGATGCGGTGACCACCGCTGCACAATTTGGAATTGATGAGGACTTTGCGGTGGAATACCATGCGGACAAAATCGGAACGCAATTAAATTATCAAGCGGTAAGTGAAGTCGTCAGCAACCTTCGAAGCGGCAAAAAGATTGATCGAAGCTGGAAAGAAGGAATTGAACGAGATTATAATCGGCGGTCAAGGAAGTAAGGCAAAAGTTAAGGACAAACATCATCCTTTTCTAATAATAAAAAGCGTCTGCACTAGTTGCAAACGCCTCTTCGGAGATTATAAAATGTCTTTCGGTTGGTGTATTATATAATATGCACTCAAGATAAAGCTGAAAGGGACAAGTGCTGATTTTCATATAAATAAACAGAAAATGGGTAATATACATCATCGTTGAGTCCACACCTGATTATTTGGATGTAAGCATACCTTGAAAAAGTCCCGGTGTGGACTTTTTTGATTCGTACAGAAACTGGTTATAGTTATTGTCTTTGTCCACCTAAAAAATTAGTGAAAGAGCCCTTCCCATTTTTAATTTCTAAACATAGATTGTAAGGAAAATAAAAAAGGGAGGTAATAAAATGTTTGGTTACGGTGGATTTGGTGGTTGTTGTGGCGGCTATGGGTACGGCGGTGTAGGCTACGGTGGTGGCTTCGCTTTAATCGTTGTATTGTTTATCTTGTTAATTATTGTTGGAGCAGCACTCTGCTACTAAGAAAAAGTGGCAATGTTTAACTTAAAAAAGCCCAAGATGGGCTTTTTGCAGGCTGTCGAAAAATTCGATAGCCTTTTTCTGTTCTGGTTGATTGAACACTTTTTAATATAACTACGATATAGGCATCTTTTTGACCATTCGCGCCCAATGAATACTGATTTCTCCTCCGCGGGCATCTTCCAGCTCCTATGGTTACCGAAGAGACTCTTTTTTCTCCTTCACGGTCATTATACGGCACCTATGATTACCGAAGAGATTCTTTTTTCTCCTTCACGGTCATCATACGGCACCTATGGTTACCGAAGAGACTCTTTTTTCTCCTTCATGGTCATCATACGGCTCCTATGGTTACCGAAGAGCCTTTTATTTCTCCACCACGGGCATAATACAACTTCAATATTCCCCTAATGATAATTTATCCTATTTTATGAATACCTTCTGTTCCTGCATCTAAGGCAGTCCTATAGTAGTTACATTTATGATTAATGAGTTCCATTGTCTTATTCAGTTCTGCTAATTGTGCTTCTACAGCTGCTTTTCGCTCCAAGAACAAGTTATATCTTTGCTGTAAGGAGGAATCACCTTCAGAACACCAAGCTATGAAACCTTTAATTTCTTTAATAGGCATCCCGGTAGATTTTAGACATTGAATGATTTTTAATGCTTCAATATCGGATTCTTTAAATAATCGGGTTCCACTCGGGGTCCGTTCAACAAAAGGGATAAGGCCCTCCTTGTCGTAATAACGTAACGCATATACGGTGAGATTTAATTCTTTTGCCACTTCGCTTATAGAATAATATGACATCTTCATAGACCTTCTTTTCTTTTGATATAGACATCGAGTTAACTCTATGCTTTGTTAAGATTCTACCATCCTGGACTCTAAATCTCAAAAAAAACTTTATCATCCTATTATACTAAAATAAACTTTTTACTTGACCTAGAGTTAACTAGAGGGTTTATTCTAGTTTTGCAAGAGAAGAAGGGGAGATGTGAATCAAAGTCCATTCTCTTGGAGAATCACATACTATTGGAGGTTTAAACAAATGATAACAGCTAAAGCAAGAGCAGTTGACGGTCCTGATAAACCGTTTCGAGCTGCTGAAATTAAAAGACGTGACCTTGATTTACATGATGTTTTGATTGAAATTAAATATGCAGGGATATGCCATTCTGACATACATACAGCTCATGGCGAATGGGGACCTGTGAACTATCCACTTGTGCCTGGACATGAGATTGCGGGATTTGTCACTGAAGTAGGAGCAGAGGTTACAAAGTATAAGGTCGGTGACCGAGTTGGAGTCGGTTGTATGGTTGACTCCTGTGGCGAATGTGAGAACTGCCGAAAAGGAGAAGAACAATACTGTCTAAAAGGAAATGTCCCTACCTATGCGGGCGTTGACAAATATGGCGAGCCTACTCAAGGTGGCTATTCAACCCATATTGTTGTCACTGAGGACTTTGTAGTTAGAATTCCAGATAACATCTCGCTTGACGCTGCCGCACCATTACTTTGTGCAGGTATTACAACCTATTCTCCACTAAACCATTGGGGAGCTGGTCCAGGTAAGAAAGTAGCGGTTGTTGGGTTGGGCGGTCTTGGTCATATGGGTGTCAAGATAGCACATGCCATGGGTGCCGAAGTCACCGTTCTCTCACAAACATTAAACAAAAAGGCCGATGGCTTGGAATTCGGCGCTGACGCTTATTATGCCACAAGCGATTCAGAGACGTTTCAAAAACTTGCGGGTTCATTTGATCTCATCATCAATACGGTAAGCGCAAAGATTGACATTAGTGCCTACCTCTCCTTGTTGGCGTTAGATGGTACACTAGTCAACGTGGGTGCGCCAGCAGAGCCGTTGTCTCTTAACGTATTCTCGCTGATCGGACATCGTCGTTCATTTGCAGGTTCGATGATTGGCGGTATCCGTGAGACTCAGGAAATGTTAAATTTCTGTGCTGAGCATCATATTGTTCCGAAAATTGAAGTCATCTCAGCAGACCAAATTGACGAAGCCTACAAGCGCGTATTAGCTTCAGATGTGAAGTATCGATTCGTAATTGACACCAGCACCATATAAGTGGTGTATGCGATAAATCAATCAAGGATGTCCCAGAATTAAGCTTTTGGGGCATCCTTTTTAATTGTTTTCCGTAAATTTCACTCGAATTGTTTTTAAAGACAAAGTCTGAGCACATTTGATAAATTGGATAAAAAGCTAATTGTAACTTCACGATTAGCTTTTTATATGTAATTAAATGGATAATTTCCTTCAATTAGGAAACCGTAATAAGGAAATTAATAACACTTTGGAAGGGTGTTTTTTTATGGAAAAAAAACTGTTAAATATACTTACAGCTTTATGCTTTATTTCATTGCCTTTCTTATTTAAAGGACCAAAAATGAGAGAAAATCTGCTAATTCTTTTTTCAAAAGGTGTACTTGCAACTCTAGTTGATGCTTATGTTGTGGGAACAAGAAGAGTGGAATACCCCGTTCGGCCTTTTCCAAAAATTTTTAAAACAAATGTTATTTATGACGTATTATTTTTCCCAATATTAAGTGTAATTTGGGTTAAGATTTCATACAATGATAAACTTTGGAAAATTTTACTTAAAAGTTTTATTTTTAGTGTTCCGATGAGTTTTGCTCAGTGGTTTATGGAAAAGAACACCAGATTATTTAAATGGAATAAATGGTCACCATTTCATACTTTTGCAAGTGTTAATTTTACGTTATTTATGATTAGAGGGTTTGTTGGTTTATTAAAGATAGTAGACAAGTTTAAAGGAAAGCAAAATATCATCGAAAACTAAAGGTTGATTCTATGAAGAATACTTATAAGTTAGAAGCTATCCTATGGAGTGTGGCTTTTCCAGGCTTTGGTCAGCTGTTAAACGGTCAACTTATTAAAGGAATCATGTTTATCGTTTTGGAATTCATAATTAATGTTAACAGTTTTTTTAACCAAGCTATTATGTTTAGCTTTCTTGGGCAAATAAAAGAAGCGGCAGAAGTGGTGAATTATCAATGGCTAATGTTTTACCCATGTGTCTATATGTTTGCCATGTATGATGCTTATAAATGTGCGGAAGGGGAAAATCCTCGGTTTTCGTTTGTCCCATTTGCATTTGGTGCATATTTTGTCACGATAGGTCTTATGTACTCACCAAATAAGTTCTTCGGCATATTTTTTGGTCCTATTTGGCTTCCCATGATGTCTCTTATTCCTGGGTTAGCAATTGGATTTATCATTCGGTATGTATTAATTAAAACGAGAACGTAAACCTACTTTAATTTGCAGAAGACACTTCTGGAAGGAAGCATGTAAACAATTCAAAATCTGTGAACATGGGTTGCTGAAGCAGCCTTTTTTTTGTTACAGATGAAATAAGAGCTTACTACATCATGGAAGTTTGCAACTGTCCATATTACTAGACGAATGGACGGTTTAAAGGTAAATTTTTAATAGAACCGTTTACCGGAGGAGTGATAACAATGGCACGTGTTTTATTTATTAATGCTGGTTCGGAAGGCCATATTAATCCAACGATTGGAGTGGTGGAAGAGCTTGTTTCACGTGGAGAAGAGGTAGTATACTTTACGATTGAAGCTTTTCGTGAGCGTATCGAGAGGACGGGAGCGATTGTCCGGACGATTGACGGTGAAAAGTTTATTAAAGCCTTTATCTCAGGCGGGAGGAATTATTTACTCGAAAGAATCAACGGTCTGTTACATACAGCGGATATTGTCATCCCTAGCATTCTCGAGCAGATTAATGGAGAGCATTTTGATTACATCATTCACGATTCTATGTTTGGTTGTGGACGGTTACTTGCCCAGATCCTTAACCTCCCCGCAATTAATTCGTGTACTTCTTTTGCAGAGAGTAAATCTTCATTCGATCGAATGTTAGATCAGTTTACAAAAAATAATCCTTCAGAAATAGTTAAAGCTATATCTGGTGAATATCAAAGTCTGACGGAAAAGGTGAAGGAAAAATATAGGGTGGAGATCGATTCTCCTTATGAGGTTTTTTGTAATCCAGCACCACTAACCATCGTTTATACATCGAGGGAGTTTCAACCTTGTGGAGAAGTATTCGAGCAAACTTATAAATTTGTAGGTCCATCCATCGCTTCCCGATTCTTACACGAAGACTTTGACCAGGTTGCTATCAAAGGGAAAAATTCCATTTACATTTCTCTCGGGACAGTTTTTAACCGGTCGGTTGATTTTTATAGGTTATGTATTGAAGCCTTTAGAAATACCAATCACACTGTCGTCATGTCGATTGGAAACCAAACCTCTCTGCTTGATTTAGGAGAAATCCCCCAAAATTTTATCGTGAAAAATTATCTTCCACAAACGGAAGTGCTAAAATACACGAAATTATTTATCACACACGGAGGAATGAACAGTACTCATGAGGCTCTCTACAATGGGGTTCCACTCATTGTAATCCCGCAAAGTGCGGATCAGCCGATCATTGCCGAGCGAGTTGCCAATCTTGGAGCAGGTATTCAATTACAAATGAAAACCTTGACGGCCAATCAACTGCTTGAAGCCGCAGAGCACGTGTTAAACCAGTCATCTTTCCAGAAAGCTGTGGGAGTAATTAGCGAATCCTTTCAAACATCGGGAGGGTTTAACCGAGCGGTGGATGAGATATTCAATTTTATAGCTAACTAGTCAAATATTTAAACTGCCAAGTCAAGAAAAGGCTCCATTCATCTGAAAGGAGCCTTTTCTCTGTCTATTCTTTTTTTAATCTTCCCGCCTTTTTGGCAGCCTCTTTTAAGATGACCTCGATTTGGGCGTTCACGCTTCTAATTTCATCCTCGGCCCATTTTTCCAGCACTTCGTACAATTTGGGGTCAATGCGAAGCGGAAATGATTTTCTTTTGCTCATTTACCACACAACCTTAATAAATGCTTCCTGTATTGATGATCGGCTGTGTTCCTTTCTCGGAAACAATCGCGACCATTAAGTTATTGACCATTTGCGCTTTTTTCTCCTCATCGAGTTCGACAATTTCCTGCTCGGCCAGCTGGTCAATTGCCGCTTTTACAAGCCCAACGGCTCCGTCGACAATCACTTTACGGGCTGATAACACCGCTTGCGCTTGTTGTCGTTGAAGCATCGCAGAAGCGATTTCTGAAGAGTAGGCAAGATGCATAATTTGAGCTTGAATGACATCCACTCCGGCCACATCCAGCCGGTTTTGTAAGTCACGAGCAAGGACATCAGCCACCTCATCGCTATTTTGGCGAAGAGTTAAGGTGTTCTCCGAATTTTCAAAGGTATCGTAGGCATATCTGCTCGCAATATGACGTATGCCAGTTTCACTTTGAATTTGAATGAACTTTTCGTAGTTCTCTACATCATACAACGCTTTGGCTGCATCTCTTACTTTATAAACTACAACTGCTGCAATCTCAATGGGATTCCCTTCTAAATCATTTACTTTTAGCCGTTCACTGTTAAAGTTTGTGACACGTAAAGAAACACTCCGTTTGAAGGTAAACGGAATTGTTGCCCATAATCCTTGGTCCCGAATCACACCGAGATAGGTTCCAAAGAACGTTAATACCTTTGCTTCATTGGGTTGAACAATGGTTAAACTTGTTGCGACAATCAGCCCTAAAAGGATGATTAATCCTCCGGAAATTTGCTGTGAAATGGTTCCAGTTACGATTAAATAAGCCCCAAAAACGATACACAAAAGCGCGATGATCAGTGCCACAAACCCATTCATTTTAATAATTGATTTCTCTCTCATCAGGGTCCCCTCCTTTAAAAAAAGTGATATAAAAGTGATATCACATTTATATCATAATACAGCTGTTAAAAAAAGTAAATGATTTACCAATCTTTCCTTCCTACTCGGCCAAAAGACCTGTTCCGACAAAGGACCAATCCGAGAGAGGGACTTATTAATTAAAAACCATGAATTTTGAGGATATTTGGAGGATTAAGCAGGATTTTTAATTTTACTGAAGGAATATAATATATAAAAATTCTGATTCTTATGCTATGAGAAGGTTATTTGTCAAATTAGGAGAAACGCCACTAGCTGTTTCACCATCGGGCAAATAGCTGTCAGAAGGAAATAGATAAAGCTTGTTTATTCAACCATTCTACCAAGGTATGAAAGAGGGTATTGATATGCTTGAAAAATTCTTTGCCGACTATAAAAGCTATGTGGTTGTCCCTGAAGATGAAACGCAAGCGGTTAATGAAGTATATGATCCCAAAAATTATGCTGCCTATTTTATCCTGACACTGTCGCTTTTTGATTCAAAGTTAGCAATCTGGAAAGATGCAAGTAAGTTTGAAATAGATATTGAAAAAAGTATAAAAACTGTCCTGATGAACTTTAATCAACTGCATCGAGATAAGTACCATCTTCAATTACTGGAATTAGATCGGTTTAAAAATTACTTGATCTTGGCTCTTTCTTGTAAAACAAAATGGAATTCAGGCGAAGAAAATGGCCGTATAGCAGAAATCATTGATAGAAAACTAACCAATCCTCTCTATGTTGGCCAACAATGGTTTAACTTAATTGGTGAAAAAGGAAAGGTTGCCCGTAAACTATTTTGCTGCTCCTTTAAAGAATACGTACCGGGGGACCTAAACCAAACAAAAAAGGAAGCGGAAAACATCAGTGAATTCATCCCCAAAAATGGAGAGATAAAGCTAATCAAAGGATCATTGAAAATGGAGGTTCTCTAATAATCTCTAATTTCTGTAATTATCAAAATGCTTGGAGAACCCAAGTGTTTTTTTTTGAAATGACCGTAAGGAGTTTCAAGGGTTAGTTAAAAAAAGATTGACAGTTCTTGGTAAGTAAATTATTATCATTATTGATAATGATAATAAAAAGAGGAACGTTAATTAAGGGGGAAATTGGAATGGTTAGTACGGAAACGATTGTATCGATGTTTGTTCCGATAGTATTTTCATTTATATTATTTTTGGGGTTGATTTTGTTTTTTCGAAAGAAAACAGGGATCGCGGTTAAGCCGATCATTGTAGGTGCGATTGGATTTGTGGTGATGACACAGGTCTTGGAAAAAACGCTTCATCTTGCAGTTGTTACGGCCTTTCCAAATTATGCTCAACACCCTTGGGCTTTTGGGTTATATGGGGGGATGGCAGCGGGCTCATTTGAAGAGCTAGGCCGTTTTCTTTTATTTACTTGGCTGTTAAAAAAATACCATAACTACAAAGGTGGAATTTCTTTTGGTGTCGGCTGGGGCGGCATTGAGGCAATTGTGTTGATGTTAACTATGATCGTGCCAAACATTTTATTCGCGTTTATGATTAATGCAGGTACACTAGAACAAACGTTGGCAGGACAAATCCCAACTGACCAGCTCACAGCTATAAAAGATACCGTGTTAAGCAATGGCGTTTCCTATTATTTATTGGCTTGTGTCGAACGGTTCTTCGCAGCAATCATTCAGATTGCCTTTAGTTTATGGGTATTGATTGCGGTAGTGAAAAAGAAATTTGTTTACGTTATTTATGCCATCCTTATTCATGCGGCGTTTGATTTTCCGCTCGTATTTGTGCAGACCGGCCATTTTACAAATTTATGGGTGGTAGAGCTATATGTAGCCATCGGGGGGATCATTGGTATTTGGATGATTAAGAAGGCTAGGGGATTGCTGCCAGAATGATATAGGGAAGCTTTTTAGAAAAAAATATAGAGATAAAAAATAGGATTCCCTTTCAGGGGGATCCTATTTTTTACTAATTTCGTAATTATTGTCCTAAAGGAGTACCTGGTACCAGGTTCCCATGCCGCCTTTGCTTTTTGGCTTTGCGGAAATGGAATAACTCATAAAATGTTGGAATCACAATCAGTGTCAATAGGGTGGACACGATGAGTCCAAATATAACGACCACCGCCAGTCCTTTTGAAACAAGATTTAAACTCATCGCCGATTCATGTGCAACCAGAAGCGGCAGCATAGCAAATACAGTGGCCAGTGCGGTCATCAGAATTGGCCGTAGACGGACCGCTCCCGCTTCCATAATTGCTTCGCGAATACTCATGCTGTCTTCGTTATGACGGATTCGGTCCACTAGTACAATCGCATTGGTAACAACAATCCCAACAAGCATCAACATCCCAATACCAGAAGAGATATTTATGCTTGAGTGAGTAACCACCAATCCTAATAGCGAACCAATCGCGGCAAGCGGCAAAGAAATCAGAATGGCAATGCTTGCCCGGAATGATTTTAAGGTAACAAGCAAAATCATAAACACAATTCCAATCGAGAACATTGCCAGTTTACCCAATTCTACTAAATCATCCGATGATTGCATCGCAGAACCGGTAATTTCTGCACTAGTTCCTTTTCCAAAAGTATGATCTTTATCCCAAACAACAATCTGTTTCTGGATTTTGCCTGTCACATCTACCATTTTATCTGAATCCACAAAAGCACTGACTTGTAGATAATGATGGCCGTCTTTTGAAAAGAGGGTACCAGGCTCCTTACGCTCTTCTATCTTAGCGATACTAGATAAAGCTACTGGTCCATTTGGTGTCATAAGCTGCAAATCTTTTAGATCATTCACCGTTTGAATTTCTTTTATGGCGCCTATCTTAACAGTTGTCGTCCGTCCTTCTATTTTGATGTTTCCGATCGCAGCTGGCTGGATCATGGCATAAACCGACTGTGAAATTTCCTGTGCGTTGGACAATTTCGAATCCACGGTAATCTTAACGGTAGGTTTAGTATTTTGATCGTTACTTTCTACCTTTTGGACTCCATCAATTGTACGTATTTCTTTCTTGACGATGTCAGCTGCGTCTTTAATGTCGTCCTCATTTTTACCAATGACATCCACTGAAACGGACGTTTTATTGATTCCCAATAAACCAGCGGTGTCTGCCGTCAATTCTGCTGCCGGGAACTGATCTTTTGTTTTTCGAATCTCTTTTACAAAATTGGCGGAATCAGTCCCATCTTTAGGAAAAACCATAAATTGAACCACGTTTGCATCCTGCAGATTGCCGTATTGGGCAGCATCTTCATTGACTCCCGCAATCGTAATGTGAGTTTTAACCCCTTTTTTATCTTGGAGAATGCTCTCCATTTTTGAAATTCCGTCTTTTATTTCACCTATTGAAGTCCCATTTTGATAGCGAAGACTGATGGCTATGTAGGCAGAATCCTTCTGGTCAACAGACCCTTTTGGCATACTCACGAATAATCCAATCGATCCAATCACTACGAGAATCACTAGAATGATAGGAAGCCATTTATGGTTAAGCGACCATTTTAATAGGGATAGGTAAAACGAATTTTTCTTGTGTTCTTTCACCTTTACTTTTTTCATCATCCGGCCGCTGAGTGCTGGTACGACGGTCAGCGAAACAAGCAAGGATGCTAGAAGTGAACAAGTAATTGTAATGGCGAACGGGGCAACAAGATCTCTTAATCCTCCCGAAACCAGCATCATTGGAAGAAATACTGCCACCGTTGTAAGGGTGGAGGACGTAATCGCTGCGCCGACTTCTTTCACGGCTTCGATAAGAAATGCTGGGGTTAATTTATGATCTTTCTTTCTTCGGTAAATATTTTCAACTACGACGATACTATCATCCACGAGCCGTCCGACGGATACTGCAATTCCTCCTAGTGTGAGGATGTTTAAGGTAACTCCGAAGAAGGAAAGTAATATCATCGTTAGACAAAGTGACAGTGGAATACTGACAATCGTGATCAGCGTCATTCGGAAACTGCGAAGGAATAACCAGATAATAAGTGTCGCAAATAATGCTCCAGTCAATACTTCTCTTGTCATTGAATTAATCGAATCAAGAACGGTATTCCCTAAATTCATAAAAATCGTTGCTTGCAGTGTTCCCTCATAGTCTTTGTTAATCTTTTTGACGGCATCTTCCACTTGTTTCCCAAGGGTTACGGCATTGGAGGTCGAATCCTTTTGAATAACCACGTCGATAAAATTCTTCCCATTCAAATGGGTGATGCTTTTGGTATCTTTTTGCATACTTACATCAGCAACATCCTGCAATTTGGTCTTACTATTTAACTGGATGTTTTTGATGTCATCAAGTGATTCTATTTTTCCTGTTACGATAATACTTGTTGCTTCGTTATTGAGGGTTTGTTCGCCTACGGCAACAGAGGCATTTTTTCCTTGAAGAAGAGTATAGAGCTTTTCAAGCGGGTATTGTGCTGCTGTTATTTTGGCAGGATCGACTTTAATTAGCACTTGTTGATTTTTTCCGCCGTTTGTAATGACATTGCCAACACCTTTTAGGTCTTGGAACATTGGCATAATCTCATTATCTACGATATTTAGCTCTTGATTGCCAATTTCCTTGTCAAAGGTAAGACCTAATTCTACAATCGGAATTTCAGAGGTGTTCAGGTTAATTACGTACGGTTTCATGACCCCATTGGGGAGAGTAACCATAGAAATTCTTTCTTGTATTTGCTGCTTGGCTTCTTTTACATTAATGTCAGATTCAAAGGTGACGGTCATTTGTGTGAAGTTATTTCCTGTTTGTGCTGCTACATTTTTTTTCCCTCTCACGCCATTTAATGCTTTTTCAATTGGCTGTGTTACCTGTTCATCCATGCTAACGGCATCCATTCCGTTTCCAACTACGGAAATAGTAACATAAGGCTGATCCGCAGCTGGCATCAGTTCCATTGGAATTGTGGTATAACTAAAAACCCCAAAAATCATTGAGGCAAATACGGCAAAAGCTAATGCTGATTTATTCCGTAATGCCCATTTGGTAAACCAAATCATAAATGTCCCTCCTAGTACAAACATGGTAAAGCAGGTAAATTATACCACCTGTTACCCGGATTTAGTAGGGTATTTTTCCTAATTTACAAAAAATTAACTAAAATATAAAACAATAGTAACCTACTTATTAAAAAGAAGAATTTTACTCTGTTATTGTAAAAAAAATTTTTGGCGCAGAATAAAAGGGCATCCTCGAGGTTGCCCTTTTATTCAAAGCTTATCTTTTTTTCGCCTTCAAAAAGGCCGCATAGCTTGCCGCCTTTTTGGGTGGAGCAGTGAGGGATTTCTCATAACCTTTCTGGAAGCTTTTTTCGTATGCTTTCACAAACTTCTGCCCAAGTATCCGCTGGGCTGCCTGTACCGCGTTCATTTCCGGATGAGCATGAAGGTAGGCGAAGAATTTCTCACCAGAGGAAAAGGAGAGATACACCTGCCTGAGAAGTCCTATTTTTATGAGGGGCCGAGCTATTTCCTTCTTGTTGTCCAAGCTCAGCTGGGATCGTGGCATCTGCTGCCAAGCACGGGATATCCTGAATTTATGGCGGTCTTCAAGCCCCGAACGGATTCCTTCATAATATCCTTCTTCCATCCCCAGTTGGGCGGGGTCTGGCGGTGGTTGGCCGTCTGTATGAAATCCGCCGGCAAAAAGTAGAACGGCAAATAGGAACAAGGTAACAAGTTTCCGTGACACAGCCTTAGCTCCTCTCTGTTTATTTTGTCTTCATAAGTTTAACCAGTCATTTTCTTAATATGTAGCAGGTAGTTTAGGTGCAAGTGTTAAAACTTGAATTCAATCCTGTCTTTATATATAAAATAAGATGTAGAAATAAACTAGAAAAGGTGAGTTTATGAGTCAATTATCCGAATTGTTATCCAATCAGCATCATCAAAATGTCGAGGAATTAAAAGAATTGCTCCGGATTCCAAGTATCAGTTCCTTATCGGAGCATAAAGAGGACATCCAAAAAGCTGCCTCATGGATTGCCAATAAACTAGAAACCATTGGAATGGAACATGTAGAAATTATCCAGACAGCAGGTCATCCAATTATCTATGCGGATTGGTTACATCAGGAAAATGCCCCAACTGTCTTAGTTTACGGCCATTATGATGTCCAGCCCGTTGACCCTGTTCATTTATGGGAGACACCACCATTTGAACCAACGATCCGTGATGAAAAGATCTTTGCCAGAGGGGCAACCGATGACAAAGGGCAGACATTCTTACATATCAAAGCAGTCGAAACACTTTTAAAAACAGAAGGTAAATTACCAGTAAACGTAAAATTTTGCATCGAAGGAGAGGAGGAAATCGGAAGTCCTCATCTTCCACCGTATCTATCAGAAAATAAAGAAAAGTTAGCCTGTGATGTGGTCATTATTTCCGATTCAGATATGTGGGACCGAGGCATCCCTGCCATCACCTATTCTTTACGAGGTCTTTGTGCACTGGAACTTTCCTTAAAAACCGCAAACTCTGATTTACACTCAGGCATGTTCGGAGGGGGAGTCCAGAACGCCAACCATTTATTAGTCCAATTGCTTTCAACGCTTCATGATGCCACTGGAAAAGTGAATGTGGACCATTTTTATGATGATGTCGTGGAATTGACAGACTATGAAAAAGAACAAATTAAAGCACTAGGATTTGATGAAGAAAAGCTTAAAAAATCATTAGGATTAACTGATTTTACGGGAGGGGAAAATAATTTTCCATATCCTGAGAGAATCAGTTCCCGGCCTACATTAGAAGTAAACGGCTTATGGGGCGGATTTCAGGGAGAAGGGACAAAAACCGTCATCCCGAACGAGGCCCATGCGAAAATCACTTGCCGTTTGGTACACAATCAAAATCCAGAAAAGATTCAGGGATTGATCAAAAAACACTTGGAAGAGCATACGCCAAAAGGATGCACAGTAACCGTGTCTTTACAAGACACCGGCAACCCATTCTTAACGCCAATCGACAGTCCGATGATTCAAACAGCGGCAGAAGCGTATGAAACCGTTTATGGGAAAGCACCAGTCTACAAAAGAGAAGGCGGTTCGATTCCGATTGTATCTGACTTTAGCCAATCCCTAAATGCACCAGTTGTCTTAATGGGATTCGGTTTGCCAGATGAAAATCTACATGCACCAAACGAACACTTTAACTTGGAAAACTTTGATAAAGGAATCCTAACGATTTGTTCCTTTTTAGGACTTCTTAATAAGTAAAATAGTGCCAAGTCACTTCTTAGTACGAGTAGTGACTTGGCGATTTTTATAACAGCATCAACCTCTGAAATCCCACTATTAATAAAGATTCATATTAAAACCAAAACTTTACATTTGACAAAATTAACTGTAATGAATAAAATTACAGTATAGAAACTGTAATATTTTTTATTACATTTAAACGTTTGGCCAAAATAACGGATGGAGGGTGTAAAAGTATGGTGACCATATATACGACACCAAGCTGTGCTTCTTGTCGAAAAGCAAAGGCTTGGCTTGAGGAACATCAAATTGATTATATCGAAAGAAATATCTTATCTAATCCCCTTACAGTCGATGAGATTAAATCGATTCTTCGTATGACGGAAGAAGGGACGAGCGAAATTATTTCCACGAATTCAAAGGCGTTTCAAGAATTAAACGTAAATATCGAATCTCTTCCGCTAAATGAATTGTACAAATTAATCATTGAGCATCCCAAAATGGTGCGCCGTCCAATTATCCAAGATGAAAAAAGATTACAGGTTGGCTATAACGAGGACGAAATTCGTAGTTTTCTACCGCGTAGAATTCGATCTTATTTGTACACCGAATTGCAAAAAAAAGCCAATTAAACTATATTAAATTTTTTTAAAAGGAGGTAAATCAGATGATTGAAGTATTCGTAAAAGTAAAATTTAATGATCAAAACTATCATACCAATGTCATTGTGAATAAAGATATGACCTGGGAAAACATTAAACGAATAGCAGAAGAACAAGTCATAAAACAATGGGGCATGTAAATAACCCGTTTAACAGGAACTTAAAAGCTAATTGCTTGACTACCTTATCTGTAATGTTTACCATTACAGTATGTTGTTAATTTTAATAAAAACTGCAGACAATACTTGTATTAGTAAAAATAGATAAGAAGTTGTCTTAGGAGGCAAGTTCATGAATAGTGACTTTACCCTTGCCATTCATAGTTTAACTTTTTTGGCATTACAGCCAGACCGCATGTCAACAAGTGATGCCATATCTGAAAGTGCTGGTGTCCATCCGGTACGCATTCGAAAAGTGCTTAGTTTGTTAAAAAAACATAAATTTATTAAATCAAAAGAAGGTACGGGCGGTGGATTTATTTTTCCGCTAGAACTTAGTGAAGTGAATCTTTGGGATATCTATAAGATCACCTCAGAAGGTGCACTAAAGCCCAAATGTCCTGAATCCAATGAAAAATGTATTGTAGGTGCGAATATGCAAGGAGTCCTATGCAGTATTTTCTTTGGTGTGGAAAAGCATATGGGAGAATATCTAAAGGAGTATACAATTAAAGAAATTGTTAATCTTGTCAATAAGCGGCAATAACGGTTTATGGCTGCTGATTTTTATTTGAAATGTAATAAAAAAAGTTACAGTTTAACCCATATTCAGCAAGATGTAACATAAAACTAATTAAAGAGGGTGAATCAGGCATGTTGTCAAATAATACCACCATATTAAATACAGGTGATTGGATTAAGGCGGAATCTTGGGATGGCGAATTAATCATTGGTTATGTTGAAGCTCTGTCAAGTATCGAAGGCGTGTTGAAGGTAAAGGTAGTTAAAAGTGACAATGACCAAACGGTCGGGAAAACCATCCCAATTTTAAGCCAACAAGTTAAGAAGATGCCGGTTTCAAATGTAACCAATAAGGCACAGCTTGAATTTCTCCTAGACTTAGCATTATCAACAGGGGATAAGGAATGGTTCCTGGCTCTATCCTCGGAGTTAAACGCAATGAAGCAGCTTGCTAATAGAGTTCATTAAATCTCACACATCCTTCCCACTAAAATTAACTCGCATATCAAAATGATTATAAGCCTGAATCTATTAATAAAAGATTCAGGCTTTTTTGGCTCTTTTTTACTGAATGTTGATTTCACTGTGTTTGAAAAATAGGTAGTAAATTTGCGTATAATATTCCCAGTAATAAAGAAAAATACAGAAGCAAAAGCTATAAATTCTATCAAAAATTATTTCGAACGTGTCATCTTCGAACTTTCCAACCATTGCCTCAAAGATAAATTTGCTAATGATGAAGGGAGAAATAAATTTGCATTTACGAAAAATGGCTGTAGTTCTGCTTGCTGGTACACTTTTTTGCACTACTTTTAAAAGTAATCAAGCGAATGCTGCATCTAATGAAGTTCCAATAGAAAAGGTTTTTCAATCCATGGGTTATAAAGTGGAAAAAATTGGTGGGAGTATTTACATATCAAGAGAAAAAGACGACCGTATTCGTCTCAAACCCAAATCGAGAAGTGCCGTTAAAAATGGAAAAAAATTCATCTTAAAGAAGCCGATATCTTATGATAAGAAACTCAAAAAATTCGTCATAAGCGTATATGATGTATATTGGCTGGCTAAAGAAGATAACAAAGAAAAACATTATCGTGTTGAAAAAGGGGACACACTATCCTCAATTGCCAAACATTTCAACACAACCACTGATAACTTAAAAGAATGGAACAATCTTAAATCAAACTTGATTGTTCCTGGGCAACATTTGCATATAAAAGATCCTGTTTATATCGTTCAACCTGGGGATTCTATATGGGAGATTGCCCACAAGACGGAAAATACGATGGATGACATCATCTCGTTAAACGATCTTACGATGCAAATGGTGTTTCCGGGTCAAAAACTGATACTACCACTTCAACCATCACTCAAGCCGCCAAACTACTTTTCAACTGGTGTTTTCCCTCTGGCGCAGGAGACATATGACCCATTTGCTGGAGGATTCGGTGACGGGAGGTCCTTTTCGATAGACGGGAAGGCAAGAAGACACGAAGGAATTGACATCATGGCGACAAAATGGGTGCCTGTATTTTCCGCTACAGAGGGTGTTGTAGATAAAATTGGTTGGAACACACTTGGAGGATATCGAGTGCTGATTAAGGCAAAGAATGGAATGCGACTTTATTACGCCCATTTCATGCAATACGCTCCTGGATTGAAAAAAGGACAAAAAGTTTCGAAAGGTCAATTGATAGGATTTGTTGGAAATACCGGGTATGGAAAAAAAGGCACAAACGGAAAATTCCTACCGCATTTACATTTTGGAATTTATGGGGCAAACGGTAAGGCGATAGACCCTTATCCTTACATGCAATGGTGGGAAATACAGCCGTAACTTCTACTTCTGCTAAAAGAGTAATAGTTAAAAGAGGATCATTTGAGGTGATCCCGAAAAGTTAGAGTTTTATATTAAGCAGCTAATTGGCTGGTATGGATTCGGTATTGAACCAAACTCATACCAGCCAATTTTTGCTTTATTCCCTTCTTATTTTTCTTGTGATTTTTATTGTGAAGATTAAATATTTTCAGTATATTTAATGTAATATCAAAAGAGTGAGGAAGGTTAAATGAATCAATCCTATTTTTATTTAAAACTAGAAACACATCATTTACATATGTCTTATAAAAATGAAGAACGTCGCGTGCGTGTGTTATTGCCGAAGGATTATAATAAAGATGAGGCTTTATATTATCCAGTGGTCTATATGCATGATGGACAAAATGTTTTCTATAGTAGTGAATCTTATAGCGGGTATTCATGGAAAGTCATTCCTGCAATTAAACAAAACCCCGATTTACCGAAGATGATTGTTGTTGGGATAGATAACGCTGGACAGGATCGAATTAATGAATATACGCCTTGGAAAATAACTGAAAGCCCACTTCCTGAAGATATTGAACTAGGCGGAAGAGGGGCGGAGTATGCAGAGTTTGTCATGGCGGTCGTGAAGCCGTTTATCGATAAGCATTACCGAACAAAAGCGGATAAATATCATACAGTGATGATGGGCAGTTCACTTGGAGGAAATATTTCAGCTTTTATGGGTATTGAATATCAAAATCAAATTGGTGGTTTAGGTATTTTTTCTCTAGCCAATTGGATTACTAGTAAAGCATTTGACAGTTATATTGCTAGAAAAGAATTGGATCCTGAACAACGCGTGTACATTCAAGTTGGGACTCAGGAAGGCGATGATACCGATAGACAAATGATGTATGGGAATATGAAACAGGCCTATATCGATTGCTCGCTTAAGTATTATCAACAACTGATAAAAGGCACTGTTCCTATTGATAGCATTTGTTTAAACATTTTTGCAGATGAAGAACATAATGAAAAAGCTTGGGCAAAACACTTGCCGGAATGTTTACGTTTCTTAAGTGTGAAGTGGTCTTAAATGAACTGAATAATTTATATTTGAAATAATCGGAATCTGTTATTTTTTTTGAATATTGATTATAATTTGAAATAATAGTAGCTTAGTCGTGAAAATAATGAATATTTTTCATTCTGAGAAAGGGGCTTTTTTTTTATGAATTATATTTTGATATCACCTTACTATCCTAGTAATTTTCAACCATTTGCTCATCGTTTAAAAGACGCAGGTGTCAATGTGTTAGGAATTGGCGAAGAGCCATATGACCAATTAGGTTCCGAATTACAAAACTCTTTAACAGAATATTATCGTGTGAATGATTTAGAAGATGTAGATGAAGTAAAACGTGCGGTTGCCTTTTTATTTTATAAACATGGTCCAATTGACCGCATTGAATCCAATAATGAACACTGGTTAGAACTTGATGCGCAGTTGCGTGAACAATTTAACGTGTACGGAAATAAAACGAATGACCTGAAAAAAGTTAAGTTTAAATCTGAAATGAAAAAATTGTTTAAACAAGCAGGAGTGCCTGTCGTAGAAGGAAGAGTCGTTAAAACTAACAAGGAGTTAGCTAAAGCCATTGATGAATTAGGACTGCCAGTGATTGCCAAACCGGATAATGGAGTGGGCTCAGCTGCTACCTTTAAATTAAGTTCAGAAGAGGATGTCCGACATTTTGAAGAAGAATGGGGAGAAGCACAAGTATACTTCTTAGAACCATTTGTCGAAGGAGGCGTGCTTTGTACATTTGATGGTTTAATAGATCAAAAGGGAAGCATTGTTTTCCAAACTAGCTTTACCTATAATGTGCCAACACTGGAACTCGTTAACGGTCAGTTGGATATGGCTTATGTGATTCAAAAAGAGATGGATCCAAAGCTCGAAACATATGGAAAGGCGATTGTAAAAGCTTTTGGCATGAAAGAACGCTTTTTCCATATTGAGTTTTTTAAACTAGAAAATGGGGATTATCTGGCACTTGAATACAATAACCGCTTGGCTGGCGGCTATACGATTGATATGTACAATTTCGCACACTCGATTGATTTATTTGCACAGTATGCTTCTCTAGTGACAGGAGGAGAATTTAAGGAGTCCGATAAGGTAAACCAGTTTTGTGTCGGTATCACACAGCGTGATATGTATGTGTATAAACATGATACGAATGCTATTTATAAACGATTTGGCGAACGTGTGAAGTTTGAACAGCGCATGCCAGATGCGTTTGCGGAACTCCAAGGAAATCAATTTTATGCAATTAATGCAGATTCGCAAGAAGAAGTGGATGAAATTATCCGTTTCGTCCATGAACGAAAAATAGGAAAAGGAGATCCCCTGTGCATATAGAACAATTAAACCATTGGAGTGGCGAATTAGGTCGTGAAATGCTATTAAACAGATATGGACACAGCGGTATGCCAATTGTCGTTTTTCCTTCATCTGGAGGGACGCATACTGAATACTATGATTTTGGAATGATTGATGTATGTCATGACTTTATTGAATCGGGAAAAGTTCAATTTTTTACATTGACTAGTATCGATAGCGAGAGTTGGCTGCATGACTCAAAACCAGCCCATGACCGTGCATTGGCTCATGAGGCATATGACCGTTACGTAATTTCAGAAGCGATTCCCTTTATTAAACATAAAACAGGTTGGTTTGATCCGATGATGACCACGGGTTGTAGTATGGGGGCCTATCATGCGCTGAACTTTTTCTTGAGACATCCGGATGTCTTCCAAACAACCGTTGCACTTAGCGGGATTTACGATGTGCGTTTCTTTTTTGGGGATTACGGAAATGATTCACTTGTATACGAAAACTCACCGAGTGATTACATATGGAATCAAAATGACGGCTGGTTTATTGATCGATATCGTTCAGCAAATATCATTATTTGTACTGGGCTAGGTGATTGGGAACAGGATGGGCTGCCTTCATACTATACATTAAAAAAAGCCTTTAAAGAAAAACAAATTCCAGCGTCGTTTGATGAGTGGGGCGAAGATGTTTTTCATGATTGGATTTGGTGGCGACGCCAAATGCCGTATTATTTAGGAAAATTAATTTAATAAAATATCAAAACATCAGTATGGTTGAGTCGCTGGTGTTTTTTTACTTTTATGTATTAAATAATTGATATTGTAACGAGATTATTAGATTCTATATTCATCTAAATTATTTATCACAAAAAATATCTTGAAAAAGATACATTCTCCTATTATTATGGAAATATAAAGTAGGAAGTTTGCCGGTTTAGCTCAATTGGTAGAGCAACTGACTTGTAATCAGTAGGTTGGGGGTTCAAGTCCTCTAGCCGGCACCATAGTTTTTTTTGCGATAGCAAAATAACTTGTTTTTTCCGCAGTAGCTCAGTGGTAGAGCTATCGGCTGTTAACCGATCGGTCGTAGGTTCGAGTCCTACCTGCGGAGTCATAGTCCAACAAGGGCACTAGGAAACTGGTCAGGGCGGGAACGCAGCAGCCATAACTAGTGGAATTGTGTGGGCTATTACATAGGACGAAAATAACGAAGTCACATCCGAAAAATGGATGTGACTTTGTTTAAGTTTAATTATAATTTCACCTCTACACCGTTTTCTAGATAAATGGTGGTATCTAACCCAGTTAGGTTTTTCAGAAATTCAAATACATTTTTTGCTGTGCGTTTGATCGTTACGCCCAGCTCCAAGTTATCAAACACGCGTGCATAGCAGCGGATGATCAACATATCATTTTCTGTGAACAGATGATAATAGACGGTTTCTTTGTGTATTTTCGAATAACAATGGATAAATAGATATTCATCTGTAGGTTCTATTCCTTTTATAGATAGTTCCTTTTGAACAATTCGTTTTATCTCCGCCAAGTGTTTATCTGGAAAATTTATTCTCATAACAATTCACCGCCTTAAACTTGGTCGTAATTTACCGGTAACATCGTTTTTAGATGAAAATTTAGTTCCCAATTGAATTACTCTTTTTATTAAAATATTTTGTCTACTATGGGCTTTTATGAATGACGCTCACATAGGAGCATCCATGATGTTCCAAACCTGTCTCTTAGCTGAGCAAAACGCAAAGCGAAAAAGGTTTCTTCCATGGGCATAAAGATTTCTCCTCCTTCAGAAAGCAAGGTATAAAGTCTCTCCGCCTCTTCTGTACTGTTAACTCTAAGTGTCAGATAAACACTCCGCATAGGCTCAGCGTTGGGAATGTCGGCTCCCCTTAGAACCGTGTCTCCAATCTCGATGGTAGCATGCAGAATATCGTTTTCCCGACCTTCTGGAACGTTCGTCGGATCTGGCAGTTGTTTGAAAGACATCATCGATGTTATTCTGCCTCCGAGATGCTGTTCATAGAACCGAAAAGCCTGCTCGCAAACTCCTTGATAATTGACATAGATATCGAGCTTCATTGAATAATCACTCCTTCTTTATTTTGGTTGTTGGTCCTTTAAATGAAATCTTATAATTCAGTATAAACTAGTGGCATTTGAACGCCAATACATATAGTTTTATGAAGTCTTTTTGTACCTCGAAAGTAAACCCCTTAAGATATTTCCTTCTATTTTTTAAAAACATGTCGACCAATAATCATGGTAGTTTTTCTTGAATCGAGCCACCGACTTGTGGCGATCGCCGGGTTATAGAAAAATAGGGCTCCTGGTGCCATTTGGCGTTTTTCAGATAATGCTGCTTTAACAGCTCTAATAGATTCTTTATCAGCTGGCTTGTTGATTTCACCATTACTAACAGGTTGAAATTGACCAGGGGCATAAATAACTTCTTTTATAGTATCCGGAAATTTTCTGCTTTCAACTCTATTCAGCACCACACAAGCGACTGCAATCTTTCCTTTGTAAGGTTCCGTCTGTGCCTCCGCCCGAACTAACCTAGCGAGCAGATCTATTTCATTGTTTGAGAGATGTATTTTGACGGATTCTTTTTTGGGGGATTCACTAGTAGTATGCTGTTTTGTGGTAGCAGCTTTCACACGAATGGAAAGCAGATCAAGTTCATCATTGTGTGGAGTGATCGCTTCCATCACATTTTGATTTAATTTATGTACTCTTAAACTATTAGACAGTGTGTCCCCTTGTTTAATTGGAAAAGCAAAAGCTGGGGAAGCAAATAAAAGTGAAGCGAATAATAGAAATACGATGGTAAGATTTCTCATTTTAGTCCTCCTAGTTAGCTATCGATAAAACTATTACTATGAATGGGAATAATAGATTAGTATTACAATTAAGAGAGTTTAGTTTTACAGTTTAGTTACATTGAAATAAAATCCTGTCTCATAATAATAGGGAGCTATATTTATATTCGGATATAAAAAGGGACAGTACCATTACTCTAAGGTACTGTCCCATCTACTTGCCAAATTTATTTTTTTAACCCAGCTGCAAAGAAGGGGCCGTTTACTGTTATGGTTGAAAGGATTCGAGCCATTTCTTGCGGAGTTTCTTTTCTGCCACTATCTAGCCATTGTTGAATGACTCCTATATGTGCAGACGCAATATAGGAAGCTAAATATTGTCCTGGCACAAGCAAATTTTCCTCCTTAATAAGTGCTGTTGCATCATTTCCAAACAGCGTATTCCACATAAAATTTTTCAGTCTTGTTTGAAAGGATAAATCGCCTTTTGGACCTAACACAGCTTTCATAAATCCACTATTTTCATTTAAATACTCAAATATTAAAACGGCAAGCGGAAAGGGAGCTAAAGTCGGAGAGCTGGTTCCCAGTGCGGCAATCACACTTGGGAAGTTCTGTTTAGCAAGTCTGGACATCTCCAGTATGATTTCTTCCTCACATTTGGTTATTAAATCAAATTTGTCTTGATAGTGGGCATAAAATGTCCCCCTATTAATTTTCGCTCTTGTTGTAATATCCTTTACCGTAATAGCTTCGAAGCCTTTCTCATCGATCAATTCAACGAGGGCATCTCGGATAGATTCTTTTGTTCGAATAATCCGCATATCCATAGTACGATCTCGCAAACTAATTCCTCCTTCATTTTTTCCAACACATTTATTAAAGGTGTTCAATAACCAACACATCTGTTGTTTTTGATTATTGAACTGAATTGGAATCAATTATACAATCTGAAATATAATAAACAACAGGTTGTTTATTATTATATCAAAAATTGTAGGAGGTTAAAATATGTTCAAAAACAAACTGATATTACTTTCACCGATTATCGCTTTGGCAATTATCTTTATTTTTTCTTTAACCTTATTCCCATCAGTCCAGCCTCAACCCAAAAATCTGCCTATTGCCATCGTAAATGAGGATGAGGGAGTTCAGTTACCTAATCAACCAGAAATGAATATGGGTAAAACCATCGTTGAAACAATGGAAAAAAATTCAAAAGCAACAACAGACGAAGACCCAGCAGTTAAATGGGTAGAAGCAAAAACCTTAGAGGAAGTATTAAAAGGGTTAGATCATCAAAAATATTATGCAGCATTGGTGATTCCGAAAGATTTTAGTGTGAAGCAGGCATCATTAAGGACACCAGCACCATTTTCCCCTGAAGTTCAAATCTATATCAATCAGGGAATGAATACAGCAGCTTCAACGATGGCAGGACAAATGTTGAATGGAATAGTTGATAATATAAACATCAATGTGCGTACACAACTGCTAGATGGATTTGAAAAGCAAGGAAGAACGTTAACAGCAGAACAAGCTGCAAATCTGGCCACACCTATTACAAAAAAGGTTACAAATGTGAATGAAATTGGTACGAATAGTGCAAACGGAAATTCTCCTGTTTCCTTATTTCAGCCGTTATGGATAGGAAGTTTGGCGAGTGCGGCGATTATCTTTTTGGCCGTTAGTAAATTACCGATTGTAAATCGAAAAGAGAAATTGATTACAAAAATAGGACAAATTTTAATAGGTGCGGTTATTTCTCTTGTCGTTGGATTCGGTTTAACTTGGCTCGCAGATAATATGGTAGGACTTTATATCCCACAGTTTATCGATACAGCTTTATTCCTATCGATTACTTCCTTTAGCTTTTTCCTAATGATTTCAGCTGTACTTTCATGGCTGGGAATAAGAAGTATCGCTCTTTTTGCCCTATTGTTATTCTTTGGTGCACCACTGCTCGCAATGGCTCCTGAAATGATGTCTCCGTTTTATCAAGATTGGATCTATTCTTGGTTGCCGATGCGATTTATGATCCAAGGTCTCCGAGAGTTGTTCTTCTTCGGAAAGGGATTATCTTGGGATTCTTCTTTATCTAACCTCGTATGGATTGGATTAACAAGCATGGTAATCATACTAGCTTCTTCCTTAAAACACAGTTCAGTAAAAGACATATCACAAAACGAAAATAACAAATCAGTTGGCCAAAGCTTTTGATTTTAAATTTATAAGAAAACACCAGCTCTTTGGAGTTGGTGTTACTTTTTATGTGTGCAAAGTAAAAACTTTAAAAAGATATTGACAGTAAAATAAATATTATTTACCATAATAATCAGATAAATAATATTTATTTTTAAAAAATGGAGTGTTTAGCTTAAAAAGGTAGGTGTTTATATAATAAATTCAACATTTATGGTAGTGGAAGCGTTCCCTTTTTTGATTAACCTCTGATTCTTACTAAATATCATCTTTACTAGAATGAGGGTCACATCAAGACTGGAGAAGAGGAAGTGGTCTGAATGAAGAATAGAAGTGATCAACTGGTTTATGATTTAGGAAAGAAAATCGTAACAGGTGAATTTGCACCTGGAGAATTACTGCCAAAAGTAGAAGTTGTTAGTGAAAGGCTTGAAGTTAGCCGGACGGTAGTTCGTGAAGCGCTAAGAGTCCTATCAACCATGGGACTTGTTAGGTCTAATCAAAGAGCCGGTACGGTTGTCCTTCCACGTTCGGATTGGCAATGGTGGAATCTAGATGTACTATCTTGGGTGCTCGAAGATGAGAAAAATAGAGATTTTTTAGTGCATTTATCAGAGGTGAGATTGGGGCTTGAACCAACTGCCGCTGAATTAGCGGCTAAAAGGGCAACCGACCAAGACATGATAAAAATAAAAGATGCTTTTGAGCGTTTAGAGCAATCCATCGGCGATGAAAAGGCTTGGGCAAGAGCGGATTATGATTTCCATGAAAGCATTTTACAAGCTTCTCACAATGATCTTATCATCAATACGGTGAAAACACTTCGAAAGGCGCTAGTCATCAGCCGAGAGAAAACACTGCAAGCATTAAAGGATTTCCCTGAATCACCCTATGATTCTCCGACACAAGAAGTGTTGGAAAGGCACCGTGTCATATATGATGCAGTCATGGCAAGAGATGAAGAGTTGGCTAGGCAAACAATGACTGATTTAATCAGACGAGTGAAGAGAATCTTAGAAAAAATATATGGTTTTCAAGACTAACTCCAATAGAGGTCTTATTATATTTGCGAAAAAATAGGCATATTTGAGAGGGGTAAGAACATGGGATTACAAGTTGTACGATTTGAAAAGGAAAATAAACAGCAGTGGGGAGTCGTATCAAACGATCAAATTCTTGTCTTAAAAGGGAACTATAGCTCTTTGGCACATTTTTTGGAAGCTGGCACTGAAGAAGCCAGGACAATTAAAGAACAGGGGACGAATGGGGCTATTTCACTTGAAGAGGTAACCATTTTAAGTCCAGTCACAAGACCAGCAAGAATTGTTTGTCAGGGTGCAAATTATTCTTCACACCGTGCAGAAGCAGGCCTTGAAGCATCCCGCCCTCCGTATAACATGATTTTTAGCAAAGCAGATAGTTCACTTTGTGGTGCCCACACCGAAATTATCCGTCCTTCTCATGTTCAACTCCTAGATTATGAAATTGAGTTAGGACTGGTCATTGGCACAGAGATTACTGAAGCCGTAGAAGTAACAGATGAGAATCTTCATCAATATGTTGCCGGGCTAGTCATCTTTAATGATGTGTCTGCTCGGGATGTGCAGCTTTCTGAAGGACAATGGTTAAAAGGGAAAAGCTACCGTACATTTGGACCAACAGGACCATTTCTATACTTATTAGATAAGGAAGAGACAGCTCTCATTCATGATCTTGAATTAAAATGCTGGGTAAATGATGAATTGCGTCAATCTGCCAATACGAATCAGTTGATTTTTAAACCTGCTGAAACCATCAAGGAGCTTTCAGAAACGATGGACTTATCAAAAGGAGATTTAATCATCACAGGTACAACTGGCGGTGTAGCATTAACGCTTACACCAGAAATTTTAGGGGAAATTTCCAATCCAGCACTTGCTTACCAAAAGAAAATGGATTTACTGGTGGAAAGCCAAATCAATAATGGGAAATACCTTAAAGAGGGCGATGTGGTTCGTTGTCAGATTAAAAGCGCAGATGGAACAATCGACCTTGGCGAACAAGTAAACAAAGTGGTAGCAAGCAAAGTAACCGTTTCTTAAATTTGGAAATTTGATCTGGGGTTTATACCTAATCCCAGCCAGCCCCTTGTTTCATAGCCATTATGGATATTATCTTTAAAATGATAAAAAAGGATTATTAGAATAGAAGCTCCAAGCTCTTAAATGAAGTTTGGAGCTTTTTTATTTTTCTCAACAGGGGAATGGGGTGCCAAATTGGGGCATTTTACATTTAAATGTTGCAAATACAACAAAATTGGGGTAAATTTTATATATAACATTTTTTATTGCATTTGCAACAAAAATACGTACCTAGGAGTTAATGATGAAGGAAATTTTACGAGAAATTGGAATGATTGCAAGGGCGTTAGATTCTATAAGCAATATAGAATTTAAAGAATTTGACCTTACAAAAGGGCAGTATTTGTACCTCGTGCGAATATGCGAAAATCCAGGAATCATTCAAGAAAAGTTGGCTGAGATGATTAAAGTAGATCGAACAACCGCGTCTCGTGCAATAAAAAAGCTTGAACTGAATGGCTTTATTGAAAAGAAAGAGGATCAACAGAACAAAAAAATTAAAAAACTCTTTCCTACAGAGAAAGGGAAAAATGTTTATCCTTTTATAAAAAGAGAAAATGATTATTCCAACACCGTTGCATTAGAGGGATTTTCTGAAAGAGAAGTAGAAAACATTTTCACTCTTCTTCAAAAAGTTAGAGTAAATGTAGAAAAAGACTGGGAATTTGTGAAAAAGGGAAACAAAAGAAAATATTGAATACAGTAAGGAGCGACATAACTAAATGACGATCAATATAAAAAAGTGCACACTAGAAGATTCACGTAAGCTTCAAGAAATAAGTTATGAAACATTTAATGAGACTTTTAAGGATCAGAATTTACCCGAAAATATGAATGCCTATTTGGAAAGAGCATTTAACTTACCACAATTAGAAAAAGAATTAACCAATGTTTCTTCGTATTTCTTTTTCATTTATTACAATAATGAAGTCGCTGGATATGTAAAGGTAAATACCGATGAGGCTCAGTCCGAAGAAATGGGCGATCAAACACTTGAAATCGAGCGGATTTATATAAAGAACCAATTCCAAAAACATGGGCTTGGTAAACACCTTCTAAATCAAGCGTTGGAAGTGGCGATGAAAGAGAATAAAAAGAAAATCTGGCTAGGCGTATGGGAAAAAAATGAAAATGCGATTGCTTTTTATAAGAAAATGGGATTTGTTCAAACTGGGGCCCACTCTTTTTATATGGGTGATGAGGAACAAACGGACTTGATAATGACCAAAACACTTTCCGAAGGATGATTCATTTTGTATATACCTAAACATTTTAATATTGACGATGAAAAAGTAATTTATGATTTTATCGAAAAATATGGTTTTGCCACCCTATTTTCTCATCATAACTGGGAACCATATGCTACCCATCTTCCACTAATGTTAAATAAATCTGAAAATGCTTTATATGGCCATTTTGCTCGTTCGAATGAACAATGGAGAGATGTGGAAAACCAACAAGTTCTTGTGGTTTTCCAAGGTCCACACTGTTATATTTCTCCCTCTTGGTACGAAACAATGAAAGCAGTGCCAACCTGGAATTATGTATCTATCCATTTATATGGAAGTCTGGAGATTATTGAAGATAGTGAAGTAATATTTGAATCGTTAAATGACTTGGTAAATAAATATGAAAGCTCTGATAGTCCATACCATTTACATGATGTAGAACCGAGTTTTATCGAAGGAATGGGTAAAGGAATTGTGCCATTTAGAATCAAAATCACAAAAATAGAAGCAAAAGCGAAATTAAGCCAAAATCAGCCTGTAGAACGCCAAGAGTTAATTATTAAGAACCTCGAAAACAGTACTAATCAGGATCAAATACAAGTGGCAGCTCTTATGAGGAAAAATCTCCAAAAATAAGACTAAAACCCTACGAATATTGGTCAACCAGAAAAATCTGGTTGACCATATCATAAAAGCGATTGTTCACCATTGGCTTACTTAATATCAATATATTTGAACGATTAACCACTAATGAAGGTGATTATTTACAGCAACTATTTTTTTGTTCTTCTTTTGGTTTACCATCTACTTTTACTTCCTCAATTTTCACACCGCAGCAAGGACTTTCTTTTTTTCCAAATAGGCTTTTTAAAATGTTCATTATTAATACCTCCTTAAATAATATAGAATAAAAATCCAGATATAGTTGACATTGTAAAGACGGAACCGACGAAAGCAAAGACAAGTTTCTTTTTAAAAATGCTATTTAATAAAGTTAATTCTGGTAAACTTGCGCCTGCCGAGCTAATCATGAGCGCCATGACTGGCCCCAACGCCATCCCTTTAGCAATCATAATTTGTGAAATCGGAATCATCGTCGAAAGTCTAATATAGAGTGGAATTCCAATAATTGCAGCGATCGGAACAAGCCACCACTTATCACCCCCCATAAAAGTGGAAATCCAACTGGTTGGAACGGCCCCATGAATGAAAGCACCAATAAATGCCCCTATTAGTAAATAAGGATAGACACTTTTCATGAGTTGAAGCGTTTCTACCAATGCAGCTTTCAGTTGAAATTTCTTATTAGGTTCTTGATATCCCTTTACTACGACATTTTTTATTTGTTCTTCAAACCCAAACTTTTCTAACGCAAACCCAATGATAATGGATAATGTGGCTGTTATGAGAGTATAGGCAAGAGCAACCTTTGCGCCAAGTACAGCTGTCATTAAGGTGATGATGGTCGGATCAAGAACAGGAGAAGAGAATAAGAAAATCATGACAATCCCAAATCGAACTTTTTTGTTGAGTAGATTCACTACGACAGGAATGGTAGAGCATGAACAAAAAGGCGTGATAAAGGCAAATCCCAGCGCGACTAACGCACTAACTAATGGGTGACTCTTCTCCATCAGTCGTTCCATCTTTTCATACGGTATCACCCCTTGTAATAGATTGATTAAAAATGAGATTCCAATGAACAAAATGGTTAATTCCAATGCGATGGAAACAAAACTTTGAAACACTTCTGACCACATAAGCAAACCCTCCTAGTTTATTAACAATGTTTGTGTTCTCAATTTCACAACATAATGCTTGGATATTAAATTTCACAGCGCTTTTTTTATTTGCAATTTGCAAGTAATTATTTAATAAAATAAGCAAGATGTTCTTGCTCAAATTAATGGTTTACAACAAACAGTAGATTTGGACATGGCTTCGTTTAGAAGTTTAACGGATCGGATGACCATCTCTTGTTCAAACTCGCTCATATGTGAAAAAACTTCGGTAAGATATCGGTTCATATCTGCATCGATCTTTGTTGCAACATACTTCCCTTGAGTTGTCAGGGTTAGTTGTGACACTCGTTTATCTTCTGGAAGTGGTGTTTTTTTAACCAGCTCTAGCTTTACTAATGTTTGAATTTGCCTACTAAATGTGGTTATATCGATTGCTAATGTGTCAGCAACCTGTTGCATCGAAGGTCTGTCTTTTTGAAGAATTTCGTAAAGAATGTGGCTCTGAACAAGAGATAATTCTTCGCCACCAACCTGGCAACAGTTTTTATTCAAAAGACCAAAACGTCTTGTCATCACTTGAAATATTTCTCTAAGATTTTCCATTTATTTCACCTCTGCTTTATTTATATACTAAATATTTGTAAATTGCAACTTATTTTCTTTGAAATTGGAAAATTTTTTATCTATAGGGATATTCATTTGCTGTGTGTATAGCACACCAAATGTTTGAAATAATTTTTACTTAATCAATTTAAAAAAACTTTTGCATTTATATGAATGGATTTTTGCATGGAATCATCTCATTTTGATTACCTTTTTGGTATTTGGGACAGTTATCGGACATACTATGAGTACTTTTATGAGAAGGTATTATACAGTATATCTTTTTTGGAGGCTGCTTATGGAGGAAAAGGGAAACCAGATCAGGCTAACAGCTGGCGAGATTGCACAACTTTGGATGCAATATTTAAATGATAGCGCTAGCATTTGCGTTCTTTCGTACTTTTTTGAAAAAGCGGAGGATGAAGAAATTAAGCCTATTATTAAATATGCACTAGAGTTATCTCAATCACATATTGAAAAAATTACCACCATTTTAACTGAGGAAAAGCATGTAGTTCCACATGGCTTTAGTATTAAAGAGGATGTAAACGTAACTGCGGCTAGACTATATTCGGACAGTTTTGTCCTTAATTTTATCAATCAAATGTCTAAGGTTGGACTTACCTCCTACGCTGGTAGTGTTGCAGCATCTGTAAGGAGTGATATCAAAACCTATTATATGGACTGCCTGACCGAAACTATGCAATTAGATAAAAAGGCAACTGAATTATTATTATCAAAAGGATTGTATATCAGATCTCCCAGCTTGCCTAATATCGAGAAGGTTGAGTTTGTTAAAAAGCAATGGTTCATGTTAGATGTGTTTGGCGAGAAAAGACCGTTAACAGGTACTGAAATAGATAGTTTATTTGCCAATCTGCAAAGAAACGCTTTGGGAGTTGCTACACTTACAGGATTTAGTCAGGTTGCACAAGATAAGGATGTACAAAAATTCTTTTTAAAAGGTTTAGAGGTTGGGAATAAACATATCAAAATATTTAGAGGGAAGTTAGAAGAGAGTAAACTTCCGGCGCCTATGGGTTGGGATTCAGAAATAACCAATAGTACAGCGTATACATTTTCCGATAAGCTTATGATGTTCTTCACTTCTGGATTGGTCGGTTTGAGCATAGGGTATTACGGTACAGCTGTCAGTCAAAGTCCTAGAGGTGATCTTGGTGCAATGTATAACCGACTATCTTTAGAAGTTCAAATGTATTCTGAAGATGGTGCGAATATCATGATAAAAAATAGATGGATAGAGCAGCCTCCAATGGCACCGGATCGAGATGAATTAATACGGAAAAAGAATCAATTATAAATCACATTTGTTATCCTTCTGTATAAAACCGTTAACAACCTCCCTGAAATAAGGAGGTTGTTTGGCGTTTGTGATAAATCTGGATTAAAGTAACTCTAAATGAGTGCTTTAAAATTCACAACATTTACCATATAATTAAGTAGTCGCGGTTACATTAAATAAAAGATGGGAGAGTGTATGGTGACTCCATTTAAAGATTTTCAATTAAGAAAGGAGAAATAAATATGGACAAGATCAATAAAGAACCACTAGAAAATGATTTCCCCAACATTGGTAAACCTGCTACAAGAGCTCTGAACAATGCAGGGTACTTTAAACTTGATCAATTGACACATGTAACTGAAGCAGAAATATTGAAGTTACATGGAGTTGGGCCGAAAGCGGTGAGAATCCTAAATGAAGCACTTCAGGAAAAGCAATTATCTTTTTCTGGAAAATAACAAAGCTCTGTACTCTATTTCGTAAGAGTCCAGAGCTATTTTAATTTGAATAGCTATGTGTATGTCAATGGCAAATCTGGTTATCAAAAAAGAACCTATCTAAACTCAGTGTTCAGATTTAATTAAGATTATGTGGAAGCAAATGATGTTCTAAGTGCGGATGGTTATTTAACTTTCCTTAAACCTTTCCAATCATGAATCTCTTGAATACCTTCTTCACAAACTCCATAGGAACGCCAGGAACAAGTTTCACACAAAATTTGAATATCGGAGGGAACGACAAACTTTCTTATGCACGACTCAATGTCCCCCCAATTCAATATTTGTCCAATTTTAAGTCCTATTTTATCTAAAATAGCCTGATCTCTATCATAAATATTACGGTCTTGGCAGTGGTATTGACCAGAGTTGGGATATTTTTCACACAACTGGTCAGGACCCTTAACAAGCTGAATTAAAGTCTTTGGGTTATTTCTCAAGGTTTGATGCAATCGTGTCATATTTTTTACGTATTCATCCGAATAGCCCATTCCCCGATAGCCCAAAAGGCAAAAAAGATGATGACCTCGCAGTTGAAACATAATTCTCCTCCTATCTTATAGATGTTAACTTAAAATTATTATTAGTTAACATTACCTCTTTTTTCATCATAACATATCACACCTGAACAAATTGATCACTTTTTTTGTTACACTAAGGGGAGTAAAAAATTCCATAAACTCACTAACTCTTTTAATATTTATTATAAAACTTATAATAGAATGTGAGAAATGTGTTAAAGGGTTAATACATAGTCATCTATGAAAGGGGATACATACTCTTGAATGAAAAATATCTAGATTTATTGGCGCAAAAATATGATAGTGCAGAAAAAGTAGTCACAGAAATTATTAATCTCGAAGCCATTCTTAATTTACCTAAGGGGACGGAACATTTTGTCAGCGATTTACATGGGGAGTATCAAGCCTTTCAACATGTATTAAGAAATGGTTCTGGAAAGGTAAAAGAGAAAATCAATGACCTTTTTCAATATATCTTATCGGAAAACCAAAGGAATGAATTTGCCACATTAATTTATTATCCTGAAGAAAAACTTCAGCTAATCAAAAATCATTTTTATAATGAGCTAGAATTAAATCAATGGTATAAAGAAATGATCGAGCGGATGATGATGCTCATCTCTTATGCCTCCTCTAAATACACTCGCTCAAAGCTACGGAAAGCGTTGCCGAATCAGTTTGTCTATATCATTGAAGAACTGCTTTACAAAAGAAATGATTCCACCAATAAGGATGATTATTATTCAAAAATTGTCCAGCAGATTATCTCTTTAGGACAGGCTGATAAGCTGATCATAGGGCTTGCCTATACGACGCAGAGATTAGTAGTCGACCATCTTCATGTGGTGGGCGACATCTACGATCGTGGACCTGAACCCGATAAAATTATCGATACACTAATCGATTACCATTCCGTTGATATTCAGTGGGGCAACCATGATGTCCTCTGGATTGGGGCATTTGCTGGATCAAAGGTATGTTTGGCTAATATTCTTCGTATTTGTGCAAGATACGACAATTTAGATATTATTGAAGACGTTTACGGAATCAATCTTAGACCCTTACTCAATCTAGCGGAAAAGTACTATGGAGATAATCCAGCATTTCGGCCGAAGGTTCACTCCGATAAAAAAATAACAGATCATGAAAAATTGCAAATAACCAAAATCCATCAAGCGATTGCGATGATTCAATTCAAACTCGAAATGCCTATTATTAAAAGACGACCGTTTTTTAATATGTCTGAAAGGCTGTTACTTGAAAAGGTAGATTATGAAAAGAACGAAATCACGATCCGCGGGAAAACCTACCCACTAGAAAATAGCTGCTTTGCTACCGTTAATCCACTGCAGCCAGCTGAATTATTAGAGGAAGAAAAACAAGTGATTGAAAAATTGTTATTTTCCGTTCAGCATTCTGAAAAGCTAGCGAGACATATGAATTTCTTGATAAAAAAAGGCAGCCTTTACTTGAAATATAACGGCAACTTATTAATTCATGGGTGTATTCCTTTAGATGAAGAAGGCAATATGGAAAAAATGACAATTGATAATAAAACCTATGCTGGCCGTGAATTACTCGATACGTTTGAATCTTATTTACGATATGCATTTGAACACACGGAAAAAACAGATGACCTGGCAACCGATATGGTTTGGTATTTGTGGACCGGCGAATACTCGTCTCTGTTTGGAAAAAGAGAGATGACTACCTTTGAACGGTACTTTATTAAGGATAAGGCAACGCATAAGGAAGGAAAGAACCCTTACTATTATTTACGTGAGAAGGAAGAAATTTGTAAAAAACTACTAGCTGAATTTGACCTCGATCCTGAGCAGGGCCATATTATCAATGGCCATACGCCAGTAAAAGAAATCGAGGGAGAGAATCCCATCAAAGCAAATGGAAGAATGCTTGTCATCGATGGTGGGTTCTCCAAACCCTATCAATCGGTAACCGGTATAGCAGGCTATACGTTACTTTATAATTCCTACGGAATGCAGCTAGTGGCTCATAAACAGTTCCATTCAAAAGAAAACGTATTAGGGGACGGAACGGATGTATTATCGGTCAAACGCTTAGTGGATAAAGAACTGGTGCGAAAAAAGGTAAGAGAAACGAATATTGGACAAGAACTATTACAGGAAATTTCCATTTTGAATAGTTTGAGAGAATATCGATATATGAATTAATAACAGAAGAATAGGATGAAAAAGAGACAGAGGGAGTAGACAAATTATGTCAACTCCCTCTGATATTTATTAAAGAAAACTAATTATCCCAAAAAGATGATGAATCATTCTTTTAGGACTATACGTTTTAATGTTGGACTTGCTTTTGATGTTCCATTACCTTCTTATGGGAAGGAAGGAAAAACGTACACAGGAGGTTCGCGATCCCTATAAAAAATACGAGAATAAACACAAGGTGCATTCCATGGGCGAGCGCCTCCTGGATCATCGTCATGACATTTGTAGGCAGCTTATTAATGGTATCTGAACTTAGGAGATTGCTAATATTGCCTCCACCGCTCCAACCTCCGCCTGCATGTTCTTTTCCAAACGTAATCAGAGAGTTGTTGAAAATCGTTCCGAAGACAGCAACCCCAACCGTTTGGCCAATGGATCTTGTAAAGGAGTTTGATGCGGTTGCCGCGCCACGCATTTGCCAACCAACCGCTGATTGAACAAGCACGGTTGTTGGAGTGGTTGCGTAACCCATGCCAAGTCCAATCACTATCATAATCCCTACAAAATACCAATAAGGGGAGTCAAGTTCCACAGCAAGGAGCCATGTTCCACCTAAGGCTATCAAAATAGCACCAAGGATTGCTGTAAACTTAGAGCCAATTTTATACATATAACGACCCGCGAATGTAGCACCTAACGGCCAAGCAATCGACATCGGCATGAGTGTCAGTCCTGAGCTCGTCGCACTATGTCCAAGAATCGTTTGAATCCACATCGGTAAATAAACATTTACTCCAATTAGGACAGCACTTGCTAGAAAACCAATGAAATTCGAAACGAGGATTACGGGAATCTTGAATAACGATGGAGGAAGCATTGGTTCCTTCACCTTGGTCTCAATATAGCCAAACAGCACTATAAAGATGACTGCAACAGCAAACAAAGTGTAAATGGAGGTCGAATTCCAAGCGTATTTTTGGCCCGGACCAGCATTCAACAGGGCATATAAAAGAGTAGAAATTCCAATTGTAAAAGTAAGGGCACCAAGATAATCAATTTTTCGGTCCTTTTGTAATTCAACAGTTTCGTGGAAGAAGACAGAAATTAACACGAGCGAGACTAAACCGACCGGCAAATTAATATAGAAAATCCAACGCCAACTGATTTGGTCAACAAAGAAGCCGCCTACTAAGGGTCCTAAAAGACCGGCAATTCCCCAGACCGAACTAAATACTCCCTGCATTTTGGCTCGCTGCTCACCAGGGTAAAGGTCACCAATAATCGTAAAGGTAAGCGGCATCACCGCACCAGCCCCAATACCCTGAAAAGCACGGAACCAAATCAATTGCGTCATCGTTTGAGCTGCACCCGACAACATCGAGCCGACCACAAACAAAATAACACCAGTGATAAAGATTTTCTTTCGGCCGAATAAATCCGCTAATTTTCCGTAAATCGGAGTTGTAACAGAAGTGGTAAGCGTATAGATGGCAAAGACCCAGCTGATTAATTTTAACCCGCTCAGGTCACTGACAATCTGCGGCATGGCCGTACTGACAACTGTGACATCGATCGCGACTAATAGAATCGCAACCAGCATCGCAACAGTTACCATTTTTCGATTTGTTGTTGTTTTAGGCATGTACTACTCTCCTTATTTTTAAAAATATTAGAAATATTTTTGAATTAGTCAAGTTATTGACTAA
>NZ_JBALOA010000003.1:254276-281273 GCF_036962125.1 Neobacillus drentensis
TTAGTCAATAACTTGACTATAATTATTTAAACTTATATGATAGTCAATAATTGAAGGTTGCGGAGGTTTCTATGGAAGAAGTAAAAACGAACATAACATTAGATTTCATTAGGATATCAAATCTCCTCAGCAGATATGGAGCAAAAATGGTTGGAGAAGTGGGACTCACCAGCATACAGCAATGGGTAATTCTTAGAACGATTATTACTAGAGGAGAAATTTCCATTGGGGAGCTAAAAGAAGAATTGCTTGTCACGAAACAAAATATGACCGGAATGATCAATCGCTTGCAACAATCCAATTTAATAACCCTATTTCAAGACCCAGAAGATAAAAGACGAACTCGAGTGAAAATAACAGAGGATGGAGTCCGTGTGTATGAGCAATTGAAATCATTGCGTACTGATTTTAATGCCCAAACCTATCATATTTACAATGACCAAGAAATAGTGGCTTTAAGCGAATTACTTGGCCGACTTGTGGGGCATTTGAAAGAGGAGTGAGGATAGTAGGGAAGGAAAAGCAAGGATACTCTTATATAAAACGTTTGTGTCCACTCTAACCTGTTCTCTGTTTGGCAAAATAAAAACCACGATTTTAAAAAAAAACGTGGTTTTTTCGATTGCTAAATTTCCATGCATTTGCACTTATTTTTCTTTTTTATAAAAGCGTTCACCAGTATCAGGATTATAATAAACTCTTGTTTTTTCTCCAGTTACGGGGTCGATATTTATTTCTTCTGTCGATTGAAAACCGTCTGGTACTTTCACACCTTGATTACGCTTATACCGTTTATCGTAGATAAAATACCCAAGCAATATGCAGACGATCAGTATTATACCTTCTAAAGCATAATAGCCAATGACGAATTTCATTAAATTTTCTCCGCAACAACAGCAGTTCCATATGCGACAATTTCGCTCATATTTTTGCCAATTTCTCCAGAATCGTATCTCATCATTACAATTGCGTTTGCACCCATATGATTAGCATTTTTAATCATACGATCCATAGCTTCTTTTCTTGAATCCTCAAGCATAGATGTATATTGTTTAATTTCACCGCCAACTAGGGATTTTAACCCAGCCATAATATCACCGCCGAGTCCTCTGCTTCTTACAATTAGACCAAATACAGGTCCTTTTACTTCAACAATTTTGTAGCCTTCAATTTTTTCTGTGGTCACAACCAACATATTAATCTCCTCCAGCTTATTTACTTGGTATTTTAAACCGTCACTTGATTTATCTGGAATGGTTAGCATTCCAAAAGCGGGTACTTTGTTCCAACGCCGATTACATTACTTCCATCAAAAACTAAACAATGGGTTACTTAAGAATAGCAGCACTCTATTAATATATTATAGCAAATAAAATCGAACTAAAGCCTGTTAGTTATAAAGACTCGTCGGCTATCTTATCATTTATGATTATTGAAAATTCTAAATATTTATGTTAATCTCTTAACGTAGGTAATGGACAATATTTCCTTTTTACTTCACAAAAAGTAAAGCGCTTTCATTGTCTAAAACGCAAAAACCGACTAACTAGACGGCCTGAAGTATTCTAATATTTTCATATACGAGGGGGATTTAGTATGGATGTAAGTGGAATTTTAAAGGTAGTTGCAGAAAGTAAGCTCGTTTATCCAAGCGAAGAAAAACAATCGAACACCCCAATCGGAAGCAGTAAAGCTTTTCAGGAACTTCTTCAAAAATCCCAACAAGATCCCGAAGCATTTTGGAATGATGTGGCAAAAGAATTATTTTGGTACGAGCCTTGGCAGAAAACAATAAGTGGAAGTCTACCTGATTTTCGTTTTTTCGAAGGCGGCATCAGCAACCCTTGTGTGAATTTACTAGACCGTCATGTGGAAAACGGTGCAGGAAACCGCACAGCTCTCATATGGGAGGGAGAAAACGGAGACAAGAAGTTTTATACATACAATATGTTATTGGCTGAAGTAAATCGTTTTTCCAATGTCCTTCGTTCCTTCGGCGTGAAAAAAGGGGATTGTGTGGCCATTTTCCTACCGAATTTGTCTGAGGCCATTATTGCCGTGCTTGCTTGCTTTCGGATTGGCGCAATCTACAATACTGTATTTTCTGGCTACTCCGAAAAGTCCTTGAAGGACCGTCTTATTAGCTTTGAGCCAAAGATTATCGTGACGACCGATGCTACGTTAAGACGGGGAAACAAAATTTTCTTGAAGGAAAAAGTGGATCAGGTCATTCCAGATATTCCGTCGATTGAAGCGGTCATCGTCGTCAATCGCTTAAATACAGAAATCAAGATGACGGAAGGCCGTGATTTCTGGTGGGAGGAACTGACGGACAAGGCGAGTATCGTTTGTGAACCTGAGATGCTAGAGGCCAATGATTATGGAATTGTCTTCTATACAAGTGGCACAACCGGAAAGCCAAAGGGAGTCGTTCATTCAGGAATGGCCTTTGTCATCCAAAATTACATCTATAGCAAATATCATATGGATCATCATGATGACGATGTGTTCTGGTGTACAGCCGATATTGGCTGGTTGACGATGCATATTTGGGGCATTGCTGGCGCATTGGCAAATGGCGTAACAACTGTCGTATATGAAGGGTCGATTGACTTCCCAACCAAGGATAGATTTTATCGGGTGATTGAGAAGTATCGTGTCAATAAATTATTCACCGCCCCAACGGCATTACGGATGTTAAAGAGTTTGGGTGAAAAAATAGTGGATCAATTTGATTTATCATGCCTGGATGTCATTTCCCTGGTTGGTGAACCATTTGATCGGGAATCATGGCAATGGACTTATGAAGTATTAGGAAAGAAAAAGATATGTGTCAATAATACCTGGGGCCAAACCGAAACAGCCGGATGCCCAATTGCTGGCGCAGCGTGGTTAACGCCAATGAAGCCAGGGTCAGCGGGAATGCAATTTTTAGGGGCAGATATAGCTGTAGTAGATGTAGAGGGAAACCCGGTTAAACCAGGCACGTTAGGAAATTTAATTATCAGGAAACCATTCCCGATGCTTTGCCGCACGCTTTGGAAGGAACCGGAACGCTATCTTTCCTCATATTTCAGCCAGGTGGAAGGGAGCTATTTTTCCAGTGATTTGGCCCTGATTGATGAGGAAGGCTATGTGTGGGTTGTTGGCCGTTCGGATGACGCTTTCAATGTTGCCGGGCATCGCTTAAGTACCATGGAAATAGAAAGTGCCGTGCTTGAATGTGAAGGAGTTGCTGAAGCTGCTGTCATTGGTGTTCCAGATGAAATCAAAGGGGAGGTCCCGCTTGTATTTGCCCGTATAAACGACCTTTCACAAGGGACAGATGAATTAAAAGAAAAGATAAATGAACGGATTGTTGATCTGATCGGAAAAATTGCCTTGCCAAAAACCATTATTTTCACTGAAACCCTACCAAAAACAGTCAGCGGAAAAATCATGCGCCGCTTATTAAAGGAAATTTTCATCTCAGGAAAGGTTTCAGGTGATATTACTGGACTGGAAGATCCAGCAACAGTAGCACAAGTTCAAACGATTATCCATGAAAAATCCACAGTGAAGTAGCCATAGGGAATTAAATGGCTATAATGGCAGGTACCGAAATAAAGGAAGCACATGAACCGCGTGCTTCCTTTTACTGTAATTGGGGGGCTGTTTATGGCATTAGTTTCAATTTATACTGTAGGAAGGCTAAATCACCCATATGACCATCCTGCATCTCGTGAGTTTTATGAAATGGGATATAAAGTAATGCGACAAGCATCTGTATCAGGACAGCTTCTAGCGGAGTTTTCATCAGATGGATTGACTTTCCCTGAAGAAACTAAAGGGAAAGGATACCCTGTCTTGACACTAACGGTATGGAAAAGCCTTCAATCCTTATATCGTTTTACCTATTCAGGTAAGCATAGCCAAGCGTTGAGAAATAGAGGCAGATGGATGGAGCCTTATCAAGAGAAACACCTGTCATATGTAGTGTGGTGGACAGAGCAAGTAAAGGATGTTTCATGGGAAGAGGCTTTCATGAGATACAACTATTATATTCAACATGGACCTACCCCTTTTGCGTTTGACTTAAACCTCGCATTTGATGAAAAAGGGGAACATATAGATAAAATCATTTGACCAAATAGAAAAAGGTCAACCAGAAAGAAAAATCTGGCTGACCTATATTACGAACGGTTGCAAGAGTGGAAGACCCAGCTGCTAATTAGTGGCTTTTTTTATTTGTGCTGCCGGGCCAGGCTTGTAAAAAAAGGAAAATTCTTATAGTTCTAGAATATAGATGTAAATAACATAAATTTTTTCGGAAGTGGTGGGATTAATAAGACAAAACCTTACATTCTCTTTAGATAATAAAACGGAAAAAAGTATAACTAAGAGACTACGGAGCGAAGGTTGTATTTTTGCTGAAGAAGAAACACAGGTACTTATCTCGCAGGCTGGCAGTATCGAGGATTTAATGAAAATGGTAGAAATACGAGCCAGTGGCGTACCACTTGAATACGTACTTGGATTTACAAAGTTTTGTGGGCTGCGGATTGATGTAGAACGGGGAGTTTTTATTCCACGTAAACGGACAGAGTTTTTGGTTCAGCAGGCAGAGGCATTGACCCAAATTTGTGATATTGTTGTTGATTTATGTTGTGGATCTGGTGCAGTTGGTGCTGCAATTGCAACCAACTTGAGTAAGGCTGTATTACACTCCGTTGACATTGACCCTGTCGCTGTAAGATGTTCTTCACGCAACATAACTAACATTGGTGGTCACGTTTATCAAGGAGACTTGTATAATGCATTACCCCATAAATTAAGAGGTCGTGTGAACATAATAGTGGCAAACGCACCTTACGTTCCTACTGATGCAATAAATCTACTTCCCCAGGAGGCACGCTTATATGAACCAAAAGTGGCACTTGATGGAGGAAAGGATGGACTAGACCTTCAGCGTAAGGTAGTGGAGGAGGCCCCTCGATGGCTTGCCTCTGGAGGGCATATTTTGGTAGAGACGAGCAAGATTCAGGCTGCTCAAACCTTTGAAATTTTTGCTAAAGCTGGATTAACTACAAAAATAGCAAGAAATGAAGAATTAGATGCAACAGTAGTTATTGGAAAAAATTAAGGCAAAGAGAAACTGAATAAGTTCCTTTGGTAGTTTAAGAGGGTAAGAGTATAGGAAAGTGGATTGCTTCGGCAATCCTTTTTTGTTAATAAACGAACGGAGCAGGTGAGTGGAAGAAATATATACGAAATTCCCAATAATAATTTATAATTATTTTAAAGTGATTGTCGGATTAAGGAGAAACCACAATGGGGTTAATAACTATATTAAAAATAATTTGTTTTTTGTTGTTTTTCATTTTTCTTGTTTTGGGCTTGTATGAAACTATTAAAGTGTATTTGTACTTCTATAAAGAAATGAAAAAGAGAAAAGTGCCTAAAGAGGAATATAATCAGAAAGCTAAAAAGTTGTCATTATACTATCTTGTATTTGTAATATTAACAATTATTTGCAGTATATTAAAAAGCCTTTAGTACATCTCCTTCTTCAACTTACGGGGTGAGATGCTTCTAGAGCGAAGGATCGCTTTTTGCTTATTCAAGTAACGGGAGGTTAGTTGAAAAACGAAAATTCAATAAACTTTCACACCAACTTCCTGGTTTCAAATATTATAATTAGTGTAAATTTACACTATGGTGGGTGGCTTTGATGTCCAAAAAGTTATTTTTATCTATATTTGTATTTATATTGTCTCTAGCGGTTGTAATTGTCTGGTATATAAACTTTCCTGGATATGAAAAAATTGCGGAGGAAAGAATTGAAACATATATGAAGGCTCAGAAAGTAGACTTTGATAAGGAGTATCAAAAAAAGTCATCTAAGGAGTTTAAAACAGGCAGATGGATGATTGTTTATAAGTTTGCCGATGAACCTAATTTAATTTATGAATACGAATATGATAAATCCACTAATAGCGTCATGCTAATTGTATTTGAATCTCCCTTGATGATTGGGGGCAGCTCGGTTGAGAAAGGAATGAAATATCCAAGTCTTAAAGATGGTTGGTCAAAATTTGATTCCAACGGAAATTTAATTTTAACTTCTAAATAAAATCCAATGAATCAAGAACATTATTGATTTCCTTATTAAACTAACGGGTGCAAGAGTTGAAGATCGGGCTGTCATTTGGCAGCTTCTTGTTCCACTAATGGGGCAGGTTAGTTCAATAAGAAAATCCTAAAAAATATCATAAAATAATTCCTTTAATTTACATATTTTTAAAATCCAGACCAAATGAAGTTAGTTATAATATTTTTAAGGGAGGGATTTTTTTTGCAGGACATATCAATATGGCTAGCTTTTGCAGGGGGATTTTTAGCATTTATTTCTCCTTGTTGTCTACCGCTATATCCATCATTTATTTCTTATATTACAGGTGTTACAGTAGGAGAATTAAAAAATCAACAAGTTCATACAGATATAAGGAAAACGGTCCTTTTACATTCAATTTATTTTTCAATAGGATTCACATTAGTTTATTTTGCTTTAGGCTTCTCTGCAAGTTTTATTGGAAAATTTTTTTTAAACTACAATGAAGCTATTAGAATGCTTGGTGGGATTTTCCTAGTAACAATGGGATTGTTTATGTTAGAAATTTTCAAACCGAGTCTTTTAATGAAAGAACATCGCTTCAATTATACAAAAAAGAAAATTGGATTTTTTAATTCGGTTATCGTGGGAATAGTTTTTGGAGCAGGGTGGACTCCGTGTATTGGACCTATTTTTGGAGCAATTATGTATGCTAATCTAATGTATCCTACCAAAACTTTTTTTAATATTACTGCATATTCATTGGGGTTCTGTATTCCATTTATAATAATGGCTTTTTACATTAGCAAAACAAAACTAATATTAAAATATTCGGCAACATTAATGAAAATTGGTGGCTTTTTAATGATTATCATTGGATTAATGGTGTTTTTTGATAAAATGACATATATAAATATCTGGGGTTCCGAAATACAGTATTTTATTGAGGAAATGTTTAGCAAATAAAACCTCCAAGTATACGTTATGAGATGAAAAAATCATCTTTCCTCAACTAAGGGGCTATAGGAAATTGTGAATAAATGTACTTAAGCTAACGGGGGCAATAGATGAAGAACGAGGATTGCTGCGGCAATCTTTTTTATTATTGAGATAACCTGGCAGGTTAGTGGGAGAATAAATTGATTATTATGGTAACATTTTGATATAGGGAGTTATGTATTACAATATAAAATGCTGGGGGAGTATTACAATGTACACTATATTTGATAATTTCGTTCATCGATTAACACCTTTTATAACAATTATAAATACCGTTTCCTTAGTCTATATTGCTATTCTAATAAAAAAGCATGCCAAAAAGAAGTAAATAATCTTAATGTTTATTCAGTTATCGGTGTGCTTTACTTCAATTAGGATAAAGCCTTTTTCTTATTAGAGTAAGTGGGTTGTACAAAAACACTTAGAGATTTAAGTTTTAGGGGGGTAAACTTGAAAAGAAATATAATAATAGGATTTTTATTTTTTATAGTTTTTTTAGTTGGATGTTCCAGAGAACAAACTTTTGAAGACTTTTTTCAACAAAAAATGAAAGAATTGCATAAAGGAGAAAAAAATTATTCGTATTCACTTGTTCATACAGAATTGAATACCTTTCACGAAGACGATGCGATTGCAGTGTTCAAAGAGGATAAAAATCAAGGAGAACACATATTTATAGCTTACTTTGAGAAAGCAGAAAATAAATGGGAATGGAAACAAACAAGAGGTGCCGAATGGAACACACCAGTTAAATGGTCTTCGATGCATAAAGTACCATATATTTATTCTGGAACAATCTGTGACAAATCGGTTGCTGAAGTATATGTAGGAGATCAATCAGCAAAAATCATTAACCTTGAAGATGATAAAAGGTTTTGGTATGCAATTAGTCCTAACGAAAATGTCCAAGTTATGATGGTTAAAAAAGACGGTACGGAAGAAAAAATTGAAGAAATTGACCACGAATAATTAAAGAGTAAATAACTTTGTGAAATAATATACTTAAAGTAACGGGGGCAATAGTTGAAAATTCAGAGCCATTATTGGCTTCTTTACTTTTGCGACTAGTGGGGCAGTATAGTTCAATAAGAGTGCTATAAGTATTTCAAAATAAACTAATAGGATGTTTAAAAAAATGAAATTTGAATATAAGTTACAAGGTGCTGGTTGGGCTAATTTTAATATAGAAATTAATTCCCAAAGTTATAGTTTTAGTCCAGGGTACCTGACAGATGCATTAGGTGGAATTTTAAATGCAATAAAAAAAATCCATCCATTATTTGATACGGAAGGCGATTATAAAGAAGGTGGTTCATATTACTTTTGGGATGCAGAACCTGATAGGTTAGATTGGAACTTAAAATATATAGATAATGAAAATTTACACATTAATCTTACCTACTTTGAAGATGATGATGATGAAAATGGTGTAATAGTATTAAACCAAGAATGTCCTTATGATGTTTTCCTTAAAGAAGTTTTAAGAGAAGTTGAACTAATTCTGGTACAGTATGGAATCGTTGGATATAAAGAAATGTGGTATGAAAATGAATTTCCATTAAGTACATTTTTAGAGTTAAAATATTATTTAGAAAACAAGAAGCGCTTTCCAATAGTTACAAATGTAGTAGGATATGATGAAACAAAAAGTAGTGATTTGAAATTTGAAATTGATTTCATCAATAAAATAAAATGATTCAATTAACGGATGCGAATGTTAAAAATGGGATAGCTGCGGCGATTCCATCTTTCTTTTTGCACTAAAGAAGCAGATTAATTGAAGAAGGAAACTTAATACTTAGACCATAATAAGGGGAAATTAACGAAAAGATTTTTAGGGGTGTTTTATGAAACGACTTAGTTTAGTCATATTTATATTCTCAAATGATGGGAAAATAGATGAGGTTGAAGCTGCTAGATTAATTAAAACTGAAATTTCTCCATTACTGCCAGATAGGGAAAATGAAATAGCCCTTCAACTAAGTGAACTAAGGCGAGAGCTGTTTAATAAACATGCTAATCCATAAAAAGATTACATTGTAAATATATGTACTAAAAACTAACGGGGCAGGCTAGTTGAATATGAACATTTATAACCCATTCTAAATGAAATGGGTTTTGTCTATATCAACTACCACACTAATATTCACGAAAACCCTTCTTTTCCTTTCGTTTTTTGATAGGTTCTCATTAGAATTTTAAAAACAATTGTTGTTAATAATTGAGTGAACAAATAAATAAGGAATGAATAGCGGATAGCCCAATCCTTATATACAAAAACCTTAAAGGTTTTCGCCAGTTCCTCAAACACCGTCCCGAATGTTGACCAACACAAAATAAATAATGGAACAAAATAACCTCTAACTTTAAGCTTGTCGTATAGATAAATATACAAGTATCCCGAAATTGGATACATTCCCCAAGTTAGAATTTCGGTGAGGGTTAGCCATGGCTCAATGTTTGTATCGTATAAATCAATTGGGGGAGCTCCTATTGTATGGTCTAAACCCAAAGCAATTGCTAAACTCATGTTCATGATAAGAAATGTCACGGTTATAGGTAACCGTTGAGGAAGCCGATATACTAAATAGACACCCGAGAGAAAAAATACAATATTAAAACACAGGTTAATATTTTGTTGACTCATAATATATCCCATCTTTTCTCATTAGATATCGAATGCATCGAACCGAAAATAGTGCAATTATTAATGGGATTGCTTTGAAAGGTGTATACCAAAACATCCCTACTGAGCTAAAATGTATTACTCCCAATAAGTGGAGTGCAAAGCCTGCTAAAAAGAGAATTGCAAGAGTCACAAGATAACACAAGTATCTCAAAATGGCGTGTTTTACTGCGAGTGACTCATCGAGGATCCATGTAATAATAAGAGGACATATTAATTCAGTATAAATAATACGAATTAAGGATAGTTCTTTGTTATCAGGTACAGTAATCCATTGTTTATTTACCAGAAAAAACGAGTAGATTGGAGAATTTACTGCGGTTACACTAAACCAGATGGCTAACAATTCGAACAGATGAATATACTTAGGCTTAATCCAGAAGGCAGTTAATGATAAAACGGCAAAGGCAATTACCCCAATTAAAAACATTTTCTTATGGTTCCTTTCATTTACATATTGCCTAATTTCTTTTTCGTCGTAATTATGCTGTTGTAACTAATATTCCATATTAAACTATTTATAATTCATCCTAATATTGTGAAGAAATATACTTAAGCTAACGGGTTGCGATTCTTCACTAACGCAGGATCGTTTTTTCTTATTCTGCTAACGAAGCAGGTTAGTGAAAATAGGAAAAAGAAAGAAAACGGCGAATAAGTTATCGGTCAGGTTGATAACAGATGATTGGAGATAAATGAAGTGTTTTATAATTTAGGTTCACCTGGTTATTCAAGTGACATAGCAATGTCTAGAGCTAATCCAGTTGAGTATATAAATCCTGTATTTTTACCTGGTATATACTGCCCAAAATGTAATGATTTATGGGCAAGTAGTTCAAGAGTTAGAATAGACGAAACTGTGTCCAAACGAGTATCAGATATTCTTCAAAGTCACAACCTCCCAGACTTTGGAGTTCCATTGGACCAATTCCAAAGTCTTTGTAAAGAGATTGCAATAGCAACGAACATTCCATTAAAAATGCTTGAGCCTGGAGTTGATTTATGTCCACCAGAAGGACTAATTCGGAATACAAAAGTCAAAGATTTTACGCATCCTTTTCCAGGATTGATATGGGTTAAGGAGTCAGTAAAAGCTAGCTTAGAAGAGGCTAAACTACAAGGAATAACCTTTGTCAATGTAAATCTAAAATGGACTGGCAAAATGAAGAATTCCACAGAAGCTGTGTCTGAACTGTGGGAAATCGTTGTAAATGGAAAAGCGTGGCGTGAAGGTAGCAACCTTGAAACGATAACTGCTTGTTCAATGTGTGGAAGGACAGAATTTCTTAGGGGAAAAAATCCGAAGGTGGATAAAACCCGTTGGGATGGCAGTGATGTCTTATATGTAGACAATAATCCAAACATAGTCATTGTTACTGAGAAGGTAAAAGAGATACTCGATTATGGAAAGTTTACTAATTTCGATTGTAAAACAATTTAATGAGTTTGGATTTTCCGACGCTATATAAAAAACGAATTAGGATAGGTGTGGAAATTTTGAGGTGCCTTTCCTCAAGAACTGGCTTCAATTAAGGCAGCCTTTATTTGTTGAACTAGCGAAGTAGTTTAGCTTAAGAAGAATACATTGTAAAATGTAAAAAAATACCGAGGTGAAAGCATGAAATATACTTGCCCTTGTTGTGGCCATAAAACATTAGATGAAGAACCACCAGGTACATATGCTATTTGCGGAATTTGTTTTTGGGAAGATGATGGAGTTCAATTCGATGAACCTGATTATGAAGGCGGTGCAAATAAAGTTTCCTTAAGACAGGCACAACAAAATTTTATAAAATTTGGTGCTTGCGATGAAGGTAGTGTTAACTTTGTAAGAAAACCAAATAATAAAGACATTAAAGACCCAAACTGGAAACCGTTTATTTATAGAAGTTATTAAGCTTATGGGTGCTTTTGTTAAGGATGATGATCGCTACGGCGGTCGTTTTTTTTTTGTTGAACTAACGGAGCAGGTTAGTTGAATTAGGAGGGTGGTTGCAACGGGTTTAACTTCGGTACCATGCCATGGGTAATACATATAATACTACAGTTATTTTAATCAATTAATACGAGGAGATAATTTTATGCTTACCGAAGCTGATGCATTTAGAGTTGGCAGTTTAATAACTGTAAGACTCATTGGTCAATTGCCTACACCATGTGATGAAGTAGAAGAACTCGGACATTACCCGGCAAACGGAATTGGTTCTGCAAGAATTTTTCTTAGAGAGGGCAGAAAACCCGGACTAGAAAATATGAACTGTATACAGGGGTTGGGGAACATATGGAGTATGAATCAAGTGATTAATGACAGATATTCTAAGACTGTAGAGATTTTTATAAATGAACATTTTGTTAGGAGAATTCGGGTCATAGAAATTACTCAAAAAGGATGGCATAACATACATTGATTTATAGCATTCCCCTCTTTTTATATATCGTTAACACATCTTATCCACCCGTATGGGTTGTCTTTCTTTGAATGAACTATGGCTATCTTTCTGAAATTTGATTTGATTGTGAAGAAATGTACTTAAGCTACCATGAAAGAACGTAATTATCTTTCATTTCCTGTGGTGAAGCTCTGCTTCATGGATGGCTAACGGGTAGCTTATGTTAAAGATGGGATGGCTGCGGCGATCCCGTTTTCTTATTGAGCTAACGGGGCAGGTTAGTTCAACAAGAAAGGCAGCTTTTTTCATTGCTCACAAGAAGAGGATAAGTGAAAGAAAGTCTTTTTCTTATTACTAGTGCGGCAGGCAAATTGAACAAGGAATAAATAAAGTGAGTTTTACTCGGGAATGATATACCCATACAATTCGAAAGGGTCGGATTAGATGAAGAAAAAAGAAGTCTTTTCATTAGCTATGATAATCATTCCCTGGCTTTCTGTTCTGTTTATGGATAAGAAGTCATTTTTAAGGTATTTACCTGTGGCATGTTTTATTAATTTATTTATTAGTGTCTTTAGTGTCATCAGCAATAAGAGAAGATGGTGGAAAAATAAAAATCCATTTTCTCCAGGTAATGTAGATTTTTCATACATTTTAGGACCATATTTTGTAGCAACGCTATGGATATTTAAACTAACTTACGGTAAGTTTTCCAAATATCTCATTGTCAATATGATTTTAAATATTTTTAATGCTTTTCCTATGGGTGAAGCATGGGAAAAGGTTGGTGCATTTAAATTTAAAAAAATTAATCATACTATCTGGTACTTTATTTGTATAATAATGGCGATTATTATCTACGGTTATCAATATATTGTTGAAAAAACAATTGTGAATGAAAATAAGCTAAAATCTGAGTTATAATATCCATTTTCCAGCGAAGGTCTAAGTATCGCTTGAGCCAGATTTAACATCGGTTTTAAAGGTGACCTTCCTTTCTTTACTCATAATGAGGGTTAATCGTAAATAATAGAAGAATTTCATTGTTATTTTTTCAAATATTATCAATAACCCATTAAAAGGATACTTGCCAGTGGCATTGTAACAGTGATTAACACGAATATTTATCAAGCAGCTTTCCACTATAACTGATGGAGAGAAATGTCATTATTTAGATGGGAATGCTCCGGCGGTGCAACGACAGGACTTTCTCCCCAAATAACTCAAGGAAGAAGTTAAAGAGTGACTTAATTCGATTAGCGGAAAGACCTTCTGAAGGTAAGAAATTAGAGGAAGTTGATTGTAAGGCTAAAGAGATATTAAAACAATTATGATTTTTCACTAATGAGTTGCGTTACTAATAGAACCGGCTGCCATTATGGGGGCTTTTTTGTTATTCAACTAAAGAGGGAGTTTAGTTAAAAATGTATAAAAATAGACCTCATTTCTGATGTCTACGGCATATAATTCAATAACCCCAATAATAAGCAGGTATTGAAATGCTTATTTTATAATTGTTAATTTTGAGTTTGTGAATAACTGTTACTTAAACAAGCGGGTGCAAGAGTTGAAGAACGGCTGCGTCAGCTTTTTTGCTTGTTCCGTTAAGGAAGCAGGTTCCTTGAAAAAGGATTTCTCGAAATACTGGAAGAAATATCTGTAAATATTAATACTTCTGAGGTGAATCCGAGTAAAGTATGAAGAAATCGAGAATACCAATAATGATTATTACGCTTAACAAGAAAACTCATCATTCAGTAAAAAAGTTAATATCTTCTAAGGTTGCGGTTTATTGTCCTTTGTACTAAAGGGGCAGTTTAATTAAACAACAATATCATTAAAAAGAGGATTGTTAGCTTTCTAAAGAAAGAGTAAATATATTAAATGGTGAGAGGATGAAGAAAATTTGGAAGCAAGTAACCATATCATTCAGATAAAGCCTTGGGAGGATAATGACCTTGATTTACTTTTTCTTATTAACGCTCCAGAAATGATGCAGCATCTTGGAGGTCCAGAGAGTAAAGAGCAGATTTTGAAGCGACATAACCGATATCTTGAACTGGGTAATAGAGGATGTATGTTCAGCATTAAATTGTTACCAGAATTAGAACCAGTAGGTTCTGTGGGTTATTGGCAAACTACTTGGAATAATGAAAGTGTATATGAAACTGGATGGAGCGTTCTACCCTCTTATCAAGGGAAAGGAATAGCTACAAAAGCGGTAAAGTTAGCAATTGAAGAAGCATTTAGTGAGAACAATTATAAATACATCCACGCATTCCCATCGATTGATAATCCTGCTTCTAATACAATTTGTCGGAAGCTTGACTTTCAGTTTATCTCTGAATGCGAATTTGAATATCCTCCAGGAAGCTTTATGCGGTGCAATAATTGGCGTTATAACTTAATAGAAAAATAGCTGAACTTTCAGTTTTTAATTTTTATAAAAGAATGTGAAAAAATGTACTTAAACTAAAGAACGAGGATTGCTACGGCGATCCTTTTTTTTATTATGCTAACGGGCAGTTTAGTTGAACAAGATTTCCTCAGTTTTCACTATGAATTTCTACTTGTTTCCAATAAAATAGAATTGTGATAGATGAATTTAATAATTAAAGGAGAAATCTATGCATATCAGTAGCGGTGATATTTTATTTAAACTCCTTGGTATTCTGTTGGTTGTGTTCTTAACCATATTCTTTTTAATTAATGGCATAATTAAAGGAAAAAAAGAAAAAAGAAATTCAAAACTGAAAGAATTAGAAAAACGTATTGAAAGTTTAGAAGTCATATTAATAAATGACTCTTGGTATCGTGATTAACAACGAAGTTGTCAATAGGACAGCTTTTATGGTGCTAAAGAAGCAGTTTAGCTTAAGAAGAATACATTGTAAAATGTAAAAAAGTACCGAGGTGAAAGCTTGAAATATACTTGCCCTTGTTGTTGCTATAAAACATTAGATGAAGAACCACCAGGTACATATGCTATTTGCGGAATTAGTTTTTGGGAAGATGATAGAGTTCAATTCGATGAACCTGATTATGAAGGCGGTGCAAATAAAGTTTCCTTAAGACAGGCACAACAAAATTTTATAAAATTTGGTGCTTGCGATGAAGGTAGTGTTAACTTTGTAAGAAAACCAAATAATAAAGACATTAAAGACCCAAACTGGAAACCGTTTATTTATAGAAGTTATTAAGCTTATGGGTGCTTTTGTTAAGGATGATGATCGCTACGGCGGTCGTTTTTTTCTTGTTGAACTAACGGAGCAGGTTAGCTTAACAATATTAATAACAAATATTTACATACATAGAATTACTATGTATATTTAAGTAGTACGTAATTTTATTTTAGGGAGTTTTTTTATGTCTTTAATTCTTGTTATGTTGATAGTCTTTGGTTTACTTGTATTAGCGGTTAAAGTATGGAAAAAAAGTAAAATCCTATCATTTGGATTAACAGTCCCCTTATTTTTAGTTTTATTCTTTATTGGATTCGTAGTTTATAACTCCTGGTATCATACTGCTCCTGATTCCCTCAAGGTCACTGTCCAAAAAGAAAAGCAACGATTTACACTTTCAGGAGTCTGGGTAAAACCACTAGATGCATATAGATTCGTCACTGATTATATAGTCCTCTATGTCCCAAATAATACAGAGGTGTCAAATGTAAAACGAAACAGGTATAAAAACTATAATGAAATGGATGTTGAAGGATTGGAGGCAGCAGCTCAAAATTCCATAAAAGATGAAATTTCTTCGGAACTTCAACCTTACATATTTGATATTGAGACAACTAAAGATTTTACTGTATCTTTTGACCTTCCAGAAAACTTAAACCCTAAAGATATAAAAGCTTATTATGTTCATATTCGAGAAGAACCAATGGACTCATTGGAGTTTTGGTTTAAAAAAATCAGGATAAATTAAATTACATTTTTTCCACCCGTTATTGAACTAACAGGGCAGTTTAGTAAAATTAGAAAAAATGATTGATGAACATTTGTCGATTATGGCGAAGGAGAGAGATAATGAAAAAAGTGATTTTACCATTCATATTTTTTAATGTAGGGGCATTGTGATTATTTTTTCTACCAACTGGTATGCTTTTGACTGATTCAGAAGATGGTCTAAACTGGTCGAATTTTTAGATTTTTTATGGATTTTCCATGCAATACCAAGTTTCATACCTTGGGTGATTCACCGAAAAGTCAAAGGTACATTTATCATGTTTTTAATATTCGAGGCACTTATGCTTTCCTATTTATTGTTGATGTTTTTAACTTTAAAGTATGAAGTTTAAGGTTAAATATTTTGATGCGTAATACGAGGAAAATGTGTAATAGAACAAAAGGACTTGTTCCACTAACGAAGCAGTTTAGTTGAACAACCTTACACCATTGCTTTAGTTCGTATTTTTGTAATAGAATCAAATAAATATGTGTGTCGGGAGGTTTAATATGGTTGATAATGAAAATTTAACTTTAGATATTGGAATAGTTAAAGTTCATCTTCCTGATGCAATTAATCCTTGCTTTATGATTGCACAAAGTCTCGGTGAGGAATTTGGTTTAGAAACCAATTATGAAGCTGAAGTAAAATTAAGCAATACTTTGAAAAACAAAGATAAAGAAATTTATAAAAAAATAAAAATCGACGCTGAATCTGGCTGTGTTTTTATAAATGCAAATTCAAAACAAGGTAACAGTATTCTCGAAGTGGCAATGATCATTAATGAATTAGCGATACAACCATATCGTCAAGAACTAACTTCTGAACATATAGAAGAGGCAAGAAAAGTTCTGACAACCTGGAAACGTCCTAAACCACAAAAATGGCAAGAAGGTGATATATTTGCCATTCCATTATCGGATAGGACATTTGGATATGGACAGGTATTATGCCATCAAAATAAAAAATTATCCGTTACCTGTGCTATATTCGATTCTCAGAGTAAAGAAATTAAAGCAATAGAGGATATAGTTCAATCAAACGTTATATCAGTTATGACAGTAAAAAATTTATTTGATTTAAACAGTGGCAAATGGAAAGTAGTAGGTAATCATTCATCGGTAATAGAAAAATTAAATATTCCTATGGAACATAGCGGCAAGCCTGGAATCGGTTTGAAGATTTATCAAGAATCTACACTTAGTGATTTTCTTGAAGCATATTTTAAGATAAAACCGTGGAACCATTTATCTTTTAAAGATAGCTTTATGGATACGCTTCTTTTGCCAGGTGGGGTCCGACCTGATAATGTTATTATCCTGACAAAAGAACAAAAGAAATTATACTAAACAGACGAGTGCTATGAAGTTCTGAAAGAACATTAATGAGTTTTTTTCTGAAAGTTTGTGAAGCATTGTACTTAAACAAACAGGTGCGATACTTCAACAGCGAAGGATCGCTTTTCCTGTTTAAAGAAGATCCAAGGTAGGTGGTGTGATCGTAGTGATGGATTGGCGGTGGACTGAAGTTGATACACTAGAAAACCAAGGCAAATGGAATGAAGCAAAAGCTATCCTGATAAAAAGTTGGAACCAAAATCGTGGTGACTTAAAAACTGTTATTCGCCTTGGGTTCTTTTGCTGGTATGTACTAGCAGAAGAGGGTCCCTTGGATATTAAAGGTGTAGATTTTGATGAAATAGAAACTGTGTTATGTCAGGTTACGGATTTTGGATCGGCTAATCTTATGACTAACGAGGATTTTCTGTGGTGTTTTGGTTATATAATTTCACTTTTTCCATATTACTTTGGTGACTACGAGTATTGGGAAGAAAAAGGTAATTTGATGTTAAAGCGGGCATATGAACTATGTCCCAATGATCCGGTTTATAAATATTCTTACTTGGGGTCCCTTCCCAATACTTACGGTAAACATAAAGATGAATACCAGCAGGTCCAAGCTGTTCTTGAAGATAGATTTCAAGGAGAAGGGGTATTATCGGGATATTTCAAAAGTGTTTGGCAGCGTTGGCAAGGAAATTGAACTGGGAGAACGGGCTGCATCAAAGGTCTTTTTCTTATTCAGCTAACGGGCAGTTTAGTTGAAGAACAGAGATGAAAAATGCGTATTTGACTCAAAAAGCGACGAAAAAGAAAAAAACAGAAAAAGAATCACCCTTTTCCTGTTTGATCTTTGATATCCAATAGTAACCGAATAATGACAAAGCTAAATATAGTCGAAATGAAAGCAGTAACCAAGCCTAGTGAGATGATGGTACTGTCTTTGTTTTTCTTAAGCATAAGAATCTCCTTTGTAAAAACAATTGTAAAGTTAGTTTATCCAAGTATAACCAATTATTTACATCTTTTTCATAAATACTTACGCCACAGTACGAACATATTGTGAAGAAATGTATTTAAACTAACCGGGGCAAGAGTTTAAGACTGGGATTAGTGTTTTTTTTAATCACTCTAATAGGCAGGCTTCTATAGACCAATATTCGTTTATGGAAATATTTCAATGTTGAACAACCAACTTACATACTGATAAAATATTAAAGGGTGTAAAACCGCGTATCGTCTTCTTGAAGGGATGATACTTTAAGGATCTCATACTTGCTTTTTTATCTTTTTTACTTGCTTTTATTGAAAGTAAAACCGGTGTAAAGTTAATCCGAAAAATCACTAAATTTTTCAAACACCCAAAAAAAACAAAAAAACCAAAGAAATAAATACGCGGAGACCTTTTTCTCTATTTTATTAGAGAAAGAGGTCTCTCTTAATAATAAATAATTAAATATCCAGCTCGGAAGAATACTGCTGTTTTCTTTTTTCAAAAGGAAGATCAGTATTTTTTTGTCCTATTGAAACGAAACAATAATATATATCCGCCAAGCCATTTGACATTAGCATTAGGTCGTAATTGCATACTATTTCTTCTTCAACAATTTAGGGTTTTACTTGAAGAAACAGAATTTTTGGACCTAAATGATCCTTTTTATTTTAGTTTAATATAGAACTAGTGTCCGTAAATAATAATGTAGAGGTAAATATAATGGCTATACGGGACCGTGGTAAAAAGAAATGGCAGTTTGCGTTTGGAATGCCAGAATTGATAAAGGCTCAACGAAATCTTTGGATTGACCAAAAACGAATGGAAAAGCCGATTATTGATGATTATGAGAAGGAGGAGTTTGACCAACGTATCTGTTATGCGTTGGAGCATAACCTACCGATAAAGGTAACGAATTGGACTGACGGTTTTTCATCTGATATAACTGGTCGAATTCATTACCTAAATCCAATATCGTACCAACTTAGGATTGAACTTCAAAGAGGGGAGTTTAGAAGGATTAATTTCGGGGATGTTATAGATTTGTCTGTTGTTGATTGAATGTGTTTAAGTTTCTAAATTTATCGACCCAATGTTATCAACCTCCTTGAAAATAAAAAAGCACTCATTGAAAGAGTGCTTAATGGTTGTCGAATCATAAAATCTAATTAATGCTTATTCTAGAGGTGTAAGGTATGAAAGTTTAACTAATTAATATGGTCATTATTCTTAATTTCGCAGTATCCACTAATAAAATGCTCCCTAGTTTTAGTATTCTGAGACCAATCATTTCCACCAAGATAAAGTAGGAATGGAAAACTCCTTAACTAATGGAACTGTTTCGCCAATTGTAGGAGCTATCATAGTTACTCTAGATTTTTCAGACGCTTTAATTGCTCTTTCTATAAACGAAGCAGTTTAGTTGAAAAAAATTTTTTATAAAGTTTCCTACAAAAAGCAAGTTAAAATAATCCAAAATATAGTAAAGTTGATTTATAGGTAATATTTTCCGACCTAAGAATACATCCCAAAATATAAAAGAAGGTTTAATATGCCGATTACAGAAACATCAAACTTCTATTCTTCTGACAGCCTTTTTGCCAATAATAACAGTTGTTATAATGGTTTTAATCATTAGCTTTGTCATATATAAAGTTAAGATGAAAAATCGTAAATAAAACTTCTAATTTAGCTAACGGGGCAGGTTAGTTGAAGTAAAATATGCTAGAATTAAAGTATATTATTTAGTGAACGGTGGAGTTAAAAAATGCTGAACTTGTCGGGGAAGGTGGCTGTATATCAACTTGGATTGGGTATAGGGTATTTTAAACTTCCTAAAGTAGTTAAATGGGTTGATTTAACCATTTTACAATTGGACTCTTCTGAAATTCCTAATCAATTTTACGAAGTTTCGTTATCGAGTAATAAAAAAATAGATGACGTTATCAGCCTTTTAAGTGAAATTACCAGAGGTAATTACATAGAAACTGCATCAAAAGTTATATTAGGTCTTCTGTGCAAATCATTTGAGAAAAAAGAAATCGAAATTCTACAAGTGGTCACTTTGATGTATAGATTAGCTTGGGAACGAAATATTGAAGATGAAATATTTTCAAAAATAAATGGATTAGACGCAGACTATGAAATGGCTGTTGATGGATATGGAGATATGCAAAGTGTGAAAAAAGAAATACAGGAATTTTTAGGTAGATATGAAATGTACGGTGAGTTAATATAGTGCCTGTTTATCTAACGGATGCTTTGTTAAGGAGATGATCGCTGCGGCGGTCATTTTTTCTTGTTGAACTAACGAAGCAGGTTAGCTTAATAAGGAATTTATAAAAAAGAAACAATATTTATGAATGACCGTTCTAATAAGACGGTTTTTTATTATGAAAAAATATTAAAAAATTGAAGCTAAATGACAGGATCATTTATCTAATAGATATAAGGCATACATAAAGAGGAGGAAAAACCATTATCCGTTTAATAAAAAGGGCTCAAAAGGGCGATGACCAAGCGTTTCTTAAGCTCTTTCAGCAATATCAGGATGAAATATACCGAATGGCTTTCACTTATGTGAAAAATCAAAATGATGCAATGGATGTAGTTCAGGAGACAGCATACCGTTCGTTTAAAAAAATTGATACGTTGAAGAATCCTGAATATTTCAAGACTTGGTTAATCAAAATTGCAATCAACTGTGCAATTGAACTTGTTCGGAAAAATAAAAAAGTGATTGAGTTAAAACCGCAATACGAAGACTTTATCGGTTTTGAGGATGAGGATATATCTCTCTCTGTCACCCTGCAAGACTTACTCGATCAGTTGAATGAGGATGAAAAGAGTATTATCATTTTAAGGTTCTACCAGGAGTATTCTTTAAAAGAAATTTCCGACTTACTAAATATGCCTTTAGGGACCATCAAGTCACTTTTGTATCGTGCTTTAATAAAACTCCGAAAAAAATTTAAGGGGGCACAAATTTGTGAATAACATAAAACAGGTCCTGGAAAAGATCGAAATTCCAAAAGACTTAAACAGTAGAGTTGTTTTAGGGGTTAAGCACGCAAAAATGGAAAAGCGGAAGAAACGAAATACGAAGTGGATGCTTGCTTCAGTCGCAGTTGTAATGATTATTGGTACAGGGTTAACGTTCGGCAGTTCACACCTTGCAGATGCGGCAGAATCACTTCTTAGCCAGCTCTTCGGTTCGAAGGAAAACTTGATGGAAACATACCCTGACGACGGACCTGAAAAGTTCGATATGATTGATCAGGCTTTGGCTGTTGCAGAAGAGGTTTTAACGGAAGATGAATTTGCCGAATACACCTCACTTATGAAGGAACAGGTAGAATTAAAAAGCCTGCTTCAGAAAGAAAAAAGGGAACCAAGTGGAAAGGAAGCTAAAAGATCGAACGAAATAAATGAGTTAATGATTCCCTACGAAAATAAATTTATGCCAGTATTTTCAAAACGATTGGCAAGTTTCCCTTTAACCGAAAAACCAACATATATCCCTGCAAAATACAATCTGGGTCAGGAAAGCTATGGCATAACGAATAAAGGTGAGGAACCAGTTGTGAGATTTGGTTACGCAAAGGGGGAGTCTTGGTTTACTACCCTACAACTGAAAAAAACTCAAATCTCGGATTTTGAAAAACCTGAGTCTGATTTATTTGAAAGAAGCGTCTCCTATACATTAAATGGTTTTCAGTTTGATTATGTTTCCATAGACCAATCACAGTGGCTTGGCGGCTTGAGGGTTACAGTGCCAGAGAAAGGATACAAAATCATCTTGGCCGCAACAGATTTGTCAAAAGAAGAAATGGAGAAAGTTTTGTTGTCAATGATTGATAAGTAAATGTCCTTTCTAATAATAGTTGATAGGGGCGACTGTGAAATTAAGTAGTCGCCTTTTCCGTGTTCAAAGTATAGGAGTAAAAAAATAAAGTTTGTGAAGGATTACACTTAAACAAACGGGTGCGAGGCTTAAAGAAGCATCGCCTTGCCTATTTAAAAATATTTCCTGTAAAGATCCTGTCTTATACTTCCGCTAAGTTGGGCATAAATACGTGTGGTTTCACTTTTTTCATGACCGAGTAAGCTCTGAATGACATAGAGCGGCGCTCCATTATTCAATAAATGGGTGGCATAGCTGTGTCTAAGTTGATGTGGATGAATTTCCTTATTGATGCCCGCACGATTTGAAATTCGCTTGATAATATATCGCATCTGGGCAATACTCATTCTATGAGGATGTTTAGCTTCCGTTTTAGCGTGTTGGTTTAGTCCAAGTGGTTTTTTGAAAAAAACATCTACGACAATTTTAATTGGTCTGCCAGTTTGTTTTATCGTAATAGTAGTATTAATAGGAATGTCAGGACTATAATAAAAACTAAATTGATAAAATTGAGAACATTATGGGTACTAGAGTTTTTGATCGTGCTGTCATTGTGGCAGCTTTTCTTATTGAACTAATGAAGCAGGTTAGTTGAAGAAGAAAAAGCGCTTAATGCGTATTTGAAATCTATTGCGAAACAATTAAAAATAAAATACAGAGTCTCAAGACTCTGCTTCTTAGAAGATATTTTAAAAATTACTTACTTTACTTGAATTAATAATACTGAATGTTTGAGTAATACTCTTTGACTGATGGGAGAAGAGTAATGGATTGTATTATAAGTCCTAGGACGATGTAGAAAACGTGAATAAACGCTATTCCTTGAATCATATATAATTCGACCGTTATCCAAATAATTAAGATAAAACCAACATACAACGAACTATTCCAAGACCAATGTGTTTCTTTATAAAGTCTCAGCTTATCTGCGATTTTTAAAGGCTTTTCAGAGATAAGAAAAATTGCTGTAATCAGTGGAAGAATACCCAATCCAAAAAATAGTATAAGTCCAGGAATGAGAAAATTATTAAAGGGGCTATTTTGCAACATTTTCAGTGGCATTGAAAAAATTGAACCGTCAGGAGAAACAATCAATACACCTCCACCAAAAAGAGCACCTATCGAAAGAAAAATGTGTAAAAAAATTAACAAATAGCAAGCAAAAGACTTCCTTTGTTTCTCAATCATTATAATCATCTCCACAAAGATTATATTGTCGGGTTAATTTTACAGTATTACTAATAATTTCAAGACGGTGAATTATTACGGAACTGTGAATGTTTTTTAGAGGTGTTACTTTATTAAACGAAGATATTGTAATGGAATGTTCTTAAACTAACGATGCAGGTTAGTTGAAGAAGGAAATAACTACTTTATGTTGGAATTACCCCATGCCCATCAAGGTAAGAAATTCCTTGTTCCCCAAAACGTAAAAAATGAGCTGAATTCTCTTAAATTACTGGAGATATAAATTTTCATTTTGGGATTACTTCAAAATATCAGCTTGATGGTTAGGGAATTCACCCAACATTATGTTAAAACAGGTCACTTGATGGTAATAAAATACCACTAAGTGGCCTGTTTATTTTTTTCCTACTCATATTCCCCCAAGGATTAAATGGATACCCTCCGATTTCAGCTTGAACTTCTACACCCAGCCGAGTCATTAAATTCGTCTGCTGGAATTAACTATCCATAGCTGATTCGATTGTCCTCCATAAATCAAAGCATTTCTGATTTGGATCATAATTAACTCACCCAAATTTAAAGAATGATCTATATTTAATCTTTTATAAATTTAATCCAAATCTCTTTAATTCAATGAAAATACTTTCCAATTGTTTTCCTTTTTCCGTTAACGTATATTCCACGCGAGGGGGAACCTCTGGAAATACCTTTCTTTTCAATATCCCATGATCTTCTAGTTCCTTAAGACGGAGTGAAAGTGTTTTCGGGCTAATTCCATTCATTGATTTCAATAGGTCGCTGAATCGCATCGTTCCTTCAATCAGCAGATCACGAATAATTAAAAAGGTCCATTTAGTCCCAATCACGTCAAGCGTTTTAGCAATGGGGCAAGGCTCACCTGGTGCTCCTTTGGTCAGCACGACCGGCTCAATAACACTCATCTGAAACATCCTCCCTAAAATTTTTCGACTAATTTACCTTATCATATCACAATAGTATACTTTCGGAAACTTTATGATTAAAATACCACTACTTCCATAAATGAATTTACTACATATATAATATCGATGAACCTATTATTCCATCCCTATATTGAGAGGTGATCAAAATTAGTGCGAGAAATCAACGAAACAAACTGCCGTTAGCGCTCATTGCTCTTTTAAGCTGTTCCTGATTTACAGTGTACTATTGAGGATTTAGTGGTATCAGCTGAAGGTAACAGCTCGTCTCTCATTCAACGGGACATACAAAGGAGAGTTTATGGGAAAAACTCCAACAGGAAAGCCTGCTCATTTCTTTGCCATTGATATTTTGCATACAGGAATGGAAAAGTCGTTGAGGATTGGCACTTAGAGGATAATCTTACATTAATGCAACAGCTGGGAGTAGTATCTGAAAATTGAACACTTAAGGGTTTTTAAAGAGACTACAGAATTAAAGGAGCTAGTAAAAAGATGAAAAATATACTTATTATTAACGGTCATCAGAAATATAGTTCAGCAGAGGGGAATTTGAACCAAACATTGATGAACAAGATGGTCAATTTTTTAAGTGAAAAAAACAATGTAAAAACAACAATTATTCAAAACGGATATAAAATCGAAGAAGAACAACAAAAATTTTTATGGGCTGATATTGTCATTTACCAAACACCAATCTATTGGTTCAGTGTTCCGGGCTTATTGAAGACGTATATGGATGAAGTATATGCTTATGGTTTATTTTTTAAGGGTGCTGATCAGTATGGAAAAGGAGGTTTATTGACTGAAAAGAAATATATGTTTTCGACTACCTGGAATGCTCCTGAAAAGGCATTTAACGATCCAAGTCATTTTTTTGAAGGGAGCAGCCTGGAAGATGCATTAAGTCATTTACATCGTATACAGAAATTCCTCGGAATGAAACCTTTAAAGAGTTTCACCTGCTATGATGTAATCAAAAATCCGAAGGTTGAAAAGTTTGTATCCGAACTTGATATACATCTGAAAGAGGTATTGAATTTTTAATCTATTAAGTAAAATTATGTGGAGGTAAAAACATGTTAAAAGATAAAAAAGTTGTAATTATCGGTGGAAGCTCTGGGATTGGTTTGGAATCAGCTAAACAGGTTATAGCCCAAGGGGCAGAAGTAATCATTGCCAGCCGTTCCGAAGATAAATTACGGAATGCAAAAGAGCAGCTAGGGGATAGGGCTACGGCTTTTACGCTAGATACAACACAAGAGCAGCAAGTTCAGTCTTTCTTTGAAAAAGTCGGCCAGTTCGATCATCTTGTGGTGAGTGCGGCAGAAACATCCAGCGGGTCATTCCTCAAAACGGATACAGCCCAAGCACGACAACTGTTTGAAAGCAAATTTTGGGGACAATATTATGCAGCGAAATACGGTGCTCCGAAAATTTTACCAAACGGCTCAATCACTTTATTCTCTGGGGTTGTAGCCTACAAGTCTATGGTTGGTTCAGCAATTCTAGGTGCAGTCAATTCAGCTGTTTCGAATCTAGGCCAGACCTTGGCATTAGAACTTGCTCCGATCCGAGTGAACATCGTTTCACCCGGTATAATTGATACACCTTCCCGTAGTAAAATGCCAGAAGAAGCTCGTAATAATTTCTATGCTACTGTTGAAAACAAACTTCCTGTGAAACGAATAGGAAGAGCTAAAGATGTTGCACAAAGCGTACTATACTTGCTACAAAATAGTTTCGTGACTGGAACCGTTCTTCATGTAGAAGGCGGTCACATTTTAGCTTAAGCCAGCAGATGAGGAAAAATCATATCCCCTAAACAAGAAAAACTCTTTTCTTTTTGTAGAACTATACGAAAGGATGGTGTTTTTTTTATGAATCTTTTCATCTCTGAGGATCTTTACCTTTTTTCACAGGAATTATACCGATATATGTCACCACAAGCCCTAGAACAACTAGCTAAGGAGATAGGATTTGTTCAGCGAAAAAGTAAGGTCACTGAATCATAAGGCGGATTATGGGCAAAGAAATTCGTATTAAGCTAACGGGTACTTATGTTAAAGACGGGATGGCTGCGGCGATCCCGTTTTCTTATTGAGCTAACGAAGAAGGTTACTTGAATAAGCACCCTATCATCGTCGTTATTGGTAAAAATAGTTTATTTGCAAATTAACGACTAAAACAATAAGTGGGAACTTATGGAAATAATAAATAAGATATGCGATAATTATTTTGAAGGGGTTGATAATTATGGATTTTGTTGTAGGTATCGTATCTTTTGTTGGTGAAGTAATTTCGGCTTGGGCGATTGCAGCTTGGAGTTATTTTCAAGAAAAACTAGACAACAATTAATTTCTCCTTTTACGAGGACTAATCATTTAGGTTAGTCCTTTTTACTTTCAAGGGTACATTTTGAATGTGTAAAATTTCTTATTAAAGTAACTGGTGTAAGAAAGGAAGTTCCACCTGCCTCATTTTGGTGGCTTTTTTCT
>NZ_JBALOA010000030.1:0-10883 GCF_036962125.1 Neobacillus drentensis
AGGACACTAGCCGCTAGGGAGCTGGAGCAAGACAGTAAATTAGGTTAAAAAACCTATACCTTCTTATCACTTAAAGAATCCAGAGGAGATTTTCCTCTGGACTTGCTGCAGTAAGTAATTGATTTGGATAGACCTTAATTTCTTGGACCCCTGCTCACTAACTGTTCCTGTGCAAGTTCAACAGCACGCTTGACCATATTCCCTGCATCTTTTGCCCGGATGCCGCCCCATCCTTCTTTTTGAACGACATCATAAAATCCAAGCTCTCTAGCCAGTTCTTCTTTAAAGTGGCTGGACATAATCCCTCTTCTTCTGCCCATCTAAACAACCCCCTTCATACCGCAGCATTCTTAGTATGGGATAAGATTGGGCTTTTCATGTTGGATAAACGCTTTTTAAACAGCAAAAAGCAGTAAACTTAAGTTTACTGCTGCAGATTGCTTATATACTAATTTAAGGCTAAGTGTCCTGATGCATCTTCATAGAAAGTAATTTGAACAGTTTCTGTTAACACATCAGCATAGCTGTAAGAAACACGTTCGAATGAGTTTTCATCCTGATCTAATTCAATAACAAAAACAGATGGATAAGTTTCTGCTAAAACACCGGAACGTTCAATCGTTTTTCGACGTCCTCCGTTGGCTTTAAGCATTAATCTTTTCCCTAAATTTGTGTCAAGAGCCTTCTTAATATCGGCTAAGGTTTTTGGCATTCGGTCCACCTCACTGTGTAAAGTATAACACACTGACATAGTCATGTCAAACAAAAACATAAATTATATCAGTCAAACAAAAAGATTGTCAATATTTTTTATTCTACTTTTTCTTCTAAAATTCAACATTTTTAGCTTGCCTTATTTGGGTAATAATATGTATCGGCCAAAAATAAAAAAATAAGCCTTCTCGAATTGATAGGCTTATTCATCTTCCTCTTCCTCTTGGATTGGCCGATAAGGCATTCCAGTTCGTAACACTCCCTTTGTTTCAATACCTCCGAGACCCTTCTCACCTGTTAATGTGTTACGTAACACATCCCAAACATTAATCCTTTCCATAAATGGGGTAAAGCTGATTTTAGCAACAATATAGACAGGGTCAAGGGCATGGATATTAATTCGAGACGGAGAACTGGCGAAGTTTGCCCCTGCATGGATTAATGATTCAAAATGCGATTGACAAGCTCCCGCAAAAATAACCAACTGATCCAAGTGTGGAATCTTTTTTCTTGCTTCCCTAACCGTTTGAACAAAATGCTTAGAATGGCGATAAGCATTAATATCAGTCATCTTTCCCTTTGCTTTTGAATAGGCATCATGACCGGTGATTACGAGAATATCCGGGCGATACGAATCAATCAATTCACCAATTTGATTAGGCATTTCCTTTTCATTACAATGTATTCCTAAAACTGGGATGCCTACTTTTTCATATAACGTCATACATTTCTTCAAATAGGATGAATCACCATCAAGATGGAGGACCTTGCCTGGCATTTGGAAATAATTACTCGGTTTAACATATCCACCAGTCGCTTCATATTCCTGACGGTGCTTGATTAGTTCTACATCTTGTGTAAACAACTTGAAGGACTGCTCCTCAAGTGTTCTGTACTCTTTGGTGAGTTTTACTCTTTGATTATGGTCAATAACAACCAGGTCCTCATACGGGGCATCTGCTACGAGACGAAAATCCTCTCCATAAAGGATTGCAAACTTCTGGTCGTTTATTTTTCGTACATCAATGATACGAAAGAGTATATCACAGTTATACGACTGCCTTCCGACAATATCATTTAATTTTATATCCACTGTCTTCACTCCAATAAGACCAGCAAATAGGCCCTTAAATAAGGTTTCTATCTTAGGCTATGCAACTACATCCCCTTTTGTGAATTGGTCTGTTGGAATAGGTCTGTTGATTGGCGTTGCGGGGAGTCTTCGTGCCTTCCGCGCCAATCAACAGAGTGTCAAAATTCACATAGTGAAAAAAATAGACCCTTTGCTAGGGTCTATTGGAAAAACGGATATAATTGTTCGCTTAATCGGCCAAATTCCTCTAAGGAAAGGGTTTCTCCTCTTCGACTAGGGTCAATTCCACTTGCACTTAAGGCTTGCAGAATTTCCTCTTTCTTTTGTTTCCCGTCTGGCAGTTGGCTGGTTAGATTATTTAGCAAAGTTTTTCTTCGCTGGGCGAAGCTTGCTCTTGTCACTTGAAAAAAGAATGCTTCATCGGTTACCGTAACCGCTGGTTGTTCTCTCCTTGTCAGTCGAATCACGGCTGAATCAACATTTGGCTGTGGCACAAACACGGTCTTTGGCACAATCATGACGGTCTCTGCCTCTGTATAATACTGTACAGCAATAGAAAGCGAGCCATAGTCCTTTGTCCCAGGCCGTGCAGAAATACGATCTGCCACCTCTTTTTGCAGCATACAAACAATCCCACGGATCGGCAAATGTTCTTCAAGAAGTTTCATAATAATTGGTGTTGTCACATAATAAGGCAAATTAGCCACAACCATAATATCGTTGATATCCTTGAATTCCTCTGTCATTACTTCCGCAACATCTGCCTCGAGTACATCGTTATGAATGACTTTAACATGGGGATAAGGGGATAATGTATCCTCTAAGATTGGCAGCAAACGTTGGTCGATCTCAAAGGCAACTACTTTTTTACTAGATCTGGCCAGCTGTTCAGTAAGCGCACCAATTCCTGGTCCGATTTCAATCGCACCAGATTCTTCTGTTAGGTCCGCAAAGCTGACAATTTTTTTTAAGATGTTTGTATCAATGAGAAAGTTTTGCCCTAGGCTTTTCTTAAATGAAAAACCGTATTTTTTTAAAATGTCTTTCGTCCTTACCGGGGTAGCAATATCTTTATTCATGTATTTCCTCCTGACGAACAACCTTTAGTGCTTCTGAAAATTCTTGTTTACTGATTTGGAACATCATTAAGCGCTTATGAAGCTGTTTTCCATTTGTATATCCAATTTTTAAAAATTCACCCAATATCATTCTTCTCTCTTTTGCTCCCTCGCCGCCGATAAGTCCTGCGGTAAGTAAATCCTCTTGGGTTATTACTTCCGTATACCTCTCACTCATTACCTGGGCATCCTTTAGTGCTTCTTGGATGGCCTCTGAACTGGCGTGCTCGACACCTAGGCTTTCGCCGACTTTTCCCTTTGCCGCTTCCTTGGTTAAAAATGCATGTTTGCAACCAGGAACCGCTTCGGCAATTGTTTTTCTGATTTTTTCACCTGGAAAATCAGGGTCAGTAAAAATGATTACACCTCTTGTTTGCTGCGCACGCTTTACCTTATCAATGGTTACCTCATTGACTGCAGATCCATTTGTTTCAATGGTATCAGCATCTACTGCTCGTTTAATCGCTGTTGTATCATCCTTGCCTTCAACAACAATAATTTCTTTAATTTTCATTTATTAATGTTGGCCTCCGTACACTGTAATAAAAATATTAATATTTGATAAAAACTTGAAACATTTTTGTAATGTCCATCGTCTATATTATCAAACAAATTCATATAATTAGAAAGAAAAGTTTACCTGTTCAATAATCAGGGTATACTGTTTTTATCAGTATGTATTCGTTGTTAGTATAAAGAAATTTTGGAAAAAAGCAAAATGCAGGGGATAGGACCCCCTGCATCATGACAACTATTCTAAAATCTTTATCTTAACTTTTTTACGTCCCCAGCGGTAGCAGTCCTTATTGGATGGCATAAATAAATCAATGATATACCCTTTAATTGCCCCTCCAGTGTCAGCTGCTACTGCATACCCATAACCTTCAACATATACCTTTGATCCTAGTGGAATAACTCTTGGGTCAACTGCGATTACCTTCATGTTCGGGTTAGCACGGAGATTAAGTCCCGTTGCAGTTCTTCCTGAACAACCATTGCAATACGCTGTATACGCTGTTGCAGTAACATAAAACTCTTTTCCCTGCTCATTTGCACCACGGGAAACTTGTAACGATAAATCCTTCGTTCCGACAGCCACAACTTTATCTTGTTTTTCTGCAATCTTCTGCTCACTGAGCAATTTTCTTGATACTTCTTTGCCATTTTCAAGGAGAACCTCATATTGTTTAGAAACCAGACCTTTTTTACCTTTGGATAGAATTTTTTCTTTGCCCTTTTCTAAACGATCATCCTTCTTGGTTACCACAGCAAATTGTACTGGTTCTTCCACTACATCGGTGACTTTTTCTACTCGAATGACGTTAACAACACCATTCTTTGCGATGGTTTCTGTTAATGACGGTTCAACTCGGTCTAATTCATTTAGCTCAATGCCCTGTTGTGATAAAAAGTCAGCGACCGTAGCCGAAGTGGCCCAAATTTGTTGCTTTTTACCGCCGTCAACATATGTAAGATGAAACGCCTTCTTTATGCCAATGTTCATCTTATCTTGTATTGCCGCTTGCGGTCTAGGTGAGATTGAATCATGTTTGCTTAAAACAATGTTCTGCTCTTTTAGGAGTCCAGCTACAGAGTCTGCTGTCGTCCAGATCGTTTTTTTCTCGTTGTCCTTGACAATGTGAACCCGTTTAGCTTGCTTCCAAACGACCATGAGGTGGTCCTTCACCTTTGTATTCGCTTTCGGTTGCAAATAGTCTTGTGAGCGAGTGGATACGTCTAATTCATCAAGTAACTCCTTGACGGTATCCGCATGTGTTTTTACGACCTTTTGCTGATTGTTCAGAGTGATGGCAACAACTTTCTTTGACCCTTCATAATAAAGAATTCCAAGAGATGTCAACAAAACTACGAAACTAGCAAAAGCAATGGTCAATGTCTTCCGGCTCAAAGACTTCGGGAACGGGTTTTTCACGTTTTTGAATACGATGAAAAACGCCTCCTTTTCTTAGAGAGATTAATAAACCATGCTGTCGGCTGTCATTCCTTGCATACTCTGCGAAGGTATTTCTAATTATGCACAAAGTTAGAATATTTGCAAAGAGAAACTTCTCGACACGGTTATCCTATGTAGAAAAGGAGACATGTAGAACTTTTTGTTATCATAAAAATTTAAGACAAGCTTCCACTGACTTCGACAAATTCCCCTATCATTTTATGGCGAATAATTTTTTAGCATTTCGTGTCGTTGCTTCCGCCACTTCCTCAAATGTCAATCCTTTTATTTCGGCAATTTGTTCAGCTACTAATTTTACATAACTAGGCTCATTTCTTTTTCCACGATAGGGATGGGGAGCCAAATAGGGACAATCTGTCTCGATTAATAGCTTATCTAATGGCACTTCAGCCGCCACCTCTTTCGGCTTTTTGGCATTTTTAAAAGTCACTGGGCCTCCAAGCGAAATATAGAAATTCATTTTTACACATTCCTTTGCTACTTCGGGACTGCCGCTAAAACAATGCATAATTCCTCCTACTTCTTCTGCACCTTCTTCCTTTAATATTTCCACTATATCGGCGGTAGCTTCACGATTATGAATAACAATTGGCAGTTTGACCTTTTTAGCTAGCCTGATTTGTTTCCGAAAGATCTCTTTCTGAATATCCTTTGGGGATTTATCCCAATGATAATCCAAACCCATTTCACCAATTGCAACTACCTTTGGATGGGCAGTTAGTTCTTCGATCCATCGTAAATCCTCTTCCGTCATATCAATCGCATCAACGGGATGCCAGCCTATACAGGCATAGATAAAGTCATAGATTTCGGCTAATTCCATCGCGCGCTGAATCGTTGGACGATCAAATCCGACAACCACCATTGTGGTGACTCCCTCATCTTCTGCCCTTTTAATCACTTCTTCTAAATCATCGTTATACTGGTTATCATTCAAATGTGCATGTGTGTCGAAAAGCATACTAATCAAGAACCTCTTTTCACTATTTTCTCTAAATTCTGCACTTAAGGTCTTTCAATGTCAAAAAATCGAATAAAAAAGGGGATTGTCCCGATAAATGTTTCACGTGGAACAATTAAAAGCGAAAGCACCCGTTTAGCGGCGTATGGACTGGAGCACTTTGACTTATCGTAGGGAAAAGGGCGAAGTCCACTAGCCGTTGGGTGCTGGAGCTAGATATCCCCTAAAGTAAAAGCGCCCTTTATCAGGCGCCTCTACTAGTATTTTTTATTATTTTACTTTTGCTCCATTGGCTAAGGTTTGGTCAACTGTTGCTAAGGAAAGCTGACCATCCTTTGATCCAGCTAAGATCATGCCTTGGGATAATTCACCACGTAATTTAACAGGCTTCAGATTTGTTATACAAATTACCTTGCGACCAACTAATTCCTCAGGCTTATAATATTGAGCAATTCCTGAAACAACCTGACGCTTTTCATAGCCTAAGTCAAGTTGAAGCTTTAGCAGTTTATCTGCTTTTTTAATCGGCTCCGCTTGAATCACTTCAGCGACACGCAAATCAATTTTCATGAAATCATCAATGGAAATTTCTTCAATTTCCTGTGGTTTCTCTTCTGGCTTTTCTTCCACAACCGGAGCAGAACCTTGCATTTTCGTCTTAATGAAATCTACTTCTTCGGCAATATCTAGCCTTGGGAAGATAGGTGCAGCCTTCTCCACCTTTGTTCCATTTGGAAGCAGACCAAAATCAGCAAGGCTTTCCCATGCTTTTAATGAATCATCTTGAATACCCAGCTGAGTAAAAATTGCATTCGGCGTCCGTGTTAAGAACGGTTGCAATAAAATAGCAATTCTTCGTAAGGATTCCCCCAAGTGGACCATTACACTAGCTAATTCCTTACGATTTGCCTCGTCCTTGGCTAAAGCCCATGGCTTTGTTTCATCGATATATTTATTGGTACGGCTGACTAACTGCCAAATTGCGGTTAATGCAACAGAGAACTCCATCTTCTCCATCGCTTCTTCGTACTTACTAACTGTCTCTTGATTTGCTTGCAGCAGTGATGCGTCAAACTCGGTAACGGAACCAGCATAATCCGGAATTACACCGTTAAAATATTTTTCGATCATGGCCACCGTACGGTTTAGTAAATTACCTAAATCATTAGCTAAATCAAAGTTAATACGTTCAACAAATCCTTCCGGTGTAAAGACGCCATCCGCTCCAAATGGAACTTCTCTTAATAGATAATAGCGAAGCGCATCAAGACCATAGCGGTCAATTAAGGTAACAGGGTCAACAACATTCCCTTTTGATTTGGACATTTTCCCGTCCTTCATTAACAGCCAGCCATGGGCAAATACCTTCTTGGGCAGTGGGAGGTCTAAGGCCATAAGCATAATTGGCCAATAGATGGTATGGAAACGGACAATTTCCTTGCCGACAAGATGTACATCAGCTGGCCAATAGTTTAAATATTTGGCATCATTCTCTGTTCCATAGCCCAGTGCTGTAATATAGTTAGATAAAGCATCAATCCAAACATAAATAACATGTTTTGGATTGCCTGGCACCTTGATCCCCCAATCAAACGTGGTTCTGGAAACAGCAAGATCCTCCAAGCCTGGCTTGATAAAGTTATTAATCATCTCGTTTTTACGAGATTCAGGTTGAATGAAGTCAGGATTTTCCTCATAGTACTGCAGTAGGCGATCGACATATTTACTCATTCTAAAAAAGTAGGATTCTTCTTTCACTTTTTCAACTGGACGGCCACAATCAGGACAATTTCCTTCCACTAGCTGCCGGTCAGTAAAAAAGGATTCACACGGAGTACAATACCAGCCTTCATATTGATCAAGATAAATGTCGCCTTGCTCAAGGAGTCTAGCAAAGATTTTTTCAACTACTTGTTTATGTCTTTCATCTGTTGTCCGGATAAAATCATCATAGGAAATATCCAACTTATTCCAAAGTCCTTTAATACCATCAACAATTTCATCCACATATTGCTGCGGAGTAATCCCCGCCTCCTCTGCCTTGCGTTGAATCTTTTGTCCATGCTCATCCGTTCCAGTTAGGTACATAACATCATAGCCGCGCATCCGCTTATAACGAGCCATAGCATCACCTGCAACCGTTGTATAGGCATGCCCAATATGTAAATTTCCACTTGGATAGTAAATCGGTGTAGTCAGGTAAAAAGTCTTTAATTTATTCTCCATTTGTATCCCTCCAATAGTTGGCGAGCGCACAACCCTATTAAACCATTATTGCCTCTTTTTCCCTCTTCTATCATCAAAATATACCTAAAAATCAACTTTTGTGCAAGAACACGAGCATTCAATACTTCCATTATTTATAAATAACTTCCTGCTCCCCCCATAAAAATTACAAGACCTTCGAAGTATTTATGGTTCAATAGTAACAAAATATGCAGAAATTTGTCGAATAATATCGATCTAGACTTTTTTGTTATTCACATGACAATAATATTATTAATGGTTAAAAATAGGTAATTTTTAGATACATTAGGGCTAAATCAACGTTTTTTTCTAGTGAACAATTTTAATATTATTTTTCAAAATAAAATAATTGACGGATATGGGAATTTCTTGTATTATTAAGGTATGAAAATTTTGTCGAATAATGACGAATAAATAGATAGAGAAAAAATATGTGAAAATGTGAGAGGAGATCATAAAATGAAATCTACAGGTATTGTTCGTAAAGTTGATGAGTTAGGCCGTGTGGTTATTCCAATTGAATTAAGACGTACTCTTGGTATTGCTGAAAAAGATGCACTTGAAATTTATGTTGATGATGAGCGTATCATCTTAAAGAAATACAAGCCAAATATGACTTGCCAGGTTACTGGGGAAGTATCTGATGATAATTTATCTCTTGCTGGTGGAAAATTGATCCTAAGCCGTGAAGGTGCAGAACAATTATTACAAGAAATCCAAAACAACTTTGAATTAGTTAAATAATAAAATGGCTCCAGCACTTATGCTGGAGCTTTTTTTATTTCCATCATGACTTACTTATTCGACATGATAGGCTTGATACACGTCCCTTTTATTCATGTCTCGATCTTTCGCTGTTTGCTTAATTGCTTCCTTTGAAGAAATATTACTCTCATTGATATAGTGATTTACATGCTCCTCAAGTGATAGACTTTCCCACCAACTTGGTTCTTCCTCCTGCTGTTGGTCTGTCCCCTCAACAATTAAACAAAACTCACCGCGAATTTCATCCTGATTGGTCCAGACAATCACTTCTTCAATCGTCCCTCGAATAAATTCCTCATACTTCTTCGTCAACTCTCTGCATATAGCCATTTTTCGATTACCCAGAACATCTAACATAATCGCTAAGGTCTCTTTTAAACGATGGGGAGATTCATAAAAAATTAATGTTGCCTGCTGCCACTTCAGTCCTTCTAATTCCGTTCGTTTCTCCTTCTTGTTTCGATTCAGAAATCCAAAAAAGTAAAAAGGCTGGCATGGTAATCCGGAGGCAATTAATGATGTCAGAGCCGCATTAGCACCTGGTAAGGGAACCACTGTTACCTTTTCCTGAGTTGCAGCTAACACTAACTCATAACCTGGGTCAGAAATCGCTGGCATCCCCGCATCACTTACTAAAGCAATCTTTAGCCCCTCCTTTACCTTTTCAATTAATTTCTCGCCACTTGCCTCTTTATTGTGTTCGTGATAACTAACCACTGGTGTGCTAATCTCGAAATAATTACACAGCTTCTTTGTATTTCTTGTATCTTCTGCTGCAATTAGGTCTGCCTCTTTTAATAATCGAACCGCTCGGAAACTCATATCTTCTAAATTTCCAATTGGGGTAGGAATCAGATATAGAATTCCTTTCGACGCCTCATTCTCAAAGCTTTTTTGCTGCCACATCATCACTATCACCCTTTAAAAACTCAACTTTTTTCTTTCTTGTTAGCCGCTTAAAATTATATTCTGCCCGAAGCGCCTCGCCTTTATCTTCATAACATTGGTAGTATGTAAGTTCTACTGGTCCACGGCCCCGTGTATATTTTGCCCCTTTTCCTTCATTATGCATCTTAATTCGCCGCTCAAGGTTATTCGTATATCCTCCATACAAACTGCCATCTTTACATGTAAGCACATAAAAGATGTGCTGCTTATTCTCCATATAAAATCTCTTTCACTTCTGCTGTGTATTCATTATCTTCATTATAGACAAAAAGGGGCGGGAGAATTTTTAAATCTGGACTACCATCCTTAGCAGCTTCAATTAAAAGTGTATTCGCCTCTTTCCCCTTTTTCGGATAGACGAATTGAATTCGTTTTGGTTCAAGTCGATATTCTCTCATCAATGTAATGATATCGAGCAATCGTCCTGGCCGATGAACAAAGGCTACCTTTCCACCCTGTTTGACCAATTGGCTTGATGTCTTGACTGCATCCTCTAAGGTACAAAGAATTTCATGACGGGCAATCGCCAGATGTTCATTAGGATTGATTTCTTCCTTTGAAGGTGTAAGAAAATAGGGAGGATTACAAGTGACAATATCAAATTTTCCATAGCCTAGCTGCTTGGGCATTTCCTTGATATCACCATGGATCATTTGGAGGCGGGGAGTCAGCCCATTATATTCAATGCTTCGGACCGCCATATCATAGAGCCGTTCCTGTATTTCAACACCGATAATCTGTCCTTTCGTCCGGGCACTTAAAAATAAGGGAATTACCCCATTCCCACTGCAAAGGTCAATCAAATTTCCTTTTTTAATCGGTACATAAACAAACCTTGCTAGTAAGACGGCATCAAGCGAAAAGGCAAAAACGGATGGGCTTTGGATAATTCTTAAGTTTTCTGCTAACAAATAATCTAACCGTTCATCATCCTTTAAATTAACCATTATTAAACCCCTTCTATTAAGGTAAGCGTAAGCGCCCTGGTCAGCGGCGTATGGCCTGGAGCGCTCCAACTGAGATAAAGGAAACACGAAGAGCGCTAGCGATTCGATGTTGACT
>NZ_JBALOA010000030.1:10927-16399 GCF_036962125.1 Neobacillus drentensis
AGTAAACTAAGTTCAAAAAACTTATACTTTCTATCTTATAAAAATAGCCTCCCTTTTTGAAGGAAGGCTTAGACTATTTCTTATTAAGAAAGGAAAGACAGAATAAACAATCGCCTTCCTTGCGCAAACTTCCAAAATGAAGGTTACAAATATGAAAACCTTCTTGATATAAACGAGCAAGGTTATCATATCCTTCACCAATATCAAATGGTTTTACACCAGGCGTCTCGGGCGCTGAGGACCCTTTTTTATTCTCAGTTGTCTTTTTTTCTTCTTCAGTAGTTACATCTAAACGGCGTCTCAAATGTTCATTTTCCAACTTTAAATAATGATTCTCTTCTAGTATTTCGGCTAAATGCTGCTTTAATTCTCCTAGCTGTTGGTAAAGATGGCCAATTTGTGTTTCCATATTACTTACTGATTCAAATATTTCTTTTTTATCCACGTCTTCCACCTCATTAATCTGTGGATTGTATAGAAAAGGCACCTTCTTTATTGATTTCCTCCAAGGTATACTCCAGAACTCGTTCCTGTTCCTTAAGTTCAACCTGCAGTACCCGCTCTAATATATTTAATCCTACTACTTTTCCTTTTCCCTGTGGTGTTTCAATGATTTCTCCTAAATCCGGCAGCAATGCTTTAGCAGATTCATATTCATCATTTTCATATTTTAAACAGCACATCAACCGGCCACACAAGCCAGATATTTTTGTAGGATTTAATGATAAGTTTTGGTCCTTTGCCATTTTGATCGAAACCGGATCGAAATCTCCTAAGAAAGTGGAACAGCATAACATTCTTCCACACGGACCGATACCGCCAAGCATTTTGGCTTCATCACGAACACCAATCTGGCGCAATTCAATTCTCGTACGGAAAATTGCAGCTAAATCCTTCACAAGCTCACGGAAATCAACTCTTCCATCAGCTGTAAAATAAAAGATTACTTTGTTTCGATCAAATGTATATTCAACATCGACTAATTTCATATCCAGCTGATGTTCATTTACTTTTTCATTACAAACTTCATAAGCTTCCTTAGCGGCTTGCTTATTTTCCTCAACAATCATTTTATCCTTTGGATCAGCAATTCTAACCACTTTTTTAAGTGGAAGGACCACATCATGCTCCTCAACCTGTTTACGAGCGATAACTGCCTTTCCATATTCAACTCCACGAACAGTTTCGACAATCACAAAGTCATCCTTTTCAATGGAGAGGTCCCCTGGATCAAAATAATAGATTTTCCCCGCTTTTTTAAAGCGTACTCCTACAACATCATACAAATGAAGATCCCTCCTGCAATTTTAACACAAGCTGTTCCATCATCAGCTGAGGATTCATATTCCTCTCCAGCTTCCTTTTTGCATCAAGGATAGCTGACATTTGATCCGATATGCGCCGTCCAGATGTTTGCAGTGCAAATTGATGAAGCCGTTCAAGTTCCCCTTGAAAAACAATCTGCTCCTGCCTATCTAATTGTATATATAGTAAATCCTTAAAAATAAGAAGTAAAAGGTCTAAACCACGATGAATTTGTTCTTTCTCTTTAAAGTGTGAGAACCATTCAGCTTGAAGCGTTACCATTGCCTCTAGTTGATTTTTTTTCAACACCTCATATAATTTTACCACTATTTTTTGGGCTTGTGCAAACCATTCATCGACATTTAATTTTAGAGCTTCATCCAAACTATTGGTTAACTGAGCAAGTAATGGGGCTTTCTGCGGTTCCACGCCGTTTTCCACCAGCTGTTTAATCATTACCTGGGGTGATAATGGGTGGAATGTTAGTATTTGGCACCTAGAAAGAATGGTTGGTAAAATCTTCTGCGGCTGTTCGGTTAATAGGAAGGCCACTGTTCCGGGATTCGGCTCCTCTAAAAATTTCAATAAACTATTAGAGGCACTGCCACTCATTTTATCAGCATGGATCAACAAATATACTTTTTTCAAAGACTCTAAGCCCTTTTTTGAAAACTCTACCTGAAGGTTCCTTATTTGGTCAACCTTAATCGATAATCCCTCTGGCTCGACAATATGCACATCCGGGTGGTTGCCATGATTGATTCGCCGGCAATTGTTGCATTCCTCACATGGTTTATATTGATTGATAATTGACTCGCAAAATAGAGCCTTCGTCAATAATAACGCAATTTCTCTCTTACCAGTTCCTCTGATACCCTCAAGAAGATAGGCATGGGCCACACGATTTTTCATTAAACTGTTCTTTAGCATCTTTAATACAGTTGGCTGAAGCTCTTCTAGTTGCTCCCATGACTTTCCCAAGTTCATCACTCACTAACTTTATTATAATAACGGATCTATTTTTTTTAAAAATGCATGTATTGTTCGATTGGAAGGACGAATACGGTCGCTCCGCCAACCTCTACTTCAACCGGATATGGAACGTACGAATCAGCATTACCGCCCATCGGTGAAACTGGAGCAACTAATTGCTCCCTCGACCTGCAATTATCCTTAATAATTTGGAGGGCCCGGTCCACACGGATATCCTCTGTACCAATCATAAAGGTCGTGTTACCTGATTTTAGAAATCCACCTGTACTGGCTAATTTGGTTGCCCTAAAATTATTATCTACTAGTGCTTTTGATAAACGATTACTATCTTGATCTTGTACAACAGCCATAATCAGTTTCATCCGAACCACCCTCTCCATTTTTCTTAAAACTAGTTTGTTTCCTATATTATAACAGGTAACCGTTCTACATACATACGTAATGACAGGGACTATTTTCTTTTCTATTAAAAAAAGCCTTACATGGAAGGCTTCCTTTTTGCTAATGTTTCTTCGATAATCGTTAATGCTTCATTAAAAACATCTTCCACTGGCTTGGATGCATCTATCCTTCTGAATCGATCAGGAAAACGATTGATTAACAGATGGTATCCTTCTCTTACTTTTTGATGGAACTCCAAGTCTTCTAAATCTAAGCGATTAATTTCTCTACCTTTATTTTTGTTGATTCTCTTTAGCCCTTTTTCTGATTCAATATCAAAGTAGATAGTTAACTCCGGCATTAAATCTTCAATAGCAAATTGGTTAATCGTAAAAACCTCATCAATTCCTAATCCACGCGCATAGCCCTGATAAGCTAGAGAACTATCAACAAACCGATCACATAGGACAATTTTCCCCTCAGCTAATGCAGGCTTTACCTTTTCAATTAAATGCTGCCTTCTTGCTGCAGCATAGAGTAAAGCTTCTGTCCTTGGGTCCATGGCTGTATTTTCTTTGTCTAATATTACTGCCCGTATCTGCTCAGCAATATCAATTCCACCTGGTTCCCTTGTTAACAGAGCTTCTCCTAACTGCTCAGCCACCATCTTAATTATCGTGGTCTTTCCCGCCCCATCCGGGCCCTCGAATGTAATAAATATACCGTTATTCATCGTTCAACCTCCAAATCTGAATAAACTCTTATGTTGTCTTAAAAATCTTGATCAGTCCATCTTTTAACGAGGAACCTCCTTGGAACCTTGCCCCACTATCGAACAGCTGACAAAGCTGGCTGAGTTTATCGTTAGATATACTTTCACCCTTTAGCAGCAGTGGAATCCCTGGCGGATAAGGAATAATTGATTCAGCACATACCTCTCCACTTGCTTCCGAAATAGTCACTTCACTTATTTCAAACTTATTCATATCTTTAAATGGGATGGCTAAAGTTGAGAGCTTCTCATTATTCAACTTAAATACCTCTTGAGAGTTACTTTCTGGTAGATCCACTAGTGCCCTTTTTATTTTAAGGATGGCTTCCTCTAACGGAAAGCCTTGTCCTTCTTTAAGTAAAGGCAGGATAAAAAGAACATTATGGGGATCAGCTAATTCGGTATAGATTCCTTCCTCTTCCAATCTCTGCTGAAGTTCAAATCCATTTAATCGTGACTGGGTTTGAATCGTTATTTTTAGAGGATCCCCGTTGTTGTTCGGATAGTCTAGTAATTTAATTCCATTAACTTTTGCAAGCTCACTCTTAAAACATTGGATTTCAGTTAATAGATGAGTTAAATCTTGATGGTTATAGGTCCCTAAGTAACTTCTTGCCAAATCCAAGGATGCCATAATCGGATAGGATGGACTACTCGATTGAAATATCGCTAGATATTCCTCTATCTTCTTGTGATTGATTAAATCACTATTAATATGTAAATAGGAGCCCATAGTCATGGCTGGAAGTGTCTTATGAGCTGATTGAACCACAAGATCCGCTCCCATTTGTAATGCTGAAAGCGGGAAGGGATTTTCAAGAATAAAATGCGGCCCGTGTGCTTCATCAACCAAGACAGAAATTTGGTGTCGATGTGCTTCATTTATTATTTCTTGTAACTCAAATCCCATTCCATAGTAGTTCGGATAGGTCAAAATGAGTGCCTTGGCATCAGGATATAATTGGATTGCTTCGCGGACTGTTTCTAGAGGGATTCCAGATGGAACCTTCCACTCCTGGTTATATTCAGGCTCTAGGAAAATGGGATTTGCTTTCGCTAAGCTTAGACCATTTAAAATAGATTTATGGCAATTTCTTTGAACGAGGACCTTTGTCCCCTCTTCGCAAGCTCCCATAATCATTGCAAGATTGCCAACGGTAGACCCATTTACAAGAAAGTAACTTTTTCTCGTTTGATAAAGCTCAGTTAATAGTATTTCTGCTTCTAAGATAGCCCCTTCAGGCGAGTGTAAATCATCTAGCCCAGTTAATTCTGTAGCATCCAGTTGTAAAACCTTATTAAAATAGTGATGTGCTTCAGGGTGAAGGATTTCTCCATATTTATGACCAGGGACATGAAAAGAAACCGGTTTTTTGTTAACGTGTTCGATTAAAGCATCATATAATGGCGTTTTCAATTGATTATTCATCCGCATACTTCCTTCTAATAGTCTCATTCATTCTAACAAAAAACGATGTCCTTTCCTATTTGATTGCAAAAAAATAAAGTCCTTATCGGACTTTTATTGATACGGATTTAGACATCAATACAGAAAACCACCACCTTCTCTAAAACAAACTATGAGAAGATTTCTGGAGTGGTTATTTTTTTAAGCTGTTTGAGAAAATATTTATATTTTGGATCCTTTGTATCTGTTTGTATTAAATCATTTTCACAATCGGTACAAATAAATGAAGTATATAGATGTATGCCCTTCGGTTTTAAATGCTCACAAATAACGCACATTTCGTGATGATATTTCTGTGCTAAAAATGAACTCAATCCCTCCACCTCCATACATCCATTCTGCCCGGAAATTTTTATTTGTATACAATTTTTCGAATAATCATTTCCCCGCCGTCTTAATTAATATCCTATGTAACAAATTGCAATTGGGTGTATGTCTATTCGCAATTTCTTTGAAAATACTTCGTACTTTTTTACTATTGTCATTATCCTTATTAGGAAAATACAAAAAAACAACCTTTTCAGGTTGTCTTTCATGTGCCTGGCAACGTCCT
>NZ_JBALOA010000031.1:0-7110 GCF_036962125.1 Neobacillus drentensis
CCCGTGAAGTCGGAAAAAATGGTTAAGCGGTAACCATAGGAAATGTATGATACCCTTGAAGTCGAGACTGTGGTGTGCCGGACTCTTTTTTGCGCTGTGAACACCTTGCAGGAGGAACCTTTCTTGATATAATGATAGTATTGGAAATTTGTAGGATGTTGATTATAGAGAATTACATCCCATTAGGTTTTAAGTTAGAGTTAAGGGGGGATGTACGAAATGAAGAATTTTATGATAAAAATCTCTTTATCTCTTACATTATTATTTAGTATTGTAATATATTCAAAAACCGTTTATGGAGAAGAAATTAGTGAGAAAAACTTCCAAGTAATTGCTCATAGAGGTGATTCAGGAAATGCTCCAGAGCATACTATGGTGTCATATGAACTCGCTCGAAGGTTAGGGGCAGATTATATTGAAATAGATTTAGGTATGACCAAAGATGGGCAGCTTATTGCCATTCATGATTCCACAGTTGATCGGACAACCGATGGAAATGGAAGGGTTAATTCCCTTACTCTTTCACAAATAAAGGAATTGGATACGGGTTCGTGGTTTAATCAGCAATTTCCTAATAAAAGCAAATCCGCAGTATATTGGGTTAAAAATCCCCACTTTGGAAGAAATAATTGACCATTATAAGGATACTATAAACTACTACATAGAAGTAAAAAGGCCAGAGGATAATCCAGGAATGGCGGATGAATTGTTACAAGTACTAAACTCACGTCATCTAATTGAAAATAACATACCTCGTGGAAAGGTTATTATCCAATCATCTGATGCTGAAAGTCTGAAATATATTCACAGTCAATACCCTAACCTGCCATTAATACAATTAGGGTCCTATACCAATCGTATGGACCTTCCTGAAATCTCAAAATATGCAATTGGTGTTGGTCCTGAATTAACAACAGTTAATAAGACATTTATAGAAAAAGCTCATAGTAATGGACTAATTGTTCATTGTTGGACTGTTAACAATCAAGCTGATATGGAAAAAATGATTGATTGGGGAGCAGATGGTATTTTTACAAACTATGTAGGTCTAGCTGTAAATGTAAAATTGGCCGATCGTACAGCTCCAGTTATCCCAACCATCTATACTACCAGTGATCATTCGACCAGTATTATGGGAACAGCAGAGTCCAAGTCAACAGTTTATGCTTGGGTAGGCAATAAAATGTTGGGTAAAGCAGTAGCTAGTAATGAAAAATACTCAATTAAAATAAGTAAGCAAAAAGCAGGGGCGCTGGTTAGTGTTTATTCAGTAGATGCTGCAGGGAATAAAAGTGGTTCGAAAACGGGTAAAGTAGTAGATCGAACAGCACCAGTAACTCCGACTATCAATATAATAAGTGATCAATCAACCTATATTGCAGGAAAAGCGGAGTTGAATTCAAAGGTATATGCTTGGGTCGGAACTGAAAAGTTAGGTGTGGCAACAACAAGTAATGGAAAATACTCGATTAAAATAAGCAAGCAAAAGGCAGGGGCACTGGTTAGTGTTTATTCAGTGGATGCAGCCGGGAATATAAGTAGTAAAAAAACGGTTAAAACACTAGATCGAACAGCTCCCAAAATCCCGGCTATTAATAAAATAACGAGTAAAACTAAGTACATAAAGGGGAAAGCGGAGAAGAAAGCAACTGTCTATGTCTTCAATAAAAGCCAAAAAGTAGGTAAAGCAAAAGTAGATAACAAAGGGAACTTTAACGTAAAAATCAAAGCACAAAAGAAAAAATCTCAATTAAAAATCTATGTCATAGATGGTGCGGGAAACAAAAGTAAGATTAAGGTTATTAGAGTTTATTAGTGATAGATCATGGTGTGCCACGGAAAACGGTTCTCGTGGCACATTCCTCATTAGTGCCATGTGAACTTTATCGATAGTGTGCCTGTCCCATATGGGTAAACGAATAGCTGGCCATGGTTTGAACATCCTTGTATTTTGACCTTTTATCGGTTTTCATGACAACCGAGATGATCTCCTTATTGTCCTTTTTTAGATATTCAACAAGCGTGTGTTGGGCAGCGTTGGTAAACCCTGGTTTACCAGCTATGACGTTCGGCTGGCTTGGAAAATTAATGAGATTACGAATATTTTTAACGTGTCTGCTTGTTTTAATGTGAGCCGTTTGTTTCGACATGACTGCTAATACAGTAGGATGGTTAATCGCTTCCTTTGTAATCAAAGCCATCTCGTAAGGAGTGGTGTAATGGTTTGGATGATGAAGACCGTTTGCTGTAACGAAATGAGTATTTTTAAGACCCCATTGTTTGACCTTCTGATTCATCAGGTTGGCGAACCCTTCTTCGCTCCCCGCCACGTTTTCCGCAATCACCACTGCCACATCATTTGCGCTCATTAAGAGTAAAGCCTTCATCGCGTCTAGTTTAGAAATCCGCTCTCCTGCTGTAAGTCCCAAACAGATACATTCTTGATTTGCCGCATGAGGGCTAACCGTTAATATTTCGCCATCTTTGATTCGTTCATCTAAAATGGCAGCCGTTAGAACTTTCGTCATGCTGGCCGGATAGGCTTTTGTATGGGCATTTTTATTGTAAAGAATCTCGCCTGTAACAGCATCGATGGTGACCCCAACCCCACCGACAATTGGTGGTGCGACTTCTATTTCCGCTGTACTAACCACTTTTGTTAGCATTCCACTCGACAGTAAAAGGACTAATAGACTTGTTGCAGTAATTTTCCAGATGTTTCTCATGATGAATTACCCCCAGTTTCCCGACGCGAATTCCAAACCAATTTATTCTTCTTAGTTTGTTCCATTTCAAAAATAAATAGTTTCTCTTTTCACCAAGTTTTCACCATCCTCTACTAAAATTCATTACATCAAGTAACGAAAGGAGGAAAAAAGAAATGAATACGAAAGTGAAAAAAGGTATTTTCTGGAGTGTGATTATTACCTCAACGGTATTAGTAATCAACTTACTCCACTTGCTGGTAGGAGGTAGCAGTGCTTTTGCTAGAGGTCCAGAGGGACATGGCCGAGGTGGAATGGGACATGGTGGCGGATTTGGTGGCCATCAGATGATGAATGGTGCTCATCATGATGGAGGGTTCCCGTGGCTTTTCCTTATTATTGGACTAGCTGCCCTAGTTTTATTAGTAAGATGGCTTAGAAACAAGTCGAAGGCTTCTTCAATGAATCAATTTATTGACACCTCCCTTGTAGGTTCGCATGTACCTGTTACTAACCAAAATGCGAGTATTTTGGATCAATGGGAAAAAAATCAATTAACTAAAAAGGAGAATGAATAACATGGGTATTTTTAAAAGATTAAAGACAATTGCAGTGGCAGATATGAATGGGTTATTAGACGGGATGGAAAATCCGATTGCGATGCTGAATGAGTATTCCAGAGAAATGGAAAAGGAAATTGCCAAAGGTCAACAAGCATTAGCAAGGCAGATTTTTGTTGAGAAAAAACAAGCAGCCCTTATTTCTGAAATAAAAGTATTGGTAGACAAGCGAACTCGTCAGGCGAAACTGGCGATTGAGCAAGGGAACGAGGCCATAGCAAAACTAGCCGTGCAAGAGAAGCTCACCAAAGAAAAAGAGTTGCAAGTATATGTGGACCAATTAGCCTCAATTGAGGGACAAACTCAACTCCTCATTGAAAAATTGGACCAGCTAAAGGAAGCATATAACCAAATGCAGAAAAAGAAAATTTTATTAGCATCACGTGCTAATGTGGCGCAATCGATGAAACAAATTCAAAAAGTAACGGTTTCCTTTAATACCGATGATATTGCTAGAGGAGTGGCCCGTGCAGAAGAGCGGATTTTGATGATGGAAGCGGAGGTACAGGCGGGAAATCAGTTGGCGGCTCCATTAGCTCAGTTTGATGCAGGTAGTTTGGTAAGCGATGAAGAGTTAAACAAGGAAATTGAAAAACTAAAGTTTGAAAAGGTAGCTGTATTATAATTCGAAAGGGGTCATTCGCCCGCTGCTTTATAGCGCGGGCGAATGGCCTTTTTTCAATTCCTCTGTTTCCGATTCGCTTTGATTATTCGTTTGATCACCCACCAACAAAGTGGAAAGTTGATGAAAAATGTCATCGATACGAAGGTTGCTAAGGCAATAAAACTATTATTCATTTCATCACCAGGACTCATAAAAACCATCGCGAAAAATACCGCGTAAATAATGATTGTAATAAATAGAGCCGATATTCCATCCGACAAACTGCTAAAAACTTTCATTCTATCTCATTCCAACTCCTTCTCCCTAAGTTCATCTTCCTTCTATTAAAACATATGTATTATGTCTAGGTGAGTATGAAGTAATTTTACAAGTAAACTATGAGATTAATCAATTCGGCCGTACTAGGAGTCGGTTCTGTCGCCTGTAACCCGATTGGGAAGAAAAATTATCGCTGATTCCCTCATAAATTTAAGTCCTTATACGAAATTCTATAGGTAGTTTGATAAAGGCAGGACCTTTCCCTTTACCAGTGTAGGAGAATTCTAATACCTCAGATAAATCAACTTTGTGCAACCATCAATGGATAGGAGAGAAGAAGAATGTCAGAAGAGACCTATCAATCTCGTGAAGAACGAAAGCGGGCAGAAAAGATAAGCCAGGATCACCAAAAAAGTGAGCGGACGCCTAGGAAGAAAAGCTCGTTATTCAAAAAAGTAATCATTATCTGTCTAGTTCTAGGACTTGTTTCGACAGGAGCAGGAGCAATCACGTTCGCATCCATGATCAAGGATTCGCCGAATTTGGATGCTTCTAAGCTAGTGGATCCACTTTCCACGAAATTCTATGATCAGAACGGAAAATTTATCTATGAATACGGGAAGGAAAAGCGGACGAAGATTACCTATGATAAAGTACCAAAGGTGCTGGAGCAAGCATTTATTGCTACAGAAGACTCGCATTTTTATGAGCATCATGGGATCGATCTCAAAAGGACGGCCAAAGCCATTTTTGTCAACTTAACCGGGAATTTTGGGGCACAAGGCGGCAGTACGATTACCCAGCAAGTCATTAAAAATTCCTTTTTAACTCCAGAGAAAACAGTCAAGCGAAAAGTGCAAGAGTGGGAATTGGCGTATCAGTTGGAACAGAAATATTCGAAGCATGATATTTTAATGATGTATTTAAATAAAATTTACCTTGGAAACCGCTCGTACGGGGTAGCGGCGGCTGCAAAGAATTATTATGGTATCGAAGCAAATGAGTTAAAAAAGTTAACACTCGCACAGGCTGCTATGATTGCCGGAATGCCGCAGAGTCCGAATAATTACGATCCAACCAAGCCGGAAAACAAAGCAGCAGCCACGAAGCGCCGTAATATTGTCTTACGTTCAATGCTTAGAGATGGTTATATAACGGAGAAACAATTAAAGGAAGCTTCAAAAATTCCAGTGACTAAGGGACTTGTCCCAAAAAGTACGAAACAAGCTATGCCTTATGAGGCATTTTTGGATGCCGTTGTAAAAGAGGTAAAGGGGAAACTGAAGGATGTAGACATCAGTGTGGATGGATTATCTATTTATACTACCCTCGATCCCAAAGCGCAGGATTATGCAGATAAAATGTTGAGCACCAATGAAATTATTACCTATCCAGATGCAGATTTTCAGGGGGCTTTCGTCTTTTTAGATACCCAAACGGGTGAAGTAAGGGCAATTGGCAGTGGGCGCAACGACTATCGAGCTGAATTTCTGGGGAACAACTTTGCCGTTGATATCAAGCGGCAGCCTGGCTCGACTTTTAAACCGATTTTTGACTATGGCCCTGCGATTGAACATTTGAAATGGTCAACAGGTCATCTGATTCATGACCAGCAAACGTCGTATGAAACCGGAGAGCCGATCTCCAACTGGGATCGTAGGTATCATGGAATGCTGACCATACGGAGTGCGCTAAATAACTCTTACAATATTCCGGCTCTTCTTACACTAAGGGAGGTTGGGATAGATAAGGCGAAGCACTTTGCAGAACAACTCGGGATTACTTTTAAAAATAACCAGGTATATGAGTCCTATTCAATTGGGAGCAATGCCGTAAGTCCTTTAGCGATGGCAGGGGCTTACAGTGTCTTTGGGAACAAAGGGAACTACAATAAACCGCATTTTGTCCAAAAGGTGGTCCTGCCTACTGGTAAAGTCATTCATTTTACCAAAAAACCAAAACGGGTGATGCAGGATTACACGTCGTATATGGTGACGGATATGTTACGCTCCGTTGTAAAAGACGGGGGTGGTAAACTGGCCGATGTTCCTGGCCTATATGTCGTAGGGAAGACAGGGACAACGAATTTTGACACACAGACCCAGGCGAAATTTGGCTATCCAGACAACGCCACAAATGATAGCTGGTTCGTTGGCTATACACCGCAATACACAATGGCGGTCTGGACCGGATACGCACATAACGGTCCTAGTAACTATATGGCCGGAACTACGCCACAAATTGCAAAGCTTATGTTCAAGGCGATGATGCAGTCATTTGGAACGGATTCATCTAGTTTCGAGCAGCCAAGCAGTGTCTATCGCGTAAATAATGAGCTCTATATTAGAGGAGTCCAGTCGGCAGAAGTACCGCCAAAGCTCAAACCTATTAACACAGTAAAACCAGCTGGTAAAGATGGCTGGAAAAAAGGTCATGGACAGAAGCAAAAAGAAAAACCGAAAAAACAAAAAGAGCATTGGAAAAATAAAAAAGGTAAAGGGAAACATTAATTAGATAAGACGGATGTAAAACGGGGAGCGATGTTCAGCTTCTCGTTTTTTATTGCTCTGCGTTCTAATCTTAAAAATCATGCTGTAGTTGCGATCTTATTAAAGGGTTTTTGAGACTATTAACTTTCTTTTAAATAAAATAAAACTTTCTATTGCATAATTATATTGAGGATGATACTATAAGGAAGTCGCTTTTGACGGAAGCTTTTTTTAGTTAAAAGAGATAGTGAAAAAAGTAAATTATTATATTGACATAATGATAGAGAGTTGATATAATAATCAATGTCGCTTCTGACAAGATGAATTGTTCTTTGAAAACTAAACAAACAAAATCGTGCAAACAAACAATAAATTTTAGTTTCTTTTAAGAAACTAAGCCAACGTAACAAATG
>NZ_JBALOA010000032.1:0-69985 GCF_036962125.1 Neobacillus drentensis
TTGCTGTTTCTATGTTATAAATCAATTGGTACTTTTACAGATAACTTAAAGGTAACTTTTTGGTATCCTCCACTTTTATTAAGGGATTCTCAACTTAACTCCGTTGCCTTGTTTTCATCACCTTTTTGTTGTTTATTTTCAATTGATAGGAGCACACCCATCGGTAGATACGTAATAAAAAATACAATCAATGCAGCGATTTCAAGATTAATGTAATACATAATCCCGCTGCCGAAAAAGGTTAGTATCGTTTTAGCTTCCGTTGGACTCGCTAAATAGAAAAAGTTCGTGCCAAGTAAAAGATTTAAGAAATAGATTGGGACAGCGATAAGATTGACTGTTACGAAGCTAAAGAAAATCGCATGCTTGGGAACCCTATACCCTTCATAAAGGATAAAGTAAAAGGAGGCTAATGGAATAACAGAATGGTGAAGGAAATATTCGATAAAGCGAAAATGAGGGAATGTGTAGGCCATTTCTGGTGTAACCATTGCTAAAATGGGAGGAAGAATACCGATAAAATATAACAAATAAAACACCTTGTTATTCTTTTTCAGGAATAAAAGCATCGCCAAAAAAGAACTGAGTGAACAAAGTTGTAAAGGAAGATTACTCGCCTCCCATTGTTTGGTTAGGATTAACCATAACTGGAGGGAGATCTCACATGCCGGCAGAAGGAGGAACAGAGTCCATTTAAGGGTCCGTTGGTATTTCTCTCGGTTTTTTCTTAATAACACGAGTACAAAACATGCAGCAAAGAATAGCACTAGCCATCCTATATGGGCTGTAGAAAACAACTCGAAATTCTGCATTCCTGTAACAGAAAACATGATGTATCACCACCTCTCGCTGTACATTGAAATGCCGCTATTCTTAATTGTATTCAACTCCAAAAAAATCTGACACGATATATTAAGTTATCCAACATCACCTTTTATCGACCATAGTACTTCAATATAAAAAATAAACCTGCCTCAAATGAAGCAGGGAGGATCAAATTATTGTTTTTATCGGTCTAATCATCATCAGCCATAATTATTTTAAGTAAGTTTTTTTGACATTTTATCATGATAAATTTAAAAGGGGGTTTATTATTCATATTCTTATGCGGCTCTACAATTTCTGAAGATTCTACCAGTCCGTATTTTCCAAATTCTTGGTTAATCGAGTCAGTATCATAAAAGAACATTTTCATTCCTTCCATGATCTCGAAATAGTCTTTACCCAGTTGTTTGCCTTTTCCAAACATGGGGGCTTCTTTAGAAATAGTGGTAAAAATCATATATCCGTTTGGCTTTAACTGATGAAAGCAATCTTTGATAAACTTATCTCTTTCACGTTGATTCAATAAATGAATCAGTGCATAACAAAATATACCATCATAAAGCTTATTATCAAAAGGCATAACGGTGACTGAACCATGAAATATATCCATATTCAACCCATTTTGCCTTGCCAAGCCAATCGCTGTTTTTGAAATCTCAATACCTGTAACATTCATTCCGTTGTCAATAAAAACCTTTGCATTTCTACCATATCCAATACCAGGAATCAATAAATCCTTAACTTTCTTTTCAAGGAAAAAGTCTTTTGCCAAGATGGCAGAGTCTGAAGGTTCAAATCCCCACATCATTTGATTTTCGATAAAACTTGATTCCCATATTTCTGTCATACCTTAAGTCTCCTTACAAATATTAGCTCTATTCATTTCTTATGAAAGATGCTTCATTTTTTCTTGAATCGGTGTTCTTTCTTTCGGTTGATTGATTTCTGCTGGATACCCAATCCCAAATACGCCGATTACGTCATAGCCATCTGGAACACCTAATATTTCACGGTTTTTTGGAGCACCTCCCATTGATGACCAGAAGGTGCCAACTCCCTCAGCCCAAGCAGCTAAATTCATATTTTGCACAAAGCAAGCAGTCGCAAGTGCGTTTTCGGTCGTTTCAATTTCTGTAGCGCCATGTTTGGATAAAATAGCAAGGACAACAGGAGCTTGACAGAAGTTCGTTTTGTGGTTTAGCTTTGCTCTTGTTTCCGCACCAACTACATACACTTCCCATGGTTGAGTCAATCGATGATTAGGAGCCATTGTTCCAGCTTGCAGCCATTTAGTGATTTGCTCCAGACTGACCGGATCAGCTTTGAATTTTTTAATATTACGTCGAGAATAAATGACCTCTAAAATTTCCATAATTGTTCCTCCTACAATTCGATAATTTTCCATAGCCTATTCTATTTCAAGTAGTCGCAAAAAATTTCCTAATTTTTTAGTCGTTTGAAAGGTTTTGCTGCTTCTGGTTTGACCACTGAACAAGCTGATCCCTTCCACTTTTAATGATTTCGACTAATTCCAGTGCAAGTGATGGATCATGCAAGACCGTATTTACAGCGTATTGAAACTCTAATTGGAATTGATCCATCTCTTCCCGCAGTAACAAAGCTTCCTTCGATTGCTTCCACGTTAAATGAAGCCGCCATTCCCTCCAAAAGACCTCATCCTCGTCATGAACTTTCTCCTTCAGAAATGCAAAGCCGTTAGGTGTTAACGTGTATACTTTTTTATCCGATTGTTCATCAATGGAAATCAATCCTCGTTCTAATAAATCCTGCAAAGCTGGATAGATCGTTCCAGAACTTGGAGAATAGACCCCCTCACTCCGCTCTTCCAACAGCTTCATCACTTCATAGCCATGCCGGGGCTCTTCTTTCAGCAGCTGAATGACGGCAATTTGGATTAGCCCCCTCCGTTTCGCCGGCTTCTTTTTCCCATCCTTCCGATGATGGGCTTTTTTATCGAAAGTCAATATAAACCCTCCTTTCTACTTATTACGATAAATTTTAATCGATATAATAGATCAAAGCAATAGATATATCGATTATTTTTTTCGATATAAAAATACTCTCCAAAAAACAAGCTACAGAACCATAATCCAACCCAATAGACATGAAAAAAGTCCCTATGCGTATTTACAAAAGGACTTTAAATATATTTATTAGTGATTTTACTTAAACACTGTAACTCCCACATAAACTCCAGCTAAGAAAATGGTGGATATAACTATTATATGAAACACAATCCAAGCCCATTTACCATATCTAAAAAATTCGCCATTTATAGGTTTTCTTAAATGTTCGGGAACAATTTTTCCCCCTAACAGTTCAAATAACAAATAGTTCAGCCACCATAATGTGTAACTGTCCCACAAATCCCATTCAGGCTCAAAAGTAAAAACCGTTGTGCTTTTTAATATCACTTCGCCCAATACTCCTAAATGAACAATCGCCCAATAAAAAGGGATTTTCCATATCCATTGTTTAGGACTATATCGAATCCCGAATAATGTTATAAACGGAAAAAGAGTTGAAACTAATTTATAAGGAATCAAAAAATGGTTATGTAATATTTTATCCGGAAATGAGTAAAATCCAATAAAAGTAAATATATAACATACTACATTTGATGAAAAGGCACTGATTATATATAATGCACCGTACCGTTTCCAATCCAATCGAATGAAGTATAAACATCCTAATCCTGTGAAAATAATAATTATTAATATGCTAATTTCTATATAGTTCATTGGCCTCATCATTTCTATTTCTTCTTTAGCAGTGGTCAACCTTTGATTGAACATTATTGATAGTATTTATTTATGGAAGCAATATCATTCCTAACTTTATATGAAAAAAACCAACGGCAAACTTATGTTTTGACTGTTGGTTTTTTTCTAATTAGCTTTCGTTACTTTTGCAAATTTAATCTCTAATTGACAAAGATACTCATTCCTTAATTCACTTCATTTCAAAATAGTCTGAGGTTACTTTATCCAATAATAATCGAGCCGGGGAATCCCCATATAAATACAATCGATGCATCGGTCTAGTCATCGCCACATACAACAATTTAATATCTACTTCTTCTTCCGAATACGTTTCTTCTAATGTAACAATTAGAACAGCGTCAAACTCCAATCCTTTTGAAAGATAAGACGGCAAGATGACCACACTGCCCTTTTGCATATCCTGCTTTTCTTCTAATAGCTGAATTGGCAGATTGCTATTTTCTAGCATTTGATGAATTCTAATGCACTCACTATCGGTTCTCCCAATGATCGCAATCGAATTCAATTCATCTTTTTTGAGTGAGTGGATATCTCGTTCAATCACATTTCTTACTTCAGCTAAATTTGCCGGATCAATTTTCGTATACGCTGGTTTGTCACCATGGCGAATGACAGGTTGTACTTTTGGCATGTCTTTATTCATAATTGAAAGGATCTCATTGGCTAAATGCATAATTTCGACCGTTGTTCGATAGCTCTTTTGCAGCGTTTTGTAATTCGCATCAGGGAAAATATCGTGAACCAATGGAGCCCAGCTGTTTAATCCTCGATAAGAATGAATTCCTTGGGCTAAATCGCCCACAATCGTAAACAAATCGGTTTCGAACCCTGCTTTTAGGGAGGCAAATTGAAAATAGCTAAAGTCTTGGGCCTCATCAATGAAAACACTTTTCATTTTATAAGGTTCTTCGATTCCCTCTAGCTTGGCCTTCATATAGAATAACGGGGCAAAATCCTCAAGTTCGAGCGCATTTTTAGCAAAAATCCTCTGACTATAGGCACTTAACTTTTGACACTCCATTTCTGATAAGGCAGGTGCATACCGCTGGAGAAGTTCAGTAGATGTCATCAGTTCCTTATATAGCGTAAAAATATCTTTTTTAACAAAGGCATCCATATATTTTTTGACAGCTGCCTTCGACTCTTTTTCTACATTAAGTAGTCTTTCTTCTTTCGTATCCATAAACGAGACCACTTTTTCTCTTCGTTTTTCTGGATCCATTTTGCTTTTAAACAAGGCTTTTTCCAAGGCTTCTTCATACTTACTGTTAATTTTCGTTAGAATAATGGATTTTTTAATTCTTAAGTCATTGGCTAAGATATTTTTAATCTTTTCCAATCGTTTATAAATCGGTAAGTATTGAAATTCCCTTAAATACAGCCTTTTGATTTTTTTCCCCTTCATCAACAGGTATTTTTCCACGTTAAAATCCTCTGAAGGGGCCAAAGTTAATTCAATTTCCTTTAAATATCCATCGATTAACTCCTTAAAATCGAGGGAGCCTTTATAACTCGAGATCCACTGGATCCATCTGGTTTTCACTTCCCCTTTAATTAGGGCCATTAATTTCGAATTCGGAGAGATTAATTTAATTTTCTTCCCTAAGCACTCTCTCATAAAATCAATATAGGTCGTTTGTTTGATTTTATTGACGCCTAAATCAGGCAGTACCGCGGAAATATAATCGATGAACAATCGATTGGGTGCGAGAATCATTAATTTTTCGGGTGGGAATCGATAGCCGGATGAGTAAAGAAAATAAGAAATGCGATGGAGCGCAATCGTTGTTTTTCCACTTCCGGCCGCTCCTTGAACGATGATGGGGTGTTTAAGAGAAGCTCTGATCACTTCATTTTGCTCATTTTGAATGGTCGCGACAATTTCGGTTAAGCGATTATCCGCTTTTCCTGCTAAGGATTTTTGCAATAATTCATCATGCGTGGTTAAATCAATATCTCTAATCTCTTTTAAGATTCCGTCCTCTATCTCATACTGTCTCTTTAGAGATAAGTAGCCGCTTTGCGTTTCACCATAGGCTTCGTAAGTAACATCACCCAAACGACCATCATAATACACATTTGCAATCGGCGAGCGCCAATCGACAATAATCGGAATCTGATTCACACGGTCAAACAAGGAGGCCTTCCCGATATATAAAATCTCTTCCTCGCTTTCCCCGCTGCTGGTGAAGTTAATTCTCGAAAAATACGGTTTACCGATGATGCTCGTTAACCTCTCTAGTTCCGTTTCAGCTAGTTCTAAGTATTGAGCATTGGTGAGCAGGGTCATATAGCTTAAACTACTATCTGACGTATCAAGGTCCGCAAAGGCTTCTTTCAGATTCTCAACAAATTGTTCTTTATTTCCCTCTGAAATTTCCAAGACGCTTTTAATATATTCCTTCGTAAACTCTAAGCGTTCCACTTCTGCTTGATAATCCTTATGATAAAGAACTGATTTTCCTTTTTTCTGGCTCATTCTCTTAATCAGTCTCCTCTCAAACTGCCTCATAACCTTTTAAACAGGCTTCAAAAACGTATTAGAAAATTCCAGACAAAAAGAAACATCTACAAATTCATGCAGATGCTTTCTTTCACAATGAAGTTATATTTTACCATCTGATAAATGAGAATACAATACTTGGTGTCAGTAATATAGATGGCGACAGAACGATCTTGAACGGAAGAACCAATGATAGTTAAATTAGTGAAAACGTTCACAAATTAGTTATAGAAATCGCTTACATTTTCCTATATAATTATATTAAAATTACAACTTGAGAGGTGAAGCAGCATGAAAGAATATATTTTTATCTTAGAAGAACCGGTAGGTACAAGAGAAATTAAGATTATCGCATCAGGAATGATGGAAGCGTTCAAGAAAGCAAAAGAATTTCGAAAAAATATTGTCAAAGATACAAAGGTTAAGGTTGATATGATCTTAAAGGGTGTTAGATATACTGATTAACTTAGATAGAATATGATGAAAGGAAAATCCTAACTTTTATGTTCTTAATGAGATTAATAGTAGACAAATAAAGGAGAACACATTCGCTGGTTATCGAAATGTGTTCTCCTTTATTTTTTTTACTAAAAAGAATGTAGCCATTTATCCCCCACTGTGATTCCCAGGGACTAATTAAAAAGTTCTAATCATATTCTTATAAAAACAAAAACATAAGAACGGGGTGTAAAGTTAATTGAAAAAAGTTAAGGTCAGTTTACGGCCGATTGTAAATAGGATCAATTTACCCACTGTTTTGAAAACCACGATCCTTCCAGGTGACTCCATTGAACGATTATTTATTGCAACCCAGATGGGAGAGATCTTTTACATAGGAAATGGAGCTATAAGGAACTTTTTAGATATTCGCCACCGAATCATCAAACTAGGTGGTTCTGGTGGTGGATATGATGAACGGGGATTGCTAGGGCTCGCGTTTCATCCCAAATTTTATTACAACGGTTTATTTTACCTTCATTATTCACTTGCAGGAACACAAGGACCAGGTGGCCTTTCTGAAGGTTTTCAACCTAACCCATGTGATCCCAAAACCTTAAACCTAAGGTGGATAAATAGAGAGGCTCAATTTGACCACATTGATACAGTTGAAGAATGGATTTTACAATCGAATGGTCAACCCCAGAAACGGCGGACATTACTTAACATAAGAAGGCCATTTATGAATCATAATGGTATCAATAGCCTTAACTTTTCACCTGAAACAGGTAAACTTGTTTTAACCACCGGAGATGGCGGATCAGGCTATGATCCCTTTAATTTAAGCCAGGATAATATGGAAATAGCCGGTAAAATCATTGAAATTGACGTAGATAAGAATACCTTTATCGCTAGTCCACCCGTAGTCACACGATTTAATGAACTTCCCGCACCACTTCAGGAATCACTTACGGTAATAGCCAAAGGCGTTCGCAATATACCAGGTATTTCATTTCAAAGGGTTAATAATCAGTTTATTAAATATGTGGGATTTGTTGGTCAAGACCTCATCGAGTCCATTTTTTCATTCGTTCGATTTAAGCCACTACCAGTTACGCAGCTTGTTCAAGACTTCTTAATAAAAACTGTACATGACCAAGAAGGGATAATAAATTTTGGTTGGCGAGGCTGGGAAGGTCCCTTTCCTACTTCGATTGTAAGGGCCTGCTCTAATAATCCCCAATTGGATGAGAAGACAATTGCTTATTTCGATGAAGCGGTCAACACGTCTGTAATGCGTATCCAGCCGATAACAAGTTATTATCATAAAGATCAAAGACCCGGTAAGTTTGAAGGAACAGCTCTGACAGGAGTCCAGACATATATGGGGAATGGGATTCCCGATTTAACTGGGAGCATTTTGTTTACCGATCTTGCCCGAAAAGAAGAATCGCAACTTGTTCGAGGAGTGCTAGCTTATACCAGGGTAAGAACAGATAGTAAACTAAATGATTATAGTGTGATTCAAACGGATAATCATTTTGGAGCCCAAAACGCCTATTATGTTGGTTTGGGAACGAATCTGGATCAAACGAGAGTATATTTAGGGAGTTATAGCTCAATGAAAGTGACTGATTATCACCAAGGTACGGTTTTTGAAATAGTTCCATGATGAAGCAGGGCCAAAATCACCCTGCTTCTTATTTAACGATTAGTTTTCCAACCATTCCTTCTTGGAAATGGTAACGACATATGAATTCATATGTACCGGGTCTATCCGGCTTCACGGTAATGGTCTTCTCTTGTCCAGGCTGGACTTCAGCATCAATTCTAAGCTTTTCCACTGTGAACGTGTGCTTTTTCTTACCTGTGTTTTTCAAAATCAACGTGGTCGTTTTTCCATTTGGAATAGTGATTTCTTTTGGATTAAAGGAATCATCGTACATCTTGACCTCGACAGCAGACCCATTAGTCTGTGTGTCGACACCAGATTCAGCAAATACACTGAGTGGGCTTAGAGCTATCACAACTAAGGTACTTGCAAGTATAATCTTCAATCCATTGAACCAATTTTTCATAGACATTTGTACTCCCTCCTTCCTAAGCTACTATTTTGCCCTGTTCAGCAAGTATTATTACGAAAAATTAATAGCTGGTAATGGACAACTGAATTCATTAATGAGTGATTAAATTTTTATTTCCATGGCATAAAAAAGAAGCAGTTATCGGAAACTGCTTCATTCGAATAAATCCCTATTCTATTTATCATAAGAATACCGACGAAAAACGACTTTATGGATCATCTTAAAAGCATGGATACTCAATTTCAGCCAGATCCAACTGTACAAGAAGGAAAAGGCAAAAATGCTTAAGATGACAAAAATGCTAAAATGAGAGGATACAGATGGCCCTAGAATCGGGAATTTTAATCCATATAATAGCAAGCAGATTCCAAGGGTTAAAGAAACGGATGAAAATGCCACAATAAGAAGAGTCCTTTTAAAATAAGTAAGACCGATGCCTAAGCTTAGACCTAATAATCCGGTCGTAAACGGAAATACCAGCAATTCACTCGGCTGAACGATCGCCAATAGGATAATCGTAACCAAAAAGGTCAAACCGCCAATTCTGGCCGACAGCAGCGTTGCCAGGACAATCGGACCTGTTGTCATCATACTTAAGATGTAACCCACACCTGTAAAAATGCCGGCAGATTGAAAAATCACAGCGATTGAACCTAACAGAGCACCGATAACAAGCCGGGTTGTTTTGGGATAATCGCTAATATTCGTTAGCAACACAGGGCCCAAGATTCTCGATGTTACTCTATTTATGAATGTCCTCATTTGACACCCCCCTTATAGGTAAATGCGCTAAATCAAAGGATTATGCCAAATTCTATTCCTGTAACTTTGTCTTTTTTTAAACATTCTCTTGGTATAGGATTGAGACCGGTGCCATTTCAAGCATATATTCTTGTAAAAGTAACTGGTGCATCGTTTTTTCATGAACCACTGGAAAGGCAATGTTGACGACTTCTTTCATGCCAATCGATAAACCTAATTGTTCGGCCACGGCAAACGCACCCATTGCTTGATGGTTCATGAGCAATAACTGGTGAATTCCCTTCCATGATCCAACTGCTCCTCCCAGCAATTCCTGAAATGAAAAAAGTCCGGTCTGCACTGCAGTATTTATGTTAGCAAGGGCACGATCTTTGGCCGCATCTGCAGAGCGATGGATCGCCTTAAATAAATCTTCCGCTGCTGAGGAATGCGCTCTTGCAGCATCTTGAATCTTTAGGAAAGCTTCTTTAATATGGGGTTCTGTAATGATAGGGATCGTTTTTTGCAAGCTATTTTCTAAGGACATTTGAGTAGTCAACACATGTTCAAACCACTTCTCCATCTGGTTCAAATGCTTGGAACGGGTTTGTTCATCCAGTTCGATTAAAATGGTGGCCATGGTTCTCACCCCTTCTTTGTTATTTTCCATAAAACACCGGTATGAGCGTAGGCTTGAATATAGCCTTCCGTGACAGGCGAATAGCCAAAGTCTAACACGTACAAACTCTTTCCATCTGGATGGAATTTGCAGTCAACAGGTCGCTCAATTCCGCCACTTTGCTGAGAAGAAGCCGCACCTGCCTGTTTATTTTTTAGAAAAACCTCTGAAGTTCCCTTCTCTACATCTACTCTGACAACACTAAATCCATTGTTGAGATCCTTTTCATGTGGAGAATTTAAGGGTGCATATGTCCCCCATTCCGTCACGAATAGCTCACCTCTATGGCCAAAGAAATCCGTCCGACAAAAATCCATCTGCGTCATTGCAGAATGAGGCTTTTCGAGATAGACAGGTGGCCCAGCCCACTCAGGTGGATTTTCAATCAGTTTTTCGGCAGCCTTCCCTTTTGCCGGCTTACATCTCTCATCCCAAACAGGAACCCCATCTGCCCGCATCTCCGGAAAACCATACCAGTCAGGCTTTTGGATACTGCCATGAGGAGTTTTCGCCTTACGAATATGCCAAATCCGATCAGGATCACCTGCAACCGCACGTTCGCCTTTTTCCTCTAAACAATTATCGGAAGCAAATAACTCTCCATCCTCATTAAAAGCTAAACCATAAGGGTTACGGAGCCCCCAGGCAACAAGTTCAACGTCTGTTCCATCTGGCTTTGAACGCCATAGTCCCGTTGAACACCATAGCTCCCCTTTGATCACTTCCCCTTTTTTAGCTGGATTTCCAAAAGGTTTGAATGGTCCTGTCTCTGTTAAGAACGGAAAGGGCATGAGTGGATTCCTGGATGTGACATTGTTTCCGGTTAACGTAATGTCTGCTCCGGGAATATCATGGGCATGAGGATGTTTGGCTAAATCGACGGTAAATCCTGAAGGTAAACAAACACCGTTTTGAGAAACAGAGCCATTAGCAAAATACATCAGACCATCCAATGGGCTAAATACCGGGCCACCAGGCTCATGCCAGCCCCCACTTGGAATCGTTTCAATTAACACCTGTCTTTCTTTGGTTTTTACATCGTAACGTACAATCCGAGCGAGATAACCGCCCTTACAACTAACATAAATATATCCATCACGGTAACTAATTCCTCGTGGCCCACCTAAAGTTTCCACAGCAAATACTTCTAACTCACCTGATGGATGTAAACGTAAAATCCGTGGCGGCATAGCAGGTCTGGTCGGCCAAGTACTGCCGCCTTCTAGAATATATAGGGAACCATCATCAGCAAACCCCATACCAGTAGGAAAGGAAAGGCCCGCTGCGACAACTTCAACTTCATACCCTTCTGGGACCCAAACATCATCTGGATTAATAAGCGGCCGAGCACTAGTCGGTAAATGAATGATTCGTTCATTCGTTTGGGAAGTGGCAATCTTCATCAATTTTCCTCCAATTTGAACAGTTTCAATTACAGTATTAGCTAGGTAATAATTTCCTATTCCATCCTAGCAGCCCACCTGTTACAGCCCAGTTTACTAGTGGACAATCACCTAGGGAGGTGAACCATGAATATACTATATGAGCCCTTGGGAGGTGATTGACATAGACGCTTTATTTTTAAACAATCCTTCAAATAAAGAACAATTACTACATTGGCAAAGATGTGCATTAGAAAAGTTTGAAGCAAAAATGAAAGATAATGAGCATCCATTTCCATGTATACCTGCTACTCAAGGATTCGGCTTGAACCAGCTTCGTTATGGTTTTCTTGGAGATCCCCGTTCTGAATCCTCGATCATGGAGCTCGGACAACTTTTAACCACCTATACGAACCACTCGAAAGAGTTTGGTAATTATACCTCGCTCATCGTATTTTTCGACACGCCTAGTGACCTAAAACAGGTGTATACAGTGGAACAATTTGAACAGATTTTTTGGGAACATCTTAGTGGCTTGGCCGAACTAGATCAAGTAGAATGGCCTAATCACATTCCAGTTGATCCGCATAACCCGCTATGGGAGTTTTGTTATCATGGGGAACAATATTTTATGTACTGTGCTACCCCTTCACACAAAAATAGAAAAAGTAGACATTTTAATGTGTATATGCTAGCCATTACGCCCAGATGGGTATTAACGGAATTTGGCAAATCAGAAGACTATGCTAAAAAGATTCGCAAACAGGTCCGAAAAAGACTTGAAAACTATGACTCCATTGACATTCATCCCGATTTGAATACGTATGGGAAGGCTGATAATTATGAATGGAAGCAATATTTTCTTCATGATGATGACACAGCGATATCCAAATGCCCATTCCATCGAATGGTAGAGGAAGAAAAAAAACATTCCAAATAAAATAGCGCTGGAGATGCCAGCGCTGTTTAACTTTGATTTTGTTGGGGTTGTTTTTTTAGTTGCTGCAACTGGGTCAATACTTCTTGTGTAGTAACAATCGTTGCAAATTCTTTATGTAAAGCCGCCACTTCAAACTTTTGGACATCCTCAGGGTGATGGTACGTTCCATTTTGGTCTGTAATCTCGTAAGCAGCAATCGCATCTTCAACTAGAAAGGTATCAAACCCTAAATTTCCACTCATCCTAGTAGTGGTCGATACACAATGCTGGGAAGACAACCCTGTTATCACCACAGTTGTCACTTGCTTTTCCTTCAGGTGAGTTTCTAATTTAGTCCCAATAAATGCACTGTTTACATTTTTTTGAAAGACAAGCTCATTGGGTAAGGGTTTAATGATCTCCTTAAACTCAATTCCTAGTTTATTTTGATAGTTTAGTGGGGAGTTGGGAAGCAGTGATAGATGCTGAGAATAAATAATCTCCCATCCTCGCTCGCGCCATTCGGTTAACAGTTTTAAGATATTTTCCTCTGCTTGGGGATTGTTCCGTTTCCCCCAGGATGGGTCGTCAAACCCTTTTTGCACGTCTAGGACTAATAAAGCCGGTGGATTCATAATAGTTTTCATCAAATTGCTCCTATCCTGTTAGAATCTTTCTATAGGATATGTAAAAAGATGCCCCCTATCCAAAATGCCTTATATGTGTGTGTTCAGAGGAATGAATAATTTTCACATAAGTAATACAAATTTTCCCTATTGTGTGTTAACTTATTTATAGCTAGAGGTAAAAAATATGGATGGTGAAAATAATGCAGATTTTAATATTTACTTGCAGTTTAGTGTTTATTTATTTTAATCGTGCTATGACTAAGAAATTACTTAAATCTAATCAAAAAAAGGACAAAATAAATAACCGTTTTTTTAAGCTTTTAACGTTGGTGAAATTTGCTCCCATTCTTGCCTTTCTCATTTTATTAGGTCTAGTTTTACTTTATTTCCATTCAAAGGCAGAGATTAGGCTATCACACGCTTGGTATGATTCGCAATTTTGGGCTTATTCTACTCTTTTGTATTTCTTCTATAAAATAACGAAAAACAAACTTAGTCTTATTTTTGGCGTCCTATCCATTTTTATTGCCATTTACAATACACCATTATTTCATTATGAACGTTTATTTATCGGTAGAGGGATCATTGTTTCTGACATTTTTGGAATATTGATGTTTCTTTCGATGTGGTTGACCATTTCTAAAATTAATACCAGTTACAGCACTAAAAGAGCTTGAATCACTTCAAGCTCTTTTCTATTTTTTATAACTATTTATCTTTTCCTCTTGCATCAATTTCCCCTGCGTGTAAAAGATAGAGCCAGGAGATCCGCACTTTTACTTAGTTTAATAAAATTGTAAACTCTTCAATTTCTACTGTCCTTTTAAAATAGTCCATAAACGCATGGGAGTCGTATCCCCTTTTATTCACCTACTAAGCCATCACCATCTCGATCATCCATATATTTATAGAGCCATGAATCGCGCGTAATTGGCATTTGAAAGCCCGCTGCTTTGGCTTCAGCGATCGTAACACTTCCGTTATGATCGGTATCCACTTTACTGACATCTTCATTACTATTTCCCGTTTCGTTTTCAGGTACATTGTCTGTTTTCGGCGGTGTACTGCTAGTACCCGTCGTTTTCCCTAAATTTTTGTTCACTTCATCTGGGTTTACATTGTCAAATTCATCTGTAATGGATCTGCCCTGAAGTTTGTATGTGAATTTATAATGGTTAGGAATTTGCGTCTGAGTATTTGGATATTGAATCACTGCTACAAAATCAGTACAACCTCCTGCATCTCGAATCCCTTTTTCCATATAAGCTTGATCGCCGTGTCGATTGAGAATGCTGTCCTGAGGTGTAATGTTATATGCGTTTGATACTCCCCCAAGCGAGTCAGCAATCACATGCCCTTTATCCAAGGTTGGACTCTCTGTACCAGGAACATTTGCTTCATCAGAGTAATATCTACCAGACGACAAAACATGTTCCGTATTCGGATTTTGAAGTGTTATTTTTTTCGCCTCAACACGAATTAGCTGACCGTATTCATTTGTATACGCCCAATACTCCCGTTCTCCAAATCCAACATCTACTTTGACATTCGGCTGTCTATCTCCTGTCATTGCCCCACCGTTTACGACAATTAGGGTATATTTGCTGTAATCAAATCCGTCCGTTTTATCTGTTTCCTTTAAAGTGCCAGATGCAGGAACACTTTTGTTGTCTTCAACAGTCTTAGAAGCCGTGCTCGTTGATGATTGCACTTTTTTTGACGAAGTTTGTTCAGTGATTTGTCCGCAACCCACAAATACAGACATTACAATCACAGTAAATAAAATCAAAAATATTCTTTTGTTCACACTTCTGCACTCCTTTTTCATGTTTATACCCCTGACAAATTATATTTAAACAATATCACATTTTTTGATCTTTTGTTGGAATACCTATTTTTAGTAATGAATCCTTAATTATCTAAACTGGCCGGTACTTCAATTGACCCCAATCAAGAAAAAATAAGTAAGATGCAGATATTATTATCCCAAATATATCCCTGTTAATATCCTCAACAGCAGTTCTAAAACGCTCCAACTCTTCGTTATTATCTTTATTCTCTACGACAGTAAAAGAAACCTGGTCCGTTACTTCAATAAGGAAAAAGCGACCCTTCGTTATTGAAGAATCGCCTCTATAGGTCAATAACAATATTAAAGTTTTACGTTTTCAAAATGTTCAACGGTTGGAAATGGGTCATAAAAATGATGTAATTGCTTTTTCCACTCTTGATACTCGTTAGATTGTCTAAATCCAACTGTATGATCTTCTAGTGTTTCCCACTTTACCAGTAGTAAATATTTCCCTTCAACTTCAATACAACGCTTTAATTCGTGGGATATGTAACCTTTCATAGAGGATATAATTTTTGATGCAACACGGAATGCTTCTTCATATTCTACTTCCATTCCTTTCTTAACTTGGAGTAATACAGCTTCCAATATCAACGAAATTCCCCCTTTTTGAAAGTATAACATTACTACGGTATTAATTGGCTTTTTGTTAAACTATCCTGCCCGTTAGTGATGTAGCTAGAGGAAAAAATGTTACCACAACCATATCAGTTGAAGAGCAAAATTTGGTGGAAAATAGTTCAGCTTTACAAGGGTCTGTTCTACAAGATCATGGGTTAGGTTTCTTTTTTGCTAAAATTAAATGAAAATAAATTTATAAATCGCTACTTTCACTAACGCGGAGCAAGGTGGAAGAACATGGAAGAGAAAGGATTAAGAAAAAAAAGCCTAATTCCTTTGTTTTTTTGCGAGGAATTAGGCTTTTAATTATCTATAACCGTGCCCTTTAATGGAGTCAGTTAGTCGGGACTTTTAAAGGACCAGAATTATTCTACTTCTCGATAAAGGTTGATTTCTGTACTTTCTCGAAGCTTTCTATGCTCTGGAACAATTTTCATAACATGTTTACTTTTATTATGTAGATTTAAAGCCTCTTCATCCACCCATTCTTCGAGCATGGTAAGGATAGTCGGATTCATTGATATCTTCATGAAGGGTGTACTTGATAAATCCTTTTTCTTTCCTGGTTTCTGAAATAACCTCTCTAGCTAATTGTAGATATTCTTCCATTTTTACACCTGGTTTTAGTTTTGCTTTTTATCATTTATTTTATAGACTCCTTCTCTTTTTTACATGCCCCATTTTTGATAATTACTGCGAGGCTAGGTTTCATTTCAGTGGTTATCTATCACTAAGTTTAACTCAAAACCATTTATGATTGCCTTTAAAAATCAAAAACAACGAGATGAGTAATAAGACTAAACCTGTGATCCGGTATCCATCAATGGGAATCGGGTGTTTGATGAAGATCCCAAAGTGATCAAGCGTCACACTGATTAATAACTGTCCAACAATGACAGCTGTAATTGCTGAAGCCACGCCAATTCTTGGTACGACCGCGACCATAATCGTAACATACCCAGCTCCAAGGACTCCACCAAATAACTGCCATTTCGGAACGGTAGTTACTTTTAATAAATCTCCTTTGCCCATAAAGATGGCCAGCAATAAGAGAATGATAGTTCCGATAAAAAAAGAAACAAAACTACCTTCAATCACGCCAATCTTTTTTCCTAATACACCATTAATCCCGGCTTGTGTTCCAATTAAAGTGCCGCCGATGATGGCTAAAAGTAAATAAAAAAACATATACATCATAAAACCACCTTATTGGTTATTACTTAAAATGTTTAGAGGATTAAATTTATTTAAAACTCTTCTTCCGATTATATCAAATTCATCCCCATTAAAAGGGAATCCTGCAAAAATTGCCTTCAGGAAAGTAACCTCTCAGAGACACCTTTTTTAGCATTCTGTTGGCATTAAGCTTTCGATTTTTCTCAATTCCCGCCCCAACTACAAAAAAAGAAGGAAACTATGTTCCCTCTTCAGAGCTTCCTTTTACAAATAATACTCAAATATTTTTGCAATCTTTTCTTTCATTTTTTCTTTAAGAGATAATTGATTGACGTCAGAGGATGTTACTCGCTTTGAATTTTGGAAGTCTTTATTGATGGCTGGCTTAATTTTAGAAATATAGACCGGGTCATGGATATAACAGTTCATTTCTTCATTTAAATGAAACGAGCGCGAATCAAAATTTACGGTCCCAACCATCAATACGTTTTTATCAATCAAGAGTACTTTACCGTGTATCACTCCCTTTTTATAACCGTATACTTCTATTCCCTGTTTTAATGCTTTTCGGATATAGGGATACGCTGCTTCTTTCACTAACAGTGCATCCGAATGAGGGGAGAAGAGAATTTTGACACGAACTCCTCTTTTTCTTGCATCCACTAATGCGTTCCAAATTGTTCTGTCGTTTGGTATAAAATAAGGTGTAACAATGATGATGGACTCTTTAGCTTGTTGAAAAAGCCTGGCATAATCCTGACCTAGTTTTTCTCCACTATAATAGGCAGTAAATTGATGCGAGGTAGTTCCCTTTTCGTTTGTCGTGTTGTGTACAGGAATGGGTTGGTCTGTGTTTTTCTTCCAGTCTAACAGATATTGACGCTCTAGATCTTGCACTCCTTCTCCACGTATTTGGAGGTGATAATCTCTCCAATGACCAAGTTTTACTTTTTCACCAATATACTTCTTACCGATGTTAAATCCACCAATGTATCCTATCCTTCCATCAATAACGGAAATACGGCGATGATTCCGATGATCCACAGTAGAAAAAAGATATGGAAAAGCAGGCTTATTGTAATATGAAAAATGCACTCCTGCTTTAACCAATGATCCTCTTTCCTTTTTCTTAAGTAAAATTCCACCCATCCTGTCCACTGAATAATATACGTCTACACCTTCCTGGCTTTTTTGCCTCAATAAATCTAGAAACTGATGACTTACTTTATCATCCGCAATAGAGAAAAAGTTGATATACACGTAATGTTTTGCTGTTCTTATATCGGAGAATAATTGATTATTTAACTGTTTCCCGTCCGTGTACAAAGTAATATTACTTTTACGAATCGGGTAGTGGATAGGCTGCTTGTCAAATACCATCCTTTTTTCAGCTGATGTTTTGTCAATTCTACCCAAAACAAGCAAACCAAAACAGGTGACGATAAATACGATTAGGAGTACTTGAATGATTTGCCGTATCTTTTTCAGCATATTTGATCTCCTTTTTATATTATCGATTTCATTCTGTTAGTTTTTGTTATCTTGACAATACTATTCCATTAGCCCTCCAAAAGCTTTATCTCGTCCGGTTTCTTACGAGCAAAATCTGTTCAGCTAGTGGGTTAATTTTTTTATATATAAGCACCTGAACTAACCAGCAATTTTTGCTATTTCTTCAATTTTGACTCCTTTCTTGAATAGTTTTCTAATAAAATATGAAACGGGTATATCAACTACGTATAATTTACAGTCATTTATAAAAAATCCATTGATAAAACAGGAAAAGACGTATGCCAGTTCATACGTCTTTTCTTGTGTTGATTATAAAAAGCACCTTAAAACGGAAGTCCATCAATTTCTACTGATCAGTTTTTTCTCCAAGCGATTCGTTCATGAATGTGGTTAAATAATCGACATTGGTTATTTTTTTGTTACATTCTGTGCTATCAAAGCAAATATAATTTCCGATTGCTTTGTAGTAATCAGGATTTTTTGCCTTTTTCGCTTTGGTAACGGTGGAGATAAAGGCAACCTGGCCAAATCGATGACAGAAAGAACAGATATTATCCTTTTGAAGCACAGTGTATTTGCATTCAATTCCAACGATTTTCTCATCTAATTCATACACGATAAACTTCTTATTTGTGCTGATATCTACCCAACTTAAATACGTTAGCTGATGTAAATTCATGTTGTCTAAATCTGGCAGCTTTAATTTCTTATTTTTGGGAAACATCTTTTTCAATTGTGCATCAGAGATTTTTGGAAATGGTAACCGATAGCCTTGAAGCTGCTGTAGGTATTTATCAAATTCCTGGTCGGATTTAAGCGCAGAAAGGTCTAACATTTCCTTATGCTCGTCCGTTGCATTTGGAAATAGTTCGCTGATTTTCGTGTTCGCTAAATCCTTTACGGCCTGGATTACATTTGGGGCTGCATTCTTTTTGTAGCTATCTTTAATCAGGGCCACCTGATTTTGAATAAAATTAAAATCCACGTTCTTAATATATTTTTCGGTCATACGTTCACGCTCCTTCCACTTATTTTAACGGATTAACGATAGATGGGAATATGTAAAATTTGATTAAGAAATATTTTATACATAAAAAAGCACGGAAAAATCACCCGTGCTTTGTGTACACAATTTTTTTGATTGTTTCGATTGAAAGGAAATGTTCATCCGCTAAATTCTGTATACTCGTTCCGCTCATGAAGGCGCTTTTTATAGTGGAATTACGCTGATTAAGAAGCTTTCTTCCCCCGCTAAGTGTGCCCCATTTACGAAAAGTCGTTTCAGGCCTCGGGATATAAATCGTTTCCCCTTGTACATATTTTTGGATTTCTCTAATAAGATTCTCAGGTAAAATGTTACATGCATTTACATATTTCAAGACTGCCAGCTCCTTATTTTTTATCGATTAAATAAGGTGCAAAGCCAAGTGATGAAATAGGCGATAGGAATGTTAATTTAGTTTTGCCCCACGCAAAGTATCGCCATTTCCTTATTAGGCTTTGCATGAGTGGCAGAAGTACCAGACAATCTTGAAGGATTCTCCAACGTGTAGCACCCCCTTCTTGACACCATTATAACAATACCATCGGCCTGAGAGCGACTACTTTTGTGAAGTGAGACGTGATATTTTTTTTGTTTGTATGTCTTTTTGTTTCATGCACAAACTAAAAAACAGATCTAATAATAAGGAAAACCACTAAATGAAATGTCATTTTAGTAATAAGACGGGTTGATATTTTGAATGAAAATCTAAGAGCAGCATTAAAAATGCATGAACTACATCACAAAATGGTTGAAAGGGACATTAATCATTGGCTGGAATATGAATTACTTTCTTGGAATTGGTGGATTCTCTTTGGATTTGCCATTATCCCATGGATAATATGGCTTAAATTTAGCGATCGAAAAAGAAGATTGGAAATTATTTTGATTGGTACACTTGCAACGATTCCTACCACTTATTTAGATGCTCTTGGTGTTGATTTAAGTTTTTGGATTTATCCAGTACAACTTATCCCTATTGCTCCAAGAGCAATGGCATTTGATATGTCAATGGTGTCCGTTACTTATATGTTGATTTATCAATTCTTTTTTAAATGGAAGTCTTACATAATAGCCTTATTAATTATGTCATTATTATTTGCATTTATCGGCGAACCAGTAAGTAAGGCAATGAATTTGACCTTTTATATAAGATGGAAATATTGGTACTCTTTCCTTTACTACATTGCACTTGGTATAACCATTAAATTTATAGTTGAAAAATGTAAAGGTACATACAGGAAAGAAGTTTAATTGAAATAATAAGCCAGTAACCTGTAATTAAGATCGATTGCTCTTCTATTTATCAAAGGTTATTTAATAGGAACATAAAAAAGCTCAAAGTTGTTTATGGATAGCACGGACTATACGAACCTAATATTAGATGGGTTTAGATATGAGGATTAACTTTAGAAAATAAATATGAGGGTAGGAACCATCTAAGCCCTTATGCTCTCATGTAGAGAAATAAAGAAGAACACATTCTCTAGATACCAGAAATGTGTTCTTCTTTTAGTTTATATTTTAGATACGGATCTCTTTATTGAACACTGCTCATTAGACGTACTGATCCGCAGTGTCCCTTTTCGTACGAACACAAAATGGGAAAAGAACGCCAGAATACTTGTGGCGAAGATGATGACTCCCATAGGAAGGCCGGAATTTGGCCCTGCAATGCCAACAAGTGGCGCTGATATGGAACCTAGGACAAACGGTAATAAACCTAATAAAGCAGAGGCACTGCCCGCAATATGTCCTTGCGTTTCAATCGCTAATGCAAAAGATGTGGTACCAATAATACTAATCGAAGCAATAAAAAAGAAGAACGGGATCGCGACGGCGAACAGTGGAGCTTTCAATAACAGAGCAATGAGTAAAATTGCACCCGATAAATTAGCGGTGACTAAGCCTATTTTTAAGAAAGTCCGCTCGGAAATGACATCTGCGAAACGGCCGACCAACTGACTTCCTATAATTAAGGCTAATCCATTTGTTCCAAATAATAGACTAAATTGCTGCGGTGTAACGCCGTAAATATTCTGATAGACAAATGGAATACCAGATACATAGGCGAAGATTCCCGCAGTCGTAAATCCTTGAGTTAGGGCGTAGCCCATAAACGTTCGATCTTTGAAAAGAGAACCAAAATTATTCATGATTTGTGGTAAATTACTTGGAACACGATTTTCGGCCGGAAGAGTTTCTTCTAATTTTAAAGCAACCGTAACGAGCAACACCGCACCTATAATAGCCAAAGCGAGGAAAACCCCATGCCAATTAGTAAAAGCAAGAATCCCCCCTCCAGCAATCGGTGCCACAATCGGCCCAAGGTTACCGACTAACACCATCATCGTAAAGAACTTGGTTAGCTCTCTTCCACTAAATAGATCTCGAACAATTGCTCTTGAAATCACAAGACCTCCTGCTGCAGCAAAGCCCTGAACTAATCGTGCGATAATTAGGAAATAGATATTGGGCGCCAACGCACATGTTATCGAAGCAAGTAAGTACAAGCTGATAAAGATGAGCAAGGGTTGCCGACGTCCCTTCACATCACTCAAAGGACCAATAAACAATTGCCCTAATCCGAGACCCAATAAACATGAGGTTAAGCTGATTTGAACGAGTGAAGCCGTGGTATGAAAATCATTTACAATCGTTGGAAAGGACGGTAAATACGTATCGATCGTAAAAGGTCCTAACAGTCCAAGTGATCCCAGAAGTATAGCAAGCTGTATTCGTTTCTTACCAGTTGGTTTATTCAATGTTCATCGCCTTTCTAAAAAAGAAGTATTTTTTCTTGGTGCATTTATTTCGAAATCCAAAATAATAAATTTTATTATAACCTGAGCCTTGCTTAAGGGTAAACAATTATATTTTATGGAAACGTATCCAATTTTCGAGCATTGGTGAAATGGAAACAGGGGGACGGTTCTTCTACCCCGTCCCCCCTTCCAATTCTGTAAAGCCATGTTTGTAGAGATGAATCAGTTTCCACTATCTTCATGTACTTTTCATTGCTATAATAAGTCATATCATGGTAAATTTTTTACGAATCTTCTGCTGCTTGCATGTGAGTCTTTTTTAATAATGTTGCAAGGAAATAATTTATGAGTTTAACAGTATAGAAGGATCGAAAAAAAGATAATGGCAATCATAAATAAAAAACAAAAGGAAGTAGTGACGATGCATACGAATTCTTATAAAAAATTTCTCTTTACCATTTTAGCTTTAGTCCTCTTTATGGATACGTGGTGGCCCGGTATCGTCACTCACGCTGAGTCTGATACGAACCCGCCTACTTTAAATGCCCTTAGCCTCTCTCAAAATACGATAGAAGCGGGTCAAAGTGTTCAGGTAACTGCTGATGTCAGCGATGACGTATCAGGAGTAAAAACCGTTTCGATTTATTTTAAACCACCAGCTGGCAACGCAAATAAATACATTTCATTAAAACTTAATGCTGCAACAGGAAAATATGAGGGAGTTTTCCAAACTGGTCAAAACGATGCCCAAGGAAATTGGAGTATTAGTCAAATTTATTTAGTGGATAACGTAGGGAACAATATAACGATCTTAAATGGAACACGGACGACAACAATTCCTTATTGGGTATATCAAGATTTGAGCCAATATGATATCAATGTTACCGCCCCAACGGACCATCTTAGCCCGGTCACCCAAATATCTCTCCAGCCAACATCGCCATACAATGGATGGTTTCGAAATAACATCACCGTCAAATTAAACGCAACGGATGATTTTTCTGGCGTGGCTCAAACCGTTTATCAAATGAATAATGGAGATTGGCAAACGTATACGGGGCCGTTCATGATTAGTGATGAAGGGGTTTATACCATCAATTACAAAAGTACAGACAATATCGGACAGGAAGAGACCGTAAAGAGTGCTTCAATAAAGCTGGATAAGACAGCTCCAATAACCACTCCTGCTGAAGTAACGAATGGTTGGTACAATGCAACTGGTATTGTTTTATCAGCGTCGGATAGTTTATCTAGTATTAATTATACAGATTATAATATTCCACAATATGACTCTAGCTATTCACAGAGGTGGTATAGATACACAGAACCTATTCACTTTTCTAAAAGCGGGCAATACACTCTAAAATTTTATAGTGTAAATGCAGCCGGAATAACTGAACCAACGCAAACCATAACAGTAAATTATGATAATAAAGCACCCACGATTACCACAGGGCTCGATGCTGAATGGTATGGCGATTTAAGCCTTTATCTTTCAACAACAGATGACTATTCGGGTGTAGCCAAAACAGAATATCGATTGAACAACGGGGACTGGAAGCCTTATACTGAGATGATTTCAATCACAAATGAGGGAACCAATCAATTTGATATAACGAGTACAGATAATGCTGGAAACGTCGCAACCGTTAGCAAAGTCATTAATATTGACCATACCCCGCCGAAAACAGGTGTGGACCAAACAAATACCGAGTGGACGAAGGATACGGTGACTCTTCATCTAAACGCATCAGATAATTTATCTGGAGTATCGAAAACGGAATATCGTTTGAACAATGGGGATTGGCAAACCTATGATACTTCTATCACTGTTTCTTCTAGCGGGAAAAATCAACTGGAATATCGCAGTATAGATACTGCTGGAAACATGGAAGAAACACAAACTCTACCCATCAATATAGATAAAACCGCACCTACTACGACCATAACTCCAGTAAAAAATATGTGGGTGAACGGAAATATTGTATTCAATTTAGTAGGAAATGACCCGTTTTCCGGAGTCTCAAAAACAGAGTATCAAATTAATAATGGAGCTTGGCAAAAATACATCGCACCTGTTATTTTGTCCAATCAAGGACAATATCAAATCCATTTCCGAAGTACCGACAAATTAGGAAATGTGGAAACAACCAAAACAGCTTCATACAAAATTGATAAACTAGCACCAAATACCACCGCTAGTCCTGTAAAATCAACCTGGTACCGTTCAAATGTGACAATTAACCTGCAAGCAAAAGATAATTTATCTGGCGTGTTAAGAAAAGAGTATCGAATGAACAAAGGATCGTGGACAAAATATTACAACCCAATTACTGTCTCTACGGAAGGAACTAACACGGTTGAGTATCGAAGTATTGATCATGCCGGAAATGTGGAAGGCTCCAAAAAATTAACCGTTAGAATTGATAAAACAAAGCCATCTTTATCCTTTTCGTTTAATCATTCTACTCTATCCGGGAAAAGTCATAAAATGACACTCATAAAGGTGAAACTATCTGCTAAAGACTCTTTATCCGGAGTATCCACCTATAAATTATTATCGATCTCAAGTAATCAGGTTGATAAGGTGAAAGGAAAAGTGCAGCCTGTGTACACTGGTGCAAAATTTGGGACAGCCGACACGTCCTTTTACGTCAAAGCTCAAAGAACAGGCTCTCACAATCGAACATACAAGGTAACTTATCAAGTCATAGATAAAGCTGGGAACACATCTACAAAAAGTGGTGTAATAACTGTTAAAAAGTAAATTGAAATAAACTGTTGGGTTTATAATAAAAAGAGGCCCAACTCATAGAAGTGCCACCCGTCAATTAAACAGCGGAAATAAATATGTGACAATAAACGGTTTGAGCCATGTATTCCAAGGGGCTTAGGCCGTTTAGTCTTTATAGTAAGAAATAATCAAATTAAACCGTATTTCTGTATTTTCCAATACAATAAATCTCAAAGGGTACATAGTCGAATTTACTATCCACTATCATTTCATAAAAGTAAAGGTTGACAAATAAATAAAAGTCGATCCTCAACTTACTAATAAAATTATCCCAAATTGTAAAAAAAAAACGCTAAACTCCAACAAAAATGGAGTTTAGCGTTTTAAGCTTTATAGGACTATGTAATTGCCCACACAATTTCACCAGTTATGGCTGCTGCGTTCCCGCCCTGACCAGTTTCCTAGCGTCTTTGTTGGACAAAACTCCGCAGGTAGGACTCGAACCTACGACCGATCGGTTAACCGCCGAATGGACTGCCACTTTACTACTGCGATATAAAAAAAAATTAGTGGAAATGACGGGAGTTGAACCCGTGTGCAAAGACCTTGGCACTTATACTTCTACGAGTGTAGTCAGTAAAATTAGTTTTCGTCCACTTCTTTAGCCTACTGACAGGCGTTGAAGCAGCTAGTCTGGTTATTCTCTTCCTTCATCCTCAGACGGTGGAATCCGGCGTAGTCCACTCGGAATGAGTCCCTTACCCTACCACATGGACGATGGAGGGAGGAACCGCTATCGACTGTTATTAAGCAGCGAAAGCGAAGTTATTGTTTTGTTTGCCAGTTATAGGCTTTATCGTTTTAACGAGGTCGAATCCCTCGACTCGCCATATAAGCTCAAACGATCCCTGTCGATACCAAGACATCCCCATAATAAATGGCAGAGAAGAAGGGATTTGAACCCTCGCGCCGGTTACCCGACCTACACCCTTAGCAGGGGCGCCTCTTCAGCCTCTTGAGTACTTCTCTGTATTAAAACCTTATCGCGAAGATCCGATAAGAACTTACAAGAGAAATATAACATCTATTTAAATTGGAAGATAGCTGTAAATTTTGGTAGTTCAAAAGTCCTGATTTTAATTCTTTCCAGACCAGGACATGCATTTGATTTGAATTAACAACAAAAAGACAATCTTCTTTCGACTGTTATTTAAACTTCATTTTATATTCAGCTAGAAATGTTTCTCCTGCTTCAAGCTTATTCACTCCCATCTTCTCCTTCATGTTCCCAGATGTCTTATACGTATCGGCAATGCCATACCAAGGCTCTATGCAAACAAATGGTGCTATAGTGCCAGTCGTGTTCATATATTTCGACCAAATTCCAACAAACGGGAATTTTTCGAGCAATACTTCTATTCCATGACCTGTTTTATTAGATTCCAGTGTAATTTGATCGATATTGCTGTAGACAAGAGCATCATGTGCAAATAGAGTGTACTTGAGCTGGATCGTTGAAGTATCATTTGCAATGCCCCTCTCATGGATGAGAGATTCCTTTAGCTCATATTCCATTACATTTTTATTTACTGCAGGAGTAAAGTTTAAACTGTAGTCCTCAAGAGTTTCATTTTCTACAAGAGGAATCCTAAATGCAGGATGGGCACCAATTGAAAAATACATTTCTACCTTGTTTTTATTTACTATTTCCCACTGAACCATTAGGGAGTCCTCTTTAAGTAAATAACGAATTAACGCTTTAAACTCGTAAGGATAAACATGATTGAAGCGTCCAGCAGACTCAAACACAAAAGAAGCAGTTGTTGCTGTCTGCTCTTCTATATCGAATACAACGTCACGCAAAAAGCCATGTTGTGACATCTTGTAGGTCTGATTATCCAGTTGATATCGATCTCCCTTTAACCGTCCAACAATCGGAAATAAGACCGGCGAGACTCGTCCCCAGTAGGCGTTATCCCCTGTCCACATATAGTCTAGCCCATTTTTCTTATGCTTCACTTCTCGTACTTCAGCACCGTTTCTTACTATACCTACCTTTAACCAATCATTTTCAATTACAAGCATCATATTTCCCTCAACTCTCATGTTTAAGATGAATCATAGTGTAAAAGTACCCTTCTTAATCTCAAGGGGAAAATCTCAAATATCTGCCTTGTACAATTTTATAAAATAAAATGACGTCTGTTGTTTATGTGGAAAATTTTGAATTAAATTTAAAATTGACTATTGGAGAAATTAACCTAAGAATGCCCAACTTAATTGGAAACATTGGAATAAAACTACTAAGGATTTATCTCGGTATCCTTGATATAGTATGTGTTGTCAGTTCTGAACGAATTCATAAACATGAAATGGTGAGTAGTCGCGGTTCCTTTATAGGAGCTGAGGAAAGTCCAGGCTCGCACAGTGCTGAGATGCCTGTAGTGTTCGTGCCATCTGCAAAGGTGGGCAGCCGATTAAACGTTTCGGCTGACGGCGGTGAAATCATGCTACGTCCTTTTGGATATGCTGAAAATAACCTGAAAGTGCCACAGTGACGAGCTTTTCTGGAAACGGAAAAGGTGGAACGGGTAAACCCCACGAGCGAGCAACCCAAATTAAGGTAGGGGCATCATCCTGCGGAAAATGAACCTAACGGATGAATCGGCCATTGGCCGATAGATAGATGACTACACTTCTAGTACGAGGCTTGCTGCCGATTGAAGTACAGAAGAACAGAACCTGGCTTACAGCCATTTCATAAGCAATTGATCGTTCAAAGCTACAATATTATGAGTTGGAAGAGCTATATATGCTTTTGTCTTCGCCCCATGGATAAATCCAGGGGATTCTTTTTTAAATGGTAAGATAGGTTAAATTTCGTGGCATTCTCTCATAAAAAAACAACACCCATTCTCACACTTCCTCTTCCGTCACATCACTTTTCTATGGAAAAAATTCATAAATTTCTAGTTTAAGATTTTTTTTATTTATCGGGTATGTTTCTATGTTAATTGGTAAAAGCTGATCCAAATATTATATTTGATGAGGAGCAAAGGAAATGAATCATTGGATGGCCATTTCCCCCGAAGGAACGACTACTTCACCAAATGAAATGATTTATGATAACTTTCAAGTATTAGGTTTTGTTTATGCGGAATCAGAGGCAGCTGCTTTTGAGAAACTTAAAGAGGAATATCATTATTTAAATGGCAGTGGATTTGATGAGGTATGGTTTTATCAAATAATAAATAGAAAACCCTATATTAATTATCTAGGAAAAGAATTTTCCTTACCTGAAAATGAGATAGAGGATATAACGGAACAAGAAATGGTAAATAAGGTTACCAATATACTTGCAGATAACGGGTATTCTGATATTGTCTTTGATTACCGCTCGGATGATTCGTATTACTTTGAAGCATATACAGATGCAATTCAAGAAATACGTGTTGATTCTGATGGAGAGACAATTAAAGTATATGACAGATATATAGGGGAGAAACATTTTGTTCATTTAGGAAATTTCAATGTCTAAAAGATTGTGCCAAAAATCCGGAGCCTATAAAAATATAGGCTCCGTCTATTATTTCTATTTTTTAAAACAGATGAGTTAATAATTATTAACTTTAATGTGGTCGATTTAAAAATTCAATTGCACTCCTTTTGTCATGTCTACAAATACTTCTATGTCCCAAACTTCCATTCAATATTTAAACCGCGACTTAGCACTCTACTAATTCGCTTTAATGGGATAAATATCCTGTTAAATGTGACAGATCAGCAAATTAAATATTGCCATCCTGTCATTTAGGCGTTTCATTCATATATATTCTACAACCTGACTAGATTTAATCGTATATTTTTTCTCTATTATCCTTGGTCATCTTTATTTTTTAATTTTTAAATAAACCCAATATTTAGTGCTAGGCCACCGAAAAAGTGATGGTGTCTGGCCCTGAAATTTTACTTTCATGGACTAAATCTTGGGAGTCCATATTTCAGAATATCCATTATAAATAGAATAGCTATATAGTTGAATTAATTTTTCTTCTCTATAATTTGTAATTAAATTGCTTTCTTTTTCAATTTCTCTAGATAACTCTTGATTTCTAATCAAAAGGTTATCTAAATATTTTTCTTCGGCAATATTATCACTCTTTTGAGTATTACATTTTTGACATGCAATAACTAAATTCCAAAGATTGTCATTTTGTATGAAACTCCATGGAATAAAATGGTCAACATCGTTATTTCTCTTCTCTTTATTAATAACCTTCCCACAATAAAAACAATTTTCTTTATCATACCTTGTCAATATGTTTAAAAAAGTAGCAAGGGAATTTCTTTTTGAGACGGTCTCAACTTTACCTAATATGTAATTAATATTAGGAACCTTGTTAATACTCTCAAGGAACTTTGCAAGGTGATAGTTTGTTAATTAGGTTAGCATCCTTTGGTGCTTCTGCAAAAATCTATATACAGGCAAATTTAATTTTAGATATTCATGTTTAAGATCAAACTCATAAAAAAAGGAGTTTGTATCGATATAAAAAGCCCCTATAACATATTTTTTTCCATTCTTTTTTACTGACGCTATAACTTTATTTTGTAAATAATCTGGAAGTTTATCGAACGTCCACTCAGAAGGAATTGAATAATATTGACAAAAATCTTCTAGTGACCTTTGAATACTAGAGCGTTGATTTTTAGAATTTGACTGCCAGAGCTGATGATGAATAACTAAATTCCAATAAATCTGGGTAAAGGAGTAAAATAAATCGTCAAACCGCAATTCTAGGCGTTCATTTACATTATATAAATTTTCGATTAGTGACTTTAGTAAACCAAACTTATATGACATTGTCTTACTTCCATGGGTATAAAATTTGTTTAAAGCTTTCCAAATATCATCATCTGTAACATAGGATTGTTTAATTTCTCCAACTTTCAAGTCCCAACCTGCCATTGTTCTAACACCACCTCACTCCATATTATACCAAATAATACAAATTGGAGAATACGAGTGAGTAGATTATTAAATACACAAAAAAAGACTCATGTAATTTGAGCCATTTTTAAATACTTTTCGCCATTATTTTCTTCGTTAAACTAAGAGATGAGAAATGTCTGCAAACCAAGCCAGCTCCTTAATATCATCTAACAATTTTGGTACAAGGGAAAAGATCATTTCTTCCCTTGTCTGAGGTGGAAATTCACTTCCAAAATATATAAAATAATCTGTTTGAGTGTATAATAAAATAATGTCTTTTAAAGGTAAATTATTTAAGGACGAATATACCTGTTCTTTAATGTCCTTAAAAAAAATATCTAGTAAATAGCCCTTGTCCTCTTCCATGATAACGTAGTAACAAAATTCATCCCAAAAATTATTATATTTCATCAAATTATCATCTTCTTCAACAAGAGGTCCTGTGTACAAGAATTTACTAATATCTTCTCTTAATTGTTTCAGAAATATATCCAATATAGTACCAGCATCAGTTAATTGGTGCTCAATTGTTTCTTCAATTAAATGTATTATCTCATTTGAAATATATTCAACTTTTGATTTTATATTTAAAGGGAACCTTAAATCATAGTACTGGTGATAATTAATAAATTTATCCAAACATTTTAAAAATAAAAACTCAATTTCATTAATACTTAATTTTGAGATTTTACTAAATGTTAATCCCTTTACCTCTTCGATTACATCATAATTATGTTCATTTTCAAATAGATTTACAAAAATTAATTTATCCAAAATCGTATTAAATTCCATTTTACATAAATTTACATCATTTTGACTATCTTTTATCTGTTCAGAAAGTACTTCTGAATAATAATTTTCGTACTTCTCATTCAAATAGTTGTCAATATAAACAAAGGTTTCTTTAAACATAAATATACCGCCACTTTTCAATAATAGTTATAAGGAATTACCTTTATTTGATTCAATATTCTAGTGATTAAATGTTTGGTAACCTTAATTATATCAATTGTTCATAATAAAGAATGTCTTTTGGTGTCATGCAGAAATAATTGTTTTTATAATATTTGTTAAATAATTTGTTAAATATGGTAAACTTTTAGTTGAAGGTGTCGAAAAAATTAACATTACTGAAACGGATGTAGGTGATATAAATGAAGGAAATAAAAAGAAGAGAGTTAGAACTACTAGCTGATGTTTGTAACAAAAATGATGTTCCGCTCAAGCTTGCTAAAGACTTAATCAAAGCATCTGAAAAGTTTACTTATGAAAATGTTTCTCCAGGAGCAAGAATCAAAGAATATCAAGATTTAATTGACTTTCACATAAAAATTAACCAGTAAGGTGATAACTAATGCTTTTAAAGAAGCTTGTATTTGATAATTACAAAACCTATTACGGTCATCAAGAAATTGACCTCTATATTCCAGAAGATGTTAGAAATGAAAAAAAGCAAAATATTATACTACTTGGTGGTCTAAATGGGGCTGGTAAAACTACTATTCTAAAAGCGATCCTTTATATTCTGTTTGGTAAGAGAGGAATGGCTGAATCTGAGTATAAAAGATTATTTTCAAATGTTATTAATAATACATTTTTCGATGAAGGTGGCCGTGAGTGTTCAGTTTCACTATCATTGGAAACAGATATTGGTGAAGAATGGACCTTAAAAGTTAAATGGTACTTTGATAAGGTAAAGCGAGTTTCCCATGAACAAAGAGCACTGGAAGTAAGAGGGGCAAAATCAAAACACGCAAAGCATGCTAGGATTGACAATATTGAAGTATATAATAAATTTATCGATAGAATCATTCCTTATAATGCTGCACCTTTTTTCATATTTGATGGAGAAGAGATTAAGGATATTGTACTAAGACAAAATAGCCATGAAATGAAAGAAGCAATCCATAAAATTACCGGTATGGAATCATATAAACTTTTATTAAAAGATCTACGCGCTCTAAAAAGTTCATTAGAAAATAAACTAGCTAGGTCAGTATCTCAAATTAAGCTAACAAATATTCAAACAGAACTTAACGATATTAATGAAACGATCACAACACTTGAAACTAGAAGAAATAAATACTTAGCCGAGATTCGAAACTATGAAAAATTGATCAATGAAGCAAAAACGGAACGAAACAATAAACTTTCACATAATTCTAAATCACGAGAGGCAATTATTAAACAACAGACTCGAATTGATACAGAATTAAAGCTAGCGAAAGATGATTTGAACACGTTCCTAAAACAAAATATGATCAATATCATTTTAAGAAATAAAATTTCAAACTTAAAGAGACAACTTAAACTGGAAAATGAAGTAAGTCACAAAAGGATATTACAAGACGTATCTTTAACCCCTTACAGAAAGTTTATGGATCAATTATTGAGCAAGAGTATTACTCCCCCATTAACGAATGAGCAATTGTTACAAATAAAAAAGCTCGGTGAGGAAGTATGGATTAAAGAAAATGATGTTAGGCATGCTGCTGTACCTTCAGAAATTAAAGAAATACATGATATAACTACCAACGATTACAGTTACATTCAAAGCATAATTATTAAAGATAAAAAACAAGCTACCCAATCCATTAATAAAATTGAAAAATTACAGCAGGAATTAAATTCTCTTGAAGTTGAAATTCGCAATGCTCCAGAAGCTGTCAATATTGAAGAGGAAAATAACAAAATTGATTTACTTACATCCAAGCTTGGTGAGGTCAAATTAAAGTTTAATAATATAACTAAAAAATTAAGCAAGGCGAATGAAGAAAAAGCCAACTTAAATAATAAATTAACCCGATTATCAGGACAGAATGAAAGTTTAGAGGAGTTACAAACTAGAAATGTTCAAGTTGAACGAATCATTAAAGCAATTGAGCAATATGTTACAGAAGTAACAACTATGAAAGCAAACTTTATAAAGGATGAGTTTTCAAAAATGCTCAAAAAGCTCTTTAGAAAACAAGAAGAATTCGGTAAGATCGAATTTGATATTCATACCTATGCAATTCGCTTGTATAACGATCGCATGCAAGAGATCAGTATTCAAGATAGGTCCGCTGGAGAAATGCAAATGATTTCATCAGCTTTAATTTGGGCTCTAACAAAAGCATCGGATTTATCATTACCTATGGTAATTGATACTCCACTTGGACGACTAGATAGTTATCATAGAAACCATTTAATCAATCACTACTATAAAGAATTAAGTGAACAAGTAATAATACTTTCAACTGATACAGAAATAACACAAGATTATGTTAATCTTATGAAGAACAATTCATACAAACAATATATGTTAGACTATAACGAAAGCAAGAAATATACCATTATTCGAGATGGATATTTTAAATTTGTTAGAGGGTGAATAAATGTCTAATCGAAGAATGACGCTATCTGAAAGAGGGAAAAAAATTTTAGATACTATTGCTGATACATTAGAAGTTGAAAGACCGATGGCGGTTAAAATCGCACTTGCTAAAGGTATTTCTGTATCCAATGGAGCAGTCACAGAAGTATTTGAAAGTGGTAAAGATAAGTGGACAATTCCTGATAATATAATTAAAGACAAAGAGTTTGTAATGTTCAAACATCTTTTAATAAACGAAGTGAACTCTTCTCTTGATGATTCTGAGTTACACAAACATATGTTGGCTTACATTGAAAAAGGTTTAAGAACTTTAAATGAGGATTTAAAAAACAAAACCTCAATGGAAGATTTTAGATTAATGATTTTATAAAAAAATCCCACCATTTGGTGGGATTTTTTTTATATTCTCTCTGACAAAGGTAAGATATTTACTACTGTAGCAACTGGATTAGACAAATCATTATTGTCTTTTAATACTGGTCCATGAACTATACATTGACCCTTCTTTAGAGATGCAAGCTTATTTTCCCAATATTTTTTTTCCTGGTTATCCTTTGATAGACTGGCTGCTATAGTGGATAACTCTTGTTCTGGTGGAGAAAAGTAAATTTTTTGAGATGCATTCTGTAACCTTGCTAACTCGTCTGCATCTAGTTGTGATTTGAGAAATTGAGTAGCGTACCATGCTGACCATCCAAACTTTCTTCCCTCGGTTAAGATCCTGGCAGATGGAGATTTTTCAGTATGATCAAGATTTTGAGCTTCGTCCATAATAACCGGCATTGGTTTATTTTTATTACCGTATCTCACCGAGAAATTCCATAGATCCCATAGTATGAATTCTGTAATCATTAATTGAACATCCCTTGGAAACCCAGTCAGTTGAATTATATAAACCTCTCCATTACTTTCAACAACATCATTCCACTTTATCTCATTTTCATTACTAAATGGATTTCGATCTATAAGCGGCCGAATTTGGGATAACGCTGTTTTCGAATAAGACGAGCCATCCTCTTCAAGGATTGCCTTTAATTTAAGTAAACTCATATTGCTATCATACTTATCTAAGCCAAGTAATATAGCTTCGTATATTGCATTTTGTTGTTGAATGCCTAGTGATTTATAAACTGCAGCAAATACACTTTTGATCCGTTCTGCTACATCTGTATTGGATTCAGGTAATTGAATTCCGCCGATATCCCGAATATTCTTTTGAAATGGGTTAATCGGAAGTTTTTCACTATATACAATTTTCTGTTTAAGTTTATCTCCTAAATACTCAACAAACTCAGGCTCTAACTGATTTGGTAAAAAACCTTCCGTATAGTCTATTACAATGCTAGGAATCCCTAGTTTAGACTTCTCTAATAACAAACATTGCATAAAGTAGGTTTTTCCTTGTCCAGACTTACCAGAAATAAGCAAATGTCGATTTGCTAATCCTCTATTGCCATATTCCCAAAAGATATCACGGGTAGAATTTTCTGCTTTACCAATCTTTAGTCTTACCGATTCTAATACATGCTGCCCTCCAATAGCTTCTTGTTCTTCTGGAACTCCTAGTTCCACTTTTTCATCTGTTTCCGCTTTTTCTTCTTCTGCAACATCATCATGGGATATGATATCCGTTTTTATTTCATTATTTATAGTTGTATTTTCAATTTCGTCGTAGTTTACTAATTTCTGATCATCATTGTTTTCATAATTTCCGTTTGAATTATCTTCATTAGTAGGTAAGGTATTTGAAAGAATATCGGTGTCCTCAGAATAATTCTGTGTTGAATGTCCACCAATTTGATACTTATATGAGAGCATCTCTTCTTTTACAAAATCATTTTCTTTTTCTTGAATCCAATGTCTCATATCTTTAATGGGAATAACTAAACCATCAAATCCATCTTTTTCTGTTAAGTTTAATAATAGTACATCTTCCTCTAATACAGCACTTCGATGGTAGGCACCCTTTTGGAAAGATAGGATTGCACCATCCCCAATCATATTCTGTAAGTGATTCGAAACTTTGAATTGATCCTTTAAAAGTTTTTCAATTACTTCATCTGTCAGATTATAATTTTTTTCATCCCAAAAATCACTTTGATCTAACTTTTTCGCATTGGCAATTAGTAATTGAACAAAGAAATTACGATAAAATCTCCCTGAAAATAATTCCCCTGCTTCTCCGGTCAAAGCATCGTAAATTAATTTTTTGGTTTTGTTCACTTGGTGTCTAGCCTTATCTAATATATCACCTTTGTTAAATCCAATTTTTACTTCAATTGGGTAAAAGTGAAGTAAGAGATCTCCTTTACGATCCTCTAATCCAATTAGCAGCAAGTCGTCACTATGGCTCCCTTTAACACCGAGATTTTTTGCGGTAAAAACACCTTCAGATTTGTTTAAGCTTACAGCACCAGCAACTCTTAATACCTCTTCTAGTGAAATAGGTATCCATAAAATATTGGGGTGATCAAAATATGATACGGAATATTTAATAGCAGAAATAATACTTAACTTCTCCCTATCATAATGACCTTTGCTACCAATGATTCTTAATAGCCATTCACCATTAAAGGTATTGAACGATCTTATTGTATTTAGGACATTTTCTTCTGTCCCTTCAACTTCTTTTTGTTTAAGAAATTCCTTTATTACCGCAAAGTATTGTTCTGATTTATCAGTTACGGTTATGGCATCATAACGACTTGATGAAGAATACTGGTCACTATAATGGATTACGACCAAATTACCATCATACTTATTGAAAAACTCAAGATCAATGGATGGATCGACAAAAGTCACCCAATAGGACGATTTGAATACTTTCTCTAATGTTTTCTCATCTGTCGTGGTGGTACGAGAAAATATCGCTTCACCCTTTCTATAGCTGTCATTACCACCATTTCTTAAATTTGCCGCCAATTCATTTACGTAATATACAGTGCTTGTTAAAACATTTTCCTTTTCAACACCATAAGCTTTTGTCCCAAACCCACTCTTATAGTTTTCTTCATCTTTCATAGAGGGGACACTTGAATACAGTCCATCAATTGCAATACCAGAAATCATTTCTTTAATTGGTTGAACTGCATGGTGTTCCTGTGCATGCATTTTGTAGAAAGAAATATGTGCGTATCTAAAATCTGAATTAGGATCCTGTTTATAAAAGAGTAACTTTTGTCTTATTGTACGTAAAATATCATCAGGATCAGTATCCTTAATATTTAATTTTACATCAAAAGTCTGTTCAAAGTCCTCCACCGACTCAGTTATCGCATATAAATCAAAAGAGCTTTCAGATATTTCCTCTTTGTAAAGAGTCACTTCAATTGGTTTTAATCGCTCTAACCCTTCTTTTTTAATTTCATCTACCATCCATTGAAAAATTCCTCGGATGACTTCCTTATCATTCGAAATATTGATTATGTTAATTTGAAGTGGAGCTTGAGATTTTTGAATAAATAGGTATGAAAAATGATCTTTAAATTGTGAGATTTTGTCATTTACCACTTTTGCTAAGTAATGATTTGCATCTGAAACTGACACTTTACTTACTGGCTTGAATCTTAACCATTCTAATGCAACCTGTTGATGATCTGGCTTATATAATGTCTCATTCCCGTCATAAATAAATGGTAATAACGCATCTGGACTTAATCGGTTTAAGATACTATTGTCCACTTCTTCTGAACCTAATAACTCATAAAGTTTGAGTTTAAATGCTAACATTACAGGATGAAATGGAGTGAAATAAAACATACCATTAGAATGAATGGTGCCTAATTTAAATAAATCTCTTCCTTTAGTCCCAGCTGGTGTTCCGTTCTTAAAATTCTCTATTTCTTTTATATATATTTGAATAAACTCAATGGCACGTTGCTTTAGTTCATCTGTGACGGTACTTAAACTAGGAATGGAATTTCTTATCTTAAAATAGGTAATAAATCTACTATAGGCCTCTCTAATATCTTCATTTAATTTAAGGTCAATTGGAAGTAATTGGTCCGATTCGAATCTTGCGCATCTTAAACCATTTTCTATCCAATAATCTTCCCATTCAAAAAACACCCGATATTCTGAATGAAAATAAAACTCCCTATTCTCCAAAACTAAACGATTATTTTCCTTTATCCAATTAATATCTTTTCCTGTTTCCCTCACTAGCTTCCATATACGCTGCCCATTAATAGGCATTGATTCAGGGAGTTCATTTTTTAACAAGAATGGAATTTCTGATTGGTCAAATTTTATAGAAATCATTAACTCATCATTATCATTAAATGCTTCTGGTATAGGTATTATGGTGGTTTTATCGTCCTCTGAAACGGAAACTACCTGTTTTTGGTCTGTGATCTGAACCTTTTTTTGTTCTAAACCACTACCAAATGTTAAATAATCTTCCTCATAATTGAGTTCAATCAATCCTTTTCCTGGTTCTATTGAATACTTTGATTTATAAGTATCCAAATAAAGTGGATCAATAGGCAGGACAGCAATCAAAAAATCAGCACCTAAGGAAACCTTCTTATCATGCTTATAGGAGAACCTTACAAAGGTTGCTTTATCTTTCTTACATGGTATGGAAGCAATAATATTTTTACTTTTCACTTCCACCTTAGTTTGTGTTTTAAGATAATCATGTACAGTTAAAAAATCAGTTGATAAACTTTTTACATTTCCACTAAATGAAAAAGATAATTGTAATTCTACTTGTTCTTTGTTATCAGGATTAAAAACGATAATATTCCTTTTTCTCTTACCAGCTGAGGATTCACTGCTAGGTTTATCCCACCACTTTAATTTATCTAAAACTTTGAGGGAATCATAGTCAACCCTTTTCTTTTTTGTGTTTTTCTTAAAATCCTCATGATATTTAAGGATTTTCGAGAATGGAACTTCCTTCCATTCATCATCTTTTATCTCACGGGTATGCTCGGGTAAGAATTTTTTCTCAAACTCTTCATCGCCTAAACCAAAATCGTGTACCTTCTTAACAAACTCAAATAACTCCCTATTTTCGAATAGTCGTTTTTCTTGTTCTTTGCCTTTGAATTTATCTAATTCAGGGTCTTTAAACATCCCAAATTTATGATAATCACTATCCTCAATTGCCCCTTTTTGCAAAGTTATGAATATATCTTCGAACTCAAAAAATGTGATATGTTGAAATGCTTGTTCCTTCATTAGATTTTTTAAGTTATCAATCAAAATAATTTTATCAACTTTCGGAACTTGACTATCTTCAATATCGTTTTTCAGATTTTCAAAGAGTGAATTAGGATGTAATGGCATACCTTCTTTTTGGAGATCACTGCTGCCACCTTGTATGGAATCTAACTGATCAGATACAACACTAATTAATGCGGTATTTTCCCATACACCTTTTTGTTCTCCAATTAGATTTCTTAATGTAACAAGAAAATCAGGTTTAACATTTTCAGAGGTATTTGCCACTACTAATTGTATATTATTAATATTTATGGAGAAGGTCTGGTATTCTTCTCCCAACTCATGCTTATATTTAAAAATATTAACATCATTTATTTCCTTTAACGCAGCTACAAGTGAATTTACATCTGCTTGACTATCTAATTGCAAGTAAAAGCGATCACCTGGTTTAATTCCAATCGACCTAAAATGATCCACAAGCAAAGTGGTTATATAATTATAAAATTGCTTTGACATATTGAGCATCCCCACTATCACTTTTTTTATCAAGAATATTTAGATTGTCGAGTAGAGTAATAATCTCTTTTTTAGAGTATCGATCAAAAGCGATTCCCCTTTTCTCAAATTCAATAAATAAGTCATTTAGAGGAATCCTTTTATCTTTTACAGATACTGCTGTTAGTAAAAGAAGAAAATCATGTTTAATATTTAACACTTGTCCAATACTTCCTCGGCCTTTTAAAAATTGATTTGCTCCTAGTGCTTCGATATTTTTTCCATATCTTTCAGCAACTTCGGAGTTTGTCCCTTTCTTTACAGATTGGAATAACACCTTGAAGGCTGTTGGGAGGTCTGTTGAATTATCCTCTAACTCCTTATTCGCCCATTTTAAATAATCTTTAATCCATAGTTTTAACTCAAGAAGGAACCTTTGCTCGAATTCTTCCCCTTGAATTGAAATTTTTTGATAAAGGGTACTATAAGGTATAAATTTCACTCTATCCCCACTGGTCTTATTTAAACTGTTGTGACTTATTTGTGATATAGCATGAATATGTGGGAAAAGATTTTTTGATTTTTCCTTAATAAATTTAAAGCCTTCTAGCTCATCAGCAGCCTTTCTCCTTTGGGTTATGGACTCCCATTCAAGTGCAAAATATATAGGGTGTAAAGAATCAAAATCTGCATCAATAAACTGTTCAAACTTTAAAGTTATTTGACATACATACATAAAAACATAAAAATGTGTTAATAAAGGAAATGATGTTAAAAAGTAATCCTTATATTTACTTAAAAATACAAGATCTTCTTGATAAAGTTTTGTTATTGGACTTAATAATGGTTCATATTCCACATTTAATGGCTTAGCTTCTGTTAGTGCATCCAAATTACTAATGATTAGTTCCGTTAATATATCATCCGTTTCTTTAGAAGAGAAGATTTCTTTAACTTCATTATTTTTCAATGCTAGAATATCTCTAATAAAATGCGCATATTTACTAAGCTCATTCTCATTTTTATTTTTCTTTTTTACCTGCATGTAATTGAACAAAAAGGGATGGATCGGTTTAATTTCTTCCTGATTAAAAAGATATTGGTCTAGGAATCGAATGAAATCATATTTATCATCTTCTTGATCTTCATCAAATTCAATTGTCTTCGCAATTTGTTCACTTAAAGGGTTTTCTTGTGTAGATGTATATAATTCAGTTTGTTTAAATTGTTTTTCTTCTAATTTCAGCTCACAAACATTACGAACATAGTCCCCAAGCACTTTATTAAATTGTCCTTTGATTGGACTGGTTTTCTTTGTTGAAAATGGCAACACGGTCATTGCCTTCCCTTTATCATGTCTTTGTAATTTAGTTAAATGTGAAATTAGATAATCTCTTTCAATAAGTTGAGTCATATAAGTTACTCCCTTTCAAAAACAAAAGCATCAAAAGCACCACGTTTTATTGCATAAAAACGCTCATCACTAGGAAAATGTACCAGTAATTCAGATTTCTTTTCTCCAAAGGACATGATCTTCTCGATAAATTCAACAAATTTTATTGCATCTTCTTCGTCCTTTTTATTCGGCCTATAGCCTTCTTTCACTTTGGATAAAAGCGCGAACAAAGGAAAATCTATTTCTAGGTAAATTAGCTCCTCTGGACTTTTTCCCATGTATGCAAGTAATATTGTGGATTTAAAAGATTCCAATACATTCTCTGAACTTGGTTTAAGGTGTTTCATAGTTGGATTTAAATTTAATTTTTGTGCTAAACGATATTTTTCAGTGGGTTTATTAAAATAAATATAATCTTTTTTTGGACTGCCTTTCCATTTAAATATCGCTTTTCTAATTTCCTCATAAAAGCCGGCTATGCCTTTTTTATGTCCCTTATTAAAAAAGTAAAGACTTCTCAAGAATTCCAAATAACTAGACTCACTAATTTTTCCAAAAAACTGATCATTTGTTAAAAATGTGATTCTGATAAATGATTCAAAGAAAAGATTAAATGAATGTTCTTGTAAATTATTTTTAGAAATAAAAGGCTTGAGCCATTCTTTAGCACTTTCGTCCTTTATATTTTCTTCAATAATATGGTGCCAATCATTTAGAGTATTTAGCTGAATGACTAATTGATCGATATTAACCGACCTGCGGTGAATAGGATCTAATTGACTCATAGCATTTAATATGGCGGATCTTTCTTTTCTGTTAAAAAGAAGATTTGGTAAAGCTGATTCCAATACATCAAATTGCGGCATCATATGAGTGTTCTGAATTTCATCAGGAATTAAGATGTCCGCAATAAAATTTAAAAATGCCCGAGCAGAAATGACCAATTTTTTCTTAACCATGGTTTGAATGATTAATTGGACAACATGATCTTGTACAACATTATTTTGTAGAAGCTTATAATTTTGGTGCACCATGGTATTGATCTTTTCTTTCTGATCTTCCTCATATGCCAAATAGAATGGATTATCATTTGAATCAGCGAAAACCTTTTTAACTAAAGATGAATAAAAGGTCGATATTACTCCTTTGTCTGTTAACTCAAATGAGTGATAATCACCAAAACTTAGTAAATCAAAATTCTCTCCACTAAAGAATGTGGTAATATTAGGAGAAAATAGATCACTCTGTTCAACAAATTGTTTTAAGGTTTCGTATGAATATTCTTTATGCTTTGTGTTAATAAAATTGTGCAACACACCCATATTGATAGCTAAAATTACTTTTTCTTCTGAACCTTTGATATTTTGATCTGAAAAACTATTCAACACTTCTTCCAAAGTTTCCATGGCATTTTTATTTGGTGAGAAGCTTTCAGTTGCATCATTATATATATGATAGTTCTTTAATAAATCAGGTTTATTCTCTTTTAAATATGCCAGAAGATGGGATTTACCATCTCCAACACTACCGCATAATAAAATTAAATTCCCATTACTTCTGTCTTTGTTATTCTTTAGAATATTTTCTAAGTCTAATTGAATCTTCCGGTCAACGTGCATGTAATTCTTGAAAGAACTAAATTGGTTTGCATTTTCAATCGCTTCTTGAGATGAGTCCATAAGGCGTCTTAATTCTCGGATGAGATAACTCTCTCCTACTCCTAAGTCCTTATTCAATATCCCATAATTTTTCCCGCTAGCTAACGTCACTTCGGACGCTGCACTAGAATCCTTATATTCTTCTTGTTTACCAATTTTTGTGGCTACCTCTACTCTAGGTATTTCAATTTGCTCATGATCCGCTTCTTGTTCAACTACGGGAATATGTAGTTCAGTACTTTCTATTTTGTCCTGTAAGATTGATTGAAGACCGTTAGTACCTAAAAGTTCAAGTATTTGTCTATTTACAAGTTCCTTAATATCTTCCTTCTGACGAGGTTTCGGAACTTCATATATTGGAATCTTAATTTGCTCTAAAGAATATACCTCGGAGAACCAAACTCCCAATTTGTACATTTCTTTATGTAATTTAAATGCCTCAGTAATATCATTAAATTCACTATTGTGCGCAGCTTTATTACCAGTAAGTCTAATGTTATCAAGTGCTTGTTGTACTTCTCGCTTTATATAACCTTCTCTAGTCAGATAGGAGATTTTATCATACAAAGTAGATAAATAAGGTGCATCAATATCTTCTTGTTTAAAGACTTCATTCAGTATTTCCTCTGCAAAAAGTCTTGCTTTTACAATGGAACTACCAGGATCTTCAAACAATAGTTCCTCCATTTTCTTGGCACTTTGGGCTGCTCCAGGAGCAATATTCTCCAAGAATTTCAAAGTATAGAATCCTTGTATCATCATTAATTATCATCTCCGCAGGGTGAAAATCGTTTTCATACTTAATCTTATCATATTATTTCCATCTTTTTTAGTAATCTAGACCTTTTTTAGAATAATATCCCTTATACCCAAACCAAAAATCCGAATAAAGGTTCGGCATTTTAGTTGTATGTTTGTCCATATCCGTTTATAATCAAATTATAAATTACGTACGTAATATGGAGGTTTGTTATGGACGCGACGTTTAGTTACAATTTCCCTGCGATTAGAGGAGTACAAGCTGGAAAATCATATTTTGTTGCAATGTGTCCCTTACGTATTATTCCAAGAATCTTTCTTTTTGATGAAGAAGAGATTCCACCTGAACACCGAGCTCAAAGAATATTAAATAAAGCAAGAATCCCTGAAATGACGAATTATATCGTTGAAAATCAAAATGATTATGTATTTTCATCGATTACCGCTTCTGTTGATGGAGAAGTGGAGTTTCTTCCTTTTAATAATGAACCTTCGTCTAGAGATTTAGGTCAATTAAGAATTGCATTAGATGCCAGATTTTTAATTAATGATGGTCAACATCGACGCGCAGCAATTGAGGAAGCTTTAAAAATATCACCTGAACTTGGAAACGAAACAATTTCTGTGGTATTTTTCCATGATGAAGGGTTAAGGAAATCCCAACAGATTTTCTCGGATTTAAATAGGCATGCGGTGAATACTACTTCCTCAATCGGAATTCTATATGACCACCGCGACCGTTTATCCATGATTACAAAAGATATTATTACTTCCACACCTTTACTAAGTAGATATACAGATAAAGAAAGAGTTTCTCTATCAAAAAACTCACCTAAAATTTTAGCCTTAAATCATATTTTTAATACTAATTTAAGATTACTTGGAAAATCAAAAGGTGACGAAATTACTCATGAGGAGGAAGAATTTTTAAGACAGTTTTGGTCCGTTTTATGTGATTCTATTGTAGAATGGAACTTGGTCTTTAAAAAGGAATTGAATCCACGTGAACTAAGAGCAAATTATATTGTTGGGCACGGTGTATTTTTAGAGGCTGTTGGGATCGTAGGAAACTACCTCAGAAATTATCATGATCATGATTGGAATCCATACATTAAAAGTCTTTCAAAAATAGATTGGCACAGAAATAATACAAATGATTGGCTTGGTCGTGCATTCAACCAAAATGGAAGGATTCAAAAGACTTCCTATACTATTCAATTAACTGCAATAAAAATCAAGCAATTTATTAATCTTCCATTAACAGAAAGTGAACAGACTTTAGAAAATAAATTTTTTCAAGGAGTAGTATAAATATGACTTTCGGCATTATTAGTAACGCAATATCAGGTCAAATGCCTTTTGTAGATGAAGCAAAGGAGAACATTAAGAAGGCATACAAAGAAGATGATCGCCCATGGGTTGTCGGTTATAGTGGTGGAAAAGATTCTACCGTTGTTGTCCAGTTAGTATTTGAAGCATTAGATGAGATGCCGAAAGAGGAATTACATAAGAAAGTATATGTGATTTCTTCCGACACACTAGTAGAAACTCCATTAATTATAAATTCCATCAATCAAACTCTCAGAAGAATACAAGATGAAGCATTAAAAAGGAATTTACCAATCGAAACCCATAAAGTAAAACCTGCCATACAACAATCATTCTGGGTAAACATTATTGGGAAAGGTTATCCAACCCCTAATCAACAATTTAGATGGTGTACCGATCGATTAAAAATTGAGCCAGCAAATCAATTCATAATGGATAAGGTCTCTTCCTTTGGGGAAGTCATTATGGTTCTGGGAGTTCGTGAGGATGAAAGTCAAACACGTGGAAATGTAATTCGTTCCCACACTGTTGATGGAAAAACCTTCATGAAGCACTCCACTCTATCGAATGCATATGTATATGCTCCAATTAGAAGCTTTTCACTTGATGATGTATGGGACTACCTCCTTAACCACCCTTCTCCATGGGGCGATGATAACAAAGAACTTCATAGACTGTATCAAGATTCTAATAGCGGTGAATGCCCTCTAGTTATAGATAAGAATATTAAAGAAAGTGCTGGCTCATGTGGTAACAGCCGATTTGGATGTTGGGTTTGTACAGTTGTAAATGAAGATAAGGCTCTCACCGGTTTTATTCAAAGCGGTCACGATTGGATGAAACCGTTACTAGATTTTAGAAACTGGCTTTATACCATCCGAGACGACAGAACGAAAAGGATGAAATACAGAAAGCATGGTCAAATCTACTACAAAGATGTACGGGTTGAGGAAATTGACGATGTTAAATATGTATTGATTCCCAAAAAGTCTGGCCGTGCCAAACAGTTAATTAAATTTGATGAGTATACGGTTCTAAGAAAAGAAGAACTAAAGGATTACGTTGAAAAAAATAATATAGACTTAAGTTCTCCTGAGGATTACAAAATCTTGGTGAACTATGAAGAAGAAACATTAGATGGACAGATTGTTTCAAAATTTGCTCAGTTAGGACTTGGACCATTTACAATGGAAGCACGTGCTGAGATTTTAGCGGAGCTTTTAAAAGTTCAAAAAGACCTAGTCCACCCAGAAGATCCTCATTATGAATTGATAAGTGTAGATGAATTGAAAGCTATTCGTAAAATTTGGTTTAAAACGGGAGACTGGGAAGATCAGGTTCCTGCTATTTATCAAGAAATTATGGGCCATTCAATCGATTGGGAAATTGATGACCGCCCACTTTTCGATAAAGAACAAATTTCAGACCTCGAATTACTTGCTGATCAGTTTAAAGTGGATATAAAAGTAATAAAAAAATTAATATCCATCGAAAAAGATTTTTCCGGCTATAAGGTCCGAAGAGGATTAATGGACGAGATTGGTAAAGCATTAAAACAAGACTATTTACATTTATAATAGTAGAAAATGAGGTTTTATTAATGATTATAAATGAAATCCAATTAACGAATATTGGTGCATATAGAGGGAGTAATACTTTTGATTTTCGTCCAGTTGAGAACCGAAATGTAATATTAATCGGTGGAGAAAATGGTGCAGGGAAAACTACATTACTGAACGCGATAAAACTTGGATTATTTGGTTCTTATGGTTATGGCTTTAAGACTGAGAGTGCTGAATATTATAAAAGGGTCCAAAGTATGCTTAACCATAATGCTAAACGGATTGGGGAAAACCATTTTAGAATTAAATTAGAGTTCTCTTTAGTAGATGATTTTGAAAAAACTGATTATGTATTGTATCGATACTGGACATATACTAACAAAAGTTTAAAAGAGTCCTTTGAATTATTAGCAAATGGAAAGCATCTTTCAGATTATGATAAAGATCTTTTTCAGTCGAAATTAAAAGAAGTTATGCCCCCTCAATTGCTTGATCTGTGCCTTTTTGATGGTGAAGAGATATCAAGAATTGTTAACAAAGATCTTCTCTCAGATTATTTAAAGAATCTATCCAGAGTAGTTTTTAATCTCGATCTATTTGAAAAACTTGAAGATGACCTTGAAAACTATTCAAGTCAATCTCTAGATTTTGAAAAGATGGAGACTCTTGAAAAAGAGCTCTACCAGTTAAATCTACGTGAAAAAGACCTTAGAACAAAAATTGTGGCCGGAATTGCAAGGGAAAATGAATTAATATTACAAAGGGAAACACTGCAAGACGATTACCAAAGGCTTAAGTATGATTTTGAAAATTATGGTGGTCTTGTGAAAGCTGAAAGAGACGAAATCATTAAGCAGATGAACAATATTGAATCTGAAAGAAAACACAATATGGAAAAGATTCGAGATTTTGTTTCCAATCTTCTGCCCTTCTATTTATCAAAGGATCTTCTCTCTCAAACTAGAGAACAAATACAAAACGAGGAATCACTGCAACTTTTTAAACAACTCAATACGAAGCTTACAAATGATAAGATGAATCATATTCTTCGATCTATTTCTGATTCATACGAAGCAAATGCTGGGCAAGTTTTAAAAGAACAAGTACTAAATTTAATGAAACCTGAAAAAGAAATTCATCAAATACATGGCTCCTCCTTTTCTGAGAGCAGTTTAATCGAAAATGTTTTTCTTATGGTTGCTGGGGATTCTAAGGATCTTTGTTTAAGCATTATAGAAGAAAACAGGACAAAACTTGTCTTACATCAGGAATTACGTGGAAAACTTTCAATCAATGATTCTACTAATGAATTTAGCAGCATGCTTCAGCAGATGGAGCAAATTCAACAATCTCTACTAATACTAGATCAAGAAATAAACGAACATACCAAACAACTAGAGGAGTGGAAAATGGATGTAGATGTCGTTATTGCTGCAATTAATAAAATTCAGCATTCACTGAGAGATAATGATAAAACAAAAAGCTCATTTCTTGAGTCACAGAAAATTATTACGTTAAGTCGTCGATTCCGAGAAATTCAAATGAAGAAAAAGTTGCAACAAGTTCAAATTGAAGCAACTTCCATGCTTAAGAAAATATTTAGGAAACATAATTATGTTTCGGCTATTTTCATTGATCACGAAACGTACGATGTGAAATTGTTTGATTCACATAAAGAACTGATTGAAAAATCCACACTTTCTGCCGGAGAAAAGGAAATCTTATTAATCTCTATTATTTGGGCGATTTTTAAATGCTCCGGAAGAAAAGTACCTTTTATATTTGATACTTTACTTGGCAGACTGGATAAAACCCACAAAGCTGCAGTGCTATCCGAATTTATCCCAAACTGTGGCCGACAAGCGATCATTTTATCAACAGATTCCGAAATTGATCAGCACAATTACATGATTCTGGAAAATAATGTAGCTAAGGAATATATGTTAGATTTTAATGTTGAAAAACAAGAGACACATATAATCAACCGCTATTTTCCTTTTAAACAAATGGAGTTGGGAATATGAATTTTCGATTAAAAACTTCCAAAGAAACTGGTGAGAAATTAATTAGCCTTCAGGCTGCGACAGGCTTAACCTGGAACATTTTATCTAGAATAGCCGTATCGCTCTCATTAAAAGAACCTTCCACCCCTGAAATAGTAGTAAATAAAGCTGGGGTGGATATTCACCGGAATGCGATGACTGGTGAAAATGACTATATATACAAAGCGCTGATCCGACAACATGCAAATCGAAATATTTCTGATGAAGAATATTTTCCTGATTTGTTTAATGCCCATTTGGAAAGAGGAATCGTTTTACTTGATAATGAATACAAACATGCTGGTAATTATGAAAAATTACTCTTAAACCTATTAAAAATGGAAAACTAGGTGAAAATATATGCTTTATTTAGATAATAGTGCTACAACGCAAGTCCATCCTGAGGTAAAAGATGTTATGCTCCCCTATCTAATGGAGCAATTCGGTAATCCATCTAGTAAATATTACTCTTATGCTGAGAATGCTAAAAATGCTGTAAAGGATGCAAGAAAGTCTCTTGCTTCTTTACTAGGCTGTACAGACTCAGAGATTATTTTTACTAGTGGTTCTACTGAAAGTAATAATATGATTATCAAAGGTGTTGCAGATTACTACTTTTCACATGGTAATCACATCATTACCTCGAAAGTTGAGCATCCCTCCGTCTTAGAAACCTGCAAATACTTGGAAACTAAAGGCTTTGAAATTAGTTATTTGGACGTGGACCAATTTGGGAGAATTGATACTGAAGCTTTAATAAATGAAATTAGAGAGACAACTATACTCGTCTCTTTAATTTGGGGAAATAATGAACTTGGTTCTTTTAACAATATGGAAGCAATTTCTGCTATATGTTTAAAGAAAAATGTATTTTTGCATACGGATGCTACTCAGGTGATTAGTAAGGTTGAAATTGATTTATCTAATTATCCTGGTCTAACGTTTTTATCATTCTCTGGCCATAAGTTTCATGGTCCTAAAGGAATTGGTGGTGCCTTTATACGAAAAGATCGATATGATCTTTTAACCAAGATCACTCCCCTATTACACGGAGGTGGTCAAGAACAAGGTATAAGAAGTGGCACCCTCCCAGTTCATAATATTGTGGGTATAGGGAAAGCAGCTGAAATAGCGGATAATCATATTTCTAATAATATAAATAAATTAATAGAATTAGAAAACTATTTAACAGATTTATTAAAGGAAAAATTTAAAGGACATATTATATTTAACAACGACAATCAAAAGAAGATACCTGGAATTATTAGTGTACAATTTAAAGGTGTAAATAATGAGATGCTAGTGAAAAAACTTTCTCCTATTATTGCCGCTTCAACTGGTTCAGCATGTAGCTCTAGTAAACCTTCCCATGTTCTGGCTGCCATTGGATTATCCATTGATCAAGTTCGATCTACTATTCGATTCTCAATGTCTAGCTTTTTAAGAAAAGAAGATTTGGATGTTTTTAAACAATTATAGGAGGATTAACACCCCTCCTATTTTTTGCTATAAAATATATGATCTAGGAGTGTTAATAATGGATATTTTAGATATGCTAAATGACTATCTAAAAACCAATAAAACAGATGAACAACTTGCTAGTGAATTTGTTACTCAATTAAATAAAGGCCAGACAATTGATAGGGTAGCAAAATTATACGGCTATTCTTCTGTTAAGGTGAGAGAAATTCTAAAAAATACTGGATACACTTATTATAGTTTCTCTCAAAAATGGAAACGAAGTAATGCTCATCAACCAACTGAACCCCTCCAAAAAGAAACTAAGATAGCTGAAAAACTTGCGGCTGAATTCGTTGCATTGTTAAATTCAAATAAAGGACAATCCATTGAAAAGGTTGCTGATATTGTCAAATATCCACCAGAAATGATTACTGAGATACTAAATAATACCGGGTATAAATATTATGGCTTCTCTCGTAAATGGAAAAGAACGAATCCTCCTAAAAACACAAAAGAAATAATAGCTAGTAAAGTGATAAGTAATTCTAACAATACTAGTAAAGAAACCGGAGTAGTCAAAACATATTATCAAAACGAAATTGTTTTAGAACATATACCTGAAATTATCAATAAGTTAAATAATGGTATTTCTATCCTAGAGGTAGCCGTATGGTATAAAGTAACAGAAGGAAAGTTGAGACAATTTCTAAAAAGTCATAAATATCGTTATGATCGTATTTTCAAAGTTTGGACAAATCTTCCAAGAAAAGAATTTCTAAAACAACTGGCCAATGACCTATATAATGGAAGGATATCACTAAATGATATTAATAAAAATGGAGTAAACATCAATGTGGTAGAAATGGAACTAATAAATAGTGGCTTTGCGTATAAAAATCATCCTACAAATATCGGTCACAATTTACCAAAATCGAATCATATCAATTCCAATCCAAATGTTAAAAAGCATTGCTCAGAAACTAATCAAATACACCCTTTAATTACGGAGGAACTGTTACTAAAGGAAGAAATGGATGAAAGTTTAGATTTCCTACTTGAAGAAGGTAAAAATGTACATTCATCATCAATAATCGAGCAAACAAATAACTCTGATTCTGTTTCTGAACTTTTAACTAAAGAAGAAATAGCCAATCTAAAAGAGATGATTAATCTCTGGAAGAGTGAGAATAACGAAATATCATCAGAAACAAATTCCAAAGTAGAAATTACTATATATGTTAATCAAGATTTATTATATGAATTAACTATGACATCTGAACGAGAAGGGTTGAGCCGTTCACTTATAATTGAGAAGGCTCTAAAATCGTATCTTAAAAACTAAAATGAGGTGCTAATCTCCCTTACCTTTAAAAATGTTAATAGCTTCGCAAATAATTAAAATTCTTAAGGTATATTGGTATAAAAAGGAGTGTGTTAGAACTTGGATATTTTAGGAATGGTAAATGATTATATAAAAAACAATAAATCTGATGATCAATTAGCTCATGAATTTAAAAGCTTATTTAATAAAGGCAATTCTATAGAAAAAATCGCTAAACAATATGACTACTCCCCAGAAAAAGTCAGGACAATAATTGATCAATCTGAATTGTCAAAATCAAACTCTGAATTAAAAAGTGGAATTGAACCAAAAATTAGTACTTCTAGTAGTAAAAAGGAAGAATCCATTATTGATAAAAAAAAAGAGCTAAAAATTAGTATCGATATAGTGGTAGATGTCCTAAACGATGGTGTGGATTTAGATGAAGTAGCGAAACAATATAATATTACTGGAACACAATTAAAACAACAAATTTTATTAGATGGATATCGGTACAATAGCTTCATGAACTATTGGACAAAGATGAATCAAGAAGAATTAGTTGACTACCTTGTCCGGGAAGTTAATCAGGGATATACTCTTTATGATTTATCTGCAAAATATGTCAAAACTAACAAAGATAGATTATCTTTTGTTTATAAAGTGGAAAGTTATTTAAAAAAGTACAAATATCAATATAACCTAACTAAAAAGAAATGGACTCGTGGGGATCAGCCTACACCAACTGGAGGACATTCCAAACTCGACTCTAAACCAGTTCCTACAACAAATCTTAAGAAGATTGTAATGGAATTAAATAAAGGAATTCCGATGAAAGATGTTGTTGAAAGTTTAAAGATTACCACAAATAGCTTGCGTCAAGATCTAAAGAAGAATGGTTACCGCTTTGATCGTGTTTTTGATGTTTGGACACAAGAAAAAAGAAGCGAATTAGTAAAAAAATTAGATGATGATTTGAGTAAAGGTATTGTTACAATAGAAGATCTTAAGAACAGAGGTCTGAATACCAAAATACTAGAGGTCGAACTTAAGTTTGCAGGTTTTGATGATAATTTAATTAGGCATGTTCAAAAAAATAAAACCCCAAAAAGTTTTGTAGAAAATACAAAAGTTGAAAAAAAAGCGCTAGTAAATAAGTTAACCAGTAAAGTTGATACAGCAAAAATCCAATTACATTCAGAACTATCAACTCAATCTAAATACAAACCATCCACAAATACTGAATTATTTAGTAAAGAAGAGGTCGCAGACCTTAAAGAGATGATTAATATTTGGCAACAAAAGAAAAAGGAATCTCGACTAGTTAAAGACGCAAAAGAAATTAATATTTATATAGAGGAAGATTTGTTAATGCAACTAACGAATGCTTCAGAATTATCAGGGATCAGTCGTTCTCTTGTTATCGCTAACGCACTTAAAGAATATCTAAAAAAATAAAGGCGGGAACTCCCGCCTTTAAAATGTTAATAAATCAGCTATTTCACGTAGATTTCTTTCTTTCGCACTCGTTTCTGCTTCCATAGACATAATAAACTCAATATAAACATTCAGCGCCTTCTTAGGATCTTCCATTGCCTTTTTATATAACATCTCAACTCCCCCAGCTGCATATTCTTCAAAAATTTGTATTTTTGTTTCAAAAGTGTCTTCATCTGTATTAACAAGTTTAGGATCAGTACTTTCACTTATAGCTACAGCATTAATGACCGTCTCATCTGTATCAAGATTAAAGATATTCCAACTAATTCCTTCCAATGAAGTTGTGAACTCTCTTCTCTTTTTTTCCATAAATCCTAACACACCTGCCGCCATGAACACATCTTTATAGGTTGAAAATATACCAAATTCACTTTGGTCTGTTAATTTGGTATAATATTCTTCTTGGTCTTTGGGCCTCCGAATTCTTCTATACAATCTATATCACCTCTATTGCTTCAGTATATTCATACGGTTGATCTTTATTAATTCTAGGATCATTGTATTTTAAATGATATTCTTTGCCAATCAATTCTTTCATTTGACCCTCTACTTCTCCCCGCCATTGGGAAGTTGAAACAATAACGATAACTTGATCAGATAACTTATGAATGCCCTTGGCAATTCTTTCACGATGATCGGAATCTAATGCACCAAATGGTGAATCCATTACTAACGGATAGATTCCGCCTTCTTCAAAAGCACTCTTAATTTCCTTTTTATACTGTTCTCTTGCAAGATCGACTATTGCACCAATAAACGATAAACTAGTAATTTGTCTCTCACCTTGAGACATTCCCACTTTATTATTGTTTTGGTTAACAACATTCAGCTCATATTTTTCAGACAAGGTGATTTCGTAACCTTTTCTTAAAAACTGTCTGTATACATTGGTAATTCTTTCTTGCAATTCTAACCTGACTAAACTCTCACGGATATTATAAATTTCCTCCATTGCTTGAATTAATGTTTGACAAGCATCAATCCTTTTTTGAGCCATTTGAGCCTTGCTAGCAATGGAACTAACTTTTTTCTGTTCTTTTTCTTTGTCACTTAGTTGTGAGGTTAGTTGCTTAATTTCTTGGTCAATTCCACCTATTTCTCTTTCAATTTGACTCTGAGTACCCTCTAATTTTTCTAATTTTGAGACTAAACTAGATATTTCTTCAGAATCCTTTTCATTAAGCTTCGATTTAATTTCGTTGATCTCTTCTTTCAGTCTTCTTTCAACCGTTTGAGATTTTATTTCTTTTTGCTTCAAATCCTTTAACTGCTCATAAAATTTTTGTCGAGCATCCTTGACAATCTTAATACCAGTCTTAAAGTTTATGATGGCACTATCTAAGCTTTGTGGTGGGAGAAATTCCTTGATTTTTAATAAATGCTCATAGTGAGATGAATTTTCTTTAATCTCAACCCCACATATACACACGCCTCTTTGGATTAAGTCATCAATAAATGAAGAAGAACGAATGCCGGGAATGCCAAATCCCTCGCTTTCTTTTTCATTAATAATTTTTTCAGATTGATTAACGGCTGTATAACTGAAGGCTAAATAACCGTATTTACTAACGGTTTCCATAATTTCTTTTTGTAACTTTTTCAAATCTGATTGTATCTCAGCGAGCTCATCATCCTTCTGTTCTTTTTCTTGTTGCAACTGTTGTGACCCTTCTATAAATTTTAGCTTACTTTCTGTTTCTTTCATTTGCTTTTTTGTAGCGTCTAAGTTTTTTACCAATAGTTCTCTTCTACTTTTTAACTCTCCTACTTGTCTCTCTAATTTTTCGATTTCTTCGATTAAGTTGATCGTCTTTGGATCACCGTAATTCTTTAATTCACTTCTAAACCTTGTGCTTGCATCTCCAGTATGTTTTACTGCACGTTCTAATATTTCTAATCCCATAATACTTTTAATTGCATTTTTTATTTCACCAGAACTATTATCTTTGGACAAGTTATCAATTCTTTCACCATCAAAAAAGAAATATGTCCTTAAATTTTCTGGAAGGATTCTGTTGATCTCATCGGTTGGATTAGAAATTGTCTCTATATTTCCATTCCTTTTAAAGGTTAACAACACCTCTGGTTCTCCATAGTAAACAGTATCATTTCCACCTTTTCGAGCAATAACTCTTCTCCTTAATGTATACATTTTCTCATGATCACTAAATTTAATGGTTACTGAACACTCTACCTCTACATTTGGTCTTGCTACCCTTACCGCATGTTCATTGATAATTTCCTTTGCATTTGGCAAGTCTAGTTTCCCATAAAAACACCAACTAAATGCATTTAGTAAGGCTGTCTTTCCAGAGCCGTTTTCACCATGAATCACGGTTACATTTCGATTAGATGATCGAGAAAAATCAATCGTTTGCTCTAAATAATACTGCCGAAAGTTTTTGAGTTTTATTTCGTGAAGTAACATAATTTATTTCACCCGTTCTTTCACAATATCCACAATTGTTCCTGTAATGTTTGTTCCCTGCAAGTTTTTCCGATGTAGTATTTCTTTTTCTGCTTCCAATATCTCTTTTAAAATAAATGCATATTCTTCTGGAAGCTTAGCAAGAATACTTTGCACTCTTTCTTTTTCCATACCCATTAAGTATCTACTCCTTTATATATCAAGTAATTGGTATGCTTGTTTTAATTGATTTAACTTTTCGTGTGCTAGAGGTCCATTTATTGCTAAATCAGCAAATTCAATAAACCTTACCAGCTCTCTCTTAATTAAGTTCCTCTCCGTGTTAAACAATGCAGTCTCTACATTATCTATTTCATCAAGAGGTCTTGGAACAACAATAAAATCATGTATGTAAGAATATTTTTTGTTCTTATGTTTTCTAAGTACCCGACCACGCCTTTGAATGAACTCTCTTGGGTTTGTGCTGCTTGCTAGGATATATGCTGTTTGAGTTGCAGGTACGTCAACTCCTTCATCTAGACATTTTATCGCGACTAACACCTGCAAATCACCATCTTCAAACATCTTTAAAAGCTCTTGTCTTTTTTCCTTATCCTCCCTTGATGTAAAAGTATGTACATTCATATCTAAATCATATCCTAACATTTTTACCACGGAATCAATTTGTTTCTCACCATCAATTTTACTATCACCACAATATACTATGTTGTACTTTGAATCTGTTCGATCCATCATCAATTCCTTAAGAACGACAATTTTATTCCGTGCCCTCCCAATAATTCTGGCTCTCTCAATCAAAAGAGATTGTAAGGACTCGTTTTCATCTATTGATTCTTTTAGGAATGACATTCTTGCTATTTTTTTGGTGACTTCATAATAGTATTCGCTTTCATCTTCATCCAGATAAACAATATGGGGAAAATAATAGTACTCGGTTAAGAATTCACCTATAGCTTTCTCTAACCCATACTGAAAAACAATAGAATTCCCAAAGTACTCGATTAGTTCATCTGTACCTTCCTCATCATGCCACCGATTCGGTGTTGCTGAAAGTGCTAAGCGATACGGAATCGATGGGATTAAACATTCTCTATTCCGTTTGGCTCCTAAGTGATGTGCTTCATCTGCAATATACACCACATCATTACTAAGATACTTTAAAATGTTTTGCATACTATCTGAGGTAAAAGTTGAGATTGTAGTAATCAAACAAAAATGATTCGTAAGACCTGATTGAAAAGCGCTCACCTCATTATAAAGTGATTCTTCCCATAGTTTTCGTGACTGGTATGCTACGATTGGCGACATATTAAAAAGTCTTATATCCTTTACCCATTGGTCCACCAAATGGATGTATGGGCAAACGATGATAACTCCAAGACGTTTCGTTACTTCATAAAGTTTTGACGCAGCACTAAGTGCTGTAATTGTCTTTCCCGTACCAGTAGCCATTTCCAATAATCCCTGACAGTTATTACGAAACCAATTTCGGATCGCTTCTTGTTGATATTCCCTTAATTGAATTATAGGTGGTATTTTAGGAAATAGTAAGTTTGTACCCATCTAATTGCCTCCTAGTAGTATTTCAGGTTCCATCATTTTAGGGAAAGTCATTCCATAACTCTAATTATATAAAAAGTTATAATATTTAAGTTGAGAATCTTAAAAAAAATTATATATTTTGCCTCGCTATATAAATTACTGGTTAAAAATAATGGGAGAAGAAATTGGTAACCTGATTCATTTAGGTTAACTTTATCTTCACCTGGTTGAGCACGCAAAGCAAAAATACTGTCATTATACTAATCTAAAAAGTTTTGGTTTGGTCTTATTTCCTTAAAAGGAGATGAATCATTCCCCTTTAAATCTTCAATGATCCTAATACTTTGTCTATCGGTATCATCGAACTTTGGTGATACCATAATTTGTAATCTCTTGGGTCACACATTCATTACCCTGCTGTCAGTAGTTGTAACAACCACTTTCTCCTAAACTGGTGGTGCTACTGGTTTTTCCTCATCAAGTTTATCTCCAATAGTGGTATATCTTTTTAAACAACAGTTTCTTCTTTAACCGGTACTTTATTAACTGTAGAATCTTCTTATCGACCGAATGCTAAAAACATAATTGATAACAATGGGCCAACTGGGTTCTAAAACCTTCAATAGAGATTTTTTTTACTAAAAGGAATAATGACTGGAGGCTATAAAAAAATCTTTTGACCTTTTTCTAAAAGAAATTTTTCATAGTGAACTTCTGTACTTCAATCATAGCGTTCTACTAAATCCATTATTTTTTCAAGTATTTGATTTTTATTCGGTTCATTATTAGCTACACATCTATTCCTTATTCCCCAGGGGTTCCCAACAAAAAAGTCCACCATATACGAAAGACCGATTCAAATAATTCAATAAATATAGAATATTATGATATAATAATTAATTGTAAACCTAATAGATTAAATAAATAATTGGAGTGTTTTTATGCCTATCCAACGTAGTGGTCCTGTTCCTCCTTTTTTTGAATACGTAACAAGCAAATCACTAGTCCCACATACTAATGGTAACACAACAAGTATTATTTCAAACTTAGGTGTCCATGAGTGGGTTGAAATCCCAAGATATCAACGAGGCATCTCATGGGAGATGGAAAATGTTGAGGAGTTTTTAAGTTCCCCTTCTATTTTATTGGGAAATGTTATATTGGCTCAGTTTCAACATAATGGGCAGTTTCCCAACTTACAATCTGGTAATTATCTTATATTAGTAGATGGCCTTCAAAGGTTTTCAGTCGGTACAATGTTATTAGCAATACTACACAATAAAGTATTCTATGCCAATGCACCATATCATTCCTCTAATTCAGATTTCTTTAATAATCTAATAGCAAGAGTTTTTCCTCTTTCACCGGTTTACTTACATAACGATTACGAGTTTCTTAATCACCCAAGGAAGGCAATAGCAAATCAATATAAACGACTAAGAGATGTAGTAGAGAATTATGTTGAAAGGATGTTAAGTGGGGGAAATGGATTACGATTGTCACAATCCATCCAACAAACATTTCTTAATAGACAAGTGGCCGTAGATATTTATTTTAATTTTAATGGACCTATTGAAATTATGAATACATTTTTAGGAATTAATACCATAAGGGTTGACTTAGGTCCTGTTGATTTACTAAGAGCCCTAATTGTCGAAAAAGGTTCTACATCTGGTTGGACGCCAATTCAAATAGATGATATTGAAAATGACTTTACAGCTATATTTACAAACAACGATAAACCGGATTCCAGTTTACTACCTTTTGTTAATGTTCTTCTTAGAACATTGCGTTCTAACGCAATCAGAGTATTCCCATCTTGGAGCGGAAATTTGCAGATAGCAGAAGTAGATGACTTTCTAGATTTTATTCAGGCCTTTAAGAATCAAGCACAGAATGGATATTTCCAAGAAATAAAAGAATGTGGTGCTATCCCTTATGCAATTCTTATGTCCTTCTACTATACAAACATTGTACATCACGGAGCACAAAGACCCTCGTTCTTATCTGGTGGAAATGCTGAAGACACTGAATTAAAATCTTTATTGATTGCAAGTTATAGGGTCTTATTAGATGGGACAATTGGCCGAACCAGAGTGTACGCTGAACAAATAATGGAAGGGACACTTACCCATTCATTGCAAGGGATTGCTGACTTAATATCTAAAGATTTTATTGGTAAAAAAACACAACAGCCACTTGATTGGCAATGGCTCGTCTCAAATCTTAATAAAGTGGATAAAAATAAATCAAAGCGCGTATTTAACGCAATGTTATTACCTGATCGGGGAACAGTTATAACGAACTTTTATGCAATATGTTTTGGTAGATCTGCGGTAAATTTTCATATTGATCACCTTATTCCTCAGAGTCTTCTTAGTAATGCACAGGGAGATGAGGGAGAAACTCTAAGGAACTTTGCGCCGTTACCCCAAAGTCAAAATAGAGCGGCTAAAGCAACACATTGTTCTTCGAAGTTATCACCAAATGGAATTTATGCAAATTACCTCTTGGGAGGAAGTCATTATCCACATCCTTACTGTGAATGGTTAGTGAATAACTACCATACATTTACAACACCATCTGATTTGGATAGACCTGAATTATTAGAACTTAATCAGAATCCTGATATAGGTACAGAAAGAATTCAATTCATTGCTGATGTGTTAATTAGTAAAATATAAAATTGGATCAAAAGGGATGTCCTTTAATGGATGTACTATTTTATATTAATTTCACTAGAAAATAATATAAAATAGTACTCTCCTAACTTAAATATTACTTATATTATTACTGATTGATAGATCGGCCAAATTTGTCTTCGTGTTCTCTAAGTACTGCAAAGGAATTAAGAAATTCTCTTTTTTCGTTTAGTGTAAGCGTCTTGTTCACCCCCCCAACAAACTAATATCTTTTACAACCAAAATAGTTAATCCTATTTCTACTGTTATTCCACCTCATCTGCATCCTCATCGGATAAATCATGTAAAAAGTACGAATGTTTATGCGAGTCTAATTAACTATGTTTCCTATTATACCTTTGCCGTTATGTAGAAATTTGTAAATTTCTGTCCGCAAAATGACCATCACAAACATACTATCTGATATTGAAACTTTAAATGACAAAGACAAAGAATATACTCTAGATTTTCTGACTCGATATTTTACACCTTCTGTTTCTCAGCAAGGTGCATTAATCAATGAATTAAGAGAAAGAAAATTTTCTAGTGGATTTCATTGTCGTCATTGCGGAAGTTTGTCAGTTGTCAGATATGGCAAAAGAAATGGTCGTCAAAGGTACAAATGCAAGGATTGTTCAAAGTTAAGTAGTGACCTTACTAATTCACCTATGTATCGCTCTAAAAAAGCGGACAAATGGATTAACTTTATTGAATGTATGTTACAAGGTCTATCCTTGCGAAAAACAGCTAAAATTGTTGGAATTACACACGTAACTGCATTTTATTGGAGACATAAAGTGTTATCAGCGTAAGCGAAAGAACATATTAATTCATTTGAAGGAATTGTTGAAGTAGATGAAACATATTTCTTGGAGAGTTCTAAAGGTCGGAACCCCATTTCAAATCGTAAATCCAGGAAACGTGGTGGCTCCGCAACTAAAAGAGGGATTTCTGATGAACAAGTATGCGTTTTAGTTGCAAGTGACCGAAATAAGACCACGCTATCTAGGCGAGTAGGCTCCGGAAGGATTTTCACTGAACAAATAGATGAAACTCTTACACCGTATTTGCCGGCAGATACGGTGATTATTTCCGATCCCACAATTCGTACAAGTCATACACTGCTAAGAACGCCTTAGAACACGTAGTTATTAATGGCAATAAGAAAGAATACGTCGAAAAAGGCATTTATCATTTGAATAATATAAACAATTACCACTCTAGACTAAAAGAAATGGATACAGCGTTTCAACGGTGTATCCACGAAGTATTTGCAGCTATATTTAGTTTGGTTCCAGTTCCTTGATAATAGAAAAATGGAAAGCGATTAAGCAAGAAGAAATCAATGCTGATTTTGGCAAGTGTTTTCGGCACTTGGGAAACTTCTAAAACATTAAGACTACGAGAAATAGCATTTTGATAAATTTTTCACTTGCCTTTTACATATTATGGTACCATTTATAAAAATAGGTTCTCTGGATAGAGTGACCTAAAGGGAGATAATGAAGTGAGAATGCAAACCAAAGTATTATGTATTAAAACTTCTATTAATATCGACGATAGTGAAAAGATAGACTATAAAGAAGGGAAAGAATACAAAGCTGAAATTATCGGTGATGATATTCTTATAGAAGATGAATTAAGTGAAATGTGCTTACCTGGACAAACAGCCAAGGAAGCAGTTAGGTTGGGGGCTCAAGAAAAGGAAAATGGACAATGGGATGACTGGTTTAACGAGCATTTCAGATTTATAGATTAATAATAATTCATTACGGGGAGAATTTAATTGTGGATAAAACTCAAGTTTTAGTTTACTTTAGCTTGTCTGGAGATGAATTTCCGATAGATAACGTAACTGAAAGATTAGAATTAACACCTACTAATGCTTATACAAAAGGTGATTTAATTACTAATAGTTCCACTGCAAGATACAGAAAAGAGACAAGTTGGGATTTAGGAACAGGTTATCAAGTATCTCTTGATGTTAACGACCAACTTCAAGAAATTATAGATAAGATACAAAACAAGACAACCATCATTAATGACATAAAAGCAGATTACTCTATTGATTGTAAATTCTTCATCGTGATAAAAATTGAAGAGGGAAATACCCCTGCTTTATATCTGAGCAAAGACATTATAAAGTTTGCATCAAGCATTGGAGCTGAATTCGATTTAGATTTATACTCTAATCCTTATGTAACTGACTTAAAAAATTAGCAAAGGACCAGATTTGGTCCTTTTAATTTTATCAATATCAACCTTTATCTTTAACATAGCCTAAAATAATAATCTAATCAGCGTAGCTGGCCTCACCAAAAAATATCATCCATCGGTGGAATCGGTCTATTTTCTATTTCCCTTACTTCCTCTGTGATTTCTTCTGTACAATTAACAATTACTTTTTCAATAAATGTTCTCCGATAACCGGTATCATGCATGATGCTTCGAATATAATTGTGGGCAACGTTTACTATTTCTTTATTATTTCTAGTCGAAAAACGTCCTTTAGCCACTAGCCCCGATCCTTCAATGATTAAATGCACTTCCAAGTTAAATTCCATAAGTTTTCACCTTCTAATTATTCTGTACTTTTATTATAGAACAAATGTTCTAATTTGTTGCAAAAAAAAATCAAGGATTACTTTTCCAAGCCTGATTTTTGCGTGGGTTATCCTCCATATATGATAGAATAATGGGAAAAAAGTTAGGTAGGTGAAGCAAGGTGATCCATTCCCCTTATTTAAGAAGTGTAGTTTTAAAGAAAGAGGATGTACCTGCATTTACTCAATATCCATTTAATCTTCCTAGTATTCGGTCATTAAATCAGCTCCCCTTTCATCCCAAGGTTACCTACCTGGTTGGTGAGAATGGAATGGGAAAATCCACCTTATTGGAGGCAATCGCCGTTTGCTTAGGTTTTAATCCAGAAGGTGGATCGTTTAACTTTAACTTTTCTACGTTTGACTCCCATTCTGAATTAACAAACTATCTCCAATTGATTAAGGGGGTTGATAAGCCAAGAGACGGTTTCTTCCTACGTGCGGAAAGCTTTTATAATGTGGCATCCAATATTGAGAAATTAGATCAGGGGGGTGGCGGGCCGAAGATCATCAACTCTTTTGGTGGACAATCCCTTCATGAACAATCACATGGAGAGGCCTTCTTCTCCACCTTTATTCATAGGTTTGGAGGGAATGGAATCTATATCCTTGATGAACCTGAGGCAGCTCTTTCTCCCTTACGGCAAATGTCAATGTTGACTAGAATCCATGACTTAGTGAATCAACACTCCCAACTAATTATTGCTACCCACTCACCAATCATTATGTCGTATCCAAATTCGCTTATATATGAACTGAGCGAAGATGGAATCCAAGAGAAAAAACTGGAAGAAACCAATCATTTTCAAATCATGAAACAGTTTTTAAATGACCCTAAAAGAATGCTTCATCATCTTTTGGAATCGGAAGTAGAGTTTTAACGGGGAAAAACAAAAGGAAGCACGCATTCCATGTGCTTCCTTTTGTACGACGGTTGAATTGTAAGGAACGCTAAATTCGTGCCAAAATAATCTCTAGCAAAATATTAATTTTCAATTTAATCTAATCTAGATTACAACAAATGATAAATTCCTTACTTTGTCTTGTTATGCTGCTTCCAAATGGCGTATTTGTCAGGAAGGCAGACTGCACATGGTCGATATCCTGCTGCAATGGCTGTTTGCTCGTCAGCAAAAAACACTCGATACTTCTCATACCCTCCTCTTTCAAGGGCACGTAATGCTACTCTACAGTCCATTCGGCCATAAATTTTGGTTCCTTTATGCCCACCATAAGTTCCAGGAGAATCACTCACAATGGGTTTGCGATCCGCACCTAGCAATTTGTATTTTTTCAGTGCTTGTTGTTCAATGAGACCCACGCTAGTTTTTTCCATATCATTTCCCCACTTCCTCATAGATTTCATTTGAGCATTAAAACTAATGCAACAACTGTTTATACTCTTATGAAATAATTCTACAAAACTGAAATAAGCACTCTATGAATTGAAAATTTCCAATTCAAAATAAGTTTACATAATATAATTATTTACTTCAAAACAGCAAGATCCTTTATAATGTTCACTGTTCAGCAAGAATTGCTGTTATTGAACCATTTTTTTCATCCAACAGTTTCACCTCTTAAGATTAATTCATTATTATTTTCTATCTATACATTCAATTTTCCTTCATCAATTAAGCTGCTTCTTTAGCATAATAAGAAAAGCCGCCAAAATGACAGCTCTGATTTCTTGTTTCCGTATTCAAGAAGCAGTATTTGGACAATAATTCCTCTAAATACCCGTTAATGAGGAATTATTCCATTCACCGCAGCGGCTGAATATTGATATAGCTAATCCCTAATGTGTAATTACCCTAACTGGCGTTTAAATGCTTTACTGGCGAAGAAGTAAGCTATGACCGTGATACCGACGCACCAGGCAAGCGCGATCCAGATATCGTTGCCAACAGACCCTTCATACAAAAGGGCTCGAATCGCATTCACGATTGAAGTCACTGGCTGGTTCTCAGCGAACGCACGGACAATTTTAGGCATAGTATCGGTAGGGACAAAGGCCGAACTGATAAACGGCAGGAAAATCAGCGGATACGAGTAGGCTGTCGCACCTTCCATTGACCCTGCTGTCAATCCGGGAATGACCGCCAGCCATGTCAACGCCAGCATAAACAGCCCGACTATCCCAGCTACGGCGAGCCAATCCAGGATACCAGCACTGGAACGGAAGCCCAGCAAGAGCGCGATGAGGATAACCACAACGACAGTAAGCGCATTGGAAACAAGTGAAGTCAACACGTGAGCCCACAATACCGAGGAACGGTTGATGGGCATGGTAATGAAACGCGCCATCAGTCCGCTCTTTACATCGTTAAACAATCGTAAGGAAGTGTAAGCGACGCCTGAAGCGATCGCCATCAGTAAGATTCCCGGCAATAAATAATTGACATAGTTATCCGTACCTGTCTCTATGGCGCCGCCAAATACGTAGACAAACAGCAGCATCATCATAATCGGCGTAATCGCTACCGTAATAATCGTATCCGGGCTTCGCATGATGTTGAGCATTAATCGTCCTAGTATTACCCCTGTTTTGCTTTTCATTTACATATCCTCCTTTTTTCCGATAATCGCGAGGAAAATTTCCTCCAATGTTGGCTGCTTCTCGATATACTCTACTTTCGATGGCGGGAACATCTCTTTGAGTTCTTTAAGGGTACCAGTTGTGATGATTTTTCCGCCATGCAGGATGCCGATATGGTCCGCCAGTTGTTCGGCTTCCTCCAGATACTGGGTCGTCAGCAAGATGGTCGTGCCGCCGCCGGCAAGCTCCTTGATGGTATCCCAGACTTCAATCCGCGCTTCGGGGTCAAGCCCTGTCGTCGGTTCGTCGAGAAAAATGACTTTTGGCGTCCCAATCAGGCTCATGGCGATGTCAAGCCGGCGCTTCATCCCGCCGGAATACTTATCCACCCTGCGGTTGGACGCATCGACCAGGCTGAATCTTGCAAGCTGATTGTCAGCGACTTGAGCAGGATTGGAAACTCCTCGCAACTTGGCGATCATCATCAGGTTTTCCCTTCCTGTGAGCATGCCGTCTAAAGCTGCGAACTGTCCTGTTAGGCTGATGCTCTGGCGAACATGATCCGGTTGACGCTGAACGTCAAAGCCGCAAATACCGACTTCGCCTCCATCGGGCTTCATCAACGTCGAAAGGATATTGACCATCGTCGTCTTGCCCGCTCCATTTGAGCCCAGCAGGGCGAAAATTTCGCCACGCCGCACCTCAAAATCCACCCCTTTTAAGACTTCCTTATCTTTGAAGGATTTTTTAAGTCCTTTTACAGAAATCACTGCATTGCTCATACTTTTTTCCTCCTTATAATAAGCGCAACAAAGCACTAGATTGGCTATACTCCACTACTCTGTCTGACTGATATTCTGTATTACTTACTACTAGGTTAAAAATATAACTGAATAGTGAAGGTGACACATTTCTTTGTAACCAGCTATTCAGTCGAAAATATCTATTTAATTTACTTTTATCCAATCGCTTTATGATACGCTGATTCAAATTTCACGATCCTTGTAGACATAGTTTTTTAATGGTAGCCACTAGTTCGTAGGAAAGGAAACCAAGTCGTCCCCAGTGACTGTTTGCGTGGTTAATGTCGATGCTAGGCGAAACTCCAATTGGAATTCACCGTTAGCCACGACCAATCGTATCATTCAATTTCTTGCGATATTTGTCCTTCCAAGTATGCTCATCCTTCACCAATTCGTCGCAGAAAGCAGCCACGTCCTCGCCCGTAAGGTCAGTGACTTTCTTACCTTCCGCTGCTCCTTCCTCGAAGAGGTCGAGAATTCCGATAAAGATACGGCTGCTGTCCTTCCAGTCAGTGGGACCACCACCAGCAGTCCACATATATTTTTGGATAGCTTTGTAAGCGTTGCGGTACTCACTTGGAAGTGCCTTCGCACGCGCTTCCATCTCCCTCCATTCCCGCTTGTCATCCAGACTTCCGATAATTTTTTCAAAAATATTCATTTTACTTCTCTCCTTTTAATATTATTTTTGACTTAAGTTCGTTAATTTTACTTGAGATGAAATCCCATTTTTCCCAAAAAACCTCAAGCTTCTCTTGACCTGCTGCGTTGAGTCTGTAAAATTTTCTCGGCGGACCCATAGTGGATGGCTTTTTCTCGATGTCCACTAGATTGTTTTTCTCAAGCCTCATGGTAATCGTATAAACTGTGCCTTCAACCACATCAGCGAAGCCAAGTTCTCGCAGCTGTTGCGTGATTTCATAGCCGTAAGTTTCGCCTCGGCTGATGATTTCAAGCACACAACCTTCAAGCACCCCTTTCAGCATTTCCGTAATGTTTTCCATTCTTTACCTCCATTTATATTTTACTTATATTTTTTCAGTACTCAGTAACACAGGTATTTTGTGTTACTGATATTCAGTATTACTTATTACCAGTATATAGTATTACCAACTAGCGTCACTTGTCAATAAATCTTTTCACCAAAAAGCCCTTTTTTCAACTTCAAAGGTGTTTTTATCAAAATATGACAGCTTAGACTATAGCCAAAGGATAGGCTTATCAATAAGTTTCTGAAGAAATATAATTAAACTACAACTTCAACAAGAAAAAATGACCGCCACAGCGACCATCTTCCTTAACAAAAGCACCCGTTAGCTTAACAAGTACCTTCTGGAAACATTCGTCAAAGTTGCACACTAATTTTCTATAACAAAGTGAACTAAACAAACTACAAATACATATAAATGCCTATAGAGTTTTTAATGACTATGTACTTGTTCGATGCGGCTGTCGTGTCAATGCTGAATTTTTAAAAAAAACAACTTCTCTATCTTTCCTGAACAGGTAACAAACATTTCAGCAAGCTTATGCTGCGAGGGAGGTAAGTAATTTGCCGTTTAAACCACATCCCAATAATACTGCTATTGTAATCACAGACCCACAAAATGACTTTATGAGTCCTGGGGGAAGAGGCTATCATCTGACTAAAGGAACTATTGAACGAAACAATACCATACAAAAACTTGAACTATTAATGAGAACTGCCATTAATAAGGGATACCAACTTTTCATATCGCCCCATTATTTATACCCTCATGATTATGGCTGGCAATTTACAGGAAATGAACAAAAGATGCTATTAGGTCTTAGAATGTATCAAGTGGCAAATGCGTACACACCACCGTCATTTGGAGCTGATTTTGTTCATTCTTTCAAACCTTATATTTTTGATAGAAGAACCGTCATTGCAACTCCTCACAAGGTTGCCAGCCCACAAACAAATGACTTGGAATATCAGTTACGACAACATAGAAAAGAGAAGATAATTATTGCAGGGGTGCTTTCCAACGTTTGTGTAGAGTCCCATATGAGGCATCTAATCGAAACTGGTTTTGAAACAGCTGTTGTATACGATGCCACCGCAACAATTAGTGAAGAGGATTTTCAAGCTGCCGTTACCAATTATAAAGCATTTGCCAGTGCTACTTGGACGACACAGGAGGCTATTTCAAACTTATAAATCATTCCCCAATGGTAATTTCCTATACAACTTGTCTGAACTGTCCCCAAGTGGTTACTTGGTCAGAATAAGAGCTTGGAATAACGGATGAATTTAGATAGCACAACCCCCTCCAATCTGTTCGGAGGGGGCTATTCTTGCTTGGCACAAACATAAAAGAGCCATTTCCATTCTTCAACTAAACTACACCGTTAGTTCAACAAGAAAAAATGACCGCCGTAGCGATCATCGTCCTTAACAAAGCCTCCGTTAGTTAAACAGGCATTATAATAACTCACCGTACATTTCATATCTACCTAAAAATTCCTGTATTTCTTTTTTCACACTTTGCATATCTCCATATCCATCAACAGCCATTTCATAGTCTGCGTCTAATCCATTTATTTTTGAAAATATTTCATCTTCAATATTTCGTTCCCAAGCTAATCTATACATCAAAGTTACCACTTGTTGAATTTCGATTTCTTTTTTCTCAAATGATTTGCACAGAAGACCTAGTATAACTTTTGATGCAGTTTCTATGTAATTTCCTCTGGTAATTTCACTCAAAAGGCTGATAACGTCAACTATTTTTTTATTACTCGATAACGAAACTTCGTACAATTGATTCGGAATTTCAGAAGAGTCCAATTGTAATATGGTTAAATCAACCCATTCAACTACTTTAGGAAGTTTAAAATACCCTATACCCAATCCAAGTTGATATACAGCCACCTTCCCCGACAAGTTCAGCATTTTTTAACTCCACCGTTCACTAAATAATTTACTTTAATTCTAGCATATTTTACTTCAACTAACCTGCCCGTTACTTTAAGTACAATTCTTCACAATATCTTCCTAATTTTAGCATAATACCATAACTGTATTAATCAACAATCTGGCCCGATTGTTGAAGATTTTAAGCCTAATTCCTCTAAAATACGAAAAGGATTAAGCTTTTTTATTTTTTATTCTTTCACATTGTTAGTCTCCATTTTCGTGACGTTATCCATCAGTAATTGTATTGGTGATAAGTGTAAATCTGATGTCGATTACTGGTAAAAACCTGACAAAAATTATACATTCTTATGGCCAAAATTGATTGCTTTATTACTCTGATAATTCATGTAATTAAAAGTGAATGTATGAAAAAACAAAAAATGACTCAGCTAGATGTTTCAAGCATAATATTGTCACAAACAATTTTAAGCATAATGATATAATAGTGACATTTTTATGCTTTAAGTAACAACTGTGTGACTTATCCCATTTTTTGCCATTAATTAACCCATAATACCGCCAGACATTGATATGCCTATGTTTAAACGACTTTTTAATGCGACAAAATATTACTTATCATTAAAAAAATGGTCATACCTTAAAGAAAAAACTAAAATTTATGATTTTAGGCAAGGATATGCGTCGATTCAATACTCTCGGCATGAATATAAGTTATTCAAAAAGCACTGAAATAATAAAAAGGAGAGTTAAAAAACTCTCTTTTTCTGTGTTATTGTTCTACTCTCCATTGAGCTATATCATTAATAATTTTTTCAACAAAGTTTATGATTTTGTTCATTCTTGTTTCTTTGGGAAGATCTATACTTTTTTATATAACGCTTATTAACCTATTCTTATCCATAATACATATGTTCTTATCGAAATTTCGGTTTCATTACTAATAATCTTTTTAAGTTAAAAATAGGATGTAAAAATTCTATAAAAAAAAAATAGAAAAGTTTTTTAAAAGAACCTTCAAATCTATGTTGTTTCTCTAAATAATTCGGATTTCTATGTTGTTTTTTATCATCTCCCTCCAGAATGAATATTTGTAGTAAAAAAATGGATTTTAATATAGATAAATGTCAAAATCTATCCTACACTTGGTATTAATTAATTACTCTTCCAGTAGAACTTAATTTTAAGAATTTTGCTCTAAAGTATTCAGGGTCAATCTTTTTTTGTATAAGCTTAAAAAATCGTTCATCATGAGTGGAGATGATTAATTGTTTCTTTAGTCCAAAACAAATTATTCTTAACAAATCAATAAATGATAAAATATTTAACCCGTCTAAATGTTGAATTGGGTCGTCCATTAATATAGTTTCAATTTCTTCTGTGTTTTCCAGTGCACTTGCCAAAAATATACTCAAGGAAAGTATATTTACTTGAGCAGAACTTAAATACAAAATAGGAGCCTCAGAGTTACTTTTATTGTCCTTAGTTTCACACATTATATTTAAGCCTAATCCATCTTTAGAAGTTTCATCAAATTTAAACATTATTTCAGCAACATTAGGATGGGGATCTATCATTTGAAATATTTTATTTACGCTATCCAGATTAAATACATTGTTTATTTTCTGTTTAATATACTCCAAAGAAGTAGTTTTTATTGTCTTTATTTCTTTTCTAATTTTTCTTAAATGTTGATATTCTTTATTAAATTTATTAAGATCCTGTTCTTTTGTGATTTTTAATGTGTTGTTTATATGTGTGTTTAAATTATTTATTACTTCGTTTAATAATTCATTTTGTTTGCTATTTCCTTCAATTTGGAATTGCAAATAATCGAATTCTTTTCGTAATTGTTCTTCTAATATATTGTCATCTCCGAAATAACGAATATATTTATCTGAATATATATTAATTGTTTCTTGATAATCTTTTAATTCTTTTTCGGTTTTATTGATGTCACCTGTTATTTCTGTAAAACTTTTCTCCTGAGTTTTATATTGCTGAATATATTCATTTATTGTTCCTAATTCTTCATTTAAGATTCTAACCTTACTAATTAGTTCCTCCTTATTTTGTTGTAACTCAACATAATCCTTAGAACCAATTTTATTATTTAATTTCATGTATCGTGTATACACTTGTAATAAAGATAATTTTCTTGTTTGCATTTCGATTTGATCCAATAACTCTGTTTTTACATTTTTCTTATGATGAAGTTTATTAATCTCCATATGTAAATCTTTGTTCACGATATTGATTCTTGTGACCTCAAATGCAATTTTATTTTGTTCCTCTATACCTGCTGCAATTAATTCCTGTACTACTTTTTCTTGTTCAAAGGAGTCATTTGTATTTATCCCTAACTCAATTGCTAGGAGCTTTAAGTTATTTAAATCATGTTGCATTTCATATATATTCATTTGCTTTTCAGTTTTATTTAATTGAAGGGTGTTAACTTTTTGACTTATAGCAATTATTCTTTCATCAATATTTTGAATCTCAAATAATAGTTTTTCATTAAACCTATTTAGGTATTCCTCTATCTTAGAATCAAGTGCGGTTTTTTCAATGTTCATATCTCTTAATTCTACACTTAAATTTTCAACCTCTAAAAGTTCATCTTTTCCATTACTGATTTGCAGCATAAGATTTTCAAAGTTTTGATATTCTTGGCTGCACAAAGGGCATATACATGATTTCGAACGGTTTAGTATATCTATACC
>NZ_JBALOA010000033.1:1708-4673 GCF_036962125.1 Neobacillus drentensis
AAAGGGCGCACGGTGAATGCCTTGGCACTAGGAGCCGATGAAGGACGGGACTAACACCGATATGCTTCGGGGAGCTGTAAGTAAGCTTTGATCCGGAGATTTCCGAATGGGGGAACCCACTGTTCGTAATGGAACAGTATCTTTACCTGAATACATAGGGTATCGAAGGCATACCCGGGGAACTGAAACATCTAAGTACCCGGAGGAAGAGAAAGCAAACGCGATTCCCTGAGTAGCGGCGAGCGAAACGGGACATAGCCCAAACCAAGAGGCTTGCCTCTTGGGGTTGTAGGACACTCAACATGGAGTTACAAAGGAACGGGGTAGATGAAGCGACCTGGAAAGGTCCGTCAAAGAAGGTAAAAACCCTGTAGTCGAAACTTCGTTCCCTCCTGAGTGGATCCTGAGTACGGCCGGACACGAGAAATCCGGTCGGAAGCAGGGAGGACCATCTCCCAAGGCTAAATACTCCCTAGTGACCGATAGTGAACCAGTACCGTGAGGGAAAGGTGAAAAGCACCCCGGAAGGGGAGTGAAATAGTTCCTGAAACCGTGTGCCTACAAGTAGTCAGAGCCCGTTCATGGGTGATGGCGTGCCTTTTGTAGAATGAACCGGCGAGTTACGATCCCATGCAAGGTTAAGTTGAAGAGACGGAGCCGCAGCGAAAGCGAGTCTGAATAGGGCGTATGAGTATGTGGTCGTAGACCCGAAACCAGGTGATCTACCCATGTCCAGGGTGAAGTCCAGGTAACACTGGATGGAGGCCCGAACCCACGCACGTTGAAAAGTGCGGGGATGAGGTGTGGGTAGCGGAGAAATTCCAATCGAACTTGGAGATAGCTGGTTCTCTCCGAAATAGCTTTAGGGCTAGCCTCACGTAGTAAGAGTCTTGGAGGTAGAGCACTGTTTGGACTAGGGGCCCTCATCGGGTTACCGAATTCAGACAAACTCCGAATGCCAAAGACTTATCCGTGGGAGTCAGACTGCGAGTGATAAGATCCGTAGTCAAAAGGGAAACAGCCCAGACCACCAGCTAAGGTCCCAAAGTATACGTTAAGTGGAAAAGGATGTGGAGTTGCTTAGACAACCAGGATGTTGGCTTAGAAGCAGCCACCATTTAAAGAGTGCGTAATAGCTCACTGGTCGAGTGACTCTGCGCCGAAAATGTACCGGGGCTAAACGTATCACCGAAGCTGTGGATTGACATCGTAGATGTCAGTGGTAGGAGAGCGTTCTAAGGGCGTTGAAGCTAGACCGTAAGGACTGGTGGAGCGCTTAGAAGTGAGAATGCCGGTATGAGTAGCGAAAGATGAGTGAGAATCTCATCCACCGAATGCCTAAGGTTTCCTGAGGAAGGCTCGTCCGCTCAGGGTTAGTCGGGACCTAAGCCGAGGCCGAAAGGCGTAGGCGATGGACAACAGGTTGATATTCCTGTACCACCTCTTTATCGTTTGAGCAATGGGGGGACGCAGGAGGATAGGGTAAGCGCGCTGTTGGATATGCGCGTCTAAGCAGTTAGACTGAGAAGTAGGCAAATCCGCTTCTCGTGAAGGTTGAGCTGTGATAGCGAGGGAAATTTAGTACCGAAGTTCCTGATTCCACACTGCCAAGAAAAGCCTCTAGCGAGATAAAAGGTGCCCGTACCGCAAACCGACACAGGTAGGCGAGGAGAGAATCCTAAGGTGAGCGAGAGAACTCTCGTTAAGGAACTCGGCAAAATGACCCCGTAACTTCGGGAGAAGGGGTGCTTTTTGAGGTGAATAGCCTCGAAGAGCCGCAGTGAATAGGCCCAGGCGACTGTTTAGCAAAAACACAGGTCTCTGCGAAGCCGCAAGGCGAAGTATAGGGGCTGACGCCTGCCCGGTGCTGGAAGGTTAAGAGGAGGGGTTAGCTGCTAAGCGAAGCTCTGAATCGAAGCCCCAGTAAACGGCGGCCGTAACTATAACGGTCCTAAGGTAGCGAAATTCCTTGTCGGGTAAGTTCCGACCCGCACGAAAGGCGTAACGATCTGGGCACTGTCTCAACGAGAGACTCGGTGAAATTATAGTACCTGTGAAGATGCAGGTTACCCGCGACAGGACGGAAAGACCCCGTGGAGCTTTACTGTAGCCTGATATTGAATTTTGGTACAGCTTGTACAGGATAGGTAGGAGCCTGAGAAGCCGGAGCGCTAGCTTCGGTGGAGGCGTCGGTGGGATACTACCCTGGCTGTATTGAAATTCTAACCCGCACCCCTCATCGGGGTGGGAGACAGTGTCAGGTGGGCAGTTTGACTGGGGCGGTCGCCTCCTAAAAAGTAACGGAGGCGCCCAAAGGTTCCCTCAGAATGGTTGGAAATCATTCGCAGAGTGTAAAGGCACAAGGGAGCTTGACTGCGAGACCTACAAGTCGAGCAGGGACGAAAGTCGGGCTTAGTGATCCGGTGGTTCCGCATGGAAGGGCCATCGCTCAACGGATAAAAGCTACCCCGGGGATAACAGGCTTATCTCCCCCAAGAGTCCACATCGACGGGGAGGTTTGGCACCTCGATGTCGGCTCATCGCATCCTGGGGCTGTAGTCGGTCCCAAGGGTTGGGCTGTTCGCCCATTAAAGCGGTACGCGAGCTGGGTTCAGAACGTCGTGAGACAGTTCGGTCCCTATCCGTCGTGGGCGCAGGAAATTTGAGAGGAGCTGTCCTTAGTACGAGAGGACCGGGATGGACGCACCGCTGGTGTACCAGTTGTTCTGCCAAGAGCATCGCTGGGTAGCTATGTGCGGACGGGATAAGTGCTGAAAGCATCTAAGCATGAAGCCCCCCTCAAGATGAGATTTCCCATAGCGCAAGCTAGTAAGAACCCTGAAAGATGATCAGGTTGATAGGTCAGAGGTGGAAGCGTGGTAACATGTGGAGCTGACTGATACTAATCGTTCGAGGACTTAACCATTTTTAAAGGCGAACTCAAGTTTACAACTTCTTCTGCATT
>NZ_JBALOA010000034.1:0-84697 GCF_036962125.1 Neobacillus drentensis
GTCCATCAGCCGGACCGCCAACAGCACCACCGCCATCGTATGTTCCTCATCAACAAGCATCAGCCTTTGCAGTAGACCCTGGCGGAATTGCCAGATGTATGTTCAGGTACACATATGTATGGCTGCGAGGTTTCCAACAATTTTGGTTCTATCCGACCTTTGTTGGCCGTGACTCTGTCGCAGGCTATCGCTGGACCGGCTTTAGATGGATGTACTTCGGAATAAGCTTACGACAAATTCAATCGTTTACTTGTGTGTAAAACGGAGACTGTTTTTGTATTTATAGAATAAAAATGGAGAAAGAGAGCTGCTAAGAATCTCTCTTTCTCCATTTTTTTGTAAGAAGAATAAAATTCCCATCTTGTCGGATTTTTGTTATTTATGACTTTAGGTAGTTACTTTTACTTCCGCGGCGAATTTATTGGGAGGGATTCAGGATGGAACACGAATTGAAGGAGTTTATAAAAAAGTGTAATCTTTCCATCAAGCAGGAGGATGAAGGCAACCTCTACTGGAACACCCGATGCCTCTCGTGTGGATATAATCAGGAGAAGAAAGAAAAGTCAGGCGGATGCATGACACTATGATTTTTATTTTCGGTATCCTCTACATACTACTAACAAAATAGTTTCTTAACGATAGATTGAGAGAAGCATGATAGCGTTGCATAGGCGGCGAATTTCCGCCTAATGTATATAGAGGCAGCTTAAGAAGCAGATATAAGCGGAGAAATTCCGACTAACTCCTCTAAATAAGTCCAAATCCAAAGATTTGCATAAAATAAGCGGAAAAACTCCGCTTATTTTTAAGGAAATATGGGTATTTCCCGATTTAAGCGGAATTTTTCCGTTTAATTTTCAAACACACGACTTCGGACACAATCATGCTTTTTGGACACTTCCATGTCCGAAGATGACCCGACTTCGGACACGCCCTAGCATTTTGTGCCCTCCCATGTCCGAAGTAATCTCGACTTCGTTCACATCCTCGCCGTGAAATCAACAGAACCCAAAAAAATGGCCCAGGTTCACATCCCCCTGAGCCATTCGCTTTCAAATTACCTGTCTTTCTTTTCTCCCACGCGACCAGATCACCACCGGAATCAGCAATAACGATAAAATGCCTCCAGTAAAAGATAATACTAGATAACTAGAACCTGCTACAATTACTCCGGACAAGGCCCCGCCAGCCGCTCCTGACAACGCAATTAGGACATCAACGGTACCTTGAGTCCGTGCACGTGTCGAGGTTTTAGTTGAATCGACAATAAGTGCGGTCCCACTGATCAAACCAAAATTCCATCCTAATCCAAGTAAAGAAAGTGCAATGATCATCAGAACCATCGAGTCTCCTGGTGCAAAGGCTGCGGTTAAACTGGCCAATAGCAACGTTGTTCCAGAGGCAATCGCCATCGCTGTGCGCCCCAGCTTGTCAACGAGGACACCTGTAACGAGTGAAGGCAGATACATGGCCCCGATGTGGAAACCAATCACAAGGCCGACGGCACCTAAGCTATGTCCATGATGCATCATATGAACGGGTGTCATCGTCATAATCGCGACCATGACAATTTGCGTGATGACCATAATGGCGGCACCAACGATGATGCCTCTTTTGTTTTCTGTCTGCTCAGCTACTGCCACATGCCCTTTCTCACTAGGCTCTAGCGTCGTCGCTTCAATCGTTCTCGCGATCACTAATGGATCCGGGCGAAGCATAATGAATAGGACAAGTCCGGCAAAAATATAGGCTGCTGCTCCTAAAATGAACGGACCAGCAAGGGATGGAACACCTATCGCAACAGCGAAATTCCCCATTACGTTTACTAAATTCGGACCTGCAACGGCACCAAAGGTGGTAAACACCATCGTCATACTAATCGCCGTCGCTCGCTGTTTACTATTGGCTAAATCCGTACCTGCATAACGAGCTTGTAAATTGGTGGCAGACCCGGCACCATAAACCAGCAGGGAAGCAAATAACAGGATAACACTATTCAGGATTGCGGCCAGAATGACGCCTATGGCTCCAAGTCCACCAATCAAAAAACCAGTGGAGAGACCTGTACGCCGGCCAAACCGTTGCGAAAGTCTCCCAACAAAAAGGGCCGCTCCTGCTGACCCAAACGTTAATAGTGCGGAGGGAATGCCGGCATACGCATCTGTACCAAGCATTTGCTGGGCAAGCAGTGCACCGACAGTCACTCCTGCTGCTAAGCCAGCACCCCCAAATATTTGTGAAATACTGACAACGATTAATGTCCGCTTGTATAGCGACTTTTGTTTTTCTGGAGAATGTAACAAGGCTGTTTGCACGTCTAATGCTTTTTGTGACATAAACTAACCTACCTTTCTAGAAACCTCTCTGCCAACTAGATTTGAATCATCATAGCACGGAAAAATATTAGCCGCCACCCATTTTCAGAAAATTATATGATTGTACGGTTTCCTGTTGTCTGGATTAACTGAAAACAAGGTAAATGTTCCTAATTTTGATAAAGTATTCCTACAGGAGAAGTAATATAATTAAATTACTAGAGAGCAAGATGGCAGGGGGGAGAGGAATGAAAAGAGTCTGTAATCAATGCCACACGGAAATGATCGAAGATTGCAACGTTAGTGTCGAAGGCGGCTTCTATGGCCTAAAAATTAGTCGAAAAGGGAAAGGAATATTCAAGAGTGTTTCTGCAAAGCCCAAAGCAGCGGTGTGCCCAAATTGCGGGTATGTTGCTTTCTATATTGATGAGTACAAGGAATTTAAATTTTGAACGAACTCCTGAATGAGGTGTGATGTGAAAGATATAGTAGAAATGATCTATTCGTACATTCAGATGGCCTTTTTTCTTAGTGCTCCCTTAGCGTTTCTTATCTGGATCGTTCTGGGATTTAAACGAAAAACGGATCGAAAAAAAGAAAAGGACACGACCAAAACACAACTCATACTTTGTACTATTTTCATCGTTGTCGCTTCGCCCATTGCCTTTTTCATTGGAGGTATGGCTACAGACAGCGCAGATGACTCGGATCCAATTGGACTTATGTTCTTGCAAGGCTTCTCATTCATTATGGCCTATCCACTTTTTTGTTTATTAGTAACCATAACGAAATGGTTCGTCCAGAGATTCCGTGCGTAGAATTAAAATGTTACAAGGAACTTGTAATAAAGATATTTTCCAGTTATTATCCAAAAAGTGTCGTAAGTTTAATAAAATAAGTCATAAGTATCCAAAAATATGTAATAAGTCTCGAAAAATATGTCATTAACAACTTAGAATTTCGGCTAATTTCCAACAAATGCCGTAAGTAGAAGAGGGAATAGGACGTGAAGAAATGCTCTTGTATTATTTTATGCTCATTCTGGGCGCCTTGTTTGTAATTGGCGCGGTTATTTCCTTTTTTGTCATGTATGGTAATAGGGACTATCGATTATTAAAAGTAGGTAGGAGCGTTGTAGCCCTTTTAATGGGTATTTTACTTTTAGCAATGACTCTTCCAAGCCTAAAGTATGTTGTATTAAAGGAATATGATGTCGTCCGTGGGAAATGTGTGATTGAAATCGATTCGTCAGGCCGTACTTCTGAAGCGGACTTTACCATGCTCGGTACAGATGAAATATTTTCCTTCAGAGATATTCCTGCACTTGATGCCTATGGTAAGGCAATCCCTTATTATTGCGAAGTGACCGTTACAAAAGACCATTTGGTTGAAATAAGTTATAAAATATTTGACTTCAAAACACGGAAGTTACTAGTAACTAGTAAATAACCTTCTTTTTAGTAGGCTGAATGGTTGATTTCACTATGTTCGAAAAATAAGCGCAAGAATTCCGCCTATAAAGAAAAATACCCATATTTCCTTAAATATAAGCGGAGTTTTTCCGCTTATATGATTCAAATCATTGGATTTAGTCCTATATCGAGCGGTTAACCGGAATATCTCCGCTTATATCGGCTTGTTAAGTCCCCTCTATATACATTAGCCGGAAATTCTCCGCCTATGGATTCTCATACAGACCCACACGAAAAGGGGAGTGGATCTCAAACTCTTACAATCTTAGAACCCATGCCCCTCATCAATAATTAACCCCATACAACTTAAGCTCCTCCGTATCATGCGGAAGCGTAATCATCCGTTCAAACCGCATTCCCACTTTTTCAAGCAAGCGTGCTGAGCCCACATTATCAACAGAGGTAATTGCAACCAATCGCTTCAGCCCGACCACCTCCTTACCATATTCCAATGTCGCTGAAGCGGCCTCAAAGCCATACCCCTTAGATTGGAACCTTGTTAAAAAGGCAAACCCCAGGTCGACATCTGCTAATCCATCTCGTTTAATCAACCCGCACATCCCAATCGGGGTCCTACCGGCGTCCTTTAATTCCACCAAAAAAAGACCAAAGCCCAGTCGTACGTACATCTCCATCGGACCATTTACAATATAGTTTCTAGCATCATCCAACGTCCGGATCCCTCGATCACCGATGAACCGCACCCAGGTGGGATCATTCAACAGCTCGAGTATAAACGCTGCATCATCTGGAGTTAACCAGCGAAGGGTCAACCGTTCCGTTTCCATTACTTTCATAAAAAACACCTCAATACCGAATTTTTATCTCTTCTATTCTACTTGGTCCATTAAATTTATACCACTTGTAATAAAATCATGCAGAGATGGAAAAAAATCCAATTAGTATATAGGAAATGATAGAATAAGATAACGAAAATCGGCGGAAGGATGTATGTAAACATGATCGGTGTCAGGTACCAATTCGCAGCAGTCCTGTTCATTTGTGCACTTCTAACAGGATGTACGAGCAAAGAAACAAAACCCTTTGTACATAATTATCACTATTATGGTGAATCCACTCATTGGGCAGCGACAATGCTGTTTTCAGGAAAGGGCAATACGTCCGACCATTATAATGAAAACCAAAAAAGCTTTTTACTCGAATATAAAGGGGATTATGAGGATATCTCTCATTCAGTTGTCCGCTATTCCTATAAATCCAGCTCAGGAGTCGAAGGCGGCTCAGAAAGCCCGCCAGGCACCAGATATATTCGGACCAGTGAAAAAGGAACGGGCGGCGAGATCCAAGATAAAGATGAAATCATTAAGGTCACCGTGAAGTGGAATGGTCAAAAAGAAATCATTCCTATGAAAATAAAAAGCAGTAAATAGTTTAGGACAGAGAAAATCCTCAGGAGTGTAGAAACAAAGGAGCAAGAGGTTGAGAGTAGTCTGTCCTTTCAGGGGGAATCCAATTGAAAAAATCATTAGCTTTTCTTTGCATGTTACTAGGGTTGTTCCTAATCGGAAGCTTAAATGGATATCATTTTACGTCAGCGAAAGCGATCCCAGGTGATGTCATAAAGGTTCGCTCACTCGCAATTGGTGAGTTTGGCCAAGCGGTATTATTTGAAGATCGAACCAACCAATCTTTTGGAGTCGCAGAAATCGAAAAAAGGTATGGTTTCTTTTACCGCTATCAAGGGGGTTCCTCAGGTTACTCCATTGAACAAGGCAAGCCATTTCAAGCAAGTGGAATTGGAGATAGACATGCTTTTTTAGTCGCGATTAAAACCGCTGACCATTCAAAGATAAAATATATCGTACTTGGAAATCATATCGAAGGAATCACGCCTTCGGATCATTATGAATTATCTCTCCAAGATGTCAAAGAAAATCGGGCAGCTTACCATGTAAAAGAAGTGAAGGATGGCTATGCGTTATTTGTATTGGACGATTACACAGAAGATACATGGACCATCCGGGCCTTTGACAAAGACGGAAAATTAATCGCCGACAAATTACTAGGCGCCGAGCCAAGATACATCAATTGGAAATAGTCCGTGGCCGCTGATCATAGAGCAGGTTTTCTGGAGGAACTTAAATGGAAGAACCGATAGTAATGATTAAACATCCCAAATGGGAAATCATCACCTTTGAACTAATCCAATTGCTTTGCATCGGAGGTCCACTCATCATGACCATCAAGTGGACAATCGAAAAGAATCATTTTTTGATTGTATATGGACTTGTCTTGATAATGACATTTATTCTGCTCTTCCGCCATTATCGAGGCGATGTCCGCGGGTATGTCGCCGTTTATTCAGATCGAATAGTGGACGCGAAGAAACGTACACAAGAAGTATTAATAGATAATGTAGTCGAAGTGAAGTATTTTAAAAAAAAGGTCACCTCCAGGCAAACCTGGTATATAGATTGTTTACAATTTCATCTAAAGAATCAAACAGAACCTATACAGATCACACTCTCCTCAAGAGGGACCGTCACACCTCATACAATGAGAGCGGAAACCAGCGAAATATGGAATTATCTTCGGACCAATTATCCAACCATTAACTATACAAAGGAAAACTGGAACGGCCCCTATTAACAGAATCACAGGCACCATTCACATCGCTTTTGATAGAGCAAAGGCCTTTTCGAAAAATGAACTCATTTCGATTCCCTAAACCTTGTGCCCTCCTGCGACCCTTCAACGGCTTCGAGAGGAGTACCAGACTCAGCAATCCTAGACAGCACAAGTGAAAAGTTGTCGGCATCAAAACGGGTTTTTCAGCGGAAATCTCCCGATTTCCCCAAAACAAAAACCGCCTTCATAATAAGGCGGTTTAGCTTTGTACTCTAAACAGTTGCTTTCGGATTTGGACCATATTGATTGTCATGCGGCTGGCTGTCCATAACAGTGAAGATCAGCAGGACAATGGCGCCGATGATCGGAATAAGCGCAATAAAAATCCACCCGCCGCTTCGACCGGTATCATGCAAGCGGCGAAACGTAACAGCTAATGATGGTAATAGCACAGCTAACGAATAAAGTCCGGATAAAATCGCGGGAAGCCCCGTGTAATGTTCCACTACAGATAGGATAAGTGAGACAAACGCATTGAAAAGAATAAACATCCAGTATTCCTTCCGTCTAGCCCTGCCTGAAAAACCTACATACTCCTTTAACACTTTCAAATACCATTCCATGAATGTACCCCCTTTGATGTTCATGAAAAATGACAATACACTATTGCTATATTAGTTTATTACTTTCCAAGCCTCTTAAGAATAGAAAATTCTAATAAAACCGTTTAAAGCTCTCAAAATGTTCTTGGTAATACTTGCCTTGCAGATTGGAAATCATTACGCCTCCATCATTGGCGTGGATGAATTCATTGTTGCCGAGGTAAATACCTAAATGAGAAATTCCCTTTTTATATGTATTTTCGAAAAAGACAATGTCACCAGCTTTAGGTGTGTTGACATAATATGTACGGTCGTAGAACCCTTCGGCAGAATACCGTGCAATGTCCATCCCTGCTTGATTGGCCACATAATACACGAACCCACTGCAGTCAAAGCCAGAAATCGTGCTGCCTCCCCAGACATATGGAATGCCAATCAGCTTCTTCGCACTCGCGATCATCTTGGTGGCAAACTCCGTGTCAACGTCTGGTTTAGAGGTGCTAGGTACCTTAAGCTTTGGAACCTTGAGTGTTTGCCCGACATTGATTCGGTCGGAAGTTAGTTTGTTAAGCGCCTTCAAGTCGTTGAGTGAAATCTTATATTGGGAAGCAATTTCCCCCAGGGTATCACCGCTTTTAACGATATAATCGGTTACTTCAGGCTGCTTCACGACAGGCGGTTTGGCCGTTACGGGCGGCTTAGCTGTCGTAGGCTTCGCGGCAGGTACGGGTGCTTTCTTGGCTGGAACCTTGAGCTTTTGGCCGACATAAATCATATCTGACTTTAGTTTGTTCAATGATTTGATGTTCGAAACGGTTGTTGCATGCTTCCCAGCAATTTTGCCAAGATAGTCCCCGCTTTGGACAGTATAAACACTTGTTGCAGCCGTAGTCGTCTGCGGTTTAGTTGTGGTCGTTGTCGGCTTCTTCACAGGTGCTGGTACAGTAATAATTGTCTGTTTCGGAGCAGACACCTTCAGCTTTTGGCCGACATGGATAATCGTCGTATCAAGCTTGTTCCACTGCTTTAGTTCTGCGAGTGTCACATGAAAACGGTTGGCAATCTTAATCAAGGCGTCACCTTTTACAACGGTGTAAGTAGTGGGCTGTGAGGCTTGGGTCATCTTGCTGGCAACTGTGATCTTGAGCATTTGATTGACGGTGATAAAATCCGATTTCAACCCGTTTGTAGTTTTAATGTCTTTTATAGTCGTATGATACTTTGTGGCAATCTTGGCAAGGGTATCGCCTTTTTGGACCTTGTATGTATCGGCCAGGGCCGTTCCTGCAAATACGGTCGAAAGCAGCGCGGCTGTCGACAAGGCGCGAACGATGGTTTTCTTCATTTAGCAAATCACCTCTATTTTTTTCACAGTTTTATTAATTTTACCATAGTTTGCTAGTGTTTCGGTAAAAAATATGTAAAACTTTCCTGAATTGGGTGTAGAAATTAAATTATTTGCAGAATTATAAGAAAATGATTCAAAAAATGCCTTCACGGAAGTGAAACAGCCTCACGATGAATCACTTAACAACAATTCTTTACAAAATTCTCTAATTAATTACAAAATTCACTGGAAATCCATTTACATTTTTCTGCTAGTCTAGTAGAATTGGGAATTAGAGTAAACTAAAGGAGGATATGAAAGGTGGATCGTGCAGTCGAGAAGAATCGTGACAGTGTAGCCAATTTCTCAGAGATTGTGAGAAAGGCATACGAAACAGGTATGAACGAGAATGAAATTACCCTAGAAAAATTACTAGCAGACTTAAAATCAGACCTGAAACACTTATTGGTCGGTTAATTATAGATAATAAATAAATGATAAAAATCAGGCCAGCGAGGTTACCTCGCTGGTCATTTGTGTGTTTTAGGAATCGGATGGCAGCCTTGTGCCTGTAGAGTTTAGATATTTGATTGACTGACAGTGACTAATTCTCAAGGGATATTTTTGTTATAAATGGTAACTATAACATTATAACCGTATTTTAAAGGATGATGAATTTGTCTGACCCTCGAATCGTTCAATTTGATAAGGCTGTTAAACTGAGAAAAGAGTCTACAGATGCTATGCTTGACTATTGGAAAGACCATGCACTATATAGTTCTCTAGAGTATTGGATCATGGTTGCCATCCTTATCCTGCCACTCATCGTTCTAGTCGTTAAAATCGATAAGAATAAGTTATTTTTAATCACATTTTATGGATACACCGTTCATCTTTTAGCTGCGTATATCGACTTATTTGCGATAAATAGTGGAAAGTGGAATTTTCCATTTCCGCCAATCCCATTACTTCCTAGTTTTTCGATTGATTCAAGTATTGTACCGGTTACTTTTATGCTTGTCTTTCAGTGGACGTTAAATCATAAAAAAAATTATTACGTCTATGCCTTACTTGCAGCCATATTTTTCTCGTTTGTTTTTAATCCCATACTTGCTGGGTTAGGTTTATTTAGAATGTATGGAAGTACAAATTATTTCCATATTTTCATTTGGTATGTAAGTGGGCTTTTAACAGCAAAGTGGATAACAAATTTTTTCGTATGGCTTCAAAATAAATACACTAAATGACAATGGGAAACCTTTCTCATGGGTTTTTATAGAGGTTTATGTGACCTCAAGAACCATACAAAAGGGTGTTGAAATCCTAGTTTTTACTATTATATAGTTATTAACATTGATAGCGTTTACAACTTAAATGTGAATCCCGCACATGGTTCTTACTATGGTATCTCATTTGTTGTGATGTGTTTTTGCTCGATTACTTTTACATCTAAGTGAACAATCGAAGTATCATAAGGGAAAATGCAAAAAGAGGTCATGATTATGTCAATAGATTGGGTAACGATTGTTCTGATGTGGGTTATTGGTATGATTTCATATATCGTTGTTACTCAGAAAAAACGGCATAGAAAAGTATTGTTTACAATCCTTGTATGCCAGGCCATTCTGTGGCTGAATGCCTTCATACATGTCGAATTTCATCTGATTGCTTATCCGGTTCGTGAATTGCCTATAGCGACAAACGTGCTCTTCACCACGGAATATTTCTTTTACCCGCTTGTGTGTGGGGTGTATCTTGCTTACGAGCCCAAACGACGTTCTTATTGGGTTCGGCTGTTCTACTTGTCGGTGTGGATTTCCGCCTTAACTGTTTATGACCTGATACTTGCCAAATTTACAAATCTAATTGAATATCTCCATTACGCTTGGTATTTTACGTGGCTGAATTATTTTCTGATCTTTGTGGTGACCAATGGGATTTTTCAGTGGTTCTTTCATGAAAAGAGGTATTTTCAAAAAGACCAGGAGGCGGCTAAATGAGACGGGAATACTGGATTTTAATCGTGGTCTGGTTATTGGCAGCGGGGTTAGTTTTTCTCATTCCTAAAAATAGACTCCGTTTAGCTGTGAGCGCCTTTGTATTTACGCAGGCAATTACGTGGATATTTGGTTCCTTAGTGGTCGAATATGGGTTGATCACGTATCCAGTCCGGTTGTTCCATGTGGCCAACCGTTCAAGCTTTACTTATGAATTTTTTGTCTACCCTATTGTGGCTGGTCTCTATAATGTATTTTACCCATACTCCTTCAGTCTGTTCATCAGGATCCTCTACACTAGTGCCTATTGCACGGTCCTGACGATTCCTGAGGTATTTATTGAAAAATACACGGACTTAATTGAGTATCAGCACTGGACCTGGTATTGGACCTGGACTTCTCTATTTCTTACCTTTATGCTGACGCGTGGGTTTTGTCTATGGTTCTTCAATGGGATTATGAAAGAGATGGAATGAGGGAAGATTGTACAGGTAAATAAGTGACAGGCCAACTTAAGTGAATAGGGTTGGTCTGTTTCTTTCGGTCTAGAACGAGTTTGAATGTTAATGGGTCTTTTTAATCATAAATTGGGATTCAATCGGATTGAAATTCCTACCAATTATGGATTTCCTCTTCAAATATATTTAAAATGGGTGTTTAATAGATAGAGTAATAATTACTTAGACAAAAAAAGTAAAAAGACGACAAATTATGATATAATAGACAAGGTTTTGTATTGAATTATTTAGGAGGACGAAATGGAAGAGACTATCAGTTTAAAAGAATTGCTCGAGACATTGAAAAAGCGATTAGTGTTAATCGTGTCGATAACTGTTATTGCTGCCATCATTAGTGGAGTGGTGAGTTATTATTTCTTAACCCCGATTTACCAAGCTTCTACCCAGATTCTCGTGAATCAAAAGGAAAATAAACAATCTTTATACCAAACAAATGAAGTACAAACAAACCTTCAATTAATTAACACCTATAATGTAATCATTACAAGTCCTGCCATCTTAGATATTGTTTCTAAAGAACTTGACTTAAATATGACAGCTGCACAATTAAAAGAAAAGATTACCGTGGGAAGCGAAAAGGATTCCCAGGTGGTTAACCTCTCAGTTCAAGATCCTGACGCAAAGGCAGCTGCGCAAATTGCGAATAAAACAGCGGAAGTCTTTAAAAAAGAAATTTCCAATATTATGAATGTCAATAATGTCAGCATTTTGGCGAAAGCAGATGTGTCTGAAAATCCAGCACCGATTAAACCAAGACCATTATTAAATGTAGCAATTGCCATAATTGTCGGTTTAATGGCTGGAGTTGGACTTGCCTTCCTACTTGAATACTTTAATAACACAATTAAAAACGAACAAGATGTGGAAAAGCTCCTTGGTCTTCCAATCTTAGGTATTATTGCAACGATTGATGATCAAAAAATGGAAGAATCTGCAGCGCGTCGGGCCGCAAGAAATTCACAGGTAAGAGGTGAGAATGTTGGCGCTTAAAAAGAAAAAATTAAAAAGTAAAGACTCAAAACGTAAACTAGTAACAGCAATTGACCCTAAGTCGCCTATTTCCGAACAATACCGGACGATTCGAACAAATATTCAGTATTCCTCTGTTGATAAGGAAATAAAGGCCATCATGGTGACTTCCTCTGGACCTGAGGAAGGAAAATCAACAACAGCTGCGAACCTAGCCGTTACCTTTGCCCAGCTAGGCCAAAAGGTTTTACTAGTCGATGCTGACTTACGTAAACCGACTGTTCACCATACCTTCGGATTAAATAATCTATTCGGGTTTACGACTGTGTTAACTAAACAGAAGACACTTGAAAAAACAGTTCTTGAAACAGAGGAGAAGGATTTGTACATCCTGACAAGTGGACCGATTCCACCAAATCCTGCTGAACTATTAAGCTCGAAATCAATGGAACAATTTATTGAAGAGGCAAAATCTCAATTCGAATATATCATTTTTGATACCCCGCCATTGTTAGCGGTAGCGGATCCGCAAATTATTGCCAATCAAGTGGATGGTTCGATTCTTGTTGTGTACAGTGAAAAAACGATCATCGATCAAGCCAAAAAGAGTAAAGAATTACTTGAACATGCCCAAAGCAAATTGCTTGGTGTGGTCTTGAATCATAAAGAAATACAAAATGGTGACTATTACTATTATTATGGGGCGAAGTAACAAATTTCGACAAACTTCTCCCTTATCCTGTGCTACTATATTAAAGTTCCTTAAAAACTAACAATTAATTGGAAAGAATGTGGGACTAATGGTTGATTTGCATTGTCATATATTGCCTGGCGTTGATGACGGGGCAAGGGATTTGTCGGAAAGTGTCAAAATGGCCAAAAAGGCAATTGAACAAGGAATTCATACCATTGTGGCTACCCCGCATCATTTAAACAATCGATATGAAAATCCAAAACAGTCCATTATTGATCGAGTAGAAGAGTTAAATCGGGCATTGAGAGAAGAAAAGATTGATTTAACTGTTCTGCCAGGTCAAGAAACAAGGATCTATGGTGAAATGGTCGCTGGCTATGAAGCAGCAGAAATTCTACCTATTAATCATACCCAATATGTATTAATAGAATTCTCATCCAGCCAGGTTCCAAGATACACAGAGAAGCTGTTTTTTGATTTGCAGACAAAGGGGCTTGTCCCTGTAGTGGTTCATCCAGAGCGGAATCAGCAAATTATTGAGCAGCCAGAAATTCTCTATAACCTGGTCGAGAAGGGTGCATTAACCCAAGTAACGGCTGCAAGCATCTGTGGAGATTTTGGAAAAAAGATTAAAACATTTTCGCTGCAATTAATCGAAGCAAATCTGACTCATTTTATCGCATCGGATGCACATAACACAGTCAACCGTACCTTTAAAATGAGAGCAGCATTCGACCTTGTTCAAAATAAGTACGGTAATGACTACATGTATTTATTCCAAGAGAATTCAGAACTAGTGATTGAAGGCGGTCATGTTTATAAAGAAGTCCCGGAGCGAATCAAAAAGAAGAAGTTCTTTAACCTTTTTTAACCGAGTAAGCGGATAAGGATAAACGGGTTTTAAAGGAAGAAAAAGGAGGAGTACTTCTCCTCCTTAATATACTTATAAATACACGAACTGAGGTTGGGTAAGATGCCAGAAGGTAGATTGGAATCTAATAAATATCTAATGAAAGAATAAGTGTTGAACACTTGGATTTCCATTAGGTATTTATTTTTTTGCCCACACACTTTAGTAGATGAAAGAGTTTATTAGATAAACTAATTTTAGAAAAAGGGGAATGTCCAGGTGACGTATGGTAAGAGATTGACGGCACTCGCTGTTTTGGATTCTGTGATTGTGATAACAGCAATCTACATAAGCTATTTGACACTGGTACCAGGTGTAAATGTGATTAAGATCCCAATGTTTCAGGTTACTTGGCTGACATTATTTTTATGCCATCATCTATTTGCTTCTATTTATAAGTTGTATCAAAAGGCCTGGGAATATGCGAGTGTGGGTGAGTTGGTTGCCATTGTTAAGGCAGTAACCCTTTCAATTGCGGTTACCGCACTTATGCAGGAATTGGCATTTCATAACATGTATGTCAGGGCATTAATGATTACATGGATGTTGCATGTCCTGTTAATTGGCGGTTCACGGTTCTCGTGGAGAATGTTTCGTGATAGCTATATGAAGAAACAGGAAAGCGTAAAAAGGACATTAATTATCGGGGCCGGTTCTGGTGGAACAATGGTGGCTAGGCAATTGATTCATAACCATGACATTGATCTGAAGCCCGTGGCATTTATTGATGATGATGCGAAGAAATATAAATTAGATATCCTCGGTATTCCAGTAGTCGGGGATTCGAGCCATATCCCGGAAGCAGTCGAGAGATTTCAGATTGATAATATCGTGATTGCGATTCCTTCTTTAGGGCAGAAAGAATTAAATCGGATTTTTGAGGAATGTGCCAAGACAAAAGCCAAGACACAAATCATTCCGAAGCTTGAGGATTTGATGACAGGAAAGATTTCTGTGAATCAATTCCGTGAGGTACAGGTTGAGGATTTACTTGGTAGGGAACCGGTAGAGTTAGATATTAATAGTATTTCTGAGTATGTCACAGGTAAGACGGTGCTAGTGACCGGTGCTGGTGGTTCGATTGGATCTGAGATTTGCCGACAGATTTGCAAGTTTAATCCTGGGAAAATTGTTTTAGTAGGTCATGGAGAGAACAGTATTTACACAATTGATATGGAATTACGAAGAAAATATCAAAATCAAATTGAAATTGTGCCGGTGATTGGTGATATTCAGGATCGGACGAGAATGTTTGATGTCATGGAAGAGCATCGACCGTTTGTTGTGTATCATGCGGCAGCACATAAGCATGTTCCGTTGATGGAATATAATCCGAGAGAAGCGGTTAAGAATAATATTTTTGGTACTAGGAATGTTGCGGAGGCGGCTGACACCTTCGGCGTCCATTCTTTTGTGATGATTTCTTCGGATAAGGCTGTTAATCCTCCGAATGTGATGGGAGCGACGAAGCGGTTTGCGGAGATGATTATTCAGAGTCTTGCTGTGAATAGTAATACGAAGTTTGTGGCGGTTCGGTTTGGGAATGTGCTTGGTAGCCGTGGTAGTGTGATTCCGTTGTTTAAGAAGCAGATTCAGGCTGGTGGGCCGGTTACGGTTACGCATGAGGATATGACGAGGTATTTTATGACGATTCCGGAGGCCTCGCGGCTTGTTATTCAGGCAGGATCCCTTGCGCGTGGTGGAGAGGTTTTTGTACTTGATATGGGTGAGCCTGTAAAAATCGTTGACCTTGCGGTCAATGTTATAAAGTTGTCAGGGTATTCTGTTGAAGAGATTGGGATTAAATTCACAGGACTTCGTCCTGGTGAGAAGATGTATGAGGAGCTTCTTAATGAGAATGAGGTGCATCCTGAGAGTATCTTCCCTAAGATTCATATTGGGAAGGCTAGGGTTATTCATGCGGATGTGTTAAGTCAGTTGATTGGTGGATTGCTTGATATGTCTGAGAAGGATATGCATGATACTTTGATTGATGTGGCTAATAATAGGTTTGAGGGACTTTCTGTTTTAACTGGAGTAAGTTAGAAAGAGCGGAATAAAAGTTTCAAGTATTTGGTTTGATAATGATGAAAAAAGTATAAAAGGTGAATATTTCATGCTGATTTTGGTGGTTTTGTATTGGTTGATAATTATTTATATCCAATAAAGTTCCAAATCACTAAAAAAATTAGGGGGTGTACTAAGGTGTATATAAATTTTAAAAGATTAATTGATATTATTCTTTCTTTATTAGGTTTAATTGTTTTATCTCCAGTTTATTTGCTTCTTATTATAGCTATTAAACTCGATTCAAAAGGTCCAGTTTTGTTCAAACAAAAGCGTGTTGGTTTAAAAAAGTCCCACTTCAATATACTAAAGTTCCGAACAATGAGAATAGATACACCTAAAGATACACCAACGCATCTTTTAGAAAATCCTGAGCAATACATTACAAAGATGGGAAAGTTTCTAAGAAAAACATCTCTTGATGAATTACCCCAGATTTTGAACATCTTTCTTGGACAAATGAGTATTATTGGCCCTAGACCTGCCTTATGGAATCAATATGACCTAATAGCAGAACGTGATAAGTATAGAGCAAATGATGTACCACCAGGACTAACAGGTTGGGCACAAATAAATGGTAGAGATGAACTTCCAATTGAAATAAAGGCGCAGTTAGATGGGGAGTATGTACAAAATATTAGCTTGTGGATGGATACAAAATGTTTCTTCGGTACAATCATTAGTGTTGTTAAGAGTGATGGTGTGGTTGAAGGAGGAACTGGAAAGACACAGAAAGATGAGGGGACTATGTCTTGATGAAGAATGAAGTTTTTGAAAAAAGTGCAAAGCCTAAAGAAGATGGTGATAAATATAAATTTAGTGTTTTGATGGCAGTGTACCATAAGGAAGTTCCTGAATTCTTTGATACTGCAATTGAAAGTATTCTATGTAGGCAGACATTAAGGCCGAATGAATTTGTATTAATATGCGATGGGCCATTAACAAAAGAACTTGATGATGTACTTAAAAAGTATGAGAACTTATTTCCGAATATAACTAGGATTTACAGATTAGATAAGAATGGCGGACTGGGAAATGCACTAGCATTTGGATTATCTAAGTGTACCTATTCGTTAATAGCTCGAGCGGACAGTGATGACCTGTGTGATTCAACACGCTTCGAAAAACAAATAGAGTTTCTTAGAAAAAATCCAAAGGTAGATGTTTTAGGAACGTTTATCGAGGAATTTGATACTGATTATAAACTTCCTGTAAACCAAAAGGTACTCCCTACTACTCACGATGATATATGTAAAATGGCTACATTTAGAAATCCTATAAATCATATGACAGTTATGTTTAAAAAGGAGATTATAATAAAATGTGGCTCATACCAGCATCTACCTTATCTAGAGGATTATTATATGTGGGTTAGAGCAATTGAAAACGGAGCTACTTTGAGTAATTTAGATGAATATCTGGTTCATGCGCGTATAGGTAATGGTATGGTACAACGAAGGAGCAATAAAAAATATATTGAAAGTTGGAAAATACTCAATCAGTATATGCTTAAACATAAAATGGTATCTATCGGTAAATACTTTCGAAATTTGCTATTGATAAGATTGTTTGTTTATATGCCAGTATCCTTAAAAGGACTAGTTTATAAGAATATATTAAGAAGAAAAGTTTTAGGATTCGAAAGGGATCCAAAAGCCACTGTATAGAGTAATAAAAAGAGGTGAGTGAAGATGGCACCAAGAGTTTTGATTGTTGGTACGGTTCCCTTCAATAAGAAATCTACATCAAGGGCATTTGAATCATATTTCTCTAATTGGGAAAGTGAGAACCTGGCACAGATATTTTCAAATACCAAAAAGCCAGCAAAGGGCCATTGTAGTACATTATTTCAAATTACGGATCAAAGGCTAGTAAAGAAAAGACTTAAGCATACCCTAGAAACTGGTGTAATTTATTATGATAAAGATTTGGCTGATGAATGGTCAGACAATACTCTTGAAGTAAATAGTTCAATATTCTCTAAGTTATATAATTGGGGAAGCAAGAAAAGACCAATAGTTTATTTGATGAGAAGATTAGTTTGGAATAAAAAGTATTGGTGTACAGAAAAATTAAATAAATGGCTGGATGAATTTAATCCAGAATGTGTATTCCTAAGTTTTTCAGATGACTTTTTTATTTCAGAGATTGCTCTATATGTGGCCGAACGTTTTAATATCCCTATTGTTTCATCAATTGGTGATGACTATTACTTTAATACTAAATTTTCCCTTTCACCATTTTATTATCTATATAAATTAAAGTACAAAAAACTCATAAGGGAAGTTTTTAAACATCCAGGAAGTGCCATTTATATAGGTGATAAGATAAGGGACAAATATAATCAGTCCTTCGGGCTAGATGGAGAAACAGTTTACCTTTCATCATCGATTAAGAGGAGAGAATTTAAAGAGATAGATGTTCAAAAACCTACCATTTCTTATTTCGGAAACATCCGGTTAGGAAGAAATCATTCTTTAAACGATATTGGATATGCTCTAGGAGAAGTTAATCCTAATTATATTCTTAATGTATATTCAAATGAAACTGACCCCAGTTACTTTAAAGTTTTTAATGAAAATAAAAATATCAGTTATCACGGCTCAATCCCCTATTCAGAAGTACAAAGTAAAACTGTGCAAAGCGATATTGTCGTAGTAGTAGAGGGATTTCAAAAACATGATGTCGATATTACAAGATATTCTCTATCTACTAAGGTTGCTGACTCTCTAGCATCCGGCTCCAACATTTTAGTATATGGCTCAATGGAATGTGGGGCAATAGAATACTTGAAGAATATTGACAGTGCTGCGGTATGTTCTCAAAAGGAAGATTTGGTTGATTGCATAGCCAATCTTATCTCTAATGTAGAGTTTCAGAAAAGAAACTATGAAATGGCAGCGTACTTTACCCAGAAACATCATAATTTACTTCAGAGCTCAGAGATATTTAAAGGTGTCGTAAATAAAATGGTTGAGAGGAAAAATAGAAATATGATCAAGGATAAATTGAGCCTATTAATTCATACATGTGATAAGTTTTCTGATTTATGGGATACACATATTATGCTATTAAATAAAAATTGGGCTAATAGAAATATTGACACTTTTTTAGTTAGTGATAATAAACCTTCAAAATCTTTTGAAGGTATCAAGCTTTTATCTGCGGGTGAGGGAAAGGAATTCTCAGAGCGAGTAGCATTTTCATTACCACATATAAAGACCGAGTATGTCTTAGTTACACTTGATGACTACTTTTTGACGAAACAAATACACACTGAAAAAATAGCTTCTTTGATAGATGTGATGGAAAAGGAGGAAATAGACTATATCAGTTTATTTAATGATCCAAATTCTTTTGATAGGATGAATGGATACAAAAATATCTATAATGTTAATTTAATTGGAAACTACAAGGTTAATTTATATCCGGGAATATGGAGAAAATCTTTTATTGAAAAAACTTTAAACGCTCCTCTAAATGCATGGCAGTATGAGGTATCACTTACTAAAATTGCGCGTGAAACTGGAGCTAAATGTGTTTTGAGTAAAGGAAAGGAATTCCCAATTCTTGATGTTGTACGAAAGGGGAAGCTTTTACACAAAGCTAATCGATATTTAAAAAAGCACCATTTGTATGAAGGTCCACGTGGTGTAATCAGTTACAAAGATGAATTCAAAATCTTTGTATTCTCAACAGGGAAAAAAATCTTGCCACAAGGCTTGGCTAACTTTATCAAGCGTAGACTAATAAATAAAGGATTTAAATTTTATAGCGAAATTGATTAGTGTGATTAACCTTAGAAGGAATGAAGAGTATGAAGGTACTAATAATTAACTCCGTTTGTGGGATAGGCAGTACAGGCAGAATAGCAACCGATTTATTCCATACATTGAGGGAAGAAGGGCATGATTGCAAAATTGCTTATGGAATAGGAACCGCAAATAATGTATCACCGGAATTTACGATAAAAATGAATAACAAATATGGCTATTATACCCATAATGCTCTTTCACGCATTACAGATAAGGCTGGGTTTTATTCTTCTAGAGCAACAAGAAATTTGATCAAACAAATTGAAGAATATGACCCTGATATAATTCATTTACACAATTTACATGGATACTATATAAATGTAAATATCCTTTTTGATTATCTATCTAAGGCTAATAAGCCTGTTATTTGGACTATGCATGATTGTTGGCCTATTACAGGCCATTGTACACACTTTGACCTAATCAATTGTTCCAAATGGAAGGACGGTTGTTTTAATTGTCCTCAGAAATCAGAGTATCCAAAAAGTTATTTTCTAGATAAATCAAAGGAGAATTATGCTCTCAAAAAGGAACTATTTACAAGTGTTAAAAATATGACTATTATTACTCCATCTAATTGGCTGACAGAAATAATACGAAAGTCCTATTTAGGCAATTATACAGTCAGAACAATTCATAACGGCATTGATCTTAATGTATTCAAGCCCACAGAAAGCAGTTTTAAAGAAAAAAATATGCTTATTGGTATGAAAATTGTTCTTGGTGTGGCAAATGCTTGGAATAGTCGGAAAGGATTGAATGATTTCATACGTTTATCTGAAATGTTAGATGAAAACTATAAGATTGTGTTGATTGGCTTGACAAAAGAGCAAATTGCAGCTCTTCCAAAAAATATCTTAGGAATTGAACGTACAAATAGTATTCAAGAACTTGCAGAAATATACTCGGATGCAGACGTTTTTGTGAATCCAACTTATGAAGATAATTTTCCTACAGTTAATATAGAGGCACTAGCTTGTGCTACACCTGTTATTACTTATAGAACCGGCGGATCTCCAGAAGCAATAGATTCCAATTGTGGACAGGTAATTGATGTAGGAGATGTTAATAAACTTTGTGAAGCTATATGTACGCTTCCATCATATGATCCTAATCTTATCTTAGTAAGGGCATCACAATTTGAACGTACAAAAAAATATAAAGAATATATAGATTATTACATGGAAATTACCCAGAATAAGTCCATTTATGTAGATTAAAAAATATAAGATACAGGTGTGATGCTTTATAGCTATTTATATTATACTTATCTTTTTTATAATAACTATTTCATTTCTAACAAAGTTAATAGTAAAAGGTAAAAAAAGGCAAGAAACATTAATTTTGCTATTTGGAACTATTTCTATGTATGCAATAAGTGCTCTAAAAAAGGATACAGTAGGTATAGATACTCTTGGATATAAAAGAGTATATGAAAGCGCAAGCCAATATTCTTGGGGCGATTTTAACTATGTTTATTTTGAGCCGGGATATATATTGCTTATGAAAATATTTTCGCAGATTGGCTTATCATTTCAATTATTTTCTGCAATTATATATGCCTTTATATATTTATCCTTTTATCAATTTGTTAAAAGATACTCAAAGGACGTAACTCTATCTTTGCTTATATATATTTGCTATATTTTTTTTGTGTTTAATATATCTGGCATAAGAAATGCTATATCAATAGCGATATGCCTATACTCATTTAGATTATTAGAAAAATCAGGTGTAAAATCATTTATTGGATTTACTTTGGTTGTTTTAATAGCATACTTTTTCCATAATTCTGCAATTATCTTTTTCCTTGTGTATTATATTATGAAGGCAAAAATCACTCCATTTGCTGCTCTAGGATATATTGGAGGATCTTTAGGTTTAGTCATTTTTAGAAATTACATTTATAGTTTTATTAATACATTTATTCATGGAATGGGGCAACCAGGGGAAATCTCAATAGGAGGAAATATAATATTATTAATAGGCATTTTGATATTTTCTTTAATAAGTCTCTATTTCATTAATAAAACCCAAGTAAAGAATTCGAAAAGATTAAATTATACGCAAATTGGATCTAATAGTACATCTCCTTTTGATATTAGTATGGGTTGTTTAAAACTTTTATATGTTGCCATTGTGGTTTTGTTAATGACAGGCCAGGATGACTTGTCACGATCTGCTATGTATCTTCAAGTTTTTATAATAATTCTTTTACCTAATATATTGCAGTTGTTTGAAATCAAATCGAGAATTTTATTAAAAGGTCTCCTTGTTTCGTTTTTAATTATATTTTTCTATGTAACTGTTTTGTCTGTAAGACAATATGATATTGTACCCTACTATTTCATTTGGCAGTAAATATAAGTATTAAGAATATTAATAATTAATGAAAGTTAAGAGATGAGTGATTATCAATATCCATATAATAAATATATTAGGAGTAATGCTTTTGTTCCTAAAACCAAAATAATAATTGTTTTGTTTAAATTGTAAAGATCTATAAATTTATTATCTTTATAGGCATTATAAAAATATAAAAAAGTAAATAATTCAATAAAATTAAAGGAGCAATTATCATGTTTAAAAATAAAACCCTATTAATTACAGGCGGTACAGGATCCTTCGGAAATGCTGTAATGAGAAGATTTTTAGATACTGATATAAAAGAAGTTCGTATTTTCTCTCGTGATGAAAAAAAGCAAGACGATATGAGAAAAAACTATAAAAATAGTAAACTTAAATTTTATCTGGGAGATGTAAGAGACTTAGCAAGTGTTAAAAATGCAATGCATGGTGTGGATTATGTTTTTCATGCAGCAGCACTAAAACAGGTACCATCTTGTGAGTTTTTTCCTATAGAAGCAGTGAAAACTAATATACTGGGTACAGATAATGTTTTAACAGCAGCAATTGATTATGGAGTAAAAAAAGTAATTTGCCTTTCAACTGATAAAGCAGCCTATCCAATTAATGCAATGGGAATTTCAAAAGCAATGATGGAAAAGGTTTTTGTTGCAAAATCAAAAACAGTTTCTCCAGACAGAACTTTGATTTGTGGAACACGATATGGTAATGTGATGGCCTCACGTGGATCGGTTATCCCATTATTTATTGAGCAGATTAAAAGTGGACATCCTTTAACTGTAACTGATCCTAATATGACAAGATTTCTTATGAGTTTAGATGAAGCGGTTGAGTTAGTAGTATTTGCTTTTCAAAATGCTAGTGCAGGAGATACTATGGTTCAAAAATCTCCAGCTAGTACAATTGGTGATCTTGCTCAAGCGGTAAAGGAATTGTTTAATGCTGACAACGAGATTAAAGTAATTGGTACTCGTCATGGGGAAAAACGTTATGAAACACTTCTTACTAAAGAGGAGTATGTAGTGGCAGAGGACCTAGGTGGGTTCTATAGAGTTCCTGCAGATAAAAGAGATCTAAACTATAATAAGTATTTCGCAGAGGGAGATCAAAAGCTCACTACTGTAGAGGAATATAATTCGGATAATACGCAAATCCTGAGTATTGAACAAATAAAAGAGACCTTACTTAAGTTAGACTATGTGCAACACGAGCTAAAGGAATGGAACAATAAAAAGATTCATGTAATGAACTAAAGGGGAATAGATTGATGAATATTCTTGTTACAGGAGCGAAAGGTTTTTTAGGAAAGAACCTTATCGCTGAATTAAAAAATAAAGGATATAATGAAATATTTGAGTTTACTAGAAAAAGTGATCCTTCTTTACTTGAAAAGTTTACAAAAGAGTGTGACTTTGTCTTTCATTTGGCTGGGGTTAACAGACCTAAAGATGAAAATGAGTTTATGGAAGGAAACTTTGGTTTTACTGCTAAATTGTTAGAACTATTAAAAAGACATGGAAATAAAGCTCCCGTTCTGATTACTTCCTCTATTCAGGCAGATAAAGACAATTCTTATGGAAGAAGTAAAAAGGCAGGAGAAGATTTATTATTTAATTACAGAAAAGAAACTTGTGTAAAAGCATATGTATATAGACTACCAAATTTATTTGGTAAGTGGAGCAAGCCTAACTATAATACTGTAGTAGCCACTTATTGTCATAATATAGCTAGGGGGTTAGACATCCAAATTAATAATCCTTATGCACAAATTAATCTGTGCTATATAGATGATGTTTTAGACGAGTTTTTAAGGGCTCTAGAAGGAAAACCAACTATGCAGGAAGATTATTGTGTGGTACCTGTAACACATAATATTAAACTTGGGGAATTAGCTGATCTTATAAAAAGCTTTAAAGAAAGTAGAACAAATTTAAGTATTCCTAAGATGCAAAGTGCGTTAACTAAAAAGCTTTATAGTACTTATTTAAGTTTTTTACCAGACGATAATTTTTCCTATGACCTTAAGATGAATTGTGATCACAGAGGATCTTTCACAGAGTTTATTAGAACACCGGAAAGAGGACAAGTTTCAGTGAATGTATCAAAACCTGGGATTACAAAAGGTAATCATTGGCATCATACTAAAAATGAAAAATTCTTAGTTGTTAGTGGAGAAGGTTTAATTAGATTTAGAAAGATTGATTCAGACGAAATTATTGAATATAAGGTTAGTGGGGATAAGCTTCAAGTTCTAGATATTCCTACTGGATATACGCATTCAATTGTGAATGTGGGAGAAATTGATTTAGTAACAGTAATGTGGGCAAATGAATGTTTTGATCCAGAAAAGCCTGACACTCATTTTTTGGAGGTATAATTAATGAAGAAATTAAAAGTCATGACAGTCGTTGGTACTAGACCTGAGATTATAAGGTTATCAGCTGTTATTAATAAATTAGAAGATTCAGAGGCTATAGAACATATCCTTGTTCATACAGGTCAGAATTATGATTATGAATTAAATGAAGTGTTCTTTAAAGACTTTAACCTGAAAAAGCCAGATTACTTCCTTAATGCTGCTACTGGAGCAGCAATTGAGACGGTAGGAAATATTCTTATAAAGATTGACCCAATATTAGACGAAGTTCAGCCAGATGCATTTTTGGTATTAGGTGATACTAATAGTTGTTTATGTGCAATTGCAGCTAAGAGAAGACATATTCCGATATTCCATATGGAAGCAGGTAATAGATGTTTTGACCAAAGAGTACCTGAGGAAACTAATAGGAAAATTGTTGATCATACAGCTGATATAAATCTAACTTACAGTGATATTGCAAGAGAATATTTGTTAAGAGAAGGACTTCCAGCTGATCGCATTATTAAGACAGGTAGTCCGATGTTTGAAGTACTCAATTCCCGAAAAGATGACATTGAGAAAAGCGATGTATTAGAGAGATTGGGACTTGGAGCAGATCAATATTTTGTCGTATCAGCCCATCGAGAAGAAAATATTAATTCGGAAACTAACTTTCTAGATTTAGTTGATAGTTTAAATGCAGTTGCAGAAAAGTATAATTTGCCGGTTATTGTGAGTACTCATCCAAGAACTAGAAAGATGATTGAAGCAAAAGGGATTGAATTTAATCCTTTAGTGAAGACTATGAAACCATTAGGATTTAATGATTATGTGAAACTTCAAATTAAAGCTAAGACAGTTCTTAGTGATAGTGGAACTATTAGCGAAGAGTCTTCTATTCTTAGTTTTAAAGCATTGAATATTAGACAAGCCCATGAAAGACCAGAAGCGATGGAAGAGGCATCGGTAATGATGGTGGGTTTAAAAAAAGAAAGGATATTACAGGGATTGGAAATATTAGAGACACAAGAAAAAAGTACTCTTAGAATCGTATCAGATTATAGTATGCCAAACGTTTCAGATAAAGTTCTTAGGATTATTTTGTCGTATACAAATTATGTGAATAGGATTGTATGGGGGCAGAATAAGTAGAAATTTGAATTAGTGTTGAGATTTGCATTGAAAGTACAAAACTAAGATTTAAACCTTAACAAAGCTTCTCGATTTGCACTGTATATGGTTTTAGTTCTTAGTTTTATTAAATGAGAAATGAGCAACCAATGTGAAATTTATTGTGTGTTGATAGGAATTTGATATATTTTACGATAACCTATCAGATTAAGTGAATTTTATTTGCTAACTTTTCGTACATCATAAAACTCTTTGGTTTTAGAATTGATTTTAACAGTTAGTATTATTTATTCCGATTTTTTGACATAAATTAATAGGTATTGATTATATTGGAGTGTGAGAAGATGCCGATTATTAGCATAATAGTTCCGATTTATAAGGTGGAAAAATATATTCATAATTGTATAAACAGTATCCTAGCTCAGACTTTTGAAGATTTCGAATTAATATTAATAAATGATGGGTCACCAGATAATTGTGGAGAAATATGTAATGATTTTGCAAGGATGGATAATAGAATCAAAGTATTGCACAAAGAAAACGGTGGCCTTTCTGATGCAAGGAATGCAGGACTTAATATTGCACAAGGTGAGTATATTGCATTTGTTGACGGTGATGATTGGATAGAGAAAGATATGTATAAAATATTATACCAAAATATTAAGAAATATAATGCTGATATATCTGTTTGTAAATACCGTGAAGTATCAGGTTACTCTGAGATAGACAGCGTAATCACTAATAATTGTAAAGTTTTTAATAATAAAGAGGCTTTTGATTGTTTGTTTAACAACAAATATTTCGCTAGTCATGCTTGTGATAAACTTTATAAAAAAGAATTGTTTGATAATATCCAATATCCAAAAGGAAAATTATATGAAGATATGTTTACCACATATAAGTTGTTTGAGAAGATAAACAAAGTCGTTTATTCAAACTACATTGGCTATAATTATTTTCAACGTAAAGATGGAATTGTAAAGAGTAAATTTAAAATAGAAAAACTAGATTACCTTAATGCTTTTGAGGGTATTTTTGATTTATGTGTGGATAAATACCCCCAGTCAAAAAAAGCTGTAACTAGTGCTTTTATACTGGCAAATATATCATTGTTAGGTGAAATGTGTAGGGATAATTTTAGAGATAAAATAATAAAGTCCAATATAGAAAAAAAGGTTAGAAAGCATCTATTGTTTTTTTGTTGTAATGGAAATGTGCCAATAAAATCTAAAGTTATTGCTATTGTAATTGCAATAAACTATAGAATATTTGAAGTGATAAAAAATATCAGATACAAAATAAATATGAATTAGTAATATAATTTTTTGTTGCCTTTCACCCATTCCAATAATAACCATATAACAAGTTTGAAAGGTCAAAAAATATTACTTCTACAAAAAGAATTTGAGGACTGCAATGGGGAAAAATAAACAAATTGTTATCAATATGATAGCACAAATAATAAGTTTTTTAGTTGCAATTGGAATAAGCTTTTTCCTAACACCTTTTATGGTGAAAAATGTAGGTAGCGAAGCGTATGGTTTTGTAGGAATGGCCAATGATTTTGTAAGTTATGCAGCTGTTATATCTTTTGCGTTAAATTCCATGGCTAGCAGATATATAACAATAAGTTTACATCAAGAAAAGTATGAGGATGTGAACAAATACTTTACTTCAGTCCTTTTTGCAAATTTAGCAATATCATTATTCTTAACTATTCCATTTACTGTATTATTATTTACCCTAAATAAATTTGTAAGCATTCCTAATAATATTTTACTAGATGTTACATTACTTCTTGGGTTTGTTTTTTTGAACTTTTTACTTAATATTATGGGATCAGTTTTTAATATATCTATATTTTCTAAAAATAAGTTAAACATATCATCTTCAATATCTATCGTATCATCAATTTTAAAAGCTCTAATATTAATAACAATGTTTTTGTTTTTGAAACCTTCAGTATGGTATCTTGGTTTTTCAGCAGTAATTAGTACTATATATATTATAGGGGCAAACATATATTACACAAAAAAACTGTTACCAAATGTAAGTATTAATAGAAATTATTTTGATATTTCTAAAGTTAAAACTCTTATATCTTCTGGTTTGTGGAATAGCTTTACAAAACTTAGTAGTATTCTCTCTACAGGTACGGATTTGCTAATTACTAACTTATTTATTAGTGCATCGGCAATGGGAACATTATCTATATCTAAGACTTTACCCAATATGATATTATCAATATTTGCTATGCTGGCCGGGGCATTTTCACCACAATTAACTATAAGTTATGCAAAAAAGGATATTAAGGGGATGCAAAAAGAACTTATATATTCAATGAAGATTATGGGATTATTTGCTTGTATCCCAATGGCAATATTATTTGCTTATGGTGATGCTTTTTATGGATTGTGGGTTCCTTCACAAGATGCTAAATTATTACAAATTCTTTCAATATTGAACTGTTTTGCGTTTATTTTTGCATTACCAATGGAAGGGTTGTGGAATATTTTTACTGTTACTAATAAAGTGAAGCAGTCTTCTATTTATTTATTTTTTAACTCAATATTAACGATAATATTAGTTTTAATATTATTGAACTTCTCAGATAACGTAAAAACTAAATTATTTATCATAGCTGGAACTAGTACAATATTTTCGATTATTCGGGCTCTTACATTTTTACCCCTATATGGAGCACGATGTCTTAATCTAAAATGGAATACATTCTATCCCGTTGTAATAAAAAATGTCATTGCTGTAACACTTGTTACTATTATTTCATTTTTTATAAAAGATATAATAATAATTGACAGTTGGATAATGTTAATTGTTGCAGCATTTTTAACCACCATTGTATCAATTATTATAAATTTTGTTTTGATATTAAGTAAATATGATAGGAATCTCCTCTTAAAAGGAGTTAAAAATAAAATAACTCGAAGTAAAATTAATTTAAAAACTCATTAAATTAACATAGTAGGGAAATAATAACCAAAAATATAAGCTTAACTTTAATATACAACAAGGGTGGCAAATTATGAAAGTTTTGATTATAGGGGAACATTATTCATCAAATCTAGGTGACGGTGTAATTTGCAAGTCAGTAGAATATCTCATTAAAGAAGCATATCCTATGAGTGATATATCTATCTCAGATTTAACAAGTCGTACTGGATACAAAATTGAAGATACTGAACCAGAATTAAGCAATAACCTGCAAAGATCAAAAAAAGCTATAAAAAACTACTTAAATAAATTTATTTACAGGTTTCAATATCTTAAGTATAAAGATTTGAATGGACGGAAGCATCAAGCTGATTTTATAAAAAATACATGTAATGACCATTTTGATATTGCTGTATTTGCGGGTGGTCAATTATTTCTAGATTACTTTTGTATTTCTATAGAAAGACACGTAAAAGAACTATCGAAAAAGAATGTTCCAATTATTTTTAATGCATGTGGTTTGGGTTCTATAAAATGCTCAGTCTTATTAGGTAAACTAATTAATGCTTTAAGACATCAGAATATAAAAAGTATTACGAGTAGAGATGATGTATATAAAATTAATAAATTGCTATTAAACAATTCTAATATAATTGCCACTCAATCATATGACCCAGCCCTTTGGGCTAGTGAAGTATTTCAAATTCAAAAGAAAAAGAGTGAAGTTGTTGGTCTAGGAGTAATTAGATTAAACTCAGAATTGGATAATGAAGTTTTTAGAATATACACCAACTTAATTAAAGAATTAGATAAGAGGGATATTAAATGGGAACTATTTTGTAACGGGTCCGAGACTGATTACGAGCTTGCAAAAGAAATTGCAAACTATTGTGGGAAAAATAATTCGGTATTAGCAGAAAGACCAATATTCCCAAGAGAATTAGTTAATACTATTTCAAGGTATAGAAGTATTATTTCCTGTAGGTTGCATAGCCATATTATAGCGACTTCCTTGGATATTCCAAGTATAGCAATCTCTTGGGATGAAAAAGTAAAATTCTTTTTTGAAAATATTGATTGTATAGATAGATGTTTTGATATTTATGTGGATCATAGTGAATTAATTAACAAACTTATTTCTGCTGAAAATGTTGGGTACAATAAAAAAATTATTGAAACTCAAAAAAATAAATTAATGAAAACCTTGATTGAAAATATTAAATCACATGTAAGATACTAATTATAAACTTGCTCGGACAAATTGCTAACGATTATATGAGTTTAGCATTTATGCTTTAAAACAAAAATCTTATTTGTACCTTATTCAATAGTCTAAATCGATTTATAAGAGAATTAATAAAACTTTTATTTTTGTTGGGTCACTTAAAAATAGAAATAAAAAAGAGTTTGATATTAGACACAATTGTTTTATATTTTTCCTTAAAAATAGAAGTATAAAATGATAGTTTTTAGCCGGGAATTCTTAAGTTACTTAAATACGATTATCAATGACTTAAAAAGAACAAAACAGTTTCAATAATAATTATATAAATAGGTGCTCCAGTATTTATTTAAAATCTATTTTTTATTAATAATGAAAGGATACTATCATGAACAATATCCCTAAAATAATTCATTATTGTTGGTTTGGGAAAAAACCCCATAATGACCTAATTATTAAGTGTATAAATAGCTGGAAGAGATACCTTCCTGATTACAAAATAGTTGAATGGAATGAAGATAACTTTGATATAAACTGTAACGAGTATGTAAAAGAGGCTTATATTGCTAAAAAATATGCCTTTGTTTCTGATTATGTCAGGCTATATGTTCTATATAATTACGGTGGTATCTATATGGATACTGATGTAGAGGTAATAAGAAATTTAGATGTTTTTTTATCCCATTATGCATTCTCAGGGTTTGAAAATGATAACTATATACCAACAGCCATAATGGGTTCTAGAGAAAAGAATACATGGATAAAAAAATTGCTAGATTATTACGATTACAAGCATTTTCAAAAAGATGATGGTAGTTATGATTTAACAACAAATGTGGTTACGATTACTAATATTACACAGAAGGAATTTGGCGTATCTTTAAATAGTGAATTTTTTGAAATTAACGAGCTATTAACTATATACCCTAAAGAGTATTTTTGTCCGAAAAGTTATGAAACAGGTAAAATATTATTAACTAAAAATACCTATACAATTCATCATTTTAATGGATCTTGGTTAGATGAACATAAAATTAAAGATCGAAAAAATAATTATAAAATAGTTAGTATTTTTGGTGAAAAGTTAGGATGGATCATTATATCTGTTATAACGGTGTATAAAAAAGAGGGTTTGTATAATGTATTTAATAGAATTATAAAAAAATTGATTTGATGGTAGTAGCATGTGAAACTGCTCAGCTAATAGTCCGAAAATCCATTTTGCTGATTCTTTATCATCAATATTCCTTCAACCTGCTGGATTAAAAGGTTGTGTTTGGTTTTAATGTGTTTCTGATGAAAGGGGTTTGATATAAAATTTTCGTATCCTTTTGAAATTTTATATATGTTACCAATACTTGACTGTTTTTCTATAGGCGTAAATATAAATAGTCTTTATTTGTATTAACATAGGCAATATTAAGGGCGCCTTCTCGATATGTACCGAAAGGTAGGCTGTAACAATTATTCTGGTGCCGTCACCGCCCGACATATGTCGATATTATAATATTCGTTATATAACCTAAATAATCCCCATCCGGAAATGAAGGGGATTATTTTTGATACCCTCTAGAAGAATCTATACATCTCTTTAATATTATGTTCCTTTCTTTGTTAAATTGAAATAGTATTTATGATGGAAAGATTACGATAGTATTATGAGAAGACAAATGGAATGGAAATTTAATTGAAAGTGGGAGATGTTTATGGAAAATAAAATCAAAGTAATGACGGTATTTGGAACTAGACCTGAAGCAATAAAGATGGCTCCCCTTGTTAAAGAACTTGAAAAGAGCAATGAAAAGATTAAATCAATTGTCACTGTAACTGCACAACATAGGGAAATGCTCGACCAAGTACTAAATATCTTTGAGATTGTTCCTGATTTTGATCTAAATATTATGAAGGCCCGACAGACGTTAGTTGAGGTTACGATGCGAAGCTTAGAAGGGCTAAATAGAGTTTTACAAGAAGTGAAACCAGATATTGTATTAGTTCATGGTGATACTACAACGACCTTTGTAGCTAGCTTAGCAGCATTTTATAATTCAATTCCGGTTGGGCATGTTGAGGCAGGGCTCCGTACGAGAAATAAGTATTCTCCATTCCCTGAGGAAATGAATAGGCAAATTACAGGAGTATTAGCTGATCTCCACTTTGCACCAACTGCTCAATCAAAAGCAAATCTTGTATTAGAAAATAAAGAGGAGGAAAAAATTTTTATTACTGGGAACACAGCGATTGATGCTTTAAAGACAACTGTTAAAACAAATTATTCGCATCCAGTTTTAGAGAAAATAGGAAAAAATAGATTAGTCTTGTTGACTGCTCATCGTCGAGAAAATACTGGTAAACCAATGGAGAATATGTTTAGTGCAATTAAACGACTTGTTGAAAAGCATGATGATATTCAAGTAATTTATCCTGTTCATATGAACCCAGTTGTTAGAGAAATTGCAAATAGATTATTAGGAGAAAATGAACGAATTCATTTAATTGAGCCTTTAGATGTTATTGATTTTCATAATTTTGCTTCTCAGGCATATTTAATCCTAACTGATTCAGGAGGAGTTCAGGAAGAAGCACCATCTTTAGGAGCTCCTGTACTAGTCTTAAGGGACACTACTGAACGACCAGAAGGGGTTAAGGCGGGTACGTTAAAGTTGGCAGGAACTGACGAGGATACTATATTTAAACTCGCTGATGAACTATTAACAAATAAGTTCGCCCATGACCAAATGGCAAAGACCTCTAATCCATATGGAGATGGGAATGCTTCCAAGAGAATAGTGAGTGCGATTCTTTACCATCTAGGCTACCAAAATGATAGACCTATGGATTTTAATAATGAAGAAAATAATGTTACCATACCTACTTATGTTTAATTATTATGTTTAATTATTATTTCAAAATGACGGTTACACCTTGACTTAGCTATAGTTTAACAAGGATGTGTGAAGTATAAATTCGGGGATCTGACCCCCGCTTAGCTAAAGGTTTAACGCGGTAAAGCGAGATAGAAAGATAAGGGACTTTTGTGACTGCTAAACTAGAGTAGACAGTTTTTGCTAGATAAGGAGACCATGAGGAGACCATGGGGACGGTTCTGCTTGCTTCTTTCAAAGGTAGAAAGGCGGTCTTTCACTCTACCTCATCGAGGATCGTACAAAGTAGGTTCCTGTTGGTCGCAGTAACTATCACTGAATTTTGGGGTCAGCCCCACTAGCCTTGTTTACATTGGTTTTTTTTCGCCTTTTAGTGGCATTTTAGTAAAGTTTTTTCAAAATATCTATCACCGGTTCATAGAGCGATGTAAAAAACCATGCTGATGCCCAGCATGGTTTTTATCTCAAGATACGGGTCCTTGATACGTAGCCATCAATTCTTGTAAATCTTAATACCGGTGCGTGTCACGCCCCTAAAGGATAGGTTTTCCATGGTTGGATAAGCACATAAGGGGGATCTTTAGCGGAAGCAAAGGAGTAAACTATTTCTAACAAAGCTATCATACACTAATCTCCAAATTACTCCATCCATTTTTTGCTAAACGTCTGCTACAAAAAGTCAGGAAAACCTTTAGAAAAGCCGGCAGAACCGTTCCCATGATCTTTTAGGTGTAAAACTTTTGTATATATTGAAATCATTTACTTCCATACAACGCTAGTGATCAGACCCCTGAATTCCTTAAACACCTCGACACCGGAATTAAGAAGTAGAGTTTAAAGGTGTATTTGGCAAGTAAAAAATGTATTAATCGGCAACTAAAAATGTAACCACTTGCCAACATTATTGCTATGCTTGTAATAATGACTCTTTATAGCGATGACTATCACCGTTGAAAACCACTAGGTGAGAGTGGTGAATCAGTCGGTCATTGACTGCCTCCGTTAAGATTGGATCACCAAAAACGTGGTTCCATTGACCAAACTGCAGGTTGGTTGTAATAATGATGCTTTTGGCCTCATAACACATTGAAATGACTTGGAATAATAACTCTCCACCCTGTTTATGCAAGGGGATGTAACCCAGTTCATCTAGGATCAATAAATCCAGCTTTTCTATTTGCTTAAACAATTTCGGTAAAGTGCCTTTTTCATTTGCTTCAAGTAACCTATTTACCAATCCTGCAACTGTATAGAACTTTACGGACTTGCCAAACTTATGTATGGCATTCAAACCAATCAACGTGGCGAGGTAAGTCTTACCTGCACCTACCCCACCATAGAAAATGTTATTCTCCTGCTTTTCTATGAACTCCCCATTCAATAGTTACTCCTTTGTCATTCCTGCCGGAATCTGAACTTCGCTCCAATCAAACGGTCTTCCTTTCACTTTTGGAAGCGTAGCTTGGTTTAATAGGAGGTTAACCTTGCGTTCTTCACGCTGCTGGATTTCTGCTTCAAAGATCTTAAATAAATACTCTTGATTATTTGAGCATTCCACTTCATGAAAATGTTCTTTGATCCAGCTCAGCTTCAATCGCTTTGCATAGGTTTTAATTTGCTCATTCATTATGCGTCCACTCCTTTATGGAGCTGGTCATAATGTCCGAGGCCTCGCGTTGCTTCCGGTAGTTTGGGTAGCGATATGTTCGGCTTAATATCACTACGGATTCCACGTCCGTTAATAAGTTGATAGAATACTTGTTTTATGGCATCCACGGAGGGATGCCCATGTTCCGATGCAATGGCCAGTGCTTTCGTAATGACACTGAAATCGTGGTCTTTCAGAATTATAGATAATAGTTTCAGCGCTTCTGGTTTTTCAGGCACTGTACAAGCACCAAAATAACTTTTCCATTCTTCCGGGAGCTAATCATAGAAACTTGTATACTTAAGTGCCGTAGGCCGTTTGGCCATCAAATTTAGATATGGCTGCCATTTCATGGACTTTCTGTATTGGCCATACAGTCGGGAATGGCTGACAACGAGGTGGTGGTCATCGTTCAAAATTTCAACTTTGTTATATGAGATTCTCACTAGGACCTTGCCTAGCGCATATCTTGGTGAAGTCGAATATAAGTTAAGATCTAGCTTGATATAACCGTGAAATTCGGGGGTCAGACCCCCGCTTAGCTAAAAGTTTAACGCGGTAAAGTAGGATAGAGAGATGAAGAGTCTTTCTATCTTATTTTGTTTAAAAATTTATTTGCAATTTTACCGAATGATAGAGGAAAAACTCGGATGATGTAGAATATTGTATTAGGAAAAAGAATTATGATAGAAAGAGAGGTGTTATGCTCAGTTGTCGAGAAAACACCGCGTCTGGTTTCCTGGTGCCAAGTATCATATTACGAATCGTGGCAATCGAAGGTCATCTATTTTTTATGATGATTTTGATTATGAAGTATATTTACAGTTTCTGGAGGAAACACGTCGCTATTTTCCTTTTTATCTCCTCTCCTACTGCCTCATGACAAACCACGTTCATCTCCAAATAGAAACCATTCACCACCATCCAAAAGATATGATGAAAATGCTTAATTCCAGATATGCGATGTATTTTAATAAACGTCATCACCTCGTAGGTCATGTTTTTCAAGGTAGATATGGAGCAGAACTTATTGATTCCAAAGACTATCTATTAGATGCTAGCAAATATATTCATTTGAATCCTGTAGAGGCAAACATGGTAAAATCCCCATGCGATTACCAATGGAGTAGCTATAATGCTTACATTTCGAACTCTGTAAATCCTCATATAACAACCACTTAAATATTATCTTATTTTCCAGAACCGCAGAAGGAAAACTACCGCAAGTTTGTTGAAGGACCTCTTCTAAACAATCCGATATCAAGTGAACAAATTAAATAGAAAGATAGTAGGAGGAAGTTCTATATGACTGTGAAAGCCTTAAGTATTGGATTGAAAGGTCTTGAAGGTTATCTAGTTCAGGCAGAAGTAAGGATCAAACCAGGGGCGGAATCCATGGTGATTGTGGGTTTGCCGGATGCCTCAGTAAAAGAATCCAGGGAACGTGTGCTAGCGGCACTTGGCCATTTTGATGTGGATGTTACAGACCAAAAGATTGTGGTCAATCTATCACCCTCTGAACAAAAGAAAAATGGACCGCTATTTGATTTGGCGATTGCTGTTGCAGCCTTAAAAGAACTGAACATGATAAAGGGAAGAATTCCAGTGGATACAGCGTTTATTGGAGCACTATCTCTGGATGGGATGGTAGTAAAAGCCGAAGGAATGCTGCCTGCTTTGATATCTGCTAAAGGGCTAGGCTTAAAGAAAATTTACATTCCCTATGATCCCACCATACCCATTCAGATGTTAAAAGATTTGGAGTATATCGTCGTTCAGCATATTGAGGAAGTAGTCCAGCACTTAGAAGGGCAAGAAATACTGCCTTTTCCCCCTAACATACCTTCGAATAATCAAACTCCTCTTAGTTCCGGTTCACCACAAAAGGATTTCCGACATGTTATTGGCCACGAGCAGGCAAAGCGGGCACTTGAGATTGCTGCGGCTGGTGAACATAATGTGATCATGACCGGCCCGCCGGGATGTGGGAAAAGTATGTTGGCGGAAACGTTTCCTTCCATTTTGCCTGCCCTAACTAATCAAGCACAGCTAGAAGTAATGAGCCTATATCAGTTGGCAGGAGAGAGTAGAAGCTTACATCAAAATGCCCCATACCGACATCCACACCACTCAGCATCCTCAGTCGCCATCATTGGTGGAGGATCATCACCCAGACCAGGAGAAATTTCACTTGCCCATCATGGCGTATTGTTCCTTGACGAAATAGCGGAGTTCACTAAAACATCCTGCTATCATTGAAGTCTGTTAATTTAGATCAAACAAATTTCAATCAAGATTCCTCCCACGATATCCGAGAACGGGTTGAAATGGCACGGCATCTCCAGTATCAACGCTATCAATCTGAAATAACAAATGCCAAAGTTCCGTTTGAAGTCATGATGGAAACGAGTCCATTAACAACTGAACAGCGAAAAATGCTTACGAACGTTGCTGCAAAGCAAAACTGGAGTAATCGCGTTCAAATTAAAATAATTCGAATGGCGAGAACTATCTCGGACCTAGCTGAAGAAGAAAAAATAAGCGAAACAGCTCTTTGGGAGGCGATGACTTTGAGAAGATGGAGACTCCATAAACAACAAGCTCTTGCGAGGGAGACATAAAAGCTCATGGGAAGTTCTTGTGTTTATTCGATAATGGGGTCAGTCCTCCAGAAGAAATACAAACAAGAAATGAGTCCTGCAATAAAGAGTATTTTATCACTAAAGGGGCAGCCGTATTTTAAGAGAAATTAAAAATGTTGGTAATTTTTATGTTAAAATTTTCATGGATAAAAAATACTAAAAAGGATGTGTTAACATAAATATTTTTAAAAATATCCTATCTTATTTGCTTATTTTACCTGCTATTCTTATAGGGACCTTTGCAATGGTTTCAAATGGGGTGGCTTCAAGCATTTGGATTCAAAATATATTAATCTGGTTATTAGGAACTGTTTTGGGTTCTAGTTATTTATTTCGTAATAAGAAAAGAAAATTAAGTATAGGAAATTTACTTCCTACCATCGTTATAATTGTTTTATTAGTTTTTCCATTTCTGTTTAATGGATTAGATGGTGTTCATCGATGGTTAACCTTTGGGCCAATTAATATTTATGTAGCAAGTATTATTTTGCCTTTATTAATCATTCATTTATATAAATTAGCTTTAAACAAACATGAACGCTATGTTATAGGATTACTCTTTATTACATTATTAATATTGTTTTTTCATCCAGATGCAGGTCAATTAACCGCATTTGCATGTGCAGCTGCTATTATTTTGTGGAAAACGATTAGTAAATGGATAATAAAGTTTTTCAGTTTAACTTTTATTGCAGTCTTCGTTATCATATCGTGGATTTTTCTCGATGATTTAGAACCAGTTCCTTATGTAGAAGATATTATCTTCTTAGTCGCAGACCTTGGAACTGTCTGGTTCATTTTAGGCATTTTGTCTCTCATATTATTATTATGTCCATTCTTTCTTAACGGTAATAAAAATGTCATTTCTTTATCTTTAGGGGTTTACTTCTTAATCGCGATCATTGTAACTTTATTTGGTAATTTCCCATTGCCAATCATGGGATATGGGATATCACCCGTCATTGGTTACTTTATTGCTATCAGTTGGCTTAAAAAGAATAAATAGAATTTGGTGCGTGTAACGCTCCGAATATATATCGAGATTTGTAGAATAAGATAATTCAATTGGAACCTGTTGGATAAAACATGGGATTTTTAGTATGAGCATGATAATTTCCCTTGCTCAGGAATCTAAAATAATAGCGGGAAAGGAATATTTTTGAGTAATTTCGCATAAGGAAAATGGCTTGATGATGTGGTAGGCTATAGAAGCAGCGAATAAATAAAAAAACTTAGGGGAATTAATCATGAAAAAGTTATTAAAAGGGATCGCAATAGGAGCATTAGCACTTGGATTATTCGCAGGGGTCGGGGATAAAACAGAAGCGAGTACAATGCCTTTAGAATCAATAGCGGAAAATGTATCAACTCACTTAGAGCAAAAGATTGTAGGATATAAAGATGTTGAAAAGATCGGTTATAGAGATGTAGAAAAAGTAGGATATAGAGATGTAGAAAAGACTGGATATAGAGATGTTGAGAAAGAGGTTCTTATAGGGCAAAAGCAAGTAACCATTCCTTACGAAGAAAAGTTTAGCTATCCAGTTTATGATTGGGTAGTAAATGGATACTATGCAAAAAAAGGGGTATGTTTTGACACTAAGCCCATTCTTAATAGTGGTGGATTAGAAGTTCGAACAAAAGATAAAGCGTATACTTGTGCTAGTACAGATAGAGAAGTGAAACTAACGCAGATAAATAAAGAGTGGGGAAAGGCAAAGGTGACATTTGTAACTTATGCCAATGTGCCGAAAACTACAAAAACTTATACTGCAAAGAAAAGTGTACAAGGTTACACAAAGACTAACAACAAGTACAAATTAACTGCTCGCAACTACAAGGGTAAAAAGGTCGATATTAAAATTGCAAAAGGAACTAAATTATCAATAGCAAATAAGACTTGGTACAAAGGAAAAATCAAGTACAATGACTACAAGAAGGTTGGCAAAAGGTGGAAAAGGTATACTAAAACTGCAACAGTTTATGTTCATTACAAAAATGTAAAAACAACCAGTAAAAAAGTCTACACTTGGTCAAAACAAACGAAAACTGCAGATGGATACTTTAACTTACAGCCTACTGTTAACATGTCTACAAATGAAATAAGAAAAGATATACACTGGAGACAAGTGGGAACAAGAATAGACACTGTAACAAACTATAGAACCGAGATGCAAGATGTATATGAAACGCAAATGGTAAAAGAACCTTATTCATATATTGAAAAAGAAGAATACACATATACTGAAAAAGAGGAGTATACGTACATTGCTCAAGAGGCGATTTATGAAGAAGTAAAAGTGGAAAATACTGCGCAAGTAAAATATCAATCTATTGTGAATTATTATTGGCAATATCGTTTAACTGAAAGTGAATTACTTCAATTATTTGATATGACTGGAGTAAAATACAGTGTTGTAAATGGCTATGATAAATCAAGATATGTAAATGGTTTTTCAACGGTAAATGGAGTAACTACATCATACCAATTCACTCCTAGCACTCTAGTTAAATTAGTTCTCTTTGAAGATCATTCAGCAATAAACGTATCTTACTTAACGACAGTTTATGGGAAAGAATATGCTGATGTAGAAATTAATGAAGGCAGCTACACTGTACAATAACATTCCTAAGACTAAACCATAGGCAACATCAATCATTTTCATATATTTTTTGGTCATCAATAAAAAGAGTAAAAGCATGAATAATGCTTTTACTCTTTTTGCATAACAATGGTTTTTTATGATTGACGGTTTTGGGAAAAGTTTATGGAGTCCAATTGATTTGGAGAGTGGAGAAGCTTTACAATTTGCTGCTAGCCTTGCAAGGAAGGAAAGGTACACAACATTTTTTGAGGCTGAAGATGATGTTCGGCTTTATGACCAAAATTGTTTGGCAGAAAGGGTATTCTTTTTTAAGAAATAGGTTGATTACCTTAAAATCGATGCCTGTCATGCCCTGGTATGTGTAAAAGATTGATAGGCTTTTAGCTAAAGATAAAATGATAGTATGAAGTTGTTGCTGAATACTTGAAACTAGAGTCCATATTGCCATAATAGTATTCCAAGTTAATTAAAAACAATCAGTTTAACTATTCTAAGTATTAAAGAATAAGGTGAGTGAACAATTTAATCCAACCGAGAAACGCAATCCATAATGGAACGCTTAGTGAAGTTCCCCACAATAATCCAGCAAATAGATTCCTTTGCTCTTCCATTGAATCCACCCCTAGTGATAGTTGTCTTAAATCTTTGTTTTTCTAAACTGAATTTGGAATATTATCGACATCAATTTTACAGTTGTCTTATATCTCTTTCGTATAAATCTGTAAAATCCTTAATGGTTGGAGATTATCGCTAGGAACGATTTTAACTAACCCCTTTATAGAATTAGTCAATTTGTTTTCTCTTAAAATGCTTCGTCTTTCTTATCCATATTTTGAGTCCACTTCTGAAACGTGTTAGTTAATAACATTTAACCATAGATTGATTCACAATATTAATTAAATCGTTCGCTAAATAGATACAAATTTTTCTTAATAATGTCGAACAAGAAATCTGCAGCCAGATCTTCATAAAACTAGTAACTATGAATTAATAGATTCAGGTGCCTGTCACGCCCTGTAGAATCGGTACATTTGGACAAGAAAGTAGAATAATAAATCGGCATGAAACCAAAAGATAGCTCTTTTCCGGCTATCTTTCTTGTTATAATTAAATAACCTATAACGTTTGGAGTGATTGAATGAAGAAATTATTCTTTATTATTCCCTTACTTTTGATGACTTTTTTTATTGGTTATTTTTCTAGGGAAGGATTTTCTTTACCGAAGAAAACAACGGAATCCGTAAAATCGGTAAAGACTGAAAAGACGGAGAAATCGGAAGAGGAAATAAAAACAGAAAAAGTCAATAAATTACGAGCAGCTACTCTTATTGCTATCACGAATTATACTGATCAAATCACCCCCCTTTTAAATGAGCAGAAGGAGATCCTAAATAAAATGACAGAACTTAGTTTGACTGTCACTCAAAATCCTGCTTATACCCAGACAGATCAATATAAACAAGAAGTTATGGCTATTGTGGAGCAGCTGGATTCTCTTGCTTTGAAATTAAAAAGTGTAGACGCTGGAGATAATCTAGGTGTACAACATGCGCATGAGTATATGTTAATGGCTGCTAAAGATTTGGACCCAATGGCAGCTACTTGGGAAGGTTTTATGTTTAGTGGGGGTAAGGAATCCGATATGAATGTATACCTTAATAATCAACATCAAGTTAAATGGGATATAGATGAATCCATGAAAATTATCAAGGAGTTAGCTAAGAGCATTGGATTGGACATGGACCAGTTATAATCACAAAAACAGCTCTCCCTTATATTATACGTAATGAATCGGTTAGGTTTGAAAAAATAATAGTAGGATAAAGTAAAAGTACCCTTTAGATTACTACAAAACTAAGGGTACTTTTATATTTTTTAGATATAGGTGCCTGTCACTACCAGATAATTAGTTGGGCTAAACCTGGTGCTGGGTGCATTAGCAACAGTATTTCTAAGGCCGACATTTTAGGCAATCGAGTTAAAAAGTCTTCTAGATTCCCCTTGAGTGACATTTTTTAAGAAAATTCTCCTTTTTAAGACCATTACATAATTAGAAACAAAATCACTCCACAGGCTATAACCGACAAAAATGTTGGTATGGCAGTTATCGACACTTATTCCAGGTGTTTAGTGCTGGAAATCTAGGAATTACTGGGGCTGAGGGCACTTTTAATTAAACGTTTGTGTAATGGTGAAAAGGAGGGAGATTTCTAGAATTATGTAAGTTTAAGAGAAACCCCTCTATTTTTGTAGAATAGAGGGAAAATTCATGCGAATCCTCTCGACAATGTTCGTGGCTACTTTGCAGGAGGAATTCTTATAAATCAGTCCTTGTGGCCGTTTCAACCAAACGTTTGATTAGTATAGCCCTTTTGTTAATTCTTCGAAAAGGTGTCGCATTATGACCTTTCGCTAGGAATGAGACCGTTAATAGTGCTTATCGTATCAATCGGAATGAACTGTACCATAAATAAACGGGTTTGTAAAAATGGGAAAGGTACCTTACCGAATTGAGGGGGCAGGTACCTTCAAAATCAAATACAAGCCTTATATTCACTCATAATATTGTTGATAATTGTTTCAACTGGTAGGATTTCTTTGATTTCATGTACTCTTGCCCCCGCAAAAACTAGACCATTCTCGCAATCTCCATTCATCGATGTTATCAAAGAATCTAGCGTACAAAAACGGTAAGAACAATTTTTTAGGCAATCTATACACTTTTTAATTTTAACCTTTTTATCATCAGAAATAAGTTCAGTAAACTGGTTCTTAATTGCACGACCATGGAGACCAACCGTTGTTTTTACCAACATGGTATCTTCCTGCTCGGCATGTACATATTTTTCTTTAAATGATAAAGGTGCATCACACTCTTCACTAGCAACGAATCTAGTTCCCATCTGTACCCCAGACGCTCCTGCCCGAAAAGCTCTCGCAAGATCTTCACCGGTCATAATTCCTCCGGCAGCAATAACTGGAATCGTAACAGCTTCAACTACTTCTGGCAAAATATCAAATAAAGGTCTTTCCGTACCAAGGTGTCCGCCGGCCTCATGACCTTCTACAACAACTGCTGAAGCACCAAGACGTTCTGACAACCTAGCGAGCTTCGCCGAAGACACAATCGAGATGACGGGTATTCCGGATTCTTTGCCCCAAGCATACATATCTCTTGAAATACCAGCACCTGATATGATGAAATCAACCTTTTCATCAATGGCAGCTTTCATTTTTTCAGCAAAGTCATTCATAGCGAAAAGAACGTTTACTCCAATATAGCCGGAATCCTTAATACTCTCCTTGGCCTTCCTTATGTGAGATCTCATTTCATCAACGGTAATCCCAGTTCCTGATATGATCCCAATTCCTCCAGCATTCGCAACAGCAGAAGAAAGTCCACTTAAGGAAATTCCTACACCCATACCACCTTGCATGATTGGAAACTTTGGCACCATATGACCTATTTTCAATTGTGGAATGTTCAAAAAATTACCCCATTTCATTACCTTTATTAAGTGAAGCTTAATTTCACTAATAGTAACAATAGGGTTTTCTTAGAAATAGTGATGTATGTAATGGTTAAAGCAAAAGTTAGAAATAAATTTCCTTTTTGACACATAATGTTCAAAATTTAAAAAGAGCAATACACATTTTGGGTCAGACCCCCACTCAGCTGAAGTTTAACGCGGTAAAGTGTGAAGTATGGCCCAGAGCGTTTTTTTCGCTTTTTAATGGCATTTCTAACAAAGCTTTTTTATCCATTGGTCACCGTCCCATTGGGTTGTAAAAAACCATGCTGATGTTCCAGCATGGTTTGCATTTTAAGATAAGACCCTAGAACGTAGCCATCAATTCTTGTAAATCTCGAACGGCCAGTTCTTTTTTATCGAAAAAAATAGGTTTGAGGTGTTTTTAAGCAAACTTTATTTCAAATAACAACATTTTACAAAGAAAAAATCTTTATCAACAACAAGGCTTAAATAACTCCCATAATCAGGGGAACCAATTTCGATTGGTGTTATAATAAACTTAAGAGAAATAATTTGAGGGAGAGCTCTAATGAAAAAGGCAAAATTAGTAATACTTATTTTATTGTTGGGATGTGGCACATTATTTATCGGGACAATTAAAGCAAACGCAGCCGCACCAAAGTTCAAAGTCATTGTTAAATATGTTAATAAAGATACTGGCAAAATAATTTCAAGCGACTATACAACTAAGATCAACAAGGGAAAGATTTATTCGGCAAAGAAAAAAACAATTACTGGTTATAAAAGTCCTGCCACAATTAAGAAGACTATCAAGAAGAATATCACGATTACTTACAAGTATTCACCAAGGACTTACACTGTCACCGAAGTATATCGAGATAAAGAAACAAATACAAAAATCGCCAGTGACCATAAATCAACAGCCAAATATGACACGGTGTATAGTGCCTATCAACGCACCATTACTGGCTACGATAAACCTAGAGTAGATAAACATATAGTTAAAGGAAATAAAACTATTACTTACAAATACATACCTAAGACATATACTGTAACCACAAAGTATGTTGATAGCGAAACACAGGCCACCATCTCAACCAATACTTCATCCAGTGTAAAGTACAATAGAAGTTATACATCGCCACGAAAAGAAATAAATGGATACACCAAACCAAATGCTCAAACGAACATTATTAATGGAACAAAAACTATTATATACAAATATTTGCCTAAAACATTTAAAGTGACAACAGAGTTTGTCGACAAAGACACAAATGCTAGGCTTGCAGTCGATGTAACAGCTTATGTGAAATATAATAGAAAATATGAATCTCCAATCAAGATTATTATTGGTTATATTGGACCGAGTTCACAAACCAACACCATTAAGGAATCAAAAACCATAACCTACAAATATGAAGCGAAAAACTATTACATTACAACCCTTCATAGAGATATAGATACCGATGAAATATTGGGTGAGGATACCATTGAAGGTGTCAAATATGGAACAAAATATGTATCAAAGATAAAAACGATTTCCGGATATAAAACATACAGCACGGAAGGTATAACTGTAACTCGGAACGAGACGTTAACCACGTACTATAAACGCGAAACACCTTCAGATTTATGGGATAATTATTATTTCACAAATCGCGTTTACACTCTTTCGATGTCTCTGTACTATGATGAGGAACTCACAAAATATTACAGAGATACTGACGTAAGTGAGTTAGTGCAAATGGAAAAGGCTGCTGAAAAAGACTACATGAGAATAAAAACATCTGATGGGAATTATTATACAAATAGATCGAATGGTCATTTGGTATACTTTTACGTTCCATTAACTGGTTTTGTAGAATGGCAGCAAAGAAATTGTTATGTATCTTTGTCAAGTCCGGATAGTTTTACGCTACCGATAGTCCCTTTCCAAAAAGCATTTTGGCAAGAATTCAACCCTGAAACAGGCACGGCTAAACATTATTCTTATGAAAATGGATTATGGATACTTAAGGATGATAGATATCCTGGACTAAGGTATTCAACAAACCCTTATTAATAAACGAAAGAGTAGCACTTTAACGGTTCAACCAAAGTTAATATCGGTGCCTGTCACCGCCCAAGATTTGTCGAGATTTGTAGGTTCGGAGATTCATAATGCACTATGAACGATATAATCTCAAAAAACCAAAACTTCTGTTATAAAGAAAAACACATTGAATTGGGGGATTCAATGTGTTTTTCGGCAACCTTTTAAATTGAAAAGATATTACTTATTCAGGCTTTACAGCTATAAATTCGCCGATAGTTTCAGGGGTGTTTTTACCTTCTTTTCCATGGAAAAGGTCGATATTAACGGTCACATCCATACAGCCAAGGTATTTTCCATTTTCATCACGTACCGCCATAAATTTTTGGTAAATTTGGCCCTTTTCTTCACCAGAACGTTTTGGGAACCAAAACTCCCATTCGTCACGTGCTCCAGAACGAAAATCATTCAACAGTTTTTCAACGTGATGAGCCACTTTTGGGTGAAGCTCAAGCACATGGCAACCAATTGCTTCTTTACGACGACCATGGACACGGTTGGGATTATTTGAATACCAGCGGAAAATATCGTTGGCGTCGCAAAAGCCCATTTCAAATGGTAAAAGATTGATAATTGAATCCAAAGTGCTTGCTTTAATTGCACCAGTCTCAAAATTAATAACAGCTTCAGGACTAATTAATTCAGATAATTTTTCTACAGACATTTAAAGCCCTCCTATATACAATCTCCGTTTATGAGAAGAATAAAATAGTACAAATTTTTGCGAGAAAAAATCGGCCACTTCTAAGTGATTATTATCTAACCTCATTAATAATGATAGCATTATTAATGATAGACAAATGTGATTTATAACACAGCGCCTGTTATCAACTGCATTTGTTGAAATAATTTACTTTTGATCATACACGAAGCTCAAAACGTTTGGTTAATAGGGATTTGCTGAAAAATAGATCTAATAGGAATTGTATTTTATGTAAAGGAAAAATGGAATTTGAAGCCGAACCAACTTCGGACAAGGCAGGGCCAAAAAGGCAAGGACTTGTCTGAAGTCGAACTCAATTCAATTGCCTGTCACGCCCCGATATATATCGAGATTTGTAGGCTCGGAGATTCATAAAGTATTTTATTAAAGGGATTGTCTTAAATATGGAGAGAAAGAAAGGGGAAGCTCGTATTAGTTTAGCTTCTCCTTTCTTTCATTTGTCTGTCACTGCCCGATTGGGAATAATAATCAAGAAGAGGAAACAGAATTAAATCTAGAAGCCCTAGAAGTAATTTAGGTTTTAATTAAACGTTTGTGTAGTGTTGAAAAGCGGGTATTTACTAGAAGTCTGTGGGTATTGGAGACCAAATTACATCAGTATTTAGCCTAACTTGATGGCTATGGGGTATGACCCACAAATTGCTACCCTTTATCGAACGGCTACTAAAGTCAACATTGTCCCCCTTTTACCTTCCAGTGTTAGTGTTGCTTTCTTTCCTTGATGTTCAAATAATTCATTAATCCTATTGCCCGTTGCTTTTGCCGTATATTTGGTACCCTCAGACGTGATAAACCGAAACGTTCCGTTATTATCTACCCCACCTATTTGAGCTTCTATGATTATTTGATTGACAGTAGGTGCAGTAGTTGAAGGGATCTTGATGATTTGTCCAATTTTCAACTTTGTTGGTTCAACTCCTGGATTTAGATCTTGAATCTGTGAAACAGAGAACCCTAATGTTTTACCGATTTTTGCAAAAGTATCACTGCTCTGAATCACATAGGTGCCTGTGTGATTCAACGTATCATTAATATTTTTGCTTGGCTTGTTATTCGTTAAATAAGTTTCACTCACAAACGCTATTTTGCCGTTGAGTTGAATCTTAGCCCAACCATTAGAAGTGGATATTTTGGACACACGATCGTTTAATTTTAAAGTGCCAATAATTGCACTTCTTGTCGAAGCTGCTTGTCGTACTCTCAACGATGTTGCTGTTACATACATGGTTTTAGTAGTTTGGCTTGGTAGTGTTTCATCCGCTTGCTTTGATGTAAGATAATCCGCACTCACAAAACAAAGTCTTCCTTTAATCAAAATGCCAGCCCATCCGTCCTCTTCGAATACAACCTTAACCACATCACCTTTTTTATACTTTCCTATAATACTACTTTCAGTGGTCCGTTTGGATCGAATATTAAGTACAGTAGCGATAACCATTCGATCTTCTACTATTGGTAATAGAATATTCTTTCCGTCAATGGCAGTTAGCCCATTGGCATTTAAGATTTCTTCTGCTGTTACACCATGTTTCGCAGCGATTGCTTCAATTTTTTCGCCACTTTTTACCTGGTAGGTATATTCTTTTATTACCGCGGCATTCGAAGTGATGGAAGAAATACCAAGAACTACGGTAAAAATCCCCGTCACGACCAATCTCTTTATTGGATTTTTTTGAATCCATTGACTCACCTGTGCTACATATGTATTCCAATTGGCACGAATATCGATTAAGAATCCTTTCACATCTAAGACATTCCGGATATCAAAATGATTTACGCTCTGATAATATTCCCGTTTTTCCATCCTTGAGGTGAAAACTGGTGAATTTCCAGGTTGCTTGCTTTTTCCATGAGCTTCTTTCCTGCTTAACATTAATTCCCCATTTAAAAATAACTCTGTAGTCAAAATAACTTCGTCTCCCATTCTAAGTTGAAAGTCATCCATAATAATTCCTATAGATGATTCGATGGGTTATTAAATTTCTTGTCCCTTTTTGTCAAAAAAAGTAGAAATTAGTTTAATATGGTCTCACTTCCATATTCATGATAAATCTCCAGACTATTATACAAAGAGTTTACAAAGATAAAAATATAACCAATTATTCGATTATATGTAACATTTTCCAAAAATAATCTACAAAATAATACAAAAAAGTAGATTTATTCTAATGTTTTAATATAATTATGCTATTAATAGAAAACAGTGACTTATTTACTAGCAGATTTGGAGGTACTTATGAAAAAAGTAATAAAATCATTGCGGTTCAAAATGCTTTCTCTAATAATTATACTTTTGGTTATACCAATTTCCATTGCAGGCACATATTTATATGTCCATATAACCGGTGATTTAACACAAATGGAAAAAGAAAGAGTTCTTACAACAAGTATGGCAACGGAAAAGCTAATAAAAAACTTTGGGAATCAACTTTTAGATACAACAAAGTCCAATGCCTATTGGGAAGATTATAGAAAGGCCGTTGAAAACAAAGATTTAACATGGATCAAGGAAAATGTTAACTCAATAAAAGATACAGTTCCGAACTTACACTTTATTGCTACATCTGATTTAGAGGGAAATGTCATTTCTGAGGTTGGAGGTGTAAAAGAATTCTCAGGCAAACTTGGTAATCCTGGAATTGTAGAGAAATTAAAAAACAGTAATGACTTTTCAGGTCTTATTCAGACTTCAAATGGCTTAGCAGTTATTGCTGTTTCAAAAATTACCAATGAAGATGGCAAGGATAGCCCAACAGGTATATTAATTTTTGGGAGAATTCTTGATAATAAAGCACTAAATGAAATTAAAGCTACCTTACATAATAATCTTGGGTTGTTAACTAACAATGGAACATTATTAACTACTTCAGCTAAAGTTGATAAAAATCAACTTAATCCTTATATCACTAAAAAGGATCCAAATCTGAAAAGTTTTAAGACCTCACATTCCAACTCAATTGAGTATGCTGAAATGGTATCAGCATTAAATGATTTTACAAAGCAACCGATTGGTGTTTTATATGTTAATGAAAAACAAGTAACAAGTACATCTGTTAAAAATAGTTTAATCAATATTAACCTTCTTATCGGTAGTATATTCATTATTATACTTGTATTACTTTCTCTATTAATTTTTAAACTTATTATTAAACCCATTCAGCAAATAGTAGCCATCTCAGAAGAGGTTTCAAAAGGGAATTTGGAAAATGAAGTAAACGAAAAGATCTTAAAGCGAAAAGATGAGTTAGGAAAACTAGGTTACTCTTTGAATATTTTGATAATGAATTTCCGAAAATTAATTAAAGAGATTAAAAAAAACATAGATCATTCAGCCGTTAATGCCCAAGAATTAGAAGGGGCTATGAATAAAGCAAACGATTCTGTAAGTAAGTTAGTTGATTCTATTCAGCAAGTAGCTGGAAACACTAGCGTTACTGCAGCCAATGTTGATGAAATCTCTGCATCAGTAGAACAAATGAGTGCTTCTATTCATTTAGTGGCAGAAAATGCGGATAGTTTAGCCGGTGCAGCTGAGGACTCTTACTCTGCAATACAAGGGATGATGGCGTCCATTGAACAAGTTGCTGCTAATGTAAGTAGTGCGGAAGAAAGTTTTGACCATATCTCAACTTCTATTGAAGAAATGAGCCATTCTATTAAAGGTGTTAATAATAATGCAAATAATTTAGCGGCAGCTTCAGAACAGACCTCTGAAACAGTTGAGGAAATGGTTGTATCTATTCAGCAAGTTGCCAATAGTGCACAAACAGTTAATCAATTAAGTCAATCCGTTAAAGGGGATGCCCTTGAGGGAACCGCTTCTTTAAATGAGACACTGAATGGAATGAAAGAGATTTCTCAAGTGATTGAAAAAGCTAGCCATGTCATGGAGTCATTAGGTGAAAGTTCTGAAGAGATTGGTAGTATTATTGAGGTAATTGATAACATTGCTGATCAAACAAATTTGTTAGCACTTAACGCAGCAATTGAAGCAGCACGAGCAGGAGAACACGGCAAGGGGTTTGCAGTGGTTGCAGATGAAGTCCGTAAACTAGCTGAACGGTCTGCAACAGCCACAAAAGAAATTTCGGATCTGATCAAGGGAATTCAAGCGGAAACAACAATTGCAGTAACCTCAATTAAAGAAGGAACCGAAAAGGTTAATGAGGGAAATCTACTAGCAGAAAAAACGAATCAGGCGATTAAGAAAATTACAAAGGGTATTACGCGAGTAACAGAGGAAATGAACCAGATTGCAAATGCAACAGTAGAACAAAGCGTTAAGAGTGAATCTATTATACAGTCTGTTGAAAATGCTAAAAAACTGGCAATGGAAATGACTCATTCTACAAAAGAGGAGTCAAACACTGCTGAAGAAATTGTTAACAGTATCCTCAATATAAAAGAACTAGTTCAACAGATTTCTATTGCAACCTCTGAACAAGCTAAAGGTAGCCAGGCAATAGTTGCTGCAGTAGAGGCTGTAACCAATCAATCTAGCTCTGTGACCCATGCAACAAAGGAACAAGGGCTTACTGCTGAGGAAATCGTTCGTAACATCAATACCATGAAAGAAATGATTAGAGGGATGACAACTGCAACGAACGTCCAGGCGATGTATGGAAAAGAAATTGCATTAGAAGTAGAAAATGTCCTTAAGAAAACAGAAGAATTATATAATGGTATTGAAACTCAAACAAAAGAAGTAGAAGATGTAGCCCAAGTAATTAGCAATGTAAATACACAAGGTTAATTTCGGTACCTGTCAACAAAGACCAAAAGAATATAGAGTCTCTGATGACTTTCTAGAAAGTATTTCAATTTTTTAGGACATGATTTAGCGGTGTCTGTCACGCCTCGATATTTGTCGAAGGTTGATAGGTTTTTAGAGTGGTGGAAAATGATAGAACGAAAATGCAGCTGAATATTATTGGGATGGTTGGTTGTTACGCTTCTTTCCGTATTGGGAAGGAGGTGATATCATGGAAACCTTTCTTGAAATTCTAAAGGGAGAATGAAAAAACTGCGCTTGCAATTGTTAGTGGTGTCTACTAATGGGGATGCCGCTCATAATTTGTGAATAGAAATAGAAGGCCGCAATGGAGGAAAATCAACTTAAAGGAGATCGGGAGTCAGACACCTGCATATTAAAGCAGCATGACTCCCATTTCTTTTTAGGAACTGAATTCCATGAAAAGAAAAGAGGGAGCCTGAAGTTGATATTACGAATCGTGGCAATCGAAGGTCATCTATTTTTTATGATGATTTTGATTACGAAGCTTATTTACAAATTCTTGAAGAAGCTCGGCTTTATTTTCCTTTTTATCTCCTCTCCTACTGCCTCATGACAAACCACATTCATCTCCAAATTGAAACCATTCACCACCATCCAAAAGATAGGATGAAAATGTTTAATTCCAGATATTCCTTTTTATTGGATTTTTTTGAATCTATTGACTCACCTGTGCTACATATGTATTCCAATTGGCACGAATATCGATTAAGAATCCTTTCACATCTAAGACATTCCGGATATCTAAATGATTAACGCTCTGATAATATTCACGTTTTTCCATCCTTGATGTGAAAACTGGTTAATTTCCAAGTTGCTTGCCTTTTCCATGAGCTTCTTTCCTGCTTAACATTAATTCCCCATTTAAAAATAACTCTGTAGTCAAAATAACTTCGTCTCCCATTCTAAGTTAAAAGTCATCCATAATAATTCCTATAGATGATTCGATGGTGTATTAAATTTCTTGTCCCTTTTTTTGTCAAAAAAAGTATAAATTGGTTTAATATGGTCACACTTCCATATTCATAATGAATACTCCAACTATTATACAAATAGTTTACAAGAAACTTTTTTTCGCAGCTGTCCGCTGTCCCACTGTCCCTGAATACTGGTGCCTGGCACGCCCTATAATTTAATAAATAAATTCATTGCCCGTCACCAAAAAATGCATATGGAATGGTGAAAAGGCGGGGGATTACAGGAATGCAGCAAGGGTAAGGGATAAACTTCATAGACAGATTAGGTCTTGGTACATGTTTCATATGTCATTTTAGAGAGTTATTGTTATAAAATTGTGAATATTTAGAGGGCAAAAAAAGAGTAGGCAATATGCCCACCCATTATCTTATTGTAAGTTATATTTTGTTTATGGAATTAATACTGGTTCTGCTACAATTAGGTACGGATTTGTACGATAAGGACTTAAATGGATGAATGTCAATTTAAGAATGTTAACACCGGTTACGTCTAGCTCAACTTCTTTGGCTTCCTCTTGAGTCCTTAATTCTCCACTAATAAAGAGGGGATTGTCATCACCAGATATAGTGAGTTCTCCTTTAGCAAGTTGGTCAGCCTTATCATCTAGCCCATATTTAAATTTCAGCTTCTTATATTTACCGTTTAGCTTATATTCTATATAAGGGTCTACGTCCAACGGCTGAACAGTATCTCCGCCAATTCCTGTTATGTAACGTTTGTTATTGATAGAAAATGTTTGACCATCAGACCATTTATTTATATCCAGTTCGGCACCATAAGACGGCATTTCAAATACTGAATATGGATTCATTTGTGTAAGTGATATCATTCCATTTCTTGGTACTATTCCAAGGAAAAGGTCCTTTGTTGTTCTGTTGTAAAATACTCTGTTCGGATCATAGATTGTTAATAATGGAATGATATTTTTTATATCAACATAATCCTTATCTCCCATGCTAATAAACTGGGATGACCCTGATGATATACCATCTTTATAGAGCTTACCTGTACTAACGATAGGAATTCTGGCTTTAAGTGATGAAATCTCAGAATTTTTACTGCTGATTTGGAACTTCAGTGTATTTACTTCTTTGTTCTTAACTGTTAATTGAGTTTTAACGGAGTTAACTTCTTTTGTTTTTGTAATCAGTTGCTTACTTTTAGTACTTACAGAAGATTTTAAAGATTTAATTTCCTTCGTCTGTTTTTTGACTTGTTCCTCTAATGATTTTATCCTTTTTTGTAATGCTGAATTGGATGTTGCTGCTTCTACAGTTACATTGGGCAGGGTAATACCGATTAACAATATTAATGCAACAACTACACTAAAAACCTTGCTTTTCACTAACTTTCCTCCTAGTCTATCAAAACAGAATATTGGGGTTAGACCCCCATTCATGCTTTTAATGGGTATTTTGGTTTCTCTGTGGCTCTAACGCTTTACGAATAGTTTGTCTTGAAATCTTTTGTTCCTTACTTATCTTTCTGATTGGCCACCCTAGTTTATAATGTGAATTTCTGATAAACTCATAACCAGCCATCTCGTACATACCTTTCCTCCAGATTCTAATAATCTCGACAATTATTAGAATACAGGAAAGTATTTCGAGGTGGTCAATTTTTTATTTTGAAAGGTAATCACTAATAGTTTTTACAGCATTACTAGCTTCATTACGAATACTGTCTGGTATGAGTTGTTCACTTGTAATAAAAGCAAATAAGTCTAGCGCTTCCTTTTTCTGCCCATTCGCATTTATTTTGTAAGCATATGCTAGTAAACTATTAGCTGCATTTGATAATAAAGATCGAGATTCATTATTGTCATAACCATAACGAATTGCTTTTGCACAGAGTATTATGCCGTTTTTATACTGATTATTTTGGTAGTACCATAGTGCTTCTGGATATCCTGATGCCGTCTTTATGGTATCGATTGCTTTTTGCGCATCGGCTCGAATTGAACTTGGAATCAGTGTTTCGTTTGTAATAAAAGAAAATAAATCTAAGGCTTCCTTTTTCTGCCCATNNTTCTGGATATCCTGATGCCTTCCTGATTGAATCGATTCCCGTTTGTGATGCATCCTTAATATCCGATGGAATTAAAGAATTACTATTAATGTAGGTAAACAAATCCAGAGATTCTTTATAATTACCTGCTGAGTTTAATTTATTAGCATAATCTAATAAATTTTTAGCTGAACTACTAAGAAGGTTCTGTGATTCCTTTGTATCATAGCCGTACTGTATTGCTTTAGTAACAAAATAAATACTATTTTTATATTGGTAATTTTGTGAATACCACAACGCGGTAGAATAGCCTGAATCTTTCCGAAGATGCATTTTTAAGTCTTCTGCTGTTTGTTGGATACTGCTCGGTATATCTGATGTATTTGTTAAATAAAAAAGTAGATTAGATGAATATTTAACATTAATACTCATTTGTTGTTTAGCCATTTGTAATATTCGGTTTGACGCCGAATCTATTAAATTTTGAACCTCTTTATTATAATAGCCCTCTCTTTTAGCCTTAAATGCATAATATAATGCGTTTTCTCCATATCCATTTTGATATTCATATTTTGCTCTTAGAAATGACTCATTAATTTGGACTGGTGGAATATACTGTTTAGGTTTTTGAGATACATTGAAGCGTTTTTTTATGTCTGTTAACTTTAGGTTAAGGTCCACATTTAATTCCTTTAAATCATTAATATAATAATGATATGAATTTGTGTAATCCTTCACCAATGCCTTTGAATACTCAGGATAATAAACTGGTTGTGAACCGACTTGAACAGAATATATGTCAGACAATAAATTACGTAATTGCTGCTGTGCCGTTTTCCCTTTACTAGCTGAGCCATCCGTTACAAGGTTAGGCCGTTTATAATTACTAATGTTTTTTAAAGGATGTCCTGCTTTTATACTAATTCCTCTATCTTTTACTAACTGAAGGATATAATCCCAATCACCAACACTAAACTTATGATCATTACTCATTACCCCGTAAGCAAGAATGGCTAGAGAATTTGCTTTGGGATTTTCTTGAATTTTAGATACATTTATTGTTATATCCACAGTTTCACTTAACTTCTTAATGTTTTCATATGTATCGTATGCTTCAACCGCATTTTTTAATGCTTTGATTTTTTCCGTTTGTTGCAAAGTAATTGATTTAATAGTATCTCTATCCAGCTTTTCGAATAATTCTATTCCAAAATCACCAGTCCAAGTTCCGTACATCACTTCACCTAGCCCTGTAGGGTCGGCTTCCTTTAGAGCAGTCATAAACCCTGTAGTTTGTGGATCGGTAATAGAAATATCCCAAACATCATCGGTCATATAATGGTCACTTCCCACAAGTTGAGCTAATTGTTCAGTCCATTCCCAGTGGTTAAAGTAATCTACTATAATCCCCGTTCTACTTACTAAATCCCCTGCTTCGATATTGTTCTGGCTAGCTGCAAATGCTGTATTTGTATATGTAATTTGCCCGGTTACCATCGCAGTAGTGATTACAATTGGTATAATTATTTTGTTTTTCTTTTTCATTATCCAATCTCCCATTATTTTTTTAATATAGTATATTATACAATAATTAGAAAATTATTACAACGGAGTATGTGTATCATAGGGTCTAAACTAACATTATTTTCATTAAATTAATTATTTTTCAAAAAACAAATAAAATACTAATATAATAATAAGATAATGAAATTGTTTAAGTTGATAAAACAGGTGCTTTCTTAAATGATATTACTCTTTAATAAAACTTTTTTTAGCCTTACCTTAGTTCTCGAAAGGGAATTGCAGTAAACCTGGTGCCTGGTTCTGTTCTAACGTTCCTTCGTAATAGCCTAAGAGGCAATCCATCCTCATAAATCGTGGAGGTACGGAGCACTGATACTTATGAGGGAGAAGTAAAGTAAAAGTTTATTTAAGAAATAAATACATTGCACGTCACCAAAAAATGCATTTGGAATGGTGAAAAGGCGGGGGATTACAGGATTTATGTAAAATAACGAGAAACCCCTCTAATTATGTAAAATAGATAGTTATTTCCTCACGACAAATTTTGTGTTCTCTTTGTAAGAGGAATTCTTATTAATTAATCCCTGTGGCAGTTTCAACCAAACGTTTGATTAGTATAGCCTTTTTGTTATTTCGTCGAAAGGGTGTCGCATCTTGACTTTTCGTTAAGAAACGACTAATTTTTTGTTATTTTTCTACAAATAATTTTTGGCTTATGTTACTTCGGGACATATGTACCAAGGGATGAGGCTGTTTTAATCAAACGTTTGGTTAATAGGGAAATTTGCTGAAAAATAGGTGGGGAAAGGTCTGAAGGATTCCAGAAAGAAACCATGCTAGTTTTCCGGCATGGTTTCTTTCTAATTCATCTTTCCTTCTTAGTTTCACCGGTTCTAAGGATGTTTCTCTAGTTCCTCTAACATTTCAGAAGCCTTCATTTCCAATCCATAGGCTAGAGCAACAAAAGTATCCAAGCTCGGTTTTTTCTGATTTCTTTCCAACAGGCTGATGTAGGACGGGTGTCGATCACAGCGGTCGGCCAACCCCTCTTGAGATAGATTTTGTGCATTTCTTAATTTTTTTAGGACTATTCCGAAATTTTCCAAAGAGTAACTTCCTTTCTTCCAATTTATTATTTTTGGTTATCCTCTTCTAAATTAGCAAAATTATATTTTCCTGTTTTCTCTTTGGTTAATTGATGCCCTTTTGGGGAATCGAGATAGAAAAGAATCGAGCCTGGTTGATTGCCCCTTTTCATGGATAGCTCCAACAGTTGCTTGGCTTGGTGAATCTTATTATTAAAAAAGGTTAATCTTGAATCAACGATAATGGAGTGACCATTACTTAACTCGACCTCTGTCTGACTTCTTCCGCTCGCTCTTGTTCGAACAATATGATCGGGGTTGAACCAAATACAATCGGCATGATTGGGTGATTTATTTGGGAACAGACAAATTCCCTGGTAAGGATTGACGATAATGGGACATCTAGACCGCTCTCCAAGAATACGTTTGGCACTTCCAAGGGCACCTCTTAGGTCAAATCCGATGGAGGTTAAGGTGTCATCTAATACTTGTAAGGGTGAGCGGCCCACCAAAAAAGACACACCTCCTGCCATGACTCGTGCACACAGCTTACCATAACCATCATATTCCCCTGTTAGTAAGATCATTTTCTTTTCAATAAAATAGTTCGTTTGAATAAAAATAGTCTCCCTCTCCTTTAAATATAAAAGATTTGAAAAAGGGTTCACTTACAACTGAATCTGTCATGTACTGCCTGTTGGAAAGGAAGATTGTGTGCGCATCTATATGTATGGAATATCCCTGACTACCTTGGCAGCGTGCGGGTAAATTGCTCACTTAGTATGTAAGCTTCTTTTCCTTATTTGCTTAGCCTGAGAATATTCTGTGCTTATGATCTTGTTTGTCTCTCATCTTAATTAAACAGTAATTGGGACTTTATTACCACAGACTATAGTGTGAATATTCGCCAAAATTCGCCTAATTTCGTGACGAAATCATGACAGAATTTATATCGCGGCCAGAATGTATGAGTGGAACCACTAAACATAAATGTCTCCACTTAAACTTTAGAATTTGTCATTGATTCAATCCGAGACTAAACTCCAATTCACATCATTTAAATCATACTTATCCGAGAGTATATCGTGAAAAAGCACGCAAAACTTATTCTCATCGATGCCATAAAAATAGGCGAATGAATTTTTGACATTGCGGTTGAATTTTAACTTCCTTATGAGCTGCTTAAAGGATTGGATAGCAACATCTAAAATGTGATGGAGCTCCAGTTCCAAACTGTAGCTAAATGCAGCCATATTCACCGTCTGCCAATACTCTTTGATGGTCTTTGCCTCATGTATTCTTCGTGAATCGCTTTTAAGACCGTTCCAATTTTGGCATTGCAAACGCCAGGTATTTTGGCACAAAAAAAGCCAAGTTTATTTTGTGGATTTAGAGAAAATGAAGAAAAGTATCTTAAAAGACGTTAATAACAAGTTGGAAGGCTATGTGGGTGAAATTGATTCCAATATTGATGCTGTCAATAAAAAATATATTGATTATGTCGAACAGCAAATGAATGGTTTTATTAAAAACCTAAAGGATCAATTAGACTCTCTTCTTGCTGAGTTTATTAAAAATAAACACAATATCGAAAGCCATGTTCAACACATGAAGAACATTCAAAATCAGATGAGTTCCTATCAAGGACAATTAGAAGAAATTCGCAATGGAACTACCGCTGCAGTAGTAAGTTAAGAGAGAGATGGTGTCGTGGATGATTCGGAAAATGAGCAAAAAAATAGGAGAAATTTCTGGTGCGACTATTGGGGAGCCCATTAAACTGATCGGGAATAAATTAAATAGTGAGTTTATCTCTGATATAGGCGAATCCGTTAAACAAACTTCCACCTCATCCTTTTCTTCATTTGGACAGGCATTAGAGGGTGTTTGGAATACAGCTTCCGGGTTAGCCAATAAGGATCAGCAAAAGGTCCAAGGTGGTTTAGGAGATTTAAAAGATTTTTCAGTAAGGACAGGAAAGGGAATTGCTGGTGCTGTAAAACATACCATCGAAAATGGTGAAGATGTTTATAAGGGAATCCGGGATAAGGATCGGGACCGATTGCTTGAGGGAGCAAAAGGACTTGCTAAAACGGTAGCAGTATCCAGTTTAGCTATCGTCGCCGTTGATTTCTTGGATATTGGTGATGGGGTGGATGAAGTATCGGCTGAGTCTATTGAAGGTTCCGATGTTCAGGGAGATGTTGCTGTTCCTGCTGGTTATGTAGAGATGGATGTTTCCTCTGAAAATACGGAGACGGATATAATACATGACGGTATGGTTGATCTCGATACGAGAAATGATTCGCTAAATGGTGAGATTCATCCTGAGACAGGAGTGCCTTTTATTGAGGAAGAAATTCAGTTGCCATCTGGGGAAACCATCGAGGGTGTATTTCCTGACTTTGAAGAATCTTTCGCGACTTCCATTCCGGATTGGATGTACCAATATTCGGACGCACAGCAATTCCAATATGCCAATATGCAGCTTTCCTATGATGTGGCAACCGATCAATCGTTAGCTGATACGTTAGACAATAACGCTATTCGGATTTTTGAGGCTATGAAAAACAAGGGAATAAACTCTATAGGATGAAGTTAGACGTAAGTAGTAAGAATTTAATATGGAAGACCAGGGGGGACGGTTCTGGTGGCTTTTTCAGGACTGCTGTTAAATATGAAACTATACAAGGAAATAAGTATGGTTAAATAAAGGTAGAAGGGTATCCTTACTCTAGATCACCGATGTTCGCACAAAAGTATATTCTTAGAGTTGGGAACTGTTACAGTTGAATGGGTTGGTAGTGACCACGGGAACTATTCTTATGGTCTGAAGAAACTTCATAAACAGGCCATGAGAACCGTCCCTGTGTCTTTTGCTTCTGATGGTGTTACACCATGTAAATTTTGAAAAGCTCTAGTAAAAGAGTCCGGTGAGTTATATCCATATTTAATCGCAGCATCAATTATTTTTATTTTACTATTTGTAATCTCCAATGCTGCCAAGCTAAGTCGTCTGCGGCGGATGTATTCTGATAATGTAATACCTGCAAGAAAAGAAAACATTCTTTTAAAATGATATTCAGAACAATGAGCGATTCTTGCCACTACTTTTAAATCAATTTCGTTAGTAAGGTTATCCTCGATATAACTCATCGCATCATTCATACTCTTAAGTAAATCCATTACATGACCTCCTTTTATCAATAGAATAAAAGAAGTTACTTGGGCCGGCCCGACATTATGTGCACCAATTTGACGGAATCAATGCAAGTGCTCGTTCGAAAACTGTTTCGCAAATAAAAGTGCTCGTTTCGCAAACAAACTTACAAGTTTCGCAAACAAATAGGTTGGTTTCGCAAACAAACTTGTTCAGTTCGCAAACAAACTTGTTCAGTTCGCAAATAAACTAGATTGAGAGAGGGGGTTTCTGATAAGTGGGAAAATAATGTAGTACAATTATCTCAACCACATTTATAAATGAGAGAGGAAGCGCAGTTACATGATTCAAACTGTTATGACAACCCTTTTTCAAGTGATTGTTCCACTTTCCATTCCGGTGATCGTGGGGGCACTCCTTGGGCATTTTAAGCAACTGGATACGAAGCCACTTTTAACTTTTACGTTATATTATTTAAGTCCTGCCATTATATTAGATACCTTACTAACAGCGAAAGTTTCCCATGATGATATTTTTAAAACAATCGCGTTTTCACTGCTTAATCTTGTCTTGTTGTGGCTGCTTGCTAACGGGGTGGGGAGACTCTTTAAATTTCCAGCGAATGAAATTGCCGGTTTAACACTGATTTCTTCTTTTACCAACAGTGTCAATTATGGGCTTCCGCTCGTGTTGCTTGCCTTCGGAAAACTAGGGCTGGATAAGGCGTCTGTGTATGTGATTATCCAAATGGTTATTGTTAATACAATAGGCATTTACTTTGCCGCACGTTCTCATTTTTCAATCAAAAATGCCATCAAATCCGTATTTTCTCTTCCGGCCATTTATGCTGCTATGCTAGCCTTTGTGCTTCGTAGTTTTAGTCTTTCCTTGCCCGATGGAATTGCCAAAGGGGTTGCCATGATTGCGGACGCTTACTCACCTGTTGTCATGGCCATTTTAGGGATACAGATGGTAAGTGTGACAACCTCTAAGCAGAAAATGCAATCTCAAAAAACATTTTGGACAGGGATGACTATTCGGATGGTAGTTTCACCGTTCATCGCGTTATTTTCCTTATACGTCCTAAATATTAATGGTATCTTACAATCGGTTCTCTTTGTTCTTGCTTGTATGCCAGTTGCCGTCAACGCTGTCATTCTCGCTGAAAAATTTAATGCCTCTCCCAAAATCGTTTCAAAATGTATTCTCTGGACGACTCTGGCATCCTTTTTCATATTGCCGTTTCTTATCGTGGCTGTTAAGTAGATGAGTAAAAGAATCTAGGGAACGTGTGTTTAATTCCGGTGTCACGCCCCGATACTGTAAGGAATGTAAGTAAGGCGGCAACACTCAAGGTAAAATAATATTATTAATAGGATCCTCTTCACTTAAGTGAAGGGGATTTTTATTGCAGATATATTCGCAGGTAATTACAAGAATTTTAAATGTAAAGAGAATCTCATCTAATTTTGTGGAATAGAGGGGTATTTCCTGCGAAGTTAATTCATTTCTCTCGACAATGTTTTTTATTACTTTGTAAGAGGAATTCTTATAAATCAATCCTTGTCGCTGTTTCAACCAAACGTTTGATTAGTATAGCCTTTTTGTTATTTCGTCGAAAGTATGTCGCCTATTGTCTTTTCGCTAGGATACTACTAATTTTTTGTTAATTTTCTACAAATTATTTTTGGCTCAAACAGGTTTGAGGCATATGTAACAAGGGATGAAACTGTTTTAATCAAACGTTTGATTGATAGGGGAATTTGCAGAAAAGTGGGTGCGTTTTTTTAACCATGCTGGAAAAAGAGTAGAGAATTTAGGTTTCGCAAATAAATGTGCTCGTTTCGCAAACAAACCTACTAGTTTCGCAAACAAATAGGTTGGTTTCGCAAATAAACTTGTTCAGTTCGCAAACAAACTTACTTTCAAAATATCTCTTGGCATTCTGTTAATTGTGGTAAAATATACCTATTAATGGATGGGGTTTTGGTACCTAATAAGATGGGAAGCAGGGAACGAATGAGTAGACTCGATGTTAAAGAGAGCGATGAACTATTAAATTTATTATGTCTAGAACAAAAGGAATTTATTGAGTTTTACGTAAAAAGGGGAAAGAAGACGGCCTTTGCCAATGTTATGGCCGCGGATAAAGGAATCGTTTTGCCAGATTCTGCAACAGTGGAAGAAATGGAACGGCTAATCGATGAATGGGTATTAGAGGATTATATTGATAATTGATTCAAAAACCCAGATACCCATTGTGAATGCGGCAAACCACTTAGGTATCAATATATCGTAGGTTTTTTATCTACAGAAAAAAGGGGAAGTTAGTATGAGTAAAAGGAGAACAAAGAAACAACAAAGACAAATAGATGAAGGTATAAAGGTGATGCTTTTTTTGGTCGCTGGAGTATCCTATTATCTTACACATAATCTATATGTAACACTCGGGATTGTAGGGGTGGTCATGATATTGATTATTGTTCTAGCAGTAATACAAAATAAACTGCGAAATGAACGGTTAAGAAGGTCTGGAATCAAGGATATTGATTCTATGGATGGCATTCAGTTTGAATATTATTTAAAGGAACTCTATCTATCAAGAGGGTATGCGGTAGAAGTAACGAATGCCAGTGGTGACTATGGTGCAGACCTATTGCTTAAAAAGGATGGAAAAAAGATTGTTGTTCAAGCAAAACGCTATTCGAAGGATGTAGGTATAAAAGCAGTTCAGGAAGTTATCGGGGCAAAATCCTATTACAAGGCAGATGAGGCTTGGGTCGTTTCCAATAGCTATTTTACCAAAGCAGCTAAAGAACTAGCTCAAAAAGGCAGTGTCATGCTGGTGGACAGAGATACGTTAATAGACTTTATTCTGGTTTTAAATCCTAGTGAAAAGCCAGAATCAGCAAAGTTATCTACATCTGTCTCTGCTAGTACATATGGGACCTGTAATTCAGTTGGATATGGTGCCTGTCACCACCCGATATATGTCGAGATTTGTAGAACAAGAGATTCATAAAAGCTTTCCGTGTCCGTCCACAATTTTAACTTCTACAGTTAATGATTGGTGTTGGACTTCTGTTGCTGTATCGGAAAGGTAGACTTGTTTGCTTTCTGTTTCAAGTATGTGTTTTGCAAGGTAAATGAAATGAATCTGTGGCTCGCGTAGTATATCTTTTCCCTTCTTTACTTCCGAGAAGAACTGGCCTTCCATGTTAAAGACAAAAAGGTCAGGGTTTTCAATAGTATATCCTTGTTGGATAAAATCTTGGACAGTTCTTTTGAATTTCTCCACCTTGGATGGACCAATGAGTGACGATATGCAATGATTAAAACGGTCAAATTTGGATTTCTTTGATAGTAGGTTGAATTGAGTATTTAGGACATAGCAGCCCTGATTACGGAAGTATTGCTCGGCTTTCCACTCCCCATAACCATAGCCATTCGAAACCCCGGGACCCTTCCAGTCTAATACAAAGGATGGAACAACTAGCGGATCCCTTGATTTCCAGGCCATAAGCTCCTCACGTTGATACGGTATAGTGATAGTTTCGATTGTAAAAGGTTTCATGTCCTTCCTCCTAGTAATGGTTACAATAAATCTAGCATATTTTACCCCAGCCTTTCAAACTCATAAGTATGTTAAGCATTGGTATATCGATGATTTTATTGATTATGGTGCCATACAAGAATAGCCATACAAAATGTTAAGCCTTTATTTTAGTGCGGACTTTCGTTAGAATGTGAAAATACCGATGGAAGGATTGCCGTAAGAGGATAAAGGTAGCACAGGTAACTCCTGCCCTATGGTGTGCTTAGGAAAGAGACCGAAAGACATAGGTGTTCGCAAGAAGGCTAAACCCTAGGCCAGCGAAGGGTTGGACAATTGTCCTTAATTGAGAATCTAAGACGAATGTTACGATTTGTTATGATTTGAAAGAGCTGGGATATGGATTTTCAGGTATTACGGCATGAAGATGTTGTAGGTGAAGTAAGCAAGGAGTGGGGGAGACAGTTACCAGATTCAAATTTGGGATGAAGAGCTGGAAACCATTATTTTTGCCCTCGTTGTTGCGATTGATTGTGTAAAGGCTGACCAAGCAGTGGCTTCTTCAGCGGCGACCACTTAACCAAACTGTTGTAGCCGGTGCCTGTCACGCCCCGTAATTTATCGAAGATTGATAGGATATAAAGTGGATTTTAAGTGATAGAATTGAGTTGCGGCTGAATATTGTTGGGGTGGTTGGCTGTTACGCTTCTTTCCGTTTCGGAAAGGAGGTGATGATCATGGAAACCTTTCTTGAAATTCTACGAGAAGTTCTGAAGGGATTAATACGTGAAGTTAGTGCGTATTCTTTCGGGAAAATACTCTAGAAAACAGGAAATCACCCTACGCCGTCGCAAGCAAAAGGGTGGTTCTCAAAAATAAGCTTCGAAGGAAAGGGGAGGCTCGTAGTAGTTAGCTCCTCCTTTCTTTCGTGCCCTGTTATTTTATTTAATAATTTATAAATGGTGTAAGTTCGCTTTAAATATCGGTTCGCTGGTATTCGGTAGATACCAAAGGTTTTTCAATTCAATTTCTTTTTCTAAAAACATCTCTTTCAGTTCTTCAATAAAAATTCCGCGTGTCGGGTCACATGATGGGCTGCTTTGAATGCCAAGCAACCCAACAATTTCATAGCCGTTTTTGAGATATTCTTCAGCTTGTTGAAAAACTGGCCGTAAAATTACCCGGCAGTGTTTCCGATATTCAGGGGTATTATATTCCTCATAGGTCATCGAAGGACGATTTAATCCGAGAAATGTAAATTCCGGGCATGGCAATTGTAAAAAACCATAGCCTTCATTCATAGCCCATTCAACAGCGGAAAAGACGGCACCCGCTGCCCGGGCCTCTTCATCTATAACCGTATTTTGATTTATAATACAATGGGAAACTAGTAAAATCTTTTTACTACGCTGCATGGTTTTTTTCCTTTTTAATAATTCTTGATAAGAACGGCATACGGCCAATCATGAACAGGACAAGGAAACAGGTAATAATTTTATCCACCAAGTTTCCGGTTATGCGTGATATGAATGTCGACGCAAATACACTTTCACCTGAGGATCTTAACCATAAAACAACCAAATCCATCCCGCTGCCGTTTAAACCACCATAAACAGCAACAGCAATCGGGGTACCGATTAACGGGGCAACAATTGAAATAATGAGTCCAGTGATTAGAGCAACATACCATTTGGTAAAATCGAACTTCCTAGCGATAAAACCTACAACCAATGCAATGGCAATATTGACAATTCCAAAAAATATGGCAGAAGCCCCCGTTGTCGCACCGAGGACAACATTTGTAAGTCCTCCTGTCAAAATGCCCCACCATGGACCAAACAATACTGAAATTAATACTGTTCCAATTGTATCAAGAAATAAAAGGGGAATTTTTAATGTCGATACAGCAGTTCCTAAAACCACGTTTAGAGCAATCCCCATGGCAGAATAAGTTAATATCATAGTTTTGTTTACTTTCATTTTTTCTCCCCCAGGATAAGTTTTCCAACATCATCACTATAAAAATTATTGGCGTATATTTAACCTCATTCAGAGTGGCAGATTAAGCCACTAGAATCATTTACAAAAAATTAAGATAATGTAATTACTTCATATCTTGCCGCTAATTCAATAAATTGGGCCATCCCGCTGATTTTCCCGGCTACAAGCTTATCGTTTAGCTCATAAAAGTCTACGCATGTTTTACAAGCAAGAACGTCAACACCCTTTTCTTCTAATTCCGTTAATTGGAGAGAAACAAGCGAGCTATCCGTTAGTGTGAACACACCGCGGTTCATGCAAAAAACAGCCGCAGGCAGTTCTTCCATTTGTTTAAGAATAGTAAAAAAGGTTTCCAATATCCCTTCACCAAGTTCTGTTTCTCCTTTGCCAAGCTGATCTGAAGCAAGTAAAATTACTTTGTTTTTCAATTTTTCCACCTCACTGAATTAATCATCACAGGTATCCTGGGTATTTTTAGGACATTTATTCATTTATTAATATACTGGTTAATTTGACCTAAACGCAATTTGAATTATCGATAATAAGGATTAAATCGAATCGTTATATTAGATATATAGTTATTTTTAATAAATGCTTGCCAACTGTAATATTTACGGACTTTCCTAAAGGCTATGGTGCCAGTCACGACCCGATATTTGTCGAAGATTTATTGCTTTTTGAACTAAATAAAATGATAGAGTGAAGTTGCAGCCTCGATTTCTAATTTGGCGGGGGGAGAAAAATGATTGTCATTTTAACCATAACAAACAACAGTAAAATTTTAACTGTTATTGTAACTGATTCATCTATTCAAACGTCTGTTTTATTGGAATGCACTAATAAATTAAAGAAGGTTAAAGAAACTTTATCATTACAATGTGGTTAATTATTCTATTTAGGGGAATGAATTGAAGTAATCCCTAGGAAGTTGAGGAGGAGTTATATGTTATTGCTTTTTCAATACGGGTTCGCATCTATTTTCCTTTTGTTTGCTTCGATTGCTTCTTGGTATGAAGGTAGTGAAATAGTTGAAAATACTTGGGAATGGAAGTATTCCACGCCATTTTCTCAATTGATATATGGACCCGTGCAAAGTAGTAGCGATATATCACAACTTGACTACTTTATTTATGCAGTTAAATTTCAACCCACGTTTCCCGTCATTATGGTCATAAGCGGTTTATATTTGATGATTTTAATAGGATTCCATTTCTTTAAGAAGCAGTACAAATGGTTTGCTAGTTACCTGTCCTTTTTAGGAGCAGGTTTATTTTTCCTAAGTTATTTTATTTATACTTCGCCTACGAACGGTGGGAAAGTTTTGTTCCTTACTTTGTTATTAAGTGGTTTGTTTTGTATTTTACTGGCAGCACTTATGTATTTTCAGATTTTTAATCGAAATACAAAGGAAATTACAAACTAAACTTATTGTAAAACACTAAAAGCGTGGTTAGATTTAACTACGCTTTTTACAATAATTTTAAAAAAAAATATGGTGGATAAAGGTGAAAAAAGGTGAAATTCCTCCTCCTTTTGGTACCAAACCGGCTTTATGCCATTTTAGAAATTTGAGATTGTGTGTGAAGTCGAACCACCTTCGGACAAGGCAGAGCTCAAAAGGTAAGGTCGTGTCCGAAGTCGAGGCAACTTCGGACAAGGAAGAGCTTAAAAGGCAAGCTGATGTCCGAAGTCGAGGCAACTTAGGACAAGGAAGTGCCCAAAAGGCAAGGTGATGTCCGAAGTCGAGGCAATGCCTGTTTTCAACTGGTCCAAAGTTTCTTACACACTGGTGGACTTGGACTTATGACCAACCCAACCGAAGATAAGAAACTTTCTTATCCTGTTTATCTAAAGAACTTGCTTACCAATATAGCAGATGGTTTTATGCAATATGCTAGTTACAAAGAGAATGAGGAATAGTAGGGTTTTTTTAAAGAGCAATTTGGGGGTCAATTCCTCGCTGCTTTGAGGGCCAGATCCCCTTATTCGGGCAGTTTTTTAAAAAGAAAAAAGAATGTGCTACCAAGAGATTCTTGGAACACATTCCCTTCTCTATCTATTTAAATATCTGTTCAATTATTCCTTTAACATCAGATGAAGAAACGGATCCCAAAGAACCATTAACAATAATAGTTTGTGCTGGGAGAATTACTGTTCCATAGCTTAATTCGCTGGGCCATTGTCAACAGTAGCTTCGATGGTATTTTGGACGCTTGCAGGCACTGAAGAAAGGAAGTCATAACCAGTCAAGGACTCAATCGTATCTACACTAGCTCTGTAGTAGCTCCACGGATGGCTTGAAGTTGTTTGATCATTTGGCATCAACACAGCTATTACTCTGGTAGAAGTGGTTATTCGGCTAATATCATTATTCCCGTTAGGTAATACAACGATCACCTTCCATGTTTTTGCCGGCACGACCACTCCATTCCCGACAGTGGTCATATATCCATTTGACCCAGTGCCACCAGATCCATAACCACCGGATATAATATATAATTCGTTTCCGGCTGTTACAAGTGTTCGGCTATATTGCTCTAAACTTTCCCAGGTGACCTCATTGTTCTGTGGAGCTTGAGGGATCATATTAGTCATCAGAAACGTGGCTGAATTGTTGGCAACAGTAGATGTACGGTCACCAGATGGGGTCATGTGCCCTCTGTCAAATCCACTTCCTGAAAATTCACTAGCAGTAACCCGATACCATCCTGCCGGCAATGTTGTATCAGAACGGAAGTCATCCTGACGCGGAGTGCTTCCAAGGTCAGATGAACCTACATGCCAACTAACCCAGTTAGGCTCGTGTTTAGTATTATTGTAGGAAAGATCATATTGCGGTTTAACCATTAAATAATTATTGGAATTGGCTGTATTAGTTGTAGCGCCACTTGGATTCCCTAAACCCATGTTATCATTATCTATACTTGCTTGTGTTGAAGGTTCAGCTGCAGATAATGAATTTTGAGGAACCAGGCTGCTTGTAATTACCAAGTCGTTAGCATTATTATTCGTGTCCCAACCATTACCTTGACCTTGAGCCGTTCCACCGTTGTTGTCTTTACGTTCTACACTTGTCGTAGCAGATAGAGTGCCTGCTGGACTAGTTTCTGAATCATTTGCAGAACCGAAGCCAACAAAATCAACGACATTTGAATTGGATGAACCGGATACCGCGGTAGTGACGTTTGCTAAAGCAACTTTTCCGCTGCTTGCACTTAAGTTTATAGTACCTGTAATATCGGGAGTTGGCAGGTCAACAGTTCCGCCACCGCCGCTTGCTTCTTTGATTAAATAGTATTGATGTGCGCCAATGCTGCCTGTTAAATTTGTAATGCTGCTGAAGGTACCAGTTGAAGAGGCATATTGAACAGACCATCCAGACAAGCTAACGCTTGAACTTGTAGGATTGTAGAGTTCAATATAATCATTTTTGTAGGAAGAACCACTATTACCTCCTCCACCATAAATTTCACTGATGACAACATTAGTTCCCACAGCAGCCTTTGTAGGTTGAATAAATATATTTCCAAAAGCACCGAAAAACACGAGACACATACAAACCAGGAAGGCTGTCTTTCTCTTTAAATTTTCCTTTCCCCTTTTTGATAAAATTACTTTTCGTGCCAATCGGCTTTCTAACATATACAAATAACCCCCTCTTGAATTTTAGTAAAATGAGTTTGATAGAAAAACTGAATAGAAAAAAAATAAAAGTAGTTAAAAGAAATGATAAATATGCCGATACAATGGTAATGGAAGGCATAAAAAAAATAGTCGGGATTCTTGAAAATGGGATTCTGGTTGAGGAGTCTTGCGGCACCCTAGCCCCTGACAAAAGAATTGAGCCGAAAAGGTATATTGCACAAGGTAAAAGTAATAAGCCAGTATACATTTTTTGAAATAAGGCAAAAAAAATATAATTAGCGTTGACTAAATTGATTTACATGAAAGACCTTAACTAGCGGTCTATGTAATCTTAATTGTTTTAAATAAGTCTTAAACTATTATTGAGCACCTCCTTAAAGTATTCTTCATAAACTCGATTCGCGCACTGTAAGAACTAAAAGCACACTCTCGACAATAGGAAAGAGTCCAAAAACGATCTTCTTCCCTATACACAACAAACTCTACATGGCATGAAAATGTATTGCGTTTACCTTGCTTATTTACAATATCATAAATCCTTTTTTAGTAGTTTTAATTTTTAGAAAATTAATTATCCTTTTTTATTAAGTATATTAACATACAAATATTTACAATTTAACTTGAATAATATGACGGTAGAAACGGGGACGCTTGGACGGTCTAATTCAGATGCGAGAAACTTCAAACATGATAGCAAGTAAAAACCCTTAAGGATTAGTTGATGAAGATTTGTTAGCTAATAAGAAAAGATAAAGGAGGACTAATATTTTAGTCCCCCTTGGCTTATTCAAATATTATCGCTCACATGCAATAAAATCCTTATCACGGTCACGTTTCTTATTAGCGTCATAAAGTGTTTTGGAAACATAAGGCTTGTACTTACTTTTTCCCCCTTTGTTTTTAACCTTCGATGTACGTGCCACGCCACCTTTAAAGTCCTTGAAAATGAAATACGAATAAAAAAACAGCAGGTCCTGGATTCCTGCTGTTTCTTCCACTTTATACTTATATAATAATTTTTCTGTTAATGCTTGATAAAACAGCATCTACGTAAAGTATAACCGTTTCATACCCTGTGTTTTGTATTTCAGAATTGGCACCAGAACTAAACCCTCCTTTTAGTTCCATCCTTGCCCAGTATAATGGGGTGGTAGGAACTTCAACCGGTTCATTTAACAGGAAGACACACTCAGATAACTTAAAAATAAAAATGGCCATCCCATCTTCATCGTATGAAGTCCAGATGAGAATATCAAACTCGTCTACTTTTCCGTAATTTGTATTGCGTGTTTCTTGTGTATTTTTCAAGCATCTTTTTAATTCATTTAATATAAGCTGTTCGCCATATTCAGATAGCCCACTATCATAAGGCTCAGATGTCTCTTCATATGCATCATTTTGCTCTAGTAAGAAACTTTCAAAGATAATTTTGATTGCTTGGCTCGCATTAGTTTGTAGCGTTTCTATCACTTCTTTATCATAAGAAAACTCATAATCCTCAGGGTTTGAAAGATGCCTTTTGCCCACCGCCAATGGCGGGTTATGTAATTCTTCTAAGGCCCCATTAGCAAACCGACATTTTGATAATGAATATACAGCCCCTAAGATAAACTCACCATATTGCTGAAAAGTAACAAGTAAATCATGTAAATCTGAGGAGTTCATTATAACTTCTCCGGTACTTACTGCTCTTTGTATAGAGTCTGTCACCATTTCATGTAAGCCTTGAATTTCAATTTCGGTTAAAGAACGTTCCTTATTCTTATTAAACATGATGGAGTCCTCATTTCCTTTTGGGTTATTTTCCTTGCTAAAAAGAATATGTTTCTAACAAAATACCTATATCAATAAGGAGTATCTGAGCTTTCGTCAAGTCTCTGTCCTCACTTATTTACCCATTAACATTCGAATCGCTTTCCGTAATCCTTCCTGTTCGGGTCTGCATAGTTCAAGGGCATGATTTGCTTCGTAAACAGCTTGTGCTACTAACTCTTTGCTTTCCTCTTCACTAGATATTTTTATTAACAAAATTGCCTGCAAAAAGTGCCAACGTGGATTATTAGGATCAAGTTCGATTGCTTTCATTAAATATCTTGTTGAAATAAATGGAGGAGCATCATTCTTGTTAAGGACTTGAGCCGTATACCCCCAATATAATGCTTTATTAGGATTCTCATGGATGGCTCGAGTATAATATTCAATTGCCTCTTTATACTTATCTTGGAGAAAATAGATCTCGCCTAAAGAAAATAATGCTGCTGCTTTCACTTCAAAATTAGTACTTTCTATTTCTTGATCCAGGATATCGATTAATTCACCAATAGGGATTTTGTATATCTTATTTAATTCAGGGTAAGATTCATCAGCATTCTCTATACTTTGAGGATAATCCTCCATATTTGGCTCAGGAAGTGACCTATTATATCCGAATGTAAGGAACATATTAATATTTTCATTGCAAAAATCATTCATCTTCTTAACTTCATAGTACTCAGATAGAGCCTTTAAAGTTAGGAGTGCTTTAAAGCAATCTTCAAATCTCCCGGTATTAAAACAATATTCCACAAAGGATTGGATTTTCTCCAGTGTCATCCAGTGGTTTTGTATTTGTGTAGTAAGCCTTTCGAGGTCACCTTCAATCATTTGTCGTTCGATTGACTTTCGCCAGTGATCATTAAATGCTTTCTCCGCGGCTTCCTTTTCCTCCTCGGATTGAGGACGATTAAGGATAGCGAGAACTGCTTCTTGGCGGCGCCTCCACTCTGCATTATCCTCTTCCTGTTCATATTCAATAGGTGAGATCAGCTTAATTTCAACGCCGTAGGAAAATCCATTTCCACCAAGTATTCTATTGATTTTAACATCAAATTCTTCCTCATTGTCCAACCTGGGAGCAAGCCATTCTGCTATTTCTCTTGGAATCCAGCCGATACTTTCACCATAGCTATTGAATACCCCAATTGCATTTTCATCAAAGCTATTGTAATAATCTCGCTCAATATAGATTTCATCATAAATAGATAACCGTTCAATTATTCGTTGTCTTCCTTCATAAGTAACACCTTTAAGTCTGAAAAGTTGACGCATAGGATCACACCTATCCTGTTTAGTGCGTATGAAAATATAGAGGGGCTGCTACCTTCATTTGTGGTGCCCACTCTGATGAAATCTATTAATTAGTGGTTTTCATTATACTCGTATAAATCTGTCCAGTCCTCACTTGGATCGTAATCATCGCTTCCTCTTTCGGATTCATCCCTAAAGTAGTTATGAGACGGATAGTCATCATAATCATCATCATCTTTGTAATATTGACTAGAATAACTAGATGGTTTGGATGCATAGGCTGTAAGTTTATTGGTAGGTACGGTTGGCGTCACTGGCTGATGGTTTTTAGTTTTATCTGAATCAGAAGAAATGAAAACCTCTAGTCCGTAGTTGTAGCCATTTCCTCCTAATTTTTTATTGGTTTTTGCATAAAGCTTAACACCTGAATCCATCTTTGGTGCAAGCGTTGCGGCAACATCTCGAGGGATCCAGCCAATATTTTGGTTTCGGCTATTATAAATGCCGATTGCATTTCTATCATAGGCATTATTACGATCCCGTCTTATCATAATTGGATCATAAACACTTAGGCTAGAAATTAATCCTTGCCTGCCATCGTAAGTTACGCCTGCTAGTTTTACCATTGTATTAATATAAGCTTTGGTAAGTTGCCATCCACAATGGCTGCAAACTTTTGTATAACTATTTACTTGAACGGATGTAGGTTTGCTGCATCGTGGGCAAGTCATGTTTGTATAGCTCGGTTGGGTACTTTTGGCAGGGCTAGTTTTTTGATTGGTGTTCGAATGGGTGGTGGTGCTAGAACTAGAACTAGAACTAGAACTAGAACTAGAACTGCTGGTAAAGAACCAAATTATTGCAATGATAATAATAATTGTAAACATGTCGTCCCCACTTTTCTGTGAAAATATAATAAGTTTTTTAATAGTGCTACAATTTTACTATATCAAAAGATAGTTAGAATCACACGGGTTTATACACAAATTTTCCCATCCAGCTATAATAATTTATGTATTAAATTTACAATTTTTTAATTATACTTAACAAGGGTAGGGTGATTAAATAATAATGGAGTGTTGAAAAATGAGTATTGGTGTCGATCAGTTAAAAGATAGAGCCGTTTCTTATAAAAGGGCTGGAAATTTTGAAATGGCAAAAAATTGCTATATTGAAGCGATAGAGTTAGAGCCGAGTGATATGATGACATACATCGGTCTAGGAAAAACGGCCCATCTATTAAAAAATCAAAATCTAGCTGTGAGAAGCTATTTAGCAGCTACCCATATACAGCTCTCTCCGATTGAAAAGGCTATGAATGAAAATAATTTGCCTATGCATCTGAAATTCCAATATGATAGCTTCCCTAAGGATTTACTAGCATCATTACCAAGAAAGTCTGCCTTTACTATTTTTATAGATGTAAATACTCCTAGGCATCTTGCTCATTCTGTTATCGATTTATCGGCCAGCACAATGAAGGAAAACCCACAACTAGTGCCATATTCAGAAGTTTATCGTGCACACATCCTAGGGAATGGTACACATGAGAGAGTATTAAATCGATTTGGCTTTACTGGTAACGATCAAATTGAAACTGATGAAAATGTTTATATTCCATATGGCAGGAAATTTGTCATTTCTGAATTAAAGTGGGATAAAATTCATAGCAATAACGTTCTTGATCTTTATTTTAATTAGAGTACTAGTATGGAAGAAAGTCTTGGGCAGACCCATGAGCTTTGCCTATAGTAATTAAATTGAAATTATGAAGATATTACTAGATATTAAAGATTGTTTGAATTAAAGATAATGAAAGAAGTTGGAGAGGTAGACTAGATATGCCAGACACAAAAGAAATGATTATTACAAAAGAAACGGTTAGTGAGTTTGTAGAAGCGCAAAGAACGAATGGAACTTTAGGTAATGAAATTACGTTAATAATAGAAAAAGTCATAAATCAACAATCTGGCAATAGCTCCCGTTACCAATGTCGGGTTTTAAAGTCTGGGGAATTATTTATTGAAATGCTGAATCCGTTGACGAACCGTCCTTGGGAGCTTAATTTTTATTTTGTAAAGGATGCCTTCACAATTGGAGATGTCTTAGTTGGCCGGTATGAAGTACAAACCCAAAAGAGATTCTTACATGACTTAATTAAGCCAATGCCTGGCACTTTGAAGAAACTAAAGCGTTCTAATGAACTTGTCGATCGTCATGGGGAAGACTTCGTGCAATTTTTGCAGAAGAAATTTGATGGGGAGGAATCCCTGCTTGGTTTGATGTATGACCGCTGGTATGAAACCACTGAGAGAGATATCAGTGAACACCAGGAGAAAATCAGTACTCTTAATTCTGAAATTAATCATTTAAACGATCAAGTCACTGAAAAGGTATTGCAACTAAAGGGAATTCAGGCTGAAATACAAGCTCATGAACAAACAAGATTACGTATTGATCAGCAGGTTTACGATCTACGAAGCTCTTTAGGATTCGTTGAAGAAGATTGGAAAGAGGAAGCAGCAATCGATTTTCATAATCTAAAGGAAGACGGAGATTTTATCGAAGCTATGCAGATAGGACTTTACCATCAAAATGGTGAAAATTTAGTCTATGAATATGATATCGTTAGACGTTTCATCACTGCTTTAAGAACTGATCAACTAGTGTTGTTAACAGGTCCCTCCGGAACAGGAAAATCAAGCTTAGTTCATCAGATTGGAGAGGTTTTACATCCATGTAAAGTACATCATGTGGCGGTTCAATCCAACTGGACTGATGTTCAGGACTTACTCGGATTTTTCAATCCTTTAAAAAATACCTACTTGCCAACACCGTTTCTTCAGGCACTTGTAGATGCCAGAAATGATAAAAAATCATTACATATTATTTGTCTTGATGAAATGAATCTAGCTCATGTGGAGTATTATTTTTCTAGCCTATTAAGTGCCAGAGAGAAGCAGCCAGATAAAAGATTCCTAGACTTGTATGCTCATAAATTTTACAAAGAAGCAAAGATGGACTTGGAGGAATTGCTGAACATGCCTATAGCGGAGATTTCGGCAGAGGATCTAAAACAATTAGATGCTGAGAAACGGAAGGAAGCTAGAAGTAAGTATGAACTGATCTTTAATTTCCCTGCTCATTTCCCAATACCGGACAATGTACGGTTTGTTGGAACATTGAATATGGACGAAACCGTAAAGCCGTTAAGTCCAAAGGTTATTGACCGAAGTTTTATTATTGAATTAGACCATCCATCCAAGTTGAATGATGTACGTGAGCAACTAGCCTCCCAATCAATCGGTGGTAAGCTGGAGTTGAATATAAGTGAGTTTATTCTGCCGGCTTTAGAAGAACCGAAATTATCGGAGGAACAGAAATCTGTTATTGATCAAGTTTTAGAATATTCTTCTGTCCTGAAGGATATCCCCAATGCGATGATGAATAGTCGGGGTATTAAGCATATGGAACGCTATGTCTCTTCACTGCCTGCTGTGGAGGGAGCGGTTGATGAATTGATTAACTCAAAAATTCTGCCTCGTGTAATGTTTCCAAAGGCTGAAAAGCAGCTTGAGAATGTCTTTGATGAATTTGTAGCAAGACTTCCGCAGGCTAGTAATTCAAGAGCGAAGGCTGAAAAAATGAAAATTAACAAACGCGTTGTTCAGTTTTGGAGGTAGTTTCTATGAAACCAGTATGGCTTAAGGTTGACTGGGATGTTCCAACTCATTATTCAGAAGAATCCATCATCGTCCATCCTAAATCTGTTACGGTAGTGGAGGATTTGGAAATAGAGAACGGCGTTTACTGTGCAACGGAATACAATCGTGTTGATGCCGAACTTCTAAGTATTGGAATCATAGCAGCACCTCCTATTCAAAAAATAAAGGCGGTTGGAAAGTTTTCTTTCAAGAGAGAAATGACTGAGTGGGAAAGTGGTATTTGGGTTTCCTGCCCTGTTTATGAATGGAATCGTACAGAGCGGCAATATGTAGTTAGTGTTCCTTCATTAGGAGTTAATCAATGCGGTACCTTCTGGATAGATGGCATTGTAAGTGAAAATCATCAGACCTTTACTTGTGAAGTAAAGGTGCGTCCATCTCTATTGTCAGAAGAGGAATATAAATTAATGGAGCAGGATCTGCTCTCGATTACGGAAGAATTAATGTATAAACAGGAAATGAACCACGGCGGAACAGAAGGAAAGTCTTCTTTAATTGATTTAGGGGCAGTCAGCCAATCTGTTCAATCATTCCTTCAGTTGTTAACTGAACTGGAAAAGGCACCTGCAGAAAAGTTAACCCAGGAAAGAAGGAAAACTAGTTACGAGAAACTTCGAAAGCTGGATGTAAGAACCCTACTGGAGAAGGAATTATATCCTTACCTTGAGACTGTTCATGCCATCACTACTGTTCAATCGTTAGATGTAGTGGAGCACCGAAAGCTAAAAGGGGTAATCCTTGAATTTCTTTTGATTTGCGAGCGAAATAAAAACAGGGAATTGGAGATGCAAAAGAGCATTACTAATCAGCTCTCAGATATTAAAGATCAGAAGAGTAAATTAAATGATAGAGACAATTGGGCCGCCCCACACTTCTCTAATAAGGAGAATTTCCTGTCCTCCCAGTTTAATATGCTGAGCAAACGCAGTATTGTTTGGGAGGAAATCATTCGGGAATTAGAAGACCTACTGGAGTCAGGGCTATTTTATCATTGTGAACCAGAGGAATGGGGAGAAACGCATCTCTTTATCTATCATCCTCAGTACAGCGAGGCTTTTGAGCTTGTGGAAAGGCTACAGAAAGAGCTTCGGCAGAACCATGTTGCGCTGAGAGATTTTCAACGTGATCTTCTTCATTCCCCTGACCTTTATGAGAAGTGGGTATTTTTTAAGACACTTTATTACTTTACGGGAACGATGAAATTTACTCCTCAGGGCAGGAATGTCATGGAAGAAATCTTAACTTATTATGAAACACATAAAAAGCTGAAGGGATTTCGGATCAGTCTGGTTATATCCCCATCAACCAAGCTGGTTATTGGCAGTGAAGTTCGTTTTGACAATAATCGGAGACCAGATATTGCCTTACGCTTTGACCAGCCGAATAAACAAAGCTTGGTGTTCTTAGATGCAAAATACAAGCCTTACAGTAAATTGACGGAACAATTGGAAAGGGACCTTGATCATTCGGCTAAACAGTACAGGGAGATGGATGCAAGGGGAAAAGCTGCTTTTCTTGTTCACCCTGATGAAGAAAGGGGAAATCATTTTGAAATAACCAGGCCACATCGTGACGGCTATTTTATGCTCAAGCCTGGTCATGAAGAAGGACTGGCACTATTTGTGAAAATGGCCTTCCATTTTCATATGGGCTGGGAAAATATTTGCCCAGATTGCGGGGAGAGCGTAGAAGGACCTTTTGATGACTGGGGTTTTAAAAAGTATTATAGATGTGATTGCTGCCAATCTTTCTGGGTTCAAAGTGTTTGTTGGAATAGGATGCATACAAAGCAACGTCTTTATAAATATTTATATCGAAACTTTCATCGATCAACCGCACATGATTGGGATGTTCATTGTCCAAGGTGTGAATTGACTTACGCTGATTACTTAAGGGGCAGGTAGCAATGACCATGGACGCTTTTCTAGTAGTTCTAACAAAGTTAACCCTCCCTATGAACTTTTGGAGGTGATCTTTTTGGGAGCAAAAACGAAACTTAACCCTATGCAATTAGAGGCGGTTACGACTACCGAAGGACCTGTGCTGATTATTGCTGGACCGGGTTCAGGGAAAACTCATACACTTGTTGAAAGGGTTACCTACCTAATCAAAAACAATAAGGCTAAGCCTGAGGAAATTTTCGTAGCCACCTTTACCGAAAAAGCTGCAAGGGAAATCATGACACGTGTATCCAACCGTCTTCACGAAGAAAATATTGTGTTTAATTTAAATGATATGTATATCGGCACGTTCCATTCAATTTGCCTAAGGATTTTGGAAGAAAATCGCGAATATACCAGGTTAAAGAGGAATTATCGGGTAATGGACCAGTTTGATCAGCAGTTTTTTATCTATCAGAATCTTAAGGAATTCTTCGAGGTTGAGAATTTCCATTTCCTACCGGAAGGTAAAACAAGAAAGTGGGACCAATCGGCAAGATTGCTGCAATTGATTAATAAAGTTACAGAGGAATTAATTGATAGTCGGAAACTTCGTCAATCTCGCTTTCCATCAATGAGAGCTCTGGGGAATTGTTATGATTTATATCAAAAAATGCTAGAAGAAGAGAATGCTTTGGACTTTTCGACCATTCAACTCGAGGCATATCGGTTGTTATTAAGTCATTCACACGTACGGGAATCACTTCGAGAAAAGATTCGATATATCATGGTGGATGAATATCAAGATACGAACACCATTCAGGAAAAAATCGTTCTAGCACTAACAAATAGCCAGAATAATCTTTGTGTGGTTGGGGATGATGACCAAGGTCTATATCGTTTCAGGGGTGCCACCATTCGGAATATCTTAGAGTTTCCAAATTACTTTCAACATTGTAGAGAGATAAAATTAAATACCAACTACCGCTCCCACCCGGGAATTATCCAATTTTACAATCAGTGGATGAATGGGTTGGCCTGGAGGGAAAAGGATCAATCTTTCCGATATGATAAAGAAATTAATCCTCCTGAAGATAAATCGTATGATCGTATTCCATCTGTTGTAAAAGTGGTGGGTTCTAGCGAATACAAAGACTGGCATCATCAGGTATATAATTTTCTGATGACTCTGAAAAATAATCAATCGATTACAGATTGGAATCAAGTTGCCTTTCTTTTTTCCTCTTTGAAGAAACAGGCGGTAGTTGAGCTCTCTGACTTTTTAGAAACGAAGGGAATACCTGTCTATTCTCCACGTTCCAATATGTTTTTTAAGAGGGAAGAAATTAAGTTGATTCTGGGAGCATATATGTTTCTTTTTCCCCAAACCAGAACATCAAGACAGTGGGACCCAGGAAAATGGCTAAGTGCATGGGATTTTTATGATCAATGTCAGGCAGATTTTGAAAAAGCATTGAACTCTCCAGAAAATGAAGAGTTTAAAATTTGGGCAGACCAAAAAGCGAAAGTACATCAAAATCTTCAAGAGAATCTAAACTACGGATTTTCGGAATTGTTTTATGAACTACTCCAATTCCCAATGTTCAGCAGGTTTTTAGAGGGGGGGAGCGGATCAGTAAGAGACAGTAGAGCTAGTAGAAACTTATCGATATTCTCCCAATTTATTGTGAAGTTTGAGTACTTATTTCGTATGGATGTTATTATTCCAGGGAAGTTGGATTATTGGCTTAGATTTTTTTGGAACCAGTATATCCTATTTCTCGATGAGGGAGGCATTACGGAATATGAGGATGAATCGGAATATGCACCAAGCGGTTGTGTGTCATTTTTAACTATTCATCAATCGAAGGGTCTAGAGTTTCCTATTGTTTTAGTTGGATCGCTCGAGAATGAACCATGGAGAAGAAATTCCAACAGTGAGCGGCTTCTTGAAACAGAATTTAACACAAAGAAATCCTTTGAGCCGCAGCACCGAATTCCCTATTATGATTTTTGGCGGCTGTACTATACAGCTTTTTCTAGGGCTCAAAATTTATTAGTCCTTACTGGACAGGAAAACATCGGGAGAAAAAGTTGCCCTTCAGAATCGTTTCAATTCTTATATTCTAAGGTACCTAATTGGAGAAAGGTCCCTATCACTGAAATAGAATATGAGACTGTCAAAAGTGTTAATTTAAAAGAAAGCTATTCTTTTACTTCACATATTAACGTTTATAACACTTGCCCATTGCAATACAAATTCTTTAAGGAGTTTGGCTTTGCCCCTGTACGGCAGGCAGCACAAATCTTTGGAACGGTTGTTCATCAAACGATTGAAGATATACATCAGGCAATTCTTAATGGCAAGGCCTCTGAAATGACAACGGAAACTATTGAGAGTTGGTTTGAAACCAATTATCACTATCTTAGTAGCCGGGAGCGAGTGTATCTAAAGGAACAGGCCAAAAGAGCAGCACTGCAGCAGGTTCAAAGGTATGTTATGAGCAGTAATGACCAATGGGACAAGGTAAAAGGAGCGGAGGTTAAGCTGTCTCTCGTTAAGGAACATTATATACTTAGTGGAAATGTGGATTTAATCAAAGAGGAAAATGGTTCGTACGAAATTATCGACTTTAAATCAGAGAAGAAACCTGCAATGGATAGTGAGAGACTAAGACAATATCAAAACCAGCTCGAAATTTATGCCCATCTTGTAGAGGAACAGGTACAGAAGAAAGTAACGAAAATGCATTTATATTATACAGGTGAAACCGAATCAAGCCCTTATTTAACTTTTGAAAAAAGTGCGATTCATACCAGCGAGACCATTGATGAATTTGATAGGACCGTTCGTAAAATAGAAAAAAGAGATTATCATGTTGCCAAAAGGCCTAAGCAGCACTGCCGAAATTGTGATATGCGATTTTATTGCGATAGAAGGGAAAAAGAAGGGAAAAAACTATGCTAAGGTGCAGAGACTTCTAGGGTATTCTTCTGTATCTATCACGCCCTGAGATTTGTCGAAGATTGATAGGATATAAGGTGGATGGAGAATTTCGGTATTTAGTTTACGTAAATGTAAAAACTGGCTGGTTTCATGGCTAATTATGAAAATGTATGTCTCACTTCGACTCTTAAATCCCCTTTACGTCATGTGGAGGGGATTTCAATTTATCATAAACTATATTTACAAAGGGGAATTTTGCTAACTGTAATAAACAGAGGCCTGGCACAAATCCAAGTTCAGTCACTTCTATGAGTTCCTTTTTTGATAATTTTCTATATTCATTCTATTTACAAGGTTTACGAGATGACACTCAGGTTTTTTGCCGTTTATGGAGCGCTTTCTTCTTTAGGTAAAAACTCATGATATCAAACTATTTAGATGGTAGAAATATTTAATAGGATGAATGAATGAAGTATGATAGTATTTTTTTTGAAATGAAAGTTAGTTTAGTAACTTTAAAAATATAATTACTGGGGATTTGATTATGAAGAAATATTTAAAAGTTATTAGTTTGGTACTACTGTTCAGTATGCTAGTGAATATTTTACCTTTATCATGGCTTCCAGAAGTTCTTGATATGAAGGGGGCCAATGCTGAGGGCCTTTTAACCCGAGAGGACTTTAAAAAGTTTGAAAATAAAATAGCTGTGGGAGGTAGTCATACTGTTATTTTAAATGATGATGGAACGGTTGATTCCATTGGAACGAATTATTATGGAGAAACCAATGTAGGTGACTGGAAGAATATCATCGCTGTTGCAGCAGGGGGACAATCGACAGTTGGCTTAAAAGGTGATGGAACCGTGGTAGCGGTTGGGTCCTATGGGGCCAAGCAGCCAGGACAAAAAGATCTTAGTGAGTGGACGAATATCGTGTCTATTGCTGTAGGTACGAATCATATCGTTGGCTTGAAAAGCGATGGTACTGTAGTAGCGTTTGGCTACAACGATAGTGGACAAACCAATGTAGGTGACTGGAAGGATATTATTGCGATTGAGGCAGGTTCTTCAGCCACTTTTGGGATAAAAAGTGATGGGACAGTCATAGCCGTTGGCTACAATTATAATGGACAATTAAATGTTAGTGGTTGGAACAATATTGTTGCAGTTACTGCGAGTGCATATGATACGTTTGGCTTGAGAGCCGATGGAACCGTCGTGACGACTGGTTGGGGGGCGTATAGTAAAGGGGATGCAAGTTCATGGAATAAGATTGTAGAAATATCATCAGCCTATGGACATGTAGTGGGATTAAAAAATGATGGGACTGTGGTAGCGGTTGGTGATTCTTCTATCGGAAGGACGAATGTAGGTGATTGGAAAAATATTGTTGCCATTGATGCGGGTGACGGGAATACGATCGGTTTAAAAAGCGATGGAACGATTATTTCAACTGGTGATAATGGTACCGAAACCGTCCATTTAAATGGCTGGAAGGATGTAAATTCTGTCATTGAGAATCAGAACACTACATTTGGTTTGAAAAGCGATGGAACGCTAATTGGTACGGGTCAGTTTGGAATTATTGATGAAAATGATATTAGCCAATGGCAAAATATCGAATCCATCTCAGCACGTTTTTATCATATATTAGGTTTAAAAAAAGATGGCACTGTCGTTGCTTCTGGTACCTATGATTATGGACAACTGAATGTAAGTAGTTGGAGTAATATTACGGCTATTTCAGCTGGGCTTCAGCACTCCGTTGGTCTAAAAAAGGACGGTACCGTCGTAGCGGTTGGTAATAATGATTACGGACAATTAAACGTAAATGACTGGAAGGATATTACGGCGATTTCAGCAGGTAATTTTCACACCATTGGATTAAAAAAAGATGGCACAGTTGTTGCTGTAGGACCCTATAGTTATGGAACAGATGTGGACTCCTGGAAGGATATTACGGCTGTCGCTACGGGTGGGTATCACACGGTAGGCTTGAAGAGCGATGGAACCGTTGTGGCAACTGGCCTTAACCAATATGGCCAGACGAATGTTAGCGGTTGGAGAAATATTATTGCGATCGCAGCTGGTGCGGACCATACAGTCGGTTTAAGAAGTGACGGAACCGTCGTAGCCGTCGGTAAGAATGACCATGGGGAGTTAAATGTTAGCGGCTGGAAGGATGTCCAATCTATTTCTGCTGGATTACAAAGTACAAAAGGATATAAAAAGAATGGTGTCATCCTAACGACGGATGGAAAGTTTTACACAAAGGATGAATTAATAAAACCGCAGTTAAGAATTAATAAAAAAACATATAAACCAAATGATGAAATTATCATTACTTTATCAAAAGGAAATTTCTACAACATTAGCCATCCAACCATCACCTTTTCTGGCGGGATATCGCTTGTCGATGCAGAAATGACTCCCTTACCAAATGGAGATTTTGAGTATCGGTATATACCTAACGCCACTGAAATAGGTAAAGTAAATCTCTCTATTTCTGGTGTTGAAGATCCATTTGGGAATAATCTTCAAGCGGATGGTTTATTTAGTATCATACCTGTTCAGTCCATCAAGTCATCTAAAACGGTGACTAGTTCTGGGGAAAAAGTGACGTTAACCGCTACGTTTAATGAAGGCGTGAAGCCTGATTTTAAATTATCGTTAAGTGGGGCCACTACCTTATCTGCAACTAAGATGACCGAGGTAGCGGGCAGTAACGGTACAAAGTATATGTTCACGTACACTGTTCCTTATAATTATAAAGAGGGGCCGGTCGATGCCACATTAACGAATGTAGAAACGGTTAATGGTCAAATTTTTAATCGTTTCACCGACGAAAATGTCTTTTTGAAACAAAACAGACTTGCTCCGATTAGCTCGATTACTTCTTCGGAAAATAAAGCCAAAATTGGGGATACGGTTACGATTACGGCAAATTTTTCGGAAAGTGTCAAAAGTGGCGTGAAGATTTCCTTTGACGGTGCGGATAACATGGCCCCGGTTTATATGAATCAAACCGCCGGAAGCAATGGGATGCAATATATGTATAACTATATAGTTCCAGAAGGTTATACAGGGAAAATGAATGCACATATTACAGAAGTCTACGATCTCAATAACAAGCTGTCACAGGAATATGTGAGTAAGAACCTGTTTGAGATTGACGGCATTAGACCAACTATTAGTAGTCTTTCTCCATCGCTCACTGCTGCGAAACTGGGAGACAAAGTGGTAATTAGAGCCGTTTTTGATGAGCCGGTAAAACCTGACTTTATGCTCTCATTATATGGTGATGTAGATATACGAGATCTCTCCATGCAAGAGGTGGAAGGTTCAAATTCTACTGTATATGAATATAGTTATTTGGTTAAAGAAGGTGACCTTGGCTTCGTTAGCGCACAGATAAGAAATGTAGAGGATTTAGTTGGCAATCCTTATGGTGTATATAATAGCGATGTATATAATAAATTAAATATTTTTCAAGCAGATGGAGTATACCCTGCTCTTTCTTCACTCGAGCCTGAAGATAAGGAATACGAAGTAGGGGACTATGCACATATTACTGCCTCCTTCACTGAACCAGTGAAACCAGGCGTAAAAATCACTTTATCTGGTGGAGTCAATCATGAAGAGTATGTAATGAGTGAAGTACAAGGAAGCAATGGGAAAGAGTATGAGTTGTACTATGAAGTAAAAGAAGGGCAAAAAGGGATAGTTAACGGTCTGTTAACCAATGTGATCGATTTAGCAGGGAACGAAGTCACTGCTGCAAAAGAGAAGGTTTTTTATATCAGTGATCCATCTAACGCGAATCTGGCTACCATCTCGGTAACCGATGGAGCTACTCGTTATTCATTAACACCTGAATTCTCCGCTGGAATAGATACCTATTCTACCTATCTACCAAGCCATGTTACCAGTGTATGGGTAAATGGAGAAACGGAAGATAGTAAAGCCACAATTGAGGGAAATGGATTAAAAAACCTTGTGCAGGGTGAAAATAGCTTTATTTTAAAAGTAACGTCTAGTAACCTATCGACTAAGTTTTATAAAGTCATCATTAATGTTGCCGATGATACAAAACCAATTATTTCGGGTGTTAAAGATCAAACGATTGGATTGGATACATCTTTTGATCCTGTTGACGGAGTAGAAGCCTGGGATAATGTCGATGGGAACATCACTTCGCTGATGAAAGTTGAAGGATCCGTCAATATACACAAACCGGGAAATTATGATCTGGTCTATACCGTTACAGATCAGGCGGGAAATCACGCGGCAGTCTATCGTCGGGTCACTGTTGTAGACAATATAGCGCCGTTAGCACCGGAAGTAAATCCAATCGGAGATAATCAACTCGTTATCAACGGAAAGGCAGAGCCAAATGCTACCGTGGTTGCCAAAGCGTATGGATCATCGATTGGATGGGCTCAAGTAGCTGAAGATGGTTCATTTACTATTGCTATAAATAAGCAAAATGCAGGTACGGAAATTAGTGTACATGCTGTTGATATGTATGGGAATCCTGGTGAAGCTACTAGAGTAGTAGTTAAGGACGTGACTGCGCCTGGCAATCCAGTGATCAATGATGTAACAGACAAAGATACAATAATTACTGGAAATGCAGAACCGGGGTCCAAGCTAGATGTGAAAGTCAATGATGTTATTATCGGAACCGGAACGGTAGGGGAGAGTGGTCAATATAGTGTTACCATACCAGTTCAAAAAGCAGGAACTGAAATAGCCATCATTGCTATAGATCAGGCTGGAAATGTAAGCAAAACTACAAAAGTAGTAGTAAAAGACATTACTAGCCCAGAGAAACCAGTTGCTAATGAAGTAACGGACAAGGATACTTCTGTTACAGGTCTAGCGGAGGCTGGATCCAAAGTAGAAGTGAAGGTAAATGATTCAGTGATTGGTGCTGGAA
>NZ_JBALOA010000034.1:84707-85105 GCF_036962125.1 Neobacillus drentensis
ATTTAAGGTCACTTTTGACTTGCAAAAGGCAGGGACCAATTTAGAAGTCGTTGTAACTGATAGTGCTGGAAATGTAAGTGAAACTACTACAGTAGTTGTGAAAGACATAACCTCGCCTGCAAAGCCTGGAGTAAATGAAGTAACTGATAAGGATACAGCTGTTACTGGTCAAGTAGAAGCTGGATCAAAAGTAGAAGTGAAAGTAAATGGTTCGGTGATTGGTACCGGAACTGCCGGGGAAGATGGTCAATATAAAATGACCATTGATGTGCAAAAGGCAGGGACTGAGTTGGTCATCGTAGCTACGGATAAGGCTGGGAATGTAAGTGAAATAACCACAGTAGTGGTAAGAGATGCAACAGCGCCAGGACTACCAGAGGTAAATGAAGTAACCGATA
>NZ_JBALOA010000035.1:0-3843 GCF_036962125.1 Neobacillus drentensis
TTACGTTGGCTTAGTTTCACTTTCTTACGAAAGATTCACTAATAAAAATATTGTTGACGTTTCTGCTTTGTTTAGTTTTCAAAGAACTATTTTTTTGTGACAGGCTTATATCTTATCATCTCGTCCCCAGAAAGTCAAACATTATTTTAAAATAATGTTTTTTCGAACAAACGAGATTACTAGCATATCAGCAACAGTCTCAATTGTCAACTGGTGAAGGGATTTTCTTAGGAACATTTTATTCTCTATTAGAATGCCCTCATCAGATTTACTATCTTACTATCATATTTAAATTAAGTCAACTATTATTCTATTATTTTTTTTAACCACTTGACCTGAAATGCATTTCATAAGCTATTCTATACTTGCCTGAATCTCACAACACAAGGTCGGCGTTATCTGAATCTACTGAGCGTGACGACTGTGTTTTGATGTAAAAAACCCACAATATGGCGGATAGTATCAGGCACTATTCGCCATAATTTATTACTTTTTTTCTATCGGGATAGAAATCTTAAAAGTACTTCCTTTTCCAAGTTCACTGGTAACTTTGATTGTCCCCTGGTGTGTTTCAACAATCCATTTGGCTATGGAAAGCCCTAAACCATGTCCGCCCATTTGCCGGGAGCGAGATTTATCAGACCTGTAAAAACGTTCGAAAATACGCTGATAATCCTCTGGCTTAATCCCGATTCCTGTGTCTTGGACAGAGATCCTTAACTGTTGCCCTGCATTTTGTAGAGAAAGCTCCACTTCCCCGCCTTGTGGTGTGTATTTTATTGCATTATCTAAAAGAATATATAAAAGCTGTGATAGCCGTTGCGGATCTCCAACGATGAGCAGCGAAGCAGGTGAATTTAAATGAAGCGTGATTTGTTTGGCCACCGCAAGCGGCCGAACGGCTTCAATTGCTGTTTTGGCTTTGGGACAAAAGTCAAAGGTCTCTATGCTAAGTTGATTGGTATTGGAGTCGGAACGAGCTAATGTTAATAGATCACTTACCAGATGGGTCATCCGCTTCACTTCTTGACGCATATTAGTAAGTAATTTCTCTACCATATCACTTTTAGGAGGATTAATCGTCATTTCCACAGCATCAATCGATGACAACAAGACACTTAATGGAGTCCGTAATTCATGGGAGGCGTCAGCCACAAATTCGTGCTGCCTTGTAAAGACGCTGCTAATTGGAATCATTGCTCTTTTAGACATAACCATACTCATATAAATGGCAATTCCTAAAAAGACAAGACCAATGATAATAAGGATTATCAATAACGAATGGAATAGCTGATATGTTAACGTAATATCCTTTCCAACGTACAACTTTCCGATGAATTGACCCTTTTCGTAAATTACCCGGCTGGCAATCATGAGTCGAATATCCTGAGATGCCCCACGCGGGTGAAACTCCTCCTTCATTCCCCTTCCCTTTGAAACCCCCTGGTCATGTAAAGTTACCTTTTTAACTTTGCTTTCATTTTGAAATGGTTCATTGATCTGTCGTAATAATTCAGGACGTAAGCGGCGATTCGATTCATTGCCCATTAGTAGTTCCCCATTAGAATTTTCTACATAATAAAAGAACTGATTTACTCCCGTAAATACCACCTCTTGGTCATCCATTCCCTGCAGGTTATTTTGATCACTTTTCAGTAAATAACTCTCAATGAAGCTTGCTTCTTGGTTCACTAATGATTGAAGTTCTCGTTCTTGATTGTTTAATATAACAACATAAAGAATGGTATAAACGATTGAAATAAATAAGACGAGAAAAAGCATGAGCAGTCCACTATACATTCGGGTCAACCGGCCTTGTGTACTCTTAAAGATATCTTTTTCCCCACGATTGGTAAGGTTCCGGATCCATGCGCGAAGGTTAGTTTCCAAACTTATAACCTACCCCTCTGATGCTTTGAAGCAACTCTTGTTTTCCAATCACTTTCAGTTTCTTTCGAATTAATTTGACAGTGGCGTCAATAGTTTTTGGAGCAACCTCTGAATCGAAGCCCCAAATGCGCTCTAAAATCATCTCGCGCGGCAATACCTGCCCCTTATTTTTTATCATTAAATCTAATAACTGGAATTCACGAGGGCTAAGTTGAATTTCACTGCTGCCCAGACCAACACTATGACTCTTCCGATTTAGAACCATTTCATGAATTTGGATCTCTTCCTCTAAAATCGGTGCATAATTACGACGAGAAAGTGCCCGCAGCCTAGCTAAGAGTTCATCAATTTCAAACGGCTTAACTAAATAATCATCAGCACCGGAATCTAATCCTTCAATTCGGTCCCCCACCGTATCTTTGGCAGTTAACATCAGGATTGCGCCAGAATAACCATGTTTCCGTAATCGCGCGCACACTTCCACACCCGTTCCATTCGGCATCATCCAGTCCATAATGATGACATCATAGTGGACCGAGGTAGCGTAATAGAATGCATCTTCTCCATCTGTAACCCACTCAACTTGGTAGTTGCCCTTCTTTTTTAGCATATAAACGATCAATTCCCCGAGCCGGATATCATCTTCCGCTAATAAAATATTCATGGCATTAACCCCTTTTTAGACTGATATCTCGTGAATTCAGTCACTCTAGTAAATCCAATCTAGCATCTTAATCTTAACGTTAGCTTAAGAATAGGTTTGGCCATACCATACATAAAAGATGAACCAAAAACATTGGTGCTTGTATATCAAATTTTTCATAGAAAAAGGTGTCAGGTACCATGTGAAAATTTCACATGGTACCTGACACCTTATCTTTTATTTCTATCCTTCTTCTACTCTATTAAGAGAGGTATTTCTTTAGGATTTCCTTTGTTTCGGCGTCTGCAAAGCTTGCTTCGACGCTGTTGTTGTAAATTTGTTTATAGTCCTCTTCACTTATATTGAATTCGTTAAATACGATATTACATTCATTTGCCATCGTTGTATCAGAGACGGTCCGATTGTCTGTGTTAATCGTTACTTTGATTCCATCGCTATGGAATTGATGGATGGGATGTTCACTGAACTGGTTCACTGCTTTGGTTTGCACATTACTTGTCGGGCACATCTCAAGCACGACATTTTTTTCTTTCACGATGTTATATGCCTCATCACAGTCTTTTATAAATACACCGTGGCCAATTCTCTCTGCACCCAAAAGTTCAACAGCTTCTAAAACGTTTTTACCTACCCCAGCTTCACCTGCATGAATCGTCACTCGATATCCATATTCTCTTGCTAAGGCGATTGGTTCTACGAATCTCCCGCTAAAACCTTCCTCTTCTGATGCGCAAAGGTCAATGGCGACTACTCCTTTGCCAAGGAATTTCTTCCCTTTCTCGACCACTTCAAACGCTCGCTCTGCTGACATTGTTCTCATACAGGAGAGGATCAAGTTTCCTTTTATATCATACTGCTCTTCTGCATCCTTCAATCCCTCTAGGACACTTTGAATGATTTCGTCAACTTCTAATCCACCTGCCGTGTGTAACAAGGGAGCAAATCGCACTTCCATGTATTTCACATTTTCACGGGCCGCGTCCTCAAAAAGTTCAAAGGTAATCCTTCTAAGGTTTTCCTTTGATTGCATAACTAAATTAGGGATAGCAAATTTCTCTAAATATTCATCAAGGGATTCACACTCTAATGGAGCGATGAGCTCTCTTTGAATTTCTTCCTTATCCATCGAAGGTAAGCGAATTCCTTCGCTCTTGGCGATATCCAAGATAGTTTCTGGTCTAAGACTACCATCTAAATGGCAGTGAAGTTCAATTTTCGGTAAAGTTGCAAAATTCATCCGATATTACCTCCTAGTTTTAATAAAAAAAAAAAATTCCTGATTACGAAGA
>NZ_JBALOA010000035.1:3851-27978 GCF_036962125.1 Neobacillus drentensis
TCTTCGTAATCAGGAATTTATAGGTTCCTGGTAGAGACCTCCAAACCATATCATTGGAGTTATACGAAGTTAATTATTAAGTTACTACTGTCTAAGAATAATAAATTCTATTTTTATTGTCAAGACTTCAAGAGCGTTATTGATATGGTGAAAATATCCATCCTTTCACCAGCACAAAAAAAAGTGAAATAGAAGGAGGTCCTTCCATTTCACTTTTTGCATTTTTTAAGGATTAACTTTTGTGTTAAATACTTGTTTACCATCTTTATATTCTAATACAGTTGCTGATTTAATTGGATTGTGGTTTTTATCAATAGTGATCACACCTGTAATACGAGACAGGTCCTTTGTATTCTCTAGTGCCTCTTTAATCTTAGCTGTATCTGTACCACCCGCACGTTCGATTGCATCAGCTAATAGATAAACAGTATCATAGCCAAGTGCGTTAAACGCATTAGGAGATTCGTTATTGTACTTTTCTTTATATGTCGTTACAAACTTCTGGATGTTTTTATCTGGATCTTCAGATGTGTAATGGTTTGTGATAAATGTATTATTTAACGCATCCGCTCCTGCTAATTCGACTAACTTCGGTGAATCCCATCCATCTGCACCCATTAACGGAACAGTGATTCCCAATTCACGGGCTTGTTTAACAATTAAACCAACTTCTTCATAGTATCCAGGAATAAAGATGAATTCTGGATTTTTTGACTTAATTCGAGTTAGAGTTGCACGGAAATCCGTATCCTTCCCAACATAAGCTTCTTCGGAAACAACTTTGCCGCCGTCTTTTTCATACGTTTCTTTAAATGAGGCTGCTAACCCCTTCGCATAATCACTGGCACTATCTGCAAAAATTGCAGCATTTTTTAAGTTTAATTTATTCGCTGCGAAGTTCGCAGCAACAATTCCTTGGAATGGATCAATAAAGGAAGTACGGAAAACGTATTCGTTAAGTTTTCCATTATCCGCCACTGTTACATTTGGACTTGTTCCTGAAGGAGTTAATAGAATAGTTTTTGTATCATTAGCAATTTGAGCCTGTGCCACCGTATCCCCACTAGTCGCCGCCCCAATAATTGCTGTTACTTTGTCTTGACTTGTTAGCTTAATCGCACCATTTGTTGCTTCTGAAGCTTCAGATTTGTTATCTACTTTAATAATTTCAAGCTTTTTGCCTTTTACTCCACCCTTTTTATTAATCTCATCAACTGCTATATCGATTCCGTTTTCAAGCGACTCCCCGTAGGAAGCAACTCCACCGGATAACTCTAGGTTTACACCAACTTTAATAGTTTTACTTTCACTGGCTGAATTTTCTTTTGCTCCTGAACAACCAGCTAGGACACCTGCTAATAAGGTGGAAGCCATAAACATTTTTGCCCAATTCTTCTTATTCATATCTCTGGACCCCTTTTCATTTGTCTGATTTTTCTGACATAACACAACGTAGATTGTTAGATTATCTAACAAAAAACAATTATGTTAAATGCCTAAACTAATTAATAAATATTATTTTAGTACAATTAATCTATTTCGTCTAGTATATTATTCTATTTATTAAAATATTTCTGAAACTTGTGATTTATCAGTATTATTGGTAGCGCTTTCAAGAGGACTACCCTTGAATTCATTATCATTTTCTTATTTCATCACTAGATATAAATTATTTCAGAAACAAAACGGTGTCAAAAACGGTGTCAGGTACCGCTCGTGGACAAAAGCCTCAATAATCGAATCAGGTACCGCCTGCATATTTTGTCTCATTAAATAAATAGCAAAAGGGGATGCCAGACTTGGTAAAATAATCGCCTGATAAGTATTTAACCAATTGAAGGAAACCATCAATTCAAATAATGGAATCATTAAGGAAAATAAAATAATAAAAAAGAAGAAGTTCCTACCCTTAAAGCGAAATTTTGCAAAAGCGTACCCAGCCATTGCACAAATAAAAGTGCTGACCAGAGTATACACAATGGCAATAAAGATGGAGTTCCAAAATATTTTAGCGATGCCTAATGACTCCCTTAGTGACTGAAAGTTCTTGGCTAAATAGCCGCCAGGAAGAAGCTTAGGCGGCAGATGAAAAATCTCTCCTGAGGGATGGGTAGAGCCAATAATCATCCAATAAAAGGGGCCGATCGAAAGGTAACTCCCAAGATCAATAAACAATAGATCCATATTTTTGATGAAAGCTTTTTTGTGGTTATCATTCTTCGATATCACCTACCAATTTCATCTGGATCCAAGAAACTAGCGCAGTAATCAGCACCAGTACATAAGCAATAGCTGATGCATATCCAAAATCAAAAAATTTAAAGCCTTGCTCATATAAATAGAGTGTAATCGTCATTGTTGCACTATTTGGACCTCCATGTGTCAAAATAAATGGTTCATCTAATAGCTGCAGTGTTCCGATTGTCGACATAACTACTGTAAAAATGAAAACAGGCCTTAATAACGGGATGGTAATCATAAAAAACTGCCTGACCTTACTAGCCCCGTCTATACTAGCAGCTTCATAGAGCTCTCCGGGGATATTCTGTAAGCCGGCTAAAAAGATGACCATATTATAGCCTGTCCATCTCCAGGTCATAACGATAATCACCGAAACCTTTGCCCAAATGATTTGTCGAATTAAACTGTGCTGCCATTCCAGAGAATTTATTTGAAAGTGAATTATTCGGATATGAAGAAGGGGCTTTTACCAATGCAAGAAGACAAGGAAAAACCGGCTACTTCGAATTAGCGGATAATGGAATCTTGTTTTTAGATGAAATTGCCGATTTGCCACTCCATTTACAACCCAAACTTTTGAAGGTATTACAGGATGGATTTATCAGGCGTGTCGGAGGAACAACAGCAAAAAAAGTTAAAGTCCGCTTAATTGCTGCAACAAATCAGGCCTTTGATGAATTAATAAATGAAAAATCATTTCGTTCAGATCTTTTTTATCGATTGAACGTCATCCCAATAACTGTGCCGCCATTAAGGGAAAGAATGGAGGATTTAGAGTTATTGATCCTGAACTTTATCGAAAAATTACAGGAGCGAACAGGTAAGTTAATTAACTCCTACACGGATGAGTATTTGTCCTTGTTATCTTCCTACCACTGGCCAGGAAATTTACGAGAACTGGAAAACATGATTGAATACAGTATGAATATAGAAACTGGACCAAAATTATCGATTCATTCCCTGCCTCACTATTTGTTAACGAATCAACGTTGTATTCAGGAATTAAAATCCGTCCAAGTGACCTCACTGGAGGGAGCTGAAAGAGACGTCATTATCAAAAAGTTAAACCATTATGGTCATACCTATACAGGCAAACAAAAAGCAGCCAAGGATTTAGGAATAAGAATTCGCACCTTATACCGAAAAATGGATAAACTCCAGATACACTCACATTCATAACAAAGAAAAGCACAAGCCCTTGTAAAAAACTCCTTATCTTATATTAAAAAAGCGAAGAGCCATGCTCCTCGCCTTTTTATTGAGATGAACCCTTAGTAACGCTACCGTCCACCCCATATGGACAATGCTTTATATTGTCCACGGGCGGTACCTGTCACCCTAACACTGTTCCCTTCCAAGCTGGACGGCTTTGGTTTGTTTGGGGTTGAAGGTGGTGATTCGGAATTCTAGGGTAAAGTCTTCGAATTTACAACGGTATTTTTCTAGTTGGTCTTGGCCGCATGAGTTGCTGCCGAGGCCGTTTTGTTTGTAGTCGATATGCAGGACTACGTAGTCCCTCGGCTTCAGATTGATGGTATGCTTAGCCTTTTCTAAGTCTCCTACTTCATAGTGTGATGCACTAAAGTTAAAGGTTTCATCCGTTATAAAAATGAGTCCGTTCTCATCCAAATCAGTTAAACTGATCCAGTCACAATCCGATCGGTTACCATTTTCTTGCGGCTTTACATAATTAGTAAACAGCTCATCCACCGTTTTGGTGTACACACCTAAATGGTTCGCTTGTTTTGAATCAGAATAATTTTCTCCTGGGCCTCTCCCGCGCCACTGCGTATGAACAAAATCATTACTAAGCTGCAGCTCCAATCCGAGGCGCGGCACCATCAATGGAGCGTTCTCTTTCATACCGGAAGCAATTCCATTGATCCTGCACAGAATATCACCGTCCGAATAGATCCTGTATTGATATTCGATTTGATAGTGCCAAGAACTGTTTGTTGTGCCATACAGTGCCTTTGTCTGCCAGTCAAATATGCCATCTTTCAGCTGATAATGAATATCCTCAACGATTTCATGTCCAAGATGCATGAAATACTTCATTTTATAATCAGTAAGCAAGTACATATCATTGTCAATCGGTGCGCGCCAGAAGGTAAACTGCGGACCTTTTTCTATTTGTTTCTTCCCATTCCGGGTTACTTGTTTTAGTGTTCCTTTGACACAATCAAAGGTCACGGAAAAATCAGTGCCACTAACATTTAATAATGCTCCCTCCTTTTTAACGAGGAGCTCACCTTCACCATGCACTTTCGGTAATTTTGGCCGTCCTGAAACTACAAAGGAAGCATTGGCTAATTCATGTCCTTTCTCCGCCCAAGCTGTATCCTGATTTAATTTATAAGAAAAGACAAAATAATAATTGGCACCACTAATTTTTTCAATCTCCTGTCCAACGGGGATCTGAATCTCTGCTGTTTCCCGTCCAGTCAGCTTCGGAAGATCAACCTCAAAGGTTTCAATCAATCGATCATCTTCAAATAAAGAACAGGTTAAATTCAAATGATCCAATGATAGGAAATCATATCGATTAATAAGTCGGAAGAGACCCTTCTCGATATCCACACATTCAGTTTGTACTGGTTCAATCACCTTTTTATATTCAGATAGACTTGGAGACGGAGTCCCATCTGGCATAATTAATCCATCGATACAGAAGTTTCCGTTCGTCGGATCATCACCAAAATCACCGCCATATCGATAGTAAACCGTACCATCTTCTGCCAGCGTTTCAATCCCATGATCGAACCACTCCCAGACAAATCCGCCTTGAAGTTTATCATGTTGATAAAATAAATCTTGATATTCCTTTAGATTCCCAGGGCCATTTCCCATCGCATGCGCGTATTCACAGAGGATATGTGGTTTTTTTGAATGGGCAATGACTTGATACATCGTCTTTCTTTCCTTATGGTCCAGCCATGTATACATTGTGCTGTAAACATCTGTCACTTCCGCTTCAGAATCTCCTTCATAATGAACAAGACGCGTCGGATCCATTTCTTTTGCACGCTTAGCCATGGCTCGGAAATTATCTCCAAAAGCTGATTCATTTCCAAGTGACCACATGATAATACACGGATGATTTTTATCACGTTCAATCATTCGCTCCAGCCTTGAAACATAGGCGGTCTCCCATTCTGGGTCATTACTAATCCAATCGTACTTTCCTGTCAATTCAAACCCATGACATTCTAAATCGGTCTCATCAATTACATACATCCCGTATTGATCACAAAGATCATATAGATATGACGCATTCGGATAGTGAGCCGTCCTTATGGCATTGATATTATTCTGCTTCATGGTCACAATATCGCGTTCAATTTCCTCTCTCGTGACAACCCTCCCTGTTCTTGGGTTGTAGTCATGTCGATTCACACCCTTGAACTTAATGGCTACACCATTTACGAGGAAGGTATCCCCCGCCATGACGATTGAGCGGAAGCCTATATGCTGGTGAATCACCTCAATGATTTTCCCATCTTCCTTAACCGTCATATAGAGGTGATATAAATGTGGCTGCTCGGCACTCCATTTTAACGGGGAGACTATATACTTACTTAAAGGTTCTTCTGCCTTTTTTTCCTCAATAAAAACTTGATTGCCATCCGCATCCATTAATTGATAAGTAATCCTTTGGTTACGTTGTTCCGTCAGTACAACCGATACGGTAAGAGTCGCATCCTTCCACTCTCGATCAAATTCTGTAACAACGGTAAAGTCATATAAACCCGAAACTGGGCGGACATATAGCTCAACATCGCGGAAAATCCCACTGAGCCACCACATATCCTGATCTTCTAAATAGGTCCCGTCGGACCATTGGAACACGCGGACAGTCAAGGTGTTTGTACCTTGTTTACATAGTTTTGTAATATCGAATTCTGATTGAATCCGAGCACCTTTACTGTATCCGGCAAATTGTCCATTTACATACAATTCGAAAGCAGAATCAACACCATTAAAACGAAGGATTAATTGCTCGTTGTCTAACTTTCGATCGAACAGAAATTCCCGACGATAGATGCCCGTCGGATTTTCAGTTGGAACCCGCGGCGGTATAATCGGAAAGTTATACCACAGATCTGAATAGTGCATCTTCCCATAACCCTGCAATTGCCAGTTGCCAGGAACGACAATATCGTCCCAATCCTTCGTATCTAAATCGTGCTCAAAAAAGCCATCCGGCCCATATTCCGGTGCTTCAAGGAAAGTGAATTTCCATGTTCCATTTAGGTTTTGATAGTAATGGCTATTGGCAGAATTATCGGTCGCTGCCGCCGCAAGCGTTGGAAAACTGGTAAAGTGCGCACGTGCGCCCAATCGGTTTATTCCATCCGTATGGATGTCTTCCCATCTTTTCAACTTTTTCATCATTCGACCTCCCTATCTATCATTCTTCTTCTCTTTCAAGGCCTCTTAACAATGCTGCTGGATTGCAAGTAATTGTCCAAGGACTAGGAATACACTTGAAGTCCAGGTAAATGCCGGGTCACGAAGCCCTTCCCCTGTTAGAGCGTTATAGTTTTCTGCCATGCCTGAATTGGATGCCATCCTGCAGAATTTCTCTGCCACTTCGATCGCAGTCTCCCTTTCGCCTGATGCCAGCAAACCATCAACGAGCAGCATGGTGGTTGGTGCCCAAATTGGCCCGCGCCAATAACCATCTTCCTTGTAATAAGGACTGACAGGCAGCTCGGTCGCGAATCCATAATCTGTTATAAATCCCTTTAACTTTATATCTTCTACTAACCTCGATAAAATTTCCGGTGGGAGCCTTTTTCCCAGAATCAGAGGTACATACAAAACGAGACTGTCAGATTCGATGATTTCATGTGTGCCCGACCGCTTTGCCACAAATCGTTGTCCATTCCAAAAATGTTCAATCATTCGATTAAGCAAGCTTTGCGACTCATCCATCCATTTTCTAGCTTCATCATTTTTTCCAAGCTTACAGGCTATTTCTGAGAGAACCTCCATTTGCAATACTAGGAAAGAGGATAGGTCTGGGCTTTCAACCGGAGTTCCTTTATGAAAAATGGTGCTATTATCCCAGCCGCTGTCATTTCCGTGATTGTATTGTGGAATTCCGTCGTGATCACTGTCTTGGTATGTCAGCCACCACTTGGTCCATTTTACAAGCGGCAGATAAATTTCACGGAGTCTCTCTTCGGTAACAAAATCATTTTGTTCCCACATACGCCTTAGTGTCCAGCCATGAATTGGCGGTTTAGTAAAATTCCAAAGTGCAAACCTGTTATTGACGAAGTCTGGCAGCATTCCTGATTCATCCTGTAAATCAAAAAAGATCATCAACTGGTCCCATGCGAGGTCGGGGTTATTTTTTGCTAAGGCAAGGGCATTAAAGCAGTGATCCCAGCTCCAAATATTTGTCATCCAGTTCTTCGACATATACATTGCAGGTCTAATAAGTATTCCTTCAGGTGGAACAACACAGGACCACGTGATATAAGAGGCCATTTCTTTTCCTCTTTGATATTCTTCAGGTGTCTCAAGTGTTTTCTTCCGCCATAATTGATATTCCTTTGTAACGTTTGCGTGGCCTTCTGTAAAAGATAAATAGGTGCGGGGCTGATAATTCGTCGTAAACTCCTCAATCACACATTCCATCTCCCCATGGACCGAGTCTGGAATAAAGTCAACGATAATTTTGTCACAACGCTGTTCAATGAAAGGTGCGTCAACTTCGAGACCTCCTTTTAGTGAACTAAGCATATACCTCATTTCCTGAAGAGAGTGGTTCACTTCCCATCGACCATCCTCCACCGGAACAGCATAATCGTATGCACCGGTAATCCCAGTCAGTCTTACGCCCACTCCATGACTTCTAATTTGTAAAACACGGGATTCGGTTATACAAAATTCTGCAGATCCTTTTGTGCCTTCAAGCCGAAGCAGACTTGGAGTTAACTCCGCCTTATATGGCAGCGGGGTTCCCTCAAAGGTAAGCTCAATCCGGAACACCTCGCCAAACTCATTGTCACCATTTCGGATATTGCGGAGGTAAAGCGGACAATTACCGTCCTCGTGGTGATTGGGCGAAATGGTTATAAACGAACCATAACGGCTGAAGGGGATTTTTTTTATATCAAACATACGCTCACTCACTTTCAACATTCATTTGTTATCCCATCCTGGGTGTTAACCGGAAATTCCTGCGCTTCGAAGAATTTCGGTCTAATGACATAAATAAAATACGTATATCCGAGGAGAAGAAGCAGTCCCGCCAAAATAAACGGCAGAGTATAGTTTTTTCCAGCAAGGATGGTACCGACTAAAAAGGCGGCCGCTGCAGAACCAATACTTCGGAAAACAGCTCGCATCCCAGCATATAAATCTCGTTCCTCATCCTTAAATGATGACATTGATAAGCTGTCAACGAGATTGGTTAACATGGTAAAAACTCCGCCCCTTACTAATAAAAGTGTTGAAAATAAATAAGGCTGGATATTTAAAAATAATAGAAGACAAAGAATGATATTCACCATGTAAATATAAAAGAAAGTTTTTTTCACCCCAAAATTTTCGATCAATGCCGATGAAAAAACAGAACCAATAAACAGTGCCAAACCATTTAAAGCCAGCAGCAACGACACACCCTCATTGGTGAAATCGAAGCGAAACTTAATAAATAAATTCAAATACGGCTGGAGGCAGGATACGGTAGCACCAGTAATCAGGGCAAAGGCTGCAAAGAACACTAATTTTCGCTTGAGATCATTCGAATGCTTCCGGTTCGTTTGCAGGAAAGTTTTTGGTCCCAGCTTCCGCTTATTTTCACCTTCTCGAAGTACAACTTTTTTTCGCTCCTCAGTCGGTAATAGTCCTCCTCTTGCAACTGCTAATACTAGAAACATGATCGAAGTTGCAATCAATGTATTTTGGTAGCCTTTCTCTGTCATCTCAATCCAATGCGGTAAAAGGCCGCCCATAAGTGTTCCCGCCCCCGTAAAGGCAGTAAACACGGCAAATAAAAAGCTATACGCTTGGGTTTCTTCCCTTTTCGAGCGGCTATAATGGAATAACAGTTGGATTTCTGTTGTTTCAACTAGTGTAAAACCAATGGAAACCACAAATTGAGCCAAAAAAAAGAAGGCAAAGCCTTCTGCAAAAGCAAAAATGCTGCAACCAATGGCAATACTTGCAATACCCGTCACTAATAACTTCTTCCGACCCATTTTCTTAGCTAAGATGCTCACAGGTATAGCGAAGATTCCCATGACTAAAATCCCCATCGATGTGATGAGTCCGATTTGCTTTTCTGTGATCCCCATTTCAATTAAATGAAGATTCAAGATTAAGGTAAACATTCCAATGCTCAGCCCATACAGTGATTCAGTGGCCAAAAATCGTTTCACCCCAGAAGGCAATGTAAGAAATGTTAAAGACTGTATCATAGAGTGTTTCAACCTTTCATTTTTTTAAAAATTCCTAGAGATTTCTCCCATTTCAAGAAACTAACTAATCAGGGGGACTTATCCCTCTGACTAGTCCAAATCGACTTATCCCTTTACCCCAGACTTCGAAACATCCTCGACAATGTAGCGCTGGGCGGCAAAGAAAAGAATAAGCGGCGGGATGCTGATTAAGAAGGTGATTGCCATGATTCCCTCCATATCCACACCAAACATCCCTTTGAATTGCGCAAGTCCAAGTGTCAATGTGTATTTGCTCTGATCATTCAAAAACACGAGCGGCCCTAGGTAATCATTCCAGCAGTTCAGCATGCTGAAGACTCCAACGAGGATTAACACTGGCTTCATGAGCGGAAGATAAATTTTATAAAAAATTTGAAACGAGCTTGCACCATCAATTTTCGCTGCTTCATCCAGCTCTTTTGGAATACCCATAATGAACTGACGCATCAAGAAGATATAAAATGGAGCACCGAACCAAGCAGGAACAATCAGCGGTTTCAACGTATTGATCCAGCCAAGAAAATTAAATTCCATGTATAAAGGAATCATCGTCACTTCCCACGGAATCATCATCGTGGCTAGAAGGACCATAAATAAGAAATCCCTACCCTTAAAAGTAAATCTCGCAAACCCATAAGCTACCAGTGATGACGAAACAATCTGACCAAGGGTTGCCAAGATGGTCACGGTTAGGGAATTCGTTAAAAATTGCGTGAAGGGCTGAGAAATCCATGCTTCCTTAAAATTCTCAAAGTGAAGGCTGGAAGGAATCCACTTTGGCGGGAATAGATAAAGCTCTTCAGGTGATTTTAATGATGTGGTGACCATCCAAAATAATGGTGCCAAAAATAACAGTGAGAAAAAAATTAATAAAGCGTATATAAAGGTTTTTTGAACCCTGCTTTTCGTTTTCATAGTAAAACCCCTCGTATCGATAGATTGGCTGCCATCCTATTTAACCTTTTTAACTTCTCCTTCGTAGTACACCCAGGCCGACGAGGATTTAAACACAAGCATTGTTAAACCTAAAACAATCAAAAACATAAACCACGCATTTGCGGAGGAGTATCCCATTTTAAAATATTTAAAGGCATTTTCATAAACATACATCGCATAAAAATAAGTTGAATTGAGCGGCCCGCCTCCGGTTAATAACAGGGCTAACGTCAATTGTTGGAAGGCAGCAATAATCGTGTTGATGACATTAAAAAGAATCGTTGGCGTCAAAAGCGGCAAGGTAATTTTGAAAAACTGAGTGAGCTTACTCGCCCCATCTATTGATGCAGCTTCATAAATTTCACTAGAAATACTTTTTAAACCCGCCAGGAAGATTAACATCATTGTCCCTTGGCCCCAAAGACTGGCAATGACCATCGCAACTAATGCCCAGCCCGTCTCATTCAGCCAGTTAGGACCTGTGATATCAACCAAGGAAAGAAAGTAATTAAGAATACCGTATTCCCCATTGAAAACCCACGCCCAAATCATCGCAAGGGCTACGCCGGAAATGACCGATGGGAGGTAGAAAAAGGTTCGAAAAAAAGAGTGACCTTTTACGTTTTGATTCAAAAGAAGAGCTAACAATAAGGCTACAATAATGTTTAATGGAACAAATAGCGCAGCGAATTTCACCGTCACCCATAATGATTGCCAAAAGAGCGGATCATCCATAAACATCGTCTTATAGTTATCTAGACCGATAAATGTCGCTTCACCGACAACCGGCCAATCATAAAAGCTGATAAAAAGAGAATATATTAATGGTCCGAGTGTAAAAGCTAGAAACCCGATTACCCATGGGGAGATAAAAAGAAGTGGGACAACCTTGTCCCACTTTATTTTCTTTTTCTTATTTATTTCCACATAGGGTGTTGAAGAGGCCGGTATCAATTTCATTATGAACACCCCATTTATTTAGTCTGATTACTTCTTCATGTACTTTTCAGAGTCATGAACGGCTTTATTTAATAGTTTCTCAGCATCCTGCCCAAGCATAACCGCATTTATGGCGGCAGACAGGTTACGGTTGATTTCATTCCAATTGCTGTTTAACAGAAAGGCTGGTGTATTGTCAGATCGTTCAAGCATTTTATAGAATGGGCTCAGCGTTGGATCCTGCTCCATATTCATTTCTTTAACTACACTAATTCGAACGGGTAAATCAGCGGTACGCATTTTAATCGCTTCTGCTGAGGAATAATACTTCACAAATTTGTAAGCAAGATCTTTATGTTTAGAATCCTTCGCGATTGAAACAGCTGATGAAGCAATCACACCTTTTGCCGGCTTATCGCCAAAGGACGGAACTTCAACCGTTCCGAAATTAACTTTAGCTTCTTTAAATCCTGCTAAAGGCCAAATACCGCTTTCCCACATTGCGATTTTTCCTGCTTTAAAAATATCATCACCGCTTTGTTGGTTTTTCCCGCCAACAAGCACAGCACTTTTATCCTTTAGCAGGTCACCTAATAGTTGGATGGAATCAATTGTTTCTTGGCTATTCATATAACCCTTCACTGCTTTTCCATCGTTACTGATGAAAGAGCCGCCATTGCTCCATACCAACCCTTGAAGGTCATACGTATCTGGCTCCGGCACGATTCCGACACCGTATTGTTTTTTGCTTGGGTCTGATAGTTTCTTGGCAATTTGGTGGAAGTCATCCCATGTCCAGCCATCCTTTGGATACGGAACATTGGCTGCATCAAATAAATCCTTGTTATAATAGACAACCCTTGTTGTAAATCCAGCTGGCATTCCGTAAAGCTTTCCATTCATGCTGGAATAATTAAATAGGCCTTGGTAAAAGTCGTCCATATCTATTTCTGTATCGCCTTCAAGGTACTTGTCCATCGGCTCGAGTGACTCGTAGTAGGCAGGGAAATTCCACATATACATCATATCTGGTGGATTTTTTGCACCAAAGGATGCGGCTAGCTTCTGGTCAAAACCATCACCGTATGCTTCCACTTGAACCTTGACTCCAGGGTTCTTTTCTTCAAACTTTTTTGCAATATCCTGCTGAATCTTTAGGGCCTCACCGGAGTCCCAGGTTGCAAAGCGAAGTGTTACATTTCCTTTTCCATCCTTCTCTTCTCCCGATCCACCAGAAGTTTTTTCGCCAGAACTGCTTTTCGAACAAGCCGCTAAGGAGAAGGCACTAACTAATAATAGAATCATGGCTAGAATGCTGATTTTTCTCACTCTGAATTTCCCCCTCTATAGATAAAAAATTAACCGCTTTCATTGTACTTCTAATGAAAGCGGTCACACACTGAAATTTATCTTAACTTATTAGTAATAATGTTTTAATTTTCTGCTAAATGTAAGGATTAGGGGTAAGATTGTCCGACGTGATTCTCCTTTTTGTTTGACGATAGTCAGAAGGGGTGTGCCCTGTACATTTTTTAAACCATTTACTAAAATACTTACCGTCCTGCACACCCACTTTCTCCCCTATTTCCTGTAAAGTGAGAGAAGTGGTTTCAAGCAATTCACAAGCAGCATGTAGCTTTAACTTTTCCGTATAGGTATGGAAGCTTTCTCCTACTGACTTACTAAAAAGGGTGCTAAAATGACTTCTGCTAAGGCCGACTTTATAGGCGACATCCACTGAGGAGAAGGAGACGGAAAGGTCTTTCCTGATTAGTTGAACGGCTTTTTGAATCGGTTCTGGCCATTTCTTATCAATCCCATATGTGGAGCCCTCTGAATCAGTTGAGCTTTGTTGTTTATCCTCTAATCCTTTTATTTCATCTGAGAATTGTTTCAGATATTCTTCAAATTCATCATCTTGAAAGGCTGTTTTTAAAATATAACCAGAAGCGCCCAGTTTAATGCCTTCCTTGGCATATTCAAAATCCCGATGGCAACTGAGGAGGAGGATTTTTGTGTCCGGAGCTTTTTGTTTAATCTTACGGGCCAGCTCAATGCCATTCTGCTCTGGCATGACAATATCGGTGATAACGACTTCAGGAGAATGTTCAAGAAACACGTCCCAGCCTTTTTGGCCGTTTGATGCATCCGCTACTACCTCCATATTGTATTTCTGCCAATTTACTGTTGCCATTAATCCCTTTCGGACGATATATTCATCATCAACCACTATGACTTTGATCATTGGTCATCCTCCTTTTCGGCCAGCGAATTTTAATCGTGGTTCCATTCCCTGGTGTTGATTCTACAATTAGTCCAAATTCATTCCCAAAATGAAGCTTTAACCGCTGATCAACATTAAACACGCCAATTCCTCGTGCTTTGTCATTCGGCAAGTGTTCTTTTAATAAGTTTTGTGCTGTTTGTTCACTCATTCCTTTTCCATTATCACTCAAGAAAAGCTCTAGAAAGTCTGAATAATCCTCAATAATTAATTCAATTTTCCCCCGCCCGTCTTCAAAGGCATGGAAAAAAATATTTTCAAACAATGGCTGTAGTGACAACCTTGGGATTAAATAATCCAGGCATGCCGGATTCACCTTTTCTTGGTAGTCAAACATATGTCCATAACGGATTTCCTGCACTTTCAGATAATGTCCGATGGTGGCTAACTCTTTTTTTAACGGGATTAATTCATCAGAAAAATTGAGATTTTCATGAAGAACTTCGGTTAGATGGTAAATCATTTGCTGTACTTCCTTCGCATTACTAAGTCTTGCCTTCCACTGAATGGAGTTTAATGTATTAAACAACAGGTGAGGATTAATTTGGTAATGAAACGCCCTTAACTCCGCTTTCCTTTTTAATCGTTCCGTTTCGCTGATTTCATCAATTAATTCCTTAATTTGCTGGACCATCTGATTAAAACTGGTCGTTAATTTTCCAATTTCATCGTGTTCTTTTACAGGAATCTGTGTCTGCAGTTCACCCACACTCACAAGTTCCATGGACTCTCTCAATTTTCTGATCCGCTTTGCAAGCGGTGCTGAAAAACCGATTGCTAAAAGAATCGCGAGGATAATTAAAAAGAAAATACCTAGTAAAGTATAGTTAAAGATAACCTCTGAGGATTGATAGAATAATTTTTCAGGGACACGAATTTCAACTTTCCAGCCGTAGGCATCAATATTTTTTACTCTGACCACATCACTAGAAAGCGACTTCCTCTGTGCTTTTGTTCGATAAATAGCTTTCCCTTTTTCATTTTTAATGGTTACAACAGCGTGAACATCTCTTTCAAGATATTTTATATAGGAGTATAGTTCTTCGGCATTGGTCTCAATTAACAACTTACTTCCCTTTAAAATTCCATATTGACTCTGGATCGGCAGAACTAGACCAATCATTGGTTCTGGAGCTTTGCTGCTATCGTAGTGATCTGCTTGATAAAAACCTATCCAGCGTTCACCTTGTTTAATTTTGCTTGCATCCTTCCAAAAAGGCATTTTAAATAATTTTTGAGAATTGAGATGGTTTCCCCCGTAGTAATAACCGGATTCCGTGATTAAGTAGATTCCTTTCGTATTAAATGTTTTATGAGCCTCAAGAAATCTTTCAAAATTCTTTTTCTCTATGAATCCCTCATAGGTCCTCGGAATCTCCTCTTTAATAACAATTAAGGTAGGGTCGGATAAATATTGGTGGATATCGTTTGAAACGACAAACATCTGATTAATCGTATTTTCTAATTGTTTTTCAAGCTGAGAAACAGCAAAATTTTCATATTCATTAAATTGTCTATTCACGATCGTGGATGACTTTTGATAGGAGAGATAACCAAATAACAGGAGAGGAATTAATGCTACCAAGATGAAAAACAGCATCAACTTGGTACGAAAGCTACCATAAAATTGATTCTTTAATTTTTTAGTACTATTTCTAATCATTTCAATCATCATTTATCCTCTTCAAGTCTAGTTGTTTTCTATTTTCAAAACAGCCAGCTTCTCCTTTAGTTTTTCGAAATCGTTTTCATAAATACCCTTATCATAAACCAGAGTTATGACAATTTCCATAGACAACTCATGTGTTTTTGATTGGTAGATACGTCCAGATAAAGAAAAAATGAAGCATCAAAGAGGAGGAAAAAACCTCTCTTTGACCCTTCATCATTTAATCGTAAATTGCTGATCACTTATGCTTTCTCCCGAGTAGACCCGCTCCACATATTGAATTTCTAGATTTGACATCAACATGACGGTTGAACTCCTCGTTCCGTAGTTGTCACTTTTTATAAACATCGGTGAAAGCCTTCTTTCCCATTCTAATGAGACGCCTGTGTTTGGAAGTCGTTCGTCAGGAGCCTGTTCCGTATCTTGAAGGATGCCAAGAAGACTTTCTACTAATTCGTCTTGTTCCCCGTTTATGATATTGGACATGCCTTCCTTTCCTTTTTGCACTTTTGGCCATGAGGTATTTAATAAATGGTTACTGACACCGTATATACCAGGCTCAACCTTGAGAAGCCCTTGTCCTTTATTTGAATAATAATACAGGTCCGTTCCATCCCCAGCGAGGAGATTAAAGCCAGGATAAAGGTCCTTTTTCCCTGCAAGACTTATCATATAATCCTTGATATTGTCTTTGTATTTCAAAGCATCAGCCACCAGCTCACCTCGAGAACGTTTCCCTTCGGTTACCTCCTGTGGGTCCCGATAATTAGTCAACGCTGCAAAACGTCCAGTCGTTGTTACCCCCATCCAGGTACCCATTTTTTCTAAATCCCTGCCTGCGAGGATGTCTGGTTTGTCTTCCCAATAATGAGCTGGGGCTGTAGGCCGCCCGAGGAACTCATCTCGGTTTGCTGCCATAATAAGCTTGTAGATTGGATGGACTTGATAAGCAAAGAGGATTAAACACATCAGAAATCACATCCTTTTAATCAGTTATTTTCTAGGGCCTTTTCAACCATTACATTTATTTAGCATTTTTTTAATCAGACGAATCTGACCTCTATGACTCAGTTCATCTTCAAACACATGGAACCATTTAAAGAAATTATTCGCATCGCGATCGTGCCAAAACGGTGTTTGTTCATATAACCATTCATCAGGAAGCGTTTTAAACCTTTCGATGGTTGTATTCCGTGCTTCATCCATTTGATCCAAATAATAATCAATCGTATTTCCCTTTATCGTTTTTCGGCCAAGAGCTCCTAAATCTAGGGCAGGAAGTAACATGCTTAACTCTTGCTCATTTAAATCACGGTTCTCAAACGTTATAATTTGATACGCCTTTTCGACTGCAGCCAAGTGAGCCAGCAGCATTCCGATTGAATTTGCTTCCTCATCAAAGAGGAAGTCTAACTCTTCCACTGTAAGTCCCTTTACCGCTTCAATCGTCGTGTACCTCGTATAATTCATCATCGACATCAGTTTACTGAGCTCCAAGCCGAATCCGTCTTTTTGATCAATTATATATAATGTATCCAAATTCATGTCATTACCTCCGTGTCGGAAATTGAACCACTCATTCTAATTCGCCATCTTCCTGGTAAATCCTTTTAACCTTTAGAAATCCCTTTAATAGGTTGAATTTGTTAAAAATAAAATATCTTATTACCGCAGGTTAATCTGTAACTTTGGAAATAATAATAGCTATGACCGAATTCATTTGGAGGTGTTGTTTTTCATGTCTGAATTAGAACCATTAGAATATGAAACAGGAACAGCGATTCGCGAATATGACATTATCGATATAACCCAAACCGCTTTAGGGTATGAAGTACTCCTTGATATTGAACTAGACAGCGGCTATTCCTTAGCAAGAACCAAACTAGAAGTGACCCATGAGGATTTAGCAGGATATGAAACAAGCGATATTGAAGAAGGAATTAAATACGCCTTAGGATTTTTCAATCATTAACAAACTAAATTCTTCGGGCTAAATAGCCTGAACTGTGTTATATTAACGGACGGCGATATTAGTTGAACGTACAATTATTTTGGAGTGGTTAAATGAGCAGTTCAAAAGCAAAGAGTGGAACCGGAAGAGGAACTGGCAAAAAAGGCTGGACCCGTTGGCAGGCTGGTGTTAAAAAGGCCAAAAGTGCCAAACCGTATGTTAGCAAAGGAATTAAAAGAGCAAACGAAGAAAAAAATACATCCGAAAAATAATGAAAAAGGTGTCAGGTACCGACTGTGGACAAATGTCCACGAGTGGTACCTGACACCTTTTTATATGACTAAGCGGATTTGATTTCCTGAAGGGTCTTCCGTTACAAAGAAATCAGCTTCCTCGGTGATTCGTGCTCCTAATTGCTTCAGCTGATTGACTGCTCGTTCTCTAACAGTTTCATCCGGGAAAACGAGGGAGTACCATTTTAATCCGAGGCTATTTTCTGGAGGAATTGCAGCTCCCTCTCCCTGCCAGGTATTGATAGCAATATGATGATGATATTTTCCTGTTGATAGGAATGCAGCTTGTGGATAGTAACTCACTACCTCAAAACCAAGTCCTTTTGTATAGAACTCCTCAGCTTTTTGCAAATTGTTGACATGCAAATGAATGTGACCCATGAGCGTCCCTGCTGGTAAACCGCTCCATTCCTCATCACTCTCTGCGAGGATTCCATTGCCATCCAGCTCTTCGGTTGCCATCTCGACTAAACCGTTTTTCCAATTCCAATCTGAAGAAGGGCGGTCCCGGTACACTTCAATCCCATTGCCGTCTGGGTCATTAAGGTATAACGCCTCACTTACATAATGATCTGCAGCACCGAGCGGATATCCAGATTGAACCATGTGCCGTAAAAAAACAGATAAATCTGCTCGTGATGGCAGTAAGATGGCAAAGTGATATAATCCTGTCGAACGCTCCGTTTTTGGCATAACATCCTTCAGCTGCTCTATCGTTAATAGTGGATTTTTCCCATCAGTCGTTAAAACTGCTTTATGCTCTGATTTTTCCAATACCTGAAAGCCCATGATATCTTGATAAAAAGTAAGTGAATAATCGAGGTTTTTTACTTTAATATTAACCTCTCCAACATAAATGTTTGGAGCTTGATGAAATTGATCCATTTTCTCCTCATCCTTTCGCCAATCAGATATATGATAAATTGTCTTTAATTTAGTATGTTCCTTTCCAAACCATTGATGCGATACCAATCAACTGTGATTATAGTGTACCTGAATTTTATCTTGAATTCAAGTATTTTAAATTCAAGATATAATGTTTCCTAAGCCTTTTTTTTCCTGATAAAAGAAAAAAGGACTCTTTCGCTATGCGAAAAAGCCCTTGAACCATTTTTTTATGCTTCAACGATTTCTGGTTGTTGATAGACTTCATTATCAAATTCTCCGGTTGCTTTACTGGTTAATATCCCTGATGTCATCGCCCCGCTTACGTTTAATGCGGTCCGTCCCATGTCAATGAGGGGCTCTACAGAGATGAGTAAACCAACGATGGCAATGGGAAGATTCATAACAGATAACACGATTAACGCCGCGAAGGTAGCACCGCCGCCTACCCCGGCTACACCGAAGGAACTAATCGCCACTACAAGAATGAGTGTTAAGATAAAGGAGATGCTCGTTGGATCGACACCTGCCGTAGGGGCAACCATTACGGCTAACATCGCTGGATATACACCCGCACAACCGTTTTGCCCGATGGTCAGTCCAAACGACCCTGCAAAGTTTGCAATTCCTTCTGAGACACCAAAGTCCTTCGTTTGCGTTTTAATGGTCATTGGCAATGTTCCTGCACTTGTCCTTGACGTGAAAGCAAAGGTCAAAGTTGGCAGGGCTTTTTTTACATAATTGGCAGGACTGAGTTTGGCAAATGACAAAAGCAATAAATGGACAATGAAGACGACAATGAGTGCCACATAAGAAGCTATTACAAACTGACCTATTTTTGCAATTGCCGCGTAGTCACTTGTTGCCGCAACCCTTGTGATGATGGCAAGAATTCCGTACGGTGTTAGACGCAGGATTAGTGTGACTACCCTCATGACAACGGAATAAAACGTATCAATGATTTTTGCGAAAAACTCCCCATGTTCTGGATCCTTACGTTTGACCCCAAGGTAGGCAATTCCAATAAACACGGCAAAAATAACAACCGCTATCGTCGATGTCGCGCGTGCTCCGGTTAAATCCTGGAATGGATTGCTTGGAATTAACTCGACGATTTGTTGTGGGAGTGTCATGTTTTCAATACCAGCAACTCGTTCTTCTAACTGCGCATTCCTAGCTGCTTCCGCCTCACCCTCCGTTAATTGAACCCCGTCAAGGCCAAAACCTAACGCCGATCCGATACCAATTGCTGCTGAAACAGCCGTTGTTGCAAGCAGGATACCAATCACAAGGAAACTGATTTTCCCAATATTTTTCGTTAACTTTAATTTTGTAAAGGCTCCGACAATTGATACAAAAATCATCGGCATGACTACCATTTGCAATAGCTTCACATAGCCATTTCCGACAATATTAAACCAATCAATCGACCCTGTGGTAACTTCATGTGTTGTTCCATAAATGAGATGAAGAATAAACCCAAAAATAATACCTAAACCCAACGCACTAAAAACACGCTTAGAGAAAGATACATGTTTCTTTTGCATGGTAAATAATCCAAACATTAGTAAAATGAGCACAACCACATTAACGAGGATGAGTAAGAAATTCATAATATTCCTCCTTTAGATTGAAAATCGCAACCCAAATATACCTATAGATAAAGTCGGAATTATAATTAATAATTTCTGTAACAGCCAACCTTTAAGACAATCAAACGTTTGATATGGTAAATAATATGACAAGGAGATTATCAATATTCCAAGCCCACGATTTATTTAATCAAACGTTTGATTAGTTTTTTGTACGCAAAAAAATGGGTGTCAGGTACCACCCGTGGACAAATGTCCACGGGTGGTACCTGACACCCTAAACCAAACAACACCCATCACGTGTTTAAAGTGTAATAGTAAAGGTAGTTCCCTCCCCTTCTTCGCTATCTACAATTATTGTGCCGTTGTGCATTTCGATGATTTTTTTTACGATTGAGAGCCCTAAACCACTCCCGCCTTTTGATCGGTCTCTTGCTTTATCTGCTTTATAGAAGCGTTCAAATATATGGATTTGGTCTTTTTTCGCGATCCCAATCCCTGTATCAGAAATTTTCACAACCGTTTTGTCATCCCTTTTTTCAAGATGAATTCGAATCGTCCCATGATCCGGGGTAAATTTAATACTATTGTGAAGGAGATTAGTCCAAACCTGGCTCATCAGATCTTCATCCGCAAGGATAGTAGCCTTTTCTAATGAAACATCCAATTCCAGCCCTTTTTCCAGCCAGTTTGGCTCACATGCCAAAGTGATTGTCCGAATTTGTTTATCTAATCGATAGTCTTTTTTCTCAAAAGGCTGATGATCGGATTCTAGCGATGTTAATTTCATCAGATTATCACTAAGCTTTGATAACCTTCGACTTTCCATTTCAATAATTCCAAGATAATGGTTTCTTTCTTCGATTGTTAATTGATCAGATTGGAGAGCTTGTGCAAAACCCATAATTGACGTCAGTGGTGATTGAATTTCATGAGAGACATTGGATATAAACTCTTGACGCATCTCTTCAATTTGTTTTAACTGTTTCGCCATATGATTGATATGATCGGTCAGACTTGTAAATGGGTTTTTCCTTCCAGTCCTCAAGTCCAGATAGACATTAAAATCTCCCTTAGCAATCCTGCTTAACGCATCAAGTATTTCATGAAAGTGATTGCGTCTTCTTGAGCGTGTAAATAAAGAAATCAAATGACCAAGCAAACTCATGACTACTAAACTGCTAATCACCGTTGCCATATGACGAAGATATTCTGATGTATGCAAGTGAAATAATTGATAGATGCCGGAAACAATAAAAAAGCCTACAGAAAAACCAAAAGAAACAAATAAAAAGAAAAAAACGACCCCAAATAAATGTTGGAAAAACCGCTTGCTCTTCATGGTTTAACCTCAAAGCGGTAACCTAATCCCCAAATCGTCTGAATCCGAAACGGAAATTCCCCTTCTGGAAACCGCTCTCTTAAGCGTTTAATATGCACATCAACCGTTCGTTCGTCTCCCTCATAATCGTAGCCCCAAATGTCCTCGATGAGCATTTCTCTTGAAAATGTCTTTCCAGGGTAACTTGCTAATTTAAATAAAAGTTCAAATTCTTTCAACGGAATGGTAATTTCCTTATTTTCAAAAAGAATTTCATGTGTCTTTCGATTTAACTTAAACTCGTTGATCGTGATGGTTTGAGAAACGGTTATCCTATAGCGTTTTAATAATGCTTTAACTCGAGCGGTTAGCTCCATCGGGTCAAAGGGTTTAACAAGATAATCGTCTGCCCCCAACTCGAACCCTTTCAGCTTTTGTGACGTTTCTCCTTTAGCCGTCAACATTAAGATTGGAATATCACTGAACTCCCGCAGAACATGACATAATTCCCAGCCATCCATATTGGGCATCATTATATCAATAATGGCTAAGTCTACCTTTACTTTTCCCATCAATTGTAACGCCTGTACGCCATCTGCTGCCTGAAACGTTTCGAATCCTTCCTTTTTTAAAAAAAGCTGAACTAGCTCACGAATATTGGAGTCATCATCAACTATTAGTATCTTTGTCATGTTACCTCATTCCCTTCCATCTATTAAACAGGTTCGTTAATCCGCAATTGCTGTTCGGCAAATTCACGATATAAGGAGTGGGTCTGTACTAGCTGTTCATGTGTGCCGCGGCCAGTAATTTTTCCCTTTTCTAAAAAAATAATTTGGTCGGAATCAATGACGGTCGACAAACGGTGGGCAATAACCAATGTAGTTCGTCCCTTCATTAAATTCTGTAAGGCTGTTTGGACCACTTGTTCAGATTTGCTATCAAGACTTGAGGTTGCTTCATCTAACATTAATATTTTCGGGTCCCGTAGAAAGGCACGCGCAATCGCAATTCTTTGCCGTTGGCCACCCGATAATTTTATTCCCCTTTCCCCCACTTCTGTATCATAGCCTTTCGGCAATTCTGCAATAAATTGATCGGCAAAGGCCATTTTGGCTACCCTTTTTATCTCTTCCACGTCCACTTGTGCATCCATTCCATAACATATATTATCGCGGATTGTTCCCGCCACAATCGGGCTTTCCTGTGATACATAACCAATTTGGCTTCTCCATGAAAGAAGGGAGAATTGATTAATCGGTTCCTGTCCAAGGCGAATGACTCCTTGTTGTGGTTGATAATAGCGTTCCAATAACGAAAATAGCGTCGTTTTTCCACTGCCACTCGGACCGACAATGGCTGTTACCTTGCCTGCTTCTGCAGAGAAGCTTATATCTTTTAAGACAGGTTCCCCATTTTTATAGGAATAATTTAAGCGCTCCACTATGAGCGATTGATTTAGATTATGAACTTCCTTGCTGAAATCATCCAATTCTTCCGTCATATCCATGATAGTGATAATTCGTTCGGTTGCACCGGTTGCCTTTTGAAATTGGGTAAAGAAAGCGGCTAATTGCCCCATCGGCATGACAATTTGAAACAGATACATGATAAAGGCAACTAAATCCCCCGCCTTTAAAGCACCAGAGGATACTCTCATCCCACCGTAACCTAGAATGACCACTAATAATACCATGATTACTAATCCAATCAGTGGAGAAATTAATGCTTGAATCCTTGCCTCTTTCAACCCATATTGAAATAATTTCGTGATACGATTTTTCCCATTTTTATATTCAGTCTCTTCTGCATTCGACGCTTTGACTAAGCGGATTTCTGATAAAACCTGCTGAAGCCCAGAGGTAAACTTGGCTGTTTCGGTTTGCATCCCCTTTGAGACCTGATGCATCTTTCTCCCCAAAGTCATTAATATAACGGCTGCAAGTGGCAGGGCAATAAACATTAATAAAGCCATTTTCCAATCCAACAATAGCAAAACAACGATGGAACCAATGATCGAAATAGTTCCTGAGAGAAAATTGGCAAGGTGGTCGGTAATCAACCCTTTTACCACAGCCGTGTCATTTGTCATTCGGCTGACCGTTTCACCTGTTTGATTTTCATCATAGAACGGAATTGGAAGGACAAGCAGCTTTTTCCACAAGCGGTCTCGAATCCCGGCAACTACCGATTGACCGACATGATTTAATAAATAGATGGATATCCCACTGGCCACCGCTTGGATTAAAATGGCTGAAACAAGAAGAAGAATCCTGCCGGTACTTAAGGAACTAATAGAAAAATCATTAATAAGATTTTTGGTGAACAGCGGGACTACTAACCCCACTATGGTTGTACATACACTTAAAAAAAGAGCAATACCGAGCAGCAATTTAGACGGTTCCGTCTGTTGAACCAACCGAATGAATTGGCGCCACACCTTCTCATGCTTTACATCTGACATATTTATTTACATCCCTTCTCCGGGTCCGTTTTTAAAAGTCATTCTCTATAACAAACTCGATTATACAAAGAATATATGAATTGAATATGAACTAC
>NZ_JBALOA010000036.1:0-17812 GCF_036962125.1 Neobacillus drentensis
CACTTAAAGATAAAGGGGTCATCGCTGTTGCTTATGAAACAGTAGCTGTGAACAGAACTCTGCCGCTGCTTACACCAATGAGTGAAGTGGCCGGACGTATGGCTGCTCAAATTGGCGCACAGTTCTTACAAAAAAATAATGGCGGACTTGGCATTCTTCTTGCAGGCGTTCCAGGAGTTAACCGCGGAAAAGTTACGATTGTCGGCGGAGGGATTGTTGGAACCAATGCAGCTAAAATGGCCATCGGTTTAGGAGCTGACGTGACAATTATTGACCTAAGTGCTGACCGTCTTCGTCAGTTAGATGATATCTTTGGCAACCAAATCAAAACTTTAATGTCAAATCCTTTCAATATCGCAGAAGCGGTGGCAGAAGCGGACCTTCTTATCGGTGCAGTATTAATCCCAGGTGCAAAAGCTCCTAAATTGATCACCGAAGAAATGGTTAAATCAATGAAACCAGGTTCTGTAATTGTCGATGTAGCCATTGACCAAGGTGGAATTGTAGAAACAATCGATCATGTAACAACACATGATAACCCAACTTTTATCAAACATGGGGTTGTTCACTATTCTGTTGCTAATATGCCTGGTGCGGTTCCAAGAACGTCAACTATCGCCCTAACAAATGTTACAGTTCCATATGCATTGCAAATCGCTAATAAAGGGGTTTTCAAAGCCATTTCTGAAAATGCTGCTTTAAATCTTGGCGTGAACGTTGCCAACGGAGAAATCACCTATGAAGCAGTAGCAAAAGATCTTGGATATAATTATGTAACAGTAGAAAAGGCGTTAGAAAAAGAACTTTCTGTTATCTAATAGCTGTTTAATCCCCTCAAGAAACTTTTGAGGGGATTTTGATTAAAGGGGGCTGGTTTTCTTGCATCAATTGAGTTTCCGCGATACATGGGTAGAAATATCACTAGATGATGTTAAAGATAATTTTCTTCAATTTAGACAGTTTGTCTCCCCTCAGGTTAAAATCATGGCAGTAGTTAAAGCAGATGGGTACGGACACGGGGCCAGTGAAATAGCAAAGATTGCAACGGAAGCTGGTGCAAATTATTTAGCTGTTGCCATCGTTGATGAAGCGATCAAACTTAGACTATCTGGTATAACTCAACCCATTCTCGTCCTTGGGTATACCCCAACACGTTCCGTTAGGGCTGCCGTGGTCGAAAATATTACTTTAACCATTTTTGACCACGAAGTATTGGATGAGGTCATTATGCAATCGAATATCTTAGGTAAAACGGCTTCCATTCACTTAAAAGTTGACACAGGAATGTCCAGGATTGGGGTTACTTCTAGCGATGATGCATTAATTCTTGCTGAAAAAGCAAGGAGCGCACAATATGTTTATCTTGAAGGAATCTTTACTCACTTTGCAAACGCAGATAACATAAATAGCACTCTTACCTATTCACAGTTTAATAAATTCCAATCCATCATCGAATATTTAGAAAACTGTGGTATTAATATCCCTATCAAGCATTGCTGCAACAGTGCAGCAACCATGAGATTTCCGGAAATGCATCTGGATATGGTTCGAATTGGGGTCGCCCTCTATGGGTTATATCCAGATGCTTCGTTACAAAAGCATTTCATTCAGCTAAAGCAGGCAATGACCTTCAAAACGCGGATTGCAGCAGTCAAAAAAGTTGATGCTTCACAAGCAGTTAGTTACGGGTCAACTTGGAAGCCAGAAAAAGAAAGCAGCATTGCTACCATTCCAGTTGGTTATGCTGATGGGCTTTCGCGCCATTTATCGAATCAGGGAAAAGTATTGGTGCATGGTAAAAAAGCAGCGATAACTGGGAGAGTTTGTATGGACCAAACGATGATAGATGTAACAGATCTAAACAGTTGCAAATCAGGTGATATAGTCACAATTTTTGGACATAACAGCTCTTCTTTTCAATCTGTTGATCAGATCGCGGAGTTAATGGGTACCATCAATTATGAAGTAGTCTGTTTAATTGGAAAAAGAGTTCCAAGAGGGTATATACTCAACGGAAAAATGATTGAACAAGTAGATTGGCTAAAGAATAAAATGTATTCCTAGTAAGAAAGAAAGGCAGCTTTTTTCAGCTGCCATTCTTCTTATGTTTATTCCCTTATTTCGCTTTCTCATTAATGATTTCTTCAAGCTCACTCCAATTTACGATTCGTGGGAAATTTGTATTTCGATTATAGGATTGATCCCGAAGAATTACTTTAATTGACTCATTTAATAATGTATTTAATATTTCTGGTTTATCATCAAAGTAATAATCGAGATGTAATGTTTTAATGATTTCTACCTTTTCATGATCCTGCATTCCATAAAAAAATCTCTCATCATGAACGGGAAAACCGTTTTCTTTTAACCAAACCTTGGTTCGCTCACCATGTTCCTTTGGTCTGGCAGTAATATAATATATTTCGTGTCCCTCTTTCTCTAACTGTTGTAAAGTCTCAACAGCACTAGGATAAGCTGGACATGATGTATAGTAAATTTCTTCTAAAGAACTTTTCCACATTTCTTTCCCTTGCTTATCTGATAATCCAAAGGGTTCATGGATTTCAACTCTTTGTAAATTATGAAAAACTTCAATAGGAACATTCTGGTTCAACTTCCGATTATATATTGTAAAGGCATGCTCTCGTAAGTTTATTAACGTGTCATCAATATCGAAACCAAATTTCATTATAAGCTTCCCTCTTTTAAGTAACTTGGGTATCCAATAAATTTAAAGTCCCTTCCAATTTTAACGATTGATGTATCTACTAAATCGACTGCATCCGCCATTTTCTCCATTCCTGTCCCTTCAAGGAATGTTGGTGCATTCTTGCCACCAATTAATTTTGGTGCAAAATAGAGAATAACTTTATCAATACATTGATTTTCTAGGAAGGTGGCATTAATGGTCCCCCCTCCTTCAATTAATACCGAAGCGACTAGCTTCTCTCCTAATATTTGCATAACTTCTTTAGGATCAACTTTTTCCGCCCTAGTCGTGGCAAAGACTTTCAAACCTAACGACTTTAATGTTTGTTCTTTATCTTTGTCATAGTTTTTACTGGTAAAAATCCACGTTTCTGCAAGGTGATCAGTAACCACTTTAGACTCTAATGGAATTTTTAAAGTAGAATCAAGAATAACTCGAATGGGATTTCGGCCATTTGGAATTCTCGCCGTTAATTCAGGATTATCTTCAATAACCGTATTTACTCCTACTAGAATTGCCATATTTTCATTTCGAAGATGGTGGACATCGGTCCTTGATTCAGCAGAAGTAATCCACTTACTATTTGATGCGTAGGTCGCAATTTTTCCGTCTAACGTCACACCTGATTTTAAAGTGACAAATGGCAGTTTCTCGACAATAAATTTATTGAATACTTCATTCATTTGTTGGGATTCCTTTTCAAGGACACCAATTAACACTTCAATTCCAGCATCTTTAAGTATTTTGACTCCATTACCCGCTACAACAGGATTTGGGTCAAGCGTTGCAATAACCACTTTTTTAATCCCCGCCTCAACGATGGCGACAGCACAAGGGCCTGTCCTGCCATAGTGGGAACATGGTTCTAATGTAACATAGATGGTCCCGCCCCTTGCCGCTTCACCAGCCATTCTAAGTGCGTGTATCTCAGCATGGGGCTCTCCTGCTTTTAGATGTGCACCGATTCCGACCACGCGGCTATGATTTACAATTACGGCTCCAACCAAAGGATTTGGGTCTGTTTGGCCTTTCATGGCTTTGGCATTTTTTAATGCAAGATCCATATAGAACTCATGATTAGTCATTTGGACAAGTCTCCTTATCTTTTAAATGACCGGAACGGTTTATTTTTGTCTGCAGGTATTTTTCGTTATACTCGGATACATCGCCCCACAAAGGCTGACGACCTGAAACCTCTAAACCAGCATTTTTTAAGGCTGCTAATTTTTTGGGATTGTTAGTCATGAGTGTTACAGGCTTGGAGCGTAATGCTTTAAGGACTAGAATTGCATCTCCATAATTTCGTGAATCATCGACAAAACCAAGACCTTCATTGGCTTCAACTGTATCATAGCCATTTTCTTGGAGAACATAAGCCATTGCTTTACTAAATAAACCGATTCCTCTTCCTTCATGGTTAGCAAGATAAAATAATGCTCCTGTGCCATGGTCGGAGATCATCTTCATTGACTTTTTTAATTGGAAGCCACAATCACAGCGCTTGCTGCCAAAGATATCGCCTGTATGACAAATCGAGTGCATCCTAATGATTGCATCCTCACCATACTCAAAGTCCCCGTATACTAAGACACTCGATTGTTGATACTCAGCTAAATTTGCTGATGATAATTTCTCAATAATTCTTTCAAAATCCTCGGTTACTTCATCACAATTCAACCAACAATACCATTTAAAAACAACGGTTTCGCCGTATAAATTAACAGGAAGTCGGATGGGGCCAACTAAATAGATAGCCCCTTTTTCTGTTTTTATTAATTGAATTTTATCCTCTAAAACAGACAGAACTTTCGTGCTCAGTGTTTGTTTCATTTTCTTATCCCCTTTTAAGCATATTGTTTACGACTATATATAAACCACTCCTGAAATGTTTTTCCACCCCTTATTCTGTCCAAATAAAATAGGCTATCTTGATAGTACAAGATAGCCTAACGGAATTACAAATATTTGCGATGCACGCCTTTACCGTCATAAGAGAATAACATTCTTCTTTCTTCAATCATCGATTCGATATGAACGGGTCTGCCCCAAAGCTGCTGGATATACGGTAGCACTTTTTCTAGATATTTAACATCCAGTTCCACACCTTCATACCAGTGTTTTAAATAAAGTTCCCCATTTTTCAAATAATCTCCATCGTTAACCGTAATGTAAGGGAAGCCCCCATTGACACGCATATTTACAAGCTGGTCACGAACCTGCTCCCACTGTTTATCAACAATTTTATAGTCTCTCCCTTGTTTCTGGAAAAGATACATATCCTCACGCATGACTAAATCCTTATTTAAATAATTCCGCAGGAAGGAAATATCAGATTCGACTTCTCTGACCTCAAATATCTTTTCACGTCCAGATCCTGGAACTACTCCTCTTCGCTTCATCTCTTCAGTTGGATTATTGTATCGCTCTTCAATATCCTCGAAAATTTTAATTCCTAAGTAATATGGATTAATTCCCGTTTTGGAAGGCTGCACCACTCCTGCATTTAATTTAGCAAATTCAATAGCCTCGCCACTTGTTAAATCCATTTCTCTTAGAATTCGTTGGTGCCAAAAGGAGGCCCAGCCTTCATTCATAATTTTTGTTTCCAGCTGCGGCCAGAAGTAAAGCATTTCTTCCCGCATCATGGTCAAGATATCTCGTTGCCATTCGGTTAACTCTCTGCTGTAGGTTTCAATAAATAATAATAAATCTTTCTCCGGCCTTGGAGGAAACTTCCTTTTACGTGGTTGACTCGTTTCTTTTTTATCCTTTTCATCCAAGCCCCACAAGTCATCGTATGGAGTTGCAGCTTGAACTTCAAGTCCCTCCTCTTCCTCGTCGTCTCCAATAGACCATGATAACTTTGGTCTCATCAGTGATGGGTCAATATGTTCATCGATAGCTAATACCGCGTCAAGGAAAGTTTCAACCTCCTTTTTACCGTATAGGATTTCATATTGATGGATTCTTTCAGCCGTAGCCGCCATACTTTCAACCATATCGCGCTTAGTATTTTGAAAACGAACATTATTCTTAAAAAAATCACAGTGTGCTAAAACATGTGCCACTATTAACTTATTTTGAATAAGGGTGTTAGAGTCAAGCAAAAAAGCATAGCATGGATTTGAATTGATAACTAATTCATAAATTTTACTGAGTCCTAAATCATAATGAAGTTTCATTTTGTGAAATTGCTTTCCAAAGCTCCAATGTGAAAATCGGGTTGGCATTCCATAGGCCCCAAATGTATAAATAATTTCAGCAGGACAGATTTCATAACGCATTGGGTAAAAATCCAAACCAAACCCAGTTGCGATTTCAGTAATTTCACTGATTGCATATTCCAGTGAATTACGACCTTCCACATTCATTAGCCATTCCCCCTTTTCCTCTTACCACAATGTATGAAGTAAAAAGAAGAATGATGAAACAAGATAGAAAAAACAATAGGATAAATGCCTTTATTCATGGAATTTTTTAGCTTCAGCAGCTAGTTTCAAACCTACTTTACTATTTCTTTTCCATTCGTTTTTAAAAATAGACAGAGGTGGATTGGTTTCGCCCACTAAGTAACTAATTTCAATGGTAAGCGCCGGCCTGTGATACATAGTGATAAACCAATCAGTAAAGCCGCCACCTGTAGCGTTTCTTTCTGGCAGTGCTAATTTATATCCGGTTAATTTCGAGATTTTTTTAGCAATATGTTGATCACGTTTTATATTTTTCCCGTTTTTATAGTTCCAATAAATTTCTCTCCCTGCAGTATGATAAGCTACTGCAATTGTAGGGTTTATTTCCTTAATAAAGTTCGTTAAGTATATAACTTCTTTCGCTTCTAATGGTTTTTCTCCTTTGTAAAATTGATACCAAGGGGAAGAAGGCGTTTCATTGAGACTTTTCCATCCCGCCGGATATTGCCGATTTAGGTCAATTCCCATCCCATTAGCCTTCCAGCGCTCAAAATGATTTGACCCATCATTCATCATATACAACAGTCTTTGATGTGCTGACGGAAAACGACTAAGATCTTTCTGTTGAATGGTCACACCATCCGGATTCAACATCGGAACAAACCAAATGGAAACATCATTGAGTATTTGATTGGATTTAAACCCGAAGAAATTTCTTTCATTATATGTAGCCGCATAAGACTCGAGCATTTTCATTAACATAAGGCTCGTCATCCATTCCCTTCCATGATGCGATCCAATTAGAACAATATTCTTTTTTCCTTTTCCAAGCTTGATGGCCCAAATATCACGGCCAAAATGAGAGGTACCAATTGATTTTACTTTTACTTTTTCTTTATATTTTTTATTTATGGCTGAAAGATCATTTTCTAATATTTCGTAGCTATAAGGTTTATTGGCATTAACGATTTTTGCAGTTGCTGTAAATTCCTGTTGAAATATTAAACAGATGATAAAAGAAATAATAATTTTAGCCACATGACCTCCACCTTTGTTCAATCTAAAATAATATATACAGGTAAATGTTGAAAATCGCGTCAGCAATGGGTGTCCAGTATTTTCTGCGAAACTTATCGTGAAAATATCATACAATAATCTCAACTCCTAATAAGGAGGAGATAAAATAAATGAATAAAATGGATTATGATCGAGCGTTATATTACACGCATCGTTCTGAATGGGACAATCTGTTAATTTTAATGGTACGAACCAAGGACCAATTTTTATCGAAAAGAATTGAACAATTCCTGCATGCCTACAATTTTGAACGTGAATACTCTGTAATCGAAACAAAACTATATAACCTCCTTCGTTACATTGACCATGCGAACGAAACCGTAGAACCTGACCCTAATGAGATACCGATGTATAGTCTTTCCTAAAATAACAAGTGAATACCATCTGATTGAGAAACCTGAAATAAACCGGACCAAAGAATTCCACCACCAAAAAACACGGCTCCCTATGGGGGCCGTGTTTTAAAGTCAAAGATATTTTCAATTTACGCGATTGGATATTGTTGTGCAAATGGATGTAAAATAATTTCGTCTATCATCATATATTTTGGAGCTGACGCCATATATACTACTGCATTCGCAATATCTTCCACCTTAAGCCAATCCTTTTTCTCTGGCAAGCCTTGCGTAGATTCCGCAAAATACGTATCCACCATACCTGGATTAACGGTACCTACACGAATTCCGTATTCACGAACTTCTTGAGCCACTGACCCCGAAAATCCTTGGACAGCATATTTTGTTGCTGTATATGCTGCACCATTTGGAATAGTGTAACGGGCTACGTCAGAAGAAATGTTAATAATTGTTCCTGCTTTCCTTTTTTTCATATGAGGCAGCACGGCCTTTGTGGCTAAGAATACACCTTGTACATTAACTTCAAATACTTTCTTCCATTCTTCCAAGGAAACCTCTTCGGTTAATTTAAAGAAGCCTACCCCTGCATTGTTAACCAGGAGATCAACAGAACCGTAAGTTTCAATGGTCTTATCAACAACGGCAATCATATCCTCTTCTTTCGTGACATCCGCTTGAACTGGGAGTACATTGGGATAGCCCATTATCTTAAGTTCTTCAGCAGTTTCTGCTATTTGTGAGGAACTCCCAACAATCGTTAATTTCATTCCTTGTTCGGCTAGTTTTTTAGCGATTTCTTTGCCAATCCCTCTTGAACTACCAGTAACTATAGCAATTTCGTCTTTAAGCATGGTTATCTTCCTTTCATGATGAGGTTCGTGATGGTATAAAAAATGAATTATATTTCTTGAACAAGTTTCATTTTATGGTCAACCAACGCCATAAAAGCATTTTCAATGGCATTTAGTTTTGTTTTGCTTTCTTCTAAACTTTTGCTATTCACACCAAAATAGAATTTAACCTTTGGCTCCGTACCAGATGGGCGTAAACAAACCCATGAACCATCCTCGAAAGTATATTTTAAAACGTTCGATTTTGGTAAATCAATAGTTTCTTCACCCTGATCTGTTACACGGGTGCTTGTTAAAAAATCTTCTGCAGTAGCTGCAGTCAACGACCCAAGGCTGGTGATTGGCTCCGCTCGGAACGATGCCAATAACTGTTGAATCGTCTCTGCCCCTTCCTTACCTTTTAAGGTTAACGAACGAAGGCCTTCTTGGTAATATCCATACTTTTCGAATACTTGCATTAATCCATCATATAAGGACATACCCTGTTTCTTATAAAAAGCACAAACTTCCGTTGCTAGAAGTGCAGCCTGAACAGCATCTTTATCGCGTGCGAAATCACCAATTAAGTATCCGTAGGATTCCTCATAGCCAAATAAAAATTTATGATTGCCTGATGCCTCATATTGATTGATTTTTTCGGCAATAAATTTAAACCCAGTTAAAACGTCTACAGTTTCTAATTGATAGGATTCCGCAATTTTCCTGCCAATTTCAGATGTAACGATGGTTTTTAAAATAACTCCATTTTCTGGCAGTGTTCCTTTTTCTTTCTTTTGAGTGAGAATATAATCAAGTAATAAGGCACCTGTTTGATTACCGGTGAGAACAACATATTCCCCTTCAGGATTTAGTACAGCAATTCCTAAACGGTCTGCATCAGGGTCTGTTGCAATAAGCAGGTCTGCCCCAATTTTTTTTCCGTCACGAATGGCAAGTTCAAAGGCCGCATGCTCTTCTGGGTTGGGACTTTTTACTGTAGAAAATTCCGGATCGGGAAGTTCTTGTTCTTTGACGACTGTTACATTGTTATAGCCTAATGCAGCTAGTGCTTTCCTAACTGGCTTATTCGCTGTTCCATGCAGTGGAGTAAAAACAATTTTTAAGTCTGTTTCCTCAGCTAGATTGGGATTTTCCGATATCGTTTTTAACTTCTCCGTATATGCCTGGTCAATTTCTGCACCGATCGTTTTAATTAAACCCGAAGCTCTTAATTCTTCTTCACTATCCACTTCAATTAATAATTCGTTTTCAATCTCATCTACCTTAGCAATAACCTGGTCTGCTGCATCTGGCGGCAACTGGCCTCCATCAGAACCATATACTTTATAGCCGTTATATTCTGGAGGATTATGACTAGCGGTAATCACTATTCCAGAAAAAGCATTTAATTGTCTTAACGCAAAAGATAATTCAGGAGTAGGTCTTAGTTCATCAAAGACATATGTTTGAATACCTTGTGTTGCTAAAGTTTTCGCAGCCTCTAAGGCAAACTCTGGAGACTTATGACGGGAATCATAAGCAATGACAACGCCGCGTTGTTTCGCATCCAATCCATGGTTTTCTATGTATGCGGCTAATCCAGCTGAAGCTTTGCGAACAGTGTAAAGATTCATTCGGTTGGTACCAACGCCAATTTCTCCGCGCATACCTCCTGTACCAAATTCTAAATTTTTATAAAAGGCTTCTTCTAATTGTCTCTCATCGTTCAATAACTTTTTCAATTGATCTTGCAATTCTGCGTCCAAACCTTCAAATTCCAACCAGCTATTCGCTGTTTTTTTCCAGTCCATCGGGAATCCCTCCAAATTCTGTCTACAGTATATTGTTTCTAATTTTAACTGTGTTACTCCTTTAAAAACCTCCTGAAAAGAATCGACAATTTTCGAGCAACGGATTATCGATTAATTGATTTCCAATACTATATTACCTCAAAAGTAACTACGAATAGTAGAAAAAAATAAAAGCCTGCAATTGCAGACTTTTTCTTCTTTATACAAGCAATTCATTATCGGCTTTAGCATAAATACTTAGCATCGATGGTCTTAAACCTTTTGCCTGTTCAAAATGTTCATAGTTGAATGGAAAAAATAATCCAAATTCATTTAATGTCTCAACATTCTTATCAAATAGTAATGAATACTGGATATCAAGTTCAGCGGCTTCTAAAATAGAAATTAATGTTTGGATACTTGTCATAACCTGAAAGGCATCTTTTAATGTATTAAAATCTTCAGAAGCATGGAGAACTTTTAAATTCTCAAATTCACAAATCTCCTCATCTGTAAAATAGACAGGAAAAATATTGGAATAGATGTACCTCACCAGTCCGTTAATTTCTTCTTCTTGACTTGGTGTCGAGGCAAACACAATTTTCACTTGCAGCCCACCTTTGCCATCGCTTATTTCTATCGTATTATATATGATAAGAATAACATATCTAAGTCAGTAGTAACTGTGGTAATTATAACCTGAAGGAGAATTAGATGCTGAATATAATGCGATTGGGAGAATGGTTTCAATTAACAGTCCCTTTAGAATGGGAGGGTAAAACAGTTACGGGTATTTTCCGTGATGTCTGGGAAGCACCGAAAAAATTAACCCACACTTTTAGAATGGAGCAAAAAGTTTTAATAAATGGGGATCGCGCTAACTGGAATATACCGCTCGTCGAAGGTTCAAAACTTCAGATGAAACTATTTGAAGAAGAAATAATAGAAATTATCCCTAACTATATAGAAATAGACATTCTATTTGAGGACGACCATCTACTAATTATTAACAAACCGCCCTTTATGAATACCCATCCAAATGATCCAAATCGTGATCAAGATACACTTGTTAACGCAGTCCAATTTTATTTACAATCTAAGGGGGAAGATAGAAATATCCGCCAAGTTCACCGATTAGACCGCGATACATCAGGTGCTATTCTCTTTGCAAAGCATGCACTTGCAGGGGCAATAATGGACAATATGCTTCTTAAACGGAAAATGAAAAGAACTTACCTTGCTTTGGTACATGGGGTGGTTAAACCAAGAAAAGGAATAATTAATAAACCGATTGGCCGCGACCGCCATCACCCCACTAAAAGAAGGGTTTCACTGACGGGACAGGATGCAACTACCCATTACATAGTCGTGAAAGAAGACAAAGAAAAACAACAATCCTATTTAAAATGTTGGCTTGATACAGGAAGAACACATCAAATTAGGGTTCATTTAAGTTATTTGGGACATGCATTGATCGGGGATACGTTATATGGTGGAAAGCCCATTGTGAAAAGGCAAGCACTCCATGCAGCAAAGCTTGAATTCACTCATCCATTTACAGAGGAGTATATAGTATGCCATGCCCCATTTTTAGACAAACCAGTAATTTTTAAAGATATTGATATCTATTCCTTATAAAGACAAATGAGAAACCATAAAAAGCCTCCAGTTTTGGAGGCTTTTTAAATAGTAAAGAGTTATCTATCGGTTTTTCTAAAGGCTCGCATAATGAAGCTTAGCAGAAGGACCAAGACTGCTGATCCAATAATTGCAGGGATGATTGCAAAATCAGCTACATGCGGTCCCCAATTACCTAAAATCGCTGTTCCAAGCCACGCTCCTACAAACCCTGCAATGATATTGCCTATAATTCCGCCTGGTATATCTCTTCCAACGATAAGGCCTGCTAACCATCCAATAATCCCACCAATAATTAATGCCCAAATGAAACTCATTCAGAACACTCCTTTTTAGTTTTCAATTATTTGTCTCAGGCAGTAGTGGAAAAGTAACTTTTTTCATGCTACCTGTATCTATAAAGTACCCTATTTTCATTTTTATACTCTAAAGAGGAAAAATCTATCTATAAGATTTAAATACATAAATCCAATAAATTAGGCAAAAGTATAAAAGTATCTAGTCTTTATTAAACTATTCGAAAGATTCTAATGTTAAGTTTTTGTAAAGTTGTCAAAGATTTTATATCTTTTTTCGACATTCTTAAATAAAATTATTGAGTTGATGTACAATCTTGTTTAATAAAAATGGGGGTAAAACTTACATGGCATTTAAAAAAAATGACAAATTCTCAGTATTGCTTAGTAATATTTCAGTAAACTTAAAGGAAAGTGCCAATTTCTTTACTGAATACAAATTAAAGAATATCAGCGATTTAAAAATCTTTTCTGAGAAGATGAAGGATTATGAAACGAAAGGTGACAGCTTTGTTCATGAAATAATTAAAGAATTAAATGATACCTTCATCACGCCAATTGAGCGGGAAGACCTTCTACATCTTGCAATGAGTATGGATGATGTCCTCGATGGACTTGAAGGGTGTGCAGCGTTATTTGAAATGTACTCTATTACACATGCTGATGAATTCATGACCAAATTTGTTGATGCGATTCAGGGTAGTGTACATGAAATTGATAAGGCGGTTGCCTTGTTATCAAACAAGAAGTTACAACAAATTAGAGAACATGCAATTAAAATTAAAGATTTTGAATCAAACTGTGATAACATCTTACGTCAGTCCATTAAAAATTTATTTACAGTTGAAAAGGATCCAATTCGTATCATTCAATATAAAGAGATTTATGAGAATCTTGAAGATATAGCAGACTATTGTCAGTCCGTTGCCAATACTCTTGAAACCATTATTATGAAAAATGCTTAAGGGAGCAAAAAGATGAGTGTTGTATTAATCTTAACGATTTTAATTGTAGTTGGTGCTCTTGCATTTGATTTTATTAATGGTTTCCATGATACTGCAAATGCAATTGCCACCTCTGTATCGACTAAAGCGCTTAAACCACGCCAAGCGATTCTTCTTGCTGCGGTTATGAATTTTGTTGGTGCATTGACATTTACTGGAGTAGCCAAAACCATCTCAAAAGATATCGTTGATCCATTTTCTCTTACTGGTGGTCATACTGGATCGATCGTTATTTTTGCAGCCTTGCTTTCTGCAATTATTTGGAACTTACTTACATGGTATTATGGTATACCAAGTAGTTCTTCCCATGCAATTATCGGTTCGATTGCCGGTGCGGCTATTGCAGCAAAGGGCTTTAGCGTCATTAAATACGAAGGATTTTTAAAGATTCTTGAAGCTTTAGTCCTTTCTCCTATTTTAGCTTTCACTGTGGGATATATTATTTACAGTATTTTTAAGGTAAGTTTCAAAAACTTGAACTTAACTAAGACGAATCGGAACTTTCGTTTTATCCAAATTGCTACGGCAGCCTTGCAATCCTATTCACACGGAACGAACGATGCCCAAAAATCCATGGGTATAATCACGATGGCATTGTTAGCGAATGGTTATCTTCATACAGATGAAGTTCCTTTTTGGGTACAAGTCTCTTGTGCGATCGCTATGGGACTTGGTACTTCCATAGGCGGCTGGAAAATCATAAAAACGGTTGGTGGAAAAATAATGAAGATCCGTCCAATCAATGGTGTTGCAGCAGATATTACAGGTGCAGCAATCATTTTCGGGGCCACTTACATTCATTTACCGGTTAGTACAACCCATGTTATTTCATCAGGAATCCTGGGGGTAGGTGCTTCCCATCGCCTTAAAGGTGTAAAATGGGATACTGCTCAACGCATGTTGGTCACATGGGTAATTACTCTGCCAATAACGGCCATACTAGCAGGGCTCATTTACGTCATCCTTAATATCTTTTTTTAAAAGAAACAACCAGAAAATTTTCTGGTTGTTTTTTGATATCTTTTATTTCTACCTATTTTTTGTAGAAATCACTTCTAAATGAATGGGATCTTCATATTTTTATGATAGAGGACATGTTGTGGAGTGATGGTTATGAAGGAAAAAATCTCAGCGATGCTGCTTGGAAGTTTATTATTAAGTCTCGGAGTGAATGGATTTCTAGTCCCCTACCACCTTCTTGATGGCGGAGTCATCGGCTTAGGACTAATCATCCATTATTTTTACGGATGGCCGACTGGACTAAGTATTATTGTTTTAAGTCTTCCTTTATATGTTTTAGCATGGTTCTTTGAAAGGCGTTATTTCTACTATAGTCTGCATGGCCTAATTATCTCTTCCTTTTGTATCGATTTCCTGTCCTTTATCAATGGAAAAATTAATATCGGGATTTTGCCAAGCACCATCATCGGTGGATTACTTGTCGGTATTGGAATAGGTCTTATGCTTCGGTATGAGACCAGTACAGGAGGGACAGATTTATTGGCCCAATTGTTAACGAAATTCACCTCGATAAATATTGGAATCATCATCTTCCTAATAGATGGTCTAGTTATTACAAGCGGTATCCAGGTGGTCGGTTTAGAAAAGTTCTTTTATTCTCTTATCACAATCATTTGCGTAGGCTTGATGACAACCTTAACCGTTCGGGGTAAAAATGAAGAACATTTTCCATACTATTAACAAAATTTTTCACATTAAAGAAAACGCTGGCGGAGAGGCCAGCGTTCTTCCCTTAATTTGAACCTTCTTTTAGTTCTGTCATCCTATAGGTCTCTTTCATAATTCCATAAGACTTTTTCAACCGTTCATAAAAAGCAGGTTCCTCCCACTTCTTCCATTTATAGAAAATTGTATCGGCTTGACGAAGCTGATTTTTATTTGCTGTAGGAATTGTCTGAATGACTCTCCCATTTCCTGTAGTTACGATACCTAGCCGCATTCCGCTAGTTTCTACACTGCCTAACAAACCACTTTCCCATACATTCCCCATTACTTCCTTTAAACTAGGGTCTTTCACATTTAAAAGTTGCCATGGAATTCTTCCTTCAATTACTTTCTTGTCATCACTTATACTAATATCTGTTAATGAGTCAAAGTTTTTACTGCTGGGATTCGCATTCCCAAACTTCAGTTTTCCTGTCTCGTAACTCTCAAATGGAACAATCTCTTGGGTTTTCGGAATGGTTAATTTCTTATTTAGCGCAAGTCTAATTGGATGAAAGACGCCATTATTCTTTTCTTTTGCATACGGCTTTTCCTTAATCATTTTTAAGAGCTGAGCATATTGATAATAGAATGTATCGTAATAACTATCAACCAATATTCTCGATTGTTCTGGTCCTGTAATTTGGACTAAAAAATCGACCCCAAAGTCTGTATTCATCGACAGCTTTTCTTCTAATGGGATTTTTGTTTGGCCTTGTTGATTAATAGTATCCAGAAGTAAGAATGTTCCTTGGTTTCGAAAATCCACAGGTCGATTATATTTTAAAACGAAATAGACATAGCCATTATCAGAAGAAATCCTAACTTCTTTAACACTTGCCTTCTTATCTGAGAGATGGTAACTATTTTTTACCCCCGCTAAATCCCAATCCTGTGCGTTCCCATCCACAATGATTGCAGATTCCTTTTTACCCGGGTCAAACCCTAGTAAACCGAAGTGCTGTTCGTTGGTTTGTATGTTATTCCAATATGGCCTTCGGTCTGGATTATCAAAATCCATGGTATTCCAGGTTCGTTTAAACCATTCATCCTGCCAGGCAAAAACCAGCCCCCCCATATATCCTTCTGAAACAATTGATTCGTAAAGATGCTTATTAATAGTCCCTTGTTCTTTTTCTGAATGAAACCCTTGGTTCATCCCATAAACATTTTTATGTGTTAATCCCCTTGAAGCCGGTACTCCGAATTCAGCAACAAGGACTGGCATTTGATGAGCTGCGCGTAATTCATTCAAATAACCAGCATAATTGTTTTTCTTTCCAGCATAATCAACATAATTAAGGTATGACTTATCAAAGTTTAGAAAATCAGGATAATAAGGATAAATATGATACGATGCAAATAGACCTGATGAGAACTGCTTAGAAGCTTTAATATGGTTGGGGTTAACTGAAACCATATCTTCATTTTCAAGTGGTTCAAGTGGATGCTTCAGCATATCAGTTGTAACCCAATTCGTAAAACTCATCGAATGCTGCCATTGAAATTGTTTCGCTTCATAACCAGCAGCATAATCCATTAAACCTGCCAGCCAATTCTCAAAGGGATTTGCCCCTTCAGTGATAAAGTAATTTCCTTTAAGTTGGCTAACTTTCGAGTGTTTTTTATTTGTGTTAGTGACCATAGCAGGATCCCATTCAGTACCGATAATAAAACCTAGAACATACTTTGAAATATCGAATTTATATGTTCCTGACGCATGTCCAGGACGCTCTGGTATGATTGCTTTTCCGTGGATAATATCAATCATATTCTTTATTTCCAGTTTTGCATCATCTTCATTAACTTTAGCAAATGCATCTTGTGTATGAATGAGATTCTCTTCATTAACCCATGTGCCATGAAATAAGAAAAGAGGCTTTTTGGCGATTTTGTTATATTCGTAAAAGGCTTGATAAAATTGCGGCGGATGAAGCGTATAAATTCTAATCGCATTGGCATTCATCGCACCTATTTCTTTAAACCAACGAAAATATTCATCTTTTGTAATCGCTGTTTCACCAGGAAAGTAACCAGGTTTTCCAATCCCCATGTTTACACCCTTAATTAATAGATTCTCCCATTCCCCCCCCTTTTGAATCTGTATATATGTATCACCCGTTTTGCTGTTTGACTTTATCCCGTTTTTATCAACAATCTCCACTTTTTCTTGATGGGCTACATGCTGTAAACCATTTTTTAAGATATCTTTCATCATTGGCACATAGGTTTCCCAATAAAAAGAACCATTAGCTCCGATATTCTTTTTCCATGTATCGAATCCTTTTGTTTGATAAATCCCGGGAACCTCCGATTCATCTGCATAGTCTCCTGAAAAATAATAGGAGGAATATTTGGCATTCTGATGATAGATGACCGCCGGAGAATAAGTTGGAATCCCGTACCCTTTTAATTTGGCTTTTGCTTGGGTAGAGACCGGCAACTGATAGGCGGCCAGAATTTCATCCTCATCCTTGGCCGTAACAATATCGAACCAATAGGTATACTTACCATGGAGTGCTTTTGTAAAATGTTTTTTGCCTTGATTTGTTAATTGAAATAATAGCCCCTCATCTTTGATATCTTTCTCCTCAATGACAACGACATAATTGGTTTTACTGACAAAAATAAATCCATTGCCAGTAAAAGACCACTTTTTGTTTTGTTTCTCATAATTCTTTTTGACCCATTCTGGTACTTCCGTACTGTTAAGATCAGGAAAAAAACGCCCGATCCAACCGGACCATTCTACATTCAGTAAATTTGAGATTTCAGCTTTTGTTGATTCAGATGTGGGACTAGCAAACGTATTAAATTCCGCTATTAACGTTTTCCCCTTCGATTGGATTAGTTCCTTTTCAATTTGATTAACCTCACTGGATTTTAGTCCGCCATAAATTTTTGCAGAGTGTTTTCCCTGTGGATTTTGTCCGAAAAATTCCTGTTTATATACCCCATATTGATCGGTTAAATAGA
>NZ_JBALOA010000037.1:0-41514 GCF_036962125.1 Neobacillus drentensis
AAAATATAAAAGGAATGAATGGATTTCCATTTCATTCCTTTTATATTTTAGAAAGTCAATTGTTTTCCAAGTCCAAATGCACCGTTCACTTCACAGGTCCTAGCCGCAATCTTTGCTGCTGCTAGCAATGATTCCTCAATCGTAAATCCATTGAAATGGTTGGTCAAAAACCCTGCAATGAAAGAATCGCCCGCCCCAAGCGTATCAATCACATTCGCTTCTTCAATTCCTTGTTTATACCTTTTGTTATTATACGACATCACTACGCCCTTTGAACCTCTTGTGATGATGATATAAGGCGTTCCTAAATCGTGAATTTTAAGGAAAATCTCCTCTATTTCAGCTTCTGAAAGATCACTGCCAGATATAAAAGCAAACTGAATGTGCGGGCAAACCTTTTCTAATAGTTGATTGGTAAAATGGTTAGAGAAATCATATGAAACTGGAAGGAACTGTTTAAGTTGAGGCAATTCTTCATCTAAATGACTATAAATACTCGTATGTACCACATCAAACGCTTTAATGTATTCATAGTCATCCGCTGCTAGGTTGAGCTTTAGTTTCGCTTGAACACCGCCTTTATTTGATTTAATGAAGATTCGGTCTCCTTCTGCGTTAAGATCAACATAAGCCTTTCCACTTTCACCAACGGCCCTTCTAACATGACTGCAATCCACACTGATCTTATTTAATGAGTCTAAAATATGATCCCCTTCTACATCCGTGCCCACAATTCCTAGATATGCAGCTGACTCCGCTCCATTTTGTTTAGATAGAACCGCAACATTTAAAGCATTTCCGCCAGGAAACATTTCATTGCGATCCTGGTAAACGTCAACCACACTATCACCTATTCCAATAATCTTCATCTGCTCCCACTCCTCCTTAACCTTTTACACTTCCTGATGATAAGCCTCTAATAAAATACTTTTGCATGAACATAAATAAGAGAATAATTGGTAGAGCTGAAATCATTAAACCAGCCATCAGAACTCCCCAGTTGGTTTGAAGCGCATCCCTAAATTGCATCAATCCTGCAGGGATTGTTTTCAGTGCATCAGAATCCACAAAGATTAACGCAAACATAAACTCGTTCCAAGTATAGTAAGCTGTTAACACCACTGCCGTAAGAAGAATCGGCTTATTTAATGGTACAAAGATTTTTGTGAAAATGGTCCATGTATTACAGCCATCCAAAAAGGCTGATTCCTCTAATTCCTTTGGTACTTCAAGAAAAGCAGCTCTAATTAAAAGGATGGTAATTGGAATACGATAAGCCACATATGGAAAAATCATCGCAAAGTACGTATCATGAATCCCGAGTAATTGAATGAGCTTATATAATGGAACGAGACTAACTTGTGGAGAGAGCATCATTCCACCCATACAGAATACTAATAGGATATTCTTTCCTTTAAACTCAAACCTGGATAAACTATAAGCTCCTAGTGCACTTATTAATACCGTAATGAAGCAAGTAGTTGCTGTAACAATTAAGCTGTTGACAAAATACCCAGAAATCCCTGTATTCCATGCCTCCGTGTAATTGGAAAATAACCACTCCTTAGGTAATGCCCAGCTACTAGAGAAGATTTCTGGAGTGGACTTAAATGAGTTAATGACCATCCAAAAAAGTGGATACGCAATTACAACAAAATAGACGATAAGGATGGTGAAGATAGGCAGTCCCTTAACCACATTTTTTTGCTTCTTAAATTTTGATGAAATTGGGATCGAATGTTGGTAGTCCATTACTTTGCTTGTCTCCACTTTAAACATCCTTTCCTGTTTTAAATACTTTTAGCTGAACCAAGGAAACGATTAAGGTAATAAGTAAGATAACAGTTGCCACTGCTGATGCATAACCCATTTGGTCTTTACCGAAAGCTGAATGATAAAGTAAGGTTCCTAAAACTTCACTAGAATTACCTGGTCCGCCGCCTGTCAAGATATACGGTTCATTAAAAACGGTAAAAGCACCAGTTAACGTAATCAATGTGGTAACGAAGAACATCTCTTTTACTTGTGGAACGGTAATTGCAAAGAATTTTCTGATTTTACTAGCTCCATCAATATCTGCAGCCTCGTACAATTCTTGCGGGATATTTTGAATAGCAACAATGAATAACATCATAATGTAGCCGATACTTTGCCATTGGGATACAGCAATAACCGCGAAAATAGCTGTCTCGGATTCGCCCAGCCACGACCTGGTTAGATTTTCAAGACCTAGCATATTTAATAAACCATTTAAGATTCCGATATCCGGATTATAAACAAACGTAAATAGTAAAGCGATAACCGTCATTGATATGACCACTGGCAGAAAAAACACGGTACGGAACAATCCACTAACGAGCCGGACAAGTTTATCTTCAAGGATTGCAGCTAAAATAAGGCCGCCAAAGACCTGAAAAACAATCGAGATCACCGCATACCAGAGATTATTTTTTAAAGCTATATAAAAAACTTCATCTTTAAAAAGATTAAGGAAATTTTCGAAGCCAACAAAGGTTTTTTCTACGGAAAAAGCAGAGAAATCATAGAAACTATAAAAAAAGTTTTCAACAATTGGATAGTAAACAAAAAGGGCCAAAAAGACTAAGCAAGGTGCAATATATAGGTATGGTAACCACTTGTTTGTATTTTGCATAATAACTCCCCTTTTTTAAAAGGCGTATCTTTGGAAAAAAGGTGGTCAACTGGCAACCACCTTTCAGGCTTCCTATTTGTTTGCTGACGCCTTTACTTCTTTTGCTGCTGCTCTAACATCTTTCATTACTTCTTCTGGACTTTTCTTTCCGTCCAACATGAGCTGTGTGCCATTTAGATAGGCATCAACAATTTTAATATCTACGGCTGTATCAAACCACAAGTAAGTCTGCTCAGCATTTAAAATTAAATTGATGGCATCCTGTTGAAGCTTGGATGCATTCGCTTCGGTTGTTGTGCCTTTAACCGCACTGTATTCACTGACTTCTTTTAATTGCTCTATACCCTTTTCCTTTGAAGTTAAGAATTTAACAAATTCCATTGCTTCTTTTGGATGTTTTGTTTTCGAAGAAATCATAATTCCTTCTGGTGCTGCCGTAATGGAATTAGGATTTCCTTTGCCGCCTTCCACTCCAGGTACATTAAATACACCTAAGTTTTCCTTTAATGATGGTTCAATCAGCCCAATCTCTGCTAATTGGAAGAAACCAATTGCTGCTTTACCACTATTAAATAATTCACGAGAATATTCATGGTCCACAGAGTTTACTCCCTTATTAAAATAAGGCTTAAGTTCCATGAATTTCTCTAATGCTTTTACATATCCAGGATGTGAAAAATCACCTTCAGGATTTTTCGGATCATAATCTTTATCCAGGACGTCCTGCGGCACCATCAATTGATTCAATGTTCCAATATAATGAGAGATGGTCCATGGCGCTTTACTTCCAAATGTAATTGGTGTAAGTCCAGCAGCCTTTATCTTTTTAGAGACATCGATCAACTGGGACCATGTGGTTGGAACTTCAAGATTTAAATCTTTGAATATCTTTTTATTGTAGAAGAATGCCTTTCCATCGGTTGACCAAGGAATCCCATAAATTTTGCTATCAAGTGTGAACGCGTTAAATTGGGAAGCAATGATTTGGTCCGACCACGCTTTGTCTTCATTTACATAATTGGTTAAGTCTAGTGATTGTCCCTGACGTGCGAAGTTATAGGCAAATTCTCCGCTCCAAGAAAAGAATACATCTGGAGGGGTGCTTGATCCTAAAACAACACGAATCTTTTCTTTATAAGAGTCGTTTAAAACGGCCTCTGTTTTAATTTTAATATTTGGATGAGCTTTCTCAAATTCTTTTACAGCTTTTTCAAAATACTGCTTTTTAGGTTGATTCGGCCAGCGGTGGAAGAATTTAAGTTCAACAACATCTTTTCCATTCGTTGAACTTGAACTCTTTGAACAGCCCGCAAACGAGGATAGAAAAAGGATAGATATAATACTTAAAATCAATAACTTCTTCATTAAGCTTCCCCTCCAGAAAGGTATCCGTTTCTATGTTTTAGCTTCTATTGTTATTTCATCTTGGTTTAGTATTCAACTGTCCACATATATCTTCTTTTTGATAGAGGGTGATTGCGTGCTTCTGCCAACTGATCCGCATATTTTCTTAACACGTAATTTAATACTAATGGAGCGATGTATCCTTGTACTTCCTCTGCTACACCAGTGAAATCAAAGTCTTTTGCATCAAGCACAACCAATTTCTTGCCATAACGCTTAGAGAATTCTAGTGCTCTTTCTTCTAAAGGTCTAGTTTCATCTAAACCAAGCAAGATAATGAACGGTGTTTCCTCATCAATAATTTCAAATGGACCATGGAAGTATTCACCCGCATGGATAGCATGGGAATGAATCCACTGCATCTCCATAAGGATACAGATTGCATAGGAATAGGCAACTCCGTAGTTCACGCCACTCGCCATTGTATAAATAATTTTTTCATCTTTATAATCTTGTCCGAAGGCTTCGGCTTTTGGTTGGTAAAGGGCCGCTGCTTTTTCATATACATTTTGTAAATTCTCAAGACTTTCTTCTACTATACTAGCTTTTTCGTTATTTTCAACCACTTTTAGGACACCAAATACTAGTTGATATAAAACGGAATAGTTGGTTGTAAAAGCATTCGCTTCCTCACCCCATTGATACTTCAACACAACATCAGATGCTTGGGCTAATGGTGATCCTTCCACGTTAGTTAAAGAAACAGCCAAGGCGCCTTTTGATCGAGCAAATTTTGCTGCTTCAACGGTTTCAGGTGTAGTACCTGAATGTGAGCACAGGATGACCAAGGAATTACTTCCAAGTTTTGCATGATTGCGATGGATAAATTCATTTGCACTATACAGGTGGGAATCAAGAACTTTCGCTTCACGATCAATCACATATTTGCTTGGATACATGATTGCAGAAGATCCTCCACATGCTACAAAGAAAACATTGGAAATATTTCTTTTTTCTACCTCTGCTAAAGCTTGTTGAACTTGATTTTTAACGTCAACTACTAACTCAGTCGTCATTTTTTGTTGCCTCCCTGATAAAATATTTTAGTGAATGAACACCAATTAACTTTCAGATACAACATACATCTTTATATAACGTTATATGTTGTTATATATAAATTACTATACTTTCAAGTGCTAGTCAATCGAATTTTCAGAAAAATGAAACGACATTTCTCGACAAAGAAACACCTTCCGGACTGGAAGGTGTTTGATAGTGTGGATGGGTGTTATCAAGTAAACTTTATTGATTCCAAAATTTCATTAAAACAAGATTAATAACCGTGATGATCCCGTATATACTGGCCTGCATTGGTTTATCTAATATTAATAATGCAATAATAGGTAACCCGAATACGACAATTTCTAATAGAAGAAAAGGGAAGCCACTTAATAGATATGCTGCTTTGGGAGCGCCAAACATCCCCCATATAACAGCGATAAGTATTGGCAGGCCAATTCCCAATATTAGTTTTAATATAGTTCCCTCAGAAACTTTAAATCCCCAATAACATAAGATTACTAGGACCATGATTTCCAAAAGAAATCTTAATCCTAAATTGATTACTTTTAAAACCTCCATTTGATCCCCTCCTTTCACAATCCAAGGTCCTTTCCTACTAAATATTCATTCTGCTGCAGTGGTATTCACAAAAGATTTTGCCGGCTTCTTCTTTCGCACCCCAAAAATGATTCCCGTTAAACTACTAATAAGAACAAACGGAATGCTCGCTCTATACAAATCTGCAAAACTCAAGGAAATTGTTTTTAATGCATAATTCTCTACTTGATTCCGATAAATAGTAACCATGTTCCCACTTTGACCAATCTCTTGATCAACTTGCTTTTCATTGGTATGAGTAAGTTGCTGTGAATTAATTGACTTTTTCGTTTCGCTTAAAATCTGTGTTTTGACAATTTCTGGAATATCGAGTTTTTCAAGCTTTTTAGTTGCGTAATGGACAACTTCTTGTTTTTTAGCCTGTATGTTATTGGTTAGCCCTGCAACAAAAATAGCCACCGCTAAAACTACACCTACTTGTCTTAACATGGAAAATACACTTTGGGAAGCTGTTAACATCTCCCCTTCGAAAGAGGAGGTGCTAGCAATCGTTGCCGATGATATAACAAAACTGAATCCCAATCCTAGAAGACTACAGAGTAAAATAATTTCTTTTGATGAACTATATAGATTTAAATTGTGTAATAGATAATAGGCTCCGCCCATAACTCCAAATCCAAATATGACTGGCCAGGTATAACCAATTTTTTTTGTTAGTAAACCGGCGATCTGGGAAAATACAAAGATGGCTGCTGATACGGGAGTGACGAGTAATGCGGCTTGGAGCTCTGTCTTGTGCTGGAAGTTTGTTAGAAACTGAGGTAGTAGGACCATTACACCGATGAGGAAGATAAAGCCAGTTGTCACTGTGATGACTGAGCCTGTAAACAAGCGGTCTTTAAAGAGATTTAAATTAACCATCGGGTCTTTGGACTTTTTCTCAACTAATATAAAAAGGCCAAAAGAAACAATGGTGATAAAATAACAGATGATTGCTTGCATGCTTTCCCAGCCCCACGAATTTCCTTTGATTAAAACGAGATTCAAGGGGAAAAGAGATGCGATAGAAAAGAGCAAACCCAACCAGTCTATCTTAGATGTTACACGACTTTCTCTCTTAATAGTTAGGATAAGAAAAGCTCCGACAATAGCAAGTAAGCAAATTGGAACATTGACATAAAAAACCCAATGCCAGCTTAGCTTTTCGGTAATGAGACCACCAACTGTCGGCCCAAGAGCTGTAGCTAATCCCTGGGTTGCACCAAGTAAAGTTAGTGGAAGTGTCCGTTTTTCAAGCGGCATGGCGGCAATCCCAATAACCATGCTGCATGGGATTAAAATCGCTGCCCCAATGCTTTGAATGAAACGCGCTGCAATTAAGAAATCACCATTGCCTGCTAATCCGCACAAGGCTGACCCAAAACCGAAAACAAACAGCCCGAAAATATAAAATTTATTTCTCCCAAACATTTCGGCAAACCTCGCCAATGGGATGGCTAAAACGGCTATCGTCATCGTATATACATTTAGCATCCACGAACTCGTTTCCAATGAAGTATTTAAATTTTTCTGAATCGCCGGCAGGGTAATATTCATAATCGTTGAATCCAGCATACATACAAATAACCCTATACACATGAGCAAAACGATTTTCATTCCACCTGTTCTTTTCATTCCGTCAATCCCCTTTTTGTTCAGATAATTTTTTTAATTCTTCATCCACCATTCCCATAATCATTTCTGCTTGACGGATTCCAAACTCTAAAGTAAACCGTTTATGATGTTCCATTTCTGAACCCCATTGATCTGCAATTCCTTTTAAATTGTTGTACATTGCCTGACTCTTTTCACGTTCTCCCACTAACCACTCAATGAGTTTCTCTTTGGTCGTAAATCGGCCAAAGAAAATCCGGATAAGAACATCTGACCTTGTGATTGTTGGATTGATGGGGCTGTTTAAGTAATGTTGAAATTGTTCTTTTCCGCTTTCGGTAATGACGAATAAATTCTTGTTCGGCTTTCCGTCTTGCTGGATAATTTGTTTTTCAACGAGTCCTTCCTTTTCCATCTTTCTTAGGGCGGGATATATCGCACCAAAGGAAGCATCGAAGAAGTAGGAGACTGAGTTTTCCATCATTTGTTTAATATCATAACCGCTCATTGGTTCTTCGTATAAAAAGCCTAAGATTACATCTTGTATATTCATTTCAGTTTCACCTCATATTATTTATGTTTATATTATCATTGTTAATATAATTATTGTCAATATATAATTTGGATAATTTTACATATTTTAAAACGCCGCTGAGATTTATCTGCCGCTTTTGATGGTTTATCCGCCACTTTTGGATTTTATCTGCCTCTTTCCATTTTTACATAAAAAAATAACCTATCCACAATGTGAATAGGTCTCAAACTTGCCCTCAACTACTTTTGTTTATAATACGTAATCGCTAATGCAAAGGCCAAGACGGTGCCTTTGACAATGTCCATCGCATAATATGGAACCGACATCATCACGAGTCCGTTTTGGAGAATCCCAATTAAGACGGCACCAATAAATGTTCCAAACGCATTGGCCTTTCCTGCCCCGAGCACCGAAAAGCCAATAAACGCAGCTGCAACTGAATCCATTAGGTACGGTGCGCCAGAATTAATTTCTGATGTTAACACCCTCGAAGCCAGCACAATCCCGCCAACGGAAGCAAACAATGCCGAAAGCAGGTACGCAGCCACTTTGTATTTATTGACTGGGATCCCTGAAAGTCTTGCTGCCTCTTTGTTTCCACCGATTACGTACATATAGCGGCCATGCTTTGTATAATTCAAAAAGATATGCACAAGAATCACCGCAACTGCCATAATTATGATAATCCATGGCACTTCGCCAATTTTTGTGAAAAAGGGACTAATCAGACCACTTGCCATTGAGCCATCAGGCATCACCATATTCTGCGACACGGTTGCTCCTTTGGTATACGTCAGTGCCGTACCTTGGATAATAAACATGGTTGCTAGTGTCATCAGCATATCTGGAATTCTTAGTTTTACAATCATAAACGAGTTTACCGCACCTACAACTAATGATGCGGCAATGGCAGAAATAATCGCTACCAGTGTGTTTTGTGAAAACCATACAAACATCGAAATGACAATCGCGTTTGATAAGGATGCAACCGACCCTACCGATAAATCAAATCCATCCACTGACAAAGAAATCGTAATTCCAATGGCGATGATTGTTACAATCGAGATAGAACGTAAGATATTGATGATATTACTTCCTTGAATGAAAGTTGGATTGGCAACCGAAAAAATAATGATAAGTGCAAGAATCGTTATAATTGTCCCGTATTTATATAAGAAGTGGAATAACTCAAATACTTTTTTGGCTGGGGCCTCATGATTCTTTGCTGCGATATTTGCCTCCATTTTTACCTGCCCCCTGTTGAATAAAATAAAAGTTCTTCTTCGTTTGTAAGATTTGTTTCAACCTCTTTTACTGACTCACCATCATATAAAACATAAACCCGATCAGTAATCCCTACTATTTCAGATAGCTCGGAAGATGCATAAATAATCGCTTTTCCCCTGCTTGCCAGTTCAGCGATTAACTCGAAGATATCCTTCTTTGCTCCGACATCGACACCCTTGGTTGGTTCATCAAAAATATACACATCCGCTTCAGCTACAAGCCACTTTCCAATCGCCACCTTTTGCTGATTTCCACCAGAAAGATTTTGGACTTTTGTTTCTTCTGACGGAGTTTTAATGCCGAGGCGACGGATCAGCTGTCTGGCGGTTGCTGTTTCTTTTTTTCGATCTAATAAGCTAAACACACGTGCAAAGTATCCTAAATTTGCCGCTGTTAAATTCGTTTCAACGGATTCAAGTACGAGTATTCCTTCTTTTCTCCGCTCTTCTGGAACTAAAGCAATTCCCTTCTTGACCGCATCATAGGGGTTTTTAAATCTTATTGTCTTCCCATTCAGAATAACTTCCCCCGCCGATAATTTCTCAGCGCCGAATAATGCTTTACACAATTCCGTTTTTCCAGCCCCGACGAGGCCAGCAATTCCAATAATCTCCCCTGAGTTAACATGAATATCTAAATCTCTTATCTTGCCTTTATCCGAAAGACCCTTCACTTCAAGGACCGTGTTTCCAATCTTTGTAGACCTTTTTGGAAACTGCTCCTCCAATTTTTGACCAAGCATTTGCTCAACCACTTTATTGGTATTTGTTTTTGCCACCTTCTCTTTCGCAACAAATTCCCCATTCCTCATAACAGTAACGTCATCACAGACTTCGAAAATTTCTGGTAAGCGGTGGGAAATAAAGATAACTCCTACATCTTGTTTTTTTAAATCACGGACAATCCGGAACAATTCCGTCGTTTCGTTATGACTTAATGGTGCTGTCGGTTCATCCAAAATAAGAAACCTACACTGATTTGAAACAGCCCTAGCAATTAGAATCATCTGCTTTTCGGCTAATGTTAATTCACTAACTAGCTTCTTTGTTGAAAGTGTAATGTTCATTCTCGCTAATATATCTGCTGCTCTTTGATGAAGGTCCTTCCATTTCATCCACTGTTTATTCCCCATGTTGTGGACTGTATCGAGCAACATAATATTTTCAGCAACTGTTAAATATGATATGAGAGCTGTATCTACTTCTTGGTAAACGATTTGAATTCCAACGTCCTGTGCATTTTTCGGGGAACGGATTTTAAGTCTCTTTCCATCTAAGAGGATTTCTCCAGTATAGTGGTCATAAGCACCGGCGAGAACATTCATTAAGGTTGATTTCCCAGCGCCATTTGCGCCTATCAAAGCCTGAACATCTCCTGTCTTCATTGAAAAGTCAACTTGTTTCAGTGCCTTAACGCCTGGAAATTCAATCGAAATGTTTTTCATCTCTAATGTTGAACTCATTAAAGTCTACCTCCTTAAGCAAACACTCTCTTAATCAGTGAAAAAGAGAGTGTCTTGTTATTAACTGACTATTTTTTATAATGGTTTTTTAACGTCTTAATCCAATCTTCCTCAAATGCAGTCGATTTCCCCCATCCTGGGATACTTTTCGCAAGACTAATCATATTTACAGGATCCTTTGATTGTTGTAGATTTTCTTGGGAAACTAGTGAAGCTTCTAAATCAAATGTCTGTGGAGTTTCTTCTCCTGCAAGCTTTTTAGCAAGGATTCTCATGTCAACAGCACCGATTAGTTTAGGATCGACAGCTGCTGTATATTTCCAAGCACTGTCTTTTCTTTGAATTTCTTGTAAATCTGCGTTAGAAACATCAATACCATAAATCTTCACTTCTTCACGGCCAGCTTCTTTCAATGCACGCGCTGCACCAATTGCAAAGGCATCCCAAGTAGCGAAAATGGCATCTAATTTGCCTTTTGGATATTTATTTAACATCGCTGCAACAGCATTTTGAGTTTGCACACTTGTATCAGCAGATGCGACGCCAAAGCGTTCTACTTCTTTTAATCCCGGATTTTTTGCTAAAACATCCTGATAAACTTTATTACGTCTCACCATTGGTGGAAAACCATCTACCCAAAGGTAAGCAATATTTGCTTTGCCGTTCGTTTCTTTGACGAGTTGATCAAGAGCTAATGTTGCTAATGCTTCATCATCTTGAGAGGTAAGAGTGACACCTTTCACCGTTGCTAGATTTGCATTCGAGTCAAATGTAACCACACTTTTACCTTTTTCAGTAATCTTCTTTACATCATTAACTGTTGCATCATCGTCACCATGCGAGATGATAAATCCATCATAATCTTGATCTATGGCCTGATTAATCGCATCATGGAATTTTGCGGTGTCTCCATTTGCTGTAAACACATCGACTTGAAAACCAAGAGCTTCCCCTTCTTCTTTTGCACCCGCTAGAAATTGAGCCGTGTGATCGTCGCCGCCAATTTTACGAATGACCTTAATTTTCAATGGATCTCCACTTGTAAATTTCTCTGGTACACCTTCAAGTGAAAACTTTTTACCACTAGCTTGTTTGGTTTCTTCCCCTGAAGCACAGCCAGTGAGTAATAGTGTGGCGGCTAATGCTGATACGAGCGTACTTTTAAAAATATTTCTTTTCATTTTTACAGCTCCCCCTTGTTTATCCTTATCAATACTTCACTGTTCCTATTGGAGAAGTTGGTTTTTAATAAATAAAAAAACCTCTCCAGAAAAGAGAGGTTTCATCACAAATTAAGGGACTACTCCTCTCTTATCTTTCAAAACAAAAATTGTTTTGCAGGATTTAGCACCAATTCCAATCGGAACGGTTGCTGGGCGTCATCGGGCCAGTCCCTCTGCCACTCTTGATAAGAGAACAAATTATTCTGTTAAGTTAATAAATTTGATTTTAGTCTCCTATTCACAAGTTGTCAATAGTGTTTTGAATATTTTTAATTAAGTTATTATTTCCTTATGATTTTATTTTCTAGGTTGGTGAAATCAACGTCTTGATAATAACTATTCTTAACAAGAATGTTCGGACCAAGGCATTTAACCGCCGGGCAATGACAGCTTAGTTCCTGTGCAATGGATGACGACTGCCAGGTGTTATATGCATCTAATAGATTCGTTGTTTGAATATTTCCTAGTGGTGGTGTATCTCCAAAATCAGTCACAATAATATCTCCGTTAAAGATATTCACATTCAACCGTGAACGACCATCAGGATCATTTCTGACTGTGACGTTTTTACTCTGATACAAACGTTGTAATAGAGCTAAATCCTCTTGTTCACTGCTGCAGGCGTAAAATGGCAGCGTGCCAAAAAGCATCCAAACGTTTTCGTCTCTTATATCCAGTAAATCATAGATTGCCTCCCTAATTTCCTTTAGTGATAAGGTTTCAAGATTGCTTGCAAAGTCACTTGGGTACATAGGGTGAATTTCATGACGCTGACAAAGCATTTCATCGACAATCTGACGATGGATTTTTTCTAAATGCGGAAGGGTTCGCTTGTTCAACATCGTTTCTGCAGATACCATCACCCCTGCTTTTACCAGTTCACGGCTATTTTCTATCATTCTTTTAAAATATTTTTCTCGTTGTTCATATTCTGGTTTCCGCTCCATTCTGGCGAAACCGCCCTCGATAAAATCGTCGACAGTCCCCCAGTTATGCGAAATATGTAAGACGTCTAAATAAGGCACGATTAATTCATATCGATCCAGTTCTAGGGTCAAATTAGAATTAATCTGTGTTCGAACACCACGCTCATGGGCATATTTTAAAATCGGTACTACATAATTTTTTACCGAGGAAAGTGATAGCATTGGTTCGCCCCCAGTAATACTTAGCGAACGAAGGGTTGGGATTTCTTCCAGCCTTTGAATGAGAAGTTCAAGTGGCAGAGACTGCGGATCCTTTGTTTGCAGTGTATAGCCTACAGCACAATGTTCACAGCGCATATTACAAAGGGTTGTAGTGGTAAATTCGATATTGGTGAGCTGAGGCTTACCGTATTGCTCAATATCTAAATAGGCTTCCCATGGATCATATAAAGGGGTAAATTTTTTCAATGTCGACATAATATCTCCTTAAAATCAGTCTTCAAAAAACCTCTCTATTATAGCTGATTTCCGGATGTTTTTGCTATTTTCAACCATTACAAATGTTTATGTGTGAAAAAAAATAAATATTCTATGCTAGTTTGAAGAAAATCTTACCTCTCCATACATAACCACGCGCTTTTGGATAAAAGATAAATGGATAATACTTAATCGTGAATGGTGGGAAAGTCAAAATGGAAATGCAGCCTTTAGGAGAAGCAGAAAAACTCGCCCTGAAAAAGATGAAAATCTTTCGTCAAAGTGTTCTTCGTTATATTTTACGTGCAACATTGGCTAGTATGTTTATTGGTTTTGGTGTTATCGTGGCCTTTAAAACAGGGAACTTCTTTTATATTAAGGATAACCCATTGGCCTATCCGATGGCGGCACTTACTTTCGGTGCAGCGATCATTTTAATTGCCTATGGCGGCGGGGATTTGTTTACCGGAAATACTTTTTATTACACCTATGCAGCGCTTCGAAAGAAGATGGCTTGGATTGATGTCCTCAAACTATGGGTTTGTAGTTATGCAGGAAATATTCTCGGTGCAGCAGTCTTCGCCTTTATCATCTTTACAACAGGACTTTATGAAAGTTCAGAGGTTAACGGTTTTTTACTCCATGTTGTTGAAATTAAAATGCAGGTCCCTACAACCCAATTATTTTTCCGAGCGATTCTTTGTAATTGGCTTGTGTGTATGGCCTTTTTTCTCCCAATGGGGTTAAAAGGAGATGGGCCGAAGATGTTTGCAATGATGCTGTTTGTCTTTTGTTTCTTTATTTCCGGCTATGAGCATAGTATCGCTAACATGTGTACGTTTGCGATTGCCTTAGTTTTAAATCATCCCGGGACGATATCATGGGGTGGAGTCATTCACAATCTCGTGCCCGTGACCATTGGCAACCTAATTGGTGGAGCTGTTTTCATGGCCATGATGTACTATTATGCGAATAAGCCATTTTTAGATGAATATGAAAAAGAACAGGGCAGCTAAGTCTTATGGCTGCCCTGTTCTTTTTATTAAGTGGGATATCGACAAATTACCGGGGAAATATCAACAATATCAGAGGGTAATCGACAACAATTAAGAATATTCTAAAAATACAAATAAATGTAATATTTCTCGGATGGATGGCATCCTTTTGCAAAACCTATTTCTTTTTGCTAATAAAATAAACATATGCTTTGATCATAAAATAGCTTACTTCATCTGGAAGTAGCTCCTTGATTGGTTTTAAACGATCCCGTCCAGCTTCTGCCAAGGCATTTTCTAATAGCGGCAAGTAATCAGCAGGTATATGTTTTGAAAAATCAACATCCAAACCTTGTTGCGCACATTGAAGCAAATGACCTTCAACCGTGCTGACTGCCAAATCCCTCTGTTCAGCAATTTCATCTATTGAAAGATTACTTTGGTGTAATTTGAGCGTCTCCATATGAGAATCAGTTACCCCAGCTTTCTTGGCTGGCTTCTTAGTAGCTTTCTCCACTGGTTCCATCTCACTTTGATAGTCTGCATGCGTTTCACAGAAAGTACGGATCGCTTGGATAAATTCAAGACCATACTTTTTAAGCTTCAATTCTCCCACACCACTCACTTGTAAAAATTCTTCCGTTGTCTTCGGGAGTTTTGCACACATATCCTTTAGGGAAGCATCGGAAAAAATCACAAACGGCGGAACTTTCTCTAATTCGGCAATCTGCTTCCGTACCTCTCTAAGCACTTCAAATAATGGATCGTCCTTGGCTACCTGTTTGACTAGTACCGTTTCACGGCGATGGACCAGCTGTTTACCTAAAAGAATATCTTTTCCTTTTGGTGAAACGAACAGGGTGGGAAATTGCCCTTGCTCAATTGCAATTAATTCCTGCGAGATCAAAAATTCGATAAAGTCACTGACATCCTTTGAACTCCTGTCCTTCATGATTCCATAGGTTGGCAGTCTGTCAAAACCCATCTCAGTTACTTTTTTATTTTTCGAGCCAGTTAACACTTGGGCCGTAATCGTTTTACCGAAGCGCTGTCCCATCCGAATCACGCAAGACATCACCATTTGCGCTTCCTTTGTTACATCGATGCTTGTCCTCGTATCCAAGCAATTCCCGCACCGTCCGCAGGGTTCGGTCTCCGTTTCACCAAAATACCTTAAAATAAATTCCTGCAAACAGTTTTCAGTATGACAGTAATCGACCATTTGTTGGAGCTTTTCTAATTCTTGGGTCATTCTACTTCGGTCACTGGATTGATCAATTAAAAAACGTTGAATTTGCACATCCTGTGAGGAATGGAGCAGAATGCATTCACTTTTGAGGCCATCCCTGCCGGCACGGCCTGCCTCTTGATAATAGCTTTCCATATTTTTAGGCTGTTGATAATGGATCACATATCGGATATTGGATTTGTCGATCCCCATTCCGAAGGCAGAGGTTGCCACCATGACAGTTGCGTCATCTGCTAAGAATCGCTCCTGCTCACGGTTTCGTTCTACATCACCCATTCCCGCATGATAGCGGGCTGCCTTAATACCGGCTTTAAGCAGCTTCTCATAAACTTGGTCAACATTCTTCCTTGTTGCCGCATAAATTATACCTGCCTCTTTATCGTTTTGTTTTAGATAGTCTCTAATATATTTGTCCCGATCCTGCCCCTTGATCACTGTAAACGACAGATTTTCCCGCTCGAATCCCGTTATTATCGTATTCTCTTCATCAATGCCTAATAAGCTGCATATATCTTCACGGACCTTTGGTGTTGCTGTAGCAGTAAGGGCCAATACAATCGGCATTTGAGGAAGGCTATGAATTAATTGTTGGATATGGCGATAGCTTGGCCGAAAATCATGTCCCCATTGTGAAATACAGTGTGCCTCATCCACTGCAACTAACGGAATGTCCATGCTGTATAGTTCTTCAAGGAAATCTCGTGATTCTAATCGTTCAGGTGCTAGATATAAAAGCTTGTATTTCCCTTGACTGACTTCTTGCATCCGCCTATTTGCTTCTCCATAACTTAACGAACTATTAATAAATGTAGCGGGAATACCGACTTGATTGAGGGCATCTACTTGATCCTTCATTAAAGAAATTAGTGGGGAAATAACAATCGTGGTACCGGGCAGGACAAGTGCAGGAATTTGATAACAAATCGATTTCCCTCCACCCGTTGGCATAACTGTAATTGTGTTTTCGCCGGATAAAACGGAACGGATTGCCTGTTCTTGGCCTGTCCTAAAGGAGCTATAACCGAAGTGTGACTCTAGTAATGGCAGTGCTTTTTCAAACAACTTTTTTCCTCCTTTCAATTTTTCATCTTACTCTATTATACTGCTAGTTTTTCGATTTTTAAAAAGCATTTATTAAAAAATAGACTGCCAATTAATTCTCGGCAGTCTATTTTCTCCATTTAAATTAAAATATTATTCAGTATTTCATCTTTATGCTCATTTTTCCGGGGCGGCGGTGCAATGGATTCCTGCTCTAGATCACTATGCATTTTTACTTGATAGTCTCCCCAGGATGAAGCAAAGATGAGTTTCTTCTCTTGAAAGTATGGATTGGTGTGTAGTTCCCCAATCTCTAATACAGGGGCCATGCAGCAATCCACCTTTTGGGCGAATTCGATCCACTCATAGAAGTTTTTACTTTTAAAAAGAGCAGTGATTTCCTGAAATACAGGGTTTGAATCATCTGTTGAGGAATAGTGGGCTTGGATCCATTCCTTCCGATCATTAGCTTGGCAAAAAGTAACCCAAAACTTAGGCTCGAGCGCACCAAGGCTCACAAAGCGACCATCCTTCGTTTCATATAATGCATAGGAAACTATGCTTCCATTCAGTACATTAATGCCATTTCCTGCCTTCGTTTCTTTTTCCACCATGACATGATTCCCCAATAAAGAGACTAGTTGATCCGTAATCGATATAGAATGATAGCTTCCTTTTCCTGTTAACGATCTCGAAACAAGTCCGGTCAGAATTCGTTCGTTGGCTGCATAACCGCCTATATAATCAGCAACAGTAATCGATGGATGGACAGGTTTGCCCGCTTTATCCTTTAACTGGGCTAAAACCCCGCTTAAAGCCATATAATTGAGGTCATGGTTTCCTAACCCGCTTAACCTTCCCTTTTGTCCATAGCCTGAGATCGAGCAATAAACGATATCTGGCTTTACCTTTTGCACCGCCTCATATCCTAGACCGAGCTTCCCCATCACACCAGGTCTAAAGCTTTCGAGTACGACATCAGCCTGAGTAATTAATTTTAAAGCAGTGTCGAGCCCTGCTTGCTCTTTTAAGTTAAGGGTGATACTTTTTTTCTGACGGTTGTTCGCAAGGAAAACTAGGCCGTCCCCCTGTTTGGAAAGCCCTGTATGCCGGGCAGGATCGCCTTCCGGAGACTCAACTTTAATAATCTCGGCACCAAGTTCCGCTAGACGTAAAGTGGCGAAGGGGCCTGGCAAGTAGTTCGTAAAATCAATAACTTTAATACCTTTTAACATAGTTATGACCCTCTTTTACGAATTTGTAGTTCCTGGAGTAAACAGCTCCTCCAATTGTTTTCTTAAAACGAATTTCATTATCTTACCACTGGCATTCCGCGGCAGTGCTTCACAGAAAATGTACTTACGCGGCCGTTTATAATTGGCAAGTTGATCACTATTTTTGCAGTATTCATCCAGTTCCTGCTCTGTTATATTTGGATCCTTTTTTACCACAAATGCAGTACAGGTTTCACCCCATCGGTCATCAGGCTGACCCACGATTGCCACATCTAAAACACCCGCGTGGGCATGCAAGAGGTCTTCCACTTCCCTAGGATAGATGTTTTCCCCACCGCTAATAATCATGTCATCGACGCGGTCATTAACATAAAGATACCCTTCGTCATCAAGGTAACCAATGTCACCTGAATGGTACCAGCCTTTATACAATGCTTTTTCTGTCGCTTCCTCGCGGTTAAAATAACCAACCATCATACACGGTCCTTGGACAATTATTTCCCCCGTTTCACCGACTGGGACGATATCATCAGGATCTGAGGGACCGTCTTCTCTAGTACGGACGACCCGAATATCGTGGCTTAAGGCAGCTTGCCCAGCCGAACCTGCTTTCCTCAATTGATCTGTCTCGGATAGGAAGGTGATTGCAGGACCCATTTCGGTCATTCCATAGGCTTGAACTAATGAGATTCCTAGATTGTCATGAAGTGCATGGACAAGTGCTGGTGCCATTGGGGCCGCACCATACAAACCAAGCTTTAGACTTGATAGGTCATACTTACTAAGGTCTTCTTGAAGCAGCATATTCCACATCGTTGGAGCCGCAAAGAATTTTGAGATTTTTTCTTGTTCAATTAATTGCAGGATGGCTTTTGGATTGAATTGATGCAGGATGACATTACTTGCCCCAGCATGGATTCTTGGCAGGAAGGCACAATGAAGTTCAGCGCAATGGAACATCGGTGCCGTTACGAGTCCAACATCTTCTGCACTAAGTTTGCATGAGGCAATACAGAATATACTTTGGTCAACCATATTGCGGTGGGTATGCATAACTCCTTTGGGTCTACCTGTGGTCCCGCTAGTATAAATAAACGCGTAAAGATCATTTTCATTCACGTCTGCCTGAACTGCTGCGGTTGAAGAGATCGCTATTTTTTCCTGGTAACTTGCCGCATATGCAGGTGTTTCTTCATCAATAAACCAGAAGGATGTTTTTCCAAAGCGATTGGCAATGGCTGAAATAACTGATTCTAAGGCTTTTTCAAAAAGAACCACCTTGGGAGCGGCATCCGAAAGTATAAAGGCAACTTCTTCCGGTGTTAAACGGAAATTGATTGGATTGAATATGGCGCCGATTTTCGCACAGGCGAAAAAAGCGGTTCCTAACTCTTCGGTATTAAACATGAAGGTGGATACCCGATCACCTTTTTGAACGCCTTCTTTTATGAGGGCATTGGCGAGTCTGTTTATTTGTTCGTTCCATTCCTTATACGTGTAGCGGACGTTTTTTCTGACATCGTAAATGGCTTGTTTGTTCGGATATTTTTTCACTGTTAAATCAAAAATTTTCCCGATTGTCGTGCTCATTGAATCGCCTCCATTAGTTTGTTTGCGAAACTTAGCGGTTTGTTTGCGAAACCTAGTAGTTTATTTGCGAAACTCACAGGTTTGTTTGCGAAACTCAGTAGTTTGTTTGCGAAACTCAATTTGTCTGCCGAAACTTAGTGATTTGTTTGCGAAACCAACGAGTTTGTTTGCGAAACGTTAATTCCTGCTAATCTAAACGCTCAATAATTGTCGCATTCGCCATCCCGTGACCCTCGCACATGGTTTGCAATCCATATCGTCCGCCGGTCCTCTCAAGCTCGTGCATCATTGTCACCATCAAACGAGCCCCGCTACCGCCTAGCGGATGACCGAGCGCAATTGCTCCTCCATTAGGGTTAAGCTTTGATGGATCTGCACCAGTCTCTTTCAGCCAGGCAATCGGAACAGGGGCAAAGGCTTCATTGACTTCAAATACATCAATATCCTCAATCGATAAACCTGACTTTTCAAGTGCCTTTTGTGTAGCTGGGATTGGTCCTGTCAGCATCAAGGTTGGATCTGAACCGACCACCACGCGTGTGTGAACACTGAAGCGCGGTTTCAATCCAAGCTCTTCTGCTTTCTCACGGGACATTAGTAGTAAAGCTGCAGCCCCGTCACTGATTTGACTGGAGTTTCCGGCATGAATAACCCCATCTTCTTTAAAAGATGTGCGGAGGCCAGCCAATGCTTCTAGAGAAGTTCCTTTTCTTGGACCTGAATCCTCTTTGATAATGGTCGTTGTTCCGTCTGGAAGCTTTACTTCAATCGGGAAAATCTCCCTTGAAAAATATCCCTCTTCCTGCGCCTTTAGTGCTCTTTGATGGCTTTCGAGAGAAAATTGATCCAGTACAGCACGGGTAAATCCATAGTTTTCAGCAATCCGCTCGGCTGATAAACCTTGATGAATCATTTCATACTTCGACTTTAACTGGGGACTGAATGGCTCCTCGGCCCCCTTGTAGTTGGAACCCATTGGAACACGGGACATACTTTCAACACCGCCAGCAATCACTACGTCCATGTCTCCTGCCAAGATGGCTTGGGCAGCGAAATGGACAGCTTGCTGACTGGAACCGCATTGACGATCAATTGTGGTTCCTGGGACTTCAATAGGAAAGCCCGCGATAAGCGCAGCCACTCTAGCAATATCACCTGCTTGCTCGCCTGCTTGGGTTACACAACCCCAAATCACATCCTCAACCAATGCTGGGTCGATTCCTGCTCGATTAACAAGTTCCTTTAAGGTCATCGCGGATAAATCATCCGGACGGATATCCTTCAACACGCCATTTCTTCTACCTACAGGTGTACGTACACCTTCGACAATTACAACTTCACGCATAGTAATCTCCCTCTCTATAATCCTAGATTTTTCGCAATGATGGTTTTCATGATTTCATTGGTGCCCGCGTAGATGCTGGAAACAGGAATATCACGGAATCGTCTCGCAATCTCGTATTCTTCCATATATCCATAACCGCCATGGAGCTGCATACATTCAGCTGCAATCCTTTTCGCGATATCTGTTAGCTTCCATTTGGCCATCGAGACCTTCGTTACTACATTTTTCCCTTCTATATGTTCAGCAATTAACTGATCCAAAAAGGCTCTGCCCATTTCAATTTCGGTCGCCATTTCAACAATCTTAAACTGGGTGTTTTGGAACTGGCTGACCGGCCTTCCAAATGCTTCCCTGCTTTTTACATAATCGATTGTCATTTTCAGCATTACTTCAGATGCCGTTTGGGCCCCAATAGCAACAAGCAGCCGTTCCTGTTGAAGTTTTTCCATTAAATACAGAAATCCCTTGCCTTCTTCCCCGAGCAGATTTTCCTTTGGGACACGGCAATCTTCAAAGATTAATTCTGCGGTATCTTGGCAATGGAGACCGACCTTGTTTAACTTTCTTCCTCGTGAAAATCCAGGTGCATCCCTCTCAATGACCAACAGGCTGACGCCTTTATGTTTCGGTACAGCATGGATGTCTGTTTTGACGGCGACAACAATCAGGTCGGATTGAATTCCGTTGGTAATGAACGTTTTTTGTCCATTGACAATATAATGGTCTCCGTCCAGCCTTGCTGTCGTTTTGATGTTGGCGAGGTCAGAGCCTGTACCTGGTTCTGTCATCGCAATCGCGGTAATAATTTCACCTGTCACGCATTTCGGTAACCAGCGCTGCTTTTGTTCCTCCGTCCCGTAAGCGGTGATATAAGGAACGACAATATCATTATGGAGACCGATGCCAATGAGGCCTGAGCCCACTTTTTCCAGTTCTTCATTGATGACGACTGCAAATCCCCAGTCGACCTCGCTGCCGCCATATTTTTCATCGATATCTGGGCACAGAAATCCCTGTTCACCCATCTTCTTCCAGAAGGAGCGCGGAATCATCCGTTCTTCCTCCCACTGCTCATAAAAGGGATATGCTTCTTTGTCCAAAAACTTTCTCAATGCATTGCGAAATATTTCATGATCTTCATTTAAATAGGGATGTTTCATTTAAAATACCTCTCCTCTCAAGTGGTAACGTTTACATTTTTTGATGAAAAACTTACCTAAACAGAGTCTATATGGTTACATTTCTCATCTTCTCACGTAATTGATATTTCAGAACTTTCCCTGAGGCGTTCCTTGGCAGCTGCTCTTCGATAAAAATACGCCTCGGAACTTTATAGCCTGCTAGTTTTTGACGACAGAAGGTCTTCAATTCCTGCTCATCAATCACAGCACCATCCCTTGGTACAATAATCGCACAAACGGCTTCGCCCCAAACCTCATCAGGCAGTCCAATGATTGCTGCATCGAGCACGGCCGGATGTTCAAAGAGAACACCTTCCACCTCAACGGAATACACATTTTCTCCACCTGAGATAATCATGTCTTTTTTTCGGTCGACCAATGTAATATAGCCCTCTTCGTCAATCGTGGCTAAGTCGCCCGTATAGAGCCAGCCATTTTTAAGGGTACCCTTGGTTTCCTCTGGTTTTTTATAATACTCCTTCATCACCATGTCACTGCGAACAATGAATTCACCAATAACTCCTGGTAACACATCATTGCCTTCTTCATTAACCACCCTTGTCTCCGTCAAGAAAATAGGTTTTCCTCCCTTGCCGAGGTGGTGTTTGTGCCCTTCTGGATCAAGGAGAATCCCGCCCGGACCTGCTTCGGTCAAACCGCAGAGATTATAAAATTGGTCTGTTTTAAAGAGCTGCATGCTTTTTTTTACCAGTTCCGGTGCCATTGGGGCTGCCCCGTAACCAACTCTCTTAATGGAAGATAAATCATACTCCGTCGCATTAGGAACTTGGAGTAGAAAGTTATACATAGCTGGAACGGCAAAAAGGTGGGTAATTTTATGTTCTTGGATCGCTTGGAGTGTTTTGACTGGATGAAAATCGCGATGAATAATATGTGTGGCACCAAGGGCAACGCCGGAAATAAGGAACAGATTTAATTGGGCTGAGTGAAACAGCGGGGCAAGGTGAAGAATACGTTCATGCTGTCTAATCCCCATATTTATTACAACGGCAATCCCTACTTTAAAGATTTGACTATGATCAAATAATGCACCCTTAGGGCGTCCCGTTGTCCCTGAGGTGTAGAGGATTTCTAAATCATCCTGCTCTGAAACCTCAACACTTGGTTCACTGTCATTTTTAGAAAGAATACGTTCATATGAATCGTAACCAGTTGTTTGTGGTTCCCCGATGGTAATTGCTAACCTGACATCTGTTCCTTTTTTCGCATCAGCAATTATGTGTTCGAACTCCTTGTCACACACAACGATAGAGGTGTCGGATTGTTCTAATATGTAGTGAACCTCTGAAGCGGTTAGGCGGAAGTTAACAGGTACGGCAACAGCACCAATTTTTGCAGCAGCAAAAAAAGTAAATACAAAGTGGTCCGAATTCTTCATCATCAATGCAAGCTTGTCGCCCTTATTCACTCCCTGCTCTAGCAAGCCGTTAGCAAGCTTATTGACTTCTACATTGAACTCACGATACGTATAACTTCTTCCTTCACATTCAATTGCTAGCAGTTCAGGAAACTTGCGGGCATTTTGCGCTAAAAGGCTTCCAATATTCATTTAAGCAACCTCCCTCAAAAAAATGGCTTCTACAACTTTTATGCAATATTTATGCCAATCAACTGAATGGCACCAAGTAGTCCATCAGACCTGATAAACTTCAGTCCTTAATGACTATATGTTTTCCATGTACACATATAGTACAAAAAGGTGTCCAATTCCTGGACACTCTCACCTTATCTGGGAAGTTTGTATTTTTTTATTTTTTCATATAAACCGGACCGGCTGATTCCTAGCAATCTAGCTGCTTTAACCTTATTCCCTTGCACTTGGACGAGCGCCTTTTTAATCGCTTCGAGCTCAGCGTTCTCGACAAGTGATACATTTTGAGGAGGTTCATTGCTAGAAACCTGCTTTACTAAATAATCGGGAAGATCCTCAAACTTAATTTTCCCATTTTCAGCGAAGGTCATGGACCGTTCCATAACATTTCGGAGTTCACGGACATTTCCAGGCCAAGCATAGCTTAACATGGCTTCTCTTGCCCTATCCTCCATCCCTGTAATGCTGGTTCCGAGAATTTGATTCAACTCAATAATAAATCTGCCAATCAAATGGTCTGCATCATAAAGTCGATCGCGGAGCGCCGGGACATTTAATGAAATGACATTAAGACGATAATATAAATCCTCTCTAAAAAGTCCCTCACTGACCATTTCCTCAAGGTTACGGTTCGTGGCCGCAATAATTCTGACATCCACATGAATTCTTATCGTTCCTCCGACCCGGTAGAACTCTCTTTCCTGAAGCACGCGCAGTAATTTGGCCTGTAAGGAAAGCGACATATCTCCTATTTCATCAAGGAAAAGGGTCCCGCCATTTGCCAAATCAAACTTGCCAAGTTTACCTTTTTGCCTTGCACCTGTAAATGCCCCTTCATCGTAACCAAAAAACTCTGATTCTAGCAAATCCTCAGGTATTGCTGCACAATTGACCACAATAAACTTTCCTGTACTTCTAGCACTGCTGTTATGAATCGCTTGGGCGAATAACTCTTTTCCCGTGCCGCTTTCCCCGCGAATCAGAATCGTGGACCTGCCCTTTGCAGCTTTAACTGCGCTCTTCTTTAATTTTTCCATATAGGGATCAATGGTGAATAAATGATCCCAAGTAAACCTGGCTGACTCTGATTTTTGAAATTGCTGATGATAAAAACTCGCCTTACTTTCCGCCTTCTGCAGCTTTTTAAACAACTCGCTGACTTCATTTAATTGGCGGAAAACCACCTTTCCGATTGCTCCAATGACTTTTCCATCCTCTAAGATTGGAATCCTGTGAACAATATATTTGATGCCGTTAATCTCTAAAAAACCGCTGACTTCTGCTGTTTCAGATTGATAAACATTGTCTAGAAAGAGCACCGGTAATACTTGGGTAACAGGTTTGTATAGGACTGCTTCAGGTTGAAGATTAAATAATTCGAGCAAAGGAGGACTGACCATCTGGATGATTTTCTTTTCATCTGTCATAACAATCCCGTCATAAGCATGAATTAAAGCTGTTTCTAATGTTCTTTTTAAAGTTTGAACTATTTTTAATTCCTGTGATGTTTGAAGCAGAGACATGACCATATCTGTTTTTGTAAGCATTCCAACCACATGTTCTTGCTCATCGATGATTACACCGGTGCCCACCTGACTATTTTTCACAATTTTATCAATTTTTTCATAAGGGGTATTGATAGGCAGCGTTTCTACTTGTTCTTTTATGTAGTGTTTGATTGGAGTAGTTAGGGGCTTCTCGTCTAGAACCATTTGAAATAAACTAGTGCGTGTAAAAACACCAATAAGTTTTCTATCGATATCAGTTACAGGCAGCAGGTTCCACTTATTTCTATTCATTAGACTGATCGCTTCAGTGAGAGTTGTCCCCTCAGTAATTACATAATCGACTGGTGTAATAATATCTTTCAATTGGAGCATTTTTTACCCCCCACTTTTTACATATTCTTATTGTAACAAAAAAGTGGGACATTTTTGAATTTTTTAACAATAAGGAAATTATTTTGAAACTTCTATAGACCTAAATCGTAGATTGAAGGAGTGAACCTACATAGGGGAGTGATGATATGAGTGAAAAAGGCTGTATTAAATGTGGGAGCAGAGATACGGGAACAAAGGATGTCGCAATGACCGGGACTGGTTTGTCAAAAATGTTTGACTTACAACACAACACCTTTACTGTCATCTTTTGTAAGAATTGTGGTTATTCGGAGTTTTACAATAAGAAAACGTCCACGGCTTCCAATATCATGGACTTATTCTTTGGAGGATGATTGAGAGGGGGAATCCCATTGGGTTCCCCCTTATTCTATTGGCAAGTCGTGTATCTACTTTTATCTCCAGTTTACTTCATTATCTTGGCTGCATTCTAATAGCCCCATCCAACCGAATGGTTTCTCCATTTAACATTGCATTTTCAATGATACTTTGGGCTAGCTGCGCATATTCATTCGGGGACCCGAGCCTTGATGGAAAAGGCACCATTTTTCCAAGTGAATCCTTCGCTTCTTGCGGGAGGGTATCAAACATGGGCGTGTGGAATAATCCAGGCGCAATCGTCATGACTCGAATTCCGTAGCGAGCAAGTTCCCTCGCAATTGGCAGGGTCATGCCGACAATCCCGCCTTTTGAGGCACTATATGCTGCCTGACCAATTTGTCCGTCAAAGGCAGCAATCGAAGCGGTATTAATAATGACCCCTCTCTCCCCTTGTTCGTTAGCCTCATTGCTGATCATTTTCTCAGCTGCGATCCGAATGACATTGAATGAACCGATTAAATTCACCTGAATGACTTTTGAAAAAAGGTCCAGATTATGCACGTTATTTCTACCAATCACCTTCTCCGCGATTCCAATTCCTGCGCAATTTATAACTGTATTTACACTGCCCATAAATTCGGATGCTTGATGAACAGCCTCTGTGACTTCCTCTTCATTCGTGACATCTGTCTTTATAAACAAAACAGCTTCCCCTAATTCATTTTGAAGTCGAACCCCCTTTTCTTCTGATTGGTCAAAAATAACCGCTTTTCCTCCGTTTTGAACAATCGCCCGAACCGTCGCCTCTCCAAGTCCTGAAGCACCTCCAGTAACGACTCCCCGGCATGTATTCATATGCATATTTTAGCCCCCATAGAAAATTTTTATATTTTACTATTTTGCAAGTATTGTGCCACAACAGTTTCCATAAAATATTGGCTACACTGAGGGAGCTTATTTTTCATTAGTGTTTGTAGTTTGGACAGATAATCTAGAAAAGTGACCAAATCCTGAACAGGTGACAAATATCAAATAGTTCCTTACGTTCTATCATCATAGGTCTAATTGCATATTTTGTAGAATGATATATATTGAATATTCGAAAAAAGGAAGATTATAATAGATTTTGGAAGAAAAAATGCTAGAAGGAGGAATATTTTTGAGGGTCAAACGCTTTTCAGTATTGTTCATACTAATGCTCGCACTGCATTCACTCTTTTCATCGTTTGTTTTTGCGGAAAACAACGTCAAGCCCAACATTGTCTCACTAGGAGATTCAATTACATATGGTTGGAATTTAGAGGGAGACAACTCTCATCAATCGTTAAAGGCATTTCCCTATTTAATTGGAAATGGGAAATTCGATGTTGCGAAAAACATCAGTGGTGGAGGCTGGACATCTGGACAATTGTTAACGGAAATTAGCAAACCCGAAAACCTCGAAGCTATTAAAAACGCGGATGTCATTACACTTGATATTGGCAGTAATGATTTTTTGCAAGATCCCAATATCCAGACGCTTAGAAATAATCCAACCACACCGAAAGACCCTGTCGTTTTCAAGGGAATCATTCAGGGAATTTCTAATCAACTATTTACCAACTTAACCACAATCATTGCGACGATTAAAGCTCAAAATCCTGATGCATATCTTATTGTTTACAACATTTACAATCCATTTACAGATTCTTTAGCTTCCCTCTATCCAATTGGCGAACTATTCCTTCCATCCGTAAACCTAGGAATCCAAAATGTTGCTGCACAATCGGGCTCACTAATAGCCGACGCCTATACAGCTTTTAAAGGTAATCAAACTGAGTATATTTTTCACGGCGGCGATGTACATCCAAATGAAACAGGCCAACAAGTGCTAGCAGAATTATCTACGTCACTATTAGCAGCACAGGTTCCTGAAGCTATTACCGTTTCATTAACTCCTTCAACTACAGAACAAACAACTGAACCTGTGACCATCACTGTATCCTCTGTAACGAAAGCCCTCGCGATGCAATGGATTGAGGGTGAAAAGACAATTGAAGATTTTGCCTCGGTCGATGTTGGTACAGATATCACAGACAACAAATTCGAAGTAACTGAAAATGGGACTTATACGGTTTATGTTAGAGATAATAAAGGTGCGAAGACAGTTACATCGATAAAAATTGAAAATATAAGCACTGAGGATCCAACACCTAATCCAGATGATCCTGGTAACACACCAGATCCGAATCCTGGCGATCCTGGTAACACCCCAGATCCAACGCCTGGTGATACAGGTAATAATCCAGATCCTACACCAGGTGATACTGGAAGCACTCCAGACCCTGCTCCTGGCGATAATGGGAACGATTCGAATCCTGCTCCAGTAGATACCAGCAGTCCTGCAACTGGTGACACGGCTGCAGAATCTGGAAACACCTTACCGGACACCGCATCACCAATGTACAACTATTTAGTTTCAGGTTTAGGCTTAATTTTTGCTGGTTTGATTGTTTTGAAAATCCAAAACGCTAGAAGAAGAGAGAATATCTAAAAGATACAGGTCAGGGCTCAGTTAACAGGAGGTCCTGACCTTTTTCGTCTTTCGAGTTGCTACATGACAAAATTCTTATCATTCTTTGGAAATTCCGTTATCATTAAATAAAGTAAACATTGTTAAAATGGAGGAATCCTGATAATGAAAAAAATGGTTATCACCCGAAATATTGATCAAAATCACATAGCACAAATCAAGGAAATTATTCCCGATTGGGAAGTGATTGCAGGTAAAGACAAAAACATTTGGAAAGATCACGTAATGGATGCGGAAATCATTGCTGGCTGGAGTAAAGGGCTAGCTGAATATTGTCTTCACCCCCAGTCCAAGCTTAAGTGGCTGCAATCTTGGAGTGCAGGCGTTGATTCCATGCCGCTTGAAGCACTGAATTCAAGAAACATCTTCCTGACTAGTGCAAATGGCGTTCATGCGTATCCAATCTCTGAGACTATTTTTGGGTTAATGTTGGGATTAACACGGAAAATCCATACATATGTTAGAAATCAGCAGAAGAAAACTTGGCATCATGCCCATATGGGTCAAGAAATACATGGAAAAACGGTTGGTATCATTGGTGTGGGCACGATTGGGCAAGAAACTGCGAAAATCGCAAAGGCATTTGGCATGGAGGTACTTGGTGTCAGGCACTCGGGATTAGCTGTCCAAAATGTTGATGAAATGTTTACCCCGGACCAATTAGATCATCTGCTTCCTAAATGTGATTATGTGGTTGTTACGTTACCGCTCACAAAGGAAACCTGTCGGTGGTTTGGAGCAGAACAATTCAAGCAAATGAAAGAGTCAGCCTTCTTTATTAATATTGGCCGCGGTGAGATTGTCGTGGAGACTGACCTTATCCAGGCTCTAACGGAAGGAACGATCGCGGGAGCTGGACTCGATGTGTTTGAAACCGAACCGTTAAGCAAGGAAAGTCCGTTATGGGAGATGGAAAATGTGATTGTTACCCCGCATACATCCGGATCTACCGAACAGTATAATCAGCGGGTAGTTGAAAATATCTTAATTCCTAATTTAAAGGCCTATCTTTCTAGTAAGGTTCCACCAATTAATCTTGTAGATTTTTCGAAAGGTTATTAAAACAAGCTTCATTTATTGGCACTAAAGCACAGAAAATCTTAAACGCTTCTCTTAGGACATAGTCAAGGGTACCTTAAATTGAGGTACCCTTAACTACTTAAAATATTTATCTTTTTTATTTTTTAAATCTTTCAGGTGTGTACTTTTCACTGGCTTTAAAGTTATATACGGGTTTAATGAATCCGGCAATCTCTACCGTTTCTTCAACCTTTTCTAATATTTCATCCATGGATTTGTAGGCCATTGGCGCCTCATCTAAGGTTTCTTCTGAAACAGACGTTGTCCACACACCTGCCATTGTTTTTTGAAAATCATCCATGTTAAGAGTTTTCATCGCTTTGGTCCTGCTAAGAACACGGCCTGCTCCATGCGGGGCCGAGCAATTCCAATCATCGTTCCCTTTCCCGACTGCCAAAATTGACCCGTCCCTCATATTAATTGGAATGATAAGACGTTCCCCTTTTTGAGCAGAAACAGCCCCTTTTCGTAGAATTAGGTTATCGGTGTCAATATAATTGTGCACGGTATCGAAGCGGTCCTGCTCCTCAAATCCCATATTTTCTGTAATTGCTCTGGCAATCTCTTCGCGGTTTGCTTTTGCAAAGGCCTGAGCTAATTTCATGTCATGGATATAGTGATCAAAATCCTCGCCTTCTAAATACGCTAAATCATTCGGAATAACGGGATTCTTTTCTTTAATGCTTTGGATCATGGCCTGGATTTCTTTTTGGCGTCCCTCCGCCTTTAACTGGCCAATGAGTTCAGATAAATCGTGCTGACGAAGTTTAGAAATTGCTACCTTTTGGTAGTAAGTGGCTATTTTCGACCCGACATAGCGGCTCCCAGTATGAATGGTTAAATAATGATAGCCATTGGTATCAACAGAGACTTCAATAAAATGATTGCCGCCGCCTAGTGTCCCTAAGCTATACCGGCTGCGATTTTCACTCAAAATATGCTCTGCTTGAAATTCTTGAATAGCGGGAAAACTCGTGCTAATAAACCCTACTGTCTCATCTGTATGAATTTCCTGTCCACTCGGGACATAGGTTCGGATCACTTGATCCAATTTATTAAAATCAACTTTTTTATCCTGAAGCTTAACGGTCAGCACGCCGCAGCCGACATCCACACCAACTAGATTCGGAACAACTTTATCCTTTAGTTGAATCGTCGTTCCAATCACACAGCCTTTGCCGGCATGGTAGTCTGGCATAATACTAATCTTTGTATCCTTTAAAAATACTTGATTACAAAGCTCTTGTATTTGCTCAAGTGCTGTTTCTTGAGGATAGTTTGAAAATACTTTTGCCTCTGTTTGTGTACCCGTTACTTTAATCACGTTTTCCCTCCTTCAAAGCAGATTACCAACAGGCTACCATTTTATGGACATTTGAGCAACGGAATTCTTGCGACAATTTTTTGTCTACATGTTTAAAAGGAGGATGTACTTGGACACCCTCCTTTTTCAATACTATCAATAAATCGTTTGCATACCTTTTCCAGCTACGGTCATCCATTCAAACTGACGCAATCTAACTTCAAATAATGTCAATGGATCACGGAACATTTCTGGATTGGTGTTCATATTTGTCAGCATTCCTTGGTTGGTTTGAATTCCTGAACGCGCTTCTTCGACAGAACGATTTAACTGATTTAATGGACTCTTGAAAAATAAAGATATGTCTCGCTCAAGGGACCTTTCAAACAACTCAAATTGCCTGAAGAACTGTTGATTCACCGCTGTAATCGTTTCTTCATAATCCTCATTTTCAACAAAAGCTTTATATTTGTTAAAAAGCATCGCTTTATTTTGTGATAAGGCACTAAACAGCTTCCCAGCACTTTTTAATAAAAATTGCGATGGGGTTCTGCGCAATAAAATATTGATTGGTTCTAGCTGGAATCGGCTTGTCATCCGATCCGTATCGCGGTGCCAATCCTCGAGCACCTTAAAATCACACTCAAGATTGAGGCGTTCTTCTCCATACATATAATTAAAGCTTTCACCGATTTCATTTAAGAATTCCTGACCTTGATCAAACTCCTCTTTACAGCCGTCAATCCATTCTTGCAGTAAACGATAATATTTTGGCAACACAGTCTGATCCAGATAGTCTTCAAGTCTTTTGTTCATCTCGTCATTGAGTTCGAGGTGAATCTTACTAAAATTACTATCTTCCTTGATGAAAGCAGAGCATTCTTGAAGCATGGTGGGAACAGATTCGGAAATATCCCTTTCTATCGTTTCTTTGATCGCACGATAGGACTGTACAACTGCTTTGGTCTTCTGCGTCTCCGTATCCTTCAGTTGATTTACCGCTCCAGTTAACTTCTGGAGCATTTCTTCATTCCATCGTACAGATTCCACCAACTGATTTTCAACATCGATTCGTTTTTGCATTAGACTGGCAATCGTTGTCCGAATAAAGAACAATAATTTTGCCAAACGTTTATCTGCAATGTTTCTGGTATTTTTAATCGATTGAATAAATTCTTGAATTTCCTTAAGCTGCTGGCTTCTTTCATATTCGGATGAAAAAGCAAACACTAAAGCATCCGGTAAATAGGAATGAATCCTTGCCCTTGTTTCGTCGAACACTCTGATTGCTTCCTGTTCATTAACAATTGTGTCTGTTTTAGAGAGTAGAAAATGAACCGGAATATCAGGAGCCAACTCTTGGATTTTCGAAAGCATAGATCTTTCTTTATCTGTAAATTGTGCATTCGCATCAAGCGCAAACAGGACAGTATCAGCCAATTGTAAATTCTTTAAGACCTCATAAGAATCATGATAGTTCCCTTTCAAACCAGGAGTATCAATAAATGCGACCTTATTATCCTGTAAAAAAGCATTGGGACGCTTAAATTCAATGATTGATTCCAACGCGTTGCGGCGGCGGTCCATTCGTTCTTGAAATTCTGAAAAACCGGTCAAACTAGTAATCTCACGGTCAGTGATTTCGATGATTTCTTCTTCCGCGGAATCTTTAAACATGACAATGGATGAAGTTGGACTGTCTTGTACATCTTCTCCTAGAACCAAATTCACAAAAGTTGACTTTCCACTTCCACTTAACCCAGTAATCAGAAAATGTTGAGTATCAAAATCAACCAATTGCTCAACTATCCATTTTACTCGATTATTCTCCCCCATCTCATTTGCTTGGGCCCAATTGGTAATCGCATCAAAGAGTGTCAGGCACTCCTCTAATTCGTCCATTTCTGTTCCCGTTACACTGATTAATTTTTCAGCCTCATTAACGATCGACATACTTAAGCTTGCTGGAAAAAGCTCATTCCAGGAAAGCACGGCCGCTGCCGCTAGAACCGTATTCTTATCATCGGCCAGACGTAACCAATTTGTAAGTAAGTCTGGTATATATTCCTGAAGGTTTTTTATAAAGTACCTTCCATCAATTAAACTAAAAAATGCTTCTTTATGAAGAGTTGACAGCTCGGATAGATTTTCATCCCGACTGATATCAAGGTTTAAAAACAAATGATTCATTTCTCTGATCCAAGTAAAATAGGATTCTTCATTATCATAACTATCCCAAAGAGCGGATACGAGTTTCTCGAATTTTTGTTTTTCCAGGCTATACACTACCTGAATAGCATGGGAAAAATAATTTGGCGCATGGTTCTTAGCCAGACCCCTTTCTACATAACTAATCACGATATCAAACCACTTCAACGAACCCGTTCTTAGTGTCTCGTTAACCGCTAGTTCAATTGCATGATTCCAATCCTGCTGCTCTTCAAAAAACGTTCGTGCAATTTCGGTTACATTCGGATAATCCGGGTTTGCATTAATTGTTTTTTTGATCACGGATAAGGCCAAATCAAGCTTTCCACGCTCTATATACAACGAAAACAAATTTAAGGCCACTTCGGTATTTAAGGTAAGATTATCACTGGCAATTGCACAATAAAGATCTTCAGCAGTCGGCAACAATCCTAACCGATAATAGGCATCAGCTATGTTTTTCTTTGCCCATGGTTCAAGTTCATTGATAATATTTCCCCATTTAAAAATAGCAGCCTCATAGTCTTTATAATGGAAATAAACTTCCCCCTGCGCAAAGCGAATCGACGATAGTTCTGGCAGGTCCTTACATGCTTCCTCTTGAAACAGGTCGCCAAGCACCTGAATCGGCTCGATATTTTCATGTTCATTAATGAACATTTTATAATACGTTTTCTGTATTAATTGCGTCTCCAATGTCATATCTTTCCCTCCAATTACAACACTCTCTGTCATTCATATGGAAAAGAGCCATAATTATTCAATATACTATTCGACGGATTACCTGAATATAAGTCCCAATCATTACGATTCTACCAGAGCAATTTATAAAAAAGATGTCAGCCGTATTTCATTTTGGAGTCAAAGTAACACTTATTACATATTTTTTAAATCTTATTACACATTTTTATAATTTTATTACATATTTTTTGAAACTTATTACATATTTCTGGATTGTTATTACATATTTTTCGAAACTTACGACATTTCCTGGATATTAAATGGAAAATACCCTGCCTAATAATGCAAAAATAAGCCCGCCTGAAAAACGGCAAGCTTACTAACATAACATCCTATCTAACAGGCACGGTCTTTTCACTCTTTGAATTCAGTACAATCTCAGCAAAGTAATTCACAGTCCTCATTTCCTCATTAAACAAGTAGGAGGATTTCCATGTTTCTTCTAAAAAGATCTCCATAACCTTGACTGCGCGCGAGTCGCCACTGGCTGCCTGCTCAAGGGCTACGATACTTTCAAAAATTTTCACCATCAGCTCGGCCGCCTTTTTCGAATGAAAGGTCTTTTGGTCTGTCGATGCAATATGTAATGATTTCGATAAGTTCTGTAACTGGATCAACCTATTTTCGACCAGATTAGTCCATTCAGATGGCAAATGGGCAACAGCCCGTAAACGTTGGTCCATTTCTTCTAGAAACAGTTCGTCTGCTTTAAACTTCTCCATTAAGCGCAGGACCTCTAACCCGAGAATATTTGCTGTTCCTTCCCAAACGGTTAGTACTTGGGCATCTCGTAACAATCTTGGAGTAACAAAATCTTCGATATACCCATTGCCGCCATGCATTTCAATGGCTTCATGAGAAAAATGGATCGCTTGTTCTGCTGTTTCTTTTTTCAAAAGAGCAATGTAGAGACGGTTAAGAATCGTCTCCTTCTGGTTCGCTTGATTGTTCATGACTCGTTCAAACAAAGGAAGATACGTAAAAAGAGTGCGGGTTTCGATTTCCAGCTTTACCGCGAGTATTGTTAAAGTATCCTTAACCATTGGATAGTTGGCGAGTTTACTTCCGAAAGCATCCCTCTTCAAAGCATATTCCTTTGCTTCATGGTAAGCTCTTCTCATAATTCCTAAGGAGGCAACCGCATTGCAGACTCTTGATAGGTTAAGAGCCTCCATCATGTAATAGAAACCTTTCGCCGGATCTCCGACCACAAAAGCATCGGCACCGTCGAATTCGACCTCAGCCGAAGGGACGGCTTTAACACCAAGTTTATCCTTTAAACGGCGTATCCGGATTCCATTTAGTGAGCCATCCTGGTTCCGCCAGGGTACCGCAAATAAAGTCAGCCCCTTTGTTCCGGATGGTGCCCCTTCTTTCCTTGCTAATACCATAGCCACCCCGCACATACCGGCGTTTGAAGCAAAGTACTTTTCACCATAGAGTTTGAAATGATCTCCAGCTTCCACCGCCTTTGTCTCATTCGCCCCAACATCGGAACCCCCTTGGCGCTCAGTTAGGAATGTGGCTCCTTCATAGAGAGGAACTTCTCCTGTTGAGAGGACATGCGGCAAAAACCGCTCTTTGATTTCATCAGAGGCATACTGGTTAAGTAAATAAGCAGTGGCCATGGACAATGTGACCGGGCAATAAAATCCTGGCTCTGTTTGCGAGAGCAGATACCCTTGGGCATAAGAATAAATGTAATTCCCCTTTTCCCCGAGTTCAGGAATTTTCTTATGAACATAGCCAACAATTCCAGTTTGATAGGTTTCTTCCACGGTTCGCCGGTAACCCTCGTTTACCCATACCTCAGAAATATCTTCCCCGTACGCATCATATTTGATTAAGCGCGGCTGTCCTTCCCTGTCCGTAAATCGAGCACGAGCATCAATGACCGTGGCACATTTTTCACCAAACGCTGTCAGCTCTTTATCAGCAAACGCGAAAAATGCAGGATCAAGCAGTTCTTTAAGTAACGATTGAAACTGTCTATCATCTGAATAAAAGTTCATTTTATATAACCTCCTCCTATTAATTTTCAGAAAAGTCAATAAATAAAGTATACCACTTTCTATTTCAGATAAAAATAAATTTAGGCAATTGAGACATTCTTTCTTTTTTAAATGCAATCAAAGTATAATTGGTTCAAAGACCTAAAGGGGAAATCGTCGTTGGAAAAGAAACAAGCTATATTTTTAGCGAACTGTATTGAGGGTTCGAAATCACCGGCCTATGATATTAACAAACTTGAAGTAATAAACGGCTGTTTGCCGAAGTTTCATCAATGGACAAATGGGAAACCTACGATTGCAGCATTTGAGATTACAAGGCCTGATAACGATACAGGTTATTACTTTGTATTCATTGATTGGCACCGTAATGACAACTATTATTTAGTTATTTATGCTCATGATCACTCCACGACCTGCGCAGAGATACGACAAATTCAGGAAATAGACGGAGTTCCACATCTTATTTGGACCTATCAGCCATTGAAACGAGACGGGAAAAATCAACAAAGAAAAGCCTATTTTAAGCAAATGTTTGGTGCAACCACCATCCAAATTAAACTACCCTCATCGGCACTTGATTTAGATGTATTTTTAGGACAAATATTTAAACTATGTCAAAACCGGATAAAAGCTGATCGTATAGTTGAAGTATTTGAAATTGAATAGTGAAAGGAGATTAAAAGATGGCCATTTATAAAAACTGTCAAAGCTGTGGAATGCCCCTCGCAAAGGATGAACGAGGGGGTGGAACAGAAGAAAACGGAACAAAAAGTACCAAGTACTGCAGCCATTGCTATATTAACGGAGAATTCACTCTTCCTGATATTACTGTTGAAGAAATGAAAGACAGGGTAAAGCAAAAGATTGTTGAATTTGGGATGCCGAAGTTTATTGCTGGGATGTTTACAAGGAACATTCCTAAATTGGAAAGATGGAACCAAGGAAAATAACATTGAAAAAGGAGGCTTCGGCCTCCTTTCATGTTATAAAACTTTACTTAAAAATGCCTTTGTCCGCTCTTCTTGCGGATGATCAAATAATTCGTCCGGAATATTTTCTTCCACAATCAAACCGCCGTCCATAAAGATCACCCGATCTCCGACTTCTTTAGCAAAGCCCATTTCATGTGTGACGACTACCATAGTCATTCCCTCTTTTGCCAGGTCCTTCATAACTTCCAATACCTCACCGACCATTTCAGGGTCAAGTGCGGACGTTGGTTCATCAAAAAGCATGATTTTCGGCTCCATTGCTAGTGCCCTTGCGATGGCAACCCGCTGCTTTTGTCCTCCGGATAAAGAATCTGGATAGGCTTCTGCCTTATCCTCTAAGCCAACTTTTCGTAAAAGTTCTATTGCTTTTGCTCTAGCCTTCTCGTTTGGCACATTCTTTACTTTCATTGGGGCGAGCATGATATTTTGGATTACTGTTTTATGTGGAAATAGGTTAAATTGCTGAAACACCATACCTACATCAGTCCTGATTTTATTGATATCCGTTTTTTTATCGGTAATATCAATTCCTTCGATCAAGATATGTCCATCTGTAATCGTTTCTAGCAAATTAATACAGCGAAGAAAGGTAGATTTTCCTGAACCCGATGGACCAATGACGACAACTACCTCTTTAGGCTTAACAGTTACATTTATATCTTTAAGAACTTCATTACTACCAAATGATTTTTTTAAATTCTTTACGGTAATCATTCTGTGGCCAACCTTCTTTCAAGTCGGGATAACAGTAAACTTAAAGAAAAAGTTAAAACTAGATAAATAAGTGCGGCGGTAATATAGGGCTCCCAAGCGCGATAATATTGTCCCTGCATCGCTTGTCCCCAATACATGAGTTCTTTTACAGCAATGATGGCCGCAAGGGATGAATCTTTAATCAAGACGATAAATTCATTACCTAGAGGTGGAATCATCCTTTTAAAAGCTTGTGGGAGAATGACAAATCGCATAGCCTGCACATGATTCATCCCTAGTGAACGTGCTGCCTCCATCTGTCCTTTATCAATCGATTGAATTCCGCCGCGGAAAATCTCAGCAACATAGGCAGCTGAATTTAAGGAAAGGGCCGTAATTGCCGCAATAATCCCATTTGTTTCCCCTACAAAAAGTGGGACAAGCCCAAAATGAACTAATAATATTTGTACTAATAATGGCGTTCCGCGAAAAAAAGTGATATAGCAATTAAACGGAAAGGCTATCCATTTATTTTTCGTCAATTTACCCAATCCAATGAACAAACCGAGTAAACAACCAATTATGATGCTTGCAATCGAAAGTCCGATGGTGAGCAGCGTTCCTTTTGCAAAAAATGGTGCATATTCAGCAAGTATGTCCCAACGAATATCCATCATGAATCCCCCTAAAAAATCCTACATGTGAGTTGTGCATTACCTTTAACAAAAATTGCGTAACTGCTTTCTTTTGGAAGCGTTACGCAATTTTTGTCCCACCTATTATTGTTGTGCTTTGATATCTGTTAAATCAGGGTCTACCTTAAACCACTTCTTATAGATTTTTGCGTATTCTCCATTCTCCATTATCCCTTTAACGCCTTTATCAAAGTCCGCCTTTAGCTTACTGCCTTTTGGAAACAGCAACCCATAATATTCCTTTTCAAACGCAGCAGCATCTTCAATGATCACAAAATTCTCATTAGGATTATTTTTTACATACTCCTCAATAACCGTATTGTCAGCAACAACCGCGTCAGCACCGCCGCCTTTTAACTCCATGATTGCTAGATTGTTATCTTTAAATTTTTTAAGGTTATTAGATTCTGTGCCTAATAGTTTCTCTACGGCTTCCTGACCAGTTGTACCATTTTGCACGGCAATCCTTTTCCCCTTTAAATCGGCAGCAGTTTTTATCGTGCTCCCTTTAGGAACCATAATTTTATTAGTTGATAAAAAATATGGGACTGAAAAATCATAAGTTTGTTTTCGTTTATCGTTAATCGTGATAGCTGAAATTCCAATATCAGCTGTTTTACCTTTAATTTCTACAAATAAAGGATCCCAACCTACATGCTTGACATTAACTTTATAGCCTGCCTCCTTGGCTACTGCATTTATAAAATCAATATCAAAACCAACGACTTCTCCTTTATCTTGGTATTCAAATGGGGCGTAGGCTGCATCCGTTACAACCTTTAATGTCTTCTTTTCTTCGCTTGCCCCTGTTTTGCTCGTCCCACACGCTGAAAGAACTAATAGTAGCGCTACCATTAATACAGTTGAAACTAATTTAAACTTCTTCATTTTTTCCCCTCCATTGTTTTTTCATAAAAGTAATTATTAAAAACATTGATAATATTTTGAATAAAATGATTATAACCTGTTTTGTTTTAATATTCAATATATTAGATATTTTATTATATTAGTACTGTAATCCAATAAAGTATTTAACATTGTAGAATAATACTTTCGTTGCTAGAAATATAATAATACTTAATGCATTTATTCCAAACTTTAGGAAATATTACTGGTTAAGATTACCTTTTGTGAAAGTTCTTCTGTTACCAATCAAGCTAAATCAGATTTAGTAGGAGGTTTATTGCATGCGGTATTCAAAGCTCTGGATTAGCCTAGCAATTGTATTTATAGTTTCTTTTGCAATACTTGGATACTTCGGTGGCAGGCTCTATCAAACCATGCCACCTATTCCTGAGAGGGTCGTTTCCTCAGACGGAACAGTTCTCTATACCAAGCAGGATATTCAAGATGGTCAAAATGTTTGGCAGTCTATTGGCGGCCAAGAGCTAGGGAGCATTTGGGGCCATGGTGCCTATGTTGCACCGGACTGGAATGCTGATTGGCTGCACCGGGAATCAATGTGGCTGTTAAATAACTGGGCACAGAAGGATTATGGTAAAAAGTATTCAGCGCTTGACGATGAAAAAAAGCGGCCCTTAGAGCGCGGCTCAAAAATGAAATCAGGCCTAACACATACAATAAAGAAACCAATGAAATTACCTTATCACCTTTAAGGATTCAAGCGATTCAGCAGGTTAGCAATCATTATGCGGCTTTATTTACAGATGATTCTTCGGTAGATAAATTGCGTGAAGCCTATGCCATGCCAAAGAATGTGATTAAGGATGCAACGCGCTTACGGGCTTTTATCAGCTATATTTGGTGGACAACCTGGGCTACTGAAACAAACCGGCCTGGAGATGATGTTACCTATACAAATAATTGGCCGAATGAGGACCTGATTGAAAATAAAGCAACAGGCGAAATGCTTGTCTGGTCTGTCGTTAGCTTTGTATTACTCCTTGCAGGGGTTGGTGCTTTGGCGTGGTATTACGCGACCCAAAAACATCACGAGGACGAAGAATCTTTTCCTAAAAAGGATCCTTTGCTCGCCTTGTCTGCAACACCATCTATGAAAGCAACACAGAAATACTTTTGGGTAGTTGCCGCATTATGGCTTGTCCAAGTGTTACTAGGGGCCGTCACAGGGCATTATCAAGTGGAAGGAAGTGCCTTTTACGGCATCCCTATTGCTGACTATATTCCCTATTCATTGACTAGGTCCTGGCACACTCAATTAGGTATCTTGTGGATTGCCACAGCCTGGCTGGCCACCGGTTTATTTATTGGTCCAGCTGTCTCTGGCTATGAACCAAAATTCCAGCGTTTTGGTGTCAATTTCTTATTTGTTTGTTTACTTATCATTGTTGTCGGCTCCATGGTTGGGCAATGGATGGCTGTTCAACAAAAGCTCGGTCATACAACCAACTTTTGGTTTGGACATCAAGGGTACGAATATACTGACACGGGACGCTTCTGGCAAATCTTTCTGACGATTGGATTGTTCCTCTGGTTATTCCTGATGGTTCGCTCCATCTGGCCTGCTTTTAAAAATTTAAAAGAAAGCCGTCATCTGCTAGCACTCTTTTTGATTGCTTCTACGGCTATTCCAGTATTCTATATACCAGCCTTATTGTGGGGGCAGCACAGTAATTTAGCGATTGCAGAATATTGGCGCTGGTGGGTAGTCCACCTTTGGGTTGAGGGCTTCTTTGAAGTTTTTGCCACGGTGGTAATGGCGTTCTTATTTACAAGAATGGGATTATTAGGACTTCGGACAGCTACTACCTCTGTTCTGTTTTCTACCGTCATCTTCCTATTTGGAGGAATTATCGGGACGTTCCACCATTTATACTTTAGTGGTACACCTACCGGAGTCATCGCCTTCGGAGCATCCTTCAGCGCACTTGAAGTCGTACCACTCGTGTTAATCGGTTTTGAAGCTTACGAAAACCTGACCCGAAGCCGCGCGAAAAAGTGGGTGGCTGCCTATAAATGGCCAATCTACTTTTTCATTTCCGTTGCTTTTTGGAATCTAGTAGGGGCAGGGTTATTCGGCTTTTTCATTAACCCTCCAATCGCACTTTATTATATGCAGGGACTTAACACGACTGCGGTTCACGGTCACACAGCCTTATTTGGAGTGTACGGGATGCTGGGCATCGGTTTAATGCTCTTCTGCCTGCGCGGCTTGACTGTCAAAAAGGAATGGAGAACCGGTCCACTGAAACTTGCCTTCTGGGCAATAAATATTGGGCTATCCTTAATGGTGCTAATTAGCCTAATTCCAATTGGCTTAATGCAAACTTGGGCAAGTGTCCAGCATGGGATGTGGTACGCGCGATCCGCTGAATTTATGTCTCGGGATATCGTCCACTTCTTCGTCTGGATGAGGATTATTGGCGATACCATCTTTTCGATTGGGGCTCTTGCCCTAGTATGGTTTATCATCGGCCTAAAAACAGGCTGGTCCCTAACGAATGACAGACTAGATTATGCCGAAAGTGAACACAAAAACGTCTAAGAAAAGCGGAAGCGCCCTGGTCAGCGGCGTATGGCCTGGAGCGCTCCAACTGAGATAAAGGAAACACGAAGAGCGTAAGCGATTCGATGTTGACTTATCGTAGGG
>NZ_JBALOA010000038.1:0-13214 GCF_036962125.1 Neobacillus drentensis
ACCAACCTCCAAATGTGTAACCAACCTTAATTGGTGGTGTTGGGGCCGTAATCTTTGAATGGTAGTTTGCATGAATGCCAGTTACATCACTGCCACCCTGACTATCAAAGGTCACGGTATACCTGTTGATTATCCATTTGGCATACAACGTGATGTTGATTGCTGAGACTGTATCGTTCTCAAAATCCCACTCCGTTGTAAAGGCTGCATCTTTGTACCATCCTCCGAAGGTGTAGCCAATTTTAGTCGGCGATTCTGGGGCTGTTATCTTTGCATTGTATTCTGCAGTTATACCGGTTACTGCACTGCCACCCTGACTATCCTATCAAAGGTCACGGTATGACTATTGGTTGCCCATTTTACATACAACGTAATATTGGTTGCAGGGATCGTGTCATTCTCAAAGTCCCAGGCCGTTGTGTACGCTGCATCTTTGTACCAACCTCCAAATGTGTATCCAACCTTAGTTGGTGGTGTTGGGGCTGTTATCTTTACATTGTATTTCGCATTGATGTCAGGTACGGCACTACCACCCTTGCTATCAAAATTCACGGTATAACTATTAATCGTCCATTTCGCATACAAAGTAATGTTGTTTGCTTGAACTGTGTCCTTCGCAAAGTCCCATGCTAATGTATAAGCGCTGTCCTTATACCAACCACCAAATGTATAACCTGTTTTTGCTGGCTCGGTTGGAGATACCACTAAATCATGATCATAGACTGAAACTTTTTCATATAAACTTCCGTCAACTAGAAAATTGACTTCAAAGGGTTTTCTAATGGTAAAGCTAATTGATGTCTTATTTCCGGCTTCATCTGTTACAACTAAGTTATAATTTCCATTTGAAGTTATTTTTGCTCCACTTTCAATCGCCTCACCATTTAATGTAGCTTTTCCTTCATTAAATATGATAGATATATCATGATTGATTATGGCACCATCCTGAATTTCTGTAACAATCGGCGCAGTTTTATCAAGGACTGTGACTTCTAAACTTTCACTTTCATTTCCAGCCGAGTCAGTTGCTGAAATCCTTAATTTTGTATTTGCTATTTGCTCAAAAATAACTACACTAAATCTACCATTTTCATCTGCAATAGAAGATCCAACAAGCACATTCCCCACTTTTACTTTAACCAGTGAACCTGCTTCTGCTTTTCCTGTTACAGTTTTTGATAAATCTGATACTTCACCCACTTGCGGTGCTGATGGAGAAATAACATCACCAACAACAATTTCAACTGATTCACTAGTATTACCATTAACATCTGTTGATGAAATAGACAATTGTGTACCAGCTAATTGCTTTGAAATGGTTATAGAGAATTCACCTTGTTGGTTAGTAATAGAACTACCGATAATAGTCGAACCCACTTTGCAGTAGACAGTCGAACCTACTTCTGCGTATCCATTAATTGAAGTTGAGGTATTCGTAACTTCAAGAACGATTGGAACAGAAGGATTCGTCGCATCTAAAACAGTAATGTTAAATGGTTCACTCTCGTTACCACTTGAATCTGTTGATGTTACAACCAAGATAGAATCTACTTTTTGCTTTGGAATGGAAACCGTAAAATGTCCATTTTTATCGGTATAAGTTGTACCAATGATGTTGCCATTACTTTTTACTTTTATTAATGCATCTGGCTCAGAAAGGCCCGTTATTTCCATTGATTTGTCCGTCACAATATCCACTTGAGGAACATCAGGTCCAGTTCCATCCTGTACAATTGTCTCAGTCGGTTCACTAATGTTTCCTGCACTATCACTAGAATAAATGCTCAATTTAGTGCCTAAAATTTGTTTTTGAATGGAAACAATAAATTGCCCCTTTTCATCGACTGTTCCCAAACCAATAACAACGGAACCGCTCTTAACTGTGATAGATGAACCTACTTCAGCAAATCCAGTAACTGTAGTCGATCGATCTATTACCTCATGCACAATTGGTTTTTCAGGTGCAGTCACATCCTTCACAATGACAATTTCTGGTTCACTCGTATTTCCAGCACTGTCAGTTGCATAGACATATAACTTAGTTCCGGCCTTTTGCCGTGGAATTGGAATGGCAAAAGTATATTGACCCGGGTTAGAACCTGTGGCAATTACCACATCATTTACCTTTATAGTAATCTTTGAACCAGGATCAGCTCCTCCAACAACATGTGTTGATTGATCCGTTTGATTTCCCACACCTACTTGTGGAGGAGTTTTATCTACGACTGTGACAATTTTATCATTCCCTTTATTACCAGTAGGGTCAGTTGCATTTATTATTAATTTTGTTCCTGCAGATTGCTTTCTTGAAAGCGTTAAAGAAAATTCCCCATTCCCATTTGTTACAGCAGTACCCAAGATCCCGTAGTCATTATAAACATTTACAATTGAGTCAGGTTCTGAAGTCCCCGTTACATACAATGAATTATCTGAAACCTCATTTACAACTGGTGCATCAGGTCCAGTGGCATCCTGAACAACTACAGTAATCGAATCACTCGTATTTCCTTCATTGTCCGTAGCCACTGCTACTAAAACAGTTCCAGCTTTTTGTTTCGGTATAGAAATATGAAATCCACCATTTTCATCAGAAGTTCCATTTCCAACTAAATGCGAATCAGACCAGAATTCGATAGTAAGCCCTGGTTCAGCCTCCCCCTCCACAAAATCTGAAATGTCATTTAGACCATTTATATTAAAAATCATTGGTTTTGCTTCAGGTGAAGGTAAAAGATCAAGTACATAAATTTGAGGATATCCATTACCTTCACCTTTCCAAGCTACTTTATTGTCGTCAATCATTATTTCATCCGTGTAGTTTGGATAAAAGTTATAAGCCTCTGCAATTTTTGAAGTTAATTTTGTTTCAGTATTATATAGAGTAATCCCCGAATAGGAAGACCAAACAATCTTATTCTTATTAACTCTTAAAGTGGAAACAGACTCTTCGCCTAAATCCTTGATTTTCAATTTTTCCTTGGTATCAAAATTATAGACAAATATTTCTCTACCATTGGAAAAATACACCTTATTTCCATAAATATCAAAATTTTTAGGATTAATGGTAGCCGTATCAGGAATCATATTCGTTTCATTCGTAATCGTATTAAAGATATAAATACCTGATGGATACCCATTGCCTTGACCAAGATAAACAATATGATTATTATAAATTCTTGGAGATTCCACGTTATAAAAAGTGGGAGAAATTTGAGAATCCACACCAGATTCCAAATCTTTCAAAATAACACATTCTCCATTTCTGTAAGCTATATAAACAAGTTTATTACCAAATATCATTGGTGATATTGCCCATGAGCTTTCATTAGTTAATTGATTGGTATTATGGGTTGTAAGATCATAAAGGAACAATTGATCCATACCATTGACATTTTTATTGTAAACTAATTTATTCTTATAAATAGTAGAACTCCAAGAAGTTTCATTACTCTTGGTTAACTCTTTGGTTTCATCCGTTTTTAGATTATAGTAATTTGTACTAGCGTAAGAGGCATTTTGATTCCAAACAAGGAAATCACCAGCTAAACCTATATTAGAAAAATTTGAAATGCTCCCATTAATCGGAGCATTATTTGTTATTTGTTTAGCTCCACCAATTACAACTTTACAAGAATCACTGAATAAACCATCTTTAGATTCTACAACTATCGTTGCAACCCCAGTCCCTTTAGCAACGACTTTTCCATTCGCTAGTACATCTGCAATTTCAGGATTCAAAGATTTCCATTTCAATGTTTGATTACTTGAATTTTTCGGGAAAATTTCTGCCTTCAGATTTTTATTTTCTAAAGAAGGCGAGTAGACAATATCATTTGTCAAATTTACACTTTCAACAGGTACAATTGGTACGGGTTGAGTGTAAAAATCCGAATAATCAACATATGTTGCTCCTGGGTTATCTAAAAAGTCGTATATTTTTGACTTAATTTCCGTTTCATCAGTTGATCCCCAATAGTTTTTTCCTGCTTCTAACGTACTTATTGCTGGATTGTAGGTAACAGCCATTTTCAAATTCATCTTGTTATCAATGAAAGAATTGTTCTTAAAAGGTGTTATATTTTGGCCATTATCAATCGCCACATCATTATTTATAAATTCACTATCAGATATTGATGCCCAATTACCCAATAAAACACCACTTTTGTTATTTTCAATTTTAGTCCTTACAATTTCAATTGCTCCTTGGATCCCCACGTTTGAATCACTAATCACGGAGTCAGAAATTTTAACATTTCCAGAACTTGACACTGAAGTGTTATTTTTATTTTTAACAACCGATGAAATAATATTAAATTCAGAATATCCATTGTACCCATCAAGTGTTCTCGTATCTCTAATGTCAATTCCACCATCGACTACCGAACTTACAATACAGTTTTCCCCACCCCATGATGTAATTGAATTATATTGTCTTGAAGTTAGGTAATCATATTTAAAAATCGAATTAGACACCACATTTTTATCTCCAGCTATTACTAAAGAGGTGTTTAAAAAGGTCGTATTGTTTATATTATTTTTAGAACTAGAAAGTTTAATAAAATTAAATCCATCAAAAATTACTTTTTCCGCTTCGTTCCCAAGTGAATCTATTCTTCCTAAAACAGTAAATTCATTTGAGCTATCTCCAATTACTCTTACACCCTCATCAATTGTAAGTTTGGCACCTTTACTAATAAGTAAATTTCCTGTTAGTTTGTAGGGACTTCCTTCTTTAGTCCAAATAGTATTCTTAGAAATAACACCACCAACTTCTGTTACAATACTCGGTGTGACATCTTCAGCGAATACTGCTGGGTTGATTATGCTTATAAAAAATATCATTACTAAAAAACAAGATAAAAACTTTCTCATTTTCCTTCTCATATGTAAAACTCCTTTAAAAATCACTTTATAAGTATATAAAAAATAACACTCTATCAAAAAATATAATTAAATATTACAAGGAATCTGTTTAAAATACTTGTAATATTTTCATTTAAAGTCCTCTCATTTCCTTTTTTTAGTATCCTAATTTTATCATCAAAGTATAAAAAACGACTTAAAATTAGATAATTTCCTATAATTAGAAAAAAATATTGGGTTGTATTTTGGGAAAGCGGATAGAAGTCTTCTTTTCTATCAATCTTAGACAAATAACGAGTGGTGACTCCCTTAGCCACTTGATTAATCCTCACCTATTTTCCTGCAACCCCTTCTCTCAATCTAGTTTGCTTGCGAACTGAACAAGTTTGTTTGCAAAACGAGCATTTGTATTTGCGAAACCAAAAATTTCTACTCTTTTCAAGGTTTGTTTTGTTGAATTAGTAAACAAAATGAATTACAATTATTTTGTTTACTAATTCAACAAAATTTCGGAGGTCTGTATGAATAAGGATGAGGAACTCAGTGCGATATTTAACCGGGTGACTGAAAGACACCAATTAATAAAAGAAATGGAATTAAAAAAGTATCGCTTTATGTCAGAAAATACCTTCTTGGAGGTTCACTGTATTGATTTTATTGAAAAATATCCGGATTCTAATGTTACAAAATTAGCTGATGCTTTAAGGGTTACTCGAGGAGCAATTAGTAAAACAACAAAAAAACTGCTTGAAGACGGAGCTATAGATAAATATCAAAAAACCGGAAACAAGAAGGAGATTTACTTTAAACTCACTGATATTGGCAGAAGAATATATGGAGAGCATGAAAAAATGCATCAGGCAAGAGTGGTACAAGATCAAATTTTTTTCCAAAATCTTAATGAAATTGAAAAAGATCATCTTATTAAGTCATTAAGTAAAATTTATCATGAAATTGCTGTTGAATTAAAAAATTTAGGTCTCGAAAATTATATATAGGGAGAGAAAAAAGTGACTACAATTAAGAATGGCACAGTTGTTTCAACAGATGGAACGAACATCAGCTATAAATACTTCGGACAAGGTGCAGGACTATTAATTGTTCACGGTGGATTCCGTGCCTCCCAGCACTATCTTGATCTCGCCAAACATTTAGCCAATGACTTTACTGTATATATAATGGACAGAAGAGGACGTAATCAAAGCGGGCCAAAGGGTGAGGATTATCATTTTCAAAAGGAAATTGATGATATCCATTCCATCTTAAGACAACATGACATTCAACTTTTGTTTGGACATAGTTTTGGAGCCCTTAGCTCCCTTAATGCTGCCAGCGATTATCCTTTGATTAAGCTTGCAGTCTATGAACCGCCGCTATATCCCTATTTCCCCACAGATTGGCTGCCCCAATTTGAAAGGGAAATTGACAAAAAGGATTTCATTGGAGCCAGCGTGACCTTTCTTAAAGGAATGCAAATGGGAGGTTTTATTGGAAAACTTCCCAAGCCGCTTCTAAAAATATTTTTTAAAATGATGGCTAAAGGGGATGAGTGGGAGGAAAATATCCCACTTTTGGAGACCTTGCCTGAGGAATTCCGTGTAGTCATGGATTGGGATAGCGGATTTGAGAGATATAAAAATATTAAAATCCCAACATTGATTATTTATGGGACGAAGACCACTGATTATTTAATTTCATCAGCTAAAGAATTTGCCAAACTCATACCAAATCATCAGTTGTTAGCCATTGATGGACTTGTCCATAATGCTCCTGATGAGCAAGCGCCGGAACAAATTGCGCTGGAGTTGAAATCTTTTTTTCAGCAATGATTCGGATTAAGTTCTTATCTTCATCAATCTTTTCCCGGCCGCCTCTTTCAGATTAATTAACTTAGAAGGCGATACTGAAATTTGTATCGCCTCAAATTAAGCCATACATTTAATCAGACCAGGGGAATGATATTAAAATACTGCCTCAATTTATGATAATAATCGCTTTTCCAACAATCCTCACCCATTTTTCAACAAATCCCCTTATCAATCAAACGTTTGATTAAAACAGCCCCACCCCTTGGTATTCATGCCTCAATCCTCCCTGAGTCAAAAAAATTTTGTAGAAAAATAACAAAAAATTAGTAGTTTATTATCGAAAAGTCATTATGCGACACCTTTTCGACTAAATAACAAAAAGGCTATACTAATCAAACGTTTGGTTAAAACAATCCTCAGCATGCTCCACACCTGACTTTTACCCCTCATATCTCCGAAAAGTATGTCGAGGGTTGTCATCAAATAACTCTTCTAATTTTAAAAATTTCCTCCTCACTACCTATCCTTTTTGCTGACTTTTATCTATATAAAGGGTGAAAGGTGGTGAGAGACAAATGGCACTAGCATTATTAGAAGGAACAAAGCTTCGCTTGGTGTTTGAAGCAGGTGTGGATGGGGAAGGAAAGCCTATCCTTAAATCGAAATCGTTTAGCAATGTCACTAAGGCTGCAACAGCGGATCAGTTATCGCAAGCAGCACAAGCAGTTGCTGCTTTATGCAATGACACGCTAAACAAAGTCGAGCGAAATGACAGCACCGAGATCATAGCTTAATAGACCCATGGAATAACGAATGGTTAGGAGGTGAAAGGAATGGCAAAAACATTGGAATTGCAATTTAGTACGGAGTTAGGAAAGACGGCTAGTCTATCCATCGATAACCCCAAAGAGCCGGTTGACGAAGATGTGGTAAAATTATCGATGACACAGATTATTGCCGCCAACGTTTTCACAACTGCCAGTGGCAAATTCGTCGCTGCAAAAGGCGCACGAGTCGTCGACCGCAATGTGACCGAATACGAACTCGCTTAGTAAATGAGAGAGGCTGGATTTATTATAAGTCCTGCCTCTTTAATTAATTATGGAAGGAGGACAGTTACCTGAAGTACAAACTAATGGACAATACAATTGAACTGGTTATTAGATTCCAACACCCACCAATATCTATTTTCCAATAATTATGGTATTCTAAAGAATAATTTGTAAAAAGTTGTATGTTAATTGGAGGTTATTCTGAATGAAACCGAGGAAAAAAAGTAGAAGGTGGTTAAAGATCACCGGATGTATTCTATTAATCTTGTTAGTTGCTGGTGGGGCTTATGCCTTCACTGTTTATAATTCTTTCAAAAATGCAGTTGAAACCATGCATCAGCCCATTGAGCGGCAATCAGAAAAACGGGAAGAACCAGTAGCTTTTAAGGAAAAAGATCCTTTTTCCGTCCTGATGTTAGGTGTCGACGAACGTAAAGGCGACCGAGGACGCTCTGACACGATGATTGTACTTACCGTAAATCCATCCAAAAATTCTGTAAAAATGCTCAGCATTCCACGTGATACACGTACAAAGATAATAGGTAAAGGAAAAGAGGATAAGATCAACCACGCCTATGCCTTTGGCGGAGTTCCGATGTCAATGGATACCGTTGAAAATTTCCTTGATATCCCTATTGATTATTACATCCAGGTGAATATGGAAGGTTTTCAGGATATTGTAGATGCGGTGGGTGGAGTTACTGTACAGAATGATTTAGACTTTACCGAAGCAGGTTTCCACTTTACAAAAGGTAAGCTAAATCTAAATGGTAAAAAGGCATTAGCATACTCTCGAATGAGGCATGAAGACCCTAGAGGTGACTTTGGTCGTCAAACACGACAACGTCAAATTATTCAAGGAGTCATTAAAGAAGGGGCAAGCTTATCAAGTATTACTAACTTCTCAGATATTTTCACCGCTCTCGGCAAAAATGTAAAAACCAATCTAACTTTTGGTCAATTGGTTGATATTCAAAAAAATTATAAATCAGTAGGAACTAACATCCAACAAATAGAGATAAAAGAAACGGGTACCATGATAAATAAAATCTACTATGGATTGGTATCAGCTGAAGAGAAGCAAAGGATACAAAGCGAATTAAAAGCACAATTAGCATTAAACTAATATTATAGCAAGAATAAAAGGAAACAGGCACTTCTTAATTATAGGAATGTCTGTTTCCTTTTTTAGGGATATATCCATTAACTTTAGAAGGTGAGTTTTCATTTCTTTTGAGCTAACCTCACACAATATTCCTTTAAAAAAGGAAAAAAGGCATCTGAATGCGACCATTCGAATGCCTTTCTGTAGTGTGAACTCATACCAATTCTGGCTTTTATTTGTTTCCGTGATTATCTTTCGTGTCTAGGCTCGGCGCATATAGGCACGTACGGTGATCGGTGCAAAAATCAATACAATCACGGCCGCCCCAATGAGGGAGATGGCGAAATCCATTCCAATCTTTCCAGAATTGGTAAGCTCCCTGACCGCAGTCACAAGATGCGATACTGGATTGAACTTCACGAACCACTGAAGCCAATTAGGCATGGTTTCAACTGGGACAAAGGCATTAGAAAGGAAAGTAAGTGGGAACAGCACGAGCATCGAGATGCCTTGTACGCTTGAAGCTGTACGTGCAATCACACCAAAGAAGGCAAAAATCCAGCTAATTGCCCATGAGCACGCAATCACAAGCAGACCCGCAAAGGCGACATAGCCTAGACCCCCATCAGGTCTATATCCCATAATATAGCCCATTACAAAAGTAAGCACTGTAGCAATGGCATACCGAATGGTATCTGCTAATAACGCTCCTGCTAACGGAGCAATCCGTGCAATCGGCAAGGACTTAAAGCGGTCAAACACACCTTTATCCATGTCCTCCCGTAGTTGGACGCCAGTGACAATTGAGGTAGAGATCACCGTTTGAACAAGGATGCCAGGAATAATCACGGGTAAATAGCTCTTTACGTTCCCAGAGATAGCTCCACCAAAAATGTACGTAAACATCAGCGTAAAAATGATGGGCTGGAGTGTCACATCAAACAATTGCTCTGGTGTGCGACGAATTTTTAACAATCCCCGATAGGCCATTGTCAACGAGTTACGGACTGTTTGACCAAAGCTCGTGTGGTTTTTCAACGGACGAGTAGTTACCGACTCAATCGTATTGTTTTTCATTTGCCCACCTCCACCACTTCTCCTGATTTACCAGGCAAGTTCGATGTGTCCTCAACACCATGACCAGTAATGTTCAGAAAAACTTCATCAAGCGTTGGTTTTTGTACACTCAACTCATCCAATTGGATTCCTGACTCACGGAAGGCGATAAGTAGGTCAGTCACTGTGTTCGCATCAGACATTGGTGCAATAATCTTTACACCTTCGGACGATACACTGGACTTAACTTTTAGAACCCGTTCCACCGTTTGACGAGCGTTCTCCATATCTTTTGTATCTTTTAACCTCAAATGTAACGATGAGTTCCCAACGGACGCTTTCAATTCATCCACAGTTCCCTCCGCAACCACTTTGCCATGATCGATAACGGCGACCCGATCTGCAAGTTCATCTGCTTCTTGTAAGTACTGCGTAGTTAACAATACGGTTGAACCCATCGTTACCAGTCGGCGGATGGTCTCCCACATTTGATTACGTGTTCGTGGATCCAGTCCAGTCGTAGGCTCATCCAAGAAAATAAGCGGTGGTTGTGTAATGAGACTTGCAGCTAAATCTAATCGTCGGCGCATCCCACCAGAGAAATTCTTCAAAGGACGTTTTGCTGCTTCTGTTAAACCAAATTCCTCTAATAACTCATTTGCCTTACGCTTAGATTCTGCCCGTCCTAGACCTAACAATCGAGAAAAGATGACCAAATTCTCCGTCGCACTAAGTGACTCGTCTACCGATGCGTATTGGCCAGTCACTCCAATTAATTGACGGACAATCTGTGCTTCTTTCACTACATCGTGGCCAAAAATTCTTGCAGAACCCTCATCTGCGCGTAAGAGTGTCGCCAGCATTCTGATTGTAGTCGTTTTCCCTGCTCCGTTTGGACCCAACACACCGTAGATTGTACCCGCACGTACGTTTAAATCAACCCCATCAACAGCACGGTTGTCGCCAAATGTTTTAACGAGTCCACGCGCTTCAACAGCCCAATCTCCATTTTCCGGAGATTGTAATTTTCTATCTAAATATTTCACTTCGTTTCCCTCCCCATTTAACGAATACATAAAGAGAGTAGCAAACATTTGTGAATAAAAGATGAACTACTTTACAGTTTCAAGAAGCAATGGGATTTGAATCCATAGCTACAAGGATGATTATCAAAACAACAAAAACATTATTAAAATTAATAAAAATTTATTGAAAAACGATAAATAACATATTAAAATCAAATTAACAATACTTTAGTGAGGTGCTATTCATGAAACCAGAAACACTATTTTTAAAGTTAGCTATTGTTCTTATGGGCATTCCAGTTCTTGCTTTGTGCATCTTTCTTGTACCTGAGATAGGTGATCTTGCAGCAAAATTGCTTCCAGAGTTTCATTATATAAAATACCTCGTTTCGATTGTTTACGATGCATCGGCGATTCCTTTTTACTTTGCTTTGTATCATGCCTTCAAACTTTTACGCTATATTGACAAAAATATCGCCTTCTCGCAAATTTCTGTAATTGCTTTGAGAACAATCAAACACTGTGCAATTATCATCACTAGTTTGCATGTGCTCGTCTTACCACTCTTCTTTCTTTTTGCGGACAAAGACGATGCCCCTGGTGTCGTCATTGTCGGACTGATTGTACCTTTTGCTTCACTGGTGATTGCCGTCTTTGCCGCCGTTCTTCAAAAGCTATTAAAGAATGCCATCGATATAAAATCTGAGAATGATTTAACGATATGAGGTGAAACCAATGGCAATTATTATCAATATTGATGTGATGTTGGCAAAAAGGAAAATGAGCGTAACAGAACTTTCGGAAAGGGTAGGAATCACAATGGCAAATCTTTCCATTTTAAAAAATGGAAAAGCAAAAGCGATTCGATTATCTACTTTAGAGGCTATTTGTAAGGCTTTAGAATGTCAACCCGGGGATATTTTAGAATACAAAGGTGACGAAGGCAGTTAATGATTAAAAACCGGGGTAGATTGTATGACTAAATATGAATGATTAGGGAGGTATCACCATGGACGCAAATAATTGGGTTATTAATAATATGGATAACCCCCATGAACTCGAGAGAATGTTTAGAAAAGATCCTAAATCTTTTAAAAAGTTATTCTTACACGCTTGGAAACAAAATCCTGATTCAGAGGTACTTGCCGTTTGGTATGAAAGATTGAATTTCCAGGAGAAGACCCATACTGAAAAAGCTTCCTTGCGTCAAAATAGTTTTCTTCTCATGGGCATCTTGGCTGTTCTGGCCGGGGTCAGCACCAGGATCCTTTTCCACTTTGTCGAACAGGAGGCAATAGCTCCGATTAACCTTGCTTTCGGGATTCTTCCCTTTATCGCAGCCTATTTTGTATACAATAATCCACCCAAAAAAAGAGTTCTTTACCTCATTGCGGCATTGTTCCTAATCTCTGGGTTTTATCTTAATATGCTCCCAATCAATGAAAAAGACAGTATGATCCTTGCTTATATTCATCTCCCCATCTTCTTATGGGGATTGATAGGAATTGCATTTACAGGAAATAAATATAAGGAAGGCAGCACAAGATTAGCTTATTTAAAATTTAATTTGGAATTTGGCATACTCTACGCCTGCATGGCCATTAGTGGAATGCTACTAGCCTTGCTAACACTAAGGTTATTTAGTTTTGTAGACCTGGATATTGAAGACTTCTATTTTAGAAATATCGTATTATTTGGTGCTGCCGCTCTCGCAGTCGTAGCTACCTATCTGGTCTCAATGAATCTTAAACTTGCTAAAAATATAACACCCTATATAGCAAAAATTTTTAGTCCACTTGTCCTCGTCACATTGTTGGTCTATCTTATAACGGTTATTTGGGTTGGTAAAAATCCATTCTTGGACAGAAACTTCCTAATCGCCTTTAATGGAATCCTCCTTGGCGTCTTGGCCGTCACCATATTTTCCATTACCGAAAGCGGCACAGACGAGAAAAAGAGCCTATCTGATTATATAAATTTTGCCTTAATTGTTCTGGCTTTAATCATTGACAGTGTGGCTTTATCAGCCATCGTGTTTAGACTTTCTTCATATGGGATTACACCAAACAGACTTGCCGTTTTAGGTGTAAACATCCTGATTTGTGGAAATCTAATCTGGATTATGGTCTCCTATCTGCGCTTTCTACAAAACAAAACCGGACCTTCAACCATCCAAGATGCCGTTACCAAATATTTGCCGGTCTACGGAATTTGGGCAGCACTCGTGACCTTTACCTTTCCTTTAATTTTTAAGTAGAGAAGCTTTCAGATGCTGCCCTACCATATAAAGGCCAAAAATGAACAA
>NZ_JBALOA010000038.1:13248-31450 GCF_036962125.1 Neobacillus drentensis
TTGTTCATTTTTGGCCTTTTAAAAACCTTATTTACATATGGTACGGCCTTTATGTCGGTAATGAGGAATTCATCGTCTGAACTTTAACTTTATATGTGTTTATGAAGGTTTTATTAGTTCCTTTATATTCATGTGTCCTGTAGATATTAAAGGTTTCTTTTGTATTCACCAAGTAGGTACCGTCGTCCAATCTTTTGATACTATTGCAGGCTATTATGCCGGCCAATGTAATTGGCTGACATAACGATCGAGTTAAATATCTATTTTTCTGATTTAAACTTTACTCCCAAACGGTTGCTTTCTAACATTCCACTTCTTGTCACTGTTACGTATACTTTACCCGACTTTTTCCCGAGTTGTTTGATTTTAAGTTTTAACGTCGACCCTTTTGCAGTGACAGGTTTTATCAATTGTTTTCCACTCTTAGCAGCAGAATAAATACGGATCACATCATTTTTCTTAAGATGAGTAACATAGATTACATCACTTATTTTGCGATTATTTGTGATTTTCATTTGCTTTGCAGATAACAGGTTAGTTTGTTCACCCTTGTAAGACACGGCCACAAGTTTACTTTCCTTTAATCCAGAACGAATTGTGGATATATAAATCTTACCATTGGTTTGCCCTAATTGCTTAACGGATAGGATGGTCGTTGTTCCCGTAGAATTCCAGCTCCCAATTAGCGTTCCAGCTGAGGTATAAAGTTTTATACGTGCTCCTTTTGTAACTCCTTTTACGGAGATCGTATCGGCTTTTCCCTTGTTATTCCTAATTGTCACTTGTGAAGACTTAAGCGGCGCCGTAATAACTTGCTTAACTGTTTTTTCTGGCAGATTTAGTTTTTTACTACCAGCAATGAAAGTAAGTTTCACTTTGGAGCCAGCCGGCAGAATTCCCGTTTTCAAGTGAAATTTTTCCCCTTGTATAATTCGAAATGGTCCATACTTCTTTGTTTTGCTACTTAACCTAAGAGCTGAAAAAGCAGGACTTGTGACAGTTACCTCTGCTGACGTTCCGAAACTACTTGAACCTTCGATTGTTTCACTATCATCGGTTAGATCCTCTACATAGACCTTTTCAACATCGATTTTGGTTTCAGCTGTTTTATTGGTATTTGGCATATTGGTTTGGATGGTAAGTAACTCACCAGCAGTTAAGGATGTAATCGGCAGATTAAAATTCCCATAAAGATTCGCACGCCCTTGTGCCAAAATAGTACCGTCCTCATTGATAACCGATACATTGCTTTCAGAAGGGGCCCAACCAGTTATAGTTGTTGATATTTGTGAGATAGGATCGACCCTTGGCGTGGTTGACATAAGATTAATAGATTCACTGCTATTTCCTATGTTTAATACATTTTCATACACTGGGTCATAAACTCGTACAGTATCCTGAGTTAATTTACTGATGGTTAACGTGTTATCGAGGTCAAATTGAAAATGTCCATTACTATCGACAGAAACTTCCTTATCGAATTGAAAATTGTAGCGATTATAAAAAACAATTTTACTGTTAGGAATGGCCACACCGCTAATAGAAGTCGACCAGATGGTGGTTGGATTAAAGGTAATTTCTCCTCCTGCAGCCCAATCATGGCCGACCATTTCTTGATAGGTGTCAGTTCCTTGTGAATTTGTAAATTGTATTTTAAGAAAAGTCCCGATTGGATACTTTGGTAAGGTGATGTTAAATTTTCCCTGGGCATCAGTACCACCTGAGGTAATTAATTTACCATCCTTAAATACTTCAATTTTAGTATTCTTTACACTTATTCCCGTTACCACATGGGTATCAGGATTAATCTGTGCTAATTGATGATAGGATCCATGGTACACATAGACTTGGTCAGAATCGATAATATCCCAATCCTTGTTATACGTAACGACTGAGAATATTTTACCAGCTTGCCAAGAACCAGTTCCTCCGATAAAAATTCTAAAAATGCCTGAAACATCAGCCTTTGCGATTCTTTCAGACTGATTGTTCCTTAGATCCACTCCATTTCCAGGACCTAACCTTATGGCTACATAAGCATTTGGTGTTGTCGTACCAACTAAAGCTGTATCTTTTGATGTCACTTTCTCGATCGTCGTTACTGATGTATTGCTAGTCAAACTCTCTGCTTTTGCAATTTGCGGAAAATACACTATTCCGGATGCTAGAAAAATAGCCATAAAGGCATAAAGAAATTTCTTCATAAATCCTCCTATTTATTTTACATTTATTACTTTAATACTATCACAAAGCTTTAAACAAAAACTAAGTAAATGTAGAAATATGGGAAAGTGGGAACTCGATTAACGGATTTCTCTTTATTCTTCACCAATTTTCCCTCTCAATCAATCGTTTGATTAAAACGGCTTCACCCCATGGTACATATGCCTCAAGCCTGCATGAGTCAAAAATAATTTGTAGAAAAATAACAAAAAATATGTAGCATTCTATCGAAAAGTCACAAACCGACACCCTTTCGACCAAATAACAAAAAGGCTATACTAATCAAACGTTTGTTTGAAACAGCTGCAAGGATTGGTAGATTAGGAATCTTCCTTCAAAGGAAGCAAAAAGAATGTCGAGACGAATGACTTCATTTCGCAGGAAATATCCTACTTTTCCACAAAACCCACAAGGTTCCTCTTAAAATTACAAGTTTTTAGTAATCTCCCGCCTTTTCAACACTACACAAACGGGTAATTAAAAGTGGCCTTAGCACACAGCGTTCCTGGATTTCCCCCTCAAAAGGCCTGAAATAAATGTCGATAACTACGGTCTCATTTTAAAAAGGAACTCATGGTAGTGACTGAACAAGGATTTTTGCCAGACCTATGTTTGTCAGATTTGCAAAATTCCTCTTTGAAGAAAAAGATTGAAAAAAAGAGCCTGTCCCCCATTGCGTTAGTGCGTGGTTAACACAACTTCGCTTTTTGAGCTCTTCTTTGTCCGAAGTTGCCATGACTTCGGACATGACCTTGCTTTTTGGGCTCTTCCTTGTCCGAAGTTGACACGACTTCGGACACGACCTTGCTTTTTGGGCCCTTCCTTGTCCGAAGTTGCCATGACATCTCACAACCAACTTATTTATTTGCGAAACGAACAAGTTTGTTTGCGAAACCACCCTATTTGTTTGCGAAACTAGCATGTTTGTTTGCGAAACCTCAAATCCTCCCACCTCACATCCACATCAATTAATTTTAGCTTTCGCTACAACAATTAACCTTTTATCAGGATCCTTCGTACACGTGATTAGAGTCAAAACCGCTTCCGTTTGATTCGATTGACTCAGCGGCGATAGATCGGATTTATCGACCCAATATTTATCGACCATCTGATACTCTTTCTTCGTCCCTGCTTTATCCTCCAGAAAAATCGGATCCGAAGCCTTCATTCCTTTTAAGTGTCCAAAAAAGCTGCCATTTCTCATATTATGTCCAGCCAGCACTAGATTTCCCTTTGCGTGAATGGCAGGGCCAACGACCTTACTGATGGAGATATCCAAGTTTTTATCTGTTGTTTGATTTAAAATAATATAGCTGATATCAAGCGAAGGAATGCTAATTTTTCCTATCACCTTTTTCTGCTCAGAGGATGTAGTATTCCCCTTCCCTTCCACTGCTTCTTCATAGATCCGTTCAAGCTTTTCTCGTTCTGCTTGATTGGCATTCGCTTCATAGAAGCGAACAAGGCGAAACGACACAGCTGCTACTAAAAGTATGATTAAAACGATGCTTATACCCTTTTTCATTTTTCCACCTTCAAATAGAAGTGAGAGGCTGACTATATTTGGATATCTCATCCCATACAATCAGCCTCTCTTACTACATCATTAGTTTTTTACTGCTTCTTTTCTCTTCTTATACATCCACAAGGTAACTAGCAGCACAGCTAAAGCACCGATTGCAATATTTAAATAGGTATCAATATAAGAATCATCCCATGTCTTCGGTAATAGTCCGGGTTTTGAATCTTTTTTATCTACCTTAACACTATCATCTGCTTTATCCGTCGGTGTGGGAGGCACTTGATCTTTATCAGGCTCATTCCCTTGATCTTGTCCCTTATCTTCTGCCTTCACCACTTGTATTTTGCCTGGGTTCACTTCCACAGACAGCGTCTTGCCAGAAACATCGACAAACGAAAGTGCTTCCACATCATTCGATGGAATCGTAAACTTTTTCTCCCCGATAAAGTCAGTCTTTAGCACTTCGACCTGAATGGTAAATAAGTCCGTATCCTTTGTGATCGGATGATCGCCAGCGTCGGGGTCAGCCCATGCTGCACGTAGGAAACCATCTTCATTGCTAAAATTAGACCAAAAACACCCTTCATTATCTTTCGTACACCCTGTTTCAGTTGTATTTCCATGGCTTGGATTGATTCCGACAACCTTCAAATAGTCTTTATCAAAGTGAATCTCAACACCATAGGCTGCGATTCCATTGGTTATTTCACCAATTTTGACGGGAACATCCACTACATCTCCAGCTGAACCATTGACTTCACCAATTGAAACCATTGCAGGATTCTGACCTGCAGCCGCCAATGATGGACGCGGTAGAGCCAGTAAACTGATAAATAGGGCGAGGGTAATCAGCCCCATTATTCTCCATTTCGTTTTCATCTAGTATTCTCCCTTTAAACAGTATTATTAATTGTTGTGACGTCCAAAGAAGCTATAGTTGACGGGTATATACTTATTCCATTGCGATGCATCAAAATTTGGCAGTCCATCATTAATTCCGGTCTTGCGAACCATCGTACCTCCAGTTGCAAAAATGGGCTGGTTTGATGTAGGGTCTCCTACTGTGTCTATGACCTTTCCATCCTTTTTCAAAACAAGCGCACTTACGACAACACCTGGTTCATTTAACTCCGTTTCAAGATTGTAATACATCATTGTAGTTACATCAAAGGCATCGTAAAAAGCATGATCTATAATGTTATAGGTCATCCCTGGCCAGACTCCACCAGGGAAGTAGGGAACCTCAGTGGTTACCACCTTTTGACCATTTTTCCATTTATGAATTTCAAGCTGCAGCCCTGCCCCTAACATGGCTGGATCACTGCCATTAGGATAGTACACTTCAAGTGCCGAGTTAAAGCCAGGTCCTTGCAGATACTCTGAGATAAACGCAGTGGGTGCATCTTGACTCGTTTTAATCACCAGAGGATTGGAAGTGATCGCTTGCCCCTTTGTTGTAGCGGTTGCTTTTGCCGTTACGGAAAAATCAGTGATATCTGAATCAAAGTCGGTGCCATCATACTCGAATAGTAGACCTGCAGATCCTTCATCATAGAAATATACATCAACTATTTTTAAACCAACTGGGGCATGGTTTAATTCAAAATCACTCGCTGTCATATCCGCGTTGAAGCGGTCTCCGCTTATTTCAAGGTCCAGATAACCAGCACCTTCAGATTTAAGACTATTTTCAATTAATGGCTCAAAAGATGTTGCGGTTAATACTGCTTGTCCAAACACCTTGGTACTCGCATCGCTCAAGAAAGGTTGATTCGCCTGCTCACCAGCAACGGCAACAGGCGTTACTTCGAAAAATAAATAGTGGTTATCGTCCTCGTCCTGGATCAAGTAGGTAGTCGAATTCGCCCCACTAATCGCTACTTTGTCGCTGCCATCTGGTTGACTGCCGCGATACCACTTAAAGGTAGAAGTACCTTCCGCATCATTTTCCTCATCAGCATAGGTGTACGAGCCTTGAACCGTTTCACCTGGCGCAAATTTGCCAGAAATAGATAAATTGGAAACACTTGGTGCGTCATTCACAGCGGTAATATCGACATCAATCTTCACTACTTCAGAATCAGTCGTGCCATCATTGACTTTAAATGTAAAGGAATCCGTTCCATTTTCATTGGCATTTGGTTTATACGTGAACGCACCTGTTTGTGCATCTGTAATCGTCACGTCACCTTTTTTACCATTTTCAACAAGATGATAGGATAAGCTGTCCCCGTCGATATCCACTGCTTCGAGCTGACCCGTCGCTGTTTCATCTTCCGTTACTTCCAAACTGTCCGCCTTCGCTACCGGGGTATCGTTTACGGCTTTGACGTCAATAGCGACTGTCTGTTCCTCTGAATCTATTTTTCCATCATTTAATTTATACGTAAAAGAATCTTTCCCATTAAAATTAGCTTCTGGTTGATATGTAAATGTTCCATCGGCCTCTAAGGTGAACGTTCCATGCGCTGGACCACTTACGAGTGTGGCATTCAGTTCATCGCCATCCGCATCTACATCATTTGCTAGGATGCTAGTACCGTCTAGAATGCTATCTTCATTGACAGAATAGCTATCTTTAGTTGCTGATGGAGCATCATTGACTGCTTTGATATTCACATCGATCGTCACTACCTCGGAATCGACCGTGCCATCATTGACTTTAAATGTAAAGGAATCCGTTCCATTTTCATTGGCATTTGGTTTATACGTGAACGCACCGGTTTGTGCATCTGTAATCGTCACGTTACCTTTTTTACCATTTTCAACAAGATGATAGGATAAGCTGTCCCCGTCGATATCCACTGCCTCGAGCTGACCCGTCGCTGTTTCATCTTCCGTTACTTCCAAACTGTCCGCCTTCGCTATCGGGTTATCGTTTACGGCTTTAACGTCAATAGCGACTGTCTGTTCCTCTGAATCTATTTTTCCATCATTTAATTTATACGTAAAAGAATCTTTCCCATTAAAATTACCCTCTGGCTGATAAGTAAACGTTCCGTCTGCACGTAAGGTGAACGTTCCATGCGCGGGACCACTTACGAGTGTGGCATTCAGTTCATCGCCATCCGCATCTACATCATTTGCTAGGATGCTAGTACCGTCGAGAATGCTATCTTCATTGACAGAATAGCTATCTTTAGTTGCTGATGGAGCATCATTGACTGCTTTGATATTCACATCGATCGTCACTACCTCGGAATCCACCGTGCCATCATTGACTTTAAACGTAAAGGAATCGACTCCGTTCTCGTTGGCAGCTGGCGTATACGTGAACGCACCTGTTTTTGCATCGGTAATGGTCACATTACCTTTTTTACCATCTTCGACAAGGCTATAGGTTAATGTGTCACCGTCGCTATCAGAGGCTTCGAGCTGACCTGTCGCAGTTTCATCTTCGGTTACTTCTAAACTTGCCTCCTTCGCTACAGGAGTATCGTTTACAACTTTGACGTCAATAGCGACTGTCTGCTCCTCTGAATCTACTTTTCCATCATTAGCCCTATAGGTAAAAGAATCTTCCCCATTAAAATCAGCCTCTGGTACATAGATAAATGTTCCATCTGTATGTAAGGTTAACGTTCCGTGAGCAGGGCCGCTGACTTGATTGGCAGTTAAAGCATTTCCCTCGACATCGAGATCATTTTGCAGAATACTTGCACCAGTCTCTAGATTCGTATCTTCATTGATTGAATAGTGATCCTCTTTTGTAAGTGGGGCATCATTTACTTCCCCTAATGAAATATAATAGTTGTTATCACTTGTCGTGCTTGGCTTCTTGCCAACATAATTGGCCATCAGCACGCTCGCATCATTATTGGTCACTTTCCCATCCCCATCAAGATCAAGCAATTTTAACTGCTCAGCACTCAAGGTCAGTTTGCCACTTGTCACTTGATAGATTTGGAGGGCATCTGCCGGATTAATGTTTCCATCACCTTGATATCACCCTTTTTGCTCACCTTGAAGGTAAATTGATCACTAATTACCTTACCGTCCTCATTCGTTGCTGTGACTTTAATAATAGAATCACCAAAGTCCTTAACAGCTATATTTACCGTTTGTTTTTCAACCGACACGGACACGAAATTTTTGGATGATGTGGCTTCTAACGTAATCGTTCCTTCTTTTAAAAGAGGAGCAAAACGACTGCTGAAATCAATCGTAATCATGTCATCAGTTAATGAAGATTGGGATTTCATCCAAACTACATCCTCACTAAATACGACCCTTTGGTTTTCTAAAGGGGCTGCTTTGACGAGATTTGTACCAGCTACTGCTGTAGACACAATGGTAACAGCACTAAATACCGTTAATATTCCCTTTTTACTTATAGTCAAATAGTCCTTATTTGCATTTTCCAAGGAAAGGCCTCCTTATTAAAAATAGTTAATTATACTCAGAACAATATAACATAATAATTATGGTAATAGTGGAAATTTGTCGAAATTTTGCAATCTTTACGAACAGAAAAAAATCAACAATCCTATTCATAGTAAAGGGGGAATATCCTACAAGAACTGTAACAACCAACTACCCAGAGTAAAGTTGTTCAATTTTGATGATGCATATTTCGCAAAAAAACCGTCAAGAAAACAGTTAAAAGCGTAATATATCGTTAATTTTTGGTGAAGTCCCCAAAATTCTAGACCAAACCCTCCTCTATTCACTTAAAAGCTAACTTTTTTGTTTAGTAAAATATTTTATTTGCGAACTGAGCAAGTTTGTTTGCGAAACTCGCCTATTTGTTTGCGAAACTAGCACTTTTATTTGCGAAACCTAAATGCATAACATACAGGAAAAATCCCCTCCACATTGTATGAAGGGGATTTCTTTATAGGTTTATTATTTTACTCTAACAATTACTACCTTACTAACATTCTTTGCCTTATCAGTAGCTATCACACTTAAAACTGTTTTCCTCTTCTGAGCTTTGATTTTCACTTTGAAGTTTCCTTTGGAATCAGCCTTAGCTGTGCCGATGACTTTACTTCCGACCTTGACTGTTATAGTAGAGTAGGCTTCGGCTGTTCCAGTTACTTCTTTTGTTGTGCTTTTTACAGTAGTTTTGATTTTCGGAGCTAATGGTGCAGTTTTGTCAATAACGGTCATACTCTTAGCTACACTTACATTTTCTGCTGTATCCTTCGCTGTCACAATTACCTTTATGCCTGCCTTTTGCACAGGAATGGTTACCTTATAGTTCCCCTTTGTATCTGCTTTGGCAACGTACCTTTTCGTTCCAATTGTAACGGTAACAATGGATCCTGCTTCAACTTTACCAGTTACCAATTTTGTTTGGTCTGAGATTGTGATAACGGTTGGAGTAACTGGTGCTGTTTTATCAAGGACTGTAATACTTTTTGCGGCACTCACATTACCCGCTGTATCCTTAGCCGCTACGATTAACTTTGTTCCTGCTTTTAAGATAGGAATTACCACTTTGTAATTCCCGTTTGTATCAGCTTCTGCTGTATTAATCTTTGTGCCAATTAACAACGATACAGTCGCTCCAGGTTCTGTCTTGCCGGTTATTTCTTTGGACTTGTCTGAAACTACATCTACAGTTAAAAATGATGGAGCAGTTTTGTCAATAACCTGGACAATGGTTCCTTCACTTTCATTTCCAACGGCATCTGTTGCTATAACCTCAAGTACCATTCCTGCTGTTTGAACTGGAATAGTCACTTTATAGTTACCATCTTGACCTGCTGCTTCTGTTCCGATTACTGAACCGCTTACCTTCACTTCGATTGTTGATTCGGGTTCTGCTTGACCCGTTACCATATTATCTTTATCGCTTACTTGATTTACTACTGGTTTCACAGGGGCGAGGGTATCGATAACCTGGACTGTACTTTTAACATCAAACCCTAAATATTTAGCTTTCAAATCAAAACTTCCTATTTTTTGCGCCACTAACTTACCTGATAACAAATACGCGACATTAAAATCACTCGTTGCCCAAGTGATACCAGTCTTGATTTCACTTGTAGTACCATCCGCTAAAACGCCTAGAAGACTTAAATCAGTTTTTGAACCGAGCTGAATCTCTAGATACTTGGAAGGAATCGAAACTTGTGTCACACGTTTAATCAAATTCTTACCACTATACACATTTCCATCGACTAAAATATATTTCCCATCAGAACTAATAGCCGTTTTTTTAATGTCATTAAGATAATCTAGATTCGTATAAATTTGTTGCCCTGTTTTAAAATCAAACATGATAAAACTACCGCCAGAACTGTAATAGTTTCCACTGGTAATTGCCACTAAATATTTACCACTTTTATCAATGTCAATATAATTAAATACCCAGCCCGGATATGTCTTAAATTGAGTACTTGGCAAATCGATTTTCGTAAAGGCCTGATCAACATCATAAAGGGATAATTGATCAGCATCTCCACCGAGCACTAATTTTTTTCCGTCAGCAGTAAATTTTACTGTGTTGATATTCATATCTGACAGAATCGTATCAATGTACTCACCGTTTGTATCATATATATTTACTGTGTTATCACCACCGCTGATCGCAATATAATTGGATGATAGAGCCATTCCTGACATTTGCGGTATATTTCGATAAAAAACAATTTGTTGTTTGTCCACATCAAATCCAACTAATTTTGTTGATCCATTAGTGGTCATCACTAAAATATTCGTATTAGGAATAAATTCTGGATGGCCAAAATCGGAAAACACCTCATCTTTAAATGGTATTTCATTGCCATAGAATACTTTTTCACCGAAACTATTAAATATATCCATATTAACACTGTTACGGCTTATTGCCACAAAATAGGTATTGCTATCATTTGCTGTAAAATAATAAAAATTTTCTGTATCAAATGATTGTAATGTTGTTCCTTGCGAGGCTTTTACTATTTTCAATTTATCTTTATCAGAATAATAATAATCATAATAATCAGCAACTAATAGATTCTCCTGATCATTGAGAAAAAAATAATTAAATCTATCGTATTGTTCGGTACTAATTTGTGAAATAGTTGGCAGCTGTAATTCTCCAACAGCAAACGCCTTTGGTGCCCATACAACCAAAAATACCGATGCCAAGATGAGGTTTAGCATCATTTTCTTCATATACATGTCTCCCCTTTTTACTGAAAAAGCAATTCCATTTGATACCAATTGCTCCTCTTATCTAATAAATTGGACTATATTTCCATTATACCTATTTAGTAGAATATTCCTATATACACTACAAAAAAGAGAATTATATTCTAAAAAATAAATAGGAGCCCAATAAAAAGGGTCTTTACCAACGGCTTTTCATACAGCGTGAGACTGACCCCAGATTCTCCAACCTATTTATTTGCGAACTGAACAAGTTTGTCTGCGAACCGAGCACTTTTATTTGCGAATCTTAAAATCTCTACTCTTTCTCCGTCCTGAATAATAAATATCACAAAAATCCTCACCTATTTTCCAGCAAATTTCACTATCAACCAAACGTTTGATTAAAACGGCCTCATCCCTTGGTACATATATCCCATTTCTGTCTAAGCCAAAAATAATTTGTAGAAATATAACAAAAAATATGTAGCTTTCTATCGAAAAGTCATTTTTCGACCTCTTTTCGACTAAATAACAAAAAGGCTATACTATTCAAACGTTTGGTTGAAAAAGCTGCAAGTACTAATTTATTAGCCTTCACCCTTCAAAGTAGGCACAAAGAATGTCGAGAGGAATTACTTCATTTCGCAGGAAATATTCTACTTTTCCACAAAACTAGCTAAGTTTCTCTTAAACTTACAAGTTTCTAGTAATCCCCCGTCTTTTCAACACTACACAAACGTTTAATTAAAAGTGGCCCCAACTCGCATTTTTCCCGGATTTCTCCCTCAAATTACTTACGATTAATGTCGAAAACGAGGATACCAAAAATCTTTCACTGTGCCAACAGAACCGTCCCCTTGTCACACCCACACTAAATAAAAAACCTTATACCTATTAATACGGCTTCAATGACAACAACCGAGAGGAGTAAGTTCACTTTCCATGCATTTTTTTTCTCAATCTTTGCTATGTCCTCTTTACTAGACATCTCGCGTGCGACTGATTGCAGCAGTTTATGATTTTGTTTGCCTTGGTCTTGAATGAAGGAACTCATTTCTTCTTGCCTTATCACCATCTCGCGTTTCCACATCTCAGCCTGCTCCGCTTGATTCTGTTTCCAGGACTCAAGCTGATGCGTGACTTTGTCGATCAATGCCTCTTCGCGGACAACCAAAATCGACTTGATCGAGTCGGTATGTCTTTGAAACATGTCCTGATACGACTTTTGCAGCTTCTCGAGGTGATAATCCATCTGCTGAAGCGCTAAAGCATGCGCAGCCAATTTTTCCTCTGTTTGTGTGAACTGCTCTTTTGTGAGAGTAACAAACGCTTCATTTTGCTCTAAAAATTGTCTATTTCTCTCATCAGATACGGATAACTCCTGTGTAAAAGCGGCAATCCCATCCGCAACAGATGAAATTGAACCTAGGGCCTTATCGACTAAATCTTTGTTGCTGCTCGCAACAGCCTTATACATTTCAGTTGTCTTCTCCGTAAACTTCAGTAAGCTGGATTGCAGCTCTTCATAAACAAATAAGAGTTGTGTTCGTTCTTCCTCCAAAAACCTTTGATTGCTTTGCACGATATCACTGCGATTTGCTTCCAACAGCTCCTGAACTTCTTGTTTTTGTGTTTCCATTTGACGGAATAGCATGCCAGCCCGTCTAATGACATTTTCCGCTTCCTTTTTAAAATTGTCCGAGTTACTCATCGCTAACTGGAGTATATTACTTTCTAGCAATTTAATTTTCTCTTTAAAATCATCGTAAAAAAGGTCTTCATTTAATTTCTTTAACTCATTGACTGCATTTTCATATTCGCTTTTTGTAGGCAGTTGCGTCGTTGCCATTTCTTCATCGCCTCATCCATTTAATGATTCAATTATTTTTACACCATCTCGCTGCAGGAGCTGCAAATAGTGCGCTGCGAGCCAGCGTTCTTCTGCCTGACCGTATAGCAAGTCTTGCTGAAGCTCATTCTTATACTCCATCCAGTATTTGATAAAATAGCCTTGGAGCTGGGAGGCATGCTCACGATCTTGGTTCCACAATTCGTAGACTGCTTGATAATGGGCATCAAGCTCAGCTTTTTGCTCGCGATACATAGCGATTTCTTTTTCCAGGTTATTTATTTTTTGTGCGGAAACAACCATTAAAAACTCTTTCTCTTTTACTAACCGCTCTTTTTGCCCGATTGCCTCGTGTAGAACGGGGGTTAGAAACAGATTATAGTTTACATACATCTGAGTTACCCACTCTTCGGCATAGTCCCGAGTAGTGGTCACGGCCTTTTCATAGGTACCCTTAAGCCAGAAGGCATCAATCTTTTGCTCGATCCTTGGAATGTAGGCGTGGCAGGGTTCCTCAAAAGGAACACCGATACCTAGAATGCTCGCCTTCTGTTTGATTTCCCTAAGCTTCGTCTCAATTTCCTGCTCCACACATAGCTCCAATTTATCGATATGACTATTAATCATACTGGCTTTCCGATAATAGGGAGTGAATTCAATCACATCATTGACTAATTTTCTAATCTGTTCAGAATCCGGATCTAGAAAAACAATCCCTTGTATGAATTCCTCATAGATTTGGATTTCCTTCTTCAAATGACCCGCTTGTAATTCCGCTGCTTCCCTCTCATGTTCCATAATCGCGGTTTGTCTCTCTATTAAAGTTTCGTACTTTTCCACTTTTTTCTGATGCTGCTCAAGCTCATGCTTACTTGCCTCTTCCGCTTCTTTATATAACTTCGTTAAGCGGCTAAAGGACAGTTCATTCACGTCTAGATTTTCCAAGTCCCTTTGGAGGTTTTGTAAAATCCCATCCATGATATCCTTCATTTTTCCATATAAAACAGGTTCACGATCCCGAATCACATCCCAGGAATTCCCCACATCAATTGGATAAATGGTTTTCGAAAAATCAAGTTCCATTTTTAACACGCGATTTAATACCTTCGCATAATCAGAGACCAAGTCGTTCGCAGAGGTGATCGTGCCATTAAAAATATTTTTGCGAATGTTATCTAACGATAAGGCGCGGGTAGGGATCACCCGGAAATGATCGAGCTGCTCGTACCAAGTTTTAATATCTTTTATGACGTATTGGGTAAATGCCGTTAGCTGTGCGGCATCATCCACCAATAAACAGACTTCACTTAAAGGAAGCCAATGCTTAATGCATTGTTTAACATGCTCTACTTCTTTTAACTCAGCTGATTCCACACCAGGTAAATCAACAATATTCAAATGAACATTTCTTTCTTCAAAGTAGTCAAATGGGATTTCCACGACAATAGGCTCCACAGAATAAGATTCCTGAGTTTCCACATTTGCCCGAACCGACTCGAGCGCAGCCTCTAACTGCTCACCGTTCAGTCCAGCCTTCACCACATCGTTAGGAAGCCGTACATGAAAAGAATGATCTTGTGACCGTTCATACCGCATCACAGTTACCGTAGAGGATTCTCCCAACTTTCTTTTTCCGCGAAGCCATTTTGATAACTGGCTTAGCCTATCTTGTTTGATGCCGAGTAAAGAGAGAATCACGGCCGTTTTTCCTACTTGGGTTGGCCCATATACGGAAATGGTCAATTCCTTTGTAGAGGCAGCCTCTATTTTTTCAACATCCAGCCGAACGAAGCGGTTGATGAATTCTTTCTTCGCTTTAAAAGCCCATTCGTAACGGTTTTTATGAAAATTAGTAAACGTAGGATTCATTTCTAAACGCCAGCTCCTGCATTTCTCCGCACATATGCTGCAGACGATTCAAACGATGATCAAGTTCGTCCATTAATCCAAAATCTTTATCGGTGCCACGTCTTTGGTGATACGTGTCGATCAGTTTTTCTTCCATTTTATCTAAAATGTTATTAATCGTTGCAATGACCGACTCTTCTTGTGTCGTAGCGAAGGATTTAAAGAGTTCCTTCGAAAGATGACTTCGCTCAAATTTATATTTTTCAATTCGTTCTGATCCTTTACTAATCGCAAGACCGCTCCCAACCGCCCCTACAATCAGCAGTCCAAGTGGTGCTGCAGCAGCAGAAGAGACGCCTAAAGAGGTTAAAATACCGGTCAACGCGCCAAATGTATTGAACGTACCATCTAAGGCATCAATTCCAAAAAATAGAGCAGCTCCCTTTACCACTGCGGAGGTGGAAAGAGTCAAATCTTGAAACTCTGAAATCAACCGGTTCGACTTATTCAATATTTCTTGTTGAACCTTTGGCTCTAGCAATTCAAACTTATCATTGTCTAATACTAAGCTGGCCGCCACCATCTCCTGAGCAATCCCGACCGCAATAACCGGCAAAACTTTCAAATCATTTTTCGTTAAGCGAACAGATAAATCCGTTTCAGCCGTATTTATATAGCGATCGATATTGGCTAAGGCTGTACTAACCACTTCATTAGAATCCACTTGTGACGCATCTTCTCCACTCGTGGTAGAAACAGGACGAAGAGGATTGACGGATTTTTCTAGTCTTGTTTGTTGTGCCTGTGGCTTAAGTTGGTTCGTTTCCTTTTTGACAAAAGTATCTAAACTATCAATCAGCACTCTCTCGGACTCTATCTCGTTTTCCCCGTTCCAAATCTCCTTTATTTGACTTTTAAATTGAAGCTGTTCTTCAAAGGAAATCTGCTTTGTAAACGCCGATTTCAGTTTATCAAGTGGTGTGTGTTTTTCTGCTTTAATCGAATCATCCATTTGTTCAGAACAGTTTTGTGCATGATTGGAGAGGGTTCTATTTACGACATTCCGTACGTCCGTAGTCACACTTTTACGGTATTGACGAAAAGCTTCGCGAATCTCGTATAAACCGACATCCTGACTGCCTTTCTCTTTTTGAAGTTGGATATAGAGCGTATCTGCCTTAATGGAGCTAAGTTCCGCTTCCAATTCATTTGTAACCTCCACCAGTTCGCTCGTAAACGAGGTAAGCATACGCAATTGCAAGATATATCCGCTTGAATTCGTGAGGGAATATTGATAAATTGCATTGATCATGTGTTCTGGGAAGTTCTTTACATCTTCACTGGTTCCAGTAAAAACAATTCGGTCGGTTTCGTTCGCAGGAATATTGAACTTTTGGCATAAATCATTTTGCAATTCTATTCTTTGTTGTGCATTCAATTCCTCGGCAAAAGACAACGCAAATAAAGGAGCACTCTCTTTATAATCAGAGGCCACTTTTGCAATTAATAGCTGCTGATCAAGCTGTGCTAGTTTTTTATGGTTAAAGACTAGTAAAACGGAGGTAGATAATGCTAGAAATGTATCTAGGTATTTTTGAGAAAGCTGATTCCGATCTCTTTCGAATCCTGGTAACAATGCCAATGATATTTCCGTATTGAAGTAGCGCTGCGGCAAGCGAGCTTCCAGCCATACATCATCTTTATCCGGATCTACTGAAATGGCATTAAACTCTTGTAATGATACTTCCACATCTATTAACTCATAGAATCCATTTTGGTCCCGAATCGCACGGCGCACAATATAGGAAATGTCTTTAGTGGTAGGGGATTCGGTAAAAAGTACAGGGAGTACCTCGCCGCGTCCTCCATCCGATGGCAATAAAGAATCATCTAGATGATATAAATCCCGCACCATCTTCGTTTTTCCCACACCTTGTAAACCAGTAATGGAAAGAATGGTTTTGTCATTCATTAACTTTGCCATATTAAATTTGAAGTAGAGGTCCTTCATTTTCACTAGAATATTAGTAAGTGTTGGACTTGGCTTGACGCGATAGGATTTTGCAATCAATTCATTTAATGCCTCCCGCATTTGATTGATTAAGGTTTCCGGGCTAGTGCCTATGTGTGCGATAAGTCTATTAGACATATATAATTACCTTCTTTTAGAAAAATTTAGTGGTAAATCCTTTTTATACTAAATTATTTTATCATAGATTATCGATCAGAATTAGAAGAGGCTTCAAATTTGGATATCGAACAGTTATGGGCTGGTTTAATGAGCATTCGGCTTTGTAGATGACTAATAACACTTAAAAAACTCGCCATCTTATGATGAGCGAGTTGTAATAGATGAACTGACAAAATTTTAATTCATCACTTCCAAAATTCATCAGACACTACCTGATAACCTGCGAGACTCAAATGAATGTCCGCTGGATTTGGAAGGTAATCTGCAAAATTTGCTACATTAATAGCTTGTGAAGTTGGTACAAATAAATCACCATTCTGTACGGCTCGAGATTGAATCTGTCCATTAAATGCGAGTAATAATTGTTCTAATTGCGCTTTTTGTTGTACGTCGGTTATATATGGGAATGGGTTGTAATAACCCATCACATAAACCTTCACATTTGGATTTAATTGATCGATTGTGTCTAAAATTGTGTTCAGCTTTTCAGAAATTTTTCCAATTTCTGTTGGTGCTTGAGCTGGATTTGCTTGAAGGACAGGGAGAAGTGGAAGCAGATCATTCGCACCAATATCAATAGTAATATGCGTTGCTTCTTTTATCTCTTTTTGTACGTCTTCTCTACTGAAATCAGCTATGACATCATCCGTTTTATATCCAGAAACACCAAAGTTATCAAAATCTAGTAACTGATAGGATTTTGCAAACTTCTCTGAAATATAATTTGGGTATCCCCAATCTAAATCTACTCCGTTTACCGGAATTCTATCTATTCCAAAAGGAGTCATACCGGCCGCTAAGGAATCACCCAAAGCAACATATTGAACTTGAATTCGCGCTCCATCTGCACCTAATTTATAGCCATCCACTATTGTATTGGCTGCCATGAATCCATCTTTATCAAAATAATACCATTTGGTACTGATTTGCTTCCAGCCTGTTACCCTTGACCCGTCGGGATTGAGGTAGTACTTTTTCCCTGATAAATCTAACCAACCGGTCTTCATCACACCAACGCTGTCAAGATAATACCATTTTCAACTTACTGTAATCCAACCTGTTTTCATCACACCTAAGCTATCCAGGTAATATTTTTTTCCGCTCACTGTAACCCAACCTATTTTCATCACACCTGAGCTATCTAGGTAATATTTTTTTCCGCTTACTGTAATCCAACCTGTTTTCATTACACCTGAGCTATCAAAGTAATATTTTTTTCCACTTACAGTAATCCAGCCGGTTTTTATTACACCTGTGCTATCAAAGTAATATTTTTTTCCACTTACTGCGAGCCAGCCGGTTTTCATTACGCCTGACTTATCTAGGTAATACCTTTTACCACTTACTGTAATCCAGCCGGTTTTCATCACGCCTGACTTATCTAGGTAATGCTTTTACCACTTACGGTGATCCAGCCGGTTTTCATTACCCCTGACTTATCGAAGTAATACTTTTTACCGCTTATTGTGATCCAGCCGGTTTTCAT
>NZ_JBALOA010000038.1:31505-38664 GCF_036962125.1 Neobacillus drentensis
CGCTTACTGTAATCCAGCCCTTTTTCATCACGCCCGACTTATCAAGGTAGTACTTTTTACCGCTTACTGTGATCCAGCCCTTTATCATCACACCATTTTTGTCTAAATAATATTTAGAACCTTTATATGTAAGCCATCCTGTCTTCATTACACCGTTTTTGTCAAAGTAATAACGTTTACTATCAACGACCTTCCATCCTTTTTGTTTTACACCTTTAACATAGTAATATCGCTTTCCATTCGTTTTTTTTCAACCGCTCTTTTTTACGCTAGTGCTCTTTACCTTTGAACTTACTTTTGGGCTTACACTTGAACTATTCCCATTGGGATAATGGTATTACCCGTAGGAAAGTCCCCATTTTTCACAATTTGTCCAACAATAGTGTCCCCCATTAGCGTCCGTTCTACCTGGATGTGCATAGGCAGATAAAGGGACTGATAACATTACCAGCGTACAAATGATTGCCATGAATGATTTCTTCATAGTATTCCCCCTAATAATAACTTTCTTACTATTACAACAATGTAAAATATTGTTGTAATAGTATAGTATATAAGTATTGTTATTAGAAGAGGTTTATAGATAAATAGTATGGAAACCTTGTTAATTAAGGATCTTTTCGCTTTGTATTATTGCAATGAAGGTGAATAATTAATGCAACATTAATCCCAACAAATTTCTATGCGTGCAGCTTCATTTAGTATTTAGTGCGTGAATCATACGGCCGAAACTGAATTGATCCTTAAAGTTACTATTAATCTTTCTTAAATCATCCATTAAATTAAAACCATTGCTAATTAATACTTCAATCAAATTATTCTTCTCAATAGCCTAGCAATCTTCGACAATATCGGGATGTGATAGGCACCGGAATTAACTTCGGACACACTCTTTCCTTTCAGGCTCTTTCTTGTCCGAAGTTGGCTCGACTTTCGGACTCCCTTTTTTCTTAACATGGAATCCAGTTCCTATTAACCTATTTCAGCTTCAAAAAAATAGAATTCATATACCTGGAATATTATAATTCTATAATACTCTTTCGGAATGGACTGTCATTTCTTATAATGTGGTAGAGGGAATGACTGTTTTGACAAGATTTTAATAAAAGCGTTTTAGTACTTAGGTTAAAGGGGGGTGGGAAGATGTTCAATTTAGCTCCATTGATGCTTGAGAAGGTTGGAATTATCGTCATTGTTGCTTTTTTACTTTCGCAGATGCGATCTTTTCGCCAAGTTATTCAAAACAAGCACAGTCCTAATGAGAAAGTTATGCTGATTTTACTTTTTGGTACCTTTGGCATTATTAGTAATTATACGGGGATTGAAGTCTATCATCATACAATTGGAAGGCCTGAGTTCCTTTCTGAAATGAACGAGGAGAGTGCACTAGCAAACACAAGAGTCATGGGGATTGTGATTGGAGGTTTACTAGGGGGACCCACTGTTGGGATGGGTGCCGGACTCATTGCAGGAATCCATCGTTATAGCCTTGGAGGCTTCACTGCCCTTTCGTGTGCTCTTTCTACCATTCTGGCTGGGATCGTGGCTGGATACTTTGGGAAAAAACGAAAACAAAAGGGGAAACAAATTTCGCCCGGCTTTGCGGTCATCATCGGAATGGCTTTAGAAACGGTTCAGATGTTAATCATTCTTGTTGCCGCAAAGCCATTTAACAATGCTTGGGAACTCGTTCAACTCATTAGCCTGCCGATGATTTTCGGCAATGGTTTAGGAACCTTGCTGTTTATGCTCATTATTCAGATCATAAAACGTGACGAAGAACGTACCCGTGCTAATCAAACCAATCAAGCCTTTCTTATTGCGGATCAAACCTTACCTTTCTTTCGTCAAGGCCTAAACATCCATTCATGCAAGGAAATTTCAGAAATTATGTTAAGACTGACGGATGCAGATGCAGTTGCCATCACAAGTGACCAACAAGTTTTAGCCCATGTCGGTGCGGCTTCTGATCACCACATTCCCATGATAAAACCTGAGACCGGGTTGACGAGAAAAGTGCTCTTAGACGGTAAGATTACCATTGCAAGATCGAAGGAGGAAATCTCCTGTATTCATAGTCAATGTCCATTAGAAGCAGCGATTGTTCTTCCATTAAAGGTAAAAAACAAAATTTTTGGTACCTTAAAAATGTACTACACAAAGCCAGATAAACTGGATAAGGTGCAGCAGGAATTGGCTGAAGGGCTGGCCAATCTATTTTCGACACAGCTCGAGCTTGCTGAGGCAGAAAGACAGGCGAAGCTATTAAAGGATGCCGAAATTAAAGCCTTGCAAGCTCAGATTCATCCGCACTTTTTATTTAATAGTATTAATACGATTTCTGCCCTTTGCCGGACAGATCCAGATAAAGCCCGAAAATTATTATTGGAGCTCAGCTTATTTTTTCGTGGCAACCTTCAAGGAGCCAGGCAGATGCTAATCCCTCTGGAAAAAGAATTAGCAAATGTTATGGCCTATCTATCCTTAGAACAAACACGTTTTCCTAACAAATACAATATAGATTTTCAAATAGAGCCAGAGCTCGAAAAGGTACTGATTCCTCCCTTCATCTTGCAGCCTTTAGTTGAGAATGCTATTCACTATGGTTTTCCCCGTAGTAAATCTCAAGGGCAAATTACGATAACCATTTTTTCAAAAAATAATCATCTGCAAATTATTGTAGCTGATAATGGAAAAGGAATAACCGATGACCAGATTGCATTGCTCGGTAAGCAAGTGGTCGATTCTAAAAAAGGAAATGGCACAGCGATATTTAATATAAGTGAACGTCTAAAAGGAATTTACAATGGTCAAGCCAGCTTAACTTTAAAAAGTAAAGAGGATCATGGTGCGATTATTACCATTACCATTCCGCTTGATAGTAAAGGAGTTTTTGATCAAGATGTTGAAGGCCTATATATTGGATGATGAACCGTTAGCTAGAGATGAATTAAAATATCTGCTTATTCGCAGTGCGCAAGTGGAAATCATAGGTGAAGGTGATTGTATCGAGGATGCGGTCGCTGATATTACAGAGCTAAAACCGGACCTTGTTTTCTTGGATATTGAATTAGCTGAGGAAAATGGCTTGAGCTTAGCTAGGCAATTAGAAACGCTGGAGGATACGCCTGCTATTGTCTTCGCTACCGCATATGATGAGTATGCTTTAGAGGCATTTGAATTAGATGCAGTCGATTATATTTTAAAACCCTTTGATGAAGAACGAATTCTAAAGACCTTGGAAAAAATCAAGAAAATGAAAAATATTGGAAATGAAAATATCCCGATCGCGCCCACAATAAAACACAACAGTAATGGGAAAATAGCAGTCCTTGCGGATGAACGGATTATTTTACTAACTGTGGCGGACATCCTTTATTTAGAAGCAAGTGAAGGTAAGTGCAACATCATAACAATCAATCAAGCTTACAAAGTGGCTGATGCCCTCGTTGTTTTAGAGAAAAAGTTAAATAAGGCAAAATTTTTACGTGTTCATCGTAGTTTTATCGTCAACTTAGATCATATTGTTGAAATAGAACCATGGTTTAATTCTACCTATAATTTACAAATGATGGATGGCTCCAAAGTTCCGGTTAGTCGAACCTATGTAAAGGAATTAAAACAGTTGCTAGGTTTTTGAATATTTTGCATTTCATTTATTCATTTTTGCATTTCACCCTTCAATCTGTGCATTTTATCCTGAAAATGAAGAAAATGCTCCTTCATTTTGTAAAATTGATGACATAAGAACAAAAGTGGAGGGGGAATAGACAAAAATGAATGCGATTACAATTGTTATTGCGTCAATATGTATCCTTTTAATTGTTTATCGATTATATGGCACTTTCATGGCAGCAAAGGTTTTAAAGCTTAATGATTCAAAAACGACTCCTGCTCAGAAATTTGAGGATGGACGAGACTATGTCCCAACGAACAAATGGGTAGTATTTGGTCACCATTTTGCAGCGATTGCAGCGGCAGGTCCGTTAGTGGGTCCGATTCTAGCAGCACAATTTGGTTATTTACCAGGATTGATTTGGCTCTTGATTGGTGCCGTTATTGGCGGGGCAGTTCACGATACGGTCGTTCTGTTTGCATCGATGCGTAGAGATGGAAAATCTTTATCAGAAGTGGCGAAGGAAGAACTTGGACCTGTGGCAGGATTTTGTACAGGCTTAGCGATGTTATTCATTATCACTATTACGATGGCAGGTTTGTCCATGGTTGTTCTTGGCGCACTTGAAAGAAACCCATGGGGAACATTTGCGGTTGGAATCACGATTCCGATTGCAATGGGTGTTGGATTATATCATAAAAAGACCGGAAACTTAAAACTTGCAACGACTGTTGGCTTCATATTAATTATGGCGGCCATCATCTTAGGACCAAGTATTCAAGGGACATGGTTTGGCGATATGTTAACCCTTGAAAAAAGCACATTAGCACTTATTCTTCCAATCTATGCATTTTTTGCAGCGGCATTACCAGTTTGGTTATTGCTGGCACCACGTGATTATTTAAGTACGTTTATGAAAATTGGTGTATTTGCTGCGTTAATTATTGGGGTATTCATTGTAAATCCAGAAGTTCAATTTCCGGCATTTACCGAATTCCTTAATGGCGGGGGTCCTGTTGTTGCGGGTCCAGTTTGGCCATTTATTTCGATTACCATTGCTTGTGGAGCCATTTCCGGCTTTCACGCCTTCGTAGGCTCTGGTACAACTCCGAAGATGATTAATCGTTGGAGCGATGTGAAAGGTGTTGCCTTTGGCGCAATGCTTGTGGAATGTTTAGTAGCAATCATGGCATTAATTGCCGCTGTATCGTTACAACCAGGCGATTATTTTGCGATCAATTCAACACCGGAGAAATTTGCCGCACTAGGAATGGAAACGGTACATCTAGATGAACTTAGTAAAGAAGTTGGAATGGACCTTGAAGGAAGAACCGGTGGAGCCGTTACACTTGCGGTTGGGATGACGTACATCTTCGCTGCTGTTCCATTCTTTGCAAAATTAGCTTCCTATTTCTATCAATTTGTAATTCTATTTGAGGCAGTGTTTATCTTAACAGCGATTGACTCAGGAACTCGGGTTGCTCGTTACCTTATTCAAGATTTCTTAGGTGACTTCATTAAACCGTTAAAACGGACAGATTCACTCGGAGCCAATATTTTTGCTAGTGCATTAGCCTGCTTCATTTGGGGATATCTGCTGTTCTCGGGTGATATTAGCTCCGTTTGGGCGCTATTTGGTGTATCCAACCAATTGATGGCGTCGATCGGTCTCATCATTGGTGCGACAGTCGTGCTCAAGATTGCGGAAAAACGTTGGTACATGCTGACCTGCCTAGTCCCGCTGGCCTACTTGTTTGTAACGGTCATGGTAGCAGGATATTGGATGGTGAAAAACGTTTACTTTAATGCAGCTAACCCTGGTTATAACGTCTTAAATGGTATCCTTTCCATTGTCATGCTGATCCTTGGTATCGTCATCATGGTTACTTCCATTACTAAATGGATTAAGCTATGGAAGATTCCACAAAATGTTTTGGTAAAACAATCTGAAAAAGAAGTTGCATAAATATGAAGCACCCATTCACTTGAATGGGTGCTGTTTTTTTAAAATATTATGGAACAGCCAAGTTTAGCATCCTTATTGAAGCTTTGCAGAAATAGATTTTAAAAGACTAAACCCAGATAATTTGAGCGAGAGTTTTTCCTTGCCTCCAATACTCTTTTGTACATATATAGAGACATCATCAATAATAAATTCATGAAAACTCGTTATTTTTTTCGGCTTCCCAGGGACGGCTACCAGATCCTGGACTCCAGGAGTACAGCAAGCTTTTACTTCCATTGTTATAACTGTTAGCTCATTTCCTTTCAATGCAATCCATTCTTTTGCTCCTGAATCGATTTCAATATTCACCGATCTTCCACCCTTTCTATTAATCTATTATTAAGTAAAAAAGGAACTCTTCGCAGTGACTGAACATGGAATCATGGACAGACTATGTTTAAGAGTTTATGAATTCTCTAACAGATTGGCTCATTATTGAACAAGGGCACTGAAAAAATTAACCAGCTCGTTCAAAGCCTATCAATCTTCTTAAGTATCGGGGCGTGACAGTTATCAAATTTAAGGGGAGTGTTTGGACTCTTCCTTGTCCGAAGTTGGCTCGACTTCGGACACAATCTTTCCATTTCAGCTCTTCTGTGTCCGAAGTTAGTTCGTCTTCAGACACAATCTTTCCATTTCAGCTCTTCCTTGTCCGAAGTTGGCTCTACTCAGAACTAACATTCATTTCAAATTTTAGTCATCTAGATCGAAATACTCCTCAGACAATTTCTTCTTACCTGCTTCCAGTTCCATCGTGCTATCTTCATACTCTTGCAGTTTCTCATAGTCAATGCTGTACCATTTCGTCTTGTCCATTTTCATCGCATTGAAATTAGCCGACAGAAGTAACCCCTTCGTCTCTAAAGAAAGAATCGTCCGCTTAATAGTACTAACCGACCAAAAGGGAAGCTGCTTCTGCCACTCCTCATAGGTGTTATACACCCAAATTCTTCCCTCAATGTGATGCTTACTAATGCCAAGCCAATAATGAATTTGCTGCAGCACCACCGCCTCATTCAATCCAATCTTCACCGCCAAACTCGGAATAATCATAACGGGACTTTCCATAATCAATAACCTACTCATCTAACCCTCTCCCTTAACCCTTTATGTAAAGGAACCTTGAATCGTTCTTAGGATGATTTCAGCCCACCGATTGGCCTGCGTTCCTTCTACCTCTTATATAGGAGTAAAAAGGAAAAGGGAGTTGGTTTGAATAAATTTTTGGGGGAGTTTGGAAGTGAAACATATATCTTTTTCTCTGAAGTAATCTCTGAAGTAATCTATGGTATTGCTCGGGTCAACACGAATTTACCTTTGGGTCATCTTAAACCATTCTTAGCTTCAAGTTGATTTAGTAAAGTCGTTCAATTTGGATGATGCATGTTTCGCAAAAAAACCGTCAATAAAACAGTTAAAAGCGGAATATATCGTTAATTTTTGGCGAAGTCCCCAAAATTCTAGACCAAACCCTCCTCTATTCACCTAAAAGCTAACTTTTTTATTTAGTAAATTATTTTATTTGCGAACTGAACAAG
>NZ_JBALOA010000038.1:38731-40190 GCF_036962125.1 Neobacillus drentensis
GAACAAGATTGTTTGCGAAACTAGCACTTTTATTTGCGAAACCTAAATGTACAGGAAAAATCCCCTCCACATCGTGTGAAGGGGATTTCTTTATAAGTTTATTATTTTACTTTAACAGTTACTACCTTACTGACATTCTTTGCTCGGTCAGTAGCTGTTACACTTAAGACCGTTTTCTTCTTCTGCGCTTTGATTTTCACTTTGAATTTCCCTTTGGAGTCTGCTTTTGCTGTACCTATGACTTTCTTACCTACTTTAATCGTTATGGTAGAGTAAGCTTCGGCGGTACCTGACACCTCTTTTGTAGTGCTTTTCACTGCAGTTTTAATTTTCGGTGCCAACGGAGCGGTTTTGTCAATGACAATCACACTCTTTGCTGCACTTATATTTCCTGCTGCATCTTTTGCTGTCACAAGTAATTTTGTACCAGCTTTTTGAACTGGAATCGTCACTTGATAGTTACCCTTAATATCTGCTTTAACGATATACTTTTTCGTTCCAATTGTAACAGTAACAATCGCTCCTGCTTCTGCTTTACCAGTTACTACTTTTATTAGGTCTGTAACAGTGGTAACGGATGGGACCACTGGTGCAGTTTTATCAATAACTGTGATAGTTTTTGCAACACTATTACCAGCCGCATCCTTGGCAGTAACAATTACCTTTGTTCCTGCTTTTTGAACTGGAATGATTACTTTGAAGTTCCCGCTTGTATCAAATTTTGCTGGATAAATCTTTGTGCCTATTAAGACTGATACAGTTGCCCCCGCCTCAGTCTTGCCGGTTACTTCCTTTGACTTGTCTGAAACTGTATTTACTGTTAAAAAAGATGGAGCTGTTTTGTCTATGACCTTTATTGTGACAGATTCGCTTTCATTTTCGGCAGTATCTATTGCGATAACCGTTAATACCGTTCCAGCTTTCTGAACTCGAATCGTCACTTGATATTTGCGATCTTGTTCTGCTTTCCCAGTGCCAATTACTACACCATTAACCTTCACTTCGATTTTGGATCCCGCTTCGGCTAAACCTGTAATGTTTGTATCTTTATCGCTTACTGTACTTACTTCTGGTTTCTCAGGTGCGGTTACATCTTTCACCACTACTGGAGTTTCATCACTAGCATTTCCAGAATTATCAGTAGCAACAATAACCAATTCAGTCCCTGCCTTTTGCGCGTCAATGATTACTTGATATTGACCATCTTCTCCAGCAGATCCAGTACCAATTACTGAGCCTTTTATCTTCACTTCTACTTTTGATTCAGCCTCCGCATGGCCTGTGACTGATGTATCCTTATCAGTTACTTCATTTACTAAAGGCTTTTCTGGTGCGGTTGCGTCTTTCACGAAGAGCGTAGTAGTTTCACTTTCATTACCAGCGTTATCAATTGCAACGACTTCTAATTTCGCCGTTGCCTTTTGCAAGTCAATAGTGACTTTAAATTGACCATCTTCTC
>NZ_JBALOA010000039.1:0-32260 GCF_036962125.1 Neobacillus drentensis
CTCCAGGCCATACGCCGCTAAACGGGCGCTTGCGCCTTTTGTTCTTATGGAAAAGATATAAATAAGCCTTTCTCCCCGTTTCCCTCATTTTTAAATTACCTTCATAAAAAAACTCATTATTACAAAAATATTCACTTCCCTAACATACCTTGAAAATAGTGCCCAATTACGTTAATATTTTTAATGGATAAAAAGGTTAATTGGAGGACTGTACATGTCTAATCGATATGCTGTGGTTTTAGCCGCTGGACAAGGGACACGGATGAAATCTAAGCTATATAAAGTATTACATCCCGTATGTGGTAAGCCCATGGTTCAACATGTTGTTGACCAAGTAATGAAGCTTAATATACAGGAAATTGTAACAATTATTGGGCATGGGGCGGAGATGGTGCAAGCCCAATTAGGTGACAGCAGTCTCTATGCTCTTCAGGAGGAGCAGTTAGGAACAGCTCATGCCGTTAGTCAAGCGCAGAACATGCTGGAAGGAAAAGCAGGAGTGACAATTGTTGTTTGTGGCGATACGCCTTTAATTAAAGCAGAAACAATGGAAGCTCTCTTCGGGCATCATGAAGAGGCTGGTGCAAAGGCAACTATCCTCACAGCGCTTATTGATGAACCGGCAGGATACGGACGAATCATTCGTAACTCCGAAGGTTTGGTAGAAAAAATAGTTGAGCATAAAGATGCCTCCGAAGATGAAAGAAAAATTAATGAAATTAATACTGGGACGTATTGCTTTGACAATGTTGCGTTATTTGAAGCGTTAAAGAATGTATCCAATGACAATGTTCAAGGGGAATATTACTTACCAGATGTGATTGAAATTCTAAAGAAACAAGGGGAAGTGGTTTCTGCTTTCCAAACCAATGAATTCGAAGAAACATTAGGTGTGAATGACCGAGTAGCGCTGGCGGAAGCGGAACGAATTATGCGCAGCCGTATTAATGAAGCCCATATGAGAAATGGGGTAACAATCATTGACCCTGCCAACACCTACATTGAATCGGAAGTTGAAATCGGACAGGATACCGTTATCTATCCAGGTTCCATGATTAAAGGCAAAACTGTCATTGGGTCAGAATGTCAAATTGGGCCAAATTCCGAAATTGACTCGTGTGAAATTGGTACAGAAACAGTAGTCCGTCAATCAGTTGCACATAATAGTTCTATTGGTGCTCATGTCAATATTGGGCCATTTGCTCATATTCGCCCTGATTCGACGATTAAAGATGAAGTAAAAATAGGCAACTTCGTCGAAATTAAAAAAGCTGTCTTTGGAAAAGGAAGCAAAGCCTCCCATCTAAGTTATATCGGTGACGCTGAGGTTGGTTCTGATGTGAACATCGGATGCGGCTCCATTACAGTTAATTACGACGGTAAAAATAAATATTTAACCACAATTGAAGATGGAGTCTTTATTGGCTGTAATTCAAATCTCGTTGCCCCTGTTACCATTGGCAAGGGTGCCTATGTGGCAGCTGGTTCAACAATTACGAAAGATGTACCAGGTGATGCCTTATCGATTGCCCGGGCACAGCAAGTGAATAAGGAAAACTACGTCCAAAAGCTAAATCTAAAGAAATAAGCGAAATAATTTAGGAGGCTATCATGTCGAATCAATATTTAGACCCCAACCTTAAGGTATTTAGTTTAAATTCAAATCTCCCTTTAGCTAGCGAAATTGCCAAGGTGATTGGTGTTGAATTAGGGAAATGTTCGGTTACAAGATTTAGTGACGGAGAAATTCAAATTAATATCGAAGAAAGTATCCGTGGCGGCGATGTGTATGTCATCCAGTCGACTAGTCAGCCTGTAAATGAAAATATCATGGAATTATTAATCATGATTGATGCCTTGAAAAGAGCCTCAGCTAAAACAATTAATATTGTAATGCCATATTACGGCTATGCACGTCAGGATCGTAAAGCACGTGCACGTGAGCCGATTACTGCAAAATTAGTGGCAACCCTGCTTGAAACAGCGGGAGCAACCCGTGTCATCTGTCTTGACCTGCACGCGCCGCAAATTCAAGGTTTCTTTGATATCCCTACTGACCATTTAATGGGGGTTCCAATTTTATCTGATTATTTTAAAACGAGAGAATTCCAAAGCGATATTGTCATTGTCTCTCCAGACCATGGCGGTGTGACAAGAGCCAGGAAAATGGCTGAACGGTTAAAAGCACCAATTGCGATTATTGATAAACGCCGTCCACGGCCAAATGTGGCGGAAGTCATGAATATTGTTGGTAATATCGAAGGGAAAACAGCCATTTTAATTGATGATATCATTGATACAGCTGGAACCATTACCCTTGCTGCCAATGCCTTAATTGAAAATGGTGCATCTGAAGTTTACGCTTGTTGTACCCATCCTGTTTTATCAGGTCCTGCGATTGAAAGAATCCAAAATTCAAAAATTAAGGAATTAGTAATTACCAATTCAATTGCCCTTCCTGAAGAGAAAAAGATTGATAAAATTATTAATTTATCCGTTGCGCCATTGCTTGGTGAAGCGATTATTCGTGTTCATGAAGAGCAATCAGTAAGTACTTTGTTTGATTGATTAAAATTGAAGGATCTTGCTTTTTAAGCAAGGTCCTATTTCTGTTTAACCCATTTTTCTGTTTTAGAGAAACTGTTTAAAGGATGTTTAGATCTACTTGTTTTAGGGCATTTTTATATAGACAGTTTTTGATAAAATAGGAGGGTGATTAAAGATGAGTACTATTTTGCAGGCAAAGGAACGGAAGGAATTTCGGCATTCCGCATTGAAGTCGATAAGAGAGACAGGGAACATTCCCGCCATCATTTATGGCTCAAAGATCGATAGTAAACCTGTGGTGATTAGTTCAGCGGACTTAACAAAGACAATCCGTCAAGTGGGCAGGAATGGAGTTATTTCTATTGATGTAGATGGCAGCAAACAGGATGTTATTTTAACTGACTATCAGGCGGATTCGATTAAAAAGGAGATCATTCACGTTGATTTCTTAGCTGTCGATAAATCATCAAAAATTAATGTAGATGTAAGGCTTGTTTTAGTTGGTGAAGCTGCCGGTGTCAAAGATGGCGGTGTTTTGCAGCAGCCATTGCACCAAATATCAATTACATCTACTCCAGATAATATTCCGCAACAAATCGAAGTAGATATCTCTAATCTGCAGGTAGGAGAAACAGTATTGATGGGTGATATTCCTTCCGCAGGTGCTTTTACGATTAATCATGAGGATGATGAAGTCGTCGCCTCTATTCTGCCTCCAAAACAGGAAGAGGAAATTAATGCGGGTGAGCAACAAGAAGCGGGGCATCCTGATAATGAAGAAGGCAGGGAGACCACACCAGAGTAGAAGTCCCTAGTTTAGGCTAGACAAGGTTGACTGTTCACTGTAAATTAAGAGTAGCAAGGAGCGGGCGTAATCTTCATAAGGTTACGTCTTTTTACCGCATGACAATCTCAGGGGAGAAAAAATAATGTTTCGAAAAATATTTAAAAGGTTGGCTAAACCGGAAGAGGTGGGACCCAAAATGAAGTTAATTGTAGGTTTAGGTAACCCAGGAAAACAGTATGAACATACAAGACATAATATTGGATTTGAAGTAATTGACGCTCTCTCGAGTGAATTTTCGATTCCACTCAACCAGTCCAAATTAAAAGGACAATTTGGAATTGGTTTTTATAATGGTGAAAAAGTGATTTTATTAAAACCGCTTACCTTTATGAATCTTTCTGGAGAATCAATTAGAGCTGTGATGGATTACTATGAAATAGATAAAGAGGATTTACTCGTCATTTATGATGACCTCGATTTGCCTGTCGGAAAGATCAGACTTAGACAAAAAGGGAGTCCAGGCGGCCATAATGGAATTAAGTCGACAGTCGCTCATCTTGGTACCCAGGAGTTTAACAGAATTAGAATAGGTATTGATCGTCCCCAAGCAGGAATGAGCGTTCCTGATTATGTTCTTGGCCGTTTTCGTCCGGATGAAAGAGCACCAATGGAAGAGTCTGTGAAAAAAAGTGCAGACGCCTGCAGAGCGTGGCTGGTGAAACCTTTCTTGCAGGTAATGAATGAATATAATCAGTAAATAATACATGACACAAGCCATTGTTTCATACAATAAAAGCATTAAATAAATACGTCGAAGGGTTGATAGCGGTCACTAAGTGAATAAGTTCCTCCTTGTAGGTTCATACTAATAAGGAATCCTAGATTAGGGAGGGACAGGCGTGGCCATTCATTATCATTGTCGTCATTGTGGTACGAACCTTGGTTCCATCGATAAAACATCCATACACAGCGAAGCCTTGGGTCTTCATAAATTAACAGATCAAGAACGTTTGGAAATGGTTGCGTATGATTCATCCGGTGATATTCACATTACAGCCATTTGTGAAGACTGTCAGGAAGCACTAGATCGGAATCCAGATTACCACCAATACGACTTCCTCATTCACTAACCTGCTTTGGACAAAACTCCAAAGCGTTTTTCTATTTGTAATTTACTAATATAAGAATGTTAATAATATGATTTTTTGATGAAAGAAGGAGGGAGGAGAAACCTTGAATGCTTTAAAATCGTTATTCCTCAAGCAGGAAGATGTCCATTCCGTGATTGCGGGAGTGGAAGAGGGATTAAAAGAACAGTTAATTGCAGGGTTGTCCGGATCATCAAGGACGGTATTAGCGGCTGCTATTTACGAACAAACACAAAGACCGATCATGCTCGTCACACACAATCTATTACAAGCCCAAAAATTATATGATGATATTGTCAATCTATTAAGTGAGAAGGAAGTGTTCCTTTTCCCCGCCAATGAGTTAATTGCTGCTGAGATGAGCGTTGCCAGTCCAGAATTAAAAGCGCAAAGAATAGAAGCCTTAAACTACTGGAGTAAACATAAAAAAGGGATCCTAATTGTACCAGCGGCTGGGTTAAAGAAAATTGTACCTCCTAAATCTCTGTGGAAAAAATATCAACTCAGTTTAAAACTTGGTGAAGACATTAATATCGATAATACCTTAAAAACATTTGTCAAAATGGGGTATGTTCGTGCGGAGATGGTAACAACACCAGGAGAATTTAGCGTTAGAGGCGGAATCATCGATATTTATCCGCTCACAGAAGCCAATCCAGTTCGGATTGAACTATTTGACACAGAAATTGATTCAATTCGATCTTTCTCTCTGGAGGACCAACGTTCAAAGGATAAAGTTTCAGAGGTTCAGATAGGACCTGCTGCAGAGGTGTTGTTAGAGGCAGACAATTATAGCCGGATTATTGACCAGCTGGAAGTTGGTTTGGGGAACAGCCTTAGAAAACTTAAAGATGATAAAGCAAAAATGCAGTTATCTCAACATATCAGTTTTGAATTGGAACAGTTAAAGAACGGACAAAAGCCTGATCAAGTATTTAAATACTTATCACTAGCCTACGACAGGGCTAATAGTTTACTAGACTACCTGCCAAGTAATGGGCTCGTTTTTATTGATGAAATAAGCCGAGTACAAGAAATGAATGATTCTTTAGTAAAAGAAGAGGCAGAATGGTATACAAGTTTACTTGGCACTGGGCAGATTGTCCATGATTTACATATCTCCCATGACCTAGCTGTGCTATTACAAAAGAAGGAATGGCCGATTGTCTATATGTCATTGTTTTTGCGACATGTCGCCAATACAAGTCCACAAAATATCATTAATGTTTCCTGCAAGCAAATGCAAAATTTCCATGGACAAATGCATTTGTTAAAGGCAGAAGTTGATCGTTGGAAAAAGGGTAATTTTTCTATTTTATTTTTAGGACCTGATCAAGAGCGGGTCAAAAAGCTAGAGCGAGTCCTCGAGGATTACGAAATTAGTGCCAGCGTAATTACTGGAGGCCAGCAGCTGATACCTGGCCGAGTGCAGATCATGCAAGGGAATCTGCAAGCTGGGTTTGAGCTGTCCATCCAGAAAATCGCTGTAATTACTGAGGAAGAACTTTTTAATAAACGGGTCAAAAAGTCTACTAATCGCCAAAAACTATCAAATGCTGAAAGAATTAAGAGTTACTCAGAACTTAAAATCGGTGATTTTGTTGTTCATGTTAATCATGGAATCGGTAAGTATTTAGGCATTGAAACGCTGATAATAAACGGGATTCATAAGGATTACCTCCATATCCGCTACCAAGGAACAGACAAACTGTATGTCCCGGTTGAACAGATTGACCTTGTGATGAAGTATGTAGGTTCGGAAGGAAAAGAGCCGAAGATTTATAAATTAGGCGGAACCGATTGGAAAAAGGTCAAGAAGAAGGTTCAATCTTCGGTTGAAGATATTGCGGACGATTTAATTAAATTATATGCCGAACGGGAAGCAGCAGTCGGCTATGCCTATTCGCCTGATGGTGATATGCAAAGAGAATTTGAAACATCATTTGCCTACCAAGAAACAGATGATCAGCTGCGTTCGATTCATGAGATTAAAAAGGACATGGAGAGACCGCGCCCGATGGATCGTCTTCTCTGCGGTGACGTTGGTTATGGAAAAACAGAGGTAGCGATTCGCGCTGCCTTCAAAGCAATCGCCGATGGAAAACAAGTGGCTTTTCTGGTCCCTACGACAATTTTGGCGCAGCAGCATCATGAAACCCTACGGGAAAGATTTCAAGATTATCCGATTAATATTGGTTTGTTAAACCGCTTTCGTTCGAAAAAACAACAAACGGAGACGCTTAAAGGGTTAAAAGCTGGGACTATTGATATAGTCGTCGGAACACACCGCCTGCTTTCAAAGGATATTGTTTACCGTGACTTAGGTTTGTTGATTATCGATGAAGAACAGCGGTTTGGGGTTACCCATAAGGAAAAAATTAAAAAGTTAAAAACAAATGTCGATGTCTTGACACTAACAGCAACGCCAATTCCGCGCACACTTCATATGTCGATGCTCGGTGTCCGTGATTTATCAGTCATTGAGACACCGCCCGAAAATCGATTCCCTGTCCAGACGTATGTCATGGAGTACAATGGATCATTGGTGCGCGAAGCGATTGAGAGAGAACTAGCCCGCGACGGACAAGTATACTTTTTATATAACCGGGTGGAAGATATTGAACGTAAAGCTGAGGAAATATCGATGCTTGTCCCGGATGCACGCGTGGTCTGTGCCCATGGGCAGATGACAGAAAATGAATTAGAAACGGTGATGATCGGCTTTTTAGCTGGTGAATATGATGTCCTTGTTAGTACGACCATTATTGAAACAGGTGTGGACATACCGAATGTAAATACCTTAATTGTCTTTGATGCAGACAGGATGGGACTCTCACAGTTGTATCAGCTCCGCGGTCGTGTCGGCCGGTCGAATCGTGTCGCCTACGCTTATTTCACGTATCGAAAAGATAAGGTATTAACGGAAGTGGCCGAAAAACGTCTTCAAGCCATTAAGGAATTTACTGAATTAGGTTCCGGATTTAAAATTGCCATGCGTGATTTATCAATTAGAGGTGCAGGGAATTTATTAGGTGCCCAACAGCATGGCTTTATTGACTCGGTTGGTTTCGACCTGTATTCACAGATGTTAAAGGACGCAATAGAGGAGCGTAAAGTGAACATTGGCGTGGCTGGAACGCCAAAAAAATCTGTTGAAATTGACCTTGAAATTGACGCCTATATTCCTGATACATATATTAAGGATGGGCATCAAAAAATAGAGATGTACAAACGGTTTAGAGGTGCGGAATCGCTCAAGGATATTGAAGAGCTTGAAGCGGAAATGCTTGACCGTTTTGGTGAGTATCCTGAAGAAGTTGCCTGTCTTTTTCAAATAGCAGAAATTAAGGTTTACGCTCTTTTAAATGGTGTAGATCAAATTAAACAAACAAAACAGGAAGTAAACATACTTATAAATGAACAGGTTACTAACACCATTGATGGAAGTAAGATTTTTCAAATTGGCAATCAGTTTGGCCGAAATGTTTCTCCGGGAATGGAGGGGCCTAGACTGAAGATCGTTATCAAGACAAAGGATTATCAAACTTCCCAATGGTTAAATATTGTATTTGAAATGGTTAAAGGTGTGGAAAAGGCGAAAAAGGGCCATGAAAACCCTGTAAACTAAGGGGATCAGTGTAAGTATATTTGGGAATGTCGATGGAATCATCCCACAGAGTTGAATCTTTATCCAATTTGGATAATTCTATGATATTTGAAAAAATATTACGATTATGTATATAACTTTCCAGATGAAAGATACTAAGTTCAAAGTTGGTGATGAATACAATATAAGGAAACAAAATCATTACCAAGTTGAATAATCATCAGATGAAAGTGAGGCAACATTGGATGAAAGCAACTGGAATAGTTCGTCGAATCGATGATTTGGGTCGTGTTGTCATTCCCAAAGAAATACGCAGAACCCTGCGTATCCGCGAAGGGGATCCGTTAGAGATTTTTGTTGATCGAGACGGAGAAGTCATCTTGAAAAAATATTCACCTATTAGTGAGCTGGGTGATTTTGCTAAAGAATATGCTGAAGCACTTTTTGATAGCCTTGGAAACCCTGTGTTAATTTGTGATAGAGATTCTGTTATCGCAATGGCTGGCGGTTCTAAGAAAGAGTATTTAAATAAGAATATTAGTGATGTTATCGAAAAAACAATGGAAGAACGAAATTCAGTTCTGTTCACTCAAAAAGGGAACATTGCGTTGGTGGATGGAAATGAGGAGGAAATTACTTCTTATACTATTGGACCAATTATTGCGAATGGCGACCCAATCGGAGCAGTTATTATCTTTTCTAAAGAAGGAATTCTCGGTGAAGTGGAACAAAAGGCTGTTGAAACGGCAGCAGGTTTCCTTGCCAGGCAGATGGAATCATAAAAAAGGCAGCGAGAGCTGTCTTTTTTATTTAGCTTAAAAACAGTTCTCAGTGTGTTATAATACAATTCGAGTTTGTATATTTTTAGTAGGAGAATAAATGGATGAAGTCTGTGAATCAATCCAAGGCTCTGTTTCGAGGGGCTTTTATTTTAATGATTGCCGCCCTGGTTACGAAAGTTTTAAGTGCCTTTTACCGAATACCTTTTCAAAACATTGTTGGAGATATCGGTTTTTACATATACCAACAGGTGTATCCCTTTTATGGGATTGCCATGGTTCTTTCGACGACAGGCTTTCCAGTCGTCATTTCCAAGCTTTATGCGGAGCAGAAACAAAAAGGAGACGATGTCAAATCACGTCTCCTCCTGTTTGTCTCATTTATTTATTTGCAATTATTTGGCCTTTTTTGTTTCTTGATTCTTTATTTTGGTGCCGATCGAATTGCTGTTTGGATGAATGATTCTCATCTAGCGATTCTATTACGAGTGGTCTCGATTGTGTTTTTGATGTTTCCGATGATTTCAATCCTACGGGGATATTATCAAGGAATTGGTGACATGGTCCCGACTGCCTTATCCCAGGTAGGGGAACAAACGACAAGGGTTGTGACCATTCTCTTTTTGGCCTATCTTTTTATGGAAAAGGGATATTCTCTCTATCTTGTTGGCGGTGGGGCTATGTTTGGCTCAATTACAGGGAGTATTGTCTCAGGAATCATCTTGTTTATGTTTTTATGGATTCGTAAAGAATGGAAGGTAATTGCACCGAATTCGAAGCTGCTACAAGGCTATACAGGCGAGGCCAAAAAGATATTTCAGGCGCTGATCTATCAAGGTCTAACGATTTGTATTAGCGGGATGCTAATGATCTTTATTCAATTAGGCGATTCATTAAATCTTTTTTCCCTGCTTGTCTCAAGCGGAGTTGAAAAAGACCTAGCGAAGAGTTTGAAAGGAATCTTTGATCGTGGACAGCCGCTAATCCAGTTAGGAACCATAGCAGCTACCTCTATGTCTTTGACACTTGTCCCACTAATAACAAAGGAGCGATTGGCTGCCAAGCCGGAATTTTTGCACCATAAAATTCAAATGGCTCTTAAGGTAAGTGTGATCATTGGAGTAGGTGCATCCGCTGGATTATGGGCAATTATTGAACCGACCAATACAATGCTCTTTGAAAATAAAGCTGGTTCTGATGTCTTAGGCGTGCTTGGGTTCATGATTCTGTTTACATCCATTGTTTCCACGGTGATGGCCATCATGCAGGGCTTAGGGGTGATGCTTTTCCCAGCGTTCGCTTCTTTATGTGTGTTTCCGTTAAAATATATGCTTAATGGTTTCTTTGTCCCTTTATATGGAACTATGGGAGCGGCTATTTCTTCACTCCTATCATTGGGATTTGTAACAGCTTTGTTATTGATCCATTTTAAAAGGATTACACGGATTCCCCTATTTTCGTTTCGTTTTTGTGGGACAGTTATGACAGCTACAGCAGCGATGGTCCTCTTTTTAAAAGTTTATTTATATTTGTTGGGTAATGATGATGTCGGACGTATCGAGGCTGTCTTTCAATCACTAAGCTCTGTTATATTAGGTGGATTGTTGTTTTTATTGATAATGATTAGAGGCCGAGTGTTTCGTGAACAAGAACTTTCATTATTTCCCTTTGGAAGTAAATTAATAAAACTAATGGCCCGAAAGGATAGGGATAAATGGTGAAAAAGATTGAGATTGTTGGTTTAGGTGCAGGTGATTTAGAGCAGCTACCAGTTGGAGTCTATAAAAGACTATTGAATGCAGGTGAAGTATTTTTACGGACAAAGGAACATCCAGTCGTTGCCGATTTGGAAAAGGAGGGATTTACGTATACCTCATTTGATGCAATCTATGAAAAACATGAGCAGTTTGAGGATGTCTACGAAGAAATTGCTCAAACCTTATTGGATAAGGCGGACCGCGAGACAGTCATTTATGCTGTTCCAGGTCACCCGCTTGTCGCAGAGCGGACCGTACAGCTTCTTTTAGATTATGGACCTAAACGAGAGATAGAGATTATGATTGGCGGCGGACAAAGCTTTATTGACGCCTTATTTACCTCGGTCAAAATAGATCCAATTGAAGGGTTTCAATTATTAGATGCAACAGCGCTCCACAAAGAGCAGCTACAGATTGACCAACACATGATGATTAGCCAGGTATACGATCAATTTATCGCTTCTAATGTGAAATTAACGCTGATGGAAAAACTACCTGATGACTACCCTGTATTTATCGTAACAGCAGCAGGAAGCAGTCAGGAAGTGATTGAGAAAGTCCTATTGTATGAGTTAGACCGTAATGTAACGATTAACAATTTAACATCTGTGTATATTCCACCAGTCAAAGAGGAACAGATTCTCTTGAAGAATTTTTCAAAGCTAAGGGAAATAATAGCCGAGCTTAGGAGCCCAACTGGCTGTCCATGGGACCGGGAGCAAACACATGAATCCTTAAAAAAATACCTAATCGAAGAAACTTACGAAGTAATTGATGCAATAAATAGTGGAGACATTGACCATTTAATTGAGGAACTCGGTGATGTATTGCTGCAGGTCATGCTCCATGCGCAAATTGGTGAGGATGACGGGTATTTTTCCATTGATGACATTATTGAAGGGTTATCCGCAAAAATGATTCGACGCCATCCCCATGTGTTCGGAAATGTCGTGGCAGAGGATTCAGAGGAAGTCCTTCGTAATTGGCAGGAGATTAAGAAACAGGAAAAGGGTGGAGAAGAGCCCGCAACTATCCTTGATGGTGTGTCCATGGCCTTGCCTAATTTGTTAAGAGCTTATGAACTTCAGAAGAAAGCGGCTAAGGTTGGCTTTGACTGGCAGGAAATTACCCCTGCCTTGGAGAAAGTGAAAGAAGAGCTCGAGGAATTTGTTGATGAATTAGATGGTACGACTGAAGGAATGGTCCGGGCTAAGGGGGAATTTGGTGATTTGTTATTTGCGTTTGTGAATGTTGCCAGATTCTTAAAAATTCATCCCGAAGAAGCCTTATTTGAAACAAATGAAAAATTTACACGCAGATTTCAGTTTGTGGAGGAAAAGGTCAAGGAAAGCGGCCGAACATTTGAGGAACATACATTAGAACAACTGGACCAATATTGGGACCAAGCAAAAGAAAAAGGGATTTAATAAAGGGGGACACAGACATGCGTCTTGATAAATTTTTAAAGGTTTCACGTCTAATTAAAAGAAGGACCTTGGCAAAGGAAGTATCGGATCAGGGACGAATTGAAATTAATGGGAAAGAGGCAAAGGCCAGTTCAACGGTTAAAGTTGGTGATGAACTAACAATTCGCTTGGGGCAGAGAATAGTTACCGCTAGGATAGACCGGATCCAAGATACAACACGCAAGGAAGAAGCGGCAGAGATGTATACGATTATAAAGGAAGAAAGAATTGGTGCAACAGATTCACCCTTTTAGGAATGGGTTCTAATTTTTCTATCCCTCACATAAATATGTATCAAAAAGGTTGTACAAACGATTGTGGGGGATGTTGTTAATGAGCCAATATTATGAGAGTAATCCACCGAAAAGTAGTGTGCCAGACCATGATGTCATCATGAGAGGCCGGAAGCTTCTTGAAATTACCGGTGTTAAACAAGTTGAAAGTTTTGATAATGAAGAGTTCTTACTCGAGACCTCAATGGGGTTTTTAGCCATCAAGGGGCAAAACCTGCAAATGAAAAACTTAGATGTAGAGAAAGGGATTGTTTCTATTAAGGGAAAGATATTTGATTTAGTTTACCTTGATGAGCAGCACGGGGAGAAAGCTAAAGGATTCTTTAGTAAGTTATTCCGATGATCCTCTCGACTCAGTTTTTCACCTTGCTTTCCATGATTGGCATGGGTTCGTTGTTTGGCGCGATGTTTGATACTTACCAGCGTTTTCTAAATCGGCCCAAAAGGAAGCAATGGATTGTTTTTTTTAATGATTTGCTTTTTTGGATTATCCAGGCAGTAATTATTTTTTACACACTATTTCTAGTCAATAACGGTGAACTTAGATTTTATATCTTTCTTGCTCTGCTTTGTGGATTTGCCGCTTACCAAAGCTTATTTAAAGGGATTTACCTCCGTTTGCTTGAGATGACCATTAAAACAATCATTGCGATCGGCCGCTTTATCAAAAAAACGTTCCAGCTTCTGATTTATAAACCAATTGTCGGCCTTATACAGTTAATAATAATTATTATCCTGACGATTGGCAGGGGCCTTTTAACTCTTGTTAAGTTTATTGGTAAGGTTTTACTATTAATAGCAAAAATCATTTTATTTCCAATTCAAAAAATCGTGTTGCTTTTTTGGAAACTTTTGCCGAAAAGTCTTAAAAAATCCGTCGAGAAGTTATATAATAAAACGGCAGGATTTTTTAAGAGAATCCGGAATTATTTAAGTAAGATAATTAATAGATGGAAAAATCGAAACGAGTAAGGCGGTGAGGGAAATGGGAGCAGAACAGAAGAGAATTGTATCAAAAATCCAAACAACCTATGTGAAACAGCAAGAGTATGCAGAAATTGCCTCCGCACGAAAAAAGAAACTTTTAGTGAGACGGTTATCGATGTTTTTGGTTTTTGCGGCCATTCTCTCTTATTTAATGATTTCCAGTTCCAGTTCCCAAGCTGCTAAGCTCAACGCTAAATTAGCTCAAAAAAAGCAACTTAATCATGAGTTAAAAGAGTTAAAAGAGCAGCGGGATATTTTGAATGAAAATATCATTAAATTAAATGATGATGATTATATTGGGAAGTTGGCCAGAAAAGAATATTTTTTCTCTAATAAAGGTGAAATCATTTTTAATATTCCTGAAGATAAAAAGGGGAAATGAACCAATTTATCGTCATATTGACACTGATTTTTTTCTTTTTGTATAATATAGAGTAAGATTGATTTTTAAACTTTTAAGGAGGAACATTCTTTTTATGTCAATTGAAGTAGGCAGCAAGTTACAAGGGAAGGTAACCGGGATTACTAATTTTGGAGCGTTTGTGGAGCTGCCGGGGGGCTCAACAGGACTCGTCCACATCAGTGAGGTCGCTGACAACTATGTGAAGGATATTAATGATCATCTTAAAGTTGGTGACCAAGTAGAGGTCAAAGTCATTAATGTTGAGAAGGATGGAAAAATAGGACTGTCGATTAAAAAGGCAAAGGATCGCCCAGAGTCGCAGCAAAGGTCAAATTCAAACTCCTACTCACAACGTCCTCGTCAGGGCAGAAATAACGATCGACATAATGCTAAGCCGGAAAATTTTGAAACCAAAATGGCAAAGTTTTTAAAAGATAGCGAGGATCGTTTATCTTCCTTAAAAAGACAAACAGAAACCAAACGTGGTGGAAGAGGAGCTAAGCGGGGGTAACTTGCTGCTAAACTTTATATTAATAAAGAGTGAATTTACTTCATAACTATAAATGAAAAGACAGGTCAAAATGGCCTGTCTTTTTTGTCGTATTATCACTTAGTTTACTGTCTAGCTCCAGCGCCCTAGCGGCTAGTGTCCTTCGCTCTCCGCCCTACGATAAGTCAACATCGAATGCGCCTCCGGCTCTTCGTGTTTCCTTTATCTCAGTTGGAGCGCTCCACAAGGAAGGCTTCGGCAGCATAGGCCTCGCATGAAGAAAAGGCGTTAGCTTTTTCGAGGAGGCCATACGCCGCTGACCAGGGCGCTTCCGCTTTTCTAACCGTCACTCTCCGACACTAATTAATATTATTTGAATGATAATAGTGAAAACCGTCGAACGATTCTTTTTGCTTGTTCACTAATTTGACAAACTTTTAAGTCTATTAATTTTATAATTATCTGAACAATGAAAGAATAGGGAGTGTGATTTATGGAAAAGACAAATGCTAGTTTCATAGAACCCGTCAGTGAAGTCAATCTTCATTCATCTAAATGGGCTTTGCAGAATGGATTGAAAAAAATTCAGCTTATGCTTGAGTCCTTTTTCATAAAAAAGGGGTATCTGTTATTAATCGTCGGTTTTTTGCTTGGACGGGCCTTAATTTTAGCGAAGCTGACTCCTTTTTGCCTTCCCTTTTTTGCCTCAGTTTATTTAATTAAACGAGATCGGGCACCGCTTGCCCTGATCGGACTAGTGATTGGGGCTGTGACGATTTCCTTAACCAACGCTGCCTTTACCTTTTTAGTAACCCTTTGCTTTATCATCGTTTTTCGGATAAGCAAGAAGTGGCTGACAAATGAGCATAAAGCACTGCCATTTTTTGTCGGGATTGTGCTGGGGGTTGGAAAATTAGCTGAAGCGTTTATCCTATCGACTCAATTAACACTATATGATTTCATGATGGTTGGTGTACAAACAAGTCTTGCCTTTATATTGACGCTGATATTTTTACAAAGCATTCCATTATTAACTTTCAATAAACGCAGACAATTATTGAAAACAGAAGAGATCGTCTGCTTAATTATCATGCTAGCATCGATTATGACGGGGACGATTGGCTGGAAAGTGTATGACCTGTCAGTTGAGCATATCCTGTCAAGATACTTAGTGTTAGTGTTTTCCTTTATTGCAGGAGCAACTGTTGGTTCCACTGTTGGAGTCGTTACGGGTCTAATTTTTAGCCTGGCAAGCGTATCTAGTTTCTATCATATGAGTTTACTAGCCTTTTCCGGTGTCCTGGGGGGATTAATGAAGGAAGGGAAAAAAATAGGTGTTTCGATTGGATTATTTATTGCTACGCTCCTGATCGGTATGTATGGGGAAGGTGGCAATGGTTCAATCCTGCAAACAGTTTTGGAGACGGCAGCTGCTATTTTCCTATTCCTTCTAACCCCGCAGGTTCTAACTTCCCGATTAGCGAAGTATATCCCTGGTACGCCAGAGTACACAGCTGAACAGCAAAAATACATGCGGAAGATGCGCGACGTCACGGCACAGCGTGTTTCGCAATTTTCTAATGTATTTCATGCCCTGTCCAAAAGCTTTTCACAAATGGAGGTCCAGCCGCATGAAGACGAAAGTGCACGGGAAATGGATTATTTCATGAGCAATGTGACCGAAAAAACCTGCCAAACCTGCTTTAAGAAGGATCAATGCTGGGCAAATAATTTTAATACAACCTATGCCTATATGGAAGAGATTATTCATGAAATGGATCAAAACAATGGCAATATTTCATCGAAACTATCAAGAGAGTGGGAAAAAATTTGTACCCGTTCGCAAAGAGTCTATGAATCAATTGGACAAGAATTAACCTTTTTCCAAGCTAATCAAAAGTTGAAACGACAGGTTCAGGAGAGCCGTAAGCTTGTAGCTGACCAATTGTTAGGTGTTTCAGAGGTGATGGAAAACTTTGCAAAAGAGATTCAGCGGGAGAGAGAAAATCATCACAAGCAGGAAGAGCAAATTATGGAGGCAATGCAATCGTTCGGAATCCATATCGAACAGGTGGAAATATATAGCCTCGAACAAGGTAATGTAGATATTGAAATGTCCTTACCATTTTGTAATGGCCACGGGGAATGTGAAAAGCTAATTGCACCAATGCTTTCAGACATTCTCGGTGAGACAATCGTTGTAAAAATGGAAGAGTGTGCAACCATGCCAAATGACTTCTGCCACGTGACGTTCCGGTCATCCAAGGCTTATACGGTAGAAACAGGCGTGGCCCATGCAGCAAAGGATGGCGGCTTGGTTTCGGGTGATAGCTACTCGACAATTGAACTGGGATTTGGTAAATTTGCGATTGCCATAAGCGATGGGATGGGAAATGGAGAAAGGGCTCATTACGAGAGTAAAGAGACATTGCTTCTTTTACAAAAGATTCTTCAATCTGGGATTGAGGAAAAGGTGGCAATTAAATCGGTTAATTCGATTCTTTCACTTCGAACGACCGATGAAATCTTCTCTACCCTAGATTTAGCGATGATTGATCTGCAAAATGCTTCGACTAAGTTTCTTAAGATTGGTTCTACACCTAGCTTTATTAAAAGAGGAAATAAAATCATTAAAATTCAAGCAAGCAATTTGCCAATTGGCATGATTCAGGAATTTGAAGTAGATGTGGTAAGTGAACAATTAAAAGCAGGCGATTTATTGATAATGATGAGTGACGGAGTATTTGAAGGACCATTGCATGTAGAGAATTATGATTTATGGATGAAGCGAAAGTTACAAGGATTAGAGACAGATGACCCACAAGAAGTCGCTGATTTAATCCTGGAAGAAGTGATTCGCTCAAGGTCAGAGATTATCCATGATGATATGACGGTGACCGTTGCAAAAATAAAACACAACACCCCAAAATGGGCTTCAATTCCTGTTCAAAAATTAAAGCGTCAGGCCTAAACAAGTTATTTTATGCAGTCTTCTATTAAAATATGTATAAATCACCTTCTTCCCGTCGAAAATGGTACCAATACATGTAGTGGAGGGAGAAGGTTATGTATACAGGGAAAATTCGTCAAATCTTATTAATTACCGATGGATGTTCCAATCAAGGGGACGATCCAATTGCCATGGCTGCACTTGCCAGGGAACAAGGAATAACCGTTAATGTAATTGGTGTGATGGAGCAGGACACGATTGATGAAAAAGGAATGACGGAAATTGAAGGAATAGCGATGTCAGGCGGAGGAGTCAGTCAGATTGTTTATGCCCAGCAGCTTTCGCAAACAGTACAAATGGTAACCCGTAAGGCAATGAACCAGACAATACAAGGAGTCGTGAATCGGGAATTGCAGCAAATCTTGGGGCGTTCACAAACAATGGAAGACCTCCCTCCTGAAAAGCGCGGGGAAGTAATGGAGGTTGTCGATGAATTAGGCGAAACTGTCGAATTAGAGGTGTTGATTCTTGTCGATACAAGTGCGAGTATGAAGCATAAGCTGCCGACTGTGAAAGAAGCACTACTTGACCTATCTCTAAGCTTGAATGCCCGCACAGGTGATAATCAATTTTCAGTTTATGTATTTCCCGGGAAAAAGAAAGATGTCGAAAAATTGCTAGACTGGACGCCAAAACTGCAAACATTGACAAGTGTCTTTTCCCAATTGTCTACAGGAGGAATTACCCCAACTGGCCCAGCGATACGGACAGCATTATCGTCATTTGATCAAAAACAATCCTTAAGGAGCCTTCTTTCACGTGATGATGAATCATACTTTGAAGAGTCAATGTAAGGTAAGCCCAGGAACGGTTATCTCAGGGAAGTGGCATTTTAATAAATACATGATTATCAAGGAGCTTGGATTTGGAGCAAATGGAGTGGTGTACCTTGCCAAGCATAATAACACTCAAGTTGCGTTAAAAATGAGCGATAATGGGATGTCGATTACCTCTGAGGTTAATGTGTTAAAATCCTTAGCAAAGGTCCAGGGAACCCCATCCCTTGGGCCTTCTTTGCTTGATGTTGATGATTGGCAGAGCCCTCAAGGTCTTATTTCCTTTTATGTGATGGAATACATACAGGGACCTGATTTTTTATCTTTTTTACAACAAAAGGGAAGGTCATGGACCAGTGTATTATTTTTGCAGCTGTTAAATGATTTAGACAAGCTTCATGAAAATGGCTGGGTATTTGGTGACCTCAAGCCGGAGAATTTAATTGTCACTGGACCCCCGCCAAAAATAAGATGCATTGATGTGGGTGGAACTACTATACAAGGGAGAGCAATTAAGGAGTTCACTGAGTTTTATGACCGCGGCTATTGGGGACTGGGTTCAAGAAAAGCTGAGCCTTCCTATGACTTGTTCTCCGTGGCAATGATTATGATCAATACCGCCTATCCTAAGCGATTGACAAAAACGACTGGCGGTATCTTGCAATTAAGAGAGGCAATCCGTCAGAAGCCTGAGTTATTGGCATGGGAAAAGGTCATTGTTAAAGCACTTCAGGGCCATTATAGCAGTGCAAAACAAATGAGAACAGATTTATTAGATCTGATGGTTGATAAAAAAGCGCCTGATTCACCTCCCGTAAAGGCAGCTGGAATAAACAAACAAGCGCAAAAACAGCAGGCCCGTCCAAATATAAATGGAAACAAGCCGCTTACGAGGCAGCACTATCGTAAAAAGAAGAAGAAAAGCGGCTGGATGGAATTTTGGCTTATTGCTATCGTGCTAGGTTTATTGTATGGGTGGTATACATTTAATAAATTGCTGTAATTAATGAAACTATTTTGCACGTCATTCGTATAAGATTTAATACGTATAGATATGCATTATATTAGTAGGAAAAATTTCTAAGCATTTTGCAATAGCAATGCTTTGATACTTTGTTCTTAAAAGTGGTAGACTAATGTTATTCTTACCGTTTTAAAGTTTTAAACTATGTTTTAAGGAAGAGTGCATTATTATGCTGGAAACCAAGGTCAAGGCCTTTCTTAAACACCAGGCCTTCGATTTAGCATCTAAAAAGATGGTCGTAGGTGTTTCGGGAGGCCCGGATTCACTCGCGCTGCTTCACTATTTGCTTGCAGAAAAAGAAAAACAGGGTCTGGCCCTTGTTGTTGCCCATGTAGACCATATGTTTCGTGGACAGGAGTCATTTGAGGATGCAATGTTCGTCAAGAATTTCTGTGAACAGAATGGCATTCCGTTTGAAATGACCCGGGTCAATGTTCCAAAGATAATGGAAGTAACAGGTAAAAGTTCGCAAATTGCTGCACGAGATGTAAGGTACGATTTTTTTCTAAAGATTATGGAAAAGTATCAGTATTCATTCTTAGCGCTGGCTCATCATGGTGATGATCAAATGGAAACGATGCTGATGCGAATGACGAGAGGCAGTGCGGGGGTTGCCCGTGCAGGCATTCCATTTACCCGCCCATTTGATAAGGGGACGATTTTACGTCCGTTTCTAGGTCTAGAGAGAGCTGATATTCAAGCGTATTGTGAAAGGCATAATCTAAGCCCAAGAATAGACCCCAGTAATGAAAAAGGAATTTATAGCAGAAATCGTTTTCGTAAAGTAGTCATTCCTTTTTTAAAAAAGGAAAACCCGCTAGCCCATGAACATTTTCAACGGTTTAGTGAGGAAATAACAAGTGATGAAATGTTCCTGCAGGAATTAACTATTCAGCAAATGAATACAGTAATCACAAAAAAGGAAGAAAGCAAAATTACGGTTGACCTTAAACGTTTTCTTGAAGTGCCTTTACCTTTACAAAGGAGAGGGATTCAACTAATATTAAACTATCTTTACAAAGAAAAACCCGCTTCTTTATCTGCATTACATATTGACCAAATTTTTTTCATAATTCAACATCCTCAGCCATCAGGTCAACTTGATTTCCCTAATGGTTTAAAAGTTACTCGTTCCTATTATTCCCTTTCCTTCCATTTTCAATCGATTGAGGTAACGTCATATCTTTTTGAAATGACAGAGCCTGGAGTGATTAACTTACCGAATGGCGGGAAAATTAGTAGCAGCTATGTGACGGGGAAAACATCAATTGCAGGTGTAAATACAGCGCTTTTTAGTGTTAGCAGTGTGAAGTGGCCAATAATTATTCGCTCTCGAAGGAGTGGCGATCGAATGACGTTAAAGGGAATGGAAGGATCTAAAAAATTAAAGGCTATATTTATTGATCAAAAGGTACCAGTTCAAGAACGTAATATGTGGCCTATACTAACCGACAAAGAAGGTTGTATTCTTTGGCTGCCAGGGTTAAAAAAATCTTCTTTTGAAGGCATAGATGACTCAGTTCAACAATATATACTATTCACATATCAAAAGTAACGATCTTCTAGGGGGCACATTTAGATGAAACAGGATATTGAAAAGGTGTTAGTAACAGAAGAAGAGATTCAAACTAAAATTAAGGAGCTAGCCGCACAATTAACTGAAGAATATCAGGATAAATTTCCGCTCGCTATTGGTGTATTAAAAGGTGCAATGCCGTTTATGGGCGATTTATTAAAACGGATGGATTGCTATCTTGAAATGGATTTTATGGATGTATCGAGTTATGGAACCGGGTTCGTTTCTTCCGGTGAAGTAAAAATCCTCAAGGATTTAGATACTTCTGTTGAAGGTAGAGATATTCTTATTATTGAGGACATTATTGATAGTGGTCTGACACTTAGTTATTTAGTTGATTTATTTAAGTACAGAAAGGCAAAATCGATTAAGATTGTGACATTGCTTGATAAACCAACTGGCAGAAAAAGTGCCATTAAAGCGGATTATGTTGGTTTTATTGTACCGGATGAATTTGTTGTCGGTTATGGCTTAGATTATATCGAAAAATATCGAAACCTTCCATATATTGGTGTTTTAAAACCTGAAGTATACAGCAATAATCTCTAAAGTAAGCAATGAGTCCTATACGTAAAATCAGGGAAAGTTAAGACAAGACCTTGAGTGTAATTTCTTGAATTTGTAAGATTTTCTATGATACCATTTAGTATAGTTTGTCTATCGTGGGAGGAGGTAAGAGATGAATCGGATTTTCCGTAATACCATCTTTTATTTATTGATATTTTTAGTCATTATTGGCGTGGTGAGTTTCTTTAATGGAAGCAATGAGCCAACAGATCATATTTCATATGATAAGTTTGTAAGCCAATTAGAAAAGGGCGAAGTAAAATCGTTCTCAATGCAGCCTGAACGAGGAGTTTATGAAGTTCGTGGTGAATTAGAAGCGAAGAGTAAAAAATTCATAACCTATGTACCAAATAGTGAAGAAATCATTAACAAAATTAATAAAGCAGATTCCAAAGTAGAAGTAATGCCTGCTAAAGAAACAAGCGGATGGGTGACATTCTTTACATCGATTATTCCGTTTGTGATTATCTTTATTTTATTCTTCTTCTTATTAAACCAAGCCCAAGGCGGCGGTAGCCGAGTGATGAACTTTGGAAAATCTAAGGCGAAGCTTTATAACGATGATAAGAAAAAGGTTCGTTTTAGAGATGTAGCTGGGGCTGATGAAGAAAAGGCGGAATTGGTAGAAGTCGTCGAATTTCTAAAGGATCCACGGAAGTTTGCTGAACTTGGTGCCCGAATTCCAAAAGGAGTTCTACTTGTAGGTCCTCCAGGTACTGGTAAGACATTGCTCGCTCGTGCGACAGCCGGTGAAGCAGGCGTTCCGTTCTTCTCAATTAGTGGTTCCGATTTCGTTGAAATGTTTGTTGGGGTCGGGGCATCCCGTGTGCGTGATTTATTCGAAAATGCAAAGAAAAATGCACCATGTATCATCTTTATTGATGAAATTGATGCAGTCGGACGTCAACGTGGCGCAGGCTTAGGCGGCGGTCATGATGAACGTGAACAAACTTTGAACCAATTGCTTGTTGAAATGGATGGTTTCGGTGCCAATGAGGGAATTATCATTATTGCAGCTACAAACCGTGCTGATATCTTGGATCCTGCGTTATTGCGTCCAGGCCGTTTTGACCGTCAAATAACTGTCGACCGTCCGGATGTTGTTGGACGTGAAGCTGTTCTTAAAGTACATGCACGTAATAAACCTTTAGATGAATCCGTTAACTTAAAAAATATTGCGATGCGTACACCAGGTTTTTCAGGTGCTGATTTAGAAAACTTATTGAATGAGGCCGCATTAGTTGCAGCCCGCAGCAGTAAGAAGAAAATTGACATGGAAGACATTGATGAAGCAACAGACCGTGTCATTGCCGGCCCAGCTAAAAAGAGCCGCGTTATTTCTGAAAAAGAACGTAAAATTGTTGCGTTCCATGAAGGCGGTCATACAGTTATTGGTTTAGTACTTGATGAAGCGGATATGGTCCACAAGGTTACGATTGTACCACGTGGGCAAGCAGGTGGCTATGCTGTTATGCTTCCAAGGGAAGACCGTTACTTTATGACAAAGCCGGAATTACTTGATAAAATTGTTGGTCTACTCGGTGGACGTGTGGCGGAAGAGATTGTCTTTGGTGAAGTAAGTACTGGAGCCCACAATGACTTCCAGCGTGCGACTGGTATTGCTCGAAAAATGGTTACTGAATATGGTATGAGTGATAAGCTTGGACCGCTTCAATTCGGTCAAGCACAGGGCGGTCAGGTTTTCTTAGGCCGTGACATTCATAACGAACAAAATTATTCCGATGCAATTGCTTATGAAATCGACTTGGAAGTGCAAAGAATCATTAAGGAATGTTATGCAAGAGCAAAAGTCATTCTTACCGAAAATCGTGATAAACTTGATCTTATTGCGAAAACATTACTTGAAGTCGAAACTCTTGTGGCTGAACAGATTAAATTCTTGGTGGAAAATGGTCATATGCCAGAGCCCAATCAAGCATTAGAAGCTGTGAAAATCGGCCCGAAAAAAACAGAGGACGTCAAGGTGAATATTAATAAGAAAAAGGAAGAGGCTGAACCGCTTAATCCTTCTGACGAAACAGAACATAAGTAAATGTTCAAAAGGGTGCTTCATTGAAGCACTCTTTTTTTTATGATTAAACTAATCTGTGGTATTATGTTTTCAGTATAGAAGAGAATAATCTGAAAAGTGAGTGATAGATTTGATTTTCGTATTTGATGTGGGAAATACCAATATTGTATTAGGTGTTTATGATGGTGAGGAACTTAAATACCATTGGCGGGTTGAAACGAATAGAAATCGTACGGAAGATGAGTTCGGAATGAATATCAAAGCACTTTTTGATCATGCTGGCCTTTCTTTTTCAGATATCGATGGGATTATTATTTCCTCGGTGGTTCCCCCAATCATGTTTGCTTTGGAGAGAATGTGCCACAAATATTTTCATGTAAAGCCATTTGTGGTTGGGCCGGGAATTAAAACAGGTCTGAATATTAAATATGAAAACCCAAGAGAAGTCGGAGCTGACCGGATTGTTAATGCTGTTGCAGCTATACATGAGTATGGGAGTCCATTGATTATTGTCGATTTTGGAACTGCAACCACCTATTGTTATGTGAATGAGGAGCGTCAATACATGGGCGGTGCAATTGCCCCTGGTGTCGGGATCTCAACAGAGGCACTTTATTCAAGAGCGTCCAAATTGCCAAGAATTGAAATTGCCCGACCTGAAGGGGTTATCGGTAAAAATACAATTTCAGCTATGCAGGCAGGTATTGTGTACGGATATGTTGGACAAGTAGAGGGAATTGTTAAGCGGATGATGGAGCAAAGCGTGAAAAAACCTACTGTCATTGCAACAGGCGGGTTGGCCAACTTAATTGCTCAAGAATCAACGATTATTGATATAGTTGACCCTTTTTTAACTTTAAAAGGATTACAGCTTATCTATAAACGGAACATAGGATAACCTAAGGTATAGCAGCTAGAAAGGGGATATATAATGAACGATTATCTTGTAAAGGCACTTGCCTATGATGGAAATATACGTGCTTTTGCTGTCCGCACGACAGAAACGGTAAGTGAGGCTCAAAGGCGTCATCAAACCTGGCGGACAGCGTCGGCAGCACTTGGCCGTACCTTGACCGCAGGAGTAATGATGGGTGCCATGCTTAAGGGCGAGGATAAATTAACCATTAAGATTAACGGCGGCGGCCCGCTCGGACCAATTGTTGTAGATAGTAATGCTAAAGGGGAAGTTCGAGGTTATGTAACTAACCCGGAGGTAGATTTTGAATCGAATGAACATGGCAAGCTTGATGTCCGCCGTGCAGTTGGAACGGATGGTACGTTAGCTGTTGTTAAGGATATCGGAATGCGTGACTTTTTTTCAGGACAAGTTCCGCTTGTATCCGGTGAATTAGGAGAGGACTTTACTTATTATTTCGCTACTTCTGAACAGGTTCCTTCGTCAGTGGGAGTCGGCGTTTTAGTGAACCCAGATGATACGATTTTGGCAGCAGGCGGGTTTATCTTTCAATTAATGCCTAGCACCCCAGAGCCAATTATTTCAAAACTAGAAGAGCGACTAAAAACCATTGAGCCGATCTCTATATTAATTGAACGAGGACTAACACCAGAGCAAATCCTCGAAGAGCTTTTTGGAAAAGAGCAAGTCAAGGTATTAGAAACGATGCCAGTCGGTTTTAGTTGCAATTGCTCCAAAGAACGTTTTGCTAATGCAATTGTCGGTTTAGGTGCCGCTGAGATTACTGCTATGATCGAAGAAGACGGTCAGGCAGAGGCACATTGTCACTTTTGCAATGAAAAATACCTTTTTTCAAGTGATGAATTAGAGGAGCTCAAAAAGGAGGCAAAATAAACGGGTGCCAGCCCTTTTCTGAATGGGGGAATAAGGTTGGGGAGGAAGCAGCTTTGGTTGGTGATTGCCGGCCTGGTACTGGTGAACTGCCTTACAATTGTTTTTTTTCTAACTAAGACAGAATTAGCAGGCAGCACCCTACTAAATGAAGAGCCAGTAGCCACAATTGGTAAAAAGTCAATCTTACGACAGGAATGGCTTAATGAGCTAGAAGCTAGATATGGAAAAGATGTTCTAAAGGAAATGGTTAATCAGAAGGTCGTTGAGGAAATGGCGGCAAAATATAAGATAAAAGTGTCGAGCCAAGATGTCGAACGTGAGCTTAGAATGCTCCAAGCCACCACCAATTCATTTACCAAACAGAATAACAAAAATGAAAAAAGGTGGAAGGAACAAATTCGCACTAACCTGCTATTAGAAGAGCTTTTAACGAAAGATGTAAAAGTATCAACAGGTGAGTTGGAGAGTTATTATGAAAAAAACAAGGATTTGTTTAATGTACCATCTGCCTACCATGTTTCACAAATTGTAGTTGCCTCACTTGATGAAGCAGATAAGACTCTCCAAGAGCTAGCGCAAGGTTCAGATTTTTCAACGTTGGCAATGGAACGCTCCATTGATGAGTTTTCTGCCAACGAGGGCGGCGATATCGGTTATATTAGCGAAGGGGATGAACGGTATCCCAGCCAGTATATTGAAATTGTAAAGGAATTAAAGAAAGATGAATACAGTCAACCTGTCCAGGTTGAAGAAGGTTACGCCATCCTTAAATTAGAAATGAAAATCACGGGGAGAACATATACCTTTGCAGATGTTAAAGAGCAAATCCGCAGGCAAATAGCAATTGAACAAATGAAATCCACCGCCTCTGCTTCTATATTTTGGGAGGAGGCGGGCGTGGAATGGTATTACGGGAATAAACCAAACTAAGGCACAGTTATGATACTGTGCTTTTTTACATAAAAAAATAATTGGAAATATTGTAAAAATACCATAATAAAACGATTGACAAAGTAAGTAGTTAACTGGTAAATTTAATAATATAAATCCAATCAATTTACTCGGAATAGGGGTGCTCTAAATGGTTCGTGTTGCAAATTCAGTTACCGAATTAATCGGTCAAACACCAATTGTTAAATTAAACAGATTAGTAGATGAAAATAGTGCTGAGGTTTATTTAAAGCTAGAATATTTCAATCCAGGAAGCAGCGTAAAGGACCGGATTGCTTTAGCAATGATTGAAGCAGCAGAAGAACAAGGGTTAATCAAACCAGGTGTTGATACCATTATTGAGCCTACAAGCGGAAATACTGGAATTGGACTTGCAATGGTTGCAGCAGCAAAAGGTTACAAAGCTGTTTTTGTTATGCCTGAAACGATGAGTTTGGAAAGACGGAACCTACTTCGTGCTTACGGTGCGGAGCTTGTATTAACACCTGGACCAGCAGGGATGAAGGGTGCAATTGCGAAGGCAGAAGAATTAGTAGCAGAGCATGGTTACTTCTTGCCACAGCAATTTAAGAACCAAGCTAATCCTGAAGTTCATAGAAGAACAACAGGTAAAGAAATCGTGGAACAAATGGAACAATTAGATGCATTTGTTTCAGGTATCGGTACTGGCGGGACAATCTCAGGAGCAGGAAGCGTTCTTCGTGAAAAATTCCCTGAAATAAAAATATTTGCTATTGAACCAACTGACTCTCCAGTTCTTTCTGGCGGATCACCTGGTCCACATAAACTCCAGGGTCTTGGAGCAGGATTTGTTCCTGACACACTAAATACAGATATTTATGATGAAGTGATTAAGGTTGGAACTGAGGAAGCATTTGCAGCTTCAAGACGTGCAGCAAGAGAAGAAGGAATTCTAGGCGGAATCTCTTCAGGAGCGGCCATTCACGCTGCGTTAGAAGTTGGAAAGAAATTAGGAAAAGGGAAAAAAGTCCTTGCAATTATTCCTGATAATGGAGAACGGTACCTAAGCACACAGCTTTATCAATATGAGGCAGAATAATGAGAAAAGCGGAAGCACCCGTTTAGCGGCGTATGGACTGGAGCGCTTCGACTGAGATAAAGGAAACACGGAGAACGTAGTGATTCGATGTTGACTTATCGTAGGGAGAAGTGCGAAGTACACTAGCCGTTGGGTGCTGGAGCTAGACAATAATCTAAGAGGTGTCGGCTTGCCGATGCTTCTTTTTTTTGAAATCTTATTCAATTTTCATGTATGATAAGTAGAGTGAAAAAGCCCGTAAGGAGTGAACAAATATGAGAACACCTCTAGAACAAATCCAATGCGGTCCATATACCTTAGATTTTAGTAAGAAAACAATTGTCATGGGCATTTTAAATGCAACACCAGATTCCTTTTCAGATGGCGGCAAGTTCAACCAGGTTGAAATCGCTGTGGAACGTGCTAAGGAAATGGTGGCAAATGGTGCGGATATTATTGATATCGGCGGGGAATCGACACGACCTGGATTTGCAGCCGTCCCAGCCCATGAAGAAATTAACCGGGTAATTCCAATTATTAAGGCGATATCTGAACAAGTCCATGTTCCGATATCAATTGATACTTATAAAGCAGAGGTTGCCAAGCAGGCGATTGAGGCGGGTGCACATATTATCAATGATGTATGGGGGGCGAAGGCGGATAATCAAATGGCACAAGTAGCTGCTGACTATAATGTTCCGATTGTCCTTATGCATAACCGCCACGACCGAAATTATCAGGTATTTATGAGAGATGTAATCAATGACTTGTATGAGAGTATTGCTATCGTTAAAAAAGCAGGTGTAAAGGATGAAAGGATCATCATCGACCCAGGTATTGGCTTTGCAAGGAATTATCAAGAAAATCTGCTAACGATGCAGAATTTAGATACGTTTGTGAGACTTGGCTATCCCGTATTATTAGGGACTTCTAGAAAGTCGATGATTGGACAAGCATTGGATCTGCCTATTCATGAAAGAATGGAAGGAACAGGAGCAACCATCTGCTACGGCATCCAAAAAGGCTGCCAGATTATCCGTATTCACGATGTGAAGGAAATGAGCAGAATGGCAAAAATGATGGATGTGCTGATGGGAAGGGGTGAAACGAATGGATAAAATTCATGTTAATAGAATGGAATTCTACGGGTACCATGGTGTTTTCCCAGAAGAAAATCGATTGGGTCAGCGTTTTGCCGTTGATTTATCTGTTTCCATTGATTTAAAAAAAGCGGGTGAAACCGATGATTTGAATTACTCAGTCAATTATGCTGAACTCTACCAAATTTGCAAAGAAATAGTGGAAGGGCAGCCATATAAATTGGTCGAAGCGGTGGCAGAGAAAATTGCAGTAAATATCTTAGAGATGTTCCCACTGATATCTGAGACTACGGTAATGGTGATTAAGCCAGATCCTCCAATTCCTGGCCACTACAGCTCGGTTGCAGTAGAAATTACAAGGAGAAGATAAAAGTGGAAAACACAGCATTTATTGCCCTTGGCTCTAATATAGGTGATCGTTATACTAATATAACGAGTGCGATTAAAAGATTAACAAGTTATCATAGTATCCAATTGGTAAATTATTCATCTATTTACGAAACGGATCCCGTTGGTTACGAAGACCAAGACTTATTTTTGAATATGGTAATCGAGATTCAAACGGGACTAAGTCCTTTTGAGTTATTAGATTTATGTTTAGAAATTGAATTAGAGCTTGGGAGAAAAAGGGAAATTAAGTGGGGACCGCGAACAATTGACCTTGACATTCTTAGCTTTAACCAAGAAAATATTGAAAGCGAGAAGCTCGTGGTTCCGCATCCACGGATGTTTGAACGAGCCTTTGTAATTATTCCACTTTTAGAAGTACATCAGAACAATCAGTGTTCGGAGTTAATTAAATTACTTAAGGCATCATTAGAAGAATTGCCTGATAAAGAAGGAGTCCGAATATGGAAGCGGAAAAATGGGGAAGACGTATTCGAGCCTATCGGAAGTTAAAGGGCTATACACAAGAAGGTTTTTCAAAGGAACTAGGTGTATCCGTATCAATTCTAGGCGAAATTGAAAGAGGGAACCGCCTTCCTGCTAGTGAACTACTGGTGAGGATTGCGCATTCACTTAAAATATCTATAGATGACTTAACACCCAAAGAATAAGAGAAGCGGAAGGCCCGTTTACTAACGCGGTGCTAGAAAGTAATCTAAGACCAGCCCTATGATTAATCACAAAGATTAGGAGGTACTGCATGTTAAAGATTGGCGATATTGAAATGAAAAACCCAGTCGTACTGGCTCCAATGGCTGGAGTATGTAACTCGGCATTCCGCTTAACGGTAAAAGAGTTCGGTGCTGGTTTAGTTTGTGCAGAGATGGTAAGTGATAAAGGGATTATTTATAAAAATGAAAAAACCATGAATATGCTCTATATAGACGAGCGGGAAAAACCGCTAAGTTTACAAATCTTTGGTGGTGAGCGGGAAACACTCGTCGAAGCAGCTAAATTTGTAGATCAGAATACTAATGCAGATATAATTGATATCAATATGGGCTGCCCTGTTCCTAAAATTACGAAATGTGATGCTGGTGCAAAGTGGCTTCTTAATCCAAATAAAATCTACGAGATGGTTTCCGCAGTTGTAGCGGAGGTGGAAAAGCCTGTCACCGTAAAAATGCGAATAGGCTGGGATGAACAGCATATTTTTGCAGTGAAAAATGCACAAGCTGTAGAACGGGCTGGCGGGAAGGCTGTTTCTTTGCATGGGCGAACACGTGTTCAAATGTACGAGGGAAAAGCCAACTGGGATATCATTCGTGAAGTAAAGCAAAATCTTTCTATTCCGTTGATCGGTAATGGTGATGTTCTGACGCCGCAGGATGCCAAACGGATGATTGATGAAACAGGCGTCGATGGAGTAATGATTGGAAGAGCGGCTTTGGGAGATCCATGGATGATTTATCGCACCGTCCAATATTTAGAAACAGGCATTCTCATGCCTCAACCGACTGCAAGAGAAAAGATTGATGTATGTATTCTACATTTAGACCGTCTAATTGCTCTTAAAAATGAAAATATTGCTGTTCGTGAAATGCGTAAGCATACTGCCTGGTATTTAAAAGGGGTACCTGGAAATGGGAAAGTTCGTAATGCAATTAATGAATGTGAAACAAGAGATCATTTAGTAGCAATATTAAACGATTTGGTTGCAGAGGTTGAGGAAGTAGAACAAAGTCAGTTAATTGTAGGGTAAACTCGTCACTTACAGTGTCTTTTCTATAATAATTGGATGCTGCCAGTGAAAAAACTGGCAGTTTTTATTTTATTATCACCTTTTTTGATGTCTGAAAGTTTAAGTTTGTGTAAAATAATAAAGTATGTAGAAAAAGTGGACATCATTATTTAAGACATTTTACATAATAAAATGATTATTGGAGTGGATTTTATGAGTCAGGAAGATTTAAATGACCAATTAAGGGTCAGACGTGAAAAAATGAATACCATGCGCGAAAATGGTCTGGACCCATTTGGTAAGCGTTTTGATCGTTCACATACGACGAAGGAATTAATTAATCAGTACGGGGAATTAGAAAAAGAAGAGATTGAAGCCAAAAATGTTTCCGTTTCTTTAGCAGGACGAATTATGACGAAACGTGGGAAAGGAAAAGCAGGCTTTGCTCATCTTCAAGATTTAACTGGCCAAATTCAAGTATATGTTCGTCAGGATGCGATTGGCGAAGAAAACTATAAGCTATTTGATTCGTCAGATTTAGGAGACATCATAGGGGTAACCGGTACTCTATTTAAAACAAAAGTAGGGGAATTATCGGTTAAAGTTGAAAACTTTGAGTTTTTAACAAAGGCGCTGCGTCCGCTTCCTGATAAATTCCATGGACTTAAGGATGTTGAACAGCGCTACCGTCAACGTTATTTGGATTTAATTATGAGTCAGGAGAGCAAAGCTACCTTTATTGCTAGAAGCCGTATTATTCAATCGATGCGTCGTTATTTAGATGAACACGGTTATTTAGAAGTAGAGACGCCAATGATGCACTCCATTGCTGGTGGAGCTTCAGCACGTCCGTTCATTACACACCACAATGCGCTTGATATGCCATTATTCATGAGGATTGCGATTGAGCTTCACTTAAAGCGTTTGATTGTGGGTGGACTAGAAAAGGTTTATGAAATTGGCCGTGTCTTCCGGAACGAAGGTGTATCGACTCGTCACAACCCTGAATTTACAATGATTGAACTGTACGAAGCCTATGCGGATTACCGTGACATTATGAGCCTTACTGAGAATTTAGTAGCTCATATTGCCGAAGAGGTAGTCGGTTCTACAACTGTTCAATATGGAGAGTATGAAGTCGACCTTAAGCCAGAATGGAAGAGACTCCATATGGTTGATGCGATTAAAGAATACACCGGTGCGGATTTCTGGAAAGAAATGAGTGTTGAAGAAGCACGTGAGCTAGCCAAAGAACACGGTGTTGAAATTAATAACAACATGCTTTATGGTCATATCGTCAATGAATTCTTCGAGCAAAAGGTCGAGGAAAAGTTAATTCAGCCTACTTTTATTTACGGCCATCCAGTGGAAATTTCTCCGCTTGCAAAGAAAAATGATGAGGATCCAAGATTCACGGACCGCTTTGAATTATTTATTGTCGCTCGTGAACATGCGAATGCCTTTACGGAGCTAAATGATCCGATTGATCAAAGAGAACGTTTTGAAGCGCAATTAAAAGAACGTGAACAAGGCAATGACGAAGCCCATATGATGGATGAAGACTTCGTTGAAGCACTAGAGTATGGGATGCCGCCAACAGGAGGATTAGGAATTGGAATCGACCGTTTAGTCATGTTGCTTACTAATTCCCCGTCTATCCGTGACGTCCTATTATTCCCATTAATGCGTCATAAATAGTTTGTTAAAAAAGTGCCATCTCACTGGCACTTTTTTTATTAAATAAATCAACAAAGAGTTAGAATAGTTCTACTTTAGATATTTTATAAAAAACTACAAAATACTATTGCGCCTATTCTCTTAAGGTGGTATATTAATATCTGTTGTTGCGAAGCGATGACAGAAACGAAAATATATTTTAAAAAGTTATTGACATTCTATTGATAACTTGATAAGATAACAAAGTCGCTTTTAGGCGATGACTTAATTGCTCTTTGAAAACTAAACAAACAAAATCGTGCAAAC
>NZ_JBALOA010000004.1:0-58344 GCF_036962125.1 Neobacillus drentensis
TTGACTTATCGTAGGGCGGAGAGCGAAGGACACTAGCCGTTGGGCGCTGGAGCTGGATTCAGAGAGACTAAATCAATATATCCACAATTAATTATTTTATAATTTCCTATACAATAAAAAAGCATCCCCATATCCTAGGAACACTTCTCACATTAAGCTTATCATTATTTTCTAGTTACTTTAATGGGTAAATTAAACACCATAATATTTGGCAAAAAGTTCCTTATTCCATTCATCGCCGCCATCCACATTCGAGCTCTTAAACACTGGAGGTTTCAGTCCAGCTTGATGGTATTTTTTGGCTAACAAAATAGAAATGGTTTGCGCAACAAAAGCTCCCGCCATCGTAGAAGTTGCCCCCATGCCTGTGTTTGCCTCTTCTACATAAAAGGCAGCATCTCCAGGTCCCGTACAACTATCAATCACTACATCACTAAAGTCACCAAGATATTTTCCGCTACTGTGTCTGGATTTTGAGCCTGCAGGATGATTCGGATTTGTAAAAGCAATGACCTTTGTACCACATTCCTGTGCCATTTTTGCCAGTTCCACCGTCATTCCATTTCTTCCTGAATTGGAAGCAATGACGAGTACATCCTTTGAGTTGATTTTATATAAATCAAAGATAACTTTTGCATAGGCTTCCATGCGTTCAATCACGGTACTTTTTAAAGGATGATCGTGTAAAAGAAACTCATTCGGCAAAATAGGGGAGACTTGGGCAAATCCACCCGCTCTGACATAGAACTCTTCTGCAAACATATGGGAGTGACCTGAACCCGTAACAAGAAAGCGACCTCCCTTTTGGAGTGCTTCAAAAATACATGTGGCCGCTACGTCCATTTTTTCAATCTGTGTCGTGTACAGTTTTTCGAGATTAGCTGTCACATATTGATAATAATTCTCCATGATACCTTCCCCCCTTTTATTGATTTGTTACCACCCGTACTTGTTTTCGCTCCATTTTTTTATAATTTGATCCTGTTTCACGAAAACAAGACTATTTTTTTCGATATCTTGATCGATGATTGTACCAGCTCCAAGGACACTATAAGCACCTATTTTACAACCAGGCATAATAATCGTATTGACGCCGGTTCTGCAATAGTCGCCAAGATATGCAGCATTTGAAAAATGTAGCGGTACTTCTTTTCGTCCATTCACAACGTGCTCCGTTTCTCCGTCATCAAAGCGCAATGTTCCGCAAACGGTTGCTGCTCCGATATCCGTATGACTTCCAATTGCACCATAAAACTCACCATAGTGGTAAAGATATACCTTGTCCATGACCATTCCACCAAGGAACTCTGCACAATGGTCGAATATACAATTGGAACCAATCGATACTCCATCGTAAATGATGCAGTAATTACTAATTTTTGTATGATCACCAATCACTGCATTGCCATTAAAAATGGCTCCATTATCAATAATTGTATTGTCACCAACAATCAGGTTACCGTGAATGACCACTCGATCACCAATTGAGGAGTTCCTGCCCAGTTTTACATGGCCGTGGATGGTTGCATTCGCTGAAATCGTCGCACCTTCTGCAAGCTGGTTCTCTTGCAGGGAATGACAAAAATGGTTCACCATAAATTGGTTCGCTTCTAACATATGCCAAGGCTTGTCAATATCAAAGAAATATCCATGACATTGGATGGCATTTAATTTTATTTTATTAAGCGATTCCATAAGTCCTGCTTCAATAAATCTCTCTTTTGGAACACCTACACCTACTTTTACATCTGGAAAATAATCTGGAGTTCTTTTCAGATAATCTAATAGTGTATCGTCCAAGTAAAATCCAGCAAATTGATGGGTAATGCTGTCCCCACGATAGTGGGCACCTATCGACTGAACGAACCCATTCTCAATGCTCGCACCAATCCAGTTTCTTGAAGATTCCGCTAAACTTTTCAACAGTACAGCAGGTTTTTTCGTATTCACTAAATTCTCTAGATCCTTTTGGTCAACAATGGTATCCCCATAGAGAACGATAAAGTCCTGAGTAGAAGAGAGTTTCTCAGCTCCCTTTACTAGACTTTCTGCGCTTCCTAAATTGGTTGGATCACTTACAAATTTAACGTTTTCTATATCTGATAAAAGATTTTCTATTTCTCTTTGATGGTCTTCATGAACAACAACAACAATTTCTTCTATTCCCATTGCCACAATGGACTCAATGTTATAGCGGATTAATGGCTTCCCTGCGATTTTTATTGTTGTTTTGGAGCGAACCGCGTTGAAAGGAAACATTTTCCTACCCTTTCCTGCCGCAAGAATAATGGCGCTGTTCACCATTCGATCACCTCCGGTTTCATTCACGTTTTATAATCTTGTTTTAAACACCATTAAATACAGTCTTGTTTCACTTATATTCTACTAATCGAAATTTATTTTTGCCGGCTAAAATATAAGGCAATAAATCTTTTGCAAACGGGTGAACAAATCCAATGACATTGTGCTCAACCGATTGCCCTAAATCTTTCAATGAGATTTGTACTTCCCCTTCATATTGTGCACTTCTATTATTTAATACAGAGACAGTATACATTCCTCTTGGTGCACAATAGCAAGGAGGCACTTCCATTCCTCTTGTATCAGTCGCCCGAATTAGGTTGGCAGGCTGATCCACTCTTGAAATGAGGATGGACTCCTGAATTGTCATTTTTGTTTTATGAGGAACAAAGTGATTAAATACAACTGGGATCTCAATATAATCTTGTTTGTAGCACCTTGCCATTTCAATAAGCTCTGAAAGGTCGGCAAACGAGTCACCAATAAGCACATCATCAAAACCATTGGCAAATAACTCTTGCATTGCGATATGACAAGGCAAAAAGCGGTGTTTTTCAATGGTACAAACCCCATGACCTAAGTGGTGCAAATCTTTTGGCGAAAGTTGCGATGCAATAAACCCACCGACCGGCACACCAAATGAGGCAAACAAGTTGTTAATTACACGAATGTCCTCAAGAGACAACGCTGTATCCGGTAGTGGGAAAAAATTGTGACAAGCCGTTAGTTGACCTATATTTCCTTCTTTTTCTATCGTTTCTAAAAATTCACGACATTCACGTAAAGCATTTCCATGCTGATTATCGGAAGAAGACATCGAAGCATTTACTTCTATTTGAATCCCCTGCTGATTTTTTGAAAGAAGGGCAATTTCTTGGCTCGTAAAACCTCCATCGATACGGAGCTTTGTAATGCTCATCTTTTGTAACGGTGTAAGATCGTTCAATGTGCAACCCAACTCGTTGAAAACTTCATCATTCATATCAGCTGATACAGTCATACCGAGTTTTTTACAGTAACTCAGTATGTCATTCCAAGTGTTGGCATTTACATTCTCTGCACCCTCAAAACCATGATTATTTAAAATTAGTGAAACAAATACTTTTGTAAAACCATACGAACTGGCCTTTTCCAAATATTCCTTTATTTGATCTGCTGGATAAAAGTTGGGATACACACTAATTCCTATTTCACGCATGTGATGTCGTCATTCCTTACTATTCCTGATTTGTATTTACTTGTACCCTGCACCAATAATGATGGCACCGAATACTGGATCATATAGTGGTGCAGAAATCTCTACTTGTGGTAAAACCATCCTCAACTTCTCTTTTAACGAACGGAAATAATCTGTTGATTTCGTCAACAAACTACCTGCAACAGAAAGACGGAAGTTTTCTGACCCCATTTGTCGACTGATTCCAACGACTAAACGAACTAATTTCTCTAGTTCTGCTTCAACTATAGTACGTGCTGCTTCGTCTCCTTGTGCCCATGCTTCCAGGATTATTGGCGTACATGAAGCTACCCTGTCGACGGGTATCGTATCGCCCAAATATAATAAATCCATAAACTCTTCTGGAGAAGTCAACTGAAAATGTGCGAGCAACTTTTCTGTAAATGATGTAGGTGCAATAACTTTGTCGTACTCTTGCATAACAACTGCAATCGCTTGTCGACCAATCTGGAAACCGCTTCCTTCATCACTTATCCATCCGCCCCATCCACCAGAGCGCACAATTTTTCCATTTGAATCAATTCCTACAACAATGGAACCTGTACCAGCAATCATCAAGGCATCTTTTCGATCGCCGTTGCCACCGACAAGGGCAATCTCTGCATCATTCACCACTACTGTTTGGCAAGTAAATCCACTCTCTTTTAAGGAAGACAGATAGATTTCAACATCTTTCGGTCGATCGACACCTGCAGAGCCTAGTACGAGAATTGCATCTTGGAGTTGTTCTTGAAAACATGAGAATAATGCTTGATAAATTTGACGAAATACTGGTTTTAGACCTTCCACGCCAATGTTATTATAATTTGACATCCCAAAATTTTGGTCAAATAGCGTTTCTCCATCCGGTCTTTCTTTGACGTTGACTCTCGTTTTCGTTCCTCCACCGTCCATTCCAATAATCAATCGATTTCTCATTTTCTGTTCATTCATCCTTTCTTGATTTTATGGTTAGAGTAAGTGCTAAAACTAAAAATGAAATCGTAAGGATTCAGAAAAAATACTACTCTAGTTTATTTAAGTATACTTACGACCCAAAACATTAAACAGTTGGATTTTTTCCAAGCTAATTTGCAATAATATGAGTTATATGTAACTGGTAAATTAAGGGATACCATGACAGATGAGAAGACTTCATCGTAAAACCACGAAAAATAGGCAAAATCACCAGGACAAAAAAAACACCTAGCCCCCTAGGTGTTTTCATCTCTAATCGTTATCCAGCTAACATCCATGGTGGTGCCTGACACCAACCAAATCCGCCGCCTTTTATTGCGCGAGCTCAAAGACCTTCTTCACTTTCTTGACCGGTATCTGCGAGCCGCCCCGCTTTTGGACGTTCTCGACCAACATTGCCACCATCAAACTCGGCGACTCCGTATTGTACCCAATGAACCAGCCATTTTCCGTCCCAGTCTCCCCTTGCTTCTGTTTCATCTCCGCTGTACCCGTTTTGCCTGCCAGCGGATACCCCTTCATGTCAGCCGCATGAGCCGTCCCTGCCGCGTCCGCCACAACCTTTCGTAGGTCCGCCGCAATCACACCGGCATGCTCAGCCGAGACCACTGCCTCTTTCCACACCTGGCCCTGCTGTTCCTCCGCCAATAGAATTGGTTTAATCATATTGCCATTATTCATAAATGGCGTATACGCCGACAGCAAATGTACGATACTCATTTGAATCTGCCCCTGTCCATATCCCGAATCGGCAAGCACAATGTCCCGATCGAGCGAACCAATCGTTGATTTTTCAAGCGGGAACGGAAACGCCAGCTCCTCCTCAAAGCCAAACTTCTTCAGTCCATCGGTAAACGCCGCTTTCCCCGTCTTCAACGCCGCCTGAGCAAAATAAATATTATCACTAAACACGAACGCCTTTTCCAAATTAACCGGCTCAGCCCCTGCGTGGACCCGCGTCACATAATAACCGCCCCATGACGTATCCTTTTGCCACTTCTTCCCTGAAATCGCTACGGCCTGTTCCGGCGTAATCGCCCCATTCGACAACGCCACTCCTGCCGTAATTGCCTTCATCACTGATCCCGGTGCAAAGGTCATCTTAAAGCGCGTCGAGAGCGGCTGCTTCTTATCCTCCTGGAGCGCCTTCCATTGAGCGGCTGAGAAACCTAGCATCGCCTGATTTGGGTCAAACGAAGGCGTACTGACAAGCGCCAGCGTTTCCCCGGTCACTGGGTTCATCGCCGCTCCCGTGCCTGCTTCCTTGCCTAGCTGGTCATAAATCGCTGTCTGCACGTCCACATCAATCGTCAGTTTCACCGTTTTTCCATCCTCAACCGGCTTTTCCGCAAGTACCTCCTTATCTCCATCCTTCTTGTTAATCGTAATCCTCACGCCTGGCTTACCCTTTAGCTGCTCGTCATACACTTGCTCGAGCCCTCTTTTTCCAATCATATCATTACTCGTATACCCTTTATCCTTAAGGTCCTCCAGCTCATCAGCTGTAATCGGCCCCACATAGCCAATCAGGTGCGCCGCAGCCTTGCTATAGGGATAAATCCGCGCCTCCACCTTCCGTGTCTGCACCGGCTCAAGCGCAATCAACTGGACAATCCGCTCCTCATCATCCATCGACACCCGCTTCAGCGGAACAAACAGCTCCGGCTTGACCCAGCTCGCACTAATCGCCTTCTTAATCTGCTCCGGGCTCATCTGTAAAAGCGAAGCCAACGGCTCTAACACCTGGTCCGTCACCTTCCCGGCCACGACACCCACCTCGTACACCTGGCCATTCACCGCAAGCCCAATCTCATTGCGGTCGAGAATCTCCCCCCGTTTCGGCGTAGTCGTCTCAATCCCGAGCTTATCCCCTTCCTGCAACTTTGGAAAAATGAACCCAGTATTCCAGTCAAGATACCAATTCTTCTTGTCGGCCCGTTCTTCTTTTTTCAAATTAGCTACCTGGGTGAATTGAATAACTCCTGCGATGCTGTTCATTTTAGCGGTAAAAGAATAGTGAGCTTTCTCTTTATCCGCCTGCTTATCTTCTTTTGGTTTTTTAAAGTCTATCTTGAGGTCAGAAATCTGAAGATCTTTGTAGATTTTATCGTAGCGGCTCGTAAATTCCTCTTTGGTGATTTTCTTCTTCGCATCGTTAGAAAGGTAATCATACATCTGATCAAACTTCTGCTCATTCCATAATGCTATGTACTTCGCAAAACGATCCTGCGGCGTCGGTTCCTTACTGCAGCCAGCCAGCCCCAAACCTAGCAGCATCACCAATAGCAAAGACCCTACCAACTTCTTCAAGCAAATCCCTCCTTTGGTTTTTTTCATTCGGTGTCAGGTACCACAGAAAGACACTCTCACCATTTTGTCTGTCCCTGACGGACAGTTTACCTATATTGGGTGTCAGGTACTATTAATGGTACCAATAACTTTAATTATACCGTTTGTGTATAAAAAATGGTTCCCATTTGGTTTATTTCAGGTAAAATATGCGCAAAAAAAAGAGGAAAGAATTCCCCTTCCCCTTTGTATCGATCTTATTATGAGTTTGTCTTTTCTGATGAGTTCGTAGAGTTGTCGTCCACATTTTTATCTAGGTCAGAAGAGTTATCTGGATCTTCAATCATTTGCTCTTTTTCCTTCATTTGTGGAGTATCTACTGATTCACTTGCATTGTCATTCGAAAGTTTTGCTTCCTGTAACGTGCTTAACGATTTGTTAAAATAGTCACTAGGGTTTACAGCAATTCCATCTTTACGAATTTCAAAATGTACATGGGTTCCAGCTTTTTCATTGAACAAGCTTTGTCCAGCCTTGGCAAGAACTTGTCCCTGTTTTACTTCTTGGCCAACCGCTACTTTTATGTCTTTAACGGATTGATATTGTGTTACAATACCTTTGTCGTGTTCCACTTCAATGACATTCCCAAGGACTGCATCTTCTTCAACACGTGTTACCGTACCGCTTAATGATGCCACAACATCAAAGGATTCGTCGTCTTTCATGGTCACATCGATACCAGTGTTTGGCTGGTAGGTATTGTTGTAGAATACCAATGCCGCTTCCTGGTCTTCCGTTTTTCCATTGAAATCATAGAATTTCGTTTTGACGACAGCTGCATCTGCTTTTTCCACTGGCATCTTGAAATCTTCAAAAGTCTTGCTAACTTCGACAGCTGGCTCTTGACCCTTTTTACCAGCAATATCCGTAGATTTGTAATCATATTTGTCGGATGCATTGTTGCTAGTTTGATACCAAAGTACTGCGGTCAAAATGATTGCTGCACTTGCGATATAAATGGCTGGAAATACCCAACGCTTTTTGAAAAAGCGTTTTACGCTGGAACTTTGAGAAGATCGTTTGTTTTCTTCCTCTCTCATTTTCATCACCTCAGCAATCAGTCTGAACAAATAAGTAGAATTATATACACAACCGAAAAAAATTTTTTTGAACTTATTTTTCGACAGTGTTAAAGTTTTTATGCATGAAGTTGAAAAATTATTTTTTGAGGTATTGGAGGAGTTTTTTATGAAAATCATCAAATGGATATTGCGGGTCCTTCCATTTGTCTATATGACGGCCATTTTTATTATGTCGAGCCTGCCATCCGACCAATTCGTGAAGCTGCCAGATTCCGAAATCGACCACAATATTAAAGAATCGCTCCATTTAATAGAGTTTGCGATTTTGTATGTTTTGCTAGTGCTTGCTATGTTAACCCGCCGCGGTGCCTTTACTCCTGCATTAAACGTCGCCTGCGCTGTGTTTTCCGCCCTTTACGGAATCAGTGACGAATTTCACCAATCATTCTATGCCTACCGTTCTGCCTCATGGTTTGACTTAGTAAAAGATTTCACAGGCATCAGCGTATGCTTTTATTTTGTCAGAGGTGCTTTGTTTAAGGGGAAGTTTGCCCGGCTCGGGAGGGCATTGGGCAGGGTAAATGGATAAATGAGCACTACCTTTTATATGTTCCTGTATAGGGTAACTTCATAGATTTAAGAATCTTATTTGCACTTTTAGGAGAGTCAATTTGCAGAAAATGTTTTTTCACCCAATAACCACGCTAAAAAGCCAGGCATCCTCTCCAGCCTGGCTTAACATCACCCACTACTATTTTTTCGCAGTAACTGTATCAAGTATATGATCCGCGGACGTAATCTGCACACCTTTATAGTAATGCTTCACGATCTCCTTGTAGCTCTTCCCTTCCTTAGCCATTCCGTTCGCTCCGTACTGGCTCATACCGACGCCATGACCGAAGCCCTTCGTCGTAATCACGATATTATCACCCTTGCGCTTCCAGGCGAAGTCCGATGAGCGCAGGTCCAATTTTTCGCGGATATCCTTGCCCGTTAAAACTTTTCCGTTAAAATCAACCTTGCCGACACGCTTTCCCTTTGTCCGATCGATAATTTTTCCAATCGTTGAACCGGAGCCGATCCTCACGCCCAGCTTCGCTTCAAATTGACTGACTGTAAGCACCTTTTGACTATTAAACTTGGGGGAGTTTTTATCCCATGGGCTCGATACACTTCTTAAATAAGGAATACTCCCTGGCCAATAATCTTCTGAGTTTTCCGTGTAGCCATTACTAGTAGAGAAGAACAAAGCATCAATCGGCTTGCCATCATAAGCTAAAATTTGCCCTGCCGTCGCCCGGACAGCATTTAAAACCTTCTTTCGCTTCGTATCATATTCCATACCCCATTCTCTTCTTAGCTCATCATCGTTTAGATACACTTGGTGGACTTGGGTGTCGGTAACCTGTGCGCCTTTTGGAACGCCTAATGCATCCTTACTTAACAACCTTTTCACGATATAGGTTCTCGCTGTTAGTGCCTGGGCCTTCAGGGCTTCTTCCTTGAACTCTGCCGGCATCTCAGCTGCTACCACACCAACGAGGTAATCTTCTAATAGCACATTTTCAATTTTTGATTTTGAGGTTCGAAATACGGCCACTTCGACTGCAGGATCCGATGAAGCAGGCTCCGCTTTTACTTCTTTTGCGGCGGGGGTTCTTGTTAAATCCTCCCCCAGCTTTCCGCTCGCCCGATGCTCATTCGAAAAGGGTAGTACAAGTACAGCGGGAATAATTAATGTTAAGGCAATAAGGACTGCTGCTACTACGACGAATGGTTTGATTTTTATCATGATAGTGCCTCCAGTTTGCAAATTCACAGCCACACCAAATCCACAGGTGGGTTGCGTCTTTAATTCATACATATGGAAGCGGACAAGCATTTATTACAGATTTTTTCATAAAACTGAACTAAAACGTGGTGTCAGGTACCGCTCGTGGACAAATGTCTTTTAAGGGTGACAGGTACCACCAAAAGACACCAATCCACACCACAAGGACACAATGCAAAAAGGACCCGATTTGACATCAGGCCCCGTTGTTTTGCGATTTCGCATTATTACAGCTAGTTCGAACCTATTCGGGTTAGAATACGATTTACGCATTCATATCCGATACAAGGTTTTGGACTTCTGTGAACGTTTCGTCTGCTTCGTTGATTCGTTCGATGTCGGCACCTAGTCGAGCAAGTTTGCCGTGGAAATCTACGTAACCGCGGTCTAAGTGTTTCAACTCGGTCACGCGTGTCACGCCTTCTGATACTAAACCAGTTAAAATCAAGGCAGCAGCGGCACGAAGATCTGTTGCTGATACTTCTGCACCTTGTAAATTTGAAAGACCATTTAAAATAACGGAACGGCCTTCAATCTTGATGTCAGCATTCATGCGGCGGAATTCCTCGACATGCATAAAACGGTTTTCGAAAACCGTCTCGGTAATCATCGAAGTTCCATTAGCACGAAGCAATAGCGCCATCATTTGGGATTGCATATCTGTTGGGAAGCCTGGGTGCGGCATCGTTTTGATGTCCACAGCCTTCATCCGATCCGTTCCAATGACACGAACGCCATCTTCTTCCTCCACAATCGTAATGCCCATTTCAACCATTTTTGCGATTAAAGATGATAAATGTTCAGGAACAGCGCCCTTTACCAATACATTCCCACCTGTAATCGCGGCAGCAACCATGAAAGTTCCCGCTTCGATACGGTCAGGTATAATATTGTGGTCTGCACCAAATAACACATTTACCCCTTCAATCCGAAGAGTTCCCGTGCCAGCGCCGCGAACTTTAGCGCCCATTTTGTTCAAGAAATTAGCAAGGTCCACGATTTCTGGTTCCTTCGCTACATTCTCAATAATCGTCGTACCAACCGCAAGAGTGGCAGCCATCATAATATTTTCCGTGGCTCCAACACTTGGGAAGTCTAAATAAATTTTCGCACCTTGTAAGCGGCCGTTAACTTCCGCCTCAATAAAACCGTTGCCTACCTTGACGGTTGCTCCCATCGCTTCAAAGCCTTTGAGATGCTGATCAATAGGACGGGATCCAATTGCACAGCCACCCGGCAGGGCCACACGTGCACGGCCATTACGAGCGAGTAATGATCCCATGACAAGCACGGATGCGCGCATTTTTCGAACGTATTCGAATGGCGCCTCATCCTTTAACACTCTGGATGCATCTACTACGACTGTATTGTTTTCAAATGATACTTCAGCATTTAGGTTGCGTAAAACTTCATTAATTGTGTATACATCGGAGAGTGTAGGTACATCACGTAATACACTTTTTCCGTCACTTGCTAATAATGTTGCAGCGAGTACAGGCAAGACAGCATTTTTTGCGCCTTCAACTTTCACAGTTCCATCAAGCCTTTTTCCGCCGCGGACGATGATCTTTTCCAAGAGTATTCCCCTCCGCGTCCATTTTCTCTATATTAATATTCAATCGTAATGATTGGTGTGCCAACTACGATGGTAGTCTTAGCGCCCAATCCTTCGGAGCGTATACCAATTTGTAAATTCATGTTATCTCTTTGATTTTCTATCGAGCCTGTAAACAACGGCGAATTCGCCGAAACAGACATGAATGTCTCCTCTTTTAACGCTTCGATCTCTTTTGCTTTAAATTTTGACAGCAAATGATTGGCTGTCGCGGGTAAAGCCTCATCAATCTTATCACCGACCGTACCTTTCATACAAGAGAAAACTGTTGGTTTTCCTCGAAATATGTCGGTAAGCCTAGATTTAAATTGACTCGTAGTGAAAAGGGCCTTTGTCGCCGAATTCCACTCTTTACCACTGATACTATATACTATATACGCATTAACAGGTTGTTTTGTGTGGGTTGCCATAATTTGAAGCATTTCTTTGTGGTGTTTAGATGTTGGAGATACTGCTGTTACTTCCCATTTTTGGCTGGTATTATTAACAGACCATTCCCAATCAGGAAACTTAGCTTGAAGCTCCTTCGCATAATCCTTAACTTCTTGCTCACTTTTCATGGAATCTAAATGCTCACGTGCATAAAAAGTCCATTCATCGAGCAAAATATTTTCGGCTTCTAAAATAGAACCGATTTTCATTAAGTCCATTTCTTTATCAAAAATGCCATAAGCTTCCGTTGTTTGGTTCCCAATCACAACCAGGATTAAACTAATGATGGTAACTACACTCAAAAGGATTTGACTCTTTCTCTTCATCTCTACTCCCCCTTACTACCATTGTTACCAGGTAGAGGAGTCGCATACTTGGGAAATGTCGTCACTTTTTGACAAGCTCCAAACTTTATGTCAATCACATGATGTTATTTTTCCATACAAAGAAGATTGTACTCAATTTATTGACAAATAGGAACATGTACGAAGACCTAAATTTTTTCCAATTAGCTATTTTGCATAATCAAAGGCAGCTGCCTTGACCATTGTAGATAATCAAGGAAAAAATTACTAACAGAAGAACCAATGATAATAGCTAATAATATGTAGAGTAACCGCGCCTGGAAAACATGGCTTGCTTTCAACAGTTGATCCAATCGAATCGCCTGTAACGCCCACCACGAAATCGCTATAAAAATTAAATGCGACACGATACTTAACAAAGCCATTTGCCCAAAATCATTTATCACTCTGTGCCCCCCTTTTTTCACACAAAGTTTATTCTATCACAAAGTGGGCAAAAAGGTTTCCTTTTGTATCCATTTTAATAAAATAAACACATCTTACTGTCATAAAATAAAAATTCACCTTCCCGTTACATGAATAGAAGGCGAATTTTTATTGACGACCTCTTTATCAAATTCCTTATAGGGATACATTAATTAACCTGATTCCAAACTCTGCTAAGATTTAATGGGACATAAATTTTATCGCCCTGAATTTGTCTGTGGATGATTGGATTCTCAAAGTTAGCATCTAAACCTTGATCTACTCGAATTTTACGCCGTGCTCGAACATGTTCTCCAAAGAAATCAGCTAAATTTACTCTTGAAAATTTCATCACCGTTTCCCCTTTCTTCTTATCATTACTTTCTATTTAAAATCTTTTCCCACTACTCACCAAGTCAAAATCATTTTGCTGCAATAACCATTACTCTTCCCCGGTCTAATTCCTCTTCATATCGTTGCGCTTCTGTATCGGTTAGTCCTAATGATTCCATTTTCGCCCGGAGCTCGTCCCCGCGTGATCGAAACACATTTGCGATGGAGTCAAAGAAGCCTTGTTCGTTTACCCCTATATCCTTGATATCAAGTGCCTCTGTCAAATCTTCGGAACGATCCTTCCTGTGGGCCAATAAGTACACCTCATCTTTGGTAAACCCTTGATTTAATAATTGTTCAATTTCTTGTTTTGCTTGAAGACCATTCTCCACTACTTTTACCTGTCTCATTTTAACTACCTCCTAGATTGGTTCATTTCGTAAGTAAGTTGAAATGTTACTTGGTGTTCTATTTGTTATATAACCCCTTTTTTTAAAAGTGAAACTTTTTATTTTCTATTTAAATGATTTTCCTTCTTTTAAAAAAAACAGGTTTGTCCCTTGGATTTTCGGGTATTTACTTTAGTAGATTCACATTACATTTAGAAAGGGATGAGTTTTCATGGGATTTATTTGGTCTTTAATTATCGGAGGAATCATCGGGTGGTTAGGAGGTCTCGTCATTGGGCGTGATATTCCAGGAGGTGTCATTGGGAACATCATCGCTGGATTTATTGGAGCCTTTCTTGGTTCGCTGCTATTAGGCGATTGGGGACCAGAAGTTGGCGGTTTTTATCTGATCCCAGCGATCTTAGGTGCGATTCTTCTCACCTTAATCGTCGGCTTCATTTTGAAAAGTATGAGGCACACAGCATAATGAAAGTTTTCACTCGAGAGAGACTGCCAATCATGCAGTCTCTTTTTATGCGCCATTTTTTATACAAAAAGAAAACAAACACCTAAAAGGTGCCTGAATTTTTGATTTGAAATGTAACTGTTCCAGCAGGTTGTGCCCATACCGACCGACACGCTGCCGCCGTTAACAAAGGATGGAATTATAAAACACCAGAAAATAGACGGGCAAATGATTCTTTTACCTTTTCAGAAAATCCTCGTTTGTAAAATTCCACCGGGCGAATTCTTAGGCAGTCCTCTAGGTCTTCCTGATAATGAGTGACAAGGTCTTGAATCGAATCTGTTCCTATTAAGAATAAATTGACTTCAAAGTTGAGGCGAAAGCTGCGCATATCCATATTGGCTGTACCAATTGTGGCAAGATCGCCATCAATAATCATCACTTTTTTATGGAGGAAGCCTTTTTGGTACGCATAAATTTCGATTCCAGCCCGCAAAAGTTCAGGTAAATAAGAGCGAGAAGCATATTGCGTGAGAAAACCGTCATTGGTGTCAGGTACCATGATGCGAATCTGAATCCCTTTATTAGCGGCAATTCTTAGTGCTGTTCGAATCGCTTGATTGGGGACAAAATACGGTGACGCAATCCAAATCGACTTTGTTGCACATGAAATCATTGCATAATAATGATCACTCATCCGTTCCGTTTCTGGACCAGTTGCAACCACATGAACCAGACCCGTACCAGTATCCGGATCGCTTGCAGCAACTTGGTCCGGACCGGCACCACTTCCCGGACCGCTTGCGCCGACTTGCTCTAGACCACTCCCATTCCCCGGATCGCGTGCAGCGGCATGGTCAAGACTAGCCGCCGTTTCCGCGACCTGCGCGGCGGGACCACGACCAGCTAGAAGTCCTGGTTTCATATACCGTTCATCTGTAACCAGCATTTCCCCGCTCACATACCGCCAATCCAATAAAAATACGGCATGCAAGGTTTGGACGGCCTCTCCTTCTATGAGGACATGTGTATCACACCAAAAACCAAATCGCTCATCTTCGCCAAGATATTCGACCCCAATGTTCAGTCCGCCGACAAAGCCTGTCCTTCCGTCAATGACTATGATTTTACGATGATTTCGAAAGTTAAACTTTTGATTGATCAGCCCATTTTTTAATGGCAAAAACGGCTGAACCTTGATTCCAGCTTCCTTCATTCTTCTTATCGCCGTTCCTGAAAGGGTGAGACTTCCGATCGCATCGTACATCAGGCGCACCTCTACCCCCGCTTCGACCCTATCGATTAAGATATCAATGATCTCATTCCCTAACCGGTCATCGCGGAAGATGTAATATTCCAGATGGATAAAGTCCTCTGCTTCCTGAAGGGCTCGTTTGATTTCCCGAAACGTTTCTCCGCCATTCTTTAACATTCTAGTCTTTGTCTTGGCATTCATTGGTGTGTTGGTCGCCCAGTCTAAATAGTGGACAAAGTGGTTCTGGTGATAATTTAACCAGGAAAGATCAAGCTTTTCCTGGTTGCGGCTCATGGCTTCAAAGACTTCACGGTCCTTGATACGCTTACTCTTAAACAGATAGCCTTTAAAAAATAATTGCCCTGAATAGACATAAATGATATAGCCGAGGACTGGCAAAAACACCAGTATATATATCCATAAAAGCGTGTTTTGTGCCGTTCGGTTTTCAAGCATTAACGACAGGACCGTAATCGAAATCATTCCCCAGTAGAGTGCCATCGAAATTAACTTCGGCAGGGACGGAATGTCTGTAAAAAACACCAAATAAGCTAGCGTGATCATAACAATGATAAAGACCAATTCCAATCTCCGTTTTTTCAACACGTCATTCTCCCCCCATTTATCTGGTTTCCCTTATGTGGTAATACCCCCTTGCGGCAAAGGTTAATCCTTCTTATAAAAAAATCGCTCGCCCCAAGAACGCTTTAAAAAGGTTTCATCAGCTGAAGTCCAGGGTAAGTAATAGATATCCACACTATTTCAAATCAAACGGAGGTAATGAAAATGCCAAAAGTAAAAGAAAAAGAAAGTTTAGTAACAGACACACTCAACACGCAGGTAGCTAATTTCTCAGTTCTTTATATGAAGCTGCATCACTTCCACTGGTATGTAAAAGGAGAGAATTTCTTCACCCTGCATCCAAAATTTGAAGAATTATATAAGGAAGCGGCGCTGCATCTTGATACCATCGCGGAAAGAATGCTGTCACTTGGGGCGTTGCCAACAGCGACTCTAAAGGAACAATTGCAGATTTCATCGATCAAGGAAGCGGCAGGCGACGAAAACGCCGCTGGGATGGTCAAGTCACTGGCTGATGATTTTAACACCTTCTGCAGCGAACTGACAGAGGGAATCACCTCGGCCGAGGATAACGACGATCAACCGACGGCCGATCTGTTCATCGCAATCCGCACTTCTTTAGAAAAACACAGATGGATGCTCGAAGCGTATTTAGCAGAATAAGAGGATGGAAAAAGGGTATCAGCGTTATATCGCTGGTACCCTTTTTCCAGTTAAAACAAAAACGTATCCAATCATGTTTGGATACGCACTTCCCCCAAAAAGGCAGGTTAATAAAGTTGTCCGATAATGTACGTTAAGTCATCTTTTCGAGTTTCCGTATACATTTCCAGATGATTCGATATCTCTTTTATCGATTGAGAACTAGCTAGTAAATGTTTTATGGCGGGAATATGAAGGCCGTCTGTATGAATAAGGAATTTAGCGTCTTTTTCATATGAAAAAGTCTCCATCCCATACTTTTGCGGCTTTCCGGATAAATATCCGTAGACAGGGACTGGATTAAAGAAGTGGCCAGGGGGGGAATACACAACAAATCGAATGTTTCCCACAGAACTATAAGTAATTTTTCTCTGTAAAAAGTCTGCCTTAAAAAGAGAGACTACGGCACCTCTCTTATTCTTAAGAACGTTATTACAATCATCTATTAATCGATCAACCTTTTCATAATGGGATTGTTCGACGACTTCCCGAATCGCATTTGACGAGTCATGTGCGTGGAGCCCGCTTCCCAACCCGTCTGCAACAGCACAAATGAAGTACTCTTCGGTTGCCTTCATATAAAAACTATCGCCGTTACAGACATTGCCTTCCTTTTGAATCTGATAGGCTACGGTTTGAATATATTGATTTGACTCCAATTCAAGCATTTGTTACTCCTATATTGGTCCCATCTTTGCTGAGGGCCTCTCGTAATTTTTGAATCGCCTTTTTTTGGAGGCGAGATACATGCATTTGTGAAATTCCTAGATATTCTCCTGTTTCTTTTTGACTCTTATGTTCTACAAACGTACAGCGGAGAATTTCGACTTCCCGTTCTGATAAAACATGGAGAACACTCTCAAGCCAAAGCCTTTTCTCGACTTTTTCATAACCATCCTCATGTGACCCGATCGTATCGAGTATGGTAACGGGACTGCCATCTGACCCCGTTTCAATCGAACGATCGACTGATACAGCCTGGTAACTTTTCCCCATTTCCATCGCTTCTAATATTTCTTCCTCAGAAACACCTAAATGGTCCGCAATTTCATGGACTTTCGGTGACCGTTGATATTGATTGGTTAGTTCATCGACAACGGTCTTTATTTTCGTCCATAATTCTTTTACCCGTCGCGGGACATGGACTCCCCATGTTTTATCCCTTAAGTAACGTTTGATTTCGCCAATAACGGTCGGTATTAAAAATGTTTCGAAGGTGGACCCAAGTTCTGGATCATATCTCCGTATAGCACCCAATAGCCCGATTATTCCGATTTGCATGAGATCCTCATGAAAGCTGCCGCCCTTTGAATATTTCATCACCAAGCTTCCAACTAGCGGAGTATAGTGGTCTACTAAAATTGCTTGAGCTGCCATATTCTCACTTAGCTGAAAGTCTTTGATTAGGGCGTTTATTTCTTCCTTACTTTTCTTCATAGGTTGAGATGGTTGTGTCATGTTCTGCACGCTCCCCACTTAAATACTTCACCATGAAGACCGTTACTCCGGAATTATTAAATACATGGACTTCATCCATGAGCGTTTCCATTAAATACAGACCCAACCCTCCCTCCACCAGTTGATCGGTGTTACTTACAGCGGAATATGGGCCAAGTTTGTTCCTTGTCTCTTCAAAATTAAAACTCTCGCCTCGATCAGAAATCATAATTTCCAGTTTATTATCATAAATACCAAATCCAACAATGGTTTCTCCGCTGCCGTGATCCTTATATGCATGTTGGGCGGCATTGGTACATGCTTCACTAACGGCAATCTTTAAATCTTCAATCTCCTCATAGGCATAGCCCATCCTGCTGGCAATTCCTGATAACGTTAATCTGATTACCCCTACATATTCCGGCTTTGCAGGCATTTTCACTTCAATGTAATCAACTAATTGTTTCATTGTACCCCACCTCTGAGTTCGTAGAAATATCAATGATATTACTTAAACCTGTAATTTGAAAAAGTCGTTCCAAGCGATCCGACAAGTTCACGAGCTTTAATTCACCCTCATTTTTCATGATGAGTTTGAATAAGCCAATAAACACACCTAGGCCGGTACTATCGATATACGAGACATCTCTTAGACTGACAATCAGTGATTGGTTTTGCTCCTCAGCCAGTGGTAATAATTCCTCCCGTAGCTTTGGTGCTGTGTATGCATCTATTTCGCCTGCAACAGTAACGAATGTCTTCCCATCACTGTGTTGTTTGTCCACTTTTAAATCCATCCATTATCACCTCAGGAATGTAATCTATTTTTATGTACTTACCCCGTCCTACTATCGATTAAACCTTTCTTCGTAAAATAATTAAGGTAAAATCATCATTCATTTCATAGTTTTGCATTTTTTCCAACTCGCGATAAATTTGTTCCACCATTTCTTGAGCGGTTAAGTGCTTATATTTTTGAATGAGGCCGGTGATCACTGAACGTTCGATAAATCCTTCTTCTGTCCTTGCCTCCGTCACTCCGTCCGATAAGAGGACAATCATATCCCCAGGCTCCACCTGTTTTTGATATTGTTCATATGTAAAATTCTGATCCACGCCTAAAACGAGACCCTTTGTCGCAAGATCCTCAAATGAATTTGCTGCCGAATGATAATAGAATCCTTGCTCATGCCCTGCTGCCCCATAAGTAAAGGAATGGTTAACTGTATCGTACATCCCATAGAACATGGTAATAAACATTCCTTCTTCCAGATTCTCCTCGACGACTTTATTTAAGCTTTCTAACACAAAATGAGGACTTTTTCTCGATTCCGGTAAACTATCGAGTGCATACTTAATCATCGACATACAAATGGCTGCAGGGATGCCCTTACCAATGACATCTGCAACGGCTACATGAACACTTTGGCCCTCATGAATAAAATGATAGAAATCGCCATTCATTTGTTTGGCAGGAATACTAGTTGCCCCAATATCTAAGGCTTCTAATTGCGGAATCGATGTTTCTAATAAATTTTCCTGAATGCTGGCGGCAATCTCAATTTCTGATTTGATTTCAAGCTGTTGATCACGCATGCTTTGATGTTCCTGGTAGGCTAAGCCATAGTCCACCATCACCTCTAATAGAAAATCGAAGGACAATAAGACCTCTTTCGGAAGATCCGGAAGAATTTCTTTCAATGCTTCCGTATGTAAGCTGATAATTTCCTCAGGGGAAATTTGCTGTAAAATTGATTTCCTGCTAAAAAGCTGCGCTTGGTACAAGGCATTTTCGGATGATTCTTTCAGGTACCTGCGAAGCAAATGCCGATACCTTGATTTAAAAATTTCCATACATCAGCTCCCCCTAACGAATCCATTTTACTGCCGTTATCGTCGTACCTTCCTGTAAGGAAGAGGTAATATCAAATTCATCCATTAAGCGCCTAACTCCCGGCAATCCGGCACCTAAACCGCCTGATGTCGAGTATCCATCCTCCATCACTTTTCTAATATCCTGAATTCCTGGTCCATTATCGGCAGCGGTCACCTTTACACCACATTTACCGTATACATTCATACGTTCAATCCGTATCTCACCTTGTCCGGCATATAAATAAATATTACGAGCAAGCTCAGAAATCGCTGTCGTGATTCTTGCTTGGTCAACTGTACCAAATTCAAGCTCCTTGGCAATGTTTCTTCCTAGTTGCCTAGCTGCAACGATATCCCATTCGGTCATGATTTTCACATAGGATTCGTTCTCCATGCTTTCTCCCCCAACTCCCGTTGTAGTGTTTCTAACCCCTTTTCTAAATCTAGTGCTGTAAGCACTTCTTGAAGGTGGATTCCTAGTTCAACTAATGTAATGGCTACAGCTGGTTGGATGCCTGTTAAGACTACTTCTGCCCCCATCATTCGCGACATGCTAATCACATCGCCGAGTACTTTGGCAATGAACGAATCGATCACATCAATCGACGTTAAATCGATGACGACCCCATTCGCGCCTGTTTCATGAATTTTTTGAAGCAAGTCTTCTTGAAATTGGATTGTCGTCTGATCATCAAGTTCCCACTGAATAGAAATAAGCAAGCAGTTATATAATTTTAGTATTGGTATTCTAGCAACCATCTATTATTCCTCCGTTGATATGACCTTTCGATTTGTCATTTCCAAGGCAGCCTCAATTCCTTTTTGTAAACTATTTTTTGTCATGACTTTAGTTAAATTAATTCCTAAATTCACGATTGTTTGGGCAATCTCTGGACGAATCCCGACGATAATACACTTTGCACCTACTAATCTCACTGCTTCAGATGCCTGGATAATATGGTGGGCAACCATTGTATCCACGACAGGAACTCCTGTTATATCGATTAAGACCACTTGAGCATGATGCTTAACAACCCCTTGTAATAGATTTTCCATAATCAATCTTGCCCGTTCTGTGTCAATCGTTCCAACTAACGGCATAATCGTTATATTTTCAAAAATGGGCAGAAGTGGTGCCGATAACTCCTGCAGCGCTATTTTTTGTAAGGATACGGTTCTTTGCCAATCCTCCGCATACTGATTAAATATTGCTATGTTAATTGGGCTAATCCATCGGTCATACTCCAAAATAAATTCAACTTGTTCTCGTTCTGTCGCCTGCTCTGCCATTGGAAAGAAAACAATTTTTCCGAATGCACTTAGACAGTCCATCGTAAAACCTAAGGTCCACCCAAGTTGAATGATTTTTCTAGTAAATTCGCTTATCTTATTTTGACTATCATAACTATTCATTAATAAATCGAGGTAATCATCACAAATATTGATATAGACTTTCTCAGATATCACATTGGCTGCCCTTTGTTTATCCATAAGGATTAGTTTCTCAGACCAGTCCGTGACAATCTGCACTCGGTTGGTTTGGACATATTCTACTATCTGATTTACTTTTTCCAAATTATTTCCCACCTAAATATATCTTCGGGATGCGAAGAATTATTTGTTATCTAGCATTATACCAATATATTCAAGTTAAAAAATGAAGAAATTGGCATAGACTAATTGTCCTAATTTCTACCATGTTTCAAACGAAAAAAAGAGGGTATATACAGGATAGAATCGTTATAAATCATTTTTTTACAATAAGGAGGACCCCATGGATAAGAAGACTCCACAGCAATTGTCCCGACCACAATCTGTTAAAAATAACAAAAATGGCTCGATGGCCCAGAATTTTAAGGAAATAAAAAAGCTCGGCAAGGAAATGAATCATATGAAAACCGGGAGTCAGCAGCTGGAAGACGATAATCTGCTCCCCGATCCACAGCAATAGCTGATGCCTTTCTAGTAACGGTCCTCCTTTAGAGGGCCGTTATTTTTGTTGGGAGGGTTAACATGAATATGACGAGTGATCACTCACTCGTCATACCCATTATCATTCAGTTGTATTTTTATAGTTTAATAGTTTTATTAGACGTTTCATCAGCAATTAGGCTGGGCTTATAGAGCAGAACGTGGTTCTTGGTGATTAGAATTGGATTGGTTACTCTGTTTCCCTGTTTCTCGACCCGATTCTTGTTTGTAATTCTTGGAATTAATATCTTCACCTTGCTGTCTCATCTCTTGATCACTATTCCCAGCCGTGTTCTGTCCGTTTAGTTGTCCCATTCCTTGGTCGTAGTTCCTTGACTGGTTTTGTCGATCCTGTTGTTCCATTCCTTTGTCAACGTTTCTTGACTCATTTTGTCGATCTTGTTGACCTAACCCTTGATTCTTAAAAGTAGTATCATCTTTCCGGCTTGCTTCTTCCCTACTGATTGTTGTCTCACTAGTGTTCTTAGCCATTTGATTTTCCTCCTTTTAATTTTTAAAATTTACTTTAAGGTTAATTTGTAACCTTGGTTATGTTGTACCACCCTTTGTTGGAACCTAAACCTCTTTTTGATAGATTTGTTATTTAAAAAATGACCCTTTCTTTTTCCCTCGTAATAGGTCGCCGGTCCAGCCGTTGTATTTTAAAAATCCATAGAGTAGGATGGTGGAGACTATGATTAGGATGACGGACATGATATAGCCGTACTTCCATTCTAGTTCTGGCATATGCTTAAAATTCATCCCCCATAATGCCCCGAACGCCATGACAGGGGTGAAGATGGTTGTGATGACCGTTAAGGTTTTCATGATTTCATTACCACGATGGGAGGAAATCACTTCTTCTAAATTAATCATAGAATCCAGTTCATGTTCATATTCATTAAGCAATTCAACCGCCCGTTCAATTCGTTTACACGTCGTTTTAAAGATATCCCCCGTGCATACCTCATTCAGATTGAGCTCCTCTATCCCCATCTTTAACTCCCTGATCGGAATTAAGAGATTCTTCCAAACTAATAATTCATGCCTTCGCATATAAATTTTTTCAAGCAGACTTGTTTCATTTCGTTTGCGAACACTCCAAATCAATGTTTTTAACGCAGCTTCAAATTGATCAATCTCATACAATATTTCATTCATCAATTCTCCTAAAAAGATTAAAAAGCCATCGACTGGGTTTTCCGTTCGTGAAATTAACCTGTGAAGGTCCTCCTTATCGATATGTTTAAAGGAAGACAGCATCAAATCCACTGTGATGAGCTGATCCGTACTTACATAAAAATGAAAGATTTTATAATCTTGTTCCTTTTCGAGATTTTGCTGATAAATAAGTGAACCTGTCACCACCTTTTTTCCATCTTCGAGTGTTTTTATCCGTAAGTAATTGGTTTTATGTTCCTGCAGTTGTTCCAGCCATCCTGTGCTGCCACAGTTGACGCTTTCAATAATGGGTCCAATTCGTTCACTATCGTTTTTATCAAATTGATACCACTTCCATTGGTTCGGTCCGATCGTTTTTTTCATAGAATCTCCTTTCGTAAAAGTTTTCTCATTAAATCCCCTCATTTATAAAAAATGAAACCTAGGAAATATGTTTTAAAGATAAGGAAACGGGTATGAAAGGATTAATAGAACGTTAAGTCCTATGTTTTCAAAAAATGAAGGAGGTCTTGATATGAAACGAGTTGTGCCGATTACATCATTGGTTGTGGTTGGAATGGGAGCATCTGCTGCAATGTGGTTATCATCTAAGCCAAACAGAGTTAAAGCAGAGAGTGTACTTAGAGACTGGAAACGTAAAATTAAACCTTCTCCTTTTCATAAAAGTGAAGAACTTCCGATTGCTAAAGGCGGTCACCCGCACCCACATGATCTTGAAGATAATAATATGGTCAGTGAAGGGGCTATGTATTCTGTTCAATTTTTTAACGAGAAAATGCAGTGATAAGTGGTTGGGGCAGATGCTGTCCCAACTAATTTTTTGACCCGGGTGAGGTGGCTACAGATGAATTTACTATTTTTACTCGTCTATTTCATCATCATTACCGCCGTTATCGAAATTTTCGTCGTTTTATTTCGGTTAACGGGGCTTAAATTAGAGGTTTCAAGGTTTCAAGTCATCTCCTTGATGACGGGAACTGGCTTTACGACAGGAGAGTCCGAGCTGATTTTAGGTCACCCGATTCGAAGAAAATTGGCCACTTTCCTTATCTTGTTTGGGGCCTTCTCTCTTGCTGTGATTATTTCATCAATTAGCAATTTCCTCTCCGATGATCTAAGAATACATGACATTTTATACCTAGCAGCAAGTGTCCTGCTCATCTTTGCTGTACTGAAGCTGACAGTTATCCAAAATTTATTATCGAAATTATTTAATAGGAAAATGGAACATACGATTGAACTTGGCGATTTGCCAATCCGCGACGTATTTTTAACAGAAAAGGAAGACTACCTACTCAATCTGCATATCTATAAAGATTCTTCGCTTGCTTGTAAATCCATCAATCAAGTCATTAACAATCATAATCAGTTAGAGTTTATTGCCCTTTTTATCAAAAGAGGTGAAATGAAGATAAGAAGAAACATCTACAACATAAAAATCCGTGAAGGCGATCAGCTGTTTTTATTTGGAGAAAAAGAGGTCATCACCACATTGTTTAAAGATGATATACACATCATGGAAGAAACAATTAGAAATCAACCGTTAATAAAGCCTCTTAGTTAAAGCTGGGATTTTTTTTTTGCAAAAAAATGTTTAACTAGCTAAAAAAGCGGGTATTGTTACTAGGCAGACTAGAGCAGATTTTTGAGGAGGAACAAACGGTGGGCACCTTTTATGATACAAAAAATATTTCGACTTATCTTACCGAAAACAATGAAGAATTTCAGAAAAAGCTGTTATCAGAGGCAATCAATGTTGCCGGAAATATTGATCGTATTTTAAAGGCTGGGAATATTGACCTTTTGAAAAATGCTCAACGGCTGGTTCTTTACGTGGTGGAAAATCGAACAGAAGAACTGATTAATTTTGCTAAAGTAGAAGGAGTGGCTTGGGCCAAACATTCGTTAACCTTGGCGTTCAAACTCGAATGGGTACATGCCATCCGGCGTTCCTTATGGCATTTCATAAATCTTTTTAATCAATCAAATGAGAATGTTAATTTTGTTGAAGATTTTTTCAAATTGGAACATCAAGTGAATGATGGAATTGATGAATTTCTAAACACCTTTTTCATTAGCTATTCTCTTTTTAAAGATGAATTAATTCTCGAGCAAAGGAAATTAGTTGAGCATTTATCGGTGCCAATCATACCGGTCAGCCCCACTGTAGCCGTCTTACCGTTGATCGGGACGCTTGATTCGTATCGAATGGAAATCATTGAAGAAAAAGTATTAACAGATATATCCAGGTTAAGAATTCTAACTCTAATCATTGACCTTTCCGGAATATCGGACATGGACGAAGTAACGATTGATCAATTTCAAAAGGTCTTGATTGGCATTACGTTGATGGGCGCGAAATCAATCATTACCGGATTACGCCCCGAACTTGTTAGAAAAATGGTGAAAATAGGAATTGATTTACATACTTACACAGAAACAAAAGCAACCTTACAGCAAACATTAAATAAATATCTAGTGTAATATAGCAAAAAACAATCCGAAATCTTTTGTGTTTCGGATTGTTTTTCTTTTATTCTATTATCTTCTTGTCGATCTTATCATCGACTCTAGCTAAATATTTGCTGGCGAATTCCCTGCCGCCCAGGCCAAATGCCAGACCAAATGCTAGAGCCACACCACCTAATACGAGAATGAAGGCTGCGTTTACGATTGAATGGGCAACCCCAAGCTGGTCTAAAGCCATAAAGACAGTCACGGCAAAAATGGCATATTTACCAACAGCTGCAAGTGTCCGCGCATAGCTGATTTTTAAAATGTTTTGTAAAATACGCTCAACTAAATGACCTAGATATAATCCAACTCCTAAAATGACAAGAGCAGCGACTAACATCGGTACATACGCAAGCACGCCTGTTGCAAGCGTCACTAAGAACTCTAAGTGGACAATTTGCAAGGCTTCCACTGTAAATAATAGGACAATCACTATTTTTGCGAGCATACCTACGATTTGCGAAAGATTGTACTTGGATGGCTCAGGATTTAACGAGCCAATCCCCATCTGATGAAATAGACTATTAAATTTCAACCTCCAAAGCATTTGCGCAACCACTTTTTCGATCCATTTTCCAAGCCATAAGCCCACTAGGATTAAGATCACCGCGACAGCGATATTCGGAATGAGCGAGAGCACCTGATCAAGCATCGCAATGGCCGGGTCCGAAATTCCTTTTAGCTGAAGCTTTTCTAGTGCTGTAATAATGGTAGGAATTAAGATTAAAATAAACGCAATATTTCCGATCATACTTGAAAGAGTGGTTCCCTCTCCTGTAGGGCTTAACCCAAAGCGTTGACCGATTTTCTCTGTACCAAGACTGCTTAAAAAATTGGTTAAAATATCACGAACAATTTTTGCAATCAGCCAGCCGACAAAAACAATCAGTGCCGCCGCAAATAACTTAGGTATGAAGGCAAGCAAAGTTGATAGGGTGTTTGCGAAAGGTTCAGAAACGCCTTTCATTTGCAACGCATCTAATACGCCTGGTAAAAATAATAGGAAAACAAAATAGAAGAGAGCTTTGCCAATACTGTCAACCTTACGGACAGCTTCTGCTTGATTGTTGGTCATTTTCCACTTTACTAAGTGACGTTCAAAATGAAACATGCTTGCAGCCTTTTTAAAGAGGATCCGCAATAAGGAGGCAACCGCCCAGGCAAGCAGTAAAATCAACGCTGCTTTTAAAATGTTAGGAATCGCTCCTGTAATGCTTGATAACATCTGAACGAGCGGTGTGGCAATAAAGCTTAAGTTAAGCATATTAAAAAAGATAATCCACACAAACACGAGTAAAAGATAATAAACAATTTTCCCAATAATAACTTCTGATGAGAATTTCCTCTTCCCAAGATTGGAAAACAGCCGATCATCCAGGCTCGTTTTCTTTAATAGTGCTTCCACACCTTTGCCAATACTCTTAGCAACCAGCCAGCCCACTAACAAGACCAAGAGAGCAAACAGCAACGTTGGCAGCTGCTGAAAATACGAGTACCACCCAGTCATCATTTGATCCATCTCCATTGTATCGAACTCCTTTACCTGATTTTGTATTTTTCTAATGGATATATAACCCTTATTTATAAGTTGAAACTTATTTTTTATAAACGGAAGCAAAATTAACTCTCTTAAAATATTTTTTATCAGTTTTGGTAAAAGCACATTTAATTGTAGGAATTGAATTTCACCCCTTGTTTTACTTCCATAGGGAGAAAAAAGTAGGTTTCAAGTCCGTTCCACTGGGAATATAACCAATAAGCAAGACAAGAACTTCTAAACGATGTTTCTTAATTCAATTAGAAGGAGGAGTTACCCTTGAAGATGGGTTGGAAGAAAAGATTACTTTTTGGAGGGTTGGCTGCATCCCTTACATTGGGCGGATTAGCCGGATGTGGAGATGGGGTCGACCAGGATAATGGAATTAGCGATGGACAACAAAAAGATGCGGTAGACAATGATACCCAGAAGGATGCTAAGGCCAATATGAACGAGGCGAAGCAGAACCTTGAAGAAGCGATGAACAATGTCGAGGAAAAAATGAAAAAGGATGGTGTTGGTGATGAAGTAGATCAAGATAATGGGATTAGCGATGGCGAAAAGAAAGATGAATTAGATAACTAATACTAGGAGGCTGAACAATATGAATAAAGAGAAATTGTCAGGAAATGTCGATCAGGTAAAAGGTGAAGCGAAAGAGCAATGGGGCCGTTTAACCGATGACGATTCAAAGGTCGTTGAAGGTAAAGTCGATAAAGCAAAAGGAAAAGTAAAAGAAGGCGTCGGCGAAGTGAAGGATACACTTTCAAAATAGGGAAAGAGGATCCTACTAAAAAAAGAGGAGGAGAAAAAATGGACAAGCATGGAAAAAACATTGTAGGTGTATATCAATCGGAACAAGAGGCGATTGCAGCCATTGAGGATCTGATAAAATCGGGATATGATAAATCAGAAATCAGTGTCATCGGGAAAGACCATAATCACGTTGATTATGTCACCGAGGAAACAGGCACTGCTGTCGAAGATACAGCTGCCACAGGTGCACTCACAGGCGGAGCACTCGGCGGAGCAACAGGATTATTAGCAGGTCTGGGCGCACTTGCGATACCGGGTATCGGTCCGATTGTCGCGGCAGGTCCAATCGCCGCAAGCATCATGGGAGCCATAACCGGTGCAGGTGTCGGCGGACTAGCTGGGGCACTAATTGGACTTGGAATTCCAGACGATGACGCCAAATATTATCAAGAATCCGTTGAAGATGGCAAGATTCTAGTTTTGGTCGATAAACGAGAACACACCAACATCGATTTGGAGCAGGAAACACCATTAGATGTGGAGCCAATCAACGATAATAGAGACGAGCGTTTCGATTCGATTAGAGATCGAAACCCTGCTTTAAGTAACAAATTCTAATTTAATAGAAATATAGGCAAAAGCGCAAAAAAAGAAGAGGCTCCCCAACCTCTTCTTTTCATGTATTAAGACCCCTTTAATTTGACTCGCACTCACTAGCTGCTTTCCCCAAAGCAGCCAGTTCATTTTACAAAAAGTTCTCCCTATATCTCAACTGAAAAAGTCAGCTAAAATATCAAGGTTATTTTGCATAAAGTCTAAGGCGATATTCGGCATGATTCCGAATAGCAAGGAGCCAGCCACTGCCACAATTAACACGACAATGATGCCGAATGGAATATTCAACTTGCTGTCGTCACTGGCTGGACGGAAGAACATTTGCGTCATTACACCAAAATAATAGAAGTACGACACAACTGTCGTCGCGATCATCACCGATGCGAGGACGTAATGCGGTGTTCCGTAAAATGCTCCGATAAAAATGTTTAACTTTCCGATAAAGCCGGCTGTGCCTGGGAAACCTGCCAGAGAAACTAGCAAAATGCCCATTAAAACGGCAAGCACTGGCGAACGGCGATACAAGCCTGCAAAGTCAGCAATCTTCGTCGAGCCTGACTTTTCCGTCACAACCTGGATGATGGCAAACGCACCAAGGTTCATGAGCAGGTAAGCTAGCAGGTAGAACCAAATGGAATAAAACAAATTTGAGCCGAGCGTCGTGACAGCAACAAGAAGATAACCTGCATGCGCGATACTTGAATAAGCAAACATCCGCTTGATATTCGTCTGCTTCAACGCGACCACGTTACCGATAATCATCGTTGCACCAGCGATAAAGGCAAGGTAATCCTGCATTTCTGCCAAAATCGGCACTTGTGGATCGCTAAGCGATGCGGCCGAGCCAAAGATTGATAAGATAATCCTTAGTACAATTACAAAACCGGCTGTTTTCGAAACAACACTTAGAAAAGCAGTAACTGGTGTTGGCGCGCCCTGGTAGACATCAGGTGCCCACATATGGAACGGAGCAGCTGCCAATTTAAACGATAACCCGACGAATACCATTAGGAACGCTAAGGTTAACAGGTAAGCATGCTGGCTATCAGCGATACCCGACAACGTGTTGGCAATTTCAATTAAGTTGGTTGAACCTGTTAATCCGTACACATAGCTCATCCCAAACAAGATGATTGCCGTGGAAATTTCTCCATTGATGATATATTTCATTGCTGATTCGTTTGACTCTAAATGATACTTGCGGATTCCTGCTAAAATATAGGAAGAAACAGATAACAATTCCAAGCCCACGAACAGTGTAATTAAATCGCCGCTTGACGCCATAATCATCGCACCGAGCAAGGCAGTTAAGAACAAGTAATAAAACTCGCCCCGATATTCCTCGAGCCCGTCCTTCGGCTCATAGCTGACAGCGAGGAACATGACCAGACCCGCCCCCGCCAGCATCAATAACTTAAAGGCCAGCGCGAAACTATCTAAACGGAACGAATCCTCTAAAATCGATGTTACCGGTCCGCCGACCATGCCAAGCACAGAAACGATGCTAGCGAAGATGGCGGCAATTCCGATCCAGCCGAGAATTTTGCGATCCATATTTTTCGGCATAAATAAATCTAGTAGTGTAAGAAGTGCAGCGACACCAAGGATGATGAACTCTGGCGTCATAGCACTCCAATGAAATTGTTGCAAGGACTCAAGACTCATCCTTCATCACCCTCCTATCCCTAGCATGATCGTTTCAAGTGTAGTTTGCAGCGGTGCGCTTAGGACACTTGGGAAAACACCAATCACTACAATTAACAGCATTAATACAAGCACAGGTACGAATTCGACACCCTTTAGATCAAGGACACCTGTGAACTCGCGGTGCGCCTTACCGTATGTAATGCCTAAGACCGCGCGCAGCAAGTAAGCCGCCGTCATAATAATTCCGAGTGTACCAACTGCAGCGATAACTGGCATTTCCTTGAACAAACCGAGGAACGACATGAACTCACTGACAAAACCAGACATCCCCGGCAAACCAAGTGAGGCCATCCCTGCGGCTAACAAGAAGCCTGCAGCAATCGGCATGCCCTTTGCCATACCGCCTAGATTTCCGATGAGCGACGTATCGGTGCGTTCGTAGAGGATGCCCACCAAGAAGAACAACAGCGCGGAAATTAATCCGTGTGAAATCACTTGGAAAATTGCCCCTTGAACACCGGCTTCATTCATTGCCGCTAATCCGATTAACACAATTCCCATATGAGAAATCGATGAATACGCCAAAACCATTTTAAAATCTGTTTGAATGAACGCTAGAAACGCCCCGTAAAGGAGATTGACTACTCCAAGGACAGCAATCAGCACGCTAAGCGTCTCAAACTGCTCGGGAAAAATGCCCATTCCAAAACGGATTAATCCGTACGCACCAATTTTCAACAGAATCCCTGAGTGAATCATAACCACTGATGGCGGTGCTTGAACGTGAACCTTCAGCATCCAGCTGTGTAACGGGAAAATCGGCAACTTCACACCAAACGCTAAAAGAAGTCCGATGAATAAGCCCATTTTCAAATCACTAGACAGCGGTGCGTCTGGTTTTGCCATCAATTGCGTTAAATAATCAATATTGGTTGATCCTGTTTTTGCAAAAAGAATCATAATGACAATTAATAGAATCGCAGAACCCAGTCCGTTATAAATTAAGAAACTGTAAGCTGCTTTTTCTTTTTCAAAATAGCCCCATTTTCCGATTAAGAAGAAGGTTGGAATCAGGGTGATTTCAAAGAAAATGAAGAATAGAATTAAGTTTTCAGCGGTAAACACGCCAAGCATACCTATTTCTAAAAGAAGGAACAGCATGAAATAGCCTTTCCATTCTTTTTTAACAAACTTTGCCGCTGCAATCGCCGAGAGTGTAGCCACAATGGCCGTCAAGACAACGAGCAGCAGCTGAAAGCCGCTTAAGCCAAGCTCATAGTAAACCGAATAATACGGTTCTGAAACGTTGATGCCGTGAAATTGAATCCATTTGGCAGAGACGCTGAAATCGGCTAAATCCTTACCAAATTGAAAGTGAAGGTAAGCAGCCAGTGCCAGCAGCAAGGCCGGCAGTGTCGCTAGAAAACCTACTGCCTTAATTGCTTTTTCTGCTGTTTTCGGCATGAACGCCAAAACCACAATCCCTAGTAAAGGGGAGAATACTAGGATTGAAAGAACAGATGTTAAATTCATCGTAAGTACCCCCCTGTTAATGCAAAGATGACGACGAGAACCGCTAGTCCGACAAAGGCCACTGCGCCGTACGTTTGAACCTGTCCGGATTGAAGTTTTGAACCGGCTGCACCAAGTCCTTGTATAATCCCAACGACGCCTTTGACAAGTCCTCCAACAAGGAACACATCAATGAAACGTAAGAAGTAGCTGATCCCCTTCGTTAAGGCGACAACCGTCAATTGATAAAATTCATCTACATAATATTTATTCGTTAAAATCGTGTGTAATGTATCACCTGTACCGCTTAACCAGTTGCGCTTGAGTGAACGCTTGAAGTACATCAGGTATGCAAGAAAAATACCCGCTAAAGAAATAACTGTTGCGGCGATCATAATCAATGGTGATCCTTCAGCATGGCCATGGTGCGCTAACGCTTCATTGCCATCGAGGAGCCAGTCGCCAAGGAATGTTCCAAACCATGGTGTGTTCACATAACCAGCAACAATTGCAAGCACGCCGAGAAGGATCATCGGGTACGTCATATTGGCTGGCGATTCGTGCACATGCTTTTGTTCGCCGCGCGCTTCACCAGTGAAGACCATGAAGAACAAGCGGAACATATAAAATGCAGTCATGAAGGCAGCCGCAAGGGCTAAGAAAAATAGAATTGGATGTCCGCCTTCCCAAGCTGCTACTAAAATCTCATCCTTTGAGAAGAAGCCGGAAAGCCCTGGCACACCGCTGATCGCAAGTGTTCCGATTAAGAAAAGCGGTCCGGTTAGTTTAAGCTTTTTCCAAAGTCCGCCCATTTCTTCGATGTTCTGTGTATGTACTGCATGAATGACAGAACCTGCTGCTAAGAATAGAAGCGCTTTGAAGAACGCGTGTGTCATCAGGTGGAATACACCCGCTACATAGCCGGCAGAACCTAGGGCAAGCATCATGTAGCCAAGCTGTGAAACGGTTGAATACGCGAGTACGCGTTTGATATCTGTTTGCACAAGACCAATGCTTGCAGCAAATATTGCGGTAAACGCACCGATTACTGCGATCGTCATAAGTGCCGTATTGCTTGCTGCGAATAGTGGGAACAGTGCCGCCACCAAGTAAACCCCAGCCGCAACCATCGTCGCCGCGTGGATCAAGGCCGAAACAGGTGTTGGACCTTCCATCGCATCCGGAAGCCATGTGTGGAGCGGGAACTGACCCGACTTACCAACCGCTCCAATGAAAATCAGGATGGCCGTTAAGGTGATCATGGTACCTGACACCGCATGCGCTTCGACTGCAGCGAAAATATCACTATATTCAAAGCTTTTGGTTTCCCAGAATAGCAGAATCATGCCGATAAATAAGCCCACATCCCCGATTCGGGTCATAATGAATGCTTTTTTAGCAGCCGCCTTTGCTTCTGGTTTATAAAAATAAAAACCGATTAATAAGAAGGAACCAACGCCGACAAGTTCCCAGAAAATATAAGTTTGCAGCAAGTTTGGCGAAATAACCAGTCCGAGCATTGCAAACGTAAATAATCCTAAATAGGCATAGAATACCGGAAACCGCTCGTCCCCTTGCATATAACCTTTGGAGTAGGTATGTACTAAGAAACTTACGAGCGATACGATAAACAGCATTAATGCATTTAATTGATTCACTTCAAAACCCGCTGTTAGATGCATATCTCCTATCGTGAGCCAGTCAAACTTCGTGACATAGGTTGGCTCTCTGAAGCGCTCGAATAAGACTAGGATTGAGTAGACAAGCGAAGCCAATGTGAGAAGAATCCCCACATACGCACTTGCTTCCTTCAGTCGCTTCCCGAAAAGAAGAAGGATCAAAAACGATAATAGCGGGAAAAGCGGTATGAGCCATGCATTCTCCATCATTATCACTATCCCCTTTCGAATGACACAAACATCACCATTCGAATATTGTTGAAAGTCAGTTTTGTCTTTTTTATGGTGCCTGACACCCTTCGTGGACAAAATCGCCATTATGTCCGTGTGGAATGTACTACCTATCACTAAACGCGCAGTGTCCGTCCACAGTGGACAAAAGAAGCGAAGTGTCTTTTTGTGGTACCTGACACCCAATTAAAAAATATAAAATATTTTTTGTTTAGTTTTTCATTGTGTCCATTTCGTCGATGTTGACGGTTTTTCTTGCACGGTAAAGCGAGATGAGGATCGCTAGACCGACGGCCGCTTCGGCTGCTGCGACGCTGATGGCGAACAGTGCGAAGATTTGGCCTGTGATTGACGGATTCAAACCATATTTGCTGAAGGTGACGAGATTAATATTCACGGCGTTCAGCATTAATTCAATCGAAATCAGGACAATGACTGTATTTCTTTTAGTCAGTGCACCGTATAAGCCGATGCAAAATAAGATGAGTGCAAGGGCCAGGAAGGCTGAAGCGGGAACGGAACTCATTTGTCATCCGCCTCCTTCTTCTCGTTTTTTGCTAAAATAATCGAACCAACTAAGGCGACTAATAGTAAAACAGACGTTAACTCAAACGGAATGATATATTTCGAGTAAAGTGCTTTACCGATTTGCATTGTGTTATTTTCATGCAGGGTGGTCGGAACTTGTTCGATATTGAAATCGTAAATGCCAAGGTAAACAGCAGCCGCAAAGCCGACAATCCCTAAGAAGACAAGGATTTTTCTCCATTTACCTGTTTTCGGTTCTTCTTCATCACTATGCTTAGTTAACATGATTCCAAACAGCATAATGATCGTAATCGCACCCGAATAAATTAAGATTTGCACCGCAGCCACAAATTCAGCGGACAACAGCACGTAGATACCAGCGATTGCTACAAAGGTGAAGATCAGTGAAACGACCATATGAACAACCTTGGTAAGGTTTAATAGAAGCACACCGCCGATAATGGCGACTAGTGCGAGCCCCATAAAGGCGAGGAATTCCCCCGAAAAGGTCATGGTTTATTCACCTGCCGTATGTTTTCGTCGTTTTCATCTAACCATTCTAGGTTTTTAAATAACATGTCACGGCTGTATTCAGCGAGCTCGAAGTTATTGGTCATGATAATCGCTTCAGTCGGGCATACCTCTGTACATAGATCACAAAGGATGCAGATTTCGAAGTTAATATCATAGGTATCAATGATTTTTCCTTTTTTCGCTGGGTCTGGATGTTTTTTACCCGTTAAATTAATACATTCAGTTGGGCAGATGTTCATGCACTGATTGCAAACAATACATTTTTCCGGATAAAACTTCTGAATCCCGCGGAAGCGGTCTGGCAGTGGAATCGGCTTGTTCGGATAATCATACGTAACCTTTTCCTTCGTCAAGTTATTTAGGGTATATTTCAAGCCTTTAAATACTCCAAGCACGTTTTTCACCCCTTTTACATTTTAAAGATGATTATTAGTGTCAGGTACCATGTGAATGCTCTAACATTCACACGAATCCCCTTAGAAGAATAACGATTTGATTAAGGCTGTTAGGAAAATGTTCGCAAGTGCGATTGGCAGGAGAACTTTCCAGCCAAATTCCATCAGTTTGTCGGCGCGGAAACGCGGTAAGGTTGCCCGCAGCCAGATATAAATAAAAACAACGATACTAAATTTAATCGCGAACCAGACTGCACCTGGGATAAAGCCCAAGAAGCTGATTGGTGCCAGCCAGCCGCCAAGGAAAACAACAGTAATTAGCGCCGACATTGCGAATAAATACACATATTCTGCGAGCATAAAGAAGGCCCAGCGGAATCCGGTATATTCTACGTGGTAACCAGCAACTAGTTCGTTTTCCGATTCCGGCAGGTCAAATGGTGTCCGGTTTAATTCGGCAATTGATGCAATGAAAAAGACGATGAAGCCGATTGGCTGCAAAAGAATGAACCAGCCATGTTTTTGTGCTTCGACCATATCATTTAGATTTAAACTTCCTGTTAAAAGAATAACGCCTAATACGGACATAACCAACGGGATTTCGTAAGAAATCATCTGGGCTGAAGCACGCATGCCTCCTAAGAGGGCGTACTTGTTATTCGAGGCCCAGCCGCCAAGCAGCATGCCGAACGTGGTTAATCCACTCACCGCGATATAGTAAAGCAGTCCGACACCGATATCAGCGAACTGAAACGCATCCGTGAACGGCATCGTTGCGAGAACCATAAACGACGGTGCGAAGGCAATGACTGGTGCAATGATAAATAATGGTCTGTCAGCTGCTTTTGGAATAATATCCTCTTTAAGTAACAGCTTGAGAACGTCAGCGACGGTTTGCAATAGTCCCCATTTACCGCCGACTTGGTTTGGACCATGACGCAATTGCATGTAACCTAAAACTTTTCGTTCTGCTAAAATTCCGTAGGTAACGAATCCTAATACGATTAAAAGCAAGACAGCGCCGAGTAAAAAGAAAATTCCAAAGTTAGCCCAACCCGGACTTGACTGGAGCAATTCTTCTATCATTAGCCGTCAACCTCCCCAAGGACAATATCCACTGCCCCTAAAATAGCAATCATGTTTGCAATATTTTCACCCTTTAATAGTTTCGGGAGAATTTGCAGGTTATAGAAGGATGGTCGTCTAAACTTCAAGCGGTACGGCTCTTTTTTACCGTCGCTATAAATATAGCAGCCAATCTCTCCGCGTGGTGATTCAATTCGGACAAAGGCTTCTCCCTTAGGTGCCTTAATAATCTTCGGCACTTTTGCCATGATCGGTCCTTCTGCTGGGAATTGTTCCACCGCTTGTTCAAGGATTTTCAAGGATTCTTCAATCTCAGCCAAGCGCAAATGGTAACGGGCCAAGCAATCGCCTTCCTCAGACGTTGGTACATCAAATTTGAAACGGTTATAAACTGAATATGGTTCATCTTTACGAAGATCCCACTTCACACCGGTACTGCGCAGATTCGGTCCGCTCAACGAATATTGAATGGCCTCTTCTTTCGTATATTTCCCAATGCCCTTTACCCGGTCAAGGAAGATTTCATTTCCAGACACAAGCTGGTGATAGCCTTTCAACTGGCCGCGCAGGTATGGAACAAAACTGCCTACTTTTTCAATCCAGCCTTCAGGTGCATCCCACTTTACTCCGCCAACTCGCATATAGTTGAAGGTCAAGCGTGCCCCTGACAACTCATTTAACATATTGATAATCATTTCACGATCGCGGAAGGCATAGATGAACGGACTCGTTGCACCAAGGTCAAGGATATACGTACCCCAAGCGACCAGGTGGCTGGCAATCCGATTCAATTCCATCGCAATCACGCGCAGGAAATCAGCCCGTTCCGGAACTTCAATCCCCATCATCGTTTCAACGGCATGACAGATGACATAGTTATTCGTCATCGAAGACAAATAGTCCATCCGGTCGGTATATGGAATAATCTGCGTGTATTGCAGGTCTTCCGCTAATTTTTCTGTCCCACGGTGTAAGTATCCGATGACAGGTGTGGCTTCGGTAATAATTTCCCCATCAATTTTAACGACCAGACGGAACACTCCGTGCGTACTTGGATGCTGAGGACCGACGTTTAATATCATTTCTTCTGTTCTGATCATTGGTTACACCTCCACGTCGTACGGCTCGTAATCTTTGCGCAGTGGATGGCCAACCCATTCCTCGCCAAGCAAGATGCGTCGTAAGTTCGGATGTCCTGGAAACTTGATTCCAAGTAAATCATAGGCTTCGCATTCAGGCCATTCAGCGCCTGCCCAAAGCGGCTGCAAGGACTCGATTGTTGGTTCGCTGCGGTCAATCTTCACCTTGAAGGCAACAGACTGACGGTTTTTGTATGAGTACAAGTGAACATATACTTCCATATGTGTGACAAAGTCCGTCCCATGAAGCTCTGATAAATAATCAAATCCTAAGAGCTCATTATATTTTAAAAATTGAGCTACTTTATAATATGTATCACGCTTCACCACAAGGGTTGGAACATCCTTAGAAAGTTTATTAATATAAGAATCTTCTAAAACATCAGAACCCAAATGTTCAGTTATTACCTTCACATATTTATCGAGGTATGACTGGTTTGGTGATGGTGCTTCTGCAGCTGCTGGTGCGGCGGTATCATCCGCTTTTCCACCTGCTGCGGCTTTGGCCTTCGCTGCTGCCACTGCTTTCGCTTTCGCTGCCGCGATTGCTTTCGCCTTTTCGTCATCCCCACCCGCAACAGCATCTGCTCCGGCTCCTGCAGCTTTTGCTTTTGCCGCTGCGGCTGCCTTTGCTTTTGCTGCGGCTACTGCTTTCGCCTTGGCAGCTGCTGCCGCTTTCGCTTTGTCATCTTCCCCGGCTGGTGCAGTTTCTTCAGCTGGAGCTGTTCCGCCTGCTTGTTCCATCGCTTTTTTCTTTGCCGCTGCCGCCGCTTTTGCCTTCGCTACAGCCGCTGCTTTTTTCTTGGCGAGATCATCGCCATCGTCTGATGCTGGTTCTGCTGGCGCCGATTCTTCGGCTGGAGCGTTTCCACCTGCTTGCTCCATCGCTTTTCGTTTTGCTGCGGCTGCCGCCTTCGCTTTCGCAACGGCCGCGGCCTTTTTCTTGGCGAGATCATCACTATCATCTGATGCTGGTGTTGACGGTTCTGCTGGCGCGGTTTCTTCGGCTGGGGCTGAAGTGCCGCCTTGCTCCATCGCTTTCCGTTTCGCTGCAGCTGCCGCCTTTGCCTTCGCGACCGCCTCAGCTTTTCGCTTCGCGAGATCATCTGCGTCATCTGCTGGTGCTGACGTTTCAGCTTTAACAGGCTCTTCCGCTGGTTTTTCCTCCTGCTTCGGAGCTGGCACGGTTTCCCCTGCGGCCTTTGCCGCCCGTTTCGCAGCCGCCGCAGCCTTCGCTTTTGCGACCGCTTCTTTTTTTAACTGCTCAAGATCCTTTTCCCCACTCATCGGTTAGATCACCTTCTTCCCAGTCTTCGCTTCATAGCGAATCTTTTCCTTTAATTTATTGATTCCATAAATTAAAGCGGCTGGATTTGGAGGGCATCCAGGTATGTATACATCGACAGGAACGATTTGATCGACTCCCTTTACGACTGAATAAGATTTCACATACGGCCCACCTGCTGTCGCACAAGAACCCATCGCAATTACCCATTTTGGCTCAGGCATTTGATCATATAATCTTCGTAAAATTGGTGCCATCTTCTTCGTCACCGTTCCAGACACAATCATACAATCCGACTGACGCGGCGACGTCCGGAAAAACGAACCAGAACGGTCTAGGTCATAGTTTGCACCACCTACACCCATCATCTCAATCGCACAACAAGCCAGACCAAATGTAACTGGGTAGATCGAACTGCTCCGAGCCCAAGCTTTAATTTGCTCTAGGGTAGTCATAAACACATTTCGCTGTAACTCAGCCATTTCTTGTGGTGAAATGCCATCTAGTTTTAATTCCATCGTAGCACCTTCTTTTTCCAGGCATACACAAGGCCAATTAATAACATAATAACAAAAATCAACATCTCGATAAGCGCAAAAATCCCTAACTTATCATAGGCCACCGCCCATGGATATAAAAACACGGTTTCTACATCAAAAATAACAAACATTAGGGCAAAAATATAATAGCGGACATTGAACTGTACACGGGAATCGTGAAATGGCTCAATACCGCTCTCATATGTGGTATACTTCGCATCACTCGGTTTATGCGGACGCAGAAGCTTACCTAAATATAACGCCACCACAGGCAGCAGCACCCCAAGACATAGAAACGCAAAAACAATCAGATAATTATTCTGATATACATTTAGAAGTTCCATGTCCATCCCCTCCAATGTTGTAAATTTTCATACTAATGAATATTGTAACCGAATTCATTATAGCATTGTTACAAACCCGTGTCGACAAGCCATATTCATAAAAATTGGAATTCATCGCCGCGAAAATTTCCCAATTTCAGACTCTTGAGAGCTCGCTCTCAAAAGAGACTGAAATTGGGAAATTTTTGCAAGCTTCAGCGACAGCTGAAGCGCAGGATGCGACAGCAGCCGGCGGTGAATTACAATTTACACCCGAACTAGTCTAGTCGACACGGGTCCCCTCCTCTGAGCGTTTGCGTGATCTCGCAGTGGTACATCCTTGAATAACATCAGAGATGACGCAAGAGCGAACCTGCCAAACTATATTAATAGGAAGGGTTTTAGCGCACGTGTTCTGGAGCGTGAGCGGAAGATGACGTGCCTAGTAAAGGTTCGCAAGAACCACAAAACACCAAATAAATTCGACAACAACCCCTATTTAACAACAAAATGTGAACAATGTCAGTGAGATTTGTCATAAAAAATTCATAAAAATTCTCTTTTTTAACCGGCATTATATTCTTCTAAAAAAGTAATTCACCATCTAAATCAGAACAATCCTCACATTATGTCAACATGTCCCTCTACCATCATATTCACACACATAAAATTCATGCAAAATTCCAGCTTTAAGACATGTAATCAATCGATTGAGACCGAAGGCATAAGTAATAAATCCCCACAAATTCAAAGTAACCCGCCGTTATACATTTTATCTGCCACTTTCCTTCACAATGACTCTCCCATACCTCAAATGCCAGTCGCAAGACTGGCCCAACTAACTTTCCCTCCTAATTTTGAGTCAACCACTAAAATTCCATTCCCAAAACCTCAAAAATTACCTTTTTTTATAAAAATACTACCCCTAAATTTCTCCGAAAAACGATTTATCTGCACTTCCACAAATCCAGCATTCCCACCACCAAAAAGCCAGTCGCAAGACTGGCAAGGTAAACAGCTATCCCGACCCTGAATAAGCTAGAAACCATCTCCCTCCAAACACAAAAAAACCCCTCCACCGACAACATAAAAGTTGCCACCAAAGGGGTTTTAAAATACTACATTCTTCTTTCCGATACGGCGAGGCGATTGATGGCACGCTGTAAGGCGAGCTCAGCACGTCTGAAATCAATATGCTCAACATGCTGATCTTTCATACGCTGTTCGGCGCGTTCCTTCGCTCTTAGGGCACGTTCCACATCAATTTCAGAAGCAGTTTCCGCTGATTGAGCTAAAATCGTCACTTGATCAGGACGGACCTCTAAAAATCCACCACTGACCGCAACAAAATCCGTTTTACCGTCTTTTTTCAGACGAACAGAAGTAATCTCCAGCGGGGCAACCAACGGCATGTGGCCAGGGGAAATCCCCAAATCGCCACTCGTTGCCTTGGTACTAACCATTTCTACATCTGATTCATACACCGGGCCATCGGGAGTAACAATACTGACTTTAATCGTCTTCATTTTTTACCCTCCAGGCTCAGTTTAGACCTCAACGCCCATACGTTTTGCATTCTCAAGCACATCTTCAATACGTCCAACCAAACGGAACGCATCTTCTGGAAGGTGGTCATACTTACCTTCAAGAATCTCTTTGAAACCGCGAACTGTTTCCTTAACAGGTACATAAGAACCTGGCTGGCCAGTAAACTGCTCAGCAACGTGGAAGTTTTGAGATAAGAACACTTGGATACGACGCGCACGTTGTACCGTTAACTTATCATCATCACTTAATTCATCCATACCAAGGATCGCGATGATATCTTGTAACTCTTTATAACGTTGTAAAGTTGATTGAACTTGGCGCGCTACATTGTAGTGCTCTTCGCCAACAATATCAGGTGACAAGGCACGAGAAGTTGAGGCCAAAGGATCCACCGCTGGGTAAATACCCATCTCAGAAAGCTTACGCTCAAGGTTTGTTGTTGCATCTAAGTGAGCGAATGTAGTCGCCGGAGCCGGATCCGTATAGTCATCGGCTGGTACATAAATCGCTTGGATTGATGTAACTGATCCTAAATTTGTAGAAGTAATACGCTCTTGTAATTTACCCATCTCAGTGGCAAGAGTTGGCTGGTAACCTACGGCAGATGGCATACGGCCAAGTAGCGCGGAAACCTCAGAACCTGCTTGCGTGAAACGGAAGATGTTATCCATGAAGAACAACACGTCTTGTCCTTGCTCATCACGGAAATACTCAGACATCGTCAAACCAGTTAAAGCAACACGCATACGTGCGCCTGGCGGCTCGTTCATTTGTCCGAATACCATCGCTGTTTTCTTAATAACGCCTGAATCCGTCATCTCGTGGTAAAGGTCATTCCCTTCACGAGTACGCTCACCAACACCGGCGAATACGGAAATACCACCGTGCTCTTGTGCGATGTTGTTGATCAATTCCTGGATTAAAACGGTTTTACCTACACCGGCACCACCGAATAGTCCGATCTTACCACCCTTAATATATGGAGCAAGTAAGTCTACTACTTTAATTCCAGTTTCAAGAATTTCTACCTGCGTAGAAAGATTTTCAAATGTTGGCGCTTCACGGTGGATTGAATCACGACGCTCACCTGCAGGAATATCAGCCGCAAGGTCAATCGTTTCACCCAACACGTTAAATACACGGCCAAGGGTTACATCACCAACTGGTACAGAAATAGGTGCACCAGTATCTTCAACTTCTATTCCACGAGTTAAACCATCAGTGGTTGACATCGCAATCGTACGAACCGTATCATCACCTAAATGAAGAGCTACTTCAAGGGTAATGTTGATATCAACTTCGGATGCATTACTCGCTTTACTTGAAATTTTCAACGCATTATAAATCGCAGGAAGATGACCGCTTTCGAACTTAACGTCAACTACCGGACCCATAATCTGAAGAACGCGTCCTTTGCTCATCGTTTTCCCTCCTAACTTACTCTTTCGCGAAAAACCACCAACTGCATTTTTTAAAAAATGAACGCAGTGTGGTCACGCGAATTGTTCTATCCTGAACAAAATGAGTCGGGAACGCCATAATCGCTCCCTACTCGATCTAATCAAGCCCGCTAAATCGGGTTCATTTTTATAAAAAAGGTTTAACTGGTGTCAGGCACCAGATTAGAACAACCACTTTTCCTATTCTAACGCTGCCGCACCGCCGACGATTTCTGTGATTTCTTGAGTAATCGACGCTTGACGGGCGCGGTTGAATACTAATGTATAGTGATTGATTAATTCTTTTGCATTATCTGTTGCATTTCTCATTGCGGTCATCCGGGCAGCATGCTCACTTGCTTTGCTGTCAAGAAGGGCACCGTAAATCAAACTTTCCGCATACTGTGGCAGGAGAACTTCTAGTATTTCTTCTGCAGATGGCTCAAATTCATAGGAAATGAGCTTATTAGAAGCGGTTAAGTCCGTTAGTGGAAGAAGCTTCTTCTCAAGGACTTCCTGAGAAATGGCACTTAGGTAATGGCTGTAATAGACATATAGTTCATCGAACGTTCCATCGGCAAACATGCCCACGGTTGCACGGGTAATGTCTTGAATGTCAGCGAAGTTTGGCTGAGCTGGAATCCCGATTGTCTCAAGGACTACATTCATGCCGCGCTTGACAAAAAAGTCACGAGCCACACGACCGATGGCAATGATGGCGAATTCATCATTCGATTTATGACGCTCTTGGATTGTTTGACTAACGCGACGCAGCACGTTGCTGTTAAATGCACCAGCAAGTCCGCTGTCAGAAGTCATCACAATATAACCAGTTTTCTTAACTGGCCGACTTGTCAGCATAGGATGATTCACGCCGCCTGAGCCTAATGCAATCGACACTGTTACTTCTTGGATTTTTTCCATATAAGGAACAAATGCTTTTGCATTGACGACAGCACGATTCCACTTTGCAGCAGAAGTCATTTCCATTGCTTTCGTTATTTGACTCGTCTTTTTCGTTGAATTAATACGAGTTTTTATCTCACGTAATGAAGCCATAGGTTCTCACCACCCTTTTTCAAAGAATGTCTGGTTTGGAACGCGCGGCGGACCGCACGCCCTCACCGTTCAATATGTCAGACCCTATTATTCGGAAACTGCAAACGTCTTTTTGAAGGCGTTGATTGCAGAAGCCATATCGTCATCAGAAGGAAGATCCTTCGTTTTTGTAATATGGTCTAACAACTCTTTGCGGTTGTGGTCTAACCAATTAAGGTATTCTGATTCAAAACGACTGATGTCCTCTAATGGAATATCATCAAGGAAGCCGCGTGTTAATGCGTAAAGGATTGCTACTTGCTTTTCAACTGCAAGTGGCTTATGAAGGTCTTGTTTAAGAACTTCAACCGTACGGGCACCACGAGCAAGTTTCGCTTGAGTAGCTTTATCTAAGTCTGACCCAAACTGAGCAAATGCTTCTAATTCACGGTATGAGGCAAGGTCAAGACGCAAGGTACCAGATACCTTTTTCATGGCCTTGATTTGTGCAGATCCACCTACACGTGATACGGAAAGACCAGCGTTGATCGCCGGACGTACACCGGAGAAGAATAAGTCAGATTGTAAGAAAATTTGTCCATCAGTAATTGAGATAACGTTTGTTGGGATATATGCGGAAACGTCGCCTGCTTGCGTTTCAATGAACGGAAGCGCAGTGATCGAACCAGCCCCAAGTGTATCGTTAATTTTTGCGGCACGCTCTAAAAGGCGGCTGTGCAAGTAGAATACATCCCCTGGATAAGCTTCACGACCTGGAGGACGACGAAGCAGCAAGGAAAGCTCACGGTATGCAGCTGCTTGTTTAGAAAGATCATCATAAACGATCAATACGTGTTTGCCAGCATACATAAACTCTTCAGCCATTGCCACACCAGAGTATGGTGCTAAGTAAAGCAATGGAGCAGGTTGTGATGCAGATGCAGTAACAACGATTGAGTATTCTAATGCGCCATATTTACGAAGTGTTTCTACAGCATTACGAACGGTAGATTCTTTCTGACCGATCGCAACATAGATACAAATCATGTTTTGACCTTTTTGGTTCAAAATTGTATCGATGGCAACAGATGTTTTACCTGTTTGACGGTCACCGATGATTAACTCACGTTGACCACGGCCGATTGGCACAAGAGCGTCAATCGCTTTGATCCCTGTTTGTAATGGCTCATGAACGGATTTACGAGCCATAACGCCTGGAGCGACCGCTTCAACAGGGCGTGTTTTTGTTGTATTGATTGGACCCATACCATCAACTGGTTGTCCAAGCGAGTTTACAACACGTCCAATTAGTTCCTCACCAACAGGAACCTCCATGATGCGTCCTGTACGGCGAACCTCGTCACCTTCTTTGATTTCAGTGAAAGGTCCAAGAATGATAATACCAACGTTATTTGCTTCAAGGTTTTGTGCCATACCCATAACGCCATTTGAAAATTCAACAAGTTCTCCAGCCATGACATTGTCGAGGCCATGAACACGTGCGATACCGTCACCAATCGAGATAACTGTACCGACATCAGTCACTTGAATCTCCGCCTGATAGTTTTCAATTTGCTTTTTTATCAGGGCACTAATTTCTTCAGCTTTGATGCTCATGAGTTTCACCCCTAATCTTTCGAATCTAGCTTAACAATTTACGTTCTAAACGATCGAGTTTACCTCTTAACGACCCGTCATATATACGATTTCCAATCCGAAGGCGAATACCGCCTAGCAAATGGGAATCTACGATATTTTCGATTTTTAGTGACTTTTTGCCAACTTTAGCTGCAAATACAGCTGAGATCGCTTCGCGTTCCGCATCCGTTAATGCACGTGTGCTGTAAACTTCCGCCTCGGCAATGCCCATCTCTTCATTTGCTAACTCTAAAAATTCATTTGCCAAATCAATGATTTGGTCTTCACGGTGGCGGTCGATTAAGATCAACAGTGTATTCAGTACATTTACATTAACTGATATGAAAGCAGCCTTAATAATCTCTTTTTTCTTTTCAATTGAAAGCTTAGAAGAACTTAAGATGGCTTTAAATTCAGGATTGTATTGTACAATTTCTTTCACTACACGAAGTTCTTCTTCAATAACTCCGAGCGAATCCGTTTCTTTCGCAATTTTAAGAAGAGCCAACGCGTAGCGCTTAGCTACTATAGAGTTGCTCATCGCTCTTCTCCTGCCTCTTTAATGTATTCGTTAATTAGCTGGTCTTGGTCTGCTGCTGTGATTTCTTTCTCAATGACTTTAGAAGCAATCATTACAGACAGAGACGCAACCTGTTCACGAATCGCGGCAACTGCTTTTTCTTTTTGCTGCTCAATCTCAAGTTTCGCTGCATCCTTAATGCGGTCCGCCTCAGTGCGAGCGAGCGCGATAATTTCTTCACGTTGAATATCGCCTTGCTTTTTTGCACTTTCAATTAAGCTTTGTGCATCATTACGAGCTTCTTTTAAAAGATTTCTTTGTTCTTGTAAAATCTTTTCTGCTTCTAAACGGCTTTTTTCAGCCGCACCAATTTCATTACCAATATGCTCTTCACGTTGTTTCATAATGCCCATTAACGGACCCCATGCAAACTTCTTGAGCAAGGCTAATAAAATAAGGAATACGATGAGCTGGAAGAAAATATCTCCAGTATTAATGTGGCCGCCGCCTTCAGCTGCAGTCGCTAATACCAAATTGTTTGTTAACACCCTCGGTTCACTCCTTTCAAGAGTTGCTTAACGATAGAAAAAACGCATAAATGAATGGCGAGGATTTGTTGATCATCGCCAATGTCAATTAACCTAAAATTATTTATTTAATACCATGAACGCGATAACTACACCGATAATCGGTAATGCTTCTACTAACGCAACCCCGATAAACATTGTTGTTTGTAGTAAACCACGGTGTTCTGGTTGACGAGCGATACCTTCTACTGTACGTCCTACGATAAGTCCGTTACCAATACCTGCACCTACTGCTGCTAAACCGATTGCGATTGCTGCTGCTAAAACACCAATTGATCCTGTCATTACTTTTTTCCTCCTTAAATGTATAAAACATATATTAGTTTTTGATATTGTCCATAAAGATGAACGGTATATTATTAATGGTCTTGACTCACTTTATGGGCCAAGTAAACCATTGTTAACATTGTGAAAATATAAGCCTGAATCGTACCAACGAAAACAGAGAAACCTTGCCATACCAACGTTAGCGGAATCGCTGCGATTCTGCCGACAATACCTTGATGCGCTAATCCGGCTGCCAATAGTGATAATAGCAATTCACCCGCGAAAATGTTTCCGTATAGACGCAGACCAAGTGTCAATGTATTCGCAAATTCCTCAATGATTTTCAATGGGAATAAGAATTTCATTGGACTGAAGAAACCTTCTGCATAACCTTTTACACCTTTTAACTTCACACCATAATAATGGGAAAGTCCCAAAACCATAACTGCTAGTGTTAGGGTGATAATTGGATCAGCTGTCGGCGATTTCCACCAAAGCTTTTCATCAACCACAATTGCAAATGGAAGACCTAACATATTAGAGACAAAAACATACATAATTAATGTAATCCCAAGAATGTGGAATCTTCCGCCATCCTTCCAATCCATTGTGCTGTTGATGATGCCTTTAACAAAGTCCATTACCCATTCAAAGAAGTTCTGCATCCCTGTAGGTTTCATCGCCAACTTTCGTGTAGAAAGAACAGCAATAAGGAAAACGATCAAACTAGCAACCGTAATCATCAGCATATTTGCGGCATTAAACCAAAGACCCATAAATTCAAACTGTGGAGTACCATGTTCCATGTAAACTCACCTCGCTTCCGCTTCATTTATGTACATGCAAAGCATGGTAAAAATAATCTATCATAATGACAATATAGGATGTCATCAATCCTACCACTAAACTAACCATATTAAATTGCTCTGGATATTTTAAGGCAATTAACGCAGCAATTCCAGCCATCGCCATTCTCGAGAGCGATCCTAAGGATTTAGGTTTTTTACCCTCTGTTACCTTTTTATCAAAAGTTTCCGTCTTTCTTACCAAGAGCCATAGATTCAGATAACCGAAGCATGTCCCAAGTATCAGTCCTAAAAATATCGTTTGAAACGAAGTGAAGCCCCAGCCTAGAACATAAATGGACAACAAGTAAAAAATCCATTTGCGCTGCCTGTTGTACATGACTCTGAAATCTGGCATAGTTATTTATCTCCTGAATAGAAATGGCGGATTGAAAGAAGCATGGAATAGGTGCCCGCAGCAAGACCGATAAGCAGTCCGATTATTAAGAAAATTGGCTCGGTACCCAGAGAACGATCCAGCCATCTGCCTGAGAAAATACCTATTAGAATGGAACCTACTAATTGGGAGACAATTGCGGACATTAAAGCCATAGCTTGTAATGGATTGCGGTTGTTTTGACGCATATAAACACATCCTCACTCTAAGAGAATGCCAATCGGGCAAATAAAATCAGTCACCAAAATACTATCTTTAGATAGATTTATGTACATGAAAACCCTCTCATTTACACCCTTTGTTAGCATACAATAGCACCCAATCAATGTCAATGAATTTACGTGAATTATACCACAAAGTATTTCCTGAACACCTTTCCAATTTAGAACTTTTCTCAACATTTTTATTGTATTGTAAATTGTGGAGAATTTTTGTTAATTTTGTGTCTATTTTGTGAACAATCACTTATACCAATGGTATAATTTAATGGACCTGTATTATAATAAAATCAGCCATGTCCTTTGAAGGACATGGCTGATTTTTTTGAAGATTATTTCCCAAACAACTTGTTACTCTTCACTGTCCTCAATTGTAATCATCCCCTCCACAAAATCCTCCTTACCCGCCTTTTTAGCAAATACCTTGACTAAGTATGTCCCATCAGCTGGAAGCTGGCTGTCAAGAAGATCGCGGCGAATCAGTCCTTTTTTTACATCAGTGATGGTATCCAAAAAGCCAACAAAACGGTAATCCTCCGGGTTAAACAACGCAATCCCAAATTCGTCCGCCCCGCCAGGCAGATACACCTCATAGCGATACTGCCCTGGTTTGTCTCCCTTTGCAAAATCAAAGCCCATCACCCGCGGGTAGTTTGGCTCCTCCAACACATATAGATAGGGGATGCGAATCGTTGCTGCGCCGGCCTCGAGCTGAAGATAGCCGTCATGAATCTTCCCCTTAAATACCTGTGGGTCAACCGTTAACTCAACCGTGATATCCCTTGCTTCCTTCGGCTCGAGCATAAACGAAAGCGGGAGCCGCCAGTCAAGTCCATCGACCTGAGGCGGGACCCTAAATGAATAGCGCTGCCGGTGGGTCGAACTTTTATTTTCAACATGCAAATAAACTTTATGAACATCGCTCTGCTCCGTAAATTTTCCAAATCTTAGACTGCTTGGTGTCACAAGGGTAGTCGTTTTGATCGCTTCATCGACCTGGATTCGGCCTGCGCCCTGTTCATAGGTCCGGTACGGGGCAAGGTCCCGGTGGATCTGGTTTGAGCTTGAAGCCGACTGCCCGGCGGCGAAATGCGAGCGGCTGGCCCCGTTTGACTTTGCCAGTGGTTTGGCCGTATTCATCAAGGCTGCCTTAATTTGCTCTGGCGTCCAGTCGGGGTGCGCCTGTTTAATTAAGGCGCAAGCCCCAGCAACATGCGGTGCTGCCATGCTCGTTCCCTGCAGCGACAAATATCCGCCCGGAATCGTGGAATTAATCGCCACCCCAGGCGCCACAATATCCGGCTTGATTTCCCAAGTCCCCGTCACAGGTCCGCGCGAACTGAAGTCGGCGAGCTGGTCACTTTCTTCACTGACAGAAACACGTGCCGAGATCGTTTGTTTTTTTACTGCTTTTTGTAAAATAACTCCGTCACCCTTCGAGAGTGCTCCGACAGGGATGGTCAGCTGAGTATCGAGGTTCCCCATGAAGCGGCCGCCGCTCATATTATTGTAGATTAAGATCGCTTTAGCCCCCGCCTTTTGTGCATTCTCAGCTTTTTGTGAAAATGTTAAGATGCCTCTTTTGAGGAGGACCATCTTCCCGTCGACATGTTTCAATTCATCTGGTCTGCCGATGCCGCCATCGACGATATCTGCGGAGCGGTCGAGCGCCCATGGGGCTGAACCTTCCAGCGGCTCAATTTGAAATCTATCCCTGCTTCCTTCTATTAATATGAAGGGCGTTTCAAGGGTAGGAGTGGATGCCCCTACCGAAATCGCCTTGGAGGCTGTACCTGGCGAGCCGACACTCCACACGCCTGGACCTGAATTTCCCGCGGCCGCTACCGCCACAATCCCGCGGTCAACAGCACGGTTGAGGGCAAGGCTGATTGGCAGGTCTGGTCCGTTGATATCATTTCCCAGCGAAAGATTAACAATATCGACCTTATCCTTAATGGCTTGGTCAATCGCCGCCAGCACCTGTTCCGTCGTCCCACCGCCGCCTGGCCCAAGCGCCCGGTACGCAACAATTTTCGCCTCAGGGGCGACGCCTTTTATTTTTCCATTGGCTGCAATAATACCTGCTACATGGGTCCCGTGAATCGTCGCCTTGCCAAGGGCGAGCGTTTCCATCGGATCGCGGTCGTTGTCGACGAGGTCGCGGCCGCCGGCATAGTTTCGCTCGAGGTCGGGATGGGTGTAATCGACACCGGTATCAATGACACCAACCGTGATCCCTTTCCCCGTCAGCCGTTGATTCTTTTTATCAAAAAAACTACGGACTTCCTCCCCGCCAATAATTTTGACACTTTCCTCCGTTTCAGCTTGGTAATGGATGACCGGTGAGACATTGACGATTTGTTTCTGGCTACTTTTCAAACGGGCGAGTGTTTCAGCGCTGCCTTGAACAGAGAAGCCATCAATGGCATCGCGATAGACACGGCGCAGCTTTAAATCTTTATAGGGACGGATGAGCTGGCGGATTTCCTCGTCGGTGTGCGGTTTATCCAGGATAATAATTGCGGTTGTCTCCTTCGTGTGTGTGGAGATGGATGGATGAATGAGTATTTTCGGAGTTTGAAAAGCGAGCAGTAATGCGAGTAGTAGTTTCATCAGCAGATTTCCCCTTTTTCCCTATCGTTTTCATTGAGGGGGGAAAGTATGCATGTTTTCCTCGTTTTCGAATTCTTGGTAGTTTTATGCCATTAGACATTTTCTTCTAAAAATCTCCCTTGTGAGATTCCTTATTTCAAAATGGATTCTGAATCAAATTTTCAAAGAAAATTACCCTTTTTCATAAAACCCAAACAAAAAAAGCCGAGCATATTCTCGACTTTTTGAAAAGGAACCTTATTTCGTACCAAACAACCGGTCACCAGCGTCACCTAGACCTGGGACGATGTAGCCGTGGTCATTTAACTTCTCATCTAATGCCGCGATGTAGATGTCGACATCCGGATGAGCTGCCTTAACCGCATCGACGCCTTCTGGTGCTGCGATTAGACACATAAATTTGATATGTTTTGCGCCGCGCTTCTTCAAGGAACGAATCGCTTCAATTGCGGAACCGCCTGTTGCCAGCATCGGGTCAACCACGATGAAATCACGCTCTTCGACATCACTTGGCAGCTTAATATAATATTCAACCGGAAGCAATGTTTCAGGATCGCGGTAAAGACCGACATGGCCCACTTTTGCCGCTGGAATCAATTTCAAAATACCGTCTACCATTCCAATTCCCGCACGTAAAATTGGTACAATCCCGATTTTCTTACCGGACAGGACCTTAGATTTTGCTGGACAAACTGGTGTTTCAATATCGATATCCTCAAGCGGCATATCTCTTGTAATTTCAAATGCCATTAGTGTCGCCACTTCATCGACTAGCTCGCGGAACTCTTTTGTTCCTGTGTTTTTATCACGTATGTAAGTTAGTTTATGTTGAATTAATGGGTGGTCGAATACGAATACCTTGGCCACAATCATCGCCCCTTTATTTTGAAATAACAAACACTTCGTCTCATTTTACAGAAAAACAATCCAATGAGCAAATCAAAATACGGTTCTGTGAACTAGTTAGATTTTTCAAAAAAATAATCAAAAAAACCGGCCCACTTTAAATAGTTAGGCCGATTCTTTGCTGTTTTCATTAAAAAGGTACCTAGACAACGGCTAGGGTCTTCGCTCTTCTTCTTAATACTCTGGGTATAAGGTAAATTTGCTTGTTAAAGCTTCGACACGTCCCGCCGCTTCCTCAAGCTTGGCTGCATCCTCATGGTTTTTCAAGGTAAACGCAATGATTGAAGCAATCTCATCCATGTCTGCTTCCCCAAAGCCACGGCTTGTGACCGCTGCTGTCCCGATGCGGATACCGCTTGTTACAAACGGGCTTTGTTGATCAAAAGGAATCGTGTTTTTGTTAACTGTGATCCCAATTTCATCAAGAACCTTTTCTGCCACCTTGCCAGTTAATCCAAGTGTCGTTACATCCACTAACAAGAGGTGGTTGTCCGTGCCGCCGGATACTAACTGCAAACCTTCTTTTTGAAGACTATCTGCTAAACGCTTGGCATTAGTGATAATCTGACCTGCATATTCTTTAAAACTGTCCTGCAGGGCTTCGCCAAATGCAACAGCTTTTGCAGCGATTACATGCATAAGCGGACCACCTTGAATCCCAGGGAAGATAGACTTATCAATTTTCTTGCCAAATTCTTCTTTGCAAAGAATCATTCCGCCACGTGGACCGCGCAAGGTTTTATGTGTTGTCGTTGTCACGAAATCTGCGTATGGTACTGGATTTTGATGCAAACCGGCAGCAACAAGACCAGCGATATGCGCCATATCGACCATTAAGTAGGCACCGACTTCGTCAGCAATCTCGCGGAACTTCGCAAAATCGATGGCACGCGGATAGGCACTTGCCCCAGCAACAATCATCTTTGGCTTGTGTTCAAGAGCTTTGGCACGGACATCATCATAATTGATGCGGTGAGTCGTCTCATCGACACCATATTCAATAAATTTATATTGAATACCGCTGAAGTTAACCGGACTTCCGTGTGTTAAGTGACCGCCGTGGGAGAGGTTCATCCCAAGCACAGTATCGCCCTGCTCAAGGACCGTGAAGTAAACCGCCATATTCGCCTGTGCACCTGAGTGCGGCTGTACGTTTACATACTCTGCTCCGAAAATTTCCTTCGCACGGTTGCGGGCTAAGTCTTCAACCACATCGACATATTCACAGCCGCCATAATAACGTCGGCCAGGATAGCCTTCTGCATATTTGTTCGTTAACACAGACCCTTGGGCTTCCATGACTGCTTCACTAACAAAGTTTTCTGAGGCAATTAATTCAATCTTAGAGCGTTGACGACCTAATTCCTTTTGAATCGCTTGAAAAACCTGTTCATCCGCTTGAGGCAAATGCTTCATGACAAAAAATCCCCCTTTATGTATCAACCGATAACTTTTTGAAAATTCCTTCTTCATTCTATCACGATTTGCAACAAAGTAAAAAAGAAAAAGATAGACAGCCCCTATGAAATTACTATATCAATTATGCTAACCTTCCGATTGGTACCTGACACCACAAGAAAGAAAACGGTACCAGGCCTACAAAAAAAAAGTTCCTGACACCATAAAAAAATGGTACCTGACACCAAGTCGCAAAAAAAGGTGTCAGGTACCAAATTTATGTTTTATGTACAGCTCGAGTTTGCCTGTTCCCGTTCGTAGACTGCTCTGGCGCCACCGATTAGTTTGGGGCGGACCTTTGCGAGGGTAACATGCGCTTGTCCAACCGTTTTTTGGGCAACGCGGACGGGGACCGCAACATGTTTTAGGTGCATGCCAATCAGGGTATTCCCAATATCGATCCCTGCATCCGCCTTGATGAACTCCACCACGACAGCATCGCCAAACGCCCCAAAAGCATAGGTCGCCATCGCTCCGCCAGCTTTCCGGACCGGGACAACAGAAACCTCCTCGAAGTGCCGTGCGTCTGCAACCGCACGTTCGACGACCAAGGCCCGGTTTAAATGCTCGCAGCATTGGAACGCAAGATCAACCCCGGTGTCCGCTTGGAATTTCTTCAAACAACGAAAAATCATCTCAGCAACTTCAACTGTCCCCGAGGTCCCAATTCGTTCGCCCATCACTTCACTCGTACTGCAGCCGACCACAAGCAGCTGCCCCGCTTTAAAGGAAGCCTGTTCTTTAAATTCTGTTAAAATTGCTTCCAGCTCTTTTTCACACGCTTGAATCATAAGCCGTCCCCCCAAACAGATTCCATCCATCGTTCATGGCGGTAACCGTCATGTCTATCTCTGAGGTAAACTCCACAGTCACCTTCATGCAAATTAAAGGTGCTTATCCTCGTATTCACCAATTTTTCCAACCCGGCCAGCATGGCGACCGCCTTCAAATTCGCCGGTCAGCCAGACATGAGCAATCTCGCGGGCTAAGCCTGCACCAATGACGCGTTCTCCCATCGCTAATATGTTGGAATCATTATGCGCACGCGTTGCTTTGGCACTAAAGGTATCATGAACCAAGGCACAGCGAATCCCTTTCACCTTGTTAGCCGCAATACTCATCCCGATGCCTGTCCCGCAAATCAGGATGCCACGGTCAAATTCGCCCTTCGCCACTTTTTCAGCCACTGGCAAGGCGTAATCTGGATAATCAACAGATGTTTCGCAGTCACAGCCGAAATCTTGATATTCAATCCCTAGTTCTACGAGTAAGTTAGCAATTTCCTTCCGAAGATTAATCCCGCCATGATCTGATGCTAAAGCAACTTTCATAAAAAAACCTCCTATTAATGTTTTCGTTTGGTTTATAGGTTTAGCCCCTGCCCAGACGTCATTCTGGTACAGCCGCTCTTCTGATTCATTTTGACATACCGTCGCCAAAATATAAAGTTCCATTACCAAAAATAAAAGCTCCCTTTTAAAAGAAAGAGAGCATTCCAGTTTAAGTTAACGTCACTTTAGTTTTCCAATTACTTTGTTAATTAATTCATCTAGTTCGCGAAAAGTTGCTTCATACATGGAAAGGGATCCGCCATAGGGGTCGCCTACATCGGAATTGAAGCTTTCACCAGTGTACTCCTTTAGGGTAAATACCTTCTTGCTTACTTGCGGGTACTGCTGGAGAATCGCCATCTTGTGTGATGACGTCATTGTAAGGATGAGATCTGCCCATTCGATTTCATTACGGGTCAACAAACTCGAACGGTGATTATGCGCGATTCCTTTGTCATCCAGTACCTTTTTCGCGTGTGCGGATGCCTCACTGCCGTTTGCAGCATAAATTCCCGCTGACCTTACTTCAATCGCATCCATTTCTTTATTTTTCAATATTGCTTCAGCCATCGGACTCCTGCATGTATTTCCTGTGCATACAAACAAAATGCGCTGCAATGTTTTTACCTCCTTACGAAAATCTTATGTAAAAACTATCTAGCTTTAGTTTACCATAATTAGACCAACGATTTCTCGTTTACCAAAACGGGGCTAGCAGCTTTAACCCGAAAGCAAGGAGAATCGCGCCGCCGAGCGCCTCACTGTAGGCACCAACCCAACCCTGCATCTTTCGGCCCAGTATTAATCCTGCCCATGTTTGCACGGTGGCTATGATTCCAAAACAGAGAATCACCAAAATGGTTTTTGCTCCATAAATCCCTAAAGTAAGACCCACTGAAAAACTATCCAGACTTACGCTCAATGCAAAGAGCAGCAGGCCGAAACCCACTGGGGAAATGACCTTCTCCTCCCCTTTTTTCAAGGTCGACCACACCATTTGGATACCAAGTAGAATCAGTAGAAATCCGCCAATAAAGGTCGCAAACGCACCAAACTTCTCTGATAAAAATTTTCCTGCAATCAATCCTAAAAGCGGCATCCACACGTGGAATAAACCGATTGTTATTCCGATATTAAAAATTTTTCTAAGCCTGAGTTTGTACATTCCCATGCCAAGCCCGACTGAAAATGCATCCATCCCTAGTGCAAACGCCATTATTATTAGAGTTATTAATTCGCTAATCATTTCAGACATTCCGGACTCCGCCTCCTTGGACTAACTAACCTAAGCATATGCACGTCCAAACTATTTTAGAAGTCTTGTTGGAGAACTGAAATGGAGTATGTCCTCACACTATTTTAACTCGTTTCATACTCATTAATTTCTAAAATTCATGAAAATCTGGGTACCTGACACCAAAATCCCCCTCACAAAATTTATACCTGACACCATCTAAAGGTTGATGGTACTGTCCGCCAGGGATGGATAAAATGGTTAAAGTGTCTTCTTGTGGTACCTGACACCCACCAATCAAAAAAACAGGCCCCCCTTTGCTGGAGAACCTGACTGGTTATTCTACTATTAATTTATTGCCCGCTGCCTTTTGAAGGCGATTCATAATCGCATGCCCGACACCTGTGTTCGGAAAGACTTCGCTGTAAATCACATCCACCTTTTCCTGATTAAATCTACGTAAGGTGTCATAAAGCGAGGTTGCCACCGTCTCTAGTTCCGTCCGTTTCCCGCAAGCAAGCACCACATCTGCCTCAAACACACCCGCATTCTCCTCTGTTGTCAGAACTCCAACCCGCAAACCTTCCTGCCGTTTTTCTTCAACTAAATTCTGAAGGAAGTTTGCGGTACCTGACACCATATAAAGCGGGGCATTAGGGGCATAATGGCGGTACTTCATACCGGGAGCTTTCGGCCGTGCCGCCTCATCGGTTAAGGCAGCATCGACATGAACCTCACCCACAACCGACTCCAGTTGCTCTTTCGTTACACCGCCTGGCCTTAAGATAACCGGAATCGCTTCCGTACAATCGACAACCGTTGATTCCACACCAATTCCTGTCGCACCGCCGTCAATCACACCGGCAATTTTCCCATTTAAGTCATCTATGACATGGTCGGCATTGGTTGGGCTCGGTTTACCCGAACTATTTGCACTCGGCGCAGCAATCGGCAATCCACAACTTTTCAACAGTGCCAGCGCCACAGGGTGATCGGGCATCCTAACCCCAACCGTCGCTAAACCCGCCGTCGCAGTTTCAGAAAGAACACCGTCTATCTTTTTTAAAATAATCGTCAGCGGGCCTGGCCAAAAGGCTTCCATTAACCGTTCAGCCTTCTCCGGAATTTCAGCCACAAAGGAGCGTAGCTGCTTTTTCTCGGCTATGTGGATAATTAGTGGATTATCACTCGGTCTGCCTTTAGCGGCAAAAATTTTCCGTACCGCTTCGTCACTTTCTGCATTCCCGCCAAGGCCATAAACCGTTTCAGTCGGCAGAGCGACCACTTCGTTATCCCGTAAAAAATTCGCTGCATCCACAACTTGTGGATTATTTTCTAGATTATCCACATACTTATCCACTTTCCAGACTTTTGTGTTCATAGTTATCCACCTTTATCTCAAACGAGTCTCTTAGCGAAATATGGCGAATTTAGTCACCTAGACTCATATTTTTCACTCAATACGTTTGAAAGTATAAAAGAAGGTGGGCATAAATACAAGTGTTATCCACAAATTGTGCACAACTTCCTTGAAAAAGTGGATAACTTTGTGGATTAATCCACAATTATAATGAAAATTTCAAAAATAATGAGTTATCCACATTTAAAACGTGTCGAATATGTTCTGAGTGAAAAAATTCGCTAGGTAAATCCTCCCGTTCACTTCGCTGAAAGCCCATTAATTCAAAAAACGGTAAGGCCACGCTCTTATTTGTTGCCAAAAACAAGCCTTTCATCCCTTTTTCTTTCGCTAGTTGCACCATTTGATCAAAAAGAATAAAAATTTCCTTCTCAGCTTGTCCAGGCGACACGACAAGTGACCGCAAAAGCCCGAACTCCGTGAACGCCTCCATCCCAAGCGAACCCTTTAGCGTCCCGTCCTCAGTTTCTAGCAGCAGAAAATAATCAACTGTTTCCTCCGTTAATCCATCCGTCCCAAGATTCGCTCTTGATAAAAACGATCGTAAACTACCCAAATCCTCTTTATTAGCCCTGCGTATCAATGCCTGCATTCTATCCACCTCTTTTTAAGATTCTACTCTATGAATATGGATGAAATAGAAAAAATAGAACCGCTAGACTCGCAAATCTAGTAAATTTTATTCATGACAGGCATTAAAAAACCAGCCCTATGCTAGGACTAGTCTAGTTAAACATTTTCTCCCACATTTCCACCACGAAAAACTTCACTTCAACTGGCTTTTCATCTTCGGAAGTATAAACAGGTGCTTCTTTCGCAGCGACTTTCACCGGCTCTTCTACTTCCCCTTTCGCCATCTGAATCTCATTAAACACAGGAACCCCTTTTTCAATCAAGCGCTCCGGCCTTTTCACTTCTTCTTCAATCTTTGCAGAAACTGATTCCTTCTTTTCGGTACCCTCATCGTTCGTCACTGAGACTTCTTTGTTCTCCTCCACTACCTTCTTTTCAACCTTGGTCTCCTTTACCACAGTAGCAACTTCTTTTACCTTTTCAACCTTCGTCACCGGGGTTGACGGACTTACCGTTTTTGCCACCGCTTTTTTCTGTTCGTCAAAACCATCACTTACCGCTACTCCATTTGAAAAATCAAGGAAGCATAATGGCGGATAGAGCACACACCACCAGTTTGCCCCTTCTCCTGAACCCAATGTAATCAAAATCGCTTGATATTCTCCGGCCGGATATAAATATTGACCATATAATTTCGTTGGAAACTGAACCTTCCCAAATTCAACCTTCACCGACTGATCTGACTTCTGCTCCTTGACCACTTTCTCAGCAATCGCTTGAATCTCCGGTAGCTTTGCATTAATGACCTTTTTGGCCTCCTGCATTGACGTTAAATCCTGTACCCACAAGGTAATTTGCGCATTCACTGCATCGCGGACCTTCCGTTTAATCGCCTGATCCTCTTCAAAATCACTATTCGCAAGAATCCGGAGCCGAATCGCTTCCCCCGGAATCACAATCGATTCCTTTTGCGCGGCTTCCGTCTTCGGCATATATAAACTCAACATCGTTCCAAATGATAAAACGATAAGATATCCCCAAACAATCATTTTACTTTTCAATTCTAGCACCGTCCCTTCAATATCTTCATTTTGGACAAAATGCCAGAATCTTAAACTATTAAATTTTGATATTTTTAGAAGGATACAGATAAAAGTGCCAACAAAAATGGGTGGTTATTATTTATTACCGTTTATACCGAAAATACGAGCCAGCGGGCACGATTAGCGAGTATTCGTGACCGTTTCCTCCAAAAATGCGAGCCTGCGGGCACAATTAACGGGTAT
>NZ_JBALOA010000004.1:58434-95470 GCF_036962125.1 Neobacillus drentensis
CATTCCCTCCGAAAATGAGGGCCTTTGGGCACAATTAGCGGATTCGTGACCGTTTCCTCTGAAAATACGAGCCGACGGGCACGATTAGCGGGTAAATAATTTCTCGCAAGTAGTCCATACAATTGGGCAAAAAGAATCCAATAAAAAAAGCTCCGGAACTTAAGCCCCGAAGCCAATTTCAGCAAACACCATCCGGTCTCTGCCGTTTATATCATTAACAACCTCAACCTTCGCGTTTGCAAATGCCTTTTGAAAAAGCTCCGCTACCGCTTCGCCCTGACCGGCCCCAATCTCAAACCCAACCAGCGCGCGCTTCTCTAGCACAGAGGGCAGCTCCGTCATAAAGCGGCGGTAAAAATCCAAGCCATCCGTTCCGGCAAACAACGCCCGGTGCGGCTCATGCTCCGTCACAACCTCCGACATCGTCGTGATATCCCCAAGCGGAATATACGGCGGATTCGAAAGGATCACATCAAAGCGAGCCCCGCTCTCCAAAAACGTCCCCAGCAAATCGCCCTGAACAAATTCCACCTCTGCGCCAAGCCGTGCGGCATTCTCCCGCGCCACAGTCAGCGAAGTTTCCGCAATATCAGTACCTGACACCATTAACACTGGCTTCGCAGAACTTTCCGTACCATTTTGGGTACTTGACACCCAAATTTCCGATTCTTCCAGCTTCATGGTAATGGCAATGGCGCCGCTGCCGGTTCCGATGTCAGCGAGCTTGATGACCTGTTTCTCTCCGCCAAACAATCGCTTGATCCGTTGAAGCGCTCCATACACAAGTTCTTCCGTTTCCGGCCTCGGAATCAGCACCTCTTCATTGACGAGAAACTCCCGTCCATAAAACTCCTCCGAACCAATGATATACTGGACCGGTACACCCTTGGCATGATCAAAAATCGCTTGTTCAAAGCCCTCCCACACACCCGGAGCTAACTCGTCGCGCATATTCGCAAACAACTGCGCCCGGCTCATCCCAGTAAAATGGCGCAGCAAAAGCTCTCCTGCATTGGCATCCCGACCTGCTGGACCTAAAAAAGAAGAAGCCCATTGAAGAGCTTCGAATACTTTTTTACTCATTTGAGGCATCTTCCAGCCGGCGCGCCTGATCATCCATAATCAGCGCATCAATGATATCATCGAGCTTGCCTTCCAAAATTTGATCAAGCTTTTGAATCGTTAAACCGATACGGTGGTCCGTCACCCGGTTTTGCGGGAAGTTGTAGGTACGAATCCGCTCCGAACGGTCCCCTGTCCCAACCGCCGATTTACGGACAGAATCATACTCTGCCTGCGCTTCCTGCTGGTACTTATCATATATACGCGCACGTAAAACCTTCATCGCTTTATCCTTGTTCTTATGCTGCGATTTCTCATCCTGAATCGACACGACAATCCCCGTTGGAATATGCGTTAACCTGACCGCTGACATCGTCGTGTTAACGGACTGTCCGCCGGCACCGCTCGATGCAAACGCATCAAAACGAATATCTTTATCATTAATTTCCACGTCTACTTCTTCTGCTTCCGGCAAACAAACTACCGTCGCTGTTGACGTATGAATCCGGCCGCTTGATTCCGTCTCCGGAACACGCTGCACACGGTGTGCGCCATTTTCATACTTCAATTTCGAATAAGCGCCCTGGCCGTTAATCATAAAGCTAATTTCCTTGTAGCCGCCAAGACCTGTTGAATTGGCATCAAGAACATCAATCTTCCAGCCTTGCGCCTCTGCATAACGGCTGTACATCCGATATAAATTCCCCGCAAATAAAGCCGCCTCATCGCCACCCGCTGCCCCGCGGATTTCAAAGATAACGTTTTTGTCATCATTCGGATCCTTCGGAATGAGCAAGATCTTCATCTTCGCTTCTAACTCGACAATTTGCGCTTCAAGCTCATTGACTTCTTCCTTGACCATATCACGCATATCAGAATCCAGCTTCTCATCCAGCATCGCCTTCGCATCCTGAAGTTGCGAGCGCGCGTCTTTATATTCACGATACGTTTGTACTGTTTCTTGTATATCAGATTGTTCTTTTGAATATTCACGTAGTTTTTTTGAATCATTAATAATTTGTGGGTCGCTCAAAAGTTCATTCAACTTTTCATAACGATCTTCCACCGATTGAAGACGATCAAACACAGACTATTCACCTCAATTTTTTGTCCATAACATTCTAATTATAGTATAGGTGAAAACAACCGTCAAAACCAAATTCTTGGGGGAAATTTTTTTCGAGGAAGAATATTGCATTTACACCTATTTATAAAACGGAACTCAGGCTCAGACCACAGAAAAAACATGCCCTGATAATCAGAGCATGCTACCGGCGATTTTCTTTTACGCGTACTTCAATATCGTAGCGCGGCAAGGCCTGAACCAACTTGCGGTGTAATCGTGCTTCTGCCTTATTTTTTCCCTGATCTGACTGCTTTCCTTTTTTATAAACAGTAACCCACATCCGGTCCCCATTGATCCAGACATTATCTGTTTCAAATTCATCCGAAGCGGCAATGACATGTTTAGCCTTAGCAATGTCTTGTCCTGTATTTTTTGCGCCGCCTGCTTCAGACCCACTCCCCGTCCCTTTTAAATCGAGGAAATTAGGATTTTGATTTGTGATATCATCTTCAACCATATGCTGCTTATTCTTGCCTCGGTTGGACATATTCATTGAGGTATCCCGGTCATTGTTGCCTTGGATGGACATATTATTATGGGCCGAATTGTCACTCCGTAGGTCATATGCCTTCTGATTTCCTTGTGCCCCCTGATTCCCAGCACAGCCGCTAACGAAGAGCAGCAAAAATAATGAGAAAAACGATAATTTTTTCATCTTACACCTCCATTACTATCATGCCCGGACCCGACCTGAACAGCACAAGTGAATTAATTCCAAGTGAACACAAAAAAACTGCCCGAGAATCCCCTTCTCAGACAGTTTTAACAGTGTTTAAATCATTTTTGGTGTCAGGTACTAATTATGTAAACTGACGACAACTTATATTAATTTGTTGCTCCTTGCTCAATGCTTGTCCGGTAGACGGCAGTTTTTGGGACTTCGTGGTGGTGGCGGCAGCGAGGCTCGTACGCTTCGGATGCGCCCACTAGGATCACTGGGTCATGGTAGGAAGCTGGATGTCCGTCAATCAAGCGCTGCGTCCGGCTTGATGGAGAACCGCATACAGAACAGACTGCCTGCAGCTTCGTTACCGTTTCAGCAATTGCCATCAACTCAGGCATCTGTCCAAACGGCTCGCCGCGGAAATCCATATCTAGACCCGCACAAACAACACGATGGCCGCTGTCAGCCAACTGCTGCACAATTCGAACAATCCCCTCATCAAAAAACTGCACCTCATCTATTGCAATAATATCGATATCCGCTTCCACATGGTGAAGAATCTCAATCGAATGAGCAATTGGCTTCGCATGAAAAGAAGATCCATTATGAGAAACGACAGATTGATCATGATAGCGATTATCAATTTTCGGCTTAAAGACCGCAATCTTTTGTTTAGCGAACTGAGCACGTCTTACGCGGCGGATCAATTCCTCCGATTTTCCAGAAAACATACTGCCACAGATAACCTCAACCCATCCGCATTGCTTCATTAAATACATAAAACGGCGTCTCCTTCCTAGCAAATCCCTAAAATCTATTTGAAAAAATCAATTTATTTAAATAAAAAACAGGCAAGTAAAGTTGCTGCTTGCCTGTGCTTTTTACAATTATTGTTGTGGTATTTCTGATTTGATGCCGTATTTTTTGTTGAAACGGTCAACACGTCCGCCAGCTTCAGCGAATTTTTGACGACCAGTATAGAATGGATGACATTCCGAACAAGTCTCAACACGGATTTCTTTTTTAACAGATCCAGTTTCAAATGTATTACCACATGCACATGACACCGTTACTGTTTTATAATTTGGATGAATTCCTGCTTTCATTCTTTTCATCTCCTTCCGCCCTGAATCTTTCGAAACAGAGTTATATAAAGCACCTGTCAAAAAAACAAGCACTGAAATACTAAAAACACACTGCACCCATTATAACAAGGGCAACCTATTTTGGCAAGTTGGGATTTGTTGGATTCTTCTTTAAAAGGGCCTGTTGATTTCCGTTCCAGGCACTTCGCTTTCCGCGGGCGGTCCGGGGAGCCTCCTCGTCACTTCTCGCTCCTGCGGGGTCTCCCCTGCCCCGTCCTCCCGCAGGAGTCTTCGTGCCTTCCACTCCAATCAACAGGGTGTCAAAATCAACTATATGTTTTTAACACAGCCCTATTAAAAAGGAACTTATCTAAGAGTCCATAATTAAGCTTGTCCTAGACCTATCCGACTACGAACGTCTTGTTTTTAATTCTTCCCCTAATTGGGCAAAGAACTCCTCATTCGACTTTGTTTGGCGTAATTTTTTCAAGAAGCGCTCAGCAAAGTCTGGTGAATCGGACATCGATTTACGAATCGCCCATAATTTATCTAAATGATCCTTCGGAATCAACAATTCTTCCTTCCGTGTTCCCGAACGACGGATATCAAGCGCAGGGAAAATACGGCGCTCAGCAAGCTGACGGTCAAGATGCAATTCCATATTACCCGTACCTTTAAATTCCTCGTAAATCACGTCATCCATCCGTGAACCGGTATCGACAAGCGCGGTTGCAAGAATCGTTAAGCTGCCGCCCTCTTCAATATTACGGGCAGCCCCGAAGAAACGCTTTGGACGGTGGAAGGCCGCTGGGTCAATTCCACCGGAAAGTGTCCGGCCGCTTGGCGGAATCACCAAGTTATATGCACGAGCCAGACGTGTAATACTATCCATCAGGATGACGACATCACGCTTATGCTCGACTAAACGCATTGCGCGGTCAAGTACGAGCTCGGCTACTTTAATATGATTTTCCGGCACTTCATCAAACGTCGAACTAACCACATCTCCAGCAACGGAACGCTCAATGTCGGTTACTTCCTCGGGACGCTCGTCGATCAACAGCATAATTAATTCTACTTCCGGATGGTTCGTCGTAATGCTATTGGCAATTTCTTTTAACAGCATTGTTTTACCCGCTTTAGGAGGCGCCACAATTAAGCCACGCTGTCCAAAACCAACCGGTGCAATCACGTCCATTATCCTTGTGGAAAGATGTTTTTGAGTGGTCTCTAATTTCATCTGACGGTTTGGATATAATGGTGTCAGTCCTGGGAAGTAAACCCGTTCTTTGGCCGATTCCGGGTCTTCCCCGTTGACGGCTTCAACATGCAGCAGTCCATAGTAGCGCTCATTTTCTTTTGGAGGTCGTACCTTACCGGAAACTTTATCCCCATTACGAAGGTCGAAGCGGCGGATTTGCGATGCAGAAATGTAAATATCCTCTGAGCTTGGCGAGTAGTTAATTGGGCGAAGGAAGCCAAATCCTTCTGATTGGATGATCTCTAAGACGCCTTCCATGAAAAAGTAGCCTTGCTGTTCAGCACGTGATTTGAGGATGGCAAAAATTAATTCTTTTTTTGTTAATTTGCTGTAATAGGTCACTTTAAATTCGCGAGCAAGCTCATAAAGCTCCTTCAGCTTCATATTTTCTAAACTTGAAATTGTTAAGTCCATTTGTGCACCACACTTTAATTATTTTCAATCAGATATTGTTAAGAGAGTTGAGGAATAATGATAGAAGTAGAAATGAAATGAATAGAATTGCAGAAATAATGCATAATAAAACAATTACTATTTTACCCTCTATGCAAAAAATTAATCAACTAATATTTCTATTATTATTCATTGGGAATTTGTTCAATTTGGAGTTTACTTAAAATTCCAATGGAGTGTAATAGGAGTTATTTAAATTAAGAGACGGTGGCCATGCGGGGTACCTGACGCCAGATGGTGTCAGGTACCTTACTATTGGCACCGTCTATTTAATCACTAGATTAGGTTTTTTCTTTAAGCTGTGACGGCCTTCGACAAAGCGAACGGTGCCTGATTTAGCACGCATGACAATTGAATGCGTGGAGCCATAGGACCCTTTGAATTGAACACCACGAAGCAATTCTCCGTCTGTGACGCCTGTTGCTGCAAAAATGGCATCATCGCCTCTCACTAGGTCTTCCATCCGGAGGACACGATTCACATCGAGGCCCATTTTGATGCAGCGCTCAAGTTCAGCATCGCTTTGCGGAAGAAGCCTCCCGATAATTTCGCCGCCAAGGCACTTCAAGGCAACCGCTGACAGGACGCCTTCTGGAGCACCGCCGGAGCCAAATAGAATATCGACACCAGTGTTATCAAACGCTGTATTAATGGCACCTGCCACGTCACCGTCATTGATCAATTTAATCCTTGCACCGGCTTCACGAAGCTGGGCAATGATATGCTCATGACGAGGGCGATTTAAAACCGTCGCAACAACATCCTCGATATCTTTATTTTTCGCCTTTGCGACAGCTTTTAAATTGTCCAAAACCGACGCATTAATATCGACATGTCCTACTGCTTCCGGGCCAACCGCGATTTTTTCCATATACATATCAGGAGCATGAAGGAGATTACCATGATCAGCCACGGCCAAAACAGCTAAGGCATTCCAGCCGCCTGATGCTAAAATATTGGTGCCTTCAAGTGGGTCAACGGCAACGTCGACACGCGGCCCATAGCCTGTCCCAAGTTTTTCACCAATATAAAGCATCGGAGCCTCATCCATTTCCCCTTCGCCAATTACAACCGTACCCTTCATTGGTACCGTATCAAACACATCACGCATCGCCGAGGTAGCTGCACCGTCAGCTTCATCTTTTTTTCCACGGCCCATCCAGCGGGCGGAAGCAAGTGCTGCTGCTTCGGTAACACGAACTAGCTCCATCGATAAACTTCTCTCCATAGTTCCCCAACTCTCCTTGTGTCTTGGCTTCTCCTGTATCTGTATACTGTAAGCGTTAAGCGCTTTCTGTAACGCTCCACTTTTCTATCTATCTAAATGGAGCACCCCGCCTTAAACGGGGTGGTTCCGCTTTTCTATTGTCTAGCTCCACCACCCCAACGGCTAGTGTCCTTCGCTCTTTTCCCTACGATAAGTCAACATCGAATNNTTCCTTTATCTCAGTCAAAGCGCTCCAGGACATACGCCGCTAAACGGGGTGGTTCCGCTTTTCTAAGTATTTTTCATCTGTTCGACTTCTTCTTTTGTTAACGCTTCCCGCCAAACTGTGGCGCCGAGGCCGTTTAGTTTTCCGACGAGGTCGCTGTAGCCGCGGTCAATGTGCTCGAGTCCGGTTACTTCGGTAATTCCTTCGGCCATCAATCCGGCAATGAAGAGTGCGGCACCTGCTCTGAGGTCGCTTGCCTTCACTTTAGCCCCTTGCAGTTGAATCGGGCCATTAATAATCGCTGAGCGCCCTTCGACCTTAATATTGGCGTTCATTCTTCTTAATTCATCGATATGCTTAAAGCGGGCTCCATAAATCGTATCCGTCACGACACTTGAACCGGTTGCTTTGGTCAAAAGTGAGGTGAACGGCTGCTGCAAATCGGTAGGAAAGCCCGGATAGACGAGCGTTTTAATATCGACGGCTTTTAGTTTCGTAGAACCATCAACAAACACTTGATCATCGCCCGATTCAACACGGACACCCATTTCACGCAGTTTAGCAATCAATGATTCTAAATGCTGCGGGATGACGTTGTCGATTAATACACCCTCACCAACGGCAGCGCCCAAAATCATATACGTGCCGGCTTCAATCCGGTCAGGAATAATCGTGTGGCGGCAGCCATGGAGCGAATCCACCCCATCGATGCGGATCACGTCCGTACCTGCCCCTTTGATTTTCGCACCCATACTAGTTAACAACGTCGCTACATCGATGATTTCCGGCTCTTTTGCTGCATTTTCAATCACGGTCCGGCCTTTGGCACGAACGGCCGCGAGCATGATATTAATCGTAGCGCCTACACTGACGACATCAAGATAGATACGGGCCCCGCGAAGCTCGTCCGCCCGTAAATAAATCGCACCCTGTTCGTTGGTAATTTGAGCTCCAAGTGCTTCGAAGCCTTTAATATGCTGATCAATCGGTCTTGGTCCTAAATGGCAGCCGCCAGGTAAGCCAATCACTGCTTTTTTGAAACGGCCAAGCATTGCACCCATTAAGTAATAAGAAGCACGGAGCTTTTTTACTTTCCCGTTTGGCAGGGGCATGGAAATCATGGTAGATGGGTCAACCGTCATATCATCATCAGAGAGCTGAACTTTTCCTCCAATTTCTTCAAGGAGATCCTTCAAGATTTCAACGTCTGAAATGTCCGGCAATCCCTCAATTGTCACTGGTGATTCCGCTAAAATTGTTGCAGGAATTAATGCAACGGCACTATTTTTTGCCCCGCTGATCCGAACAGTTCCCTTTAACGGATATCCACCCGCAATTTTAAGTTTTTCCATATTCGACTCCCTTCTAAGCCCTTGTAAGTCAATCGGTACAATCCGCTTATTACGAAATGAGGCTCTAGGTATATTTTTCCAAGATAAAAAGTCAAAATCCGACAGCTTGTCTATCCTTTAGTTTACACCAAAAATCTATTTTCATGTATGGCTTGCAAAAATTTTTACACGAAATGGGAATAATTATGCTTCTGAACGGGAATTCCAATCTTTTTAGAAGCTTTCAATTTCTTTTTGAAATTCATCTTTTTTCGTGTTTTCGACTAAATTTTCAAATATCTTATTACAGACGGAAACCGCCCTTTTACCTAAGGACGGTTTCATTTTATCATAACTGGGACAAAGATGAAATGTTGTTAGACATTCGACATCTTTCCCGTATTTAAGCTTTGCCTGAAGAACCGAATTCGCGAATTTTGCCAATAACAGTTGTTTTGATCGCTTCACGAGCTGGTCCTAAATATTTACGTGGATCGTACTCTTCAGTTAATGCAGCTAATGTTTCACGAACTGCTTTAGCAGAAGCAATTTGATTTTCAGTGTTTACGTTAATTTTCGCTGTTCCAAGAGAAACAGATCTTTGGATATCCTTTGTTGGGATTCCAGTTCCGCCGTGAAGAACTAATGGAAGACCAGTAATCTTGCCGATTTCCTCCATTTCAGCAAAACCAAGGTGTGGTTCGCCTTTGTAAGGTCCGTGAACAGAGCCTAATGCAGGTGCAAGGCAATCAATGCCCGTACGTTTAACTAACTCTTCACATTCTTTTGGATCTGCATAGATGACGCCTTCAGCAACAACATCGTCTTCCTGGCCGCCAACAGTTCCTAATTCTGCTTCAACAGACACACCTTTTGAATGCGCATAGTCAACTACTTTAGAAGTAATTTCAATATTTTCTTCAAATGGGTGGTGAGAAGCATCGATCATAACAGATGTGAAGCCAGCATCAATCGCTTCTTTACACTTGTCAAAGCTTGAACCGTGATCAAGGTGAATTGCCACAGGAACGGTAATTTTCAAATCTTCCATTAAGCCTTCAACCATTTTTACAACAGTTTTGAAGCCGGACATATAACGAGCAGCACCCTCAGAAACACCAAGAATCACAGGTGAATTCTCTGCTTGAGCAGCTTGAAGAATCGCTTGTGTAAATTCTAAGTTATTTAAGTTAAATTGCCCAACCGCATAGCCTTCATTCTTTGCTTTAATGAGCATTTCTTTCATTGAAACTAATGGCATTTCTATTCCTCCTTAAATTAGGTCAATATCTTTTTAAAAAATGGCCTTCCATAATAAGGTTTTCCCTCAAATTTACGGATTATGTATCACTTGAAAAAGATATCCAACCAGTAAAAAGTTCATATGTATCATATCAAACCAAGGTTCGAAATGCCATTAAATTGATGCTGTTTTGTAAACTGTCATAATGAAAGCGTGCACATTTAACCTATACACACTTACTTTATATTTTCACAAAAAAAAACGAGCCTAATTCATCTTTTGAGGAATATGTTTGCGAACCGCCGCCCGAATATCATCAATATCAAAAGGCTTGGCAAAATGGGTAATCGCCCCAAGGTCCTTCGCTTCCTGAATCATATCGAGCTCCCCATAGGCCGTCATAATAATCACGCGGATATCCGGGTCAATTACTTTCATTCTTTTTAAAATCTCAATTCCGTCCATTCCAGGGATTTTCATATCCAATAAGACAAGGTCAGGGTCATGTTTGGTCACAATTTCAAGGGCCTGAATGCCATTGGCTGCCTGATATGTTTGATACCCCTCTTTTTGAAACACTTCATTTAGTAAAATTCTAATGCCAAATTGATCATCTACAATTAAAATTTTCTCTTTCATAACTCCACCTCTTCCTTGGTTACTTTTCTCTTTTTATTATCCCAACATCTATCACTTGTTATATTTCTCTATTTGGAAAATAATCTCCTGCTATTTTTTATAGATTTTGTATTTATTTTTGCAATATCGAAAAAATGCTTATAATAAAGGGGTGAAAAGGAGGGTTTTTATGTTAAAAATGTTTACCACCCAATTAACCGGTTTGTTCAAACGGCTTGAGGAAAAGGAAGAATATTCGTTTGAAGATGGAGCTCGCTTGCTTGCACAGGGGTCTATATATATTTTCGCGACAAAGGAAATGAAGGCTGTCGAGTTCGAGGCGATGGAGGGTGCGGAGCCGTTTAAGAGTGTTCGAGTTTTTAAGTCGGCTGAGGAATTAACGGAAGCAGACCGTGTATTGATGTTCACGCGTTATTCAAGTGATGTGGAAGCACTTGAGGTAGCCAAACAGCTTAATGATAAGGGGATTCCCCTTGTTGTTGTGGCGACAGTGGTTTCTGAAGGAGATCAATTGCAGGAATTAGCTGATCTCGTCATAGATTTACGGTTAACCAAAGGATTGCTCCCGGATGAGGAAGGGAATCGCTATGGCTATCCATCTTCAATGGCCGCTTTGTTTGTTTATTATGGTTTAAAGTTTACAGTGGAGGAAATTCTCGCTGAATATGAGGATTAATTTTTGATTTTTTATTGCCCTGGATTATTTCCCAGGGATTTTTTTATTTTAGCGGGTCAATTTTCTTGTCTGAGACCTTTTGTGCGAAAATCGGGGTGTTTTGTGCCTGAATTTAATGGTTTTGTGCAAGTTTGGCCACCTTTTGTGCGAGTTTTCAAACGTTTTGTGCCATTTTTGAGTGGTTTTGTGCAAAAGATATATTTTGGAAATTACCCTTTTAAAAAAGACCTGTCTTTCTAAAAAAAGCCTGTTCCCTTTAAAAAAGAGAACAGGCTCCAATCAATTTTTACTTCTGCAATGATGCTTTAATAAAATCACGGAACAATGGCTGTGGACGATTTGGTCTGGAGACAAACTCCGGATGGAACTGTGATGCCACAAACCACGGATGATCCTTCAACTCAACAATTTCCACTAAGCGTCCGTCTGGGCTCGTGCCTGAGAAAATAAAGCCTGCTGCTTCCATCTCTTGACGGAAATGATTGTTAAATTCATAGCGATGACGGTGACGCTCATAAACAACCTCATCCTCATACGCTTCATACGCCTTCGTACCCTCAATAATACGTGCTGGATATAGACCCAAACGCAAGGTTCCGCCCAAATCCTCAACATCCTTCTGCTCAGGTAACAAATCAATGATTGGATACGCTGTTTCCGGTACAAACTCGGCGGAATGAGCCCCCTCTAATCCAAGAACATTGCGTGCAAATTCAATCGTTGCCAACTGCATTCCTAAACAAATGCCAAGGAATGGCTTCTTCTGCTCACGAGCATAGCGAGTCGCTTCAATCTTCCCTTCAATCCCGCGGTCACCAAAGCCGCCAGGAACAAGAACCCCATCGACATCATCTAGAAGCTCGGCCACATTTTCACGGGTCACATCTTCTGAATTAATCCATTTGATTTCAACATCTGTATCAAACGCATAACCGGCATGCTTCATCGCCTCAACCACTGAAATATAGGCATCCTGAAGCTCCACATATTTTCCGACAAGTCCAATCCGCGTCTTTCCAGATAGGTTAACCACACGGTCAACGAGTGCCTTCCACTCTGTCATTTCGGCTTCATTCGTCACCAATTTCAAATGATCACAGACAATTTGATCCATGTTTTGCTCTTGAAGGGCAAGTGGAATTGAATAAAGTGTATCTGCATCCATACATTCGATTACCGCTTTGGCATCAATATCGCAGAACAAAGCAATCTTATCCTTCATGTCCTGTGAAACAGGCATTTCTGTCCGAACCACGATGATGTTTGGCTGAATTCCAAGGCTGCGCAGCTCTTTTACGCTGTGCTGAGTCGGTTTCGTTTTCATTTCACCGGCTGCCTTGATGTACGGAATTAACGTACAGTGAATGTACATCACATTTTCCGAGCCGATATCACTCTTGATTTGGCGAATGGCTTCTAGGAATGGGAGCGATTCAATGTCCCCTACTGTACCACCGATTTCTGTAATCACGACATCAGCATTGGTTTCTTTGCCGGCACGGAAGCAGCGCTCCTTAATTTCATTCGTGATATGCGGAATAACCTGGACGGTCGCACCTAAATAATCACCGCGGCGCTCTTTACGTAAAACCGTTGAGTAAATTTTTCCAGTTGTTACATTGGAATACTTGTTTAAATTAATATCGATAAAACGCTCATAGTGACCTAAGTCCAAATCCGTTTCAGCGCCATCACCGGTTACGAACACTTCACCATGCTGGTAAGGACTCATTGTTCCAGGGTCTACGTTAATATAAGGGTCAAACTTTTGAATCGTTACACTTAAGCCCCGATTTTTCAATAAACGTCCTAATGATGCTGCTGTAATTCCTTTTCCTAGTGATGACACCACACCACCAGTTACAAAAATATATTTTGTCATAAATATTCCCCCTCTTATACAGTTTGTACATTATTCAGTTTGTTTAAGGGTTTTTGTAAAAAAATATTTTCCTTACGCCCAAAAAAAATGAAAAACTCCGCGAAGCATGAGTTTTTTGAACAATAAAAAACGCCCGCCTACCTGTGGTAGGGAGCGTATGATAAGTAAATAATGTATCGTCCTCTTTTTAAGGAGCCCAAAAAAGATAATACAAGGGCATGGAACAAAAGTCAAGTGGATTAGTCCTCTTCTAGTTCATCCTCATCAAAGACTTCTTCTTCTTCTTCAAGGTCATCTTCAAGATCATCGTCTTCATCCAATTCAATGTCTAGTTCATCCTCAATGACATCCTCATCGTCAAGATCAAGATCTTCGTCCTCATCAAGATCAAGATCTTCTTCATCATCTAGAAGATCATCTTCATCGTCAAAGTCATCAAAGTCATCTTCAATATCATCGACTTCATCGAAATCTTCGAGTTCGTCTTCGTCGACAACTTTCTTCGCCTTCTTCTTCTTAGGTTTCACAACTGCTACCACTTCTTCTTCAGCTGTATCGACTGGATACCAGACACGAAGTCCCCAGCGATTGCTTCCCAATGATAGAAAACGGCCATCAACATTTATGTCCGTGTAAAATTGTGCTAGTCGTGTGCGAATTTCCTCATCAGAAATCCCCGCTGCCTTTTTAATTTCCTGAAGTAGATCAGCAAAGGCGATCGGTTGCTTGCTATTTTTCAAAAACTCATACGCCATTTCCATTAGGGAAAACTCTTGTAATTCCTCTTTTGAGTATTGTGCTAAACTCAATATAGGCACTTCCTTTCTCTATTTAACACTCTTAGAAGAGTGATAACGGACTATTAATTAATTGATTTTGAGAGCAGACTAACTCCCAGAAAGCATATTCTTCATTATAAACAAATTCTTCCGGTTTATGCTAGTGCTAGTGGGTTGTTTCACTTGATTTTTTGCGGACGTGCTTTTTCACTATCATTTTTCTTCGCGGCCTTTAGCTTTTTCAGCTCTTTCAGCGATATCACTAGAAAGAAGATTGCTAGCAGCAAGAACGAGATTGCTCCTAATTGACGTTGATAGAGATAATTTAGCGGCCAGGCAAACACTATTAAAATCACCAATATATAGCTTATCCTCATTTGCTCACCTGCCCAAATCCCTAGAAGTATGTACACGCTAAATAGATTATATAAGATAAACGCAAAATTTAATATCTCATAAAATAAGATTTATTACAAAAATTGGTGTCAGGTACCATGTGAAAACTTCACATGGTACCTGACACCCTATAAAATCTTACATATTCCTTCGGTATTGCCCGCCCACTTCATAAAGGGCGCGTGTAATTTGGCCGAGGCTGGCGACTTTGACGGTTTCCATCAGCTCGGCGAAGATGTTGCCATTGTTGACTGCAGCCTGTTTTAAGCGCTGCAAAGCTTGCCCTGCTTCCCCGGCATGACTTTCCTGGAAGGTTCGTAAATTGTGAATTTGTAATTCCTTTTCCTCGTAAGATGCCCGTGCTAATTCCATACTATTGACTTCTTCAGCAGACGGAGGATTTGGATTTAAATACGTATTCACACCGATAATCGGTAATTCACCGGTATGCTTTTTCATCTCATAGTACATCGATTCATCCTGAATTTTACCGCGCTGGTACTGAGTTTCCATCGATCCAAGCACACCGCCGCGGTCATTCAAGCGCTCAAACTCCTGGAGCACCGCTTCCTCCACAAGATCCGTCAATTCCTCAACAATAAACGAACCCTGCAAAGGATTTTCATTTTTCGACAAGCCATGCTCTTTGGTAATAATCATCTGAATCGCCATGGCGCGGCGCACTGATTCCTCGGTTGGCGTTGTAATCGCTTCATCATAGGCATTTGTATGAAGAGAATTACAGTTATCCTGCAAGGCCATTAACGCCTGAAGTGTCGTCCGAATATCATTAAAATCAATTTCCTGTGCATGCAAGGAACGACCCGATGTCTGGACATGGTATTTCAATTTTTGACTGCGCTCGTTGGCACTATATTTATCGCGCATCACCGTTGCCCAAATCCGGCGAGCCACCCGGCCGATGACGGTATACTCCGGATCCAAGCCATTTGAAAAGAAGAACGACAAGTTCGGCGCAAAATCATCAATCTTCATACCGCGGCTCAAATAATACTCCACATAAGTAAAACCATTCGACAAGGTGAACGCCAACTGCGAAATCGGATTAGCGCCCGCTTCGGCAATATGATAACCCGAAATCGACACCGAATAATAGTTCCTCACTTGATGGTCAATGAAATATTGCTGAATATCCCCCATCATCCGCAGTGCAAATTCAGTTGAAAAGATACAGGTGTTTTGACCTTGGTCTTCTTTTAAAATATCAGCCTGAACCGTACCACGTACCGTCCTTAATGTATAGGCACGAACCACCGCGAATTCTTCCACCGTTAAGACCCGGCCAAGTTCCGCTTCCTTCCGCTGTACCTGCTGATCAATCGCTGTATTCATGAACATCGCTAAAATAATCGGTGCCGGACCATTGATCGTCATCGACACGGATGTTGATGGATGACATAAATCAAAGCCGTCATACAACTTTTTCATATCATCTAAGGTACAAACACTAACACCGCTTTCGCCAACTTTCCCAAAAATGTCCGGGCGATGGTCCGGATCCTCACCATACAGCGTCACCGAATCAAACGCCGTACTTAACCGCTTCGCGTCATCATCCTTCGATAAATAATGGAAGCGGCGGTTCGTGCGTTCTGGTGTCCCTTCGCCGGCAAACTGGCGTTTTGGATCTTCCCCTTCCCGCTTGAACGGGAATACCCCTGCCGTGTACGGGAATGAACCAGGTACGTTTTCCTGGTACACCCAGCGGAGGATTTCACCGTAATCTTTATAACGCGGCAGAACCACTTTCGGTATATCTAGCCCTGATAAGCTTTTTGATTTTAACACGGTAATAATCTCTTTATCACGGATTCTCGTCACAAACTTGTCAGCCGCATACGCAGCCTTCGTTTCTGCCCACGAAGCAAGGATTTTCCTAGATTCCGGTGTTAGACGTGCTTCCGTCTCATGCTTGACCGCTTCTAACGCAGCAATCACACCCGCATCACTTACCGCCGCAATCGCTCCCTCTATCTGAAATAACTTCCGAGCAAGCTCAGCCTGTTCTTCCGCCTTCTTATGATAGCCGCGTACCGTTTCGGAAATTTCCCGTAAATAATAACGACGATCGGTTGGGATAATCACATTCTGCTTTTCAACAAGAGCATTTTTCCCAAACGATGTCACCCAATCAGTTGACAGTTTCTCATTTATTTTTTCAATCAACGCTGCAAACAATCCATTTGTGCCCGGATCATTAAACTGACTGGCGATCGTGCCATAGACCGGCATGTCATCGATGTCCTTTTCAAACAGCATATGTGAGCGCTGGTACTGCTTTTGCACCTGACGCTTCGCATCCTCTGAACCCTTACGCTCAAACTTATTGATGACAATTAGGTCGGCAAAGTCAATCATATCAATCTTCTCAAGCTGTGACGGCGCCCCAAACTCACTCGTCATCACATACAAAGACACATCGCAAATCTCCGTGATGCCTGCATCCCCCTGGCCAATCCCACTCGTCTCAACAATGACGAGGTCAAAACCAGCCGCCTTCGTGACCGCAACTGCATCCTTTATCGCCAGTGACAATTCACTTTTTGAATGCCTCGTCGCCAGTGAGCGCATGTACACATTCGGCGAAAAAATCGCATTCATCCGGATCCGGTCCCCAAGCAGGGCACCGCCCGTCTTTTGCTTCGTCGGGTCAACTGACAGAATCGCCACCTTTTTATCGGGCAATTCATTAATAAAGCGGCGAATCAATTCATCCGTCAACGAACTTTTCCCAGCACCGCCCGTCCCCGTGATCCCAACAACAGGAATCCGCTTCTCAAGCGACTTCACCTGATCGAGCACTTGCTCAGCTGCAGCCGCCGCCTCGTTCTTTCCATCGACATGAAGCTCCGCAATCGTAATCAGCTTCGCCACCGCATTTACATCCCCGCTCGGCAGCTTCTCCATCTGCTCCGCTACATCGGCAGGAACCGTCGCAAAATCGCACTCCTCGAGCATCCGGTCAATCATGCCCTGCAGACCCATCCTGCGGCCATCCTCCGGTGAAAAAATCCACGAAATCCCGTACTCATGCAGCTCATCAATCTCACGCGGGATAATCACCCCGCCGCCGCCGCCAAAAATCCGGATATGCGGCGCACCCTTCTCCTTCAACAAATCATACATATATTTGAAGTACTCCACATGACCGCCTTGATACGAAGAAATCGCAATCCCCTGCACATCCTCCTGAATCGCCGCATTCACAACCTCTTCCACCGAACGGTTATGACCCAGGTGAATCACCTCCGCCCCACTCGCCTGCAGAATCCGCCTCATAATATTGATCGAAGCATCATGCCCATCAAACAAACTCGAAGCCGTAACAAAACGAATATGATGCTTTGGCTGATAATTCCCCATCGTTCTCCCCCTTTTTATGCAAACTATGTTACTTTTCAGACCCTTTTAATAAAAATGAACTCCATTCCCTGTTCGCCACTTGCCAGTATTACAACTTTGCTTGTGTCGACGTTTGAATTCCGTGGAACAATTGCTCCGTTTGCAGTTCAATATACTCATCTAGGGTATATAACTTTTGCAGCGCCCAGCGTCGGAACGCCCACATTTGACCTTTAACGATGATGTTATGTGAGATCAACTCAACCTGTTTTTCCGATAACTGCAGTTCGCCATTTTCCACACAGCGAACTAACAGACTCTCAAACATCGCCGCCATTTCGAATTCTTTTTTCAGCACATATGGAAGAGCATCCTTCGTCAGCGATTTTGCTTCTTGATACATGACCAGCACTTCATCCTGCATCTCATCGACAACACGGAAATAATGCCCGACCCCCAACTTCAGACTTGAAAGGGTCCCTATTTTCTGTTCGAGGTCCTGCTCCAGACGTTCACGAACATGGTCATAAATACTGTCGCAGACGAGATAAAGAACGTCTTCCTTTGAGCGAATATATTCGTAAAGGGTCCCAATACTGAACCCTGCGGCTTTGGCAATTTCCCTTGTTGTTGTCCGGTGAAAGCCTTTCTCCTTAAAAAGGGTGACCGCCCCTTTAATCATTTGGTCACGCCTTTTCTGGACCAGGCGTTCATCCTTTACAGAAGCCAGTACTTCCCGTTTTTTCATCATCCTCTTACCGCCTTACTTCGTAATCATCCGCGAGATAACGAGACGTTGAATTTCTTGGGTACCTTCATAGATTTGCGTAATTTTTGCATCACGCATGAAGCGCTCAACTGGATAATCCTTCGTATAGCCATAGCCGCCAAATACCTGTACGGCCTCCGTTGTTACCTTCATCGCTGTATCGCCGGCAAACAACTTGGACATCGCTGATTCCTTGCCGTACGGCAGACCTTGTGACTCCAGCCAGGCCGCTTGGTAAGTTAATAATCTTGAAGCCTCAATCCCTGTCGCCATATCGGCCAACTTAAAACCAATTCCTTGATTGGCCGCGATTGGTTTGCCAAATTGATGACGTTCCTTTGCATAGTCCACCGCAGCGTCGAGCGCACCTTGAGCAATTCCCACAGCTTGAGCGGCAATACCGTTCCGGCCGCCATCAAGGGTCATCATCGCAATTTTAAAGCCTTCGCCTTCTTCGCCAAGTCGATTCGCAACCGGAACCCTGCACTCTTCAAAAATGATTTCCGTTGTCGGTGAGGAACGAATGCCAAGTTTCTTTTCCTTTTTTCCAACGGAGAAGCCAGGGAAGTCGCTTTCAATAATAAATGCGGTCGTTCCTTTTTGTCTGCTTGCTGGGTCCGTCAGTGCAAACACCACATAAATATCAGCGACACCGCCATTGGTAATAAAGATTTTTGAACCATTAAGGACATAATAATCGCCATCGCGACGGGCGGTCGTTCTCATCGCGCCGGCATCCGAACCACTGCCAGGCTCAGTTAAGCCGTACGCGCCAATCTTCGTTCCTTCTGCCAATGCACGAAGATAGGTTTGCTTTTGCTCTTCATTGCCGAATTTGTAAATCGGCCAGCCCGCGAGCGAGGTATGGGCAGAGAGCATTACGCCTGTTGATGCGTCCACACGGGACAATTCTTCAACGGCAATACAATAGGCCAGATAATCACTGCCAATCCCGCCGTACTCTTCCGGCCACGGAATCCCCGTTAAGCCAAGTTCCGCCATTTTTTCAAAAATCTCACGGTCGAAGCGTTCTTCCTCATCACGTTCCGCGGCGGTCGGGGCCACTTCATTCCGTGCAAAATCACGAACCATTTTCCGAATCATTTCATGTTCTTCAGATAGTTTAAAGTTCATTTCAAGTCCTCCTATTTGGATGAATGTATGATAAATGTCTAGATTACGCGCTTAAAGGCTCGTGGTTCTACAGCCAATGAGCCGCCTTCCTGCTCTCATCTTATGGCTGTTGCTCTTGAGCAAGCTTTTCCTTATAGATGCTTACTAATCACGATCCGTTGTATTTCACTTGTACCTTCATAGATTTCGGTAATTTTTGCATCACGGAAATAGCGCTCGACTGGATAATCCTCGGTGTAGCCGTAGCCGCCAAAGACTTGAATCGCTTCAGTGGTGACTTCGACCGCTGTTTTTGTAGCGAACAGTTTCGCCATCGACGCCTCCAACGTACATTTCAACCCTTGGGTTCTTAAGGATGCCGCCCGGTAGACTAATAGTCTTGAAGCCTCAACGCTCGTTGCCATGTCAGCAAGCTTAAAGCCAATCCCTTGCTGCGCAGCAATCGGCTTGCCAAATTGGTGGCGGTCCCCCGCATAGGCGGTTGCTGCGGCCAGTGCGGCCTCGGCTATCCCAAGTGCCTGGGTCGCAATCCCAATGCGGCCGACATCGAGGTTGGCCATCGCAATTTTAAAGCCTTCGCCCTCAGCACCAAGCAGGTTCTCCACTGGGACATGCATGTCTTCGAATGTCAGCTGGACGGTTCTGGAACCGTGCAAGCCCATTTTCTTTTCATCCTTGCCGACGATAAAGCCGGGAGTATTTTTTTCAACGATAAACGCGGAAATCCCCTTGCTGCCCAGTTCAGGATTCGTTTTCGCAAACACAATATAGACATCAGCCTCGCCGCCGTTCGTAATGAACACCTTAGAGCCGTTAATGACGTAATGATCACCCTTCTTGACCGCACGCGACTTTAAGCTGGCGGCATCCGAACCGGAACTTGGCTCCGTTAAGCAAAACGCACCGAGGTACTCCCCTGAAGCCAGCTTTGGCACATACCTTTCTTTCTGTTCTTCTGTTCCAAAATAAACAATCGGGTTCGTACAGACGGAGGTATGAACAGAAAGAATCACACCGATGGTTGCACTTACTCTCGAAAGTTCATTAATTGCCAGAATATAAGAGGTAAAATCCATTGCGGCACCGCCGTATTTTTCAGGGACAGGAATGCCCATTAAGCCAAGCGCGCCCATTTTGCGGAGGATTTCACGCGGAAATTCGCCCCGCTCCATATTTTCAATAAATGGGACAATTTCGCTGTTGGCAAAATCGCGAACCATTTTTCGCATCATTTCTTGTTCTTCGGTGAATGTAAGATTCATGGTGGTCTCCCCTTTGGAGGAATGTAAAAGCGTAGTACTCATCATCATCCGACCCCTTTTCGAAGAAACTATGTTTATTCGTACGTATAAAAACCGCGCCCAGATTTCTTGCCGAGCCAGCCTGCTTTCACATATTTACGGAGGAGCGGGCATGGACGGTATTTGTCATCGCCAAAGCCTTGGTGAAGCGTTTCCATAATATACAGACATGTGTCTAAGCCGATAAAATCAGCCAAGGTTAACGGCCCCATCGGGTGGTTCATGCCAAGCTTCATCACTTCATCGATTGCTTCCTTCGTGGCGACACCCTCATAAAGCGTATAAATTGCTTCATTGATCATTGGCATCAGAATGCGATTTGAAACAAAACCTGGGAAGTCATTCACTTCTACCGGAACCTTGCTTAAGGTTTTGGTCATATCTTCAATCACTTGATAGACCTCATCAGCGGTTGCAAGGCCGCGGATGATCTCGACAAGCTTCATCACAGGCACCGGATTCATGAAGTGCATGCCGATGACCTTTTCTGGACGGTTGGTGGCTACTGCAATTTCGGTAATTGGCAAGGATGAGGTATTGCTTGCAAGAATCGCGTGTGCTGGAGTGATTTCATCGAGTTGGGCAAAGATTTTTGTCTTGATGTCCATATTTTCAACGGCGGCTTCAATGACGAGGTCGACGTCACGGGCATCATTTAAGTCGGCAGACGCGGTAATGTTGCTGAGAGTTTCTTGTTTTTGTTCTTCGGTTAGGCGGCCTTTATCGACGTTCCTTGTAAGTATTTTATTGATTCCGGCTAGGCCGCGTTCCACAAACTCAGGTTTTAAATCATTAAGAACGACCTTGTATCCTGCCTGTGCACAAACTTGAGCAATACCGGAGCCCATTTGTCCTGCCCCAATGACCATCAGCTTTGAAATCTTCATTTTTTTCCCTCCGAAGAAGGCCGGAAGTGGGTCCGGCCTAGACATTTTATATTTTTTTGAACTCTTTTTAGCTGTTTTGAGATATTTCCCCTCTAAAAATAGCTCAATTCTGTTTTTATTTGGTTTTCATGACTCTCTTAATCTAGTTTTTGATGTTTTGTGCAAAATACAAGTGGTTTTGTACCATTTGGAAGTGGTTTTGTGCCATTTTCCGATAGTTTTGTGCGAAAAATTGGGTGTTTTGTGCAATTAGCCATTTTATGGAAATTAACCACCCTTTTAATTAAGCCGTAATACTGATTAACCGCGTGGAACCTCAATCATCACAGCATCGCCTTGACCGCCGCCTGAGCAAATCGCAGCAATTCCGACACCGCCGCCACGGCGCTTTAGTTCATGCATTAATGTCAAAATAATCCGTGCCCCGCTTGCCCCAATTGGGTGTCCTAAGGCAACCGCACCGCCATTCACATTGACCTTTTCCGGATCGAGACCGGCAATTTTTCCACTGACTAGCGCAACTGCCGCAAAGGCTTCATTGATTTCAAATAAATCAATTTCTTCCAAAGATTTGCCTGTTCTTCGTAAAAGTTCATTAATGACAAGGCCCGGTGTTTTTGGAAAGTCCTTTGCTTCAACAGCTACGGCGGCATGACCAACAATCACGGCTCCCACCTGCTTGCCCTCGCGAAGCGCGCGCTCTTCACTCATTAACACCAGTGCTGCGGCCCCATCATTTACCCCAGGAGCATTCCCTGCTGTAATCGTGCCAGTCGAGTTAAAGACCGGTGCTAATTTTGACAAACGCTCCAATGAAGTATCTTTACGCGGTGCTTCATCCGTTGTAACCATTACCGGAGCCCCTTTGCGCTGCGGGACCTCAACTGTTACAATTTCTTCTGCAAATTTGCCATTTTCGATCGCCTCAATCGCCCGGGTATGACTCCTTAATGCCCACTCGTCCTGTGCCGCGCGGCTAATTTCCATATCTGCCGCAGCAGAGTTGCCGTAAGTGCCCATGTGAACACCCGTAAAGCTGCATGTTAGACCGTCATGAATCATCAAATCCTTGACCTGTGCATCACCCATTCGGAAGCCCCAGCGTGCTTTCGGCAGAAGATACGGTGCGTTGCTCATCGATTCCATTCCGCCTGCGACGATCACTTCCTCATCACCAGCGCGAATGATTTGATCTGCCAACGTAACACTGCGCATTCCAGATGCACAGACCTTATTAATCGTTTCTGTCTTCACTTCCCATGGCAGTCCCGCGTGATTCGCTGCTTGTCGGGATGGAATTTGCCCCTGACCTCCTTGTAAAACAGACCCAAGGATGACTTCCTGAACCTCTTCTGGCTTAACTCCAGCACGAACGATTGCCTCTTTTACCGCAATTCCGCCCAGCTGCGAGGCTGTAAAGCTGCTTAATGCTCCCCCTAATTTTCCAAAAGGTGTTCTAACCCCGCTTAAAATAACCGTTCTTCCCATTCAAAACACTCTCCTCTTTTATTATTCAATCAGTTAAAGTGGCCGGGCAGCGACTGAACGCTCGCTCGGGTCGAATCCAAAAAAAAGAAATGCAGCACTCTGTCTTTAAAAATGGAAATGTAAGCGTTTTATTTATCTATACATTCTATTCTACATAAAAAAGAACAGAAGTTGAAATGTTTTACACAAAATTTTTAAAATTTTATGAATAGGTCAACAAATCAACTTCTGCACTTCACTAAAAATTTAGGCCACTTCCTCGCAGACGGCTTTTTCAAGCAATTCGGCCACATCATAAGTGGAAACCTTTTCTTCGACCTCTTTGGCCTTTGTTCCGTCGGACAGCATCGTTAAACAGTAAGGACAGCCGGAACTGATTACCGATGGATTCACTGCTAGGGCCTGTTCCGTTCTAGCCACGTTGATACGGTGCCCTGTTTCTTCTTCCATCCACATCAAACCGCCGCCAGCACCACAGCACATTGCTTTTTCATGGTTCCGCTCCATTTCAAGAAGCTTCACACCCGGAATCGCTTTAAGAATCTCACGAGGGGCGTCATAGACATCATTGTAGCGCCCTAAATAACAAGAATCATGGAAGGTAATCGTTTCATCAACCTTATTTTTCGGCACAAGCTTGCCATCTCGAACTAGCTCATAAAGAACTTCCGTATGATGGAACACCTCGACATCGGTTAAACCGAAATCAGGGTATTCATTTTTGAAAATATTATAGGCATGCGGGTCAATCGTCACGATCTTCTTGACCTCCGCCTTTTCAAACTCTTCGATATTTTTCACTGCCAGGTCTTGGAATAAGAATTCATTGCCAAGACGGCGCGGTGTGTCGCCAGAGTTCTTCTCTTTGTTGCCAAGGATGGCAAATTTCACGCCCGCCTCATTGAGCAGTTTTGCAAACGATAAGGCAATCTTTTGGCTGCGGTTATCGTAGGAACCCATTGCTCCAACCCAGAAGAGGTATTCAAATTCTTCGCCGGCTTTGTTCATTTCCTTCACTGTTGGAATATGAACATCCTCGCGGGCTTCGCGCCAAGTTTCGCGCTCTTTTCGATTTAAGCCCCATGGGTTGCCCTGGCGTTCAATATTTGTCATCGCGCGCTGTGCATCCGCGTCTAATTTTCCTTCTGTTAATACTAAGTAGCGGCGCAGGTCAATAATTTTATCGACATGCTCATTCATAACTGGGCATTGGTCTTCACAATTTCGGCATGTCGTACAACCCCAAATTTCTTCTTCGGTAATCACGTCACCAATCAAGCTTGGGCTGTATGCGGAAGCAGCCGCCGATTCCTGTGCCCCTTGACCTGCTGAAGCAAGCGCCAGTTGATTCCCCTTCGTATTCCCAAAGGCAAAGGTTGGCACCCATGGCTGTTTCGATGTCACAACCGCCCCATGGTTCGTTAAATGATCACGAAGCTTTACGATTAAATCCATCGGTGACAGCATTTTTCCTGTTCCTGTTGCCGGACACATGTTGGTACAGCGGCCGCACTCCACACAGGCATAGAAATCAATCATTTGATGCTGCGTAAAATCTTCAATTTTGCCAACCCCAAATGATTCTTGGGACTCATCTTCAAAATCCACTTTTTTCAGCTTACCCGGTTTATCCAAACGATTAAAATAGACATTTGCCGGTCCTGCAATTAAGTGGGCATGTTTGGACTGTGGAACGTACACTAAGAACGTTAACAGGAATAATAAATGAACCCACCATGCCATATAGAAAATGACAATTGAAGCCGTTTCACCAATCCCTGCAAAAATAACGGAGATCGCTGAAGCGACAGGCTCTGTCCAGGACGTATCTTCCCCATGCCAAATGAGGCCCATTCCGTTGCCTAGTAAGACAGAAAGCATTAAGCCGCCAATAAAGATTAAGACAAGCCCTGACTTAAAGTTACGCTTTAAGCGGACTAATTTTTCGACATAACGGCGGTAAAATGCCCAGATGACTGCCACTAAAATCATTAAGGTGACCAGCTCTTGGAAAAAAGTAAAGCCTGCATAGAGCGGTCCGAGCGGCAGGTGTGCCCCTGGTTTAATCCCTTTGATAATAAAATCAATCGCTCCAAATTGGACAAGGATAAATCCGTAGAAGAACATAACGTGCATAATTCCGCTTTTTTTATCCTTGAGCAGTTTCTTTTGGCCGAAGACATTGACCCAAATTTTTTCGAGACGCTCTTTGACATTGTTATCAAACTCGACTTTCTTCCCGAGCTTAATATATTCAATCCGTGTTTTGACCACATAGACGAACAGACTGACTGCGTAAGCGGTTACAGCGAGAAACGCAATCAAGTTAACCCATAATAAACCATTCATACCTAGTACCCCTTTCTATGTTTTTCCTCTTAACTACTTTGAAAATAATTAATTTTCAGAATCTACACTTAACTCTATTATATTATGAATGAGCATTCAGTCAAATGATTTTTCGAAAGTTTGACTAACTTATAGAAATGAGTCCTTTCGGCAAAACTAACAAAACTGATTGGAGGAAGGATTACTGATGCATTTGGCACTCATTTTGAGCGGACTATTTTTTCTCATCCTTTTATGGCTTGTCCTTGATTTTCAATTAGGTAAAAAAAAGAACCTTTCCCTTGTCAGCAGAAATGAAACAGCCATTCTACATGGGAATTTTGATATATTCACGCATGGCAAAAAGTTATTCGCCGACTATTTTCATGAACTGCGGAACGCAAAGCAGCATATTCATGTACTTTTTTATATTGTCAAAGATGATGAAATTAGCGAGGAGTTTTTATCGGTCATAAAAGAAAAGGCCCGGGCCGGTGTGGAGGTGCGCCTGCTCCTTGACCGGCTAGGCAGCTGGAAGGTGAAAAAGGACACGATTGAGGCCTTGCGGGAAGCCGGGATTCGATTTGCCTTTAGCAATACCATTAAGCCGCCCTTCCTGTTTTATTCTTCACAGACTAGGAATCACCGCAAGATTACAATTATTGACGGGAAAATTGGATATCTCGGTGGCTTTAATATTGGCAAGGAATATATCGATGAGGATCCCTCTCTGGGGATCTGGCGCGATTACCATTTAAAAATTACTGGCAGGAGCGTCAACTTTTTGCAAAGTGAGTTTTTAATTGATTGGCACGAGTATGCCGGAGAGGATATTTTAGGTGATCCAATGTATTTTCCTGTCATTGCAGATGGCGACATTCGCCACCGGTTTGTTCCAACCGAAGCTGGGCAGCTCGAACAAAACTATCTTACACTTATTCAACAAGCGAATCAGTCGCTTATTATTGGCAGTCCTTACTTTATTCCCTGTAAGAAAATCTTAGCGGCCTTACTTTCGGCGATCAAACGCGGGGTGCAAGTCTCCATAATTGTCCCCTATACCGCTGACCATTTACTGGTACAAGAGGCTTCATTCCGCTATTTACGCAAACTGATTCGGGCAGGTGCATCAGTTTATCAGTATAAAAAAGGCTTTTACCATGCAAAAACACTCGTCATTGATGACAAAATCTGCGATATCGGCACCGCCAATTTCGATAAACGAAGCATGTATCTAAACAAGGAAATCAATTGCTATATATATGACCCTGCCTTTATACAGCGCCTAAAAGATATTCTAAAAAAGGACATGAATGACTCCGTGCGGCTGACACTAGCAGCCCTCAACAAACCAAACCCTTCCCGCACACTCAAAGAAGGCATCGCCGCAGTCATCTCATACTTCTTATAACACAATTGTCCACCAGGTGCGGAATGGTGTACACAGACTGTGTCAGGTACCCTATAAAAGTGGGACCTTATAAAAGAAACCAAGGAGTTTTATTATGAAGATTCGGTTTGGTTATGTTTCAACTGCGATTAGCTTGTGGGATGCGTCCCCGGCGAAGTCGCTGACATTTACGCGTTATCAGCAATTAACTCCCACTGAACGGGCGGAAAAATTGCTTGAAGTAACGAAGCAAAATCTGAATCATACGCTCAGAATGCTCTATTACAATATTGCTCATGAACTCGAGTTGTATCGTCTGTCTAGTTCAATTGTCCCACTCGCCACCCACCCTGAGGTGATGTGGGACTTTGTGACTCCCTTTCGCACTGAGTGGCAGGAGATTGGCGACCTTGTTAGAAAAAACAAGCTGCGGGTTAGTTTTCATCCGAATCAATTCACCTTGTTTACCTCGCCGCAAACGAAAATTACTGAAAACGCCGTGGGCGATATGAAGTACCATTACCGCATGTTTGAAGCGATGGGCCTCGAACAGGAAGGGCTGATTAATATCCATATTGGCGGTGCCTATGGTGATAAACAGAAAACACTCCCACGCTTTCACCAAAACTTGACGACCCTGCCCGTCGAGATTAAACGGGTAATGACCCTGGAAAATGACGATAAAACCTATAATGCGGAAGAAACCTTAGCCGCCTGTGAAAAGGAAACCATTCCGTTGGTTTTCGACTATCACCACCATATGGCCAATCTTTCTGATTCTCCATTGGAGGATCTGCTCCCACGGATTTTCGGCACTTGGAAACAGGCACGGTATCAGCCAAAAATTCATATTTCGTCTCCCAAAAATGAGAAGGAATTCCGCTCACACGCTGATTTTGTCGATCCTGAGTTTATCATGCCATTCTTGACGCTGCTACGCGAACTCGGGATGGATGTGGACTTCATGATTGAAGCAAAGGCAAAGGACCAAGCAGCATTAAAATTAATCGAAGACCTGAGCCGTCTCCGCGGCTTTAAGCGGATCAGCGGGGGTGCAATTGAGGTGAAGTAAAGCCTCGTTGGAAACTGGTCCATAGGCTGCAGACATAGGATTAAACAAGTTTGGTGTCGAAAAGTGAACCGTGGTCCATACAAAAAGAGTCTTCGAACGATTTCGAAGACTCTTTTCTATTCTTCAATTAAATTTAAGACAGGAACGTCTCGCTCGTTGTCCGGGTCCGTTCTTGAATAGATTCGCGCTACTTTTGCTGCTTCATCAACATGTTGAATAATCACAGGCGTTCCCTCGTAGGTAACATAAATCATATCAGCAGATTCAACAATTTCCTTGGCTCTACCCACATTCATCCGCTTCATCCACTCCTCCGTTAAAGTCCCTACTAGTATTTGCCATTTTGCAGTTACTATTCATTTATATGGACAAGCTCATAAAAAAAGACTCCCTTACCGAAGTAAGAGAGCCATCAGCCGTTACATTTTTTCCGGAGCGGAAACCCCAATCAATGCGAGCGCATTGCGAAGCGTGATTTGCACCGCCCGCACCAACGCGAGGCGCGCCTTAGTGCGCTCCATAGTATTAAGGTCAAGCACCTTTTCTGCATTATAAAAACTGTGGAACGTCGACGCCAATTCTACGATATAGTTCGTAATCCGGTGCGGGACACGCTTCACTGCGGCCTCCCCTACAGCTGCCGGGAACTCGCCAATCTTCTTCAATAAATCCATTTCCTTCTCGGATGTTACCAACGAAATATCGGCATCCGCCGTCACTTGAACTCCCTGCTCCTCGCCAGCACGCAGGATACTAGAAATCCGCGCATGGGCATAATGAGCGTAATAAACCGGATTTTCATTCGACTCTGACACCGCTAAATCCAAATCAAAGTCCATATGCGTATCGGAGCTGCGCATCGCAAAGAAATAACGCGTCGCATCGAGGCCGACCTCATCAACCAAATCACGCATGGTTACCGCTTTACCGGTCCGCTTACTCATCTTCATCTTCTCACCATTTTTATAAAGGTGAACGAGCTGAATAATCTCCACCGCAAGCGTATCCCGGTCATACCCTAACGCCTGAAGTGCAGCCTTCATCCGCGGGATATAGCCATGGTGGTCCGCACCCCAGATGTTAATTAACTTCTCAAAACCACGGTCCAGCTTGTCCTTGTGGTACGCGATATCCGGCGTCAAATACGTATACGAACCATCCTGCTTAATTAACACACGGTCCTTGTCATCGCCGAATTCCGTCGAACGGAGCCACGTCGCACCGTCCTCCTCATACACATAACCGCTCGCACGCAGCGCCGTCAAGGCCTCATCAATTTTCCCATTCTTATAAAGCGAAGTCTCCGAATACCACACATCAAACCCGACGCGGAAATCCTCAAGATCCTGCTTCAACTTCGCCATTTCATATTTCAGACCATACTCACGGAAAAATTCAAGGCGCTCGTCTTCAGAAACATTTGCATACTTGTCCCCAAATTCCTCCGCCAAGGTTTTCCCAATTCCAATAATATCGGCCCCATGGTAGCCGCCCTCCGGCATTTCTTTTTCCAAACCAAGCGCCTGGAAATAACGGGCCTCCACCGACAAGGCAAGATTATTAATCTGATTACCGGCATCATTAATATAGTACTCACGCGAAACATCATAGCCAGCCTTCGCTAAAATATTACAAAGCGAGTCACCTACCGCCGCACCGCGCGCATGGCCAAGGTGCAAGTCACCCGTTGGATTCGCCGATACAAACTCGACCTGAATCTTCTGGCCGCCACCAACTGAGGTCTCACCGTACTTTTCACCGGCATTCAACACGGTCGGAATCAGCTCGGTTAAATAACTATTATTCATATAAAAATTGATAAACCCTGGCCCCGCAATCTCAATTTTCTCAACCTGCGCCTTCGTGCGATCGATATTCGCAACCAATGCCTCCGCAATCACCCGCGGTGCCTTCTTCGCGACCCGAGCCAGCTGCATTGCCATATTCGTCGCATAATCCCCGTGAGCCTTCTCCTTCGGTATTTCCAGAACCACATCCGGAATCTGCTCTTCTGTTGCCAGCTCCGCCTTCAGCACCGCCGCGCGAATCTCTTCTTTTAACCTACTTTGCACTTGTTCAACTATGTTCATTGTTATCCTCCTGAAAGGTAATTTCCAAATGGTATGTACCTGCAGGCTTACCCTGCATCGAAAAATCATAAAGAATGTCAATCAGACCAGCAGAATGCTCGATTCGTTTTGCCAGAGTTATCGTTTCAAAAGAACCAAACGGCATTTCATAACTGCCGCGCGTCTTCTTATGCAAACGAAATGGCAGCCGCATCTTCACCGCACCACCGCGCAGTATCAGTGCCTCATCCCCGGCCACCTTCACAATCGTGCGAACACTGCCCTCATCCTGTACCTCCTCATACTTAAGAAACACAGCCCCATCCTTCTCAAGATAGCGGCCAAACAGCGCCAACTCATACACTTCCTTGCCGCCCTGCTGACGAATCGTCGTTTTCACATTAATTTTCATCGGAATTTCAGTTGTAGACAAACCTTATGGCACTTCCCTTTTTTTCTTTTTTAAAGGCTATGTTAAATTTGTCTGTTGATTTCCAAAATCAACATTAACCTTTAAACAGCCTTTTTAAAAAGGAACTCAGTTTCATTCTTTGGAATGGTTCTAGTCCTAGTAATTGACGTATCTGCTCTAATGCATACTTTTTCTATTATAAACATTGCTGGTGAACAAATCAAAAAATGCCTGACATCAAAAGTGTCAGGCACCAATAAACCGCTTTTCTGCTTATTTCACCCAGCCAAGCAGCATTTCACGAATCAATTTGCTCGCGGTATTTGCCGTTTGTTCTGATGGATCATAAATCGGCGCCACCTCAACAAGGTCACCGCCAACCACGTTCACTTCAGAGCGGGCAATCGCATGAATCGACGCAAGCAGCTCTTTCGAGGTGATGCCGCCGCAATCCACTGTTCCTGTGCCAGGCGCATGCGCTGGATCGAGGACATCGATATCAATTGTCACATAGACTGGACGGCCGGCAAGTGTCGGCAGGATTTCTTTTAACGGTTCAAGCACTTCAAACTTCGAGATGTGCATTCCATTTTGCTTCGCCCACTCGAACTCTTCCCTCATCCCAGAACGAATCCCGAATGAATAGACATTGCTTGGCCCAATGTGTTCCGCAATCTTGCGGATTGGCGTCGAGTGCGATAACGGTTCGCCTTCATATTCTTCACGCAAATCCGTATGAGCATCAAAATGGATAATTGCTAAATCCGGGTACTTTTTATACATGGCTTTCATCACCGGCCATGAAACTAGGTGTTCACCACCCATGCCGAGCGGGAACTTGCCTGCAGCAAGGACTTGATCGACAAAATCCTCAATGATGTCGATACTCTTTTGCGGGTTTCCGAATGGGAGTGGAATGTCACCAGCATCATAGTATTTAACCTCTTCCAGCTCGCGGTCAAGGTAGGCGCTGTATTCCTCCAAACCAATCGACACCTCACGAATGCGGGCCGGACCAAAACGCGAACCCGGGCGGTAACTAACCGTCCAATCCATCGGCATCCCGTATAATACAACCTGACTCTCCTCAAAATTCGGATGACTCTTTATAAACACATTTCCTGAATACGCCTCATCAAAACGCATCTATGATCCCTCACTCTCTATCTAGTAACTATAATTGGCCGCCTAGATAATATATTGACGACCGTAGGTTCACTTTTTTCTCGGATTCGGTCATTAAGAAGCCCTATTGGCGACCTCTAGTCCTCTTCTCTCTCCCGTTCGGTCGTTAAGTGGCTCTATTGGCGACCTCTAGTCCTCTTTTTTCTTCCGTTCGGTCGTTAATACCTATTACTTCACCAAATCCCCAACAAATTTCGGTAATACGAAGGCTGCTTTGTGTAGTTCTTTGGTATAGTACTTTGTTTCGATCTCATGGAAGCGGTCTTCGCTTACTTCTAATGGATCGTATTTCTTTGAACCAATCGTGAATGCCCACAAGCCGCTTGGATAGGTTGGGATATTGGCGACATATAAACGAGTAATCGGGAAGATTTCACGAACATCACGTTGGACATTTCGGATTAAATCCGCTTTGAACCAAGGGTTATCTGACTGAGCCACGAAGATGCCATCTTCCTTCAGCGCCTTCGAAATACCTGCGTAGAACCCTTTCGTAAATAGGTTAACAGCTGGTCCAACTGGCTCGGTGGAGTCAACCATAATAACGTCATATTCATTATCACTGTTGGCAATGTGCATAAAGCCGTCATCTACTTGCACATCGACACGCGGATCATCCAGCATGCCGGCAATCTCCGGAAGGAATTTTTTTGAGTACTCAATTACTTTGCCATCAATATCAACAAGCGTCGCTTTCTTCACACTTGGATGCTTCAACACTTCACGAATGACACCGCCGTCGCCGCCGCCGACAACAAGCACATTCTCCGGATTTGGGTGCGTAAACAGCGGCACATGGGCTACCATTTCATGATAAACAAACTCATCGCGGACAGACGTCATCACCATGTCATCTAAAAGCAGCATATTGCCCCACTCTTCTGTTTCAATCATATCCAGCTTTTGAAACTCGGTTTGCTCTGTATGTAAGGTTTTATTCACTTTCATGGTGATTCCAAAATTTTCGGTTTGTTTTTCAGTAAACCAAATTGTCATGTTCATCTTCCTTTCATTTCAGCTTATTTATCCCTCTATAGTTCAGCCCCAGTACCCTCTGACGTTATGGCCACAATGTACATTCCTTTATAGGCACTTCTGCTTTTCTTTTTATGCTACCCAAACTATTGAATTACAATCACAAGAAAAAGTCTAGCAAAATTTAAATAATTGTTACATCAAATGTTTAAAAAGATTCTATTTTTTCAATACTATTACTATCTATTTTTTTAAAAATTGGAAATCGGGGGTGCCTCCGCTTTCTAAAGGGGTGGTGAACGTAGTGGAAATCATGACTGATCAAGGGTTTCGGAAAACGATAAAATATTTGCGAGCAGTCATTATCATCAGTTTGATAGGCATGGTTTGTATGCTTATTCTCTTCCTTGGGATTCTTGGCTATGCAAAAATTTTAGGGGCACCACCGCTCGCCGTTCCGCAATCGACGTTATTTTTTGCTGATGACGGTTCCCTAATTGGCGAGAGCAATAGTGGTCAGAAACGGTATTGGGTCGGATTAAAGGATATTTCACCGGATCTCGTTGCAGCAACGATTTCCATTGAGGATAAAAACTTTTACGAGCACCACGGCTTTGATTTTAAGCGGATTGTCGGTGCGGTGTTAGCCGATGTTCAAGCGTTGGGAAAGGTACAGGGCGCAAGCACGATTACCCAGCAGTATGCTAGAAATCTTTTTTTGGAACATGATAAAACGTGGTCGCGGAAGCTGCACGAGGCCTTTTATACCATCCGTATCGAGATGAATTATTCTAAAAAAGAAATTCTGGAAGGCTATTTAAATACTATTTATTATGGCAACGGTTCCTATGGTGTGGAGGCAGCCAGCCAATATTATTTTGGAAAAAAAGCGTCTGATTTGAATCTCGCCGAGGCAAGTATGCTCGCAGGAATTCCGAAGGGACCAGGCATCTATTCTCCGCTGGCCTCGATGGAACATGCAAAAAGCCGCCAAGCAATTATTTTAAAAAGCATGGTGAAAAATCACTACATTACGAATAAGGAAGCAATTGATGCTGCGATGCGGCCTGTAAAGATCGTGGGCACCCACAACGTGCAAAAAGTGAAGGTAGCGCCTTATTTCCAAGATGCGGTTAGAAATGCCTTAAAAAATCAGTTACATTTAGACGACCGCACGATTGCCCTCGGCGGTTTAAAGGTTTATACCACACTTAACCGCAAACAGCAGGAGGCAGCAGAAAGCCAAGTTCATAAATATGTCGCCAATCTATCGGAAATTCAAGTCGGGCTTGTCGCAATAGATCCAAAAAACGGGTATGTCAAGGCGATGATTGGCGGCCGTGACTATGAAAAAAGCTCGTTCAATCGAGCCGTGCAGGCGATTAGACAGCCTGGTTCAACGATTAAGCCGCTCCTTTACTATGCGGCACTTGAGCAAGGCTTTACACCATCATCGACGATGCGCAGTGAATTCACGACCTTCCATTTTGATGATGGCCAGCCCGACTATACACCACATAACTTTAACAATAAGTATGCGAATGGCGAAATCACCCTCGCCCAAGCGCTCGCCGTCTCCGATAACATTTTTGCTGTCAAAACGCATTTATTTTTAGGAGAAGAGACTTTAATTGATACGGCCAAGAAATTTGGGCTTTCTTCAAAAATGGCGCAGGTTCCGTCCTTAGCGCTAGGCACTTCAGGGGTACGGGTGATTGAAATGGCCAATGCCTATAGTCTATTCGCTAACGGCGGAAAAAAGGTCAGTCCAACCCTGATTACGAGAGTGGAAGACTATAATGGCCATGTCATTTTTGAAAAAGAAAATGAGGCCGAAAAGATTTTGGACCCTGCAAAGGCCTATGTAATGACGCAAATGATGACAGGGATTTTTGATCCAAAATTAAATGGGTACGCACGGGTAACAGGCAGCACAATCATGAACGACCTTACGCGCCCCTATGCCGGGAAATCGGGGTCAACGGAAACGGATAGCTGGATGATTGGCTACACACCGCAGCTCGTTACCGCCGTCTGGGCTGGGTATGATATGGGAAAACCGATCGATCTAGTTGCCGAAAAAACGTATGCGAAGAATATCTGGGCCAATTTTATGGAAGAAGCCTTAAATGGAAAGCCTGTGAAGTCATTTAAGGCACCGAAAGAAGGCGTCACCGGGGTGTACGTCGACCCGGAAAACGGTAAACTTGCTACAAAAGATTGTCCAGTACGCCGCTACACCTATTACGTCACTGGCACCGAGCCAACCGAGTATTGCACCGAACATCTAAAGAGTCACGAGGCATTGCCAGGAGAACACAAGGACACTAACAAAAAAGTTCCATGGTATAAGAAAATTATGCCGTGGAGTTAGAAAGATATTTTATTAATATAGAAAAGCTCCGGAAAAATTTCCGGAGCTTTTCTTGTCCTAGTATTACAATGTTTTAACATTGAATATAATACTATAATTTTTTTAAAAAATTCAAGCATTAAATTTTTACTCAGCCAATAAACCTTGTTTAAGCTCGTCGGTTGAGTTGTTCCATAAGACTTCATTGTGATTGCGTAAGAATTCTGCTAACACCTTTTTCGAATGAGCATCCATATCCTCGACAATAATATGACGCTTCATCGACTTATCCATGCGATTTACATGTTCTGGCAAGGACTTGTAGCCGCGCCGGATTTCGCGGTCAACGGTCATGAAGCAGGCCGTAACGCCCGCATAATAAGGACCATCTTCCTTGCGGTCAATCGTTACCCAAACAAGCCAATACGGCTTTCCATTCGGCACCTCATCTTGATTTTTCAAGAATTTAATTCCCTTTTCCACGGCACTGCGTGCATGCATGGCGCCGATATCAATCTCCGCCTCACTAGCCTCGACATCAATGATGACGGGTGATACATTATCAAGGCTTAATGCGCCTTTTCCAAAGCCTTTATGGCCATCCGTTGGGTCACTTTTAATAATATTAAAACCAAGTTTCTTCTTATTTTCTTCCATAGAAACTCAAAACCTCCTAAAAAAACAACATAAAGAATTGTTGCAAGCCATCCCAAACCCACGGTATAACAACCGCGAAGATTGGCTCAATCGTATACCGATCAAGCGGGGTAAAAACTAAAATTAAAAAGATTAATCCGCCATACTGTTCATATTGTGTCATTTTTGCGCGAAGATGGGTCGGAGCTAAGTCTTCAATAATCCGGTATCCGTCGAGTGGCGGAAATGGCAGCAGATTAAAGATAAACAGAATAATATTAAGCCGGATAAATATTTCAAGAAAATCATTAAAACTGTCAGGCGGGGCGGCCCCGAATCGATCTAATCCAAACGCGACAATAAAGCCGAGTGAAGCCAAGATTAGGTTGCTTAAAGGACCAGCGACTGAAACAAGAATGCCTGCAAGGCGGGGCTTTTTAAAGAAAAAGCGATTAACCGGTACAGGGCGAGCCCAGCCGAAGCCGGCGATAAAAATCAAAAGCGTTCCAATTGGATCAAGGTGTTTGAGTGGATTTAACGTCAACCGTCCTTGCTTTTGAGCGGTCTTGTCACCAAATTTATAGGCAACAAAGGCATGCGCAAATTCATGGAACGTAAAGGCAATCATCAAGGTAATTGCCAAATAGGGAATCATACTTAACGGATAGGCAAGAAAACCAAAATTTTCCAACACCATTCTCCTTCCATCTCAAACGGTCGTCACTTAATGATGGTGCAGAGACTCCGTTTTCTTTCTATCTATATTCCTTTTAGTATACATGAAATCGTTTCAAAAAAGAAAATCAAAAGTGTTATCGGATATTGCACTTTTCGTCGAATTATGGAACACTAACATAGAAAAGCACAAACGCCCGTTTAGCCATAAAAACTTGCTCTGGGCGCCCTGTGTTAGTAAGTTAACAAATGTATTTGAATACGAATGGGAGGAAAACACATGCCATATGTAACAGTAAAAATGCTTGAAGGAAGAACCGAAGAACAAAAGCGGGAACTAGTTTCAAGAGTAACCGAAGTAGTCAGCGAAACCACAGGAGCTCCAAAAGAAGCCATCCACGTATTCATCGACGAAATGAGCAAAAACCACATCGGAATCGGCGGCGTTCGAAAGAGTGACCAATAAGGATGAAAGTGTCAGGTACCATGTGAAATTTTCACATAGTACCTGACACTTTTTCAATTATTAAAACTTAATCTCGTCATTGGGACTTCCAATCTTGATTTTCTCGAGCTCAAGTTTCATTTTTTCGGTTTCAGCTAGATAGTTGATATGTTTGAGTTTTTCAAGTTCAAGTTCATCCTTCAGCATAGAAGCCCTGATTTTTGACTGTTTCTGAAAATGTGTGGTAAGGATTGCCGTAATTGGAATGCCAAATACCATAATGACTGCAATTGTCCCTGTCATAGCGGATGCCCCCTCAAATGTTATGATTCTTACCTTCTTATCCAAATCATAACAAATCCTCTTTTAAAAGAGTATTTATTTATCAGAAAATTTATTAACAACAAGATTACCATTACAAGAACAACAATTCACATGAAACTAGGTATAATATATCTTTTGGATAGGTTCCGACGGACAAAATCATACATAACACCAGAGAAAAGTCCTTCGGCTCTCCTCCG
>NZ_JBALOA010000004.1:95775-151234 GCF_036962125.1 Neobacillus drentensis
ACAAAACTACTCATAATACCAGAGAAAATATCTTTCGGAACTACTCCTTAAAAGAACAAAAAAACACCACCTGACCCTCTGCGCAAGCAGCTGGTTCAAGCAGTGTTTACCCCCTAATTATTGTATTTTCGCCTTTAACGAGTCGATATATTGGTAGGCCTCATCAATTTCCGCTTCCGTATAGCGCTGGCTTGCCTTTAACGTAAATACTTTGTCCGTCACTTCTTCTTTTGAGAGATTATCAAAATATAAAACCGTTGAAACCAGCTCCAAGAATCTAGCATTCTGCTCATTCATATCAGCGAGGCAATCCTGCAAAAACGGCATCTCCACCTCATTTAAACTTAAAAACTCTTTCCCCGGCTCTGTCAACGTGTAGCGATATTGAAAATAGCCGCCCTTTTTCTCCTTCACCTCATTGAGAAACCCCATATTACAAAGCTCCTCAACCCGTAACGTCAACTCCTCTGAGTATGGACCATAAAAATGAAACTGGAACCGCTCATGAAAGGGAAATGCTACCTTCTTCGCAATATATATCATCTTTTGCAGCTTCTTGCGTCCGATAATCTCACCGGAAACCATAACCGCCTGCATCAATTTCGCATGATCATTTAACAACGCTCGTCATCTCCTACTCCATCTAAAACAGATCATTTTGGGTGTCAGGTACCAATCATTCGTTCTATAAGTCTAAAAGGGCGCGAATTTGCCTCTTTACCGTTTTTTTAGTTGAATCATCAAGAAGAAAATCAGCGGGGTAATAGAGCTTATGATCCGTCCGTCTTTTCCCCGAAATCGCATCAACAATTTCCGATTCCCGCGAAAGCTCCTTCAATTCCCCGCTATGCATCAGCAAATGAATCGGCAGCCGCTCCTCCTCCTCACCGGGACGATAGAAATCATACGGCAAATCCGACGAAGAATCTACCACCAAATAATACTCAGGATCTAACCCTGCCTTTTTGAATAATGAACCTAGTTCGGCAAGCTTTTTGTATTCTTTCGCTGGGTCAAATTCTGCAAATTTGAATAGATTGCGATTGACAAACCGCCGGCAGAGGTCGCTTAACACTGGGTCTGACTCTTCCTGCCATATTTGAAAATAGTATAAAATCACCGATTCATCTAATTTTAAATAGTCTTCTAAGGTTACCTTTTCATTGAAGATGGATGTAAAGTGGATTGGTTCATATTTAAAAGAATAGTTTTCCTCAAACAACTGCTTGGCGCGGTGAAGGATTTTTGTCAAAATAACCTCCGCACTGCGTGATACTGGGTGGAAATAAACCTGCCAATACATCTGGTAGCGGCTCATAATATAATCTTCCACCGCATGCATGCCGCTTTTTTTTATGACAACTTGATCTTCGCGCGGCCGCATCACCCGCAGAATTCGTTCCATATCAAACTGACCATAGCTGACACCGGTAAAATAGGCATCGCGCTGCAAATAATCCATTCTGTCGGCATCAATTTGACTGGAAATCATACTAACGACCAGCTTTTTCTCTGAGGTTTTCGCAATCACTTCGGCCACTTTTTTAGGAAAATCAGGTCCCACACGCAACAACACATGATTTACTTCGGTGTTCCCCAAGATAATTTGCCGGGTAAACTCCTCATGATCAAAATCAAATACTTTTTCAAAGGAATGGGAAAATGGACCATGGCCGAGGTCATGGAGAAGCGCAGCACATAGAGTCAACAAGCGATCCTCATCATTCCATTCAGGACGGCCCGCAAACACATCATCGATGATGCGGCGAACAATTTCATAGACACCTAGAGAATGATTGAAGCGGCTATGCTCTGCGCCATGGAAGGTTAAAAACGTTGTTCCGAGCTGTTTGATACGGCGCAAGCGCTGAAACTCTTTCGTTCCGATTAAATCCCAGATGGCCAAGTCACGTACGTGGACGTAGCGATGGACAGGGTCCTTAAACACTTTTTCTTCACTGAGCTTTTCCGCTGAATATGCCATAGACATCCCTCTTCCTCGTAAACTTGCTTCTGGCGCTTAAAAGCATCAAGCCCACCTGCACTGATATTTTCTATTATATCCCAATAACCACCCTTTTTTCAGCAAAATTCTACACGATTTTTCGACATGAATGGGAAAAAAAATCACCTGAGTTTTAAGGCAAAGGTGACTTATTTTATCTTCTTATTCACTTTTTCCATTAATTCCTCTTCTGTCATTGCCGCAACCGGGCGGTTATTAACGAAGGCAAAGGTCTTTTTCCGGCCAGGTCCACAATAGGATTGGCAGCCAATTTTGATTTCAGCCTCCGGATCTAGTTCTTTCAAACGAGGGATTAATGTCTTTAAATTCACGGCTTGACAATCATCGCAAACGCGAAATTCATTAGACATGTAGGACAATCCTTTCTGTTTCGAACAATGTATATATAATTATTTTAGCCAACTTGGCTATCTTAAAACATTCAATTAACTCCTATGGTATTTTACATTTTCTTGTTTTCGAATGCAAGTTGCAATCTTTACTAAACTCGTTAAAAAAATCTACTATCCTTGCAACCATTTTGGTATAAAGCCTCATAAACTTGTCCATCATAAGACTAGAACTTTTAAAAACTCGTCAAGAAATAAGGTCGGGTTCATCCAAAAACTATAAAAGGGAGTTGAACATATGAAAGTTCGTCAAGATGCGTGGACAGATGAGAATGATTTGCTTTTAGCCGAGACTGTCCTTAGACATGTAAGAGAAGGCAGTACCCAATTGAATGCTTTTGAAGAGGTGGGCGATAAGTTGAATCGTACCTCGGCTGCTTGTGGATTCAGATGGAATGCCGTTGTCCGTCACCGCTACGAAAAAGCATTGCAATTAGCTAAAAAGCAGCGAAAACAAAGACAGAGAGTGTTAGGAAAAGAGCAAGGCGGCAAGAAAAAGCTATTGTATAGCCCGCCGCTCACTGGAACAGCCGAGTTTGAAACAATGCCGGGTCAAGTGGAGATGCCGCTGGAAACCACGTTCGATCTGCCAGATATGACAGCAGAGGCCGCAGAGGAAACGTATGTTAACCCTGCTGCAGCCATTACAGCGCAGGTACAAGCACCCGTACAAACACAGGCACAGGTTCAAAGACCGGCCCAAACGTACCGTCAGGCCAATACCACAGGGCTTTCACTTGATTCAGTTATTACTTACTTGCAAAACTTTCATCATTCCAATCTGCAAAATGAAGCATTAAAAAGTGAGAATGAAAGATTAAAGAGAGAAATCGCCGACCTAAGAAGACAAAATGAAGAAATGGCTGCTAAAATCGAAGGACTCGAGCAGAATACCGAAACGATTCAAGAAGATTACGAGACCTTAATGAAAATTATGAACCGCGCCCGTAAGCTTGTGTTATTTGAAGAAGAAGAAAGACCAGCTACAAAATTTAAAATGGATCGTAATGGGAACTTAGAGAAAGTAGCGGAATAATCAGAAAAGCAGAAGAGCCCGTTTAGCGGCGTATGGCCTGGAGCGTTTTGACTGAGATAAAAGAAACACGGAGAGCGTAGCGATTCGATGTTGACTTATCGTAGGGAAAAGAGCGAAGGACACTAGCCGCTGGGCTCTGGCGCTAGACAGTAAGTACTGGGAGAAGAGTTAAAGCGCAACATCTCTTTGAAAAACAGCCGTAAATCGCCACATTACGATTTACGGCTTTTTACATGGACGCAATTTTTTCATTGCGGTCGAAGACTCGTTGATAATAACCAGGATATAAATCGAGTTCATAACTGTTCAATGGTCCAGCATATAATCGCTCACTATATTCTTTTAACTGCTTTAAAAGACGGAGCATCACATCGGCAATCGTAAACTCCGTCCCGAGCAATTCTGCGAGCGAAGCCATGACTTCAGGAACAATTTCTGGATACGCAAATTTGGTTTCTGCCTCTTGTTTTGCCAGTTTGTAAAATTGCCTTACTAACTCGGCCCGCTTCCTGCCGCTTCCATTCACACAAAGGTAAATTTGGACGGCGACCCCTTTTTTCAGACGGCGCTGCGAGATGCCAGCAAACTTTTTCCCCTCTATACTCAGATCGTAACTTCCCGGGCAATAAGAACCGACAATTTCCCGCGCTTCAATTTGGTGCGGAAAGTCGGCGAACATGTTTTGAATGAGCCGCCACATCGCCTCATAGCCGCGGTTGATATCAATCCCTTTTTCTGCTTCAGGAAAAATTAAAGAAATATTGAGGACCCCTTCATCGAGGACGACAGCGAGACCGCCGGAGTTTCTGACAATCGCTTGGTAGCCTTGTTCCTTTAAGAATTGAATTCCCTCTTGTAAAAATGGTAATCTCGTATCCTGAATCCCTAGAACAACTGTATTGTGATGGACCCATGTTCGTGCAGTTGCCGGTGCCTGTGATGATCCGACTGACGCGCATAGGGTATCGTCGGTTCCAAACGATTGGATCGCTTGAAAGTGAATCCCCATTGATGATTGATCAATGATTCGCCATTGCGGCTGGCGTAGTAATCCTTCCATTTCGATGGCTCCTTAGGTTTTTACTAGAATTTTTAGATACTCCGGTCGTTATTTATACAAAATATTATACTTTATTTACGAAAAACATGATAATTTTACAAAAGTAAGCACGAATTTTACAAAAACACGGGACATTAATACAAAAATTGGGAATATAACCCAAAAGAGGAGCCAGTCCGCAACAATGGACTAGCTCCCTGCCAAAATAAAACTCCTATAACCCTTGTGCTGCGGTAATTAACGCCAGCTTGTAGACGTCTTCTTCATTACAGCCGCGTGATAAATCGTTTACCGGTGCATTTAAGCCTTGTAGGATCGGTCCAACAGCTTCAAAGCCGCCAAGGCGCTGCGCAATTTTGTAGCCGATATTGCCTGCCTCTAGGCTTGGGAAAATAAATACATTCGCATCCCCTTGTAAAGGCGAATCTGGTGCCTTACTTTTAGCAACAGACGGAACAAAGGCCGCATCGAATTGGAATTCTCCGTCTAAAACAAGCGATGGGTTGCGACGCTTCGCTTCGGCCACGGCTTCCGCCACTCGCTCCGTTTCAGGCGATTTTGCGGAACCCTTTGTTGAGAAACTGAGCATGGCAATGCGCGGCTCGATATCAAACATATTCGCGGTCTTCGCGCTTTCAAGCGCAATTTCAGCTAAATCATTGCTGTCTGGGGCAATATTAATCGCACAATCAGCGAACACATACTTTTCATCCTCACGAACCATGATGAACACACCAGACGTTTTCTTGACGCCTTCTTTGGTCTTAATAATCTGCAACGCAGGGCGCACGGTGTCTGCCGTCGAGTGGGCTGCACCGCTGACAAGACCGTGGGCTTTATTTAAATAAACCAGCATCGTGCCAAAATAGTTTTCATCTAGCAAGATTTTGCGTGCATCCTCTTCAGTTGCCTTCCCTTTGCGGCGGTCAACAAAGGCACTTACAAGCTCGTCCATGCCTGCGTAGCTTGCCGGGTCATAAATTTCCGCATCATCTAAGGAAACGCCAAGCTCACTTGCTTTCGCTTGAACCTGCTCAATGTTGCCAATCAAGATCGGTGTCATTAATTTTTCCGCAGCTAAACGGCTCGCTGCTTTGACAATCCGCTCGTCTAATCCTTCTGGAAAAACAATTTTCAGATCACGTCCAGAAATTTTTTGTTTTAATCCTTCAAATAAATCACTCACAACTAATCCTCCCTTAATCAACCTACTTAATTAGCATACTTTACCTTTTTTAAATTTCAATGATAAGACTCACAGAAAACGGTTTCAGAATAGAAGTTTATCTTTTCAAAAAATTACACTCTAGGATTTACTATTTACTTTTTCCATGAAAAATATCCATTCACTTGTTTCCATAGGTTTATTCGCGCGCCACTAGGTCAAACTATGATATAGTATAGATTGTAAATAAGAAGAATGATTATTTAGGAGTGATTATAATGAGTGAAGCAGCAGTAACGCTTGATGGCTGGTATTGCCTCCATGATTTCCGTACCGTTGATTGGACTACTTGGAAAATGCTCCCTAGCGATGAGCGCCAAGCCGCCATCCACGAGTTTTTAAGTCTAGTTGAGAAATGGAATGCCACCCAGGAACGTAAAGAAGGCAGCCATGCTTTATATACAATTGTTGGTCAAAAAGCTGATTTTATGATGATGATTCTGCGTCCAACGATGGAAGAACTGAACCAAATTGAAACGGAATTCAATAAAACAAGATTGGCTGAGTTCACAATCCCAGCCCATTCTTATGTTTCCGTTGTTGAGTTAAGTAACTATTTACCTGAAGGCGAGGATCCGTATCAGAATCCACAAATTTTAGCACGCCTATACCCAACGCTTCCTAAAACAAAGCATGTTTGCTTCTATCCAATGGATAAGAAACGTGAGGGCAACGATAACTGGTACATGTTGCCGATGGCTGAGCGGAAAAGTTTAATGCGTAGCCACGGAATGATTGGCCGTACATACGCAGGGAAAGTCAAGCAAATCATTACCGGTTCTGTCGGTTTTGACGATTACGAATGGGGCGTAACCCTGTTTGCGGACGAAGTCCTTCAGTTTAAAAAGCTTGTCTATGAAATGCGTTTTGATGAAGTTAGTGCTAGATACGGAGAATTCGGATCGTTCTTTGTTGGTAACATCTTAGAGGAAGAACGCGTAGCTAGCTTCCTTCATGTATAATTTATTAAAAAGTTCTCAAGCTTCGGCTGGGGACTTTTTTGCTATTTCCCCCTTTTAGCTAGTCATATTCTGTTGCCTGTGCTCATAGTATTTAAACAGCGAGTCTATGAAAGAACTCCACTCCTTTTAAATACTATAAATTTTATTTTTCCCCATTGGAACATATTTGGGAGTGAGGGAGTATGAATAGGATATTGTGCCACTCGTTTTATTCACTTTTTAGGAGGGAAAAAGATGAATCAATTCTACAATCCACAGGGATTCCAACCTTATACTGGAGCAAATGGGCAGCAGCAGGCAGATCCAAGGGTACAAGGGGGCAGTCAAGGCTTTTATCCAGCACCTGGCGCACAAGGATTCCCACAATTTCCACCAGCAGGTGCCGGTACAGGTGCAGGTGCGGGTGCACCTGCAGGGATGGCTCCAGGTCAATTGCCAATTGAGCAGTCCTACATTGAAAATATTTTACGCTTAAATAAAGGTAAATTGGTTAGTGTTTTTGCCACTTTCGAAGGTAATAATCAATGGAATGCGAAGGAATTTAAAGGGATTATAGAAGCGGCTGGAAGAGACCATGTCATCCTGAGTGATCCACAAGTTGGGACTCGTTACCTTATTCCAATGGTCGCTGTTGATTATATTCAGTTCTCTGAGGAAATTGAGTATGAATATCCATATGGCAGTGCGCCACCTATGGCTACTTACCCGCCAAGATAAATCCTATGAAGCCAACACCAATTGACCGTCAATTGGTGTTTATTTTTTTGAGGGACAAAAAAGACATCGGGCAGTTCACAGACCCGATGTCTAACTTTCTATTAGAGATGTTTCACCGCTCCAACTATGATTAAGATCCACGCGGCTAAGAAGCATACTCCGCCAATTGGTGTGATTGCTCCTAGAATGCCTATCTTTGTTAAGCTCAGTACATACAAACTTCCGCTGAAAAAAATAATTCCAGCGAGCATTAACCATCCCGACCAAGTAAATTGTGGACTGGCGGCTGTTACTTTACTAATTAGTAAACCAATGATTAAAATCCCGATGGCGTGAAACATTTGGTAGGTGACACCGGTTTTCCAAATATCCAGATAATATGCATCTAGTTTATCCTTTAATCCATGGGCCCCAAAGGCACCAAGTGCCACTGCCATAAAGGCATTGATCGCACCCACAATAATAAATGCTTTCATCTAAAAATCTCCCCTTTTTCCGCTTTGTATTTTAAAAGTCAAACAATGAATCCCCATTTGCTTCGTTTTCCATGTCGAGTTTTTTAGGCTGTTGTATTGGCGCGCTCTGTTGAATGATTGGTTGATTCATCACAGGCTGTTGGAAGGCCTGGAACGAGTTGACAGGTTGAACCACAGGCAGCGGTGCCACCGGAGCCTCGCTTTTCAAAGCTGGTTTTTCATCTAACAATAATTCACACAATATTTTAATAGAGTAGACCTTTTCCCGTAAACTTTCTTCTCTTGTGCTGCTTTTTGCCTGTTTCAATTCTTCTTCTATCTTCGTTAATAGTTTTTGGACAGATATATTCACGTTTGACACCTCTAATTTCAGTCTCGCTTCTATTCTACATGAGTATGGCCCTTTTTTCGAAAAATTAGCCTTCAAAACTAGCAGACACTTCGACATGTTCCACGTGAAACATGTCGAAACTATGAAAAAAATAACCCGCACCTCACAAGGTACGGGTCATTGCTTAACCTAATATTCGTTGGTAAATCGCCTTTGCATGGATCATATCCTTGGTACCGTGAATAAGGGCGCGGCCATCCTGGAAGATAACCATCCGCTCTTCGCCCATGTCGACTGACACTAAATACGGATTGCCTTTCACCTCAAGCCCAAGTGAGCTCAGTTGTCCGGCAAGGCGCTCCAATGAGATTTCGCCGGTCGATGATGGACGAATCTGCACCGTATCACGGCCGCACAGCACCATTGTCTTCGTCATATTTTCTTGTTCGAGATATGGATAGGTCCGCTCGTCACCACACGATAAGCAGCCAGCAAACTTTGCCTTTGCCATCTTCATGCTTGTATATTGATTTCTCCATAGGTCAAAGCTGACAAATGAAGTTCGGACTGCATCCCAATCCTCAACCAACATCTTCAGTGCCTCCGCTGTTTGATGAGCAATCACCATTTGCACAGCGGGCGAGATAATTCCGCCTGTATCACACGTCATCCCCTGAAGAGGTATGGAACGCAACAAACAATTCAAACAAGGCGTCTTCCCTGGAATAATTGAAAACGTCATGCCAAAGCTTCCGACACAGGCCCCGTAAATCCACGGAATATTATACTTTTGTGAGACATCATTCATGGCCATTCTGGTTTCAAAGTTATCCGTTGCATCCAACATCAGATCCACGCCAGCTGCCAGTTCCTCCAGCAATTGCGGCGTCGCATCACCGATTATCCCAACCACTTCTACATCTGAATTGATCGAGGTGAGGCGTTTTTCTGCCGCTGCCGCTTTAGGAAGTTTTTCAGCTACATCCTCTTCAGTGTACAGTTGCTGGCGCTGCAGGTTGCTCGCCTCGACATAATCACGATCGACAATCGTAATCTTGCCAACACCGGCACGAGTCAGGATCTCCGCACTCCCTGATCCTAGGGCACCCGCACCGATAATCAATACGTGTTTGCTGCTAACCTTGGCTTGTCCCTCTTTACCGATTCCAGAAAAGAGAACCTGCCGTGAATACCGTTCGTTCATGATCATCAGCCCCCGCTTACCGGCGGAATAAAGGCAATTTCATCACCAGCTTGAATCACTTCGTCGTTTGAAGCAAATTCCTCGTTAATCGCAGTCATCACAGTATCCATTTTCGGCAAGTGATACTTGGCTGTTAACTCTGCTTTTAACTCAGCGACTGTTTTTCCACTCGCATCAATGGAAAGAAACTCTTCACCGACAGCATCACGTAAATGAGCAAAAAACAAAATCTTATTCATTTAAGTCACTCTCCTCCGGTTTCCCGCTTGGGTAGGCAACCGTTTCAAGTTGATTACCCATCCATGCTTCGCCTTCTTCCCAATGTTCCTTCTTCCAAATAGGGACGATTTCTTTAATCCGCTCGATTGCATAGCGATTGGCTTCATACGCATCATTGCGGTGCGGGGTGGAGACTGCAATCACGACCGCCACATCGGTAATTTCTAAGCGGCCCACTCGGTGAGTGATTGCCACGTGAGCCCCTTCCCAGCGCTGTTCAATTTCTTGACCAATCTGTTCAAGCTTCTTCACAGCCATCGCTTCGTATGCTTCATAAATTAGGAAAAGTGTTTTCTTACCCTTTGTTAATTCACGGACCGTTCCGATGAAAGTAGTAATTGCACCGGCTTCACGCTGCACAACCTTATCAATAACCGCTTGTATATTAATTGGTTCCTTTGAAATTTCGTACATCATTCTGATTACACCTCTACCTCTAAGCACTTTGGCTCTGCATTTTCAACCACTTGATATCCGCCAATCTTTTCAACCTGCGCTTTAAAATTGGCTGATTGAATCATTGCAATCAGCAACTGTCCGCTTTCACTTTCATAAAAGCTTCTTGTCATTAACAAATCATATTCTTCATCTGCAACCGGAACAAAGTCTAAGTCCATTGCCTTGGCAGCAGGATAAATTCCAAGTCCGGCCCCATGAGCATCTCCATTTACTTCTGCCGCAACCGCTAAATGCGAGAACATTTCTCGGTCATAGCCGATAATATCTTCTGGCGAGAGGTTTCCTTCTTCAAGCAGAAGATCTAAAAGAATGCGGGTCCCCGCCCCTTTTTGGCGATTAACGTAGTTAGCCTTTACTCGAGCGATATCCGCTGCGGACTCAATTCCAAGTGGATTGCCCTTTGGCAGAATCCAGCCTTGCTTTCTTTTTAAAAACGGATAAAGAATCACATCTTGGCCAGCCAATAGTTTGTTTACATAGGAAAGATTGTATTCCTTTGTAGCCGGATCGAGCAGATGAATCCCTGCTACATGGGCCTCTCCTTTACGAATCGCCATGATCCCAGCCATACTGCCAACGTGAGAAGAAACAATTTTCATGTCCGTGCGCGTCTTCTTCAATTGGGACGACAATAAATCAATCGTCAAATCGTGACTGCCGCAGAAGACGATCGCATTTTTAATTTCTTCAAGCGGCCGCAGCAATTCTACCTCGGCCGTATCACCTTGTTCATAACCAATAATGTTTGCTGGCACAATTAACATACCATCGGCACGAACATAGGACATCGTAACGCCTGCCGCACGGGTGAGCGGATTAGCCACAAATTGTCCATTCACATAGCCAATATTCATGCGGACGAAGTCCTCCGCACCCATTGAGGAGACTATACGGCGTCCAAGCTTAACGTTCACTGTTTGTCTTTTTGGCTCAGGAATTTGCAGATACTTGCAGACTAGGGGTCTAACAAACCACTCAAGTGCTAAATAAGCAGAGACCGGATAGCCCGGAACTCCAACGACTATTTTTCCATTTATTTTTCCTAAAATAACAGGTTTTCCTGGCCGTGCGGCGACCCCATGGGTAAAGACTTCACCGATTTCCCCAATAATGTGAACCGTGTAGTCCTTTGAACCTGCAGAGGAGCCTGCATTGATGACGATGATATCGGACGTTTCGGCTGCTTCTAAAAGCACGGCCTTAATGTTTTCCGGTTCATCCTTCACAATCGGGTGCAGCCTTGGTTCTCCGCCCCACTCCTTGATGAAACCGGCAAATACAGAACCATTAAATTCAATAATTTTTCCCGGGGCCAGCTCTGCACCTGGCTCAACCAATTCATTGCCGGTTGGAATGATGGTCACAACCGGTTTCTTTGCGACCGGAATGACCGTTTGTTGTCCTGCTAACAAGACGCCTAAATCCGCTGGCCGTAGGATATGCCCTTGTGGAAAAAGCATTTCCTCTTGTACCACGTCTTCACCAATCGGACGTATATGCTGCCATGGCGTTGCTGGTTCAATGATTTCAATCGTTTCCTCATCAATCACATCAACATGCTCAATCATAATCACAGCATTGAAAGGAGAAGGAATCGCGTTGCCGGTATCCACATAACAAAATTCTCCGCCGCGTTTCAGACGCAGAGGATTTTGCTCATGGGCACTATATGTACTTTCTGCCACCACAGCGATTCCATCCATGGCGCTGGCGTGGTAGTGCGGCATTGACACCCGCGCAAAAATAGGTTCAGCCGTGACACGGCCCAAGGCGGTAATAGTTGAGATTTCTTCTTTTTCCGGGGTCAGTCTAAAAGCCTCGAGAATTTCTTCTCTAGCTTGTGCTCGGGGTTTATCTTCTAAATATATTTTTCGTTTAAAATGTTTATAGTCCATGACTTGGACCCCCTTATCGTGATGCAATCACAGGTACGTAGTCCCCCTGTGCTATTCCTTCTTTTTCTGAACTAATCTCGACAATCCCATCACTTTTGACGAGAGTCGTGATTAAACCAGACTTACCGATAATGGGTTCAGCCCACCATTCTCCTTCTTTTTCAAACAGACGGACGCGAATATAATCGGACCGTCCCGGTGAGGAAGGAATGTTCTTGGTGATTCTAGCAAAAATACGCTCCGGTTTTTGCCGAGTAACCTCGCCCATTAACTTTCGTAGTATTCGCTCACCAAACAATTTAAAAATAATCATCGCAGAGGCTGGGTGACCAGGCAGTCCAATCACTGGCTTTCCATTTGCCAATGCAAGAATGGTAGGTTTGCCTGGTTTAATTGAGATCCCATGGACAAAGACACCAGGGTCTCCTAATGACTGGATGACTTCCGTTGTATAATCCTTTGCGCCGACCGAGCTTCCGCCGGAAAGGATTAAACAGTCCACTTGTTGATAAAGATCGCGTGCCCTTTGTTGAAACTCTTGATACTCATCACGAACAATTCCCCCGTAGATCACCTCTATATTCCATTCACTCGCTAACCCTGAAATCGTTAAGTAGTTTATGTCGCGGATTTGACCTTCAACAAGAGTTTGGGTTTGATAGGGAACAATCTCATCCCCTGATGAAAGGTACCCAACCTTCAATTTGCGAAAAACGGTGACATTAGCTATTCCTAACGAAGCGAGTGCTCCTAACTCCTGCGGGCGAAGCTTCGTTCCTGCCGTAAGAAGGACTTCTCCTTCTTTAATATCTTCCCCAGCACGAATCACATTCTCACCTGGGGCCACCTGCTTGTACGTATTTAAAAGTTGATCGACATCTTCGCAATGTTCAATCATGATAACGCTGTCACTTCCTTCAGGAAGCATGCCTCCTGTTGGTACATACACAGCGTTTCCTCGGCCAGACTTTGCAGTTGGAACCTCACCCATTTTCACTTCCCCTGTAACCGTGAGGAAGCCTGGCATGGATTCGGAAGAACCATACGTATCCTTAGCACGAACAGCATATCCATCCACAGTTGAACGATCAAAACTCGGCACGTTTTCCTTCGCAATGACTGGTTCCGCTAGAATATAGTGGAGTGAGTCTTCCAGGCCCCGTACTTCTGTGGCTTTGATTGCCGGTACTTTTTCCTCTATTAAGGCAAACGTCTCTTCAACTGTCTTCACTTTGAAAAATTGCATGGTTCCCTTTTTCCCCCTTATAACCTTAAAAATCTGCTTCGGCCCACTTTTTGGCATCCTCATATTCATTTGGGTGATTCATATTAAAAAAGACTCGTTCTAAATCGATACTGCCGCATTCCTGAAGGTCTTTTTCTGTCACATACAGAACATGTAAGGTGTCAAGTAGATGTTTCATTCGCAGCCGTCCTGCTTCAATACTTTCCGCAGCCCCGCTCAACACCCTCTTGTTGAAGACAGCAAATAATGGGTGCTGAACTCCATTAATGATTGGGATGACCGCATCATAATCAGCGCTTTTGGTTACGAGCAGCTCAGCGAGTTCGACTGAAACAAATGGCATATCACAAGCTACAATAAAATTTGTATCAAAATTGGATGAACTCAAGCCGGCATGCACACCTGCAAGCGGTCCTTGATTTGGATAATAGTCCTTGACCATCTTCACTCCTAAAAATTCGTACTGTTCAGGATGATTGGTTACAAGGATTATATCATTAAACGACCGACTTAGCGTATCTGCAATTCTCTCGATGTTCGTTTTCTCATTTATCTTTAAAAGGGCTTTATTGGTGCCCATCCGGCTTGATTTTCCACCTGATAAAATAATTGCCGCAGCATTCATATAGGGAGCACCTTCTTAATTGATCTCTTCTTTCTCACCAACCGCATGATAGCCATTGTCCTGTGCCACATAATCCAAGTGGATGGAGTTCAAATCCAGCAGGGCCGCCGATGGTTTTTCAATATATTGGCGGATATCAATAATTTTAATATAGCCGTTACATTCTTCGCAAACCTGAATTTGCGATACTGCATCGCCTTCAATTGTTAGGAACTTAATGGTTTTATGGTCCTCATTGCCACAATGAGCGCACTCTAAGCGTTTCGCATTCCAATTAACAAGGCAGCGTGGACATTGGATCATTTTTTTGCCATCTTCTTCAATGGTGGCTAAACGGGCAGGTTCGCCACACACTGGACATCCGGCACCAGGAATACCGTGGGTAATTTCAGGCTGGACTATTTCAGCAACTTTTTGTAAATAAGGACGAAATGCCGTTTCTGCAAGGAAATGTGGAATCCATTCTTCTAAGCCATTTTCTTCTGCAAAATTGACAAAATAGAGATGGTTGAAGGAAACTGTCTCCTCAATCCACCGGGTCACCGTTTCGTCTGTTAAAAGACTGCTAATGCCTGCAAGTTTTGATTCAAGCTGAGGGTCATAGTTTATTAATATGGAATTTATTTCCTCTACACACTGTACAAATAGGGAAATCTCAAAATTAATAGACGTCAAAGCGATAGCTGGCACTCCTGCTTCTATGGATGCTTTATCTAGGTTTGTTGTAATTGTTGCTGGATTCATCTGTTGCTTCCACTTATCTTGAAGTAAGACTATTTCCTTTTGAAGATCCTGATATTCTTTTGAAACAACGGATTTTATCATATGATGGTGCACCTCTTTCATTTAGTAAAGAAATGGCTGTCTATAGTGCGACAGCCATTTCTTTTTTTTATCAAAATTGAGCGGTATTATGCGCCTTTATTCTTCTTATGCTTTGGATCGTCTAGGTTAGGGAAGTTGCCTTTTTTGACTTCTTCGTCATACCAGTCAGGATAATGGCCTTTTGCCCACCATGCAGGTACTTTTCCCGTAACAACACCAGAGTATCCTGGTCTAGAATGCTTATGAACAACAGATAGATAGATGTGACCAACGATAACAGCAATTCCTAGTCCGAAACCGACGTTATGAAGGAAATATCCCCATTGCACAAGTGCTCTTGGGAAGAAATCTGGGAACCACATTGTGAAACCTGAAGCAATAACCAAAATAGCACAGAAAATCTGGATCACTGAGTTAATTTTTTCCCCGGCGTTAAAGAAGGTTTGGCGGATATGCTTAAAATTAAAGCCAAATAATTCTTTAACAAATTCAGTGAAAAATTGAAGATCTCGCTTTTTCCATGTGATTAATTCTTTCATCCAGTGGAAAAAGAACTTCGGACTAAAAACCAGCAAGATGAAGGTAGGCGAGATAAATACGACCGCAAAGATTCGGTGTAATAACCGGGCATTAGCTGGGCCGCCCAAAACCGGATAAAGCCAATCAAAGAATTCGGTATACATTGGCAGAGCCGTGATATATAGAGCAAAGAATGCAAGCCCATTTATAGCATGCGCCCAAACAAACGCCTTTGGAAAACGTCTAATTTGCTCATTTGCTTTAGGATGCTTCTGATAATTACTCATGGCTGCCACCTCCATCTTCGTCATGATTATTTCTTTTACTGATAATACTATTCGTGATAAATGCCCCGACAACAGCCATTGTTGTTGCCCCAATCATCGCTTTACCGATTGGCTGTGCATAGTCTTTCCATACAACCGCAGATGTTGGTACCTTAGGTGCTTCTGGAAGCCCATAAACGCTTGGTTTTTCAGCCAGCACATAAATTGTGTGCGTACCGCCAACCCCTTGCGGATTATAAATATTCGCATTAGGGAAACGGTCTTTAATTTGTGCTAAACGTTTTTGTGCTCTTGCAAGCATTTCGTCTTTTTTGCCAAACTGCATGGCATCTGTGTGACAAGTTGTTACGCAGGCAGGCTGTAGGCCCTCTTCTAGACGATCCGTACACATGGTGCATTTTTGTGATTTTTTATATTCTTTACCATTTTTATCTTTGTAAGTCTTTAAGGAAATCACTTCAAACGGACAGTTTTCCACGCAATAGCCGCAGCCTACACACTTATCGTGATCAATAACTACCGAGCCAAATTTAGAATAACTAATCGCATTTTCCGGGCAAACCTTTTCACAGGCTGCTTCCTTACAATGCATACAAGATGAATGACGGAAAAGATATTCCAAATCACCCTTGCCATTTTCGTGTTCAATATACTGAAGCACGTTCCATGTATCCGCACTTGTTTTAGAATGTGATTGAACACTTCCTTGGAATTCCGTTACTTCTGCCGGAAGGTCATTCCAGTTTTTACAAGCCACCATACATGCCTTACAGCCGTCACATCTGGTTACGTCAACATATTTTACAAATTCAGCCATTAGTCAGCCCTCCTTATGTCGCAGAGGAATGCTTTATATTCCGGAATCATTGTGTTGGCATCCCCGATATGTGGAGTTAGACGGTTTGCAATATCTCCAGTTGCATATCCTTTGTATCCAAAGTTCCAAGGCATCCCTACTTGATGCACTTTTTTACCATTAACTTCAAATGGTTTATAGCGTTTTGTTACCATTGCATAAGCTGTGATCTTGCCACGTGCCGATTCAACGATGATTTTATCTTTATTTTTAATACCTTTTTCTTTAGCTAGCTCTTCACTGATTTCAACAAACATATATCTAGCAATCTCAGAAAGCCACTCTTGGTTACGCGTCATTGAACCTGATTGCCAGTGTGCTTCGACACGGTAAGTAGTCGCAATAATTGGGTAGTCAACCTTGAAGCCTTTTTTGTTAAAGTCGCCATCGTTAATGACAACAGCAGGGTTCAATTCCACAGATGAGAACTTATTTTTAGCTGGGCTTTCAAATGGCTCATAGTGTTCAGGGAATGGACCATCCTTCATCGTTGGTGCGAACAATAAACCGACACCATCTTTATTCATCATGAAGGCACCAGTACCACCTGGTTCACTTGGTGAAAGAACTGCTTTAAAGTCAGGGACATCATTACCAACCCAAGACTTCGCTGCTGCATCCCACCAGATAACTGCTTTTTCTTGACTCCATGGCTTACCGCTTGGATCAGCAGAAGCACGGTTGTAAAGAATACGGCGGTTTGCAGGCCATGCGTACGACCAGTTAAGGTAATTATGTGATCCTGGATCTGTATTATCACGGCTCTTTGATCTGTTTTTACCCTCTTCAGGATAGAAGCCTGCATAAATCCAGTTGCCGCTTGAAGTGCTTCCGTCATCTAATATTGCTAAAATGCCTGGAAGTAGTTTACCAGTTTTTAAGTCATATCCATTAATTTCTTTAGCGACCTTATCAAGGTCCGGTGCCTCGCCTGTTCCATAGTCCCAAGTAAGAGCTAAGAATGGCTTATCGGCAGGTTTTGGACTATTAGCATAAAGCTTTTTAAGTTTAAGTGCTAGTTCATGAACGATGTCAAGGTCTGGTCTAGCTTCGCCCCTTGAATCGATTGCTTTCCAGCGATATTGCATCCAGCGTGAGCTGTTTGAAACACTTCCTTCTTTTTCAAAAGAAGCTGATGCAGGAAGTAAGAATACTTCTGTATTAATTTTCGATGGATCACTGCCCGCTTCTTTCTTCCAGAATGCAGCAGTTTCTGTTTCCCAAAGGTCAACAGCTACCATCCATTTTAGATTGCCTAATGCTTCTTTTTCTTTACCCGCATTTGGACCACCGACAACTGGGTTGGTTCCCCAAAGGAAAGCACCCTCTAGTTCCTTGTTGTACATTGCTTTAAATAAGTTGATGTGCGAGTAGTTTTTGTTGCCTTTAGGTAAGAACTGATAACCGAACTCATTCTTATCTGTAGCATTATCCCCGTACCAAGCCTTCAATAAGCTGACCACAAATTTTGGTTTGTTGCTCCAGAAACCTGTTGGCGGTGTTTCTTTTGCCAAATAGCCCGCTAATGTCGCATGCTCAGGTACGCTTGCTTTTGGAGCCCCAAGGTAACCTGTAAGGTTATCCCATAATAAACCAAAGTCTGTTGAACCTTGTACGTTTGACTCTCCGCGCATCGCGTTAATTCCACCGCCCGGAATACCCATGTTACCTAATAGCATTTGGATGATGGCAAATGCACGTACGTTTTGTGAACCAACTGTATGCTGGGTTGTACCCATTGCATAAAGGATTGTTCCGGCTTTACCAACTTGACTTGTAGCACAGAAGGTCTTATAAACGTTTAATAAATCTTTTTTCGGTGTTCCTGTCACACCAGAAACTGTATCGACATCATAACGAGAATAGTGCTGTTTCATTAATTGGAAGACAGTACGCGGGTTTTGCAATGATGGATCTTTTTTCGGAGTTCCATCTTCATTTGTTGCAATAGTCCATTTGGTATTATCATACGTACGAGTAGCTTCGTCATAACCTGAGAAAAGACCATCATTAAAGCTAAAGGTGTCTGCCACAATAAACGAAGCATTTGTATAGTTAACAACATAATCTTTATGGAAAAGATTGTTGTCGATTGCATATTTAATCATACCGCCCATGAAGGCAATATCTGAACCTGAACGAAGTGGTGCATAAATATCAGATACCGCAGAAGTACGTGTATAACGTGGATCCACGCTGATAATTTTTCCGCCATTTTCTTTCGCTTTTGTTAACCATCTAAAGCTGATTGGATGGTTTTCAGCAGGATTTGCGCCCATAATAAGTGCACAATCCGTGTGTTGTAGGTCGTTCCAATGGTTTGTCATTGCGCCACGACCGAATGAAGGTGCCAGACCGGCAACCGTAGAACTATGTCATATTCGTGCCTGGTGCTCTAAGTACGTGACACCAAGCCCTCTCATTAATTTTGACACTAAATATGTTTCTTCGTTATCAAGTGCCGCGCCGCCGAGGCTGGCAATTTTTTCAGTTTTATTAACTGTTATTCCATTCTCTTCTACCACAAATGAAGCATCACGAGTGTCTTTTGCACGCTTGGCAATGGTGTCAAGCATCCATTCCCAGCTTTTTTCTTCCCACTTGCTACTGCCAGGGGCACGATAAAGCGGTTTTGTCATTCTCTTTTCAGAAGTGTAAAGTTGTCTTAAAGTTGTACCTTTACTGCAAAGCTTACCTTCGTTGATTGGGTTATCCGGATCCCCCTCCGTATAAACCACTGTGTTGTTTTTGGTGTGAACAAGGATTCCGCATCCTACACCGCAAAAGCAGCAAATGGTTGGTGTTACAGTAGCTTTGGCAATTTTAAAGTCCTTTGATTTCGCATAGGCTTTTTTCTCATTAAAGCCCAGTTCAACAACGGCTAGTGTGGCAGCTGTCGCGCCTGATAGCTTTAAAAATTGCCGACGATTCAGGTTTAATTCAACCATCATCATTCTCCTTCCCAAATTTTGATTAGAACATCCCTTTTTCTCTCTATTCCTTTGTTGCTCTCATTGAATGGTGTTGTTAATTCCCCCCTTCAATGGCGGTCTGTAATTCAGACTCGACAGTTACATCGTTAGTGACTCTGCCGGTTGAAGTATAGATTGATGCCATCTTTCCACGTAAATAGCCAACTACTTCTATGTTTAAATATTTAGCCAATTGCACGGCCTGCTTGGTGGCAGCAGTCCGCGAACCAATCACTGGAAAACCAAATTTCGCTGCTTTTGAAAGCATTTCATATGAAACCCTGCCGGTTGTTAGTAATATTAACCGCTCTGGCTGCAGGTGATTTTTGACAGCGTAACCAATTATTTTATCAACCGCATTGTGTCTTCCAATATCCTCACGAATCGTCATACTGCCGTCTTCTGCAATAATACAGGCCCCATGCATACCGCCCGTTTCAAGATATAATTCTGACTTCTGCGCAAATTCACTTCTCTTTTTTAATAGATAGCTTAATTCAAAGCTAACGTTTGATGTGACTTTTTCAAAGTTCTTCACATCTGTCATCGAAAAAAACGTAACCCCGCGGCCGCAGCCAGCTGTGTAATGTTTCTTTTTGGAAAAAAACTGCTCACCGTCAAATTCATTGCGGAGTGATACGTTGATTGTGCTTAATTCCTCATTGATTGCAATAGACTCAATATCATTTGCATCCTGAATGAATCCTTCAGAAAACAAATATCCATATGTCCAATCGTCTAGGTTGTATTTAGTTAGTTGAAAAACGGCAATTTCATTCCCGTTTATTAGTAAGGAAATAGGATATTCATCGGGACAACCTTTTCGGTTCATTGTTTTCCCTCCTCTTCAGGAAATACTTCATCATTTAATAATTGTAAGAATTGTAGTTACTGTGCTCAGCGATATTTATCACTTTGGAATAAAGTACCCTACTTAACAGTAGGTCTTTGTATTCATTTATCAATCTATTACATTTGTTTCACACAATGATGGCGGTACTTTGTCTATTTCATTTCATATTTGTGTCGTTCTTTCGACAATTTTTTGAACAGGTTAGTTAACCACCGTCATTAAAGTAATTATTTGCTGTTTGAAAACGTTTTCACTAATTAAATCCTTTCCATGCATAGCCTTTTGTTAATATCTTACTGCCGTCACTGTCATCCGAAAGTAACATTTATCACTATAAATGCGTGTAAATAGTACAAATGATGGATTTGTCATTTTTCTGTCAACAACACCTTTAATATGGTGCTAAACTTGTCTGTTCATTTCCTCCAATCAACAGACTATTTAAACTCACAGACATTCCTAAAAACGAATTTCAGGTCAAGTTCATACAGATTTCTGTTAATTTTTCTAAAATGTTCTATAATAAATAAGAGGTTTTAGATACCAAGGAGGAGTACATATGACGATCAATAAAGTATTGACGATTGCGGGCTCTGATACGAGCGGTGGGGCTGGATTACAAGCAGATTTAAAGACATTTCAGGAACTGGGCGTTTACGGAATGACGGCGGTGACATCGATTGTGACGATGGATCCAAAGAACCACTGGCACCACAATGTTTTCCCGATTGCCCTGGATACGCTTGAGACTCAACTAGAAACAATTCTTTCGGTTGGCATCGATGCGATGAAAACAGGAATGCTTGGTACGGTTGAAATTATTGAATTAGCGGCTCGAAAAATTGATGAGAACAAGCTAGAACGAGTCGTGATTGACCCGGTAATGGTTTGTAAAGGGGAAGATGAGGTCTTAAATCCAGAAACAACGGATGCAATGCGCGAGTTTCTATTACCGCGTGCCTTAGTGGTGACCCCAAATCTATTTGAAGCAGGACAGCTGGCAGGTATGAAAACACCGCGTACAGTTGCAGAAATGAAGGAAGCGGCCGAAAAGATCCACGAGCAGGGTGCAAAATTTGTCTTAATCAAAGGCGGCGGCAAGCTCGAATCAGAAGAAAAGGCCGTTGATCTTTTATATGATGGAAAAGAATTTATGCTGTACGAGTCTGAAAAGTTTAAAACCACTTACACACACGGTGCGGGATGTACTTACTCCTCAGCCATTACAGCAGAACTAGCCAAAGGAAAATCTGTTTATGATGCTGTCGATGTGGCGAAAGAATTTATTACTGCAGCCATCCAGCAGGGGTTCTGTTTAAACGAATACGTCGGACCAACCTGGCACGGTGCCTACCGCAGCGGCGCAAAAGCTGTCACAGAGTATTGTGAGGACTGTGTTGAATAAGGAAAAGATGAGAAGAGTCGATCGGTTGATCGACTCTTTTTTGTTTGGTAGTTAGGTCTTTGAGCTTAGTTTACTGTCTATCTCCAGACCTGTCGTGAGCTGAACAAAGCGCTTGCGCTTTTCAAGCATGTATTTCGCATTTTTTACCTAATTTTAGTATGATAGTTACATTATTAACTACAATAGAGATGAGACTTAAATCTTCTATTATGGAGGGAAAGGAGGCAGCAAACTTTGGAACCTATTGATGTAAAAGGTGCACAGGCTGCCATCAACAGCTTTACCAATAAAGATGTCTACATCCACCTTGAAACGACGAATGGCGCCTATGCCTCACATAACGATCAATCCTTCTTTTCAGCCGGTGCCTTCATCCGCAACGCGCTAGTCCGTTATGAATTAGGAAAAATTACAGGGAATGGCCCATATCGAGTCGGTTTAAAAATCAACCTTGGCTGGATTTATGCAGAAGGCATTACTCATTACGAAATTGATGAAGACAATCACCTGCTTTTAGCGGGTCATGATCATGATGGAAAACTTGCGGTTGCTCTGGAGATTTCCAGCACCCCTTTTGAATAATGAGGCAAGCAAGGCCTGAAAGGAGAATGATTTATGGAAAAAGAACGCCAAGTATTGGTCGTTTTCCCTCACCCTGATGACGAGGCATTTGGAGTGTCTGGAACTATTGCGACCCATGTGCAGAACGGCACCCCTGTCACCTATGCTTGTTTAACCTTAGGTGAAATGGGACGCAACATGGGGAATCCCCCCTTTACCAATCGTGAAAACCTGCCAAAAATTAGAAAAGAAGAATTGAAGGAAGCTGCGCGTGTATTAGGTATACAAGACCTACGCATGCTAGGATACCGTGATAAAACGATTGAATTTGAAGATGAAGAAAAACTGGCAAATAGGATGTTAGCTTTGATTGAGGAAGTAAATCCTTCGCTAATCATTACCTTTTATCCAGGTTATTCCGTTCATCCAGACCATGATGCCACTGGTGCGGCGGTCATTCGTGCGGTTGAAAAAATACGTGACGACGTGCGGCCGACTTTACACTGTGTTGCTTTCTCAAAAAATTGTGTTGACGAACTAGGGGAACCTGATATCCTCAATGATATTAGCCCTGTTACCGAAACAAAAATGGCAGCCATCCAAGCACACCGTTCGCAAACCGAACAGATGTTTATTGGGATGGAAGAGAAGTTAAAAAATCAAGACCCACAAGTAATGAAGTGGATCAATAACGAACGGTTTTGGACATATCAATTTGATAAGTAAACAAAAAGCCCTCATAATGAAGGGCTTTTTTTCTATTTAATATTCCCGATGAAGCAAGGTGCAAAGCGTGCACCAATCGCGGATAATGATTTTCCTCGATTTCATGTCGATAATGCCATCTTTTTTTAATTTGGAAAAAACCCGGCTCACACTTTCCCTGGTGGTGCCTACAACGGTTGCAAATTCCTGAATGGTCAAGGGTATCTCTATGTCCCATCGATTCAGTCCATTATTAAATTTATTTCCGAGACGCTCTAATGTTTTTACGGTCTTGGCATAGACATCGAGAAGTGCTACATCTCTTAATTGGGAGGTCATTTCCCGCAAGGCATCACTCATATAGCTAATCATTTGCAATGATAGTTCCGGAAAGTTGTACAAGTCCCGCTCCAGCTCCTGCTTATCCAAAAATAAGATCTTTCCATCCTGGAGCATGGTGGCTGTGGCCGGATAGTATTCTGACACTTTGGTAAACAAACAGGCCTCTGCAAATACATCCCCTGTTTGCTTCACACAAACAATGATTTCATTGCCGCTCTCATCCTGCTTGGTTAGTTTCACTGCACCTGAATGAACGAAATAAACCCCCTTAGCCACCTCAGTCTCAGAAATAATCTGCTCCCCTTTCTTCAACTCAAGCGTTTGAATCCTCTGCACAATAATCGCTAGCGATTTTTGTGATAAATTCTTGAAAATAACAATTTTCCGAAGTAAATCCGCTTGGCTCAATCCTTGATAAATCGCTAAATTGGGATCTTTTACACATTCGACTTGATTCATCCTCTCACCACCCTGATCAAATTTTCCTTTTAATCTACTTACCTTCTATTGTAAAGAACTCTGTCCCATGATGTAGTGACGAAATTCACAAAATGTTCATTTTTTCAAAGCTCACACCAACATGCTTTTTCACAAAACGTTCAAAACTCCAAAAAAAGATGTGCGGTAGGTCACACTTTTCTATCTTGTAAGCGTTTAGGATGAAATTGTTGATAGATATAAAGGGAGGGAAAAAAGTGAATAAAGCCATTATTAGTTTTGTAGTCTGTGCATTACTTGGCTTTGGTCTGGGCTACTTAGTGTTTGGCGTAATCATGGGGGATTCCGAAAAACAGCCTCAAGTGGCACAAACAGAGACAACAAAAGCGACAGAAACAGCTACTGCCAAAGAAGAAGCTACTGATTCAAAAGAAGCAGCAACCGTTTCTGCGAATGAGGATAACATCCTTAACAAGAAAGGCTGCCTAGGCTGCCACAGTGTTGAAGCATTAAATATTAAAGGCGGTGCCGTAGGGCCAGACCTATCCCAAGCATTTGTTAACGTAGAAGGCAAACATGGCAAGCCAATTGAAGAATTCCTAAAAGCGCCTACCTCTGCAGTTATGTCAGGAGTCATTGGCAAAAATCCATTATCTGATGAAGAACGTAAGCAAGTGTTAGATCTACTTAAAGAAGCTTCTGAAAAATAATAAAGGTGGTGTATGTAATGAAAAAATGGATTCCGATTGCATCGGGTCTGTTAGCGGGGTTTGTCGCGGCAACGATCTCATTTGCTGATTTCTCATCAACAAAGACAAATACTGAAGCCGCTTCAACCACAAAAAGCGATGCAGAAAAGGTGTATGTTCCATTCGGTCAAAAAGATGATTACTATTTATTCGCATCAGGCGGCCACTCAGGTCAAATGTTTATTTATGGGGTTCCTTCGATGCGGAAAATCAGAACGATCCCGGTATTTTCACAGGATTCTGCCACAGGCTATGGCTTCGATGAACATTCTAAGAAAATGATGGGTGACTATACATGGGGAGACCTGCACCATCCGGCCTTCTCCGAAACAAAAGGTGACTATGACGGTAAATATATGTTTGCCACTGATGTAGGAAACAGCCGTGCCGCTGTGGTCGATCTTAAAACCTTTACAACCAAAGATATCATTCAGGTACCAAATACAGCAGGTCCACACTGTGCAGCGTTTGTAACAGAAAATACAGAGTACATGTTCTTACCAACTCGATTCGCTGTACCGGTCGGTCAAAAATATGAGTCACTTGACAACTTTAGCGATCAGTACCGCGGCGTTATGTCAGCTGTAACCTTTAATGAAAAGAATCAAAAGCTAGGTATTGCTTATCAAGTAGCTCTTCCGCCATGGTCCTATGACCTTTCGGATGCGGGTAAAAAGAGCTCAGCTGATTGGGCCGTAATGTCGACCTACAATACTGAAGAGGCAACCACAAACCTTGAAATAAACGCATCTCAAGCGGATCGTGACTACATCGTTCTTTTCAACTGGAAAGAGCTTGCGAAAATGGTCAAGGAAGGCAAGTACGAAAATGTAGGCGGTCAAAAAATGATTTACCCTGAAAAGCAAAAAGGCGGAATATATTTAATTCCTGTTGCCAAATCACCACATGGTGTCGATGTAACACCTGACGGTAAGCAATTTATCGCTTCTGGTAAATTAGCACCTACGATGACTGTATTCTCATTTGAAAAAGCCTTTAAGGCGGTAGCAAACAAAGACTTCGCAGGGGAACGTAACGGGATTCCTGTCCTAAATTACAAATCAGTCATGGAACGAGAAGTAAACCCTGAAAATGCATTAGGACCGCTACACACACAATTTGATGACAAAGGCATGGCCTACACAACGATGTTCATCTCTTCTGAGGTTGTGAAATGGAATCCAAAAACAGGTGAAACGTTAGACCGTGTCCCTGTTCAATATTCTCCAGGACACTCTGTTGCTACAGAAGGTGACACAGTAGCACCGGATGGAAAATGGCTCATTGCTTTAAATAAAATTGCCAAAGACAGTTACTTATCAGTTGGACCATCTCACCCTGAATCGATGCAGTTAATTGATATCAGCGGCAAGATGAAGGTCATCCAATCTGCACCAGTAGATCCAGAACCACACTATGCACAAATGATTAAAGCAGATAAGATTAAAACCATTAACGTCTATCCGAAAGATCCAAAGAATAAAGAAGCAGTTTACAAGCAGAGCGATACGAAAATCGTCCGCAATGGCAACAAAGTCGATGTCTACGGTATTGCAATGCGCTCGAAGTTCATTTTTGATGCAAAAGCAAAACGTCCTGATGTGATCGAGGTAAATGAAGGGGATCACGTGACCATTCATTTGACCAATATTGATTTCGATGAGGATATTACACACGGATTTGCCATCAACAGCTATAACTTAAACATGGAAGTTCAGCCTGGACAAACAAACTCCATGGAATTTGTCGCTAATAAAGCCGGAACCTACCCACTTTATTGCACAAACTTCTGTTCTGCACTACACCAGGAAATGAACGGTTACTTCCTTGTCAAACCAAAGAAATAATTAGTTGATGGGTATCAATTCTAGCGATTGATACCCTTCTCTGTTAAACGAGATCCCAAAATAAAGGCGATGTTTATAATGAACAGTCAATCAAAAAAATTATCAATGGTGTCTTCCTTATTAATTGTTGTTTCAGCGATTTTAATAGTCATTTCATTATTTTTTCCATGGTGGAAAATGGTCTTTGTGGCTCCTCAATATCCAGAAGGGTTAAATATTATTGTCTACCCAAATAAGCTGGAGGGACAAATTGATATTGTCAATGGTCTTAACCACTATATCGGGATGGCCAACTTCAGTGAAAAGAATTTCCCTGAATTAGCCTATCTTCCTTATTTAGTTGGAGGTTTAGCGGCCCTTACCCTTTTAACCGCCCTGCTTCGTAAAAAATCTGTCCTTTATGGCTTAATTAGTTTATTTGTGATAGGCGGCGGCTTAGGTGTTTTTGACCTTCAGCACGCACTGAAAAAGTTTGGTACCAATTTAAGTCCGGAAGCACCAATCAAAATGGATCCATTTGTACCGCCGATTTTAGGGCATAATACAGTTGCCAACTTTCACACCACCAGCCTGCTAGGCTTGGGAACTTATTTGGTGATTGCAGCCTTTATCCTATTACTCATTCCTTTATGGAAGGATCGAAAATAAATGAAAAAACTAACGCTCTTATCTTTCATTTTTTCTCTATTTTTATTGATAAGCCCTGAGAAAAAGCTGGCAGCCGAAAATTTACAAGTAACCATCGACAGCCTGAAAGATGGGGCGGTATTACAGCTTGAAAATAAAACCTATCAGGGGAATATTGTCATCAACAAATCGCTGACGCTGATTGGTTCGAAACATACCGTAATTAAGGGAGACGGAACGGGGAATGTCATTTCGATTAAAGCTCCGCATGTGAAGCTTAGCCATCTAACCGTCATACACGGGGGGATGGATAGGAACTCACCCGAGGAATACGCGGCCATCAAGATTTACACAAACAACAATATCGTTGAACATATCAACATCCGCGACTCCTTTCACGGCATTTACTTAAGCCAGGCCCACAATAATAAGATTCGTTTCAATCATATAAAGGGAATGGGCAAAGGTGAAATTGCCGCACAGGGAAATGGGATTCATGTGTATTATGCTAATGATAATCTACTAGAAAAGAATACAATTGAAGGTACCCGGGACGGGATGTTCTTTGATTATGCCAATAACAATCGCAGTTACAAAAACAATATTAGCCAAACCAGATATGGATTGCATTACATGTACTCCGACAAAAATATTTTTAAGAAAAATACCTTTACGATGAATACCGGCGGCGCCGCGATTATGAACTCGAACCATTTGAAACTCGAGGATAATCAGTTTATTGTGAACTATGGCAACCAATCGTTTGGCTTATTGCTGCTCCAAGCCAATGATAATTATATTTCCAATAATACCTTTTATATGAACCAACGCGGCATGTATATCGATCAAGCCACAAGAAATGAATTTCGCCATAACAAAATCGTTCAAAACCAAATTGGAATTGAACTTTGGGCAAGTTCCAATGAGCAAACTTTTACCTTAAACCAAATTACCGAAAATACGATTCCTGCTGTAACGCTTGGCGGCAATGGAGAGAATAATTCCTGGAGCAAAAATGGCAAAGGGAATGACTGGGGAAGCACCTTTCCAATCACCGATTTGAACCAAGACAGCATTGGGGATTTTCCAATAACCTATCGATCCTCTTTATATCAACTAATTGAGGATCAAGAATTATCTTATTTATTTTTAAAAAGTCCAGCACTGAAGATTTATGAAAAAATGAACGCAGCGCTGACAAACGAAGCAATCATGTTTAAAGATACACACCCAATAGCAGCATCCAAAGGGTCACATACGAATGCAATTTTACTAGTCGCCGGTATACTACTGGCAGCGATTTTAATAAAGGGGAGACACCTACTATGCATTACATTTGGAAGGAATGGAAGGAAAATATAAGAGGAAAAGGACTCTGGCTAAGCTTAAGTATTATTGTTCTGATTTCAATTGCGATATTTTTTCGTTCCTCCGCCCTTTCATTTGATAAAGGCTTTTATGTGCTCTTAATCAATCTATTTGATACGATTATCTACTTTATTCCAATTCTATGTTTATTTATTGGGGCGTTCTCGATTTTTCAAGAAAAGGAACAAAAGACATTGATTATGCTGCTGACCAAGACCGACCATTTCGGCAGCTTCCTGCTCAAAAAAAGTCTTGGACTCTATACCGTTGTGCTCGTTCCGCTAGTCACATGGTTTTTCATCTACCTGTTACTCCTAAAATTTAATTTTCAACTTGATATTAAAGGTTATTTCATCTTTGCGGCAGCGATTGTTTGCATGAGCCTTGTCTTTCTGCAAATGGGTGCTGCTATCGGGAGCATCAGCCGCTCACGGATGCAGATTCTAGGGTTTACCATTTTTGTCTGGTTCTACTTTTTCTTCTTACATGATTTTATCTTACTGTCGTTTTTACCAGATGTGACGCATGAAAATGTGAAACTATTTTCATCCGTCTATTTTCTAAATCCGCTTCAAGCGGTACGAATGTTTCTTGAAACCGGTACAGGGGTATATTCCTTTGGCCATATGTCGAGACTTTTACAAGCGTTTATGTGGACGAAGCCAGCCTTCTTCCTACTTGGAAATCTTTTGTTCTGGTTGGTCGTTTCGTTTTTTACTGCGATTGTTTTCAACCGTAAGGAGGGGTACGAATGATTAACGTGACCAACTTAAATCAATCGTTCGGGAAAAAAAACGTCCTCGATTCGATTAATATCACCATTCATCCGAATGAAATATGTGCCCTTGTCGGCCGAAATGGTGCCGGGAAATCAACGTTTATTAATAGTTTGCTTGGCTTATTGCCAGTCAAGCAAGGTGAGATTTTGATTAACGGGATTGCCGTTAATAAGAAAAATGAAGAGTGGAAAAGAACAATCGCCTATCTGCCTGAAAAATTCATGTTATATCCGATGCTGACTGGTCTCGAAAATATCACCTTTTTTGCCGAAGCAGTTTCCAAGACTCCTAACCAAGAACGGATCGAGCAGGTGCTGAAGTCAGTCAGCCTATGGGATGACCGGGATGTCCAAGTAAAGAAGTATTCGAAAGGAATGCTGCAGCGGCTTGGCTTAGCGATAACCCTTTACCAGGATTCTAGTCTGCTCATTCTGGATGAACCTACGAGCGGTATCGACCCGCTTGGCCGAAAAGAGATTTTGGAGGTACTTGGTTCCCTTCAGAATAAAACGATCCTGCTGTCCTCGCACCACTTGGATGAAATCAAACAAATTTGTACCCATGTCGCTTATTTAGAAAATGGCAAAATGGAAAAGTTTACAGTAGATGAGTTTTTGCAAACTCATAATTTAGGAGGAATTAGTTCATGAAGAAACGGGTAGTATTGGCTTTCCTTTTTCTGATAGCCGTCATCACAGGGTGCAGTTCCGGTCCTGACTATAAAGTGACCGTTACAAAGGAGTTATATTTCGTCAAGGATACAGCAATGCCATTTGAAGTAAAAGTAACAGAAAACAACAAGGCAGTAAAAGGGCTTGATGTTGCAGCCCAATTATCAATGACACAAATGGACCACGGCAGCTATGATGTCAAGCTTGTTGAAGGAAAGAACGGCACCTATTCCGGTAAAGTAAATCTGCCAATGGGCGGCAAATACGAAGCCGTATTTACCCTTGAAAAAGATGGCAAAAAGACGGAAAAAGTCCTCAACCTTAATGTCACTAAACCAAAAGGTGTAGCCAAGATCAATGGAGAGTGGATTACCGCGGAAGATGTCAGTTTCTACCGACTTATTAATCAGCTGCAGTTGGAAATCAACCGCGAGGGCGCAAAGAAGAAATACACAGGCAAGCAGTTGGAGGAAGAATTAGCATATTTAGACTCCCAGGAAAAAACGGTTGAGGATAAGAATCAATTATTAACACAAATCATTCGCTTGCGTGCTATGGCGCTGCTGGCATCGGAAAAGGGCCATAAAGCGGCTGATACTGAGGTAAATGCAGCCCTCGAGAAAGCACGTGGCCAATACAACCAGTATGAATCCGCTAAAAAGCTGATTAACCAGTATGGTGAAGACAAATTTTGGGCAACAGAAAAACAGCAATATCAAATGATTGTCATGTCCCAAAAAGTCCAAAAAGACTTAATCAATAAAGCTAAGAAAGAAAACCCAAAAGCAGGCGATCAGGAAGTCTACTACCAAGCCCAAAAAGAATACGAAGAACTGCTAGTATCTCAAGTTAATTCCTTAAAAATTGAAATCTTATAGAAAAGAAGGGTGTCAGGTACCATGTGAAAATTTCACATGGTACCTGACACCCTTTTTCATTTCATTTATCCTTAAATAACCTCTAGGATTGCCTTTGCTACGCCGTTTTCTTCATTGGTGTCTGTAATGACATCACAAAGTGACTTGATCTCGTAACCGGCATTGCCCATCGCTACTGACCGGCCTGCTTTTTTCAGCATGGAGACATCATTGTAGTTGTCGCCTATCGCCATTGTTTCCGCTAAGGTGATCCCTTTAGCCGACACAAACCACTCGAGCGCAATTCCTTTTTGGGCATCACGGTGCGTAATTTCGATGTTTTCATGACCTGAAGAGGCAATAGCAAGTTCTGTTAAACCAGCTAATGCTTGATTGGCAGCCTCTAGTTTTACCTTATCAAACGAGAAGGCCAGTAATTTATAAATTTGATACTCTTCATTGGCAAAGAGCAGTTCGTAATCCTCAATCGTATGGATTAACCCATCACGGATTCTTGCCCCAGCTGCCTCGGTAATCTCATCGCGATTCACCTCGGGGTTAGCACTCATTACTATATCAACGAGAATCGACACTGCCTTGTCTGGGTCGACTGTATATGCACCTTCGTTGGTGTATACCTCGAAATATACTTCCTTGCCTGTAAGCCTTGCTGCAACCTCTCTGGCAAGGTCTTTCCCAATCGATGTTGCTGAAAGAACCTCACCCTCCTTAGAGCGAACTTCCGCACCATTGACACAAATAACAGGGCAGGTTAAGCCTGCCTCACCAAGGACATAGGTCGCCTCTTGATACGACCGTCCTGTCGCGACGACAACCTCAATTCCTTGTGACTGTGCTTTTAAAATTGCCTCTCTATTCGCAGCGCTAATTTGTTGAACTGAATTTAATAATGTTCCATCCATATCTGTTGCAATACATTTGATCATGCTGTCCACCCTCAATCCCTTTTCACTATTGCCATTTTAACAGATTATCCAAGTACATTATCTCCGATATGCTCAAGCCAAATACTTACTTCCTTCGCGAACACTGAGCGGCGCTAACTTTGTCGTTTCGATAAACCTCTTCACTGATTCAGGATTGGTCTTTGAATACTCCCGTAGTGCCCAGCCAATTGCCTTTTGGATAAAAAATTCCCTGCTTTGGGCATTTTGCTGTATGTATTTATAAAGTAATTCTTCCCTCGTTTTCTCTTTATACTTTAACTGGAAAAGCAAGGCCGCCCTTCGCAGCCAGAGATTGTCATTCATTGCCCAGCCATCAATGGTTTCAGCAGCCACTTCTGGGAACTTTTCGGCAATTTTACCGACAGGCTTAGGGGCAATCGCATCCACCGTATCCCACCATGACTTCGTGGTAATCAACTCCTCCATAAAGGGAAAATCCGTTTTCTCAAGCTTATTTAAAGTCTTTTCCATATAAACAAGGGCCGTATATTGATATTCACGTTCATCCTGCGCCCATAGCTCGCGAATAAATTCCTGGTTAAAGGGCTCTTTCAAAACCTTTGTTTCTTGAAAAAATTTTTTCTCTAACAAACTGCGTTCCGGCTTCTTGATTCCAAGAAAGGGAAAGTGACCTTTCATATAGTTCTTCATGGGCTCGGCATTAGCCTGATTGCGGTTTTCTTCAAACAGTTCTGTTAACCGTGCAACTATTGACTGCATTTATATCATCCCTCTCAAAAAACTTCTTACTAACCTTGAATTAATTCTCCTAACCCCCAATATTTCCTTTATTTTTCTTGAATAAACAACCTGCGCGGAACCAAACTAAACGATAGTAAAAGGAGGGATAGTTGATGACTAAGAAAAATGACAAAGGCATTAAGAACCAAAACTCCCCACAGGCTGGGAATGCCGAAGCTGAATTCGCGAGTGAGTTTGTCAGCGGCGATAACAGCAAAGGGAATAAGCGTAATAAAGGGCAAAAAAGCAAAACAAATCCACAATCTTAAGAGGAAAAAATCGACTTTCACGTTAGAAAGTCGATTTTTTAAGGGTTTTGTACAAGTTTCAAATAGTTTAGTACAGATTTCAGGTGGTTTAGCACAAAAATACATATTTTGGAAATTAAACCTCAAGAAAAAGAACTGCCCTCGGTCACTAGACAGTCCTCACCTTTTGTTTTATTCTACCTTACTCGCAGCTAATGCCCGGATTTCCTCTGCAATTTTAGTTTGAATCTGTTCGACAACAGAGAAGTCCATTGCGGCGATATAGATTTCCTCAAGCTCATCGTGAAGTTCCTTTGCCCTTGCCAAATAGGAGATAGCCTCATTCATCTTATTTTTATAATTCGTCGAGATTTTGCTGATAATGTCTTCAAAAATTTCATCTGTTCCAGGTGCGATGAGTAACTCATACATATCGATAATCTCATCGCCATCCCTGCTTGGGAAATACTCATGTGGGGCTGTACTATCAAAGATGGCAATGCCAAGCTCCCTAAAAATAACCATATCAAGACTGTGCGGGTCAAAACCGCAGTGATACACTTCTGCATCCACCCCACGCACTTCAGCTGCTGCCGCAAGTTTCTTCAGCATCGTTGATTTACCAGAGCCCGGACGGCCTTTTATAAAGTAACGCTTTGGAATCTCTTCGGTTAAATTCGGAACATAATCGACTGCTCCCTTAGGCGTTGCCGCCCCTAAAAAGCGATGGCGGATATCTGACCTTTTACTGAGCTTCATTTTTCCAAAAAAGCTATCAATTAATTTGTTTGTTAATTGATCTGCTTTCTTAAAATCCATGCTGTTGATATAAATCTTTTCCCAATCGTCATGTATATCCAGTGCTTCTTTAAACGTATCATAGGCCTTATGAAAGGACTGACTGATTTGATTGGTTAATTTCAGGATTTTCATTTTATGGACCGCTAAGTCGCGGGCATTCCAAGCTTCACCGAGGTTAATATATTCATCAATTGCGCCTGGTGCTATTGGTTCAATTACATGTGGGGCTGTTCCATCGACAATTCCTACCTTTAACTGAGGGATTAATACCCCATCAATCGATTCGTTGTCGGAAGAACAATGTAAAAATTCAATATCAAATCCTTTTTCAAGCCATTCATTGCCGATTTTTTTCATCAAAGATGATTTGCCAGTTCCTGGTCCGCCTTTTAAAATAAATAAACGGTCGAGACCTTGTAGATTGGAGTCATATAGATGATGAAAGCCTCTCGCTGTATTCCCGCCAGCAAAGTAATTTTTAATTTTCCCTGCCACTGAATCAACACTCCCTTTTCTCTGTCCAGCTCCAGCGCCTAGCGTCAAGTGGACTTCACTAAGCAGGCGCTTCCGCTTTTATCGAGACACTCGAAAGATAATTTCACCCTATCTTATGCGAATGCCACCCATAGGTGAGTGCCTAGGAAAAAAATCTTACTTACTAATCGGGACAATGTCAGATTTTGTGACCTCTGCTAATTGAACAGGATCCAACACCATTTGAACCCCAATTTTTCCACCGCTTACGATGATGGCCGATAGCTGTTTAGCATGTTCATCAATAAACGTCTTATATTCCTTTTTCATTCCAATCGGCGAACAGCCGCCGCGAATATATCCAGTCCATTTCTGAATATCCTTGACTGGCAGCATTTCAATGTTTTTCTCACCAGCGGCTTTGGCTGCCTTTTTTAAATCCAATTCCGCAGCCACTGGAATGACAAACACATAGATATTCCTGCTTGCCCCCTGTGCAACCAACGTCTTGTAGACTTGTTCTGGGTCTCTGCCAATCTTCTCAGCAACAGAAACACCGTCGATTTTTCCATCTTTATTATCGTAGGTAAGTATTTCATAGCTAACCTTTTTTGCATCTAGAATTCGCATTGCATTGGTTTTTACCTGTGCCACCTGTCATATCCTCCCAAAAGATTAAAATCACTTTATACTATTAGCATACTGGATTAACAAAAATTACACAAAATCCCCCAAAATCTGTCACCCGTTTGTCACTCTATTAAACCATTATTATAGTACACTAAATTTAAGAACAATAAATGACTTAGATTACCAAATATGAAAATATCTTCATTATCACTATATATAATTAGTTTATGTGAAAAACTTCACAAATTAATTTTAACCCTATATAAAAACTGTTTATCCAAACTAATCTACATGAGGTGGAATTAATGAAATATGATTTAGTCCTTTTGCATGCACCCAGCGTCTATGATTTTAGAAAAAACTCCTTGCTCGCCGGCCCCATCAGTGATGTTGTCCCATCATCGCCTGTATTTGAAATGTATCCCATCGGCATCACGAGTATTGCAGAGTATCTAGAGAGATACGGCCTGCGCGTAAAAATTATCAATATTGCCAACCGTATGTTGATGAGTGAAAAGTTTGACGTTGAGGCTAAGTTAAAGAACATCAATACCAAAGCCTTCGGAATCGACTTGCATTGGCTTCCGCATGCCCACGGCAGTATCGAGTTAGCTAAAATTGTTAAAAAACTCCATCCTGAGACCCCAGTAATCTTTGGCGGCCTATCAGCGACCTATTACCATAAAGAATTAATCGAGTACCCTTGTATTGACTTTGTCATGCGCGGCGATTCAACTGAAAAGTTGATGCTGTTGTTAATGAATAAGATTGAACAGGGAAATACCCACTATGCTGACATTCCAAATTTAACTTGGAAAAAAGGCAGTAACATCGGCTACAATCCGCTTACCTATGTACCAAAGGATTTGGATGATCTGGATGTTCCGGGATATCGCTATGCGATCCGTTCTGTATTTAAATACCGTAATTTCCTTGACCCGCTTCCCTACAATGGCTGGCTTCAATACCCGAATACAGCTTTACTGACAGCACGAGGATGCTCTCAAAACTGTCTAATTTGCGGCGGTTCTAAAGCTGCTTATGACCAAAACTGCAACCGTAGTTCGCTTGCTTTACGATCACCTGAAAAACTGGTTGAAGATATTAAATTCATTTCACGATTTAGCCGGGCTCCGATTTTTATCCTGCATGACCTTCGTCAGGGTGGACGTGAATATGTAAAAGAATTTTTCAGCCGGCTAAAGGAGCTCAATCTTCAAAATGAAGTGGTGTTTGAATTATTCCAGTATGCTGACGAAGAGTTCTTTAAACAAATGAATGATAGTGTGCCGAAATACAGTATTGAAATTACACTAGAAACTCACGATGAAAAAATCAGACGCTATAACGGGAAATTTAATTGTACCAACCCAAAAGTGATTGATACACTTAATTTTGCGCTAAAACATGGCTGTAAAAAAATCGATTTATTTTTCATGGTCGGAATTCCAGGCCAGACCTATAACAGTGCTTTAGAAAACATAGATTTCTGTGAGAAGATTCACCTTGCTTGTAATCAAGACAAGCGGATTTTCTATTTTGTTGCACCGCTTGCACCGTTCCTTGATCCTGCAAGCCCAGCCTTTGAAAATCCTGAACTGCACGGTTATAAAAAGTATTGCCACACTCTTGAAGACCACCGCAAGGCTATTACACAGCCATCTTGGAAGCATATGCTAAGCTATGAAACAAAGGACATGACCCGGGATGATATTGTTAATTCTACCTATGAGTCTGCTAAATTACTAAATGACTTCAAATTAAAATACGGCCTCATTGATGAAGATGGCTATAAGGAAATAAATTGGAAGATTGAGAAATCCATTAATTATATTGAAAAGATTGATCAGGTCCTTGCGCTGCCAGAGGAGCAGCAAGCCGGTGAATTAGCTAAGATTCGTGAGGAAATTGAGGAATTAAATAAGTATAGTATCTGTGGGAAGAATGAGCTAAAGTGGGAAGTTCAGAAGAATTACGCCAACTTCTTTTCCCTTACTTTAGTAGGACTGGAACAGTTGTACGAGGATTATGCAAACAAAATTAGGCATCTATTAAAACCGCAGCGCCGCCAGCAATTCAGGCTTGATCCTGAACAAAGGAAAATGAAAATATAAGAAAAAAAGGAGTGGGGCTTCCCACTCCTTTTGCATCCTAGGTTTAATGTCCACCAAGATAAGCATTTCTAATCTGGTCGCTTTGATTAAGTTCGGCAGCTGTACCTGAGGCAACAATTTTTCCAGTTTCAATAACGTAGGCACGGTCGGCAATGGAGAGTGCCATATTCGCATTTTGTTCAACTAATAGAATGGTCGTACCTGTTTTATTGATTTCCTCGATTATTTTAAATATCGTCTTTACCAAAAGAGGAGCAAGACCCATGGATGGCTCATCTAACAGTAACAGGCGCGGTCTAGCCATTAATGCACGACCCATCGCGAGCATTTGCTGCTCACCACCGGATAGTGTCCCAGATTGCTGTTTGCGGCGCTCAAGCAGTCGTGGAAACAACTGGTAGACCTTTTCAAAATCTTCTTGAATGCCTTTTTTATCTTTCCGCAAGTAGGCGCCTAATTCTAAATTTTCCTCAACTGACATATTTGAGAATACGCGGCGTCCTTCAGGTACTTGCGATATTCCGCGCTTTACAATTAATTGCGGAACCTTACCGGCAACATGCTCATTATTAAACAGGATTTCACCGTTCTTGGGTTTAAGTAACCCAGATATAGTCTGTAATAATGTACTTTTCCCTGCTCCATTAGCCCCAATTAAGGTAACGATTTCCCCTTGATTAATTTCGAGGGAAACTCCTTTTAAAGCGTGGATATTTCCATAATAAACATTAATATCATGCACTTTTAACATTAGGAGACCTCCTCGCCAAGATAGGCTTCGATGACTTTTGGATTACTTCTGATTTGTTCTGGTGTCCCCTCAGCAATTAATTGACCGTGATCCAGCACGTAAATCCGCTCACATACACCCATAACAAGTAGCATGTCATGTTCAATTAAGAGGATGGTTAATGAAAATTTCTCACGGATTAACGCAATTAAATTCATCAGTTCTTCTGTTTCCTGTGGATTCATCCCGGCAGCCGGTTCATCGAGAAGCAATAACTTCGGATTTGCGGCTAATGCGCGGGCAATTTCAAGACGACGCTGCTGACCATATGGCAGGTTCTTTGCCTTTTCATGCATAACATTTTCTAACTTGAAAATTTTCAAGAAGTCAATTGCCTTCGCTTCCATTTCCTTTTCTCCAGCAAAGTGGGTGGGAAGGCGGAAAATGGAACTCACCATCGAATGCTTCGCAAGCGAATGATAGGCTACCTTTACATTATCGAGAACGGACAGTTCACTAAACAAACGAATGTTTTGGAAGGTCCGGCTGATTCCCTTTTTCGTAATCTTATAGGGAGCTAGTCCATTAAGTTTCTCGCCATCTAACGAAATACTGCCTTCAGTCGGGACATACACACCCGTTAGCAGGTTGAAGAAGGTGGTCTTACCGGCTCCGTTTGGTCCAATTAAACCGACAAGTTCACCCTGTTTTAATTCCAGGTTTACCTCAGAAACAGCTTTTAAACCGCCAAAGCGGATTCCTGCATTTTCTACTTTAAGCAACTGTTTTTTCGTTGTCATGCTGTACTCCTCCTTTAGCCGTCTTACCAACCTTAAAGAATGAGGTAATCTCTCTTGTGCCAAGCAGGCCTTGTGGACGGAATAGCATCATTACAATTAGGACAAGACTGTAAATAACCATCCGAACCTCAGGATAACTAGATAGATAGGTTGAGATAATTGTTAAGATGATAGCAGCAATAACCGCTCCGGACATACTGCCCAACCCGCCAAGTACGACAAATATTAAAATATCAAATGATTTCAAAAAGCCAAAGTTTGTTGGCTGAATGATATAGAAGTTATGCGCATATAAAGCACCAGCAATTCCAGCAAAGAAAGCACCGATTGCAAAGGCCGTTACCTTATAGTAAGTTGTGTTAATGCCCATTGCATCTGCCGCAATTTCATTTTCTCTAATGGAAATACAAGCTCGGCCATGAGTTGAATTTGTAAAGTTTGCAATAACAACGACGGTCAAAATGACACAAGCAATTAACCATGGCCATGTTGTAAAGTGGGAGACAGTCATACCGCTTGCTCCACCAACATAATCAATATTCAGGAAAACAATTCTCACAATCTCACCAAATCCAAGTGTTGCTATCGCGAGGTAATCTCCTTTTAACCGAAGAGAAGGAATCCCGATTATAAGCCCGGCTACTGCAGCTGCAAGACCTCCAACAAGAAGGGCAACTGGAAAAGGAAGGCTGAGCTTCATGGTCATAATGGCTGAGGCATAAGCCCCAACTGCAAGGAATCCAGCATGTCCAATTGAGAACTGTCCGGTTACACCAATAATTAAGTGAAGACTTACTGCTAGAATAATATTAATACCAATAAAAAATAGCGTATTTACATAGAATTGATTCAATGAACCACCAGTGATTAAAAATTGCATGACGACCGAAAAAACGATGGCTAAAACGATCGAGGTCCAGAAAAATTTTGCTTGTTTTAAAATTGCCATTGCTAAAAGACCTCCTTACACCTTTTCCCTAATATTTTTACCAAATAAACCAGCAGGGCGGAAAATTAAAATTAAGATAAGCACGACAAATGCTACACCGTCTCTCCATAGCGAGTAACCTGCTGCACTGACGAGTGACTCAATGACACCCAATACTAAACCACCAGTCATCGCGCCAGGGATAATTCCAATTCCACCTAAAACGGCAGCAACGAACGCTTTAAGCCCCGGGATAATTCCCATTAGCGGCTCAATTTTCGTATAGTAGACCCCAAAGATAACACCAGCGGCTCCAGCAAGGGCTGATCCAATCGCAAAGGTTGCAGAAATTGTATTATTTACATTAATTCCCATTAATCTTGCGGCATCCATGTCATGTGATACGGCACGCATTGCTTTACCAATTTTTGTTTTATGAACAATAAATTGCAGTAAAATCATTAAAAATACCGATGTTCCTAAAATAAGGATCGACTGGCCGCTAATTTTTACCCCAAATACCTCAAGGGTTTTTAGTGGAACGATACCATCTGGATAGGCTTCTGGCTGAGCACCGCGAATATAAATGGTTCCATATTCGATAAACAATGAAACTCCAATTGCGGTAATTAACGCTGCGATTCTTGTGGCATTTCTAAGCGGCTTATAGGCAATCCGCTCAATTAATACACCAAAGATGGCACAGGCAACCATCGAAATAAGTAAGGCTGGAAAAAATCCTAAATCTAAAACAGTAATTGAATAAAAGCCAATAAATGAACCAACCATGAAGACATCCCCATGGGCAAAGTTAATCAATTTTACAATACCGTAAACCATTGTGTACCCCAGGGCGATTAATGCATAAATACTGCCCAAGGAAATTCCATTGACAAGCTGCTGTAATAATTCCATATGTCTTACACTCCTTTGGACCGACTCCAACGTCTCTTTTTTTAAATACAGTTAAACAATATTTGCATGTTGGGAAACGTGCTTTTCTCTAATAAATTGGAATAGGGAGACATCCGCTCCCTATCCCTTTGGCAAACTATTAAAATTTGTCTAGCAGATTCAGATTCTATAGGTTAGCTGCAGCGCCTAGGGGCTCGGGGTCATAAGCCAATCCGTCAAGAAGGTTAAAGAGCAACCTTCTCGCCGGCTCGTCTTATGCCTGTCGCCCCTGTTCAAGGCGCTTCCGCTTTTTCTTTATTAAGGATTAATCTTTGTTTTAAATTGTTGTTGACCATCTTTGTACTCAAGAATTACAGCCGCTTTAATTGGATCATGGTTTTTATCAAGCTTTACATTACCTGAAACAAGTTGTAAACCATCTGTTTCTTCAAGAGCCTTTTGGATTTTCTGAGGATCTGCGCTTCCTGCACGCTTAATCGCATCTGCTACGAAGTAGACTGTATCATACCCAAGCGCCGTAAAGGCATCTGGAGATTTGCCATTATATTTAGCCTTGAAAGCAGTAACGAATTCTTGCACCTTCTTGTCACTATCACCTGATGAATAGTGGTTTGTAATAAATGTATTGTTAAGCGTTCCTGCTCCAGCGATTTTTATTAGGTCTGGTGAATCCCAGCCGTCGCCGCCCATGATTGGTACATTTAAGCCAAGCTCACGAGCTTGTTTAACAATTAAACCTACTTCTTCATAGAACCCAGGAAGGAATATATAATCCGGATTAGCTGCTTTGATATTTGTCAAAGTTGCACGGAAATCTGTGTCCTTTGCCACATATGCTCCTTCTTTAACAATCTTTCCTCCATTAGCTGTAAACGACTTTTTGAAGGAGGCTGCAAGACCTTTTGAGTAATCGCTTGAGCTGTCAATTAAAACAGCCGCATTTTTAACCTTTAAATCATTGGTTGCGAAGTTTGCTGCAACCGTTCCTTGGAATGGATCGATAAAGCATGTACGGAATACAAAGTCATTTACCTTGCCATCTTTATTAGTAATCGTAGCGTTAGTTGCCGTAGGTGTGATTAAAGGAATTTTATTATCCTGCGCAATTTGTACTTGTGCAAGTGTGTTTGTACTTGTAGCTGCACCAATCATCGCTACAACCTTATCTTGTGTAGCAAGTTTAAGTGCACCGCTTGTTGCTTCTGCTGCATCCGATTTATTGTCGAATGTCACTAATTCAAGCTTTTTACCATCAATACCTTTTTTGTTGATTTCTTCAATTGCTAATTCAATACCTTCTTTTGCTGATTGACCATAAGAAGCCACTCCGCCAGATAGTTCAAGGTTCGCACCAATTTTAATCTTGCCGCCTTTTTCCCCATCACCACTAGCACTTGAATTACATCCTGCCAACACCCCAGCTGCCACCATAAACGACATAAAGATTCCTGCTAACTTCTTTTTCCTCATGATTTACCCCCTAATTTTTAAAAAATTTCCCAAACACCTTTGTCTAACTGTTTTAAAAAAAGATAATATTCTGAAAACATTGTACAAAATATTTAGGGGTTCGTCTAGTGGTATTGTACATTATTTTAAAATAATTTGCAATATAGTAAAAATACTGAGTTTTACCACCATTAAATCTTTATCCCGCTAAAGCCATACAGTAATTATTATTGCTGAGGGAGTAAACTTCATTTTCCAATTATTTTGGTTAAATATGTTTCTTAGTTGAATATATGAAAAAAGAGACTCCTCATTAAGGAATCTCTCCACTTGAAATATTATACTAGTTCTTTTCGTTTCGTTTCTTTTCCCAAAAAGAATACCGTAAAAGCCCCGACGAGGACAGCAATACAGAAGATCGTAAAGATTGTTGAAATGGATACGTTTCTTGTGACTAACGATCCTACCAATAATGGTCCAAGAACACCGCCAATTCGTCCAAATGAGGCTGCCATGCCGGTGCCGGTACCGCGGATAATTGTTGGGTACTGTTCTGGAGAGTAGGCATACAAGCCGCCCCATGCACCTAGATTAAAGAAGGATAACAGAATTCCTGCTGTCAGCAGTTGGGCAGTGGAATCGGCCGTTCCGAAGAAATAAGCACTGACGGCAGTACCGAGTAAATAAATGACTAATACAAATTTACGTCCGAATTTTTCAATGAACCAAGCGGCAGTGAAATAACCTGGCAGCTGGGCAAGCGTCATGATCAACACATATTCAAAGCTCTTGACTAAACTAAAGCCCTTCATGCCCATGACACTTGGAAGCCAAAGGAACATGCCATAATAGGAGAATACCACGCAAAACCATACTATCCATAGCATTGCAGTTTGACGGCGATATTCCTTTGACCATAATCTTTTAAAGCTTTCAAAAGCAGAGATTCTTTCTGACTTCTTTATCGCTGTAAAGCGAGGCGAGTCAGGTAAACCGATTCGCAGGTATAAAGCATAAAGGGCGGGGATGGCACTAATAACCAAAGCAATTTGCCAGCCGTATTTTGGAATGACAAAGTAAGAAATCAGTGCAGATACTAACCAGCCTCCTGCCCAAAAACTTTCCAGCAAAACGACAATCCTGCCGCGTTTTTCCGCAGGGACACTTTCAGATACCAGGGTTGAAGCAACTGGCAGTTCTCCGCCCAGACCTGCACCAATGAAAAATCTTAATACTAAAAAGGCAGAAAGCGTTGTCGTAAGCGCAGAAAGTCCGCTCCCAACTGAAAAAAGTATTAAAGTGATAATAAATACATTCTTGCGGCCAACTTTATCGGCCATTAAGCCAAAAATAAGGGCACCAACCGCCATCCCGATTGAATTGATACTCCCAATCCAGCCCATCTGACCGGGAGTCAGTTCCCATTCTACTTTTAAGGCTGCAATGATGAAAGAAAGCATGCCAACATCCATGGCATCAAACATCCAGCCCATCCCGGCGATACCAAGCAATCTCCGGCCTGAAATTTCCTTTTTGTTTTTCATGTCAATCCCCCTAAGCTGCAGCTTTTTTTACATTATCCCCTAAAATTCCTTAATTTAGGTACAAGAATAATTCTATCAATCATTAGTATTCTATCAGGTGTCTTTACACTTGTCATTAGATAACCAAAAAAAGAGACTGGATATCCAGTCTCTAACAATCTGACGCCGCTTCGGTATTTTTGAATTGATTAAAAAACATACTATAGTATTTACCCTCTTGACTCATTAACGTCTCGTGGTTTCCATGCTCAATGATTTCGCCGTGGTCAATGACCATGATGGTGTCCGCATCACGAATCGTATTGAGGCGGTGGGCAATGATAAAACTGGTTCGATTCTCCATTAATGTAAGCAAAGCTTCTTGAATATGGAGCTCTGTCCTCGTATCGATACTGCTCGTTGCTTCATCTAAGATGAGTAAAGCCGGCTTCGCTAAAATAACTCTCGCTATCGCTAATAATTGCCGCTGGCCTTGACTTAGATTCCCGCCGTTCTCAGTTAAGACGGTATCATATTGGTTTGGGAGCCGTTTGATAAAGGTATCCGCATTGGCCATCCTCGCCGCGCGGTCGACCTCGTCATCGGTAGCATCGGCATTTCCGTATTTGATGTTTTCTTTAATTGTCCCCGAGAATAAATACGTATCCTGCAGAACAAATCCAAAGCATTTTCGTAAGCTATCCCGAGTGTATTCTCGAATATCGTGCCCATCGAGTAGGATGCGTCCGCTGGTCACGTCATAAAATCTCGTCAACAGGTTCACAATCGTTGTTTTTCCAGCACCGGTAGGACCGACCAGGGCAGTGCTGCTGCCAATATTAGCTTCAAAGCTGACATTCTTAAGAATCAGTACGTCAGGGCGGTACCCAAAACTAACATTCTCAAAAACAACATGCCCCCTTGGATTTTCCAAGGTTTTAGCTTGTGGCGGATCAATTGGTTCCTCTTGTTCATCCATGATTTCAAAGACCCGCTCTGCTCCCGCAACCCCTGACTGAAGGATATTGAATATATTCGCTAGATCATTAAGCGGCCTGACGAATTGCCGTGAATAAGTAATAAAGCTGGCAATTGCTCCGACAGTGATGATGCTTTTCACCGCAAGAATTCCGCCAACGACTGCGACGACTGCAAAGCCTAGATTATTGATCACGTTCATAATCGGCATCAAAAAGCCCGACCAAATTTGAGCTTTTAAGCCGACCTCACGCAGTCGGGTATTGACCTGGTCGAACTCTTCAATTACCTTTCCCTCATGATTAAACGCTTTGACAATTTCAATTCCAGAAATGGTTTCTTCGATATGTCCATTTAATTTACCCAACTCAACTTGTTGGCTTTTAAAAAGAACACTTGTGCGCTTAGCAATCGTTCTCGTTAGTAAAAAGACAAGCGGCACGGTTATTAAACTCGCCACCGTTAAGAGCGGACTTAATAATAACATCAAAATTAGTGATCCGCTAATAATGACCACACCGGACATTAATTGCGTTGTTGATTGCGAGATGGAGTTACTGACGTTATCCACATCGTTTGATAGTCTGCTCATTAATTCACCATGTGACCGAGAATCAAAAAAGGAGACAGGCAGCTTTTGTAATTTTTTAAAAAGAGCATCCCGTAAGCTTTTGACAATGCGCTGCGATACGCCAGCCATTAGCCATCCTTGCAAAAAAGTAAGCAGGCTGTCGAGCAAATAGGCCGCTGCCAAAATGAAGATTACGATTTCTAGAAAACCAAAATCTACTCCACCGCCATTCCTACGCATCGCATCAATTGCTTTGCCTATCAGGTAGGGGGCAAGGAGCATTAAGGCCGCGTCGGCGACAATAAAGAGAAAAATAATCGTCAGCATTTTCCGCTCTTTGCCAAAATAGTCCCAAAGCCGCTGTAATGTTCCTTTAAAATTCTTTGGCTTTACCACTGGCCCGCGCCTGTGGGCACCCCCAAAGACTCCTGGTCTCATTGGCGGCGGGGTAGGAGGGGTGGTAGCCGTCTGTGCATTTTCTTTAGACATTTATGGCTGCACCTCCTTACCGACTTGGGATTGGTAGATTTCCTGGTACACGCGGCAATCCTTCAATAGTTGTTGATGTGTGCCCAAACCAACTAGCTCACCGTGGTCAAGAACAACAATTTTATCTGCATCAATAATTGAGGTAATCCGCTGCGCAATCAATATACAGGTGAGACCCTTTGCATATTTCTTCAGAGCTCCCTTAATTTTTGCCTCCGTTGCAACATCAACCGCACTTGTACTGTCATCTAGGATTAAAATTTCCGGTTTCTTCACTAACGCGCGGGCAATTGAAATCCGCTGCTTTTGTCCGCCGGAAAAATTGACGCCACCCTGACCAATTCTTGTCTGATAGCCTTCTGGTGAACGTTCAATAAAATCATGTGCCCCAGCAATGGTCGCAGCCGTCACCACTTCCTCGTCCGTGGCATCTTCCTTTCCCCAGCGGATATTTTCCTCGATACTGCCCGTAAATAGAATATTCTTTTGTGGCACCATCGCAATTTTTTCCCGCAAAACTTTCGGTTCTACACGCTTACTATCGACGCCATCTACTTTAATCGTGCCGCTCACAGAATCATAGAAGCGGGGAATCAGGCCGACAAGCGTGCTTTTGCCGGAGCCTGTTGAACCGATGATACCCACCGTTTCGCCCGGCATGATTGTCAGATTAATATTTTTTAAGATTGGTTCGCCAGCCGTATTTTCATAGGAAAAGGAGACATTTTCAAAGTCAATTCTGCCTTTTTCCTTGAAAGGTTCGTCCTGTCCCTCAAGCCAAGTGAGATTGTCTTCCTGTAAAAATACTTCATTGATTCTCCCAGCTGATGCCTTAGCTCGGACAAACATATTGAAAACCATCGAAATCATCATCAATGAAAATAATATTTGCGTCATATAGTTGATAAAGGCAATAATATGACCCACCTGAATGCTGCCATTATCTACTCCAAGGCCGCCAATCCAAAGGACAGCAACAATCCCCAAATTGACTGTTAGCATAATTACGGGGCTGAACGTAGCCATCAGCCGATTGGCTGAAATGGATCTTTGTTTATAGTGTTCATTCACACTCGAGAATTTTCCCACCTCAGCATCAAAGCGGTTAAATGCCTTCACAACCCGTACACCAGATAGATACTCACGCATGACACTGTTTACACGATCCAGGGCTTTTTGGACGCGGGAAAAGCGGGGAAATCCTAAGCGCAAATTGACGATAATTAACAAGGCAACAATTGGTACCACCACTGCGAGGACAACCGAGAGCTGGAGGTTTAACCGCATTGCCATAATCAAGCCTCCAATCGCCAGAAGCGGTGCTTTCACGAATATCCGCATTAAGCCATTGACAAATACTTGAACCTGGGTGACGTCATTAGTGAGCCTTGTAATCAGAGAGGCTCGGTCAAATTTATCAATATTCTTAAATGAGAGCGTTTGGATCTTTTTAAAAAGGTCCGCCCGCAGTTCTGTACCAAAGTTTTGGGAAACAATACTAGCAACCACACTTCTAGTGGATGCAGCGACGGCACCACAGGCTGTGATAAGCAGCATGAACCCGCCCATTTTCAAAACATAGTGGATATCCTTGTTGGCGACACCTTCATCAATGATCTTTGCCATTATTGTGGGCTGCATCAAATCACTAATCGCCTCAAGGGTAAGGAAAAACACTGCAATCATAAAAGACTTCCAATATTTTTTTATGTATTTAGGTAAAAACTTCATCCCACTCACCCCAGTATGTCGGAAATCTTTCTTTAAGGAATATTATAATTTTTTTTAGAAGGAATAAACAATTATTTGACCTGTGCCTGAAAAAAAACGGCCCATTTCAATGAAATGGACCGCAGTTATTTTACTATTTTTGAACAGGGCTAAACTCATGAACCCAGACCCGCATTTGCGGCAGCCAAGGCATTCCGGGATGAATGCTTAAGATTGATTGTTTATATGCTTCGACATTTTCAAAGCCCTCGCGGCGTGCATCATCATCAGTTAGTTCACCTAATGACTGGGAATACACACGGTCAACCACAAAATCACGGCCATCAAGTGTCATGATTTCACCTGGGTCTGCATAGCGGCCATTACGACGTGTCGCTGTTTTTTCACCCGCAAGGACTTTCTGTACGTCGGATTCCAATGTGACTAAGCGTTCAACTGAACAAGTTTTTGGCGGTAAGGTATTGTTCTCATTTACAGTCGTCATTTATTTCTCCTCCTGCTTCCATTTCTTTTATCTATATTAACACTATTACTACGTTTTAATCTATTGTTAAGAAAATTATACAACTTGGCCGCCCTTATCTTGGTATTTAAGGATGCCTTCTACGGCACGATAGGCTAGGGCACCGACGGTATCAGTCGGATTATATCCTGAGTTGTGTGGAAACGCAGATGCCCCAATGACAAACAGGTTATCATAATCCCACATTTGCAAATAATTATTAACAGCAGAAGTGGATGGGTCAGAACCCATGATAACTCCACCTGTATTGTGCGTGGACTGGTAGGTAGTGATATCATATGGGCCTAATTCTTTCATTGTATCGATATGATCGGCTCCCATTTCTTTAAGGACAGTTTCACATTTCCCGGCAAGGAACTTTGCCAGATTCCGATCTTGCTCTTCAAAATCAAATGTGATCCGGATTAATGGGTCCCCATATGCATCTTTATAGGTTGGATCAAGGTCTAGATAGTGATGCTGGAAAGGCATAGAGGAGCCTTGAGCAGCTACTGATAAAAAGCGATTGGCATATTTGACGGACTTCTCCTTAAATTCCTTTCCCCAGGTTGGTTTGCCTCCAGGAACGGGATTGTTTTGAATTGGTCTCATTCCCGTCTGACTAAGAGAAACCATTCCGCCATGGATAAAATTAACCTTTGAATGGTCAAAATTATCGCCATTGTAGTCATCCAGGACCATCCCAAGCGAGCCAGCCCCAGCAAAGGTGTTAAACTCTTTATCCTCAAAAAATCCGACTGCATTTCCTTTGATGACCTGATAAGCATAATTTTTCCCAATCACACCTTTACCCGACCCAGGATCATATGCTCTGCCCACGTCGGACATTAATAATAGGCGGATATTATTGAAAACATAACTAGTCATTACGACAATATCGGCCGGCTGCTCAATGTCCTCTCCAGTCGTCACATCCGTGTACAAAACGCCTGTTACTTTATCGCCCTTTTTTAAAATCCTTCTTACATTGGAATGAGTTCTAATCTCAAAATTTCCTGTTTTATTTGCGACTGGAATGACGGTCACCACAGGATCTGCCTTTGCTCCATATTCGCACCCAAAGCGCTCACAGTAGCCGCAATATTGACAGGCTGCGCGAGAGATCCCATCTGGATTTTTATAGGATTCAGAAAGGTTGGCAGACGGCATCATATACGGGTGCAGTTTTAACTTTTTCGCTGCTTCCTCGAACATCTTCAGCGGAGGTGACTTTTTCATTGGCGGCGTTGGATATTTGTCTGATCGTTTACCTGCAAGCGGGTTCTCCTCCCCTGAAATTCCCGCTAGTTTTTCAAATCGATCATAATACGGTTCCAACTCATCATAGGTAATTCCCCAATCTTGAATCGTCATACCTGCAGGAATTTTGTTTTTCCCATACCGTTCGACAGTCTTGCTATAGATTTCAAAATCGTAGGGTAAGAAGCGGAAAGTCTGCCCGTTCCAGTGGACACCCGAACCCCCTAAACCATCGCCAAGCAAAAACGAGCCGTACTGCCTCATTGGTAAGGCCCGAATTCTTTCATTTCCTCGGAAAGTAATTGTCTCTTTGGACAAATCTTGCATTAATCCGTACCGCAATGCATAACGAAGTTCGTCATGAACCATAAAGTAATCTTCTGTTTTTCTTTCCTTCCCTCGTTCCAAACCGACTACTTTAAGTCCCTTTTTTGTTAATTCAGAGGCAATGATGCCGCCGGCCCACCCAACACCAACAATCACTACATCGACTTTTGGTAATTTTCTCGCCATTGTCTCCACCTGCTTCTTTGTAGTTAGTAATGAACTTTTTCTAGTGTATAGCTCCAGCGCCCAAGGGCACTTCCGCTTTTCTAGTGATTCAAATGACTTTTTAAACTCTGCGGATTTATTTTCTTAAATTCTTTATCAATAATATCGGTGTATGCCATTTGACTGCCTGGAAAGTTGCGCATTTTCCAGCCGTTCATATTCCGATTCCCGCCATATAGAGGATCGCTGTATGCTCCTTCTAGGGTAGCACTTCGCAGTAACAGAAAAAATCCACTTGGTGAGATGGTTGTTAAATTCACCTTATCTTGTTCGAAATCGCTCAGAATGGCATCCTGTTCTTCTTCTTTTAGTTCAGTAAATTTTTTCTTATGAACCGCCATACTGTGATTTTGAAGCTCCCTTAGCCCAATATCAAAAATATCTCTACGCCTTAACCGTCCTTGGTAGCCTTGAACTTTTTCTCCTTTGAAGAAAGGAGCTTGCATATATTCACGTGCATTAAATCCCCAATCACCCGCTAACTGATGATCAATGAAGAAAGCTACCCCGAGCGTTTTAGCACCTGGTCCGGTCTCATCCTCAGGGAAAATCCGTTCTGTTGCAGCTTCGGTTAGTTGAAATTGTTCAGGTGTAAAATACATCAGTGCCTGATTAAAATTTTCAGCCTCTGCCGGTGGTGCTTTTTGCTGTTTATCATTGTTCCTAGGGATGAGACTGCCTAAGACACCACCAACAGCTAACCCGCCAACGGTGAAGCCTGTGTTCCGTAAAAACTTCCTTCTTGATATGGATTCAGGATTCTGTTTGTTTTCTTCAGCCATTTTTGAACCTCCATGGTTTTTCGACATTATTCTCCAAAATTGTCTAATTTTAATATGTTCCCAAAATAATCCACTCATACTTAGAAATAACAATGGAGAAAATGATTTAAAAAAAGGAGGAAATTATCTTGAAAAGAAAATGGAAAATCTGGTGGTTACCTTTCGTTGGTGCGGTATTGATGCTAACGGCATGTGCTGGTGAAAATGGTTTAAAAGGGCATGAGGTGGGGGCTGCTGAAAATCTCCATGATCAGAAGGTAAACCAAAAAGGAAACGGGCACGTCCATAACCAAGATAGTGTGAATGTCATTCCGAGCGTAGATCGAACAAAGAAAAGTACGACCAACCTTAACAGCCAAACCACAAGTGGGGTAGGAACCAATGTCTATAGTTTGATTGGCAGTTCCAGCCTCCATGACGGCGGGATCTCTTCCCACTTGGAGTCACGTCTGTCTGGAGAGGGGATTCCTGGAATAAAGGTGTTTGTGCTTGATGACACCGTTATCTTGGCACGTTCAAAACCAGAAGTGACCTCGACACGCTACGATGAGCTCCAAAATAAGGTGTTAAAAAGCACCTCTGGTTCTTCTGGAAAAGGAAATCTAGACGGAGTGGATAAAGACAAGGTAAATACGGACGATAATTTAGATCGTGCCAAAGAAATGATCGATAAAGCCTTTAACGGCCATGTTCAAATCTTGACCATCACAAACCCAAAAGCGTTGCCGCTCATTGATGGAATCAAATCGAATATTAAGTCTAAAAATCCTTCCTATGGCAAGATATCAAGCGATATTATTACCCTTGTGAAAATGGCAAATGAAAAATAGTCAGCAAAGTGAATATACTCGATCATATAAAAACGCTCGGATTCCTAAGAACCCGAGCGTTTTACTTTAACCTTTATTACTTACTTAATCCTCTTGAAACCACACTTGAATAGGAGCTATAAACCTTCGCACCGTTTACTGTACGATAAGCTCTTACTTTATAATAGTAAGTTTTGCCCTTAGTTAACTTCGTATTCGTATAGCTTGAAGATGAAGTAGTTGTTACTTTAGTGTAGCTTCCAGATTTTGAAGTTGCACGGTACACTTCATAACCGCTGGCTCCACTTACTTTATCCCAAGACACATTAATAGACGTGCTGCTTGCCTTATCAGCCTTCACACTTGTAGGTGTTTTAAGAGCAGGCTTGGCACTTACAGTGCTTGAGTTAGGACTTACTAGTTTTTTACCTTCTACAGTTGTAAACGCAACAACCTTATAGTAGTAGGTTTGACCAGTAGTTAAGCTGCTATTGGCATAGCTAGATGTGCTTCCGCTAACCGTTGCTACCTTAGTGAAGGCACCAGTTTTAGAAGTTGCACGGTAAACCTCATAGCCGCTTGCACCTGTTACTTTTGACCAGCTGACAGTTAATTTATTGTAGTCAGAAGAAGCAGCTTTTACAGATGTTGGTGCAGAAGGATTCTTCACATAACGTGCATATACGTTAGTGTCTGCCACTATCGGTGCATTAAAGTCAAACTTCGTTTTGAAGCCTGCATCTTTATACCATCCGATGAAGGTATAGCCTGACTTGCTTGGTGCTGTTGGAGCTTTTACCTTTGAATCCTCAACAACCTCAGTAGTGTTCACAACACTGCTGCCATTGTAGAACTTCACTTTATATTTGGACTCACCGCGGAAAATATTTACTTCTTTGGTTGTCTTGTTACCTGCGATATCAACAAGCTCTAATAAGAAAGTATTGTTACCAAGATCAAGATTTACTGTGGTAGAGACTTCTTTGCTAATGCCCTCCATCCCGAAATGATCTGGATTGGTATCTTTAAAGAATTCTTCACTGCCATCAACAAAGTAGCGTAGCTTGTCAAAGTTATCAGAAATCGTTGCTTTAAGATCAACTGAGCTAACATTTGATTTCACCTTAGCTGGTACATCGACACTGATTTTCGGTGCTGTTGTATCAACAATTAAATCACGAACTAGGTAAGCAATTTCATTTCCAGCCACATCTGTCCCTTTAATTTCAATTTCGTGGACTCCATCTGCAGCTACTGTTACTTTTGTGCTGAATTCATAACGAGCTTTTTCTTCGTTATATTTCAATTCAACCGACTTTCCGTCAACCGTTAATTCACGGATTTTTGAATCGTCTGTTAGATAACCTTCAACAGGGAGTTCAAGAGAATGATAGATTCCTGTAGCTCCAATGGAAGTTACATGGATAAATGGAATCGTTGTGTCATTCGCGCCTTCAACTACTGCTGTGCTAGTATTACCCGCAAAGTCATGTGCCACAACTTCAACAGTAGATCCAACTGCTGGAGCTGCTTTGAAGGTATATTCTGTTTTGTCACCCGCTAATGGAAGTTCTTTATCACCGTATACAGATTTGCCATTCACGGTAATGTCGTAATAAGCCACACCTGAACCCGTTCCATCTGTGGACTCAACGGTTAGTTTATCACCATTTACACTTGCTTTTACAGTTGGTGCAACCGTGTCCACTAGGACAGGGAATTTCAATTCTTGAGCTTTTGCTCCAGCATAATCAATAGTCGCATCGACTTGATAGAAATATTGACCATCTGCTACTACCTTGTTCTTCACTTTTCCGTCCCATGCATTGGATGGATTTAGGTAGTATTGAGCTCCTCTACCACCATCATTGAAGTTTTTAGAAACAAGTGTATCCGATTTAAGTTTACGAAGCACATTTCCATCTTTATCAACAATCTTGTATTCTACTGTTTTGGCATTACGCAAGAAGGAAAGAATTGGAACGGCATTGTCATTTTGACCGTCACCATTTGGCGAAATTGCAATATTAGCTTCCTTAGCTGTTTCATCAGCAGGATTAACACCTAAGTAATCATAGTTTTGGTTACCTTCCTCGTCCGTACCAGCGGCAGTAACCATACCAGTCCAACCATAGAAGGAATCATTGATATTTTCGTCATAGATTTTAGCATCTAGAATTGGCGACTTATTCCAATCACCTTTAAACCCAACGTATGGTACGGAAACGGTCGGATTTACATCGTTTACATCTGTTAAAGTAACGAAACCTTCAACGAAGTAGCCATTTTTAAAAATTGTTTCTAATGGCTCATTGTTCCACCAATCAACGGCGTCTGCTAAATCAACCGTTACATCAACTGTTTTACTTCCATTAGCAGGAATAGTAAGTTCGTCCGCACTAAATGAAATTGGGTATTGCCCAGCAAATGTATCAGGGTCCCATTCGCTATCTGCTTTGTAAATACCTTGTGATTCTAATTGGTCTACACCATTGATGACCAAATCTGTCTGCACATTACCATTTACTTTATAAGTCACTTCATGGTCAGAGTAGTTTTGTGCTTTTAAAGTGAAAGTAGCTTGGTCGCCTTTAATTTCTTTTAAAGCAACTTTTGCTTCTTTTGTCGCTTCATTCGTCACAACAATCGGTGTACTTAGAGCTGCATGTAATTGCATTACACCAGCACCTTGACGACGTGGTGAATATGGGTTGTGAGTATAAGCAGCATTATATGTGCCTTTATCGTCAATAACCTTACTTGTGTTCATTAATATGTTTTTCGCCATACCTACTTTATCTGCACCTGAAAGAGTAGCAAATTGCTCTTTCACGCGTTCAAGAACAAGTGCAGATCCACCTGATACGTGTGGTGCTGCCATGGATGTACCACTCATCACACCATATGAGTTGTTATTTAATGTGGAATAGATATTTCCACCTGGTGCAGTGATTTCTGGTTTGAAATCTAAATTAGACGTGACGCCCCAAGAAGTGAAAGTAGACATTTGTCCTGCAGATGGATTTTGTGTTGTTTTCTTATCACCTTGGAATTCAATCGATACTTTCTGGCCCGCAACTAATGCTGCCTTCATGGCATCTCCATCAGATTTTAGAGCAAATAGTTGTGGAATCTTAATTTCTGGAGATGTAGCCATGCTAAGTAATCCACTAGTATTGTTATAAACAATAATACCGGCAGCACCTGCAGTTTGAGCATTCATCGTTTTCTCAACAAAAGTAAGCGTTCCACGTTTTACTAATGCGTATTTCCCAGTGAAATCTTTTCCTGCAAAATCGGAAGGCTGTCCAATGCCAGCATCAATAATATCAAATTTCTTTTGTTCCAATTTATTTGGGTCTACACTGCTCGAAGATAGATATGGAGCCTTACCAGCTAACGTACCATCGAAGGAATAGGTAGCAGCATATAAATCAAGATAGTTATTTTCCAAAGAAGCAACCTGTAATGAACTATTGGCACTACCAGGTGTTCCTACTACACCATAATCAGGGTTTTCTGCGTATGGATTGAAATATCCATCCCCTAAATGGTTGGAGTTCCCAGCTGAGATAGACATTAACACACCATTATCCACAGCTCTTTGAACAGCCTGTTGCTCAGGAGAGTCCGGTAATACGAAACCAGCAGTTGAACCTAAGCTCATGTTGACAACATCTGCGCCTAATTTGATCGCATCATCAATCGCTTTGATTTCAATGTCGCCCCATGTAGAAGGCATTTCCGGGTCATTTCCGAATATTTTCAATGCTAGCAATTGCGCTTCTGGTGCAACCCCTTTAATTCCGCCATTTGCTTCATCACCGTTTGCTGCAACTGTACCAGCAACATGCATACCGTGCATAGAAGCATCCGGACCTAAATCAAGAATCTGCGCATTTTCATCATAATAGTTATAACCATAAGGAACCTTTTCCGTGTAAAACTTTCCTTTTAATTCATCTTTTGTAACAGCAGCTTCCACTTCTTCTTCGGTAAGCGCTGCTTTGGAACCATCAGTTAAAACAAAATCCTTGTGGCTTGGATCGATCCCGGTATCAATAATACCAACAATCATCCCTTCACCTTTTTTACCATAAGCTTCCCATGCTTTTTGAGCCTCAACGATTTCTTTACTATATTTCATGTTTGGCTCAATTTCAGGGCGTTGATATTCAGTAGCAATCGATACTTTTGCTACTCCATCAACTGTTTTAATCGCTGCAATCTGTCCATATTCGACAATACCGCTAAATCCATTAACGGTCGTTGTGAAGTTTTGTTTATATTGCATTTTGATTGCTTTTTTTGCAAACTGGCTTTTTACAGCTTGCTGTTCATCTTGAAGTTTATTTTGTAGTTGTGCCTTGACTGATTTTGATAGGTCACTATACTTTTTCCCTTGCTTTGTTGCATATGTAATCGCAGGGTCACCATCAACTTCAACAATTACACGAACTTTATCTGATTTTTTATAAGTTTTCTGTGTATTTTTTACTTTTACTGACTTTGGTAGTTTTTTCGAAACAGGCGCTTTAGTCACGGCCGTAGTTTTGTCAACTTTGCTACTTTTTGACACTGAAGGAGCTGCTGCCTGCGCAAAGCTTGAAAAAACCATTAAAAAGACCAAAAATAATGGTAAAATTCTTCTGATTTTCAACACGTTTCCCCCTTTTTAAAATGATAGAATACTTCTAGCAATTTATCACTCTACTAGAATAAAGTGATGAACAAAAACTAGTATCCCCCCTATTATCCTATTTTCTTGCATAATTAAGTTTATTTTGAATTGGGTAAATAGTCAATATATTTCAAATATTATTCTACCTATTTTTGGAATAAAGTTAAATAATTTCGCCTATTGTTTTTTCTA
>NZ_JBALOA010000004.1:151243-213878 GCF_036962125.1 Neobacillus drentensis
TCAAATCTCTCTTTTTATAAAAAATGAAGGTAGCAACTAAAAGCAGGGCAGTTAGTATTACTGATAAAGTAATGAAAATGGGTTCAAGCCCGCTCCCTAACATAAGATTCTTCGCTTCGAAATATTTAAACGGGGTTATATATTTCAGCCATTCTATGTTCTCGTTTAAATCAATGGCAATCGATAACATATACGTAAGGAGCAGAATGCCCGTTGCTAGAGATGGTGCTGTTTTTGGTTTCTTTTTTACAGCCGCAAGGGCACTACCGATGGCTAAAAACAAAACTTGTAAAATAAACATGCCCACCTGTGTCAGGACAATCTCACCATTAACTGCTTCACCTGCACTGTTGTATTTCTCAATGAGTGTTATGGCTGAAACCAGGGTGACCAAATTAAAAATGGCAATATTCGTAAAGGCAGCTAATAACTTCGCGGCAACAATCGTATTTCTCGAAACGGGTTTGACAAATAAAAACTCGGCGGTTTTATCGCGCTCTTCCTTCGCAATAATCGATGCCCCAAGCATTGCCGCATGGATTGTCGCCATTAATAACAGGTAAATATATAGTAATGAATAATAACCGCTAATCTTTGATAAATCGACGACACCGAAACCCATGACAGCCTTTAGCGATCTAGGCAAATCAGCGATTAGATCATTAATCGATTGGCCTGATGAGGAGTAAGCAGCATATTTTGCCATACCTGAAGCAACCATTAGGAAAACACCGATACTCCAAAAAGTGAGCGACTTTCGATACGATTTCAGTTCTTTTAAAAATATATTCATAATCAAACCCTCCATTAGCAAGCCGAATTCTTAAACAGAATGGATATCCTTTTTAGCATAAACGAAATAACTCACTGTGATGGCTAGAATAATAATGATCATACTGACTAGCAAAAATGATCCTTCATAACTGGAATGTTTGATGATAAAAGCCGTGTCGAAATATTTAAACGGCGATAAATAACGCTTCGCTTCCTCACCAGTTGTACTACTAAACATCCCTAAAAAGTAGAACGCAAATACGGTTGTTAGTGATACAGATAATACAGATTTAATCTTAGGGACAATCACAGAAATCATCACCCCAATAGTAAGGAAAATTAACTGAATAAAAAATAGCGTCAGAGAAAGCAACAGTAATATTTTCATGCTGAAATCATCTGTCTTGACTTGAAATACCATGAATATGGTTGCTACCAGGTAAATGATATTGGTCATGACGATTGAGACAAAGGCTGACAACAGTTTCGATGTAAGTACCGATGTCCTCGTAACCGGCTTTGTTAATAGAAAATCGGCGGTTTTTTCACTGACTTCCTTGCTGACAATGCTTGTGCCAAGATTCATTCCTTGAATCGCTCCACACAAAGTAATGAATGACAACGGGAAGCAATAGAAGCCGAGAATCGTAAAGAAATTGCCGAGGTTAAATCCAATGGCATTCCTGATTGCCTCGGGATATCCCTCCATGATTTTTTCAAAGTTCTCTGCATCCTTAGCAAATGCGGGATAGAACGACATAAAAAGGGCAATAATTAGCACTAACGATACTGACCAGATGAACGTCGATTTCCGATATGCCTTTAACTCATGAAAAAATATATTCATAGCTTCTTAGGCCTCCTTTTCATAGTAATGCATAAAGATCTCCTCAAGGTCAGGCTCTTCTATCCATAGATTTACTAATTCAATGTCGGCAATTTTTTTCATGATATCATTAATATTTCCTCTAAATAAAAAGCTCGTTATCGTTTCTTTTACTTCTAAATTATTGACGCCGCTGATGTTGAAGTGGTTCGGGTCGAGCGGTGCTTTCGTTTCCACTTTAAACTTCTTATAGTTGTTTTCTTGTAAGGTACTAATCTTTTCAACGGTAACAATCTTACCTTCTTTAATAATGGCGACGCGGTTACATAAGCGCTGAACCTCACTGAGGATGTGCGATGAAAAGAGAATGGTTGCACCTTTTTTATTCTCTTCTTCCAAAAGCTCAAAGAACTTTTGCTGCATCAGCGGATCTAGGCCGCTAGTTGGCTCGTCAAGGATAATCAGTTTTGGTTCATGGAGCAATCCCTGAACAATCCCTACCTTCTTTTTGTTTCCCAGGGAGAGGTCATCAATTTTTTTATTGAGGTCAAGGTCCATAATTTCCGCCAATTCTTTGATTCTCTTACTGCAATCCTTTTTATAAAAGCTAGCTGAGTATTTTAATAGGTCCTTCACCTTCATATTGTCATAGTAAAAAACTTCTGAAGGTAAATAACCGATTTCCTTTTTAATTTCAGGCGCAAATTGAATCGTGTCTTTGCCAAAGATAGTGGCACTGCCGCTTGTTGGGTAGATCAATGACAGCAGGGTCCGAATCGTTGTCGATTTACCCGCACCATTTGGCCCAATGAAACCAAAAATCTCGCCTTCTTCAACATGAAAGCTAATGTCCGTTATCCCTCTTGACTTCCCATAATTCTTGGTAAGATTGTTAATTTCAATGACATTCATCGTGACAGCCTCCTAATTTACAAATCAAAATTTTATTACAAATGCATTGATCGCCTAAACCTCTATTTACGCCTAATGGTAAGTCCTCATTTATAGAAACATTTAATCATTACCTCAAAGTACTCTTCTGCCTCTACTTGGATCTTTTGATAATCAATGTCGTGGGTTGGCGATAATTTCGCTTTATAGAGCGCCTCATCACTCATTTTTTCAAACGTCCAGCTAATCATCTTGATCATTTTTTTGAGGTCGACATCCTCTCTAAATTTTGAAAAATCAATTCCCTCATACGCCTTTTCAATATTGATGTGGGTCAGCTCCGCCTTCTTTTTATCAAACTCTACTTTGATTTCAGGGGATTCCTCCAAAAATATCTCCTGGATAAACTTAAAGATATCCGGATAGATAGCGAGCATTTCCACTTTGACCATAATCGCTTGGCGCATACGCATAAAGAAATCAGTTTCTTGAAGATTAATCTTTTTGTAAAATTCGTCAATTATAAGTTCATAACAGTAATCAAATATAAATAAGAACAACTGCTTTTTGTTTTGAAAATAATGAAACAGCAACCCCTTTGAAATACCTGCTTCTTTGACAATTTCATTGGTCGAGGCCCGGTCATATCCTTTGTCGGCAAATTCCTTTATAGCAGCATTTATGATTCGATCTTGTTTTTCTTTTTCTAGGTTGAAGAACTTTGAAAACATGGTCGCGGCCCTCCTTTTTTGGTTATTGACCACATCAGTCAACCACATTGTACTCCCGTTGACTTACCTGGTCAATAGTTGTCAAGCTATATTTTAACAAATATACGAAAAGATAGTTGAGGTATAGTATGGCTTTTAGGGAGGTGCTACGATACAGGATGTATTAAATTATCAGCAAGTAACCCCAGAACACACTAAAAAGCCCTGAAAAATGTGTAACCGTTCTCTCAAAATGATATGATAATTATGAATTCAACTCAAAAAGGGGAGTGTAGTGGAATTGAAAAACGAACTCATTGAAAGGTTTACTTCCTATGTCAAAGTGGATACACAGTCCAATGAAGAAAGTGAAACTTGTCCATCCACCGAGGGGCAATGGACTTTAGCCCGGATGCTTGTCGAGGAATTGAAATCAATTGGGATGCAAGATGTAACGATTGATGAAAATGCCTACGTAATGGCGACCTTACCAGCGAATACAGACAAACAAGTTCCGACAATCGGCTTCCTTGCCCATATTGATACCGCCACTGACTTTACGGGAAAAAACGTCAACCCACAAATTGTTGAAAACTATGATGGGAACGAGATCGTCCTAAACCCGGCACTAAAAGTAGTAATGTCACCGAAGGATTTTCCGAGCCTTCCTGAATATAAGGGCCACACCTTAATCACAACTGACGGCACGACACTGCTAGGCGCAGACAACAAAGCTGGCATCACAGAAATAATGACAGCAATGGCATATTTGATTAAACATCCAGAGATTAAACACGGTAAGGTTCGCGTTGCGTTTACTCCAGATGAAGAAATTGGCCGTGGACCACATAAGTTTGACGTTGCGGCCTTCAATGCGCACCATGCTTATACCGTTGATGGCGGCCCGCTTGGCGAGTTAGAATATGAAAGTTTTAACGCGGCGGCAGCCAAGGTGACCATCAAAGGAAACAATATTCACCCAGGCTCTGCCAAAGACAAAATGGTCAATTCAATGAAAATTGCGATGGAATTACATAGTAAGCTCCCGGCACAGGAAGCACCTGAACACACCGAAGGCTACGAGGGCTTCTTTCATCTGCTTGCGTTCAATGGCGATGTCGAGTTAACGAAATTACACTATATTATTAGAGACCATGACATGGAAAGCTTTAAGGCGCGCAAAACGTTGATGGAAAACATCATCAATGAACTTAAGGCAAAATACGGCAGCGACAACATCCAATTAGAATTGAACGATCAATATTATAACATGGGTGAAAAAATTAAACAGGTAATGGAAATTGTTGATATTGCCCATGAGGCGATGGTGAGCCTTGAAATCACACCAATTATTAAACCAATCCGCGGCGGTACGGACGGCTCACAGTTATCCTATATGGGTCTGCCGACACCGAATATTTTTACAGGCGGGGAAAATTTCCACGGCAAATTTGAGTTTATTTCAGTTGATAATATGATCAAGGCCACAAACGCAGTAATTGAAATTATCAAATTGACCGAACAGAAGGCTTAATAAAAAAAGCTAACCCAAGTCATATTGCTGGGTTAGCTTTTTATTCTCCAAGATTGGATAAGGCTGTTATACACTGTTGTAAACTTGAAATAGTTTCATCAAGCTGGTTATTTAGCTGCGCCTCAGACCACTTCCCACCGTTCTCCACCAAGTCCTTCTGAATCAATAAAATCATCCAAATCGAGAATACCGATGCGAATAAATAGTACTCTTTGATAAATGCCGCACGGTCAACCTCATACTCTACCTGACTTAGATAGGACGCCAAAATGCTCTCCCGTAACTGACTTGTCATTTTTTTAGGAAAGAGGGGATGGGCCATGTCAATCAAATGGAAGAGGTCCCAGTGCGGTGTATTAAGATGTGTGTGTTCCCAGTCCAAAATCTTTAATTCATTGGCGACGATTGCAAAATTTCCGGTATGTAGATCGCCATGCGATAATACCTTTTTTTTGGAAAGCTTCCAAATATTAAGGTGGTGGAAAATGCCTTCGATATTATCCCACGTGACATCCAACGCAGCTAATAGGCGATATACTTCAACCTTCTTTAAAAAAACTTCAGACATGATATCCTCTATTTTCGGCTTTAGTCCCGTTTTCGGGACATTTCCTAATTTCTCAACCGGGATGGAATGCCACCAAGCCATCCATTTAATGACGTCCATTGCAGTTTCTTCATTAAACTCATGAACAAGTGAGCCAAGATCCTCAAAGATCATCCAATTAAGTTCGGTGTGTTCGCTTATTGAATAGGTAATAATTTTCGGATAAACATCTGGGAAAAGGGAGAGAATGTGTTCATGAACCCAGACCTCTTTCCCTATTTGACCATCGTTCGTTAGTGGTTTAAAAATAAAGCTCTTTTCAGGCGTTAGATAGAATCTTTCAACAAATTTCCCATTCATCCCTTTATAGAGAATTTCTTTTTTCAGAACAACCTGTTCATTTAATTTACCATTTGCCGTAACCATATTATCAGGCAGTTCCATTGGTTCACCACCTTATCCTTATTAATAGTTTACTAGTTTTGTACTTTTTTCTTATTTATACTTATGTTCGAATAGGTAAGATTAACTCTTTTTACCAGAATATTTTCAGGCTTGGTTGGCAAAATAACATTGGTTCGATTTTTCAAGGAGGTTAGGCGATATGGATAACCGAAACACACATGAGTTTGTAGAACAGCTGCATGAAAAGCAGGAAAAGGATCAGAAAAATAAACAACGCCAAGCAACAAGTCAAAAAAGCCAAAGAATGCCGAATAAACAGCATTAATTAGAAAAGCGCAAGGGCTAGACCACAAAAAAGGGCCAACCTCACAGCTACCTTAGGCGGCACGTGGGGTCAGACCTTTTTTATTTATTCATATTAGCAAGAAAACTACCCAGTAAGTCATCAATATCTTCTTCTATTTCATCTTCCTCCATGACCGGCTGCTTATCACGGGCACCCTCCCAATCAAATGCCTCGAGGTCATCCTCCATCTCATTGATATCGAGAGAGGAGGGGGCATCCTCTTGTGCCGCAGCGTTTTGCCCCAAACTGCTATCTTGATGAAGCTCCTCGGTAAATACCTCTTCCTGAAGGTACAAGGCCTCATCGATATCGAGCGAATGACTATTTAATGAAGCAAGCAGTGCGGTTGACCGCACGGGGTCAGAAATTAACTGATAAAGGATACTTCCCAATAAGGCTTCTGAATGCTCATGCTTTAACCAATTTCGCTGGGCCTTCGTTAACTTCTGGGGGAGGGGAATGGTGATGGTCTCCTTTTCCCTTGATAATGAACTACCAACACCTTGCATGACAAACTCAGCAATCTTACTGGAAAAATTTCTTCTCTCCGTATCCTTTAACTTTTGTAAATGCTTTAAGATATGGTCAGGTGTATCAGAGGGGACACGGAAGGATATTGCTTGGCCCCGCTGAACCTCATTTGAGGCTGTTTTTTTCATATTATCACCTTACTTAGCTTTTTACAGGTTCAACTTTAGCCGCTTTTTGTTTCTCTTGTTTTCGAACAAAGTCAATGATGAGCTTATAGTAAGCATTGGCCATCATCCAAATACTTTCTTTCTCATCTTCAAAGAAGTCAATATTATAACCGTCTAAATTGTTATTTAACGTTTTGAGATATTCCTTTAATACATTGGCACCGCCACCAACAAAGTAACAAATTTCGGTTTGTGAGTTTCTTTGCCATACATTACGCAATAAACGATATTGCTTTTTGGCTAGATCAAGTAAGATCCGGTCTGTAATATCATGAACGCTTGTCCGGCTTCCTTTGACCATAATATGATTACGGTCGCTTTTCTTGGTGATAATCTCGACGACATCACGGCGGCTATCTAGTTCAACACCATGCTTCGATCTAATTTCTTCACGGATTGCTTCTAATGATTCAGACACCCCAAGGTTAAACCCTTGTGCTTTATCATCATCAACATTACGGTTTTTGATGACGGCAATATCTGTTGATAATCCACCAATATCCTGAATTAAAATGCGCTTATCAATAAGGTCCTTATTGATAATTTTTCCGCTATTATCCATTACAAGATTAATGTAGGCAGCGAATCCTTCCGGATATACTTTGATTTCATCAAATTTAATATTTACCTTTAATCCTTGGTACTTCGGAGTGACAAGGAATTCAACTTGATGAACGGATCCAACTAATTTAGAACGGTATCCTACATCCTTACCTTCCTTTACTTCGCGAAGGGGCAGACCTGTTCCAAGTGTATAGTTTGCATCAATGACATTTTTATTCCGTGGGAAAGCATGTAAATGGTCTTCCTTTACTGCATCTAATGCTAAAGTAGCAAACAGCATAATTAAGGTTTGGTCTTCTTCAGACTTGCTGCTGCCAGGATCAAGCTCCATGGCATTAATACTTTTGGTAGCTAAATTACCAATCCGATAAATTCCGTTGTTCTCTTTCAAAGCAGGGGAGTGGACTTTAATATGGATTCCATCCAAAGGATTCTTATTATCAAGTTCCTCAATACCAATAACCGGGCGGTCTTCTGTATCCCTTGCAATAATGTTAGGAATATTTAATTCATATTCTAATTCCCCAAAAATGGCCTTAATGGAGTCATTCCCAACATCAATAGCTGCAACTCTGGATTTAGTCATAAATATCATTCCTTTTCAATTAATAGATTTATTTTTTAAAAGTTGTATGTAATTCTAGGTCCTTCTTTAAGGTTATAGAAGATTAAGAGATTCTTCAATGATTTCTAAACAAAAAAAATATAACTGTAATGATGTAAACATTATGTAAACTTCGGTCTGTTGTATACACTTTTGTATACAACGATGACAAACCCGTATACATTGCGTAATCCCAAGATGTATACAGGTTTGTATACTTGTTTACAAAAACGTAAACATCTTGTATACAATTTGTATACAAGCACACAAAAACGTAAACGTGTATGCAAAATTGTATACTTACCATAATTTTACTCTATTTAAAAACAGCAAAGTAATTACTTATTCCTCCTAAAAAAAACACCCCTAAAGGTGCTCTTTAAATTTCACGTTAAGGGTGTGAATGTCCAAGGTCCCCTACCCTTCATTAGCGGAACTGGCAACCATACCTTCACTTACATAGAGGTAATACCATTTCTCCTTGTAGTTCAACCATCCTGTAACAACCGATTCCTGGTTGTTTAGTTTGTATTTTTCTTCTAATAAATTAGACCAATCTAATCCGCTGTCTTCACTCTTATCGAGATAATCCCACTGACTGTTATTAACTAGTTCTTGCGTATTTTTCATGACACCATGATCATTGAGAAAATACCATCTACCTTCAGAGTTGATCCACCCTGTCTTCATGACTCCAGTGTTATCAAGATAATACCATTCTCCCCCATTGGCAAGCCAGCCAGTTTTCATCGCTCCACTGTTCTCAAAATAATACCGATTTGCATCGACTGATAGCCAGCCAGTTATCAGCACACCTTTGTTGTCCAGGTAATATTTCTTCCCGTTATCAGCAATCCAGCCCGTTTGCATTACTCCAGTTTGATCAAGGAAATATTTCTTTCCTCCTTTATCAAGCCACCCCGTTTTCATAATACCTTTGTTATCTAGATAATATTTTTGCCCATTCTGGGTAAGCCAGCCAATCTGCATGATCCCAGCATCATCGAAGAAATATCTTTTTCCTTTAATTGTCTGCCAACCTGTTTTTGCTTCACCGTCAGCATAATAATATTTGTTACCGCTGAGCTCCACCCAGCCACTGCCGTATCCGTTTGCTTTAGCAATCGAATCAAAGCTGTTACTCGAGTGGGTGATAATAACCAATGTATACTTTTTAACATGACTAAAGAGCCATATAACCTCTGAATTGTGCATACGTACACAGCCTGAGCTTGCATAGGTTCCAATCGAATTTTCATTGGCATTGCCATGAATGGCATAAGTATCACCATACGTGCCTCTTGCTTCTAGTCCCATCCACCGCTTACCTAAAGGATTGCGCGGGTCTCCTCCTGGAATTTTCAATTTATAATAGGGTCGATTAACGATCTTAGTAACAATTCTAAATGTGCCTTCCGGAGTAAGCGACCTTGTTCTTCCCGTGGCAACACTAAATGTTTTTACTAGTTTTCCATCATCATAAAATGCAAGAGTATTGTTCTTCTTGTTAATAATAATTAATTGTGAACCGCCACTTGCGTTTGCATGACTCGTAAATAGGAATAAACTGAACAATAGAACAAAAGTAATCGATAGCTTCTTCATCGCAATCTCCCCAATATATATGTAAGTTATTATCAAACGTAACATAGGTTATCGGAGGATTTTGTCAAAAATCAGGGAGAAAAAAGCCATACTTTCTTATATTATTAGAAAAATACTATTAAATTCCGTATTACTTCGACAAAATCCATCAGTTTCCCAGCGTTTCTCTAGCAAACCACACAAAATCGTTGGGTGGTGACTGTTTTGATTCCTCTCTGGTGTCAGGTACCGAAGGACTTGAAAAAAAGAGAGCAGTTGGGTATGGTAAAATTACAATTCTCCACTTAAGGGTGTGTATCATGCGTATTAATAAATTTATAAGCGAATCGGGAAAGGCATCTCGAAGAGGAGCAGATAAGTTAGTGAGTGAAGGAAGAGTGACCATTAATGGAAAAGTGGCCGTGATGGGCAGCCAGGTAGAACCTGGCGATGAGGTCTGTATTAACGGCAGCCCCATAAAAGTCGCTCATAATTATGTCTATATTGCCTTAAATAAACCTGTTGGTATTACTAGTACAACGGAAAGACATATCAAAGGAAATATCATTGATTTAGTTAATCATCCCTTACGAATCTTCCATATTGGACGCCTGGATAAAGAATCAGATGGTCTTATTCTGCTAACGAATGATGGAGATATCGTAAATGAAATCCTCCGTGCTGAAAATAAACACGAGAAGGAATATATAGTTACTGTCGATCGACCGATTACTCCCGAATTTATAAAGAAAATGGCGGCAGGAGTGGAAATTCTTGATACAAAAACACTGCCATGTAAAGTCACACAATTATCAAAATATGTATTTCAAATCATCTTAACGCAGGGGCTAAATCGCCAGATTCGCCGGATGTGCTCTAGCCTTGGCTATGGGGTTGTCCGCTTGCAGCGGACTAGAATCATGAACATCCATTTAGGAAACCTGCCAATTGGTCAGTGGCGAGACTTGTCGAAGAAGGAAAAAAATCAATTATTTGCTGACTTAAACTATCAGCCTAAAGAATGGTAAGATCAAGAAACACTCGAGGTGGCTCATGTGGAAATAGGATCAAAAATTCGTGCAATACGAAATCGAAAAAAAATCACGATTGCGCAAATGTGTGAGGGTACTGGCCTATCAAAAGGATTTATCAGCAATGTAGAAAACAATAACACCTCGCCTTCAATTAACACATTGCAAACAATCTCATCCTTTCTTGGGGTTCCTTTACCTTATCTATTATTAGAAAAAAAGGAGCACATGCGCGTTGTTAGAAAGACTGAACGAACATACTCTACCTTTAACAATTTAAAAATAGAACACTTAACCTCCAATGGAGGCTTACGAATGATGCTAGTTGAATTCCCCTGCGGTGCCTCTATGGGGGAATTGAATGCCCACGAAGGAGAAGAATGCCATTTGGTGTTAGAGGGAAAGGTCTTGGCAGAGCAAGGTGAGGACTCAATGATCATTGAAGAAGGCGATTCCTTTAGCTGGAACGCAAGTGTACCCCATTTTGTTAAAAATATTGGCGACAGCAAAGCCGTCGTCCTCATTTCGATTTATTCCGATAGTGAACTAAGAGATATTTTTTAGATGTGAACAAAAGGGCTGACAAAAAATAGGAACCAGAAATCCTTTCATGTCAGCCTTTTTATCTTCCTAATTACTTTTTAAATCATTGATTATCTCAGATGCAGCCCTCTGGCCCGTCTCGACAGCGCCATTTAAATAACCTGGATATTTTATCGAGGTGTGCTCACCGGCAAAGAAGACATTGCCTTCACGTTCTCCTAAAATTCCGGCAAACTTCGTATATTGCCCTACCTTCCAATACGAATAGGCCCCTTTGGTCCATTGATTACTCAGCCAGTGGTCTACAGTAGATAGACCGTTCCACTGATTCCTGCTCCCAGGCAATACAGGTTCTAGCCTGTCCAAAAATTCCTTTGTCCTCTCTTTTATTTTCTTACCGGTAAATGCAAACTGTTTGGCCGCTGTTTCTGCTCCAGTAAAATTAACTAGAATACCTGATTTTCCACGTTGTGCCCTTGTTGATTCAAAGGTCTGTTGATAGCCCGTATCCGCAAATGTTTCGCCATTATTTCCCAGACCATTCCAAAATCGATTGACAAATTGGGCATGAAGCTTTGCATTTATGCCCATCCCAAGCTCTTCAATAGCAATATTTTTTAATGGGCGAAAGCTCGTATTCTGATAATCTATCGTTCTTAAAATACTAACAGGGATCGCAAGAATAACTTTGTCTGCAAAGACCTCCCATTCCTTTTCCTTATTACGAAAAATGAGCCTGATGTTGTTTTGCTTCGTTTGCTCCATTTTTATCAGTTGGGAATTGAATTGAATATGTCCATCGAGATTTTTTGCTAATAAAGCAGGAAGCTGATCATTCCCACCCCTAATATGAAAGCATTCATCTGAGTCACCATACATCAGAAAGTTCTCCTTTTGTGCATATCCTAATAAATAAAGGAGATTTAGTGCACTCTGATCATTAGCGTCTGCTCCATTTTCAATGGAATAGGCAAGTGCTAATAATTTCCCAAATCTTGAATAAATGCCACCAGGTACTGTTTCGTTAATGTAGTCTATTATCGACATATGATCGAGCTCAAACCCCCGCTGAGTATAGCGATTATATAGGGTCGTTTCGCCTGCCTCTTTAAGATCCTTTTGTAATTTTGGGAGGATTTTAATAAAATCATTAGTAACTTCATCAAAGGAATAAGGGCTTTGATCAAAAAAGTAAAATGGCTTGGTATTGAAGTCCTCTGACATGATTAAATGATCTAATGCTAAACCTAATTCATTAGCGAGTTCTAGAATCTCCATATGGCAAGAATCAATTAATTCCCCGCCACGCTCCACAATTTGCTCGTCTTTGAAAAACCCTCTCCTTGTCCAACACCGTCCTCCCACCCGATCGGAGGCTTCATAAATGGTTGCAGTAATTCCCGCTTGTTTAAGGCGATAAGCACAAGTGAGACCAGCCAAACCCGCTCCTACAACGACAATTCGAGAACTCACGGGCTCATCCTTACTAACATTTTCGTTGGAAAGCTGAGCATTATGAAAACATTGATTAGCTTGTGATGCAGCTTGTCCAATACTTAATTGCCTTTCTACTTTAGTACCTGCTAACACAAATGATATCTGCAGTATACTTGCTAATGGTGTTCGCGCCAATAAATTCCAACCCCTTAATGCAAAAATAAAAATGCAAAATAATTGATACACTATTGTGAAAAAGTAATTATCAATAAAATATGCATCGTTTTAAATTTTGCTTGAGGCAAGAAGCCGGCAGCTTGTATATTTTTATACAGCAAAATGATTTTTGTATAAATTGCTTGTTACCAATCACTTATGTCAAAATAGGAAGGAAAACGAAGAATGGCTTCACTGATTGTGGGTATGAAGTTAGAAGCAATTACTCAAATCATCCATCTACATATTGAAATCATTCATCACGATTAAAAATGGGAGGAAATAAACGATGAGAACCATTAAACTCGGAAGCAGTTCCTTGGAAGTGCCAGTTATCGCTGTTGGCTGCATGCGAATTAATTCGCTTGACAAGCCTGCTGCAGAACACTTTGTCCAAGCCGCTATCGAAGAGGGGGCTAACTTCTTCGACCATGCAGATATCTATGGCGGAGGAACTTGTGAGGAAATTTTTGCGGATGCCATCCACATGAATGCGGATATTCGTGAAAAGATTATCCTTCAATCCAAGTGCGGAATTCGCAAGGGAATGTTTGACTTTTCAAAAGAGTATATTTATGAATCCGTTGACGATATATTGAAACGGTTGAAAACAGACTATCTTGATGTGCTGCTTTTACACCGCCCAGATGCACTTGTTGAGCCTGAAGAAGTCGCAGAAGCCTTTGACCTCCTTGAAAACTCAGGAAAAGTACGGCATTTTGGTGTATCCAACCAAAATCCAATGCAAATCCAACTTCTAAAGAAGTACGTGAAGCAACCACTTGTGGCAAACCAATTACAATTGAGTATTACCAATGCGACAATGATCTCAAATGGAATCAATGTCAACATGGAAAATGATTCAGCTATAAGCCGGGACGGAAGTATACTAGATTATTGCAGATTAAATGATATCACGATTCAACCGTGGTCACCCTTCCAGTATGGGTTCTTTGAAGGGGTATTCCTTGGCAACGAGAAGTTCCCAGAATTGAATCAGGAAATTGATGAGATCGCCGCTAGATATGAAGTGAGCAATACAACCATCGCCATTGCCTGGCTGTTACGTCATCCAGCCCACATGCAGCCCGTCATTGGGACAATGAATATCGACCGATTAAAGGACTGCTGTAAGGCAAGTGACATTCGACTGACTCGTGAGGAATGGTATCGAATTTACCGAGCTGCCGGCAATATTCTTCCGTAAGTGCACTTCAAAAAGCAAGGCATGGCAATGGCTGTGCCTTGTTTTTTGATATTATTAGTTCGTTAATCTTTTTACAATTCCTACTGGTAAACAGGTTCCTTCAACCAGAGTACCTCTGATACATGCTGAGGTTTCCGTCCATATAGTTCCTCAATTTTATAGGCATGTACTTCCTCATAGGCATTTTTTATTCGATCAAATACCCAGTCTTCATTTCTATGTATTGGTGACCAGCAAAAAATGTCCATTTTATTCAACTCATTGGTGACCACATGAATTCGTTCATAGCTAATTGAATCCTGCTTCACAAAACCATGCTTTTCATAAAAGCGAATTCTTTTTTCCGAGTCAGGATCCTTCAAATTTGCTGGCTCAACCTCCAAGATAATTGGTTTCCCCCATTGCTTCAGCTCATTAAGAACCATGCTGCCTCTTCCTTTTCCACGACTATTGCCGAACACTAAGATAAAGTCGATAAATATGTAATCTGGTTGGTCTAAATAGATAACCATATGGTCTGGGCCTTCTAGTAATTTATAGGTCTCTAGTTTTTCTTGAAATAGTACTTCAAAATGCTGCTTTGATTTCATTTCCCTTTCAGGAAAGTAACTTGTTAACCTACTGTACCAATCGTACATACATTCGCCTCCTTTTATTATCTATTGCATAACAAAATCTATTCTAAATCCTGAAGCAAAACTTTTGAACGGAGACTTTTGTCGAATCAATTTAAAATATTCCATCAAATAAAGCGCTTTTACTACATAAAAATGGGAAAAAAATAATTTTTTTGTCGAAATTATCTTAAAGTATCCAAATATTAGTGAATTTAAACTAGTTGACGTCGAATAATGTAAATTGAATTTTCTTTTTGTAAAATAGTTTTTTGATAGAATGAGGATGGTTATTTTACATTACATACTTCAAAAGGTAGGGATTCTTATGGAAATGGTAGAAAGCAAGGAGAGAGTTACAGCATTGTTAGGCTGGAGCCTGCAAGCAATTGAAGCAATTGACAAACTAGGGCGTCCATATGTAGTGGTTGGTCCTCCTGAGTTTACTGCTTTTGCTGAAGCAAATGGAATTCCATTTGTCCCATGGCAATTTGATCAACCAATTGAAAGAGCGGACGAACTCTATGAAACATTGAAAGAAAAATCTACTAAACTAGCCGTTCCCATTTATGAAGAAACCGTAGAATGGGCTGGTACGCTCAATGCAAAATTTCGGAATGACCCGCGTATCTTCAAGAAATCATTGCTCTTACGTGACAAGGGCCTGATGAAGCGAAGAGCTCAACTAGCCGGGATCCGTGTAGGAATTTTTGAAGAAGCCTACTCAAAGGACGATATTTATTGGTTCTTCAAGCGTGTAAATGAGACCTTGCTAAAAATCGATGGTGAGACCAATGACCCTATCCATGTCAAACCATTTGATAAAGCAGGTACGGTCGGGCACCGAATGATTAGGGATCCAAGAGATGTGGACAAAATTGATGACTCAGAGTTTCCGCTTTTGATGGAAAGCCATTTGGAAGGACAAGAATTTTCGTGTGAAGCATTTATCCACAACGGTAAAGCGATGTTTTTAAATATCACCGAATATGTCGAGCTTGGTCACTCTAATTTTATTCCTGCCTCGCCATCACTTGAAAAATGGAGACCGCAAATCACGGTAGAAATTGAAAAGCTTGTAGCCGCTTTTGAAATTGATTATGGCATTATTCATCCAGAATTTTTCCTTGCACCCGATGGAACATTGTATTTTGGAGAAGTAGCCGCACGTGTTCCAGGCGGTCATATTTTCGAATTGATGGAAAAAGCTTATGGATTTAGTCCTTTTCAGGCTCAAGTCCTTTGCAGCGACCCCGATACGACCCAGGAACAATTGGAGGCATTTTTCCCTGTTGAAGTGGTTTCGGCACAAGGAATTGCCGGCAGTCTGATGGTCTATCCAAATGTTAAAAAAGTGAACAAATTGGATATTCCTGAAGAGCTGAAAAACCATCCTTATTTTGATAAGCATGATATGTTCATTCCGATTACATCCAAAGTGGCTGAACGGGTAGGATTTGGGAACCATTATGGCACGATTTTCTTTTTCGGGAAAGACAGCGATGTGATGAGAACCCTAATGAAAAAATATGAGGATTATAATTTCTACCTATAAGGAGGTCATAAAAGGATGAGTACAACCACAAAGAAGAAAAGGATGAATAAACACACATCAGCATTAAAAGGTAAATTCGAAGCTGCCATTGACAAGCTAGAGCAGGCAAAACCTTTTGCAAAAAGTTTATATCAAACAGAGGTCTTCCAATTGGCAATCGAGCTAGCTAGTTCAGATGAAGGGCTTATTGTACTTTATCAAAATGCCCATCGGTTTGATCAGGCTGGTGTCTTCCATGGGGGATTATGGGAAGATCCAACTAAAATGCAGCCATCGTTTGTGGGGGGATCGCTTCGACTTAAAGAAGGCGTGAATTCCATTCTTGAATTATTAAGCGAAATGAGGATGCTTTCGATTGCTAAAGGGGATTACCTCCATTCGGATTTCAGTCAGGGTGAGGCAAGCGCCTTTTTGAACGAGGTTCTTGCTCTTAATCTCGATCTTTTATTCCCACTGCAGTTAGAAGAAGGAAATACACTGTTAGACGATCATATGGTTCGGGCACATCGTCTGTTCCAATACCTTGGCAAGGAGCTTTCGTTCAAGGCAATCGCAGAAAAAATTGTCCAGGAAATTGACCGATTAACTGTGCAACGTCCGATTAACACTGAACGAATTTTAAATATGCTTGACATGTCTGGGCAATTAGTTGAGGTTGGCATTGATGAAAAAACTGCCGCTGAACTGCTTAAATTTACACGTGCTGCCTATGCTCCAACACCGTTAAGCAAGGATGCAGCCAATCAAAGAGAATACCGATTGAGATTAGAGAATGCCTATGATGATGAAATTGAGGCGGAAGCAAAAATTTTTGCGGGAGCGATGAAAGATACAGGATTAGTTTCCTCCTATCATGTGGTACTCCTAAGGTTCCTTAATCGAAAGAATAGTCATATTATTCCGATTTCAATTGGTTTGTCTGAAACAGGGATTGCTTGCTTTAATGCCCATAAAAAACTTATCCATGACATCATTCAAGTGTCTATTTATCCTGAAACACGCCAAGCTATTTATGGACTGGCCTTGATGCTGGACCGCGGAATTTTGGCACAGGAATCCCTAGCACATTCGCTAAGCACTTTGTTCGATCTTCCCATCCATGCTCAAGTGCGTCAAGCACTCGCACGGCCTGAAATGGAGCATGGCGGAATTAGTATGAATGGTCTGTTAATCGCTGGCGTTGTGAGTGTTCTTGGACAACCGCTAGGTGTTGGTCAAGGCCACAATCCTACCTGCCAGTCAGCAAGAGCCATCTCCCTTTGGGCTCAGCATGGAATCGACCGGTTAATGGATTACATTACTCGTGCCGCCCGTGATCATAGCATCAGCATGGCATTTGAAGGAGAGGTCATTCACTCCAGTCTTCTCATTGATGGCATCGCCAGTAAAATGGATCCAGATTTAGATCCCGTATCGACCGTACTTGTCCCACATCTGGATAAAATTTATCACGAGATGATGAAGCGAACTCTATTACGGGGAGAAGATGGCCACAAGTGGGTTAATCCTGAGTTTTACGGAGAGTGGATTCCAAGAGGATTCCTGAATGCCATTGACCAAATGACCCTTCAGGTTACCAACTATCCAGCATTCGTCAAGTTATTCTATGCTACCCATCATCCAGATTATAATGAAGGCTTTAAACTGGTTTACCCAAATCCGGTCGGTATTTTCATTACCAATGTACACGGTGAGCTGCTCGGTCTCCATGCCGTGTCCATTCAACGGATTAACAAAGACAAAAACGGGGAGTTCAGAATTTATTTCTACAATCCAAACAACGATAGCGGCCAAAATTGGGGCCAGGGCATCAAAGCAAGTGTGTCAGGCTTTGGTGAACTAGAAGGCGAATCCTCCCTTCCGTTCCAAGACTTTGTGTCAAGAATGTACGCGTTCCATTACAATCCTTTTGAACAAGGAGATACCTATATGGTTGAAGACATCCTTGTTGAAGAAGTACAAGCACTTGCAAAAGACAGTTGGGGCAGAAACTATGTCTGGGCTTAATTAATTTAGATTTATCCTTTTCTAGCTTGAATCTTGTAAAACGATAATCAGGACATCAGACTCTTTACTTTTCCGATTATATGGCCTGGGGGGACCATGCAAGATTCAAGTGGAGGATAAGGTTGGGCATTTATATTAAAAATCAGCTACTAATTATGGGAAAAAGGGGGATTTTTATGAATTTACGGGAAAACCATTCGTCACATGAGTTAAAGAGAACCATGAAAACAAGGCACATCTTCATGATTTCATTAGGTGGAGTTATTGGATCAGGACTATTCTTAGGTTCCGGCTTTACCATTAGCCAAGCGGGTCCAGCTGGGGCGATTCTATCCTATATCGTTGGCGGTTTTATTATGTTTTTAACAATGCTTTGCCTCGGTGAATTGTCTGTAGCGATGCCAGTATCAGGGTCTTTCCAAACGTATACAACGAAATTTATTGGTCCTGGAACCGGGTTCGCACTAGGATGGCTGTACTGGCTTGGCTGGTCTGTGACCGTTGCCTTAGAATTCTTGGCTGCCGGCCAGCTTATGCAGAGATGGTTTCCAGATGCACCCGTTTGGATTTGGAGTGCTGTGTTTGCTGTTCTATTATTCTTACTAAATGCGCTCTCAGCACGGGCGTTTGGAGAAGCAGAATTTTGGTTTGCAAGTATTAAAATTGTTGCAATTCTTATGTTTATTGGCCTTGGCGGGGCTGCTATGTTTGGATTAATTGATATGAGCGGCAGCCATAGCGCGCCATTTTTCTCAAATTTCACCTCACATGGACTTTTACCTAACGGATTTGCCGCATTAGTAACCACGATGATTGCCGTTAACTTCTCTTTCCAAGGAACCGAATTAATCGGGATTGCGGCAGGGGAAAGTGAAGAACCAGAAAAGACGATTCCGAAATCGATTAAACAAACCGTTTGGCGGACCCTTTTCTTCTTTGTATTAGCCATATTTGTTTTATCTGGGTTAATCCCAATGGAAAAAGCTGGCGTTATTGAAAGTCCTTTTGTTGTTGTATTTGATAGTATTGGAATTCCATATGCTGCCGATCTTATGAATTTTGTTATTCTTACTGCACTCCTATCTGTAGCCAATTCCGGTCTGTACGCTGGGACGCGGATGCTGTATGCAATGTCCAAAGAAAAAATGGCCAGCCCTTTTCTTACAAGAGTAAATAAACGAGGTGTACCAATCAATGCTCTTTGTTTTACGATTGGCATTGCGCTTTTATCGCTTCTATCAGGATTTTTCGCTGAAGAAACCGTCTTTATGTGGCTCCTTTCTGTAGCTGGTTTAGGTGCTCAAGTTGGCTGGATCTCGATTACAGCCTCACAAATTGCCTTCCGTAGAAGATTTATTCGTGAAGGTGGGAAAACGTCCGATCTCAAATTCAAAACCCCTCTATATCCTGTTTTACCAATTGTTGGCTTATTATTAAACGTGTCTGTCCTTGTCAGCTTAGCATTTGATCCTGCTCAACGACTGGCTCTTTACCTTGGTGTACCGTTTGTAGGTGCCTGTTACTTAATCTACCACCTCAAAATTAAAAAGGCGCGGGAGCAAGATGTTATGCTTGAACATGAAATTGAACTGGCTGAAAATAAAAAAATGGTTATTTAATACTTAAGAACACTTGGAGAGTTTCCAAGTGTTCTTTTTTTGTCCATCCTTCGTGCTTTCATGCTAATAATAATTTTCATTTGAATTCCTTGCCATCGTATGATACATTAATCAATATTCATTTTAATTTATAGAATATTTAATAAATTGTAACATCCTTGTAATCAACAATATTCATTTTAACTGATGCTAAAGAACAAGGATAAATCATCATTACTCCTCGGTTTAAACAATGCCCTTTTGTTTTTTCTGCTGTTTTGTCATTCTCTGTAAATTTTCTCAATAAAATACTGTTAAGGAAATATCCTAATGAGGGGAAGTGACATATGGGACTTTTTCTATTTTCTTCGGAGAATTCGTTTCAGAAGGCATTTAACCATTTATCGCAAGCTTCCATTCAACATAAAAGTTTATTTCAACCAGCTGTCCTTGAAGAAGCCGCAGCCCTTCTCACCGAACCGAATGGATTAGTCAAGCTCTTTAAGTATTCTCATCTCTTTGATGGGGCTGGGGTATTTACTGGTAAGCCATGGGAGAATGTCAAGAAACTGAACCCTGTCCTTGTTCGAGGGACCCTCCATGCGGGTGGAATCATGGCAACAGCTGAAGCATTGAGTAATTTGAGAATCCTCGCCATTGCCAGAGGTGATTACCATCATCCAGAAATGACGGCCTTTGAAGCGACTGATTTTTTGACTAGAGTGATGGCATTGAACTTAGACCTGCTGTTAATGAGGGAAACAGAAGAAAATCGCGTCTTGCAGCTTTACAAGGATAAGCAGGCTTCGGAGATTTTAGGTTTTATCGCCGATCATTGTTTTTCGCCGTTGGTGTTCCAAAATCTCTATCAAGAAGTCGATAACCTAGCCGTTCAAAGACCTATTGTCACAGATAAAATTTTAAAGTTAATTGCCAGTGCCAAAAGATTAGCAGGTGGCCTTGAAGAAGCAGATTCCAGCCTGAGTCTTTATGAAAATGCTGTTTATTCTCCAGCTGACCTTGCTGCCCACTCTTCCATTGAGAATTATCAGGAAAAATTGAGCACTAGCAACGATTTACAATTAATCCGTGAAGCAAACCAGTTGCTTTCTTCCATGAACCAAACAGGGCTTGTCTCACCCTTTCATGTACTCTTTCTTCTTTATATAAATAAAGAAAGAAAAGACTTGCTTCCAGCCATGCTTTGTGTGGATGAAACAGCAAGGGAAAATTTGCGTGTGAATTTACCATTTGTCTCCTCACTTATTGATTCCTCAGTAACCATGAAAACTAGACGAAGCATTTATGGTTTGATTCGATTGCTGCAGCGAGATATCTTTACGGGGGAATTTACTAAGGAAATCGAAAAGCTGAATACTGTTCCCCTTCATTGCGGGGTCAAAAACAAACTAGCAGAAGTGCATAAAATAACTGATATCCACACAATCCGTTCTCTTTTACTATCTGAAATAGTCAGCGTTCTAGGGCAGCCCTTAGGAATTGGGCAAGGTTTCAACCCAACCTGCCAATCAACAAGGGCACTTAGTTATTGGTCACAAAAAGAACCTGTCATGCTGTTGAAAATGTTTACCTCCTTCTTGGAGGACGGAAAAGTAACGATGAATTTTGAAGGAAATTCCCTTACCTCAGATCTGCTGCCGCACCTTTCAATGGATGATACCGACAATATTGATACTGTTTCTCTACTACTGATTCCTCACCTTGATGCGATTTATTTTGAAATGTTAAAGGCTGCTAAAGGACGCGGTCAGGATCCTCATAAATGGATTAACCCAGCCTTTCATCTCAAAGGGATTTGGACCCAATTTTCTGATTCTTACAGTGACTTTGAGTTTACAGCTAAATTCCTGAAGTACTACCACCCTGCAAACAATCCAACTGTCAATGCAGGGCTTCCGCAGCCAGCTGGAATCACGATTTACAACCATTCTGGTCAGCCGCTTGGCGCTCATGCCGTCCTTATCCAAAGAGTCGGTCATGACCAGTCCGGCTGCTTACGTGTCTATTTTTATAATCCGAATAATGACAGCCTTCAAGTTTGGGGGAATTCCATTAAAACTAGTGTTACTGGTAATGGAGAAAAAGAGGGGGAGTCTTCCCTGCCATTTGAAGATTTTCTTCATTGCTTATATGCTTTTCACTACCCAGTTCCAGACTAAAAATGGAGCACCCCCATCCCTCTTTTACTATCGTAAGGGTGGGGATTTGCTTTCATTTAATCGATTGAAGGGGAGAAAAAAGATAATGGTGCAATCGGTGCAGACTTTTATCAATGGTAAAATATTTACTTCAAATCCAGAGCAACCCCATGCAAGTGCCATGATTGTACGTGATGGCAGAATTTCGTGGATTGGGGAACAACCAGCTTTGAAGAGAATCGAAGGGAATTGTATAGATTTGAAGGGCCAGCGTGTGCTGCCAGGCTTTATCGATGCCCACTTACACCCTTTGTGGCTCGCCAATGCCTCGACCCAAATTGCTTGTACGCCTCCCATTGTCAACTCAATTGCCGATTTAATTGTAGAAATTCAGACAGTCTATCAATTGAGCAGGAACGATCAATGGATTGAGGGCTGGGGCTTTGATGAGGGAAAATTACTCGAAAAAAGAACACCAACACGCTGGGACTTAGATCAAGCTGCTCCAGACCTGCCAGTTTTTATCTCACGAACTTGTACTCACATCGCCGTTGTTAATAGCAAGGCATTAGAACTAGCTGGGATTACCAAAGAAACACCAGACCCCCCAGGAGGGGAAATTGATCGGGATTCTACTGGTGAACCAACCGGTATCCTCCGTGAAAATGCAAAAGAACTCGCCACCCGCATAATGCCCGTAAAATCGCTTGAAGAGAATGCGGCTTCACTTGCCGAATTAGGATCGTTCCTCCTATCTCATGGCATTACAGCCATTACTGATCTTTCGAGTCGAACAGGGCCAACAGATTACTTGAACCTGTATCAAACCGCAGTTAAAAAAGGGTTAAAACAACGGACGGTTCTTTACTATATGTGGGAGGATTTAAAAGAACAACCGCACCTAAAACCAGACCAAGTTAACTGTAAAAATCAAATTCACATCGGTGGAATAAAACTATTCTCAGACGGGAGTGTCTCTGGTAAAACAGCCTGGGTATATACCCCATTTCTCGGGGAAGCGGAAAATTACGGAATTCAAACGACTTCTAAAGAAGAATTGACCGCTGCGGCAGAAGCAGCCGAACAAAATCAGATCCAACTGGTTGTCCATGCAATGGGGGGACAGGCCATTGATTTAATCCTAAAAACCCTTGATACAAAGAAGAACTGGCTTTCCGATGGACCGTCACTTCGAATTGAACATGCAGCAATGCCAACCACCCAAGCGATTAAGCGTGCTGCAGAAAAGGGAATTGCCTTTGTCACCCAAGCAATTTTTATGTTTGCGGAAATTGAAAGCTATCATAATAACCTTGGCGAGGAGCGCACTAAGCAAACCTACCCGATAAAATCCATGCTTGATGCAGGTGTGAAAGTCGCGTTATCCTCTGATGCACCTGCGACCGCTTGGGCAGATCCTGTCAATCCTTTTGTTGGCATCAAGTCTGCTGTTACACGTCAGGCGTATAATGGGGCTGATACGGGCCAGGAACAACGAATCGATGTAGCAACCGCCATTCTTCTATACACTAAAGCAGCACAGGAAATCACTAGGATCCCTGAAGTTGGAAAACTTGCGGTCAATCATCATGCCGACTTTATTGTGCTTGAGAAAGATATATTTGATATGGATTTGGACAAGATTGATACTGTTTCTGTTTCCAAAACTTATATGGGTGGAGAGTTAGTTTTTGAAAAACATAGGTAAATAACGCTGGGATTAGGGGAAATTAATGGATTTATTTCAATAGCCGCACGTAAGTTTGTAACATTATTGTAACATTTATCAGGATGAATACAGAGTTGATACATCTGACTTTTGGTTAAGATTTATTTTGGAAACACCACGTTTTCTGATTATTCAATAATTTTAGAAATACTATTGCAATATAATTGCCATAGATGTAAAGGATTTAACATCTCCCTGTCCTTTGTTTCAGAAAAATCCATGTTACGATTAGGTAAAATTAGCATCCAATGAACAGGGAGGGTAAAAGAATGCTAAACAAACTTATAACTTTCATAGCAGTTGCTGTGCTCTCAGGAACTGTGAGTGCGAATGTACAAGCTGCAACCATTACTGAAAAAAACCCAGAAAACCTTTGGGATCAATATAATTTAACAGAAGATACAAACCAAAAAGATGCAACGACGCTAGAGACAGATCTACCGGTAAATCCAGCCGTGCCTGTCACTTCTGAACCATTCCCAGTGTCGGCAAAACCTGTAATTGCTCATGCACTGGCAAAAAAGAAAAGCGCACCTATAATGAAATTAACCAGCAGTACAAGCGTAAAGGAAATTACCGTAAAAGCTACAGCCTATACAGCCTCTTGTGAAGGCTGTTCAGGTATAACAAAAACAGGTGTAAATATCAAAGACAATCCAAATAAAAAGGTCATCGCTGTTGACCCTTCCGTCATACCGCTTGGCAGTAAGGTTTATGTAGAAGGATTTGGCGAAGCGGTTGCCGCAGATACTGGCGGCGCCATCAAAGGAAATCGAATTGATGTCTTTATTCCATCAGAACAGGATGCAATGGATTTCGGGGTAAAAAAATTAACAGTAACAATTTTGAACTAAGATGCGGATGACTCGAGCCCATCTTAAGTATCTCTTGGCGAATTAAACACTGCAAATCCTTTATGTGAAAAAGGGGATGCAGTGTTTTTTATTTTGTGTTCTTTCTATGTTTTATAAATTCAAATTTTTTGTGAAGGTAGCTTTCAATTGAGTTGCATTTTGATAGTACAATACCTGACTCAATAAAGGAAAAAGGGTACAATAACCTTTATAGGATATCTATATTGAATGGGAATGATTCGATTGAAGAGTGTAGTTATTTATAAAGAGAAAGAGAATTTTACGTTAAAGGCTGACTTTTATCATACCAAGCAGGCTAATGCACCTGTGGTTGTTTATATTCATGGCGGCGGACTTCTTTGGGGGACTAGAGAAGAGATTCAAATGGATATGGTACAAATATATACTGAAAATGGATTTTCAGTTTTCTCTATCGACTATCGGCTTGCTCCGGAAACAAAACTTCCAGACATCATTGAGGATATTAAAGATGCCTTAACATGGATTGAAACGGAAGGGCCAAAACAGTTTTCCATTGATCCACAAAAAATTGCTGTGGTTGGAAGCTCAGCAGGCGCGTTTCTTGCTCTATGTACAGGGATGTTCCATCATAATAAGCCACGTGCGATTGTTTCCTTTTATGGTTACGGCGATATTACCGGAAAATGGGCAACAGCATCAAGTAAATTTTACAGTCAAAAGGCAATTGTCCCAAAAGAAACAGCCAAGAGACTCGCATCAAATCAGATTATTACAGAAGGTTCAGTGGAGGAACGTTTCTTACTTTACTTATATGCGCGGCAGTCAGGTGAGTGGATCCAGGAAATCACAGGAATAAATCCACTCATACATAAGGAACAGTTAGATAAATTTTGCCCAGTTCAAAATATTACAAAGGATTACCCACCTACATTACTCCTACATGGGACAAAGGATGTCGATGTTCCTTACGAGCAATCCGTGTTTATGCGCGCTGCTCTAGTAAAACAAGGCGTCACGGCAAAATTAATTACTATACCAAACGGAGAGCATGTCTTTGATAAAGACCTTCAAAATCCTGTTGTCCAAAATGCTCTGAAACAGGTTGTCGAATTTCTGAAGAAACATTTAGCTGAAGGTGAATAACATGTTGACTGTTAAGGATTTGCTCCAAATAAAATCTATTGAAGGTATCAAGATTGTAGCGGGTGAAAAAGGGATCAATAAAAAAGTATCGATTGTCAACATTATGGAAAATCCCGATACTTTTGACTGGCTTACATCTAATGAACTGCTTTTATCGACAGGCTATATTTTTAAGGATAATGTAGACCTCCAGAATCGGATTATCAAGGAGCTTGCTGAAATTAATTGTTCTGGATTGTGTATCAAGATGAAGCGATACTTTGATGAAATCCCCCAAAATATGATTGATCTTGCTAATCAATATGATTTTCCACTTTTAGAGCTGCCATTTGAATATACATTATCACAGGTGATTTCGATTATTAATGAAAAAGCAGCTGGTGCGTATGACTTATTAAATAGAAAATCATTAGACATGCACAATAAATTATTTAGAATCTCACTAGAAGGCGGTGGAATTGATGAAATTTCTTCAGAACTAGCGAAAATCATCAATAATCCGATTCTCTTTCTAGACAGAGACTGGAATTTACTGCATCATGTTGATCTCGAAGATAATAAATTGCCGCTTACTGATTATTTTTCCCTTGAAAAAGGCAGAACTGTTTTCTCGAAGGAATTTACAGACTCAATTCCTCTAAATATTAACGAATTTAAGAAGGCCATCAAGCGAAACTATCAAACAAATGGGGCAGAAATAAAGTGCCGCATCCTTCCAGTTGCTGTTTCTGATTATATTTACGGATATATTGTTGTCTGGCAAACGGTAAGTGAATTGACAGAATTAGATTATATTGTGTTAATGGATGCCTCGAGAATGATGGCTCTCGAAAGGATTAAAGCACGAGATATTGAGGAAATTAAACTAAAAATTAGACAGGACTTCTTCGACGATTTACTAACAGGAAAAATAACATCTAATGATAACATCCAAACGCTATGTGACTTGCATGGACTAAAATCTGATTATATGTATTATTGTATTGTGCTTGATATTCACTCTAAAATACTAACGAAAAATGATGATATGATTGCACATAAATATAAATTGGAAAATATCGCACGGAAATGTGTAAACTTTATTTATGAGGTATCCCGGAAAGTTAATGGAGATATAACATCCTTTTATCGGAATAATCGGGTGATCATCCTTGTCGGTAAAAATGACTTTACTCCTTCAAAGGCAAAAGAAGAAGCAAAGATATTTGCCAATGAACTCCATTCACTCTTTTCGAAGGAGATTAGCGATACAACCTTCCTTATTGGAATAGGCAGTCAATATAAAACGATTACCACACTCCATAAAAGCTTTTCGGAAGCTCATGAGGCGATCCGACTGATGAAGCAATTCGATAACAACACGGGAATTGCTCACTTTGAAGATTACTCGGTCTACCACCTTCTCGGTTCTAATATTAAAAGTCATGAATTAGAAGACTTCTTTATGAAGAGCCTTGGAAAGGTATACGAACATGATAAGCTGCACGGAACTGCGTACTTAACGACGTTAGAAAGTTACTTTCAACGTAATCATAATTTGAGCGAAACGGCAAAAACACTCTTTCTCCATCGTAATACACTGATCTATCGGATTGAAAAAATAAAAGAAATATTAAGCACGGATCTAAAAAATGCGGAAGAGCTGTTACAAATTCAGTTAGCACTGAAAATCTACCGGTTACTACCAAATTTACAGCAAACCAAATAAAAATAAGCCCCATATTCACCAAATATGGGGCTTATTTGCAATCTATAAAGCTGACTGCAAGCACGGTGTATAGGCGGCATAAATATGGGTGCCAGCTTGTTCATTAATGGCATCCTTAAGGCTTTCTGGGTCCGTAATAATGACCCGTTTCCCATTACTTTCTAAAAAGTTAAGGCTTGCCTCGATCTTTGGTAACATACTGCCTTTCGCAAAATGATTTTCAAGAACATATTGCTTTGTTTCTTCGACTGTAATTTTTTCAAGTGCCTTTTGATTTGGTTTTCCAAAGTTGATACAAACTCGAGAAACACCGGTCGTAATAATTAGGGTCTCGGCATTAAGCTGTTCAGCAAGAAGGCTCGTTGCAAAATCCTTATCAATCACCGCATCGACACCAGTATAGGAATCATCATCTGTTTTCACGACTGGAACTCCGCCGCCGCCAACAGCAATTACCACAAAACCTGCGTTAATCAGGGATTGAATCGCATCCTTCTCGACAATATCAATTGGTTTTGGTGATGGAACGACACGGCGGTAGCCACGGCCGGAGTCCTCAACAAAGATCCAGTCCGGATGTTCCGTCTTCATTTCTTCCGCTTGCTCAAGTGTAAAGAATGAACCAACAGGTTTCGTTGGATTTAGGAAGTTATGATCATCCTTACTTACTTCCACCTGGGTAATCACTGTAGCCACTTTTTTATTGAGGCCTCTTTTAGCAAACTCGTTTGTTAATGCCTGCTGGATTTGATAGCCAATTCCCCCTTGGGTATCGGCTACGCAATTGACCAATGGTATAGATGGCATCCCAGCAATTTCAGTTGCAATTTCTGATCTTCTCAGACCAAAGCCAACCTGTGGTCCGTTTCCATGTGTGACAACAACGGAAAAGCCCTCTTCAACCATATCGGCAATATGTGTAGCTGTCTCACAAACTGCTTCATACTGATCCTTAACGGAATCGCGGCCGTTTTCTCTAACTAATGAGTTGCCGCCGATTGCTACAATTACTAGTTTTTCCACGCTGTTCTCCTCCTGATAACAAGACCCCAATAAAATGGGGTCTCGGCTCGTTTATTTGTTTATGCCAACTGGGGCTCTTTGTTTGTCATTCTTTCCGCTATTGCTAGCAAGGCTTTTTCAAAAGCCTCTGCCGGCGGATACGTAATACCTGCACCAATCATCCCGATTCCAGCTTCTTTATGAGCTATCGCTGTATTAATAACCGGAAGAATGCCTGTCTGAACAACCTTACGGATATCAATACCTGTAGCAATTCCACGGAAGTCTAACAATGGAATCGTGATATTTGAATTTTCTGCTGTAGTAATTTCAGTCATTTTCTTTGAGTAGCCAATCGCTTCATCAACAGTCCCGCCTACTAACGGAACAATGGCAGGGGCAGACGCCATCGCAAATCCACCAATCCCATATGTTTCAGTAATCGCACTGTCACCGATATCTAAACCGGAATCTTCCGGCTTGTATCCCGCAAATAAAGGCCCGATAACCTTTTGCGCTGGACCGGTAAACCAGGTAAATCCAGGCATACCGCTGACGCGGATACCAAAATCAGTACCATTCCGGCACATGGTTGTAACAATTGTGCTATTTTCAATCCCGTGTGCGGCATCAAGAGCACATTTAGAAACAGCCATCCAGGTTGGTCCAGAGAAATAATCAGAGCTGGAAATGAAGTCAAATACTTCTTTCTTCTGTTCTGTTGTGAAATCAGTTTGTAATAGATAAGGAGCGATGGCCTGCATAAGTAATAATGTTCCCGCACCATTTCTGTTGTGGCACTCATCGCCCATATGAAGAGCCTGGGCAAGCAAGAGGCGTAAATCAATCTCTCCGGCAAGCTTCATTGCATCTCTTAACATTGGACCAAATACATCACGCATCCAGTTAAGACGTGCGATAACCGTTTCATCATTTGCGCCCATCCGTAAAATTTTAGCAAGCTGTTCCGATAGGTTTGTATAAGCAATGTTGCCATACGTTTTATTTTCAACAACATGCATAAACATGGATGCGGAAGTTACGCCTGCCATTGATCCTACACAGTTATGCTCATGACATGGTGAAAAGGTAATTTGACCAGATGCAGCTAGCTCAGCCGCTTCCTCAACCGTACTGGCTAAGCCTTCAAACACAATGGCACCTGTTACGGCACCTCTCATTGGTCCATTCATACGATCCCAAGTAATAGGGGGACCTGCATGAAGAATCGTTGTTTTTGTCATGCCTGGAACAACATTTATTGCTTGATCATAACCAACAAGAACTGGGTGAGAATTTATGATTCTCTCAACGGCTAATTTATTAGCTGCTTCAATTCTTTCCAAAACATCAGGATTCTCAAGTTTATCAAGCGCCTCTATTAGTTCAGGGTTTCCCCCACCTGGTGGTGTCCACTCTAAATGTGTTACGGTAGCACTTTGCTTTTCCATATCTTCTTTAAAAAGGTCAATTCCTACATTAATGACGTTTAATTTACTAGTAAAAAGATCGTTAATTTTGCTCATGATTAAGCTCCTTTCACAACAAATTCGCTTGCTAATAATCCTGCGTTTGCATTGCTGCTCGCAAGTGTTACACCTGCAGCTACTAATTTATCCTTTTGTTCCTCAATATTTTGACTATCTAATTCTGTTCCAAGCACGTATCCGACAACTTCTAAATGTCTTCCTTCTTCTTCAGCCAATTGCTTCGCTTCAATAATGGCCGGTAAGAATGCTCCGGCAGGGTCTTCGTGCGCACCAAAGCCTAAGACAAAGTCCATGACGATTACACCGACAGACGGGTCCTTCGCTTCTTGTTGAAATCTTGCTAAACGAGTAGACGTATCGATCATCGGATGTGGCTTACCCTGGGTAAATTGGTCGTCACCGAAATCGATAAATGTATGTCCCTCGCTGATTTTTGAATCCTTTAAGCGGAATTTTGGATCCCTTTGAATATTGCTGTAGACATCATCAAATTTTTCCATTGCTGCATGCATCGCTTCATCACAAAGCGTACCGCCGCTGAATAAACCACGAATATATTTTTGTTCTGGGTTCAGCTTTGCACGAACTTCTTTAACTAATTTAAGGTTTAACTCACTTTTGTTAAAGTGACTGTTTTGAATACCTGCAAGTTCAATCGCTTTAAATGCAGCCTCTTCCGTTGTTTTTGCAAAATGACCGCCAGCTTCAACGGCAGCATCCTTCTTACCGCCCATAAAGCAAACTACAACTGGCTTTGTGCAATTTTTAATTTCTTCTAAAACCTTCTTCTCAACGGTTGGATGTGGTGGTTTAGAAACTAAAACAATGACTTCTGTAGCTGGGTCTTTCTCAAGAGCTCTAATTCCATCTAGCATCATAATCCCGCCGACTTCTTCACTTAAATCCCTTCCGCCGGTTCCGATTAATTGAGTAATCCCGCCGCCTAAATTATGAATGAGGACCGTAACCTCTTGACTGCCTGTTCCTGACGCTCCAACGATCCCGATGTTTCCTTTTCTTACTGCATTGGCAAAGCATAATGCAACATCGCTGATGATAGCCGTTCCACAGTCAGGTCCCATTAATAATAGGCCCTTTTCATGTGCAAGGTTCTTCAGTTGAATTTCATCTTCAAGACTAATATTATCGCTGAATAACATAACGTGAAGGTCATTATCTAATGCTTTTCTGGCCTCTCTTGCTGCATACGCTCCACTTACGGAAATTACCGCTAAGTTTGCTTCTGGAATGCTTTTCGCAGCAGAAGAAATCGTTGGATATTTCACTTCACCCGCTTCTTTTGGTTTTGCCTTTTTTGTAAATAACTCTTCAATTTGGATGAATGCGCTCTCACAAAGCTCTTCAGTAGACGCTTTAACAACAATCATTAAGTCGCCGCTGTTCGCACCTTCAATTTCTGGGCTATTCAAACCAATGTTTTTGATTACCTCTTTATTCATATCCGTACCCATGGCAATCATTGCTTGTTCTACGCCTTCGATATCACTTGCACGATTCGATAATGTCATTAAGGATACCGAATCAATATATGTGTTTTTCTTAAATACCACTTTAATAGGCATTTTTTTACCCTCCAATTTTTTATATCTTGAAAAAGGTTTACAAGATTATTGTAGAAGGGGGCTATAAAAACGTCATTGTATAACCAATCCAAAAAAACTTCTAATCAGTTAGGCATTATATACAATCCTTTCTATTTCCAATATATGCAAAAAAACTGAACACTCAGTGTCCAGCTTTGTCCGTAACTATTTAATAATTGAATCATGTGGCAATACCGCATGAACCCCTTTTACTTCATTAACAATTTGGGTAATTCTTAAATCTACTGCTACACTTGCAAGGGCAGTTGCCTCATGTTTATCAACCTGATAGATTTCTTGGATTAATTGCAGCATCTCATTCAGGGCGATGATGGCTGCTTCATTTAAATCTTCATGAAAGCCAAATGTAATCCAGCCCACTGGGGTATTGGCTCTAGGCAATTGAAGATTTATGTCTTCCCTGACAACGAAGGTAAGGTCCACCAAGTCCATCGGGCATTCAATGGCGGTACCTGAAACTTCCCCATCCCCTTGTGCAGCATGACCATCACCTACAGAAAATAGTCCGCCCTTCACTGCTATTGGAAGGTAGAGAATACTGCCCTTTGTTAGCTCCTTACAATCGATATTACCACCACAATACCTTGGCGGTATCGTTGAGTGCACTCCATCCTCACTTGGTGCCGTTGCCATTACACCCATGAATGGTTGAAGATTAACGGAAAATGATTGGTTATGAAATTGGCATTTCCCTTTGCAATTTTCAACGTCTAACAGCCAATTTACTGATCTTTCCTCATACTCGACCAACCCCAGTTTAAGATTATGCCAATTATTTTTACCGCCTGCACCATTCCAGCCATACCAACCAGGCCTAATCTCATTTATTTTGATTTCTAACGTCATTCCAGGTTCCGCACCATTAATCGCAATTGGTCCTATTAGCGGATGTCCCCATTCTGATTCACTTTCCCTCGATGTATAGTGAACCCTTTGGCCGTTTTTTGATGTATATCCCCAATCAATATCCGGCGTTTGAAATTGTACAGAATCACCAGATTCAATCGACAGGATAGGTTGATAGTTTTTACTAAATGAGGCATGGAGATTTTCATTTTTCACTACAACCGTGTGGTTTTTATTCATGTATTAACTCCTGTTCTAATACTAAAATAGAGTTTCCTTATTATCTATTATAATATACCAACTAAATCCATTCACCTTGTACATAGTGCCTAATGGAAACCTTCTATTTTTAGTTTTTTTATACAATGACGACAAAAGCAATCCCTCTTACAATAAGCATGTAAGGTCATATGAAAGCGATTTATTATGAAACCTAGGTGATATAAAAAGGGGGGACCTTTCACCACCAGCACTGTTAACATCCAGGTAAAGAGGTGATTTAAATGATACAGGCTCTATCTGGTGATGTTGCGTTTCTTCAAGCAATTAGAGATTTAAAGTTTGACGGTTTTATTCATACCATTTTTAGCAAAACGGTAAATATTAAGTGCCGAGAGTCGGGCGAGTTATACACCTTGGCATGTAACAGATTGGATAACGCACCAAATTCACTCATCATTGATATAAATTGTTTCTCAAACAACCATCTTGAATTAAATGATCAAGTGTTTATCCAGAAAAGTACACTTTCCATTGATAATAAAATGGTCATTAGATTGGAAGACGTTAAAGGGTGGGAATGCTCGTTACCATGCTATCCTCTAAACGAACAACGACTAATTTACAATTTAGCCATCATGAAGGGGTACATTGAATTTAACGGAAAAAGTGGCGGGATGAAGAAGGATTCACAAACAAGAAATCCCTTTGAAGTTGAAATGGCAAAAATGCTTGAAGAAAGGTCCTATTCTCTTCTTTGCTCACTTGTAAACAATAATGAGTCTGAAGCGGTAAATCATGCTTTAAGTCTAATTGGACTTGGACCAGGGTTAACTCCATCTGGAGATGACTACTTAACAGGATTAATGACCACATTTCAATTACTTAATTGCCCATGTTACTCCCTAAAAGAGTTTTGCGAAAGGGTTATCTTAAAGGCAAAGCATTTAACCAATGAAATTAGCTATATGACCTTAAAAATGGCGTCGGTAGGAAAGGTAAGGGAATCGATTGTACACTTGCTCTGTTTAGCCATGTACGGTGAAGAAAAGGAATTAATTAAAGCTTTACAACACGTATTACAAATTGGGTCTTCATCTGGAACAGACATATCGCTTGGGCTTGTCAGCGGCTTGGAGACTATCCTAAAAATAAGTTCCACTAGGAGGAATATTCATGTCAACCACTAATGTTGATAAAAAGCTATTGGATCCGGAATTTGAACACACTTCTGTTCCAAAGGAATACCGTAAAAAATTATCATCCGTTGCAGCTGTTTGGTTTGGTTTTCCAATGGTATTAACCAGTGCAGTAATCGGGGGATTAATCACTGCACAACTTGGCTTTAAAGCGGGTGCCTTAGCTATGCTGCTAGGTAATCTTCTCCTTTTCGTGATGGTAGGCCTATTAAGCTATGATGCCGGCCGTACGGGGTTAAACTTTTCTTTAACTGCCCAAAAAACATTCGGTCGTTCAGGTTATTATATTATTTCCGGATTACTTTCTACTGTCGTAATCGGCTGGTTTGCCCTGCAAGTTGGACTTACCGGTGCTACGATGCACGGATCATTTGGCGCTAGTTTGCTAGTAATGACCGTCCTCGGTGGTATTCTCTATGTTGCAGTAACTTATGTCGGAATTAAAGCATTATCGATCTTAGGCTGGATTGCAGCACCATTTTACATTCTCATTGCCGTTATTGCGATTGTTATGGCAATGAAAGATGGTAATTCTGATATTCTAGGCTATCATCCACACGTTTCAAATGCAATGTCATTTGGGGCGGCTGTTACGTTAGTATTCGCCGGATTTGCTGACTCAGGAACTATGACAGCAGACTTTACACGCTGGGCTAAAAATGGCCGTGAAGGAGCACTATCAACCATCTTCGCCTTTCCAATTGGAAACTTTATTGCCGAGCTTGTCGGGGGAATTGTTGTCGCAACTGGAGTAATCCCAAATCCTACTTCGACTGGCGGGGATTTCATGTCTGTATTAGCAGGGCATGGTCCATTGCTTACCATCTTGTCTATCCTGTTTGTCTTTATCAATTTAGGTTCTGTAGGAACACACTGCTTATATAACGGTGCTGTTGGCTGGTCACACATGACTGGTAAAAAAATGAGACCAATCACGCTTATCATTGGTGTCGTTGGTTTAATCGTTGCCGTTTCTGGAATCTATAATCACTTTTTCAACTGGCTTGTTCTTCTTGGAGTAATCATTCCACCAATCGGAGCGATTATGATTATGGACCGCCTAGTTTTACGTAAGAATGAATCTGCTAATTTAGTAAACTGGAGACCGATGGCATTCGTGGTTTGGATTCTTTCTTCCGCCATCGCTTTATACTGTAACTACTACGCACCACATCTTTCAGTGGCTGTTGTTGGCCTTGTATCTGCTGCAGTTTTCTATGGGATTGCCAGCATGCTTGTCAAAGGTTCCAACTCTAACCCTGGAATGAAAAAGGCTGTATAATCAAAAACTTTAAGATAAGCCGTTCTCTTTCTATAAAAGGGAATGGCTTTTATAATTCCAGTTCAGCCTTTTCTAATCAATCGGTTTCAAGTTATTGCCTGCCTGACTTCATAATATCTGCTTCAATCCTGCTTCTGAATTCTTCTGCGGCGCTGTATCCTTGCTGCTTTAAATACCAATTATTTGCTGCTGCCTCAATTAACCCTGCCACATCACGTCCGGGCTGGAGTTGGATCTCCATTGATGGAATTTTAACACCCATATAGTCTGTATAATGGAATTCTTGATCCAAATCATTATATAAGGCGTCCTTTTCCCATTTTGTTAAATGAATATCAAGGGTAATTCGTGTTTCATCTTGAAAGGCTTTACGCCCGTATAAGCGAACCACATTTAACAACCCGATACTACGGAGAGCCAAAAATTCCTTGGTTTTCCCATCATGGGTCCCCAAAATGGTTTGCGGACTAAGCTTCTTTAGGACAATGATATCATCCGACACAAGCCGATGTCCTCGGCGAATTAATGTGTGCGCAGTCTCGCTTTTCCCTACTCCCGAGCTTCCACGAAGCAAGATTCCAATGCCAGACACATTCATACAAACTCCATGTATCGTCGTTTCAGGTGCCAATTCCTTTACTAAATACGCATCCAATTTGGTGATAAACTCAGAAGTTGTTTCAGGCTTGTTTGTAAGCAACAAAGGAATACCCTGCTCAGTACAATGGTGCATTAAATAAGTAAGTCCTTCCTCGCCTGCCGTTACAATAAAACAGGGAGGATGATAATGGACAATATTTCCGATTCGAATTTTTCGTTCCTCTTTACTTAATTTATGTAAATAAGTAATTTCCTTTTTTCCTAATATTTGAACTCGTTCTGTCGGGAAAAAATCAAAATGACCAACAAATTCGAGGCCTGGACGATGCACTCGTGATTGAGTTATCGTTTTTTGCAGTTGGCCTTCACCAGCTAACACCTTCAATGAAAACTTTTGAGCCAAGTCTTCTACTGTAATTTTCTTCATTTCCTACTCACGTCCTAATAGCCCTTTTACATTGAATTATACTTAAGATTATTGGAATCGTCATTGAATTTTGAAAGGAATAAGAATTCGCACAACAAAACTGGTGATTTGGGGAACAATTATTACAACAACGGAAGAATCATCCCACATATATTAAAATAGGGGAAATGATAATGAAAGATAATTTAATGCAAATGCTTGAAGAACGGAAGGACGAGATCATTCAGATACGCCGTCACTTGCATGAACATCCCGAGCTTTCTTTCCAAGAAGATGAAACCAGCCAATACATTGAAGATTTTTATAAAGGCAAAGATGTTCATGTTGATACAAAAGTTGGTGGAGGAAATGGTATTATTGTCACCATTAATGGTGGAACCTCAGGTAAAACAATTGGATTGAGAGCAGATTTTGACGCACTCCCAATTGAAGAAGAAACAGATGTACCGTTCAAATCAAAAAATCCTGGTGTTATGCATGCCTGCGCCCATGATGGACATACAGCATACCTGTTAGTGCTGGCAGATTGTTTGATTCAATTAAAAGATGAGATTCCTGGGACCATTAAAATTATTCACCAACCAGCGGAGGAAGTTCCACCAGGTGGAGCAATTTGCATGATTAAGTCCGGTTTATTAGATGATTTAGATACCATTGTAGGGATTCACTTATTACCACTTGGACCATCTGGTTTAATAGGATATAACAGTGGTTATGTATTCCCAGGCCGTGCGTACTTTAAGTTAAAAGTTCAAGGTGTCGGAGGACACGGTTCTTCTCCTCATTTGGCTAATGACTCAATTGTAGCAGGTGCACACTTTGTAACAGCTATTCAAACCGTTGTAAGTCGCCGTTTAAACCCATTTGATATGGGCGTGGTAACAATAGGTTCATTTGATGGAAAGGGAACATTTAATGTCATAAAGGATAGCATTGAAATTGAAGGCGATGTTCGCGCAATGACAGAAGAAACACGCAAAACAATTGAACGTGAGATTCGCCGTATTGCTAGGGGAATTGAAGAGGAATTCAATGTGACTTGTGAGTTAATCTATACACCGGACTATCCGCCACTTTTCAATGACCCTGAAGTGACGGAAATGGTTGCTTCTTACTTGAAAAGGGCAAATGACAAAGACATTGCCGAGGTTCAAGAGTTCGCACCAATGGCCCCATCAGAGGACTTTGCACATTATGCACAAAAGTTCCCCGCATGCTTCTTCTACATATGCTGTACACCAAAAGGGGTTGAAAAACCATACTTTAACCATCATCCTAAATTTGATATTGATGAAGATGCTCTTTTAGTAGCAGCAAAAGCAGTTGGTATAGTCGTTTGTGGATATTACAATCTGGATTAGCGGTTGGAGAGAGGATGGGAGACTCCTATCCTCATCCATTCACAAAAACCATCTTAGGATACCAAAAAGAGTACCTGTACTCCCCGAATTATGTCGATGAACTCGACTAAATACGGGGAGTACAGGCACTTATATCTTATATTTAGCTAATAGAAGATTAGTATAACTTCCGACACCATTAAAACTTTCTTTGTTATACCCTGTTCAAATTTTCTCGATTTCGGACACCATCTTGCTTTTTTGGATCTTCCGTGTCTGAAGTCGACACAACTTCAGACACGATTTTGCTTTTTCGGCTCTTCCTTGTCCGAAGTTCACACGACTTCGGACATAATCTTGCTTTTTGCGCTCTTCCTTGTCCGAAGTTCACACGACTTCGGACACAAACTTGCTATTTATGCTCTTCATTGTCCGAAGTTTACACAACTTCGGACATAATCTTGCTTTTTAAGCTATACTCTATCCAAAGTTGGCTCAGCTTCGATCACATCTTCGCTCTTTTAGCTCTGCCTTTTTGAAGTTGAAACGATATCTTAATAGCCTTTACTTATGATAAGGTTCACCACGATTAATCCGAAATGCCCGGTAAATCTGCTCCACCAGAATCAGCCTCATCAACTGGTGGGGAAAGGTCATGCGCGAAAAGGATAGCTGCTCATTTGATCTTTTTATTACCTCACTACTCAAACCTAACGATCCGCCTATCACAAAGGCGATTTTACTTTTTCCATAGGTTGCGAGTTTATCTAATGAATCAGCCAGTTCTTCAGAAGAAGCTAACTTTCCTTGAATTGCTAAAGCAATTACATATGTATCCTGGCTAATCTTTGCTAAAATTCGTTCTCCTTCTTTTTGCTTCACTTGGACCATTTCTAACTCACTTAATTCTTCAGGTGCTTTTTCATCCGCCACCTCAATAACCTCGACCTTTGCATAGGCTGATAGTCTCTTTAAATATTCCTCAATACCCTGCTTTAAATATTTCTCTTTTAATTTGCCAACCGTAATTATTGAGATATTCACAATCCCCAGCCCTTTTCAAATTGATTACAAACAGTTTACAAACAAGATATCCACAGAAGTTATCCACATATTCACACTTTTTATCCACATCTTGTATGGAATCACTTGTTCGCCACAACATATGTCGCTTGATTTTGACAATATTCACAGTGTGTTGATAAGTTATCCCCATCTATTTTTGATAAAACCGGAAAAGTTTCAAATTTATCGACAATCTCATCTAAAGCAATATCCACATGTTCCTCACAGCTATAAATCATTTTATTCGTCAACCTTTCTATCCTTATTAGTTACTATTATTGTTTACTTTATAACATTCTGCCATACGAGTTTACACAGCACCTTATCCATAATACCACAGAAAAAAACAGGAAGGTGATTTGCTCACCTTCCTGTTTTCTAGAGAATTATTGAGTTTCGCCGCTTAATGTTAAGGTTGTTTGTTTTTGCTTACCGTCACGGTAAAATTTAATCTCCAATTGCTCACCGATTTTCTTTTTCTGATACAAATGCTTCCTAAGATCGATGACGTCATTAATTTTTTCTCCATCCATCTCAACGATTACATCCAACTCTTGTAAGCCTGCTTGTGCTGCAGGAGAGTTAGGAACGACTTGTCGTAAAGCTACCCCATAATTAATATTTCGAGGTAATTTCAACGCTTCTTCTTGGTAGTAGGCAGGAATTTCAGAAACTGATTTTAAATCAACGCCCATATAGGGACGTTTAACTGTTCCAAACTTTTCAAGGTCATCGATGATTGGACGGGCAGAGTTAATTGGAATCGATAAACCAATTCCCTCAACGGCATTTTCGGCAATTTTCATGGAGTTAATCCCAATCAACTGACCTGTAATGTTAATCAAGGCACCGCCACTGTTTCCAGGGTTGATAGCCGCATCTGTTTGCAGAACCTCTGCATTCCAGTCAATTAAACCATCCTGATTAATATCAACAGGAATGGTCCGCTTTAATCCCGAGATAATTCCTTGTGTGACCGAACCGGAGAAGGTTGCACCAAGCGGATTTCCAATTGCGATGACGGGCTCGCCCATTTTTAAGCTATCAGAATCCCCAAATTCAGCAACCTTGCTAATCTTTGCCGCATCAACCTCAAGCACTGCTAAATCCGTCCATACATCACTGCCGAGCAGCTTCGCTGGAATCTTTGAGCCATCGCTAAAGCTTACCTCTAGCTTCGTTGCGCCCTCGACCACATGGTGGTTCGTAACAACATACGCCTTGCCTCCTGCTTTCTTGTAGACAACTCCAGAACCTGTTCCGGCCGCTTCCTCGTCTGAACTTGCTTGTTCATCAGACCAAAAGCTTGTGGACTGGATATTATTAATTCCAACAACCGCATCAGCAGCCTTTTCAACTGCTTTCGTTGTATTTGTATTCACATCATAGGCAACCTGTTTTTGGATAACCTCTTGATTCTGATTATTATTGGTAGTCGATTCTACTGCATTGTTTTGATTTGTCTCAATTTGATAGGGGAGGAACCCTCGATTTGATAAGGCTGGAATAGCAACAATAACTAAAATGGCTCCAAGGATTGCCCCAACAATGCTGGCCAGGAAAACCCCACCTCGATTTCCTTTCTGTTCCCTGAAGCGGTTTTGTGAATGATCATCATAATAACCCACTTTGCACCATTCCTCACTTTCCGAAGAGATTGCTATCGTTTATTTTGGCTTATAATTACAATTATACTCGTCCCACTAAAATTTACTAAATAATAACCTTGTATTCATAAAAACTTACGACTTTGTTCATAGATTTTTAATAAAAGGCTATATTGAACGTGTCTGTTGATTTCCACTCCAGGCACTTCGCTTTCCGCTCCAAACAACAGAGTGCAATAAAAAAAGAATGAAGTTCCCAATTTAAAGGGCTCTTCATTCTTTTACAATTATTTTACACAGCTGTTAAAGCTGTTGGTGTTTTCGGGTCAGTATCATAAAGGCCGAACTGTTCTCCGACAATCAGACCGCGCTCTTCAAGGGTCTGGGACACTGCCATTTTGGCTAAATCCTTCATGTTATTATCCATGCTTAAGTGAGCAAGATAAATTCGTTTTGTCTGGTCACCGATCACTTCACTCATCGCCAATGCGGCGTCCTCATTGGACACATGGCCCACATCACTTAATATCCTTCGTTTAATGTTCCACGGGTACCGGCCCATTCGCAGCATTTGCACATCATGGTTCGATTCAAAAATATAAACATCTGCATTTGAGATGGTCCCTTTCATCCGATCACTCACATAACCTGTATCCGTTATGAGGACGAGCTTTTTTCCTGAATGGTGAAATACGTAGAACATGGGCTCTGCTGCATCATGAGATACCCCAAATGATTCAATGTCAACCGAACCAAAGCTCTTCACAGTTTCCATATTAAAAACAAATTTTTGTTCTGTTGGAATCGCGCCAACGTTGTGCTCCATCGCCCGCCACGTTTTTTCATTCGCATACACGGGCAAATGGTATTTACGGGCTAAAACGCCAATCCCTTTAATATGGTCACTGTGTTCATGGGTCACAAATATTCCGGAAAGCTTACTAATATCACGATCAATTTGCCCAAACAGAGTTTCCATTTGTTTGCCGCTAAACCCCGCATCAACAAGAAACGAATGTTCATCTGACTCCACATAAAGAGCGTTTCCTGTACTCCCGCTTGCTAGAATGCTATAACTTAAAGACATACGATTTCACTCCACTTTACTTTTGTCATCGCTGTTAAATTGTATAATCTGCCCTTCAAAGGCATTCACGAACAAGCTCTCCTTACCATCCACTTCAAAGCGCCAGGTTGGTGCTAATACTTGTGATGCCGCTAGTTGAATGAGCGTCGCATAGCCAAGTTCTATCTTGGTTATTTTGCTCTTTGGCTTCAACATCCCCTTCTGATGTAAGGTTTCAATGGCCTTTAACGGTGCTAGGATCTCTTCCTTCGCTCCCTTATTATCCATCCACTCCAAATAGGTCTGTTCATAGGAAACAATTTGATTATCCCCATCGACCTTAAAAGTTATCATTCCATTAATATTTTTAAACAACGGATAATTTTCTGAGAGTTGGTAATACGTGATGGTTTTATCTTTTTCACTTTTCTCGCCAAACTGATAGTCCTCACCAGAAAGAATATGATCCTTTAAAAACGCGGACAGTTCTGCAGGCTCAAACTTAGCTGTGATTTGTATTGGCTTTTCTAATGTAGCAAAAAGGCTTGTCCCTGTTCTTCTAAGGACGGCTGTCTGACCCTTCAGCTTTGCCAGCTCACTTTTGGTAAAGGTCTTCGGCTTCGCACTTAGATACTGTGCCTTTATAGGATCTTTAGGCAGGTCGACATACTCAATTTCATCTGCCTTCAGTTTTTCCTCAAACGAGGCGGGCGTAATGATTTCATATTTATTTGCATCGCGAATTTTCATGAATTGAAATAAGAGATAAACATCCAAAATTAAGAACGTTAAAATAAAAATGGTTTTAATCTTACTCCAGTCCATGCTGCATACCTCCCAGATCTTCCATGGTTATCTGTCTCCATGAATGATCATAGCGATAGAACCAGGCAGGTTCTAAAACAATCAGCCTATTCTCATCGTTATCCCTTTCCATGCGATACCCTAATACAATATCCTCAAGCAGACTAGATTTAAAGTTCTTTTTGTTTTGTAAAAAATTCAATGCAGCATGTCCTGATGACAGAGTCACCTTTTTCATTTCCGTGGTTAACGGGAGCTCCAAGGAAATATTGGGCCTTGTGTAATTTCTGATTTCATCTCTGCCCCAAACCTCACTTATTTCTGCAAGTCCGTTTCCATTAAAGACCGGGTGGCCGTCCATGCTGTATAAACGAAAAGTGACCGAATGATTCAGTTCATTTTTTTCCACATAGCGATATGGATCTGTCCACCCGCCGTGTTCATTCACAAAATCGATGCTTCGTTTAACTAAATCATATGAACTATTAATAAAATTTTCCTCCACTGTTGGATTGACATAGCGGAGAATATTACTTTCAAAATTTACCGTCATTTTACTAGAAGCATTCGTAAACTCTTCCCCGGATGGGACAAAGCTTTTTTCAACAAAACTAGGATTTGCGAAAAGCGCTTCTTTGAATTCCTCCGAATCAAGAGTCAAAGGCAAATATTTATAGGACGTCATGTCTGTTTCTGTATGTGGTAAGAAAATCGTCCGCTTATTCGAAGCTTCATAGGCGAAATAACGTGGATACTGCGCTGCTTTTTTATAAAAATTACGGTTAAAATTATTTAGATTAGCAGATGAAATGTGACTAATATAGACTTGCTGGTTTTCAGTCGAGACAAAATAGACAATTCCATTTTCCTTCGCTGATTTCCCCATATTAATAATGATTCGATTGAAATTGAATGAAGGAATTTTTTTACCTTCAATGTTTAATACACTGCGATATAACTCAATCGGAACTTCGCTTGGAAAGACAAGTTCAGTATTGCCGCTGCCATGCATTAACTTCTTTAAATCTTTCACTTCATCTGTATATCTTTTGACATCAAAGAAAACCCAGTTGTTTATTTCAGCGCTGACCTTTTCAAGCTCAGATGCATGGTTGGTCCCAAAATGCTGGCCTTTATCATGAAAGAACACTTGGTCAGGGCGAATAATTTTTTGGACCTCTTGTTTTTCACTTAAGGTAACCTCCGCAACTGTATTCCCCTTATCCATCGTTTCATAATTGGGTTGGTAGGTCCAAAGATTCCAAGTTAAAAGGATACTAACCAAGACTAAAAAGGTTAAAATACCTGATTTTATATTTTCGTATCTCATGACCATTCATCCTCTTCAGAACGTTCATAGGGGAGTGAAAAGGAGATTTTCGTTCCCTTTCCTTCCTCACTTGTTGCCCAGATTGCCCCGCCATGAGCATTAACCATTTCTTTTGCGATTGCCAGGCCAAGTCCTGTACCGCCTAATTTTCTGGTTCGTGCTTTGTCGACACGATAAAAACGGTCGAATATTTTTCCAATATTCTCTTTTGGAATCCCCACACCTTGGTCTGAAATACTAACAATAATTTTATCATCCTTTTCTTTAAGCGAAAAAGTGACCTGGCCGCCTTCTGGAGAGTATTTTAAGGCATTGGAAATAATATTGTATAAAACCTGTGTCATCTTATCTTCATCTATCTCAACAAAGATGGCATACTTAGGAAGTTTTCGTTTGAACGTAACATTCTGATTCTTAGACATTTCCAAACGGTCAATAATGCGGTGGAAGAAATCGACGAAATTCACCCACTCAATCGTCAGTTTATAATCGGTACTATCCATTTTTGACAGCTGAAGCAGATCATTTACAAGGCGGATCATTCTTTCTGTTTCTGTCCGCGTTACTTCTAAAAAGTTTGGGGCAATTTCCTCATCCCGCCATGCTCCATCAGCAAGCGCCTCTAGATAGCTTCTCATCGTCGTTAGCGGTGTACGTAGTTCATGTGAAACATTAGCCACAAACTCTCGTCGTTCTGCATCAATTTTCTCCTGATCGGTTATATCATGGAGAACGGCAATTAGGCCATTAACAAATCCTGTCTCTTTTTGAATAACAGAAAAGTTCGCACGGAGAAAATAGCGCTCTTTATTGGTACTATAATCAAGAATAATCGAATCCTTTTCCTCCAATAAATCCTCAAAGGAATTCGTATCATCCAAATCGAGTAACTCAACAATTGGCTGACTCAGCACTGTTTCACGTGAAACATCCAGCATTTCCGCTGCTGGGTCATTTATTAATATAACGCGGCCTTTCCTGTCAGTAGCAATCACGCCGTCAGTCATATAAGACAAAACAGAGGAAAGTTTTCTACGTTCCCCTTCAGTCATGGCCTGTGAATCTTGAAGCTTTTTCGTTAAATTATTAAAGGTAACAGCCAGTGTCCCAAGTTCGTCATTGCCGTACACTTTTACTTTTCTTGAAAAATTCCCCTTGGTCATTGCTATGGCTTGCTTCTTCATATCGGCAATCGGCCTCGTAATGGTTTGAGCTAACAAAATGCCCAAAACCGCTGTAATCGATAAGGCGATGGCCGTACCTGTAGCAAATATCCTATTAATGGTTTTCATTTGTTCAAATACACTCTCAATATTGGCCACTAAATAGATGGCACCAATTACCTTTTTACCAGACATAATCGGTTTTGAGAGTACCCAGATTCGATGGCCCTTTTGTGGATCATCGATGAGGATGGCACTTTGGTCCTCTTCAAGGACCATTGATTGTTTTATACGCAGCTCGGTTGTCCGTTGTCCAACCACTCCCTGATTTGAAGAGGAAGTAGCTATTATTTTCAAAGAACTGCTGTCAATCACCCGAACTTCAGAGATATCACCTGTTGCATCGAAATCTTTAAGAAATTTCTTTATTTCATCCTCAAGCGTTGGATCTTCAGGCGTTCTCTTTTTCTCCATTTCCTCAACAATATTAAAGGCAAGTAAATCAACCCGCTGTTTTATTGACGTTTGGAAGTTGGTCCGTAGTGTTTCTTCCAGCTGTTTGACAAAATAAACACCGATAATTTGCATAGCCACTAATATAAGAAGGACATAGATGATAACGAATTTTACGTGTATAGAGCGAAAGAAACCAACCTTTTTCATTCTGTTACTCCTGTTCAGGATTGCGTAAATAGTACCCTACACCGCGTCTTGTAACAATCCATGTTGGATGGCTTGGGCTGTCCTCTATTTTTTCTCGCAATCTTCGAACGGTTACATCGACTGTCCGCACGTCCCCGTAATAATCATAACCCCAGACCGTTTGCAAGAGATGTTCTCTCGTCATCACTTGACCGATATGCTTAGCTAAATAAAACAATAATTCAAATTCACGGTGTGTCAGCTCAATCGTCTCTCCCCGTTTGGAAACAATGTAGGCATCAGGATGAATGGTAAGCGAGCCAATTTCAATTTCATTCGTTTCATTCTCCGCATCTGGCGGAGTTAGAATCTGTTGGTGACGGCGCAAATTAGCCTTTACTCGTGCAATGAGCTCTCTTGTGCTAAACGGTTTCGTCACATAATCATCTGCACCGAGTTCAAGTCCTAAAACTTTGTCTATTTCAGAATCCTTCGCTGTCAGCATGATAATTGGCATTTCATACTTCTTCCGGACTTCCCGGCAGACTTCCATTCCATCTCGTAACGGAAGCATAATATCTAAAAGGATTAAATCTGGCTGTATTTCTTCAACCAACTGAAGCGCTTCGTTCCCGTCATAGGCACAATAGACAATGTATCCTTCTTTTTTTAAGTTAAACTGGAGAATATCTGCAATTGGCTTTTCATCATCGACTACAAGAATTTTCTTTTCCATACCATCGCTCCTTTTCATTTTATGATTTTATCTATTTAATCAAATATACTAGAAGTCATAACTATACTATTTTACTGTATCATGTTATTCGCATAAATTCACCTATTACCATATGGTAAGAATGGAATTAGCGAAGCAAAAGCCCCAGTTAAAGGATTATGGAATGGGGCTGGACCATCACATTGCAAAAAGAAAAGCCTCTAGTGACTAGAGACTTTCAGCTATCTTAAATAGGATAGCGGATTAACGAGGCTGCCATTTTTATACACTTCAAAATGCAAGTGTACACCTGTAGCATCTCCTGTAGCACCCATTACGCCAATTGCAGTTCCCTTTGAAACAGTCTGGCCTACTCTAACCTTAAGCGATGACATATGTCCATAAAGGGTGCGGTAGCCGTTTTGGTGGTCAATCACAATTTTATTCCCATAACCGCCACCCCAGCCTGCAGAAACGACCACGCCGTTATCAGCTGCCTTAATCGTTCTGTTACTAGGTCTAGCAATATCAATCCCTTTATGCATCCTGCCCCAACGTTGCCCTTGCTTACTGGAAATATATCCGCCTACAGTTGGCCAGGTAAAAGTGCCTTCACCCTGAGAGGAAATTACTTTTGTTCCCTTGATTTCAATGTGATCAACTGGCTCTTCAAGAATGGTTTCATTAACTTCAGTCTTGCTTAAGGTAACACCATTTTGTTCAGAAATCTTATAATTAACAGAACGCGTTCCCGTTTTTCCCTCTTGTTTTACCTTTGTTTTTCCTTTTAACAGTGATTTGTCCTCAATCACTTTATTTTCAAAAGGAATTTCTTCCTTTTTATTTACTTCTTTTTCAACAATCACTTCTATAAATGGCTTGGGAATGGTTAGAATGATTTTCTCGCCAATCTTTAAAAGTGAACCTTTGGATAGACGAGGATTCACCGCTAAGAGCTCCGCTAGTTTCATGTTGTTATCATGGGCGATTAACTCAAGAACATCACCATCTTGAATCACATATTTCTTTTCCTCGAGCGTTCCTTTTTGTAAAAAAGTAAGGGCTTCTTCAATGGACAGAATTTTTTCTGGAACGATATTTTTATTTGAAAATGAAACATTTTCCGACAGTCGTACGTCTAATAAACGAGACTCATTTTCCTTTAATGCGGGTAATGTTGAATTGGTTGAGGCTTTTCGGGCCTTCAGTTCTGCTAGTTGGTCCTCAGGCACGTATTGTTGAATCAGTTTCTTCATGACCTCTTCCGCTGTTGTTTGATTTTCAACATAAACAACTGGTTTACCATCAATCATGATTGCTGCTGCCTCTGTTTGCAGTTGGAAGATGCTTTTGATGGTAGGAACGGTTTCTAGATTATTTTCAGCAGGCGGGAATACTTGGTACGGAATGTCCTGCACTTGCCGCCCAAGATTAAGATTAGAATCATTGACTTTTTCTGCAATAATTTTATTGACTACTGCCTTATCAGTAAAATTGCCAATATATGTACCGTCCAAATATACTTGATAATCTTTTGATGATTTAGATGAATCTGCAAATACGACTGGACCATTACTAAAGGCAATTAGTGACGACGCCATGGTGGTAACTATTGTCGTTTTGAGTATTAGCTTTTTTGTTCGTGAGATCTTATTTAAAAATAACATTTTTCCTCCCTAAACCACGGTATAACCCTCTTAATCTATTAATTTAACTATTTAAGAATTTCCCAGAATTTTTGACCTTCTATACTTTAACATAATTTTTCGTCAATAGATTAATAGTCTCAATAATGTAACAAAAATGTATAAACGCTGACATTTTCCTACCTATTCATGAAATATGTTAGTCGAATCTTCCTGTTTTTCTTTGATTAATACAGGCGAGGAATCCTATTAAATTCAGGTTTGTTGTAGTTCTGTTGGGGGAGGTGTCCATTATTACAATTTTCGACAAGAGCCAAGGATTTGTTGGAGAATAGAGGATGTATATTACAATCAGGTTACAACGGTAAAAAAAGAAGCCTGCATCTGCAAGCTTCCCTTTTTATGGCTCAGGACGGAATCGAACCGCCGACACAAGGATTTTCAGTCCTTTGCTCTACCGACTGAGCTACTGAGCCACTTATATGGCGGTCTGGACGGGACTCGAACCCGCGACCTCCTGCGTGACAGGCAGGCATTCTAACCAACTGAACTACCAGACCAAAATTTAATTGATTGCCAGTAAAAAAACCGTCCTTGCCAGTTTCTTCCCAGCAATCAAAAGCCATGACCCCTACGGGACTCGAACCCGTGTTACCTCCGTGAAAGGGAGGTGTCTTAACCGCTTGACCAAGGGGCCATATATTGAAAGTTATTTTGCTAAGGCAAAAAACTTTGGTGAGCCATGAAGGACTCGAACCTTCGACCCTCTGATTAAAAGTCAGATGCTCTACCAACTGAGCTAATGGCTCGTACTTGTTTTAATCTGTCGTATTGTGACGACGCTTTTTATAATAGCATGGACGAACTACTAATTGCAATACTTTTTTTGAAAGTATTTTAAAAAGAGTTGAAGCCCTCTAAAATGAGGGCTTCATTCATTAAGTAAATTTATTCTCGAACTACAACTAACTGCTTCCGCTTTTATATTTGTCTCCATGGGCTGCGGACTACATTGGTTTGATTCCGATCTGGCCCTACAGAGAACGTTGTCAACGGAATTCCAGTGAGTTGTGTAACACGTTCCACATAATGACGTGCATTTACAGGCAGTTCATCCAGGGTTTTCACTCCGGTAATATCCTCTGTCCAACCTGGAAGCTCTTCATAAACTGGTTCACATTCTGCTAAGATCTTCAAGCTTGCAGGGTATTCAGTAATCAGTTCACCTTTGTAACTGTAAGCTGTACAGATCTTTAATGTCTCAATTCCAGTTAATACGTCAATGGAATTAAGGGACAGGTCTGTTAACCCGCTCACACGGCGAGCATGGCGGACAACGACACTGTCAAACCAGCCGATTCGGCGTGGTCGACCTGTTGTGGTACCATACTCACGGCCGACTTCACGAATCTGACTGCCAACTTCATCATGTAATTCAGTTGGGAAAGGTCCATCACCGACACGAGAGGTGTAAGCCTTACACACACCAACAACATGAGTTATTTTAGAAGGTCCAACCCCAGAACCGATAGTAACGCCACCAGCAACTGGATTAGATGATGTTACGAATGGATAAGTCCCCTGGTCAATATCAAGCATAACACCTTGTGCACCTTCAAAGAGGACGCGTTTCCCATCATCCAATGCATCATTCAGGACAACGGATGTATCACAAACATATTGCTTAATTTGTTGACCGTATTCAAAGTACTCATCAAGAATTTCTTCCTTCGTAAATCCAGTTGTCTCATAAATTCGCTCAAACAGACGGTTTTTTTCCTTTAAGTTACGCTCAAGTTTTTCTTCAAACACATCTCGTTCAAGGAGGTCAGCAATTCGAATCCCAACGCGGGCCGCTTTATCCATATATGCAGGGCCAATCCCTTTTTTCGTTGTGCCAATTTTATTCGCACCCTTACTTTCCTCTTCCACTGCATCTAATTTTAAATGATAAGGAAGAATCACATGGGCACGGTTACTAATCCGTAAATTATCAGTTGTAATGCCTTTTTCATGTAAGTAGGCTAGTTCTGTCACAAGTGCCTTTGGATCAACCACCATACCGTTTCCAATGACACAAATTTTTTCTTTATAAAAAATTCCTGATGGAATTAGGTGCAATTTGTACGTTTCTCCGTTGAATTTTATGGTGTGGCCTGCATTATTTCCCCCTTGATAACGGGCAATTGCCTCGGCATTTTCAGAAAGGAAGTCTGTAATTTTCCCTTTACCTTCATCTCCCCATTGCGTCCCAACAACTACTACTGATGACATATAAGGCACCTCCAAATTAAATACACTTTACTAATTTCCATAGACAAGTTTACCAACTTTCATGGGTAAAAGCAAACAAAACACGAACATTTATATAAAAATATTATATTATGTTCGTAAAATATTAATATATGAATCTATCTTGTGTATTTGGATTTTTTTCCATAAAATAGAATTATAGTTTACTAAAATAATAAAAGGATGTGGAATATGATATTTAAATCTAGAATAGAACCACTGACAATTACCTTGTTAAGATCTTTAAATGCTCGCATGCAGTTATCAGATGAGGACTTTCGTAACTATACAGTGCTAAAAAAGGGGTTTGAAGGAGAGCAAAAGAGTGATAAATGGTTGGAAGGGTTGTCAGAGGGGTGGCTGGTCCTCCATGATTTATTATTGGAGCATAACCATTCAAAATTTCAAATTGATACTTTACTTATATCCCAAGATAAAATTTACCCGTTAGATGTTAAAAATTTTGAAGGGGACTACTATGTTGAAGATGATAAATGGTTGACCTGTACTAAAAGGGAAACCAAGAATCCAGTCCACCAATTGGGACGGTGTGAGCTTTTATTTCGATCTTTGCTCCACGACCTAGGCTATCACTTTCCGCTTGAATCGTATCTCATTTTTATTAACCCCGAATTTCATTTATATATCACCTCAATAAATCCATCGCTTGTTTTTCATTCACAATTGAACCGCTTTTTGAAAAAACTAAACACAAGGCCAGTCAATCTTAATAAAAAACACTACAAATTGGCTGAACAATTAGTTGCTCTTCATATCGTAGAATCCCCTTATCCACATCTACCAAATTACCATTATGAAGGACTGAAAAAGGGACCTCTTTGCCCAAATTGTGACTGCTTTTTTACTGATTGTATGGGTGGGATCTTAGTGTGTGGCAATTGTGGTTGCACGGAGGGAGTGGAGTCTGCAGTTTTACGAAGTGTAACTGAATTGTTGCTACTTTTTCCTGATCAAAAAATTACTACAAAATTAGTTCATGATTGGTGTAGGATTATTAAATCGGAGAAGACTATAAGGAGGATCCTGGGGAGGAACTATAAACTAAATAGGAATGGCCGTTCTTCTTACTATAGTAAATATTGAGCAGTTAAAATTGCCGATTTAGAGGTGATTTTATCATTCGTTACTTTTGACTCTTTTCTTAACTGATAACAGGCACGATTAGCTTCCACTGGCCTGTCCTCCAACCCTTAAACACTGTCAACTAAAATAAAAAAAGCTAGCCAATTAAAAATTGGCTAGCCTATGCCCCCGGAGCATCGTACCGTGTCTCGAGGTTGACGAACTTATTGTATTCTTTTACGAAGGCGAGCGAAACGGTTCCGGTTGGACCATTACGCTGCTTGGCGATAATGATTTCGATGATATTCTTATTCTCTGATTCCTTGTCATAGTAGTCATCACGATACAAGAATGCTACGATGTCGGCATCCTGCTCAATCGAACCTGATTCACGAATATCGGACATCATCGGGCGCTTGTCTTGACGCTGCTCGACACCACGGGAAAGCTGGGAAAGGGCGATTACAGGGACCTTCAGCTCACGCGCTAATTGCTTCAACGACCGTGAGATCTCAGAAACTTCCTGCTGACGGTTCTCACCCGAACGACCGCTTCCTAGGATCAACTGCAAGTAATCTATTAAAATCATGCCTAAGCCGTGCTCTTGCTGGAGACGGCGACATTTGGAACGGATATCACTGATTCTAACCCCTGGCGTATCATCGATGAATATCCCCGAGTTTGAGAGACTTCCCATCGCCATCGTCAATTTGCCCCAGTCATCATCGGTTAAAGAACCCGTACGAAGCCTTTGTGCATCGATGTTTCCTTCCGAACAAAGCATACGCATAACCAGCTGTTCAGCACCCATCTCAAGACTGAAAATCGCGACATTTTCACCCGTTTTAGTTGCTACATTGGCAGCGATATTCAAAGCGAAGGCGGTTTTACCCACGGAAGGACGGGCTCCAACGATAATCAAATCATTTCGCTGGAATCCAGCTGTCATTCGGTCCAGTTCAGCAAATCCAGTGGAAATCCCTGTAATATCGCCGACACGGTTATGCATTTCCTCAATATTGTCATACGTACGAACAAGGACATCTTTAATATTATGGAAAGCTCCAGCATTCTTTCGCTGTGCGACGGCCATAATATTTTTCTCTGCTTCACTTAACAGCGCCTCAACTTCATCCTCGCGGGAATAGCCGTCCGATGCAATGCTCGTTGCTGTGCGTATTAATCTTCTAAGTAATGATTTTTCTTCTACTATTCTCGCATAATACTCAATATTTGCTGCCGTTGGAACAGAAGCGGCCAATTCACCTAAATAACTAACCCCGCCCGTATCTTCAATCAGCTTCGCTGCGGATAACTCCTCTGTTACGGTAACGAGGTCAACCGCTTTACCCTGATCATTGAGCGACAACATGACATTAAATATTTTTTGATGTGAAGCACGATAAAAATCTTCAGGGATTAGAATCTCTGAAGCAAGTACGAGAGAGGATGGCTCTAAGAAAATAGCCCCTAAAACAGCCTGCTCGGCCTCTATATTTTGCGGTGGCATGCGATCTGCATATAAATCATTCATTTATCAAAAAACCTCCTATCATGAAGAGGATGCAATTTATTATTAAAGTTAAAAACTATCATATCCTAAGGATAAAAGAAAAAAGTGACCAGCTAAGACCGATCACATTCGTGTTGATTACTTTTTATATTCTATCATGTTCCAGGGCGAATTCGCACTGGGAAAATTTTTATTTTACTTCAGTCACAGAAACGGTTAGCGTTGCGACCACCTCGTGATGGAGTTTAACTGGAACCTTGGTGTGGCCAAGCGTGCGAATCGCATCGGTTAATTCCATTTTTCGCTTATCAATTTTGATACCATGTTTCTTTTGTAATTCTTCCGCAATTTGCTTGGTCGTAATTGAGCCAAATAAGCGGCCGCCTTCACCAGCTTTAGCGGCAAGCTCAACTGTAATTTGATCCAAAGCTTCTTTTAATTTTTTTGCCTCTGCTAATTCTTCCTCAGCTTGCTTGGCTTCTTTTTTCTTTTGGGCATCAAGCGTACTGATATTCGCGTTATTTGCTTCCTTTGCTAACCCTTGTTTTAATAAAAAATTATGAGCATAGCCATCAGCTACATTCTTCACTTCGCCCTTTTTTCCTTTACCCTTTACGTCTTTTAAAAAAATTACTTTCATTCTTTTTTCACTCCTTCAAAATATTCATCAATCGCTAGCTTTAATTTACCTTCTGTCTCTGTTATGGATAGTCCCGTTAGTTGTGTAGCTGCGTTTGTGAGGTGCCCACCGCCTTTTAGGCTTTCCATAATGACCTGGACATTGATGTTTCCAAGCGACCTTGCACTGATACCAATGACCCCTTCGCCGCGCGCTGAAATGACAAAGGAGGCTGTCACTCCATCCATTGTTAGCAAGGTATCTGCTGCCTGGGCAATAATCACTTGATCATTAAAGTCGTTTTCTGTTCCTTTTGCAATCGCAATTCCATCACGGTAAAAAGTAACAGATTCAATTAACTTGGACCTCTTTATATATGTATCCACATCTTCCTTCAAAAACTTTTGAACGAGGATGGTATCTGCTCCATGTGCTCTTAAATAGGAGGCTGCATCAAACGTCCTTGAGCCTGTTCGTAACGTAAAGCTTTTTGTATCAACGATGATCCCCGCTAACAGGGCAGTAGCTTCAATCATTTCAATTTTACCCCGTTTGGGCTGATATTCAAGAAATTCTGTTACCAGCTCTGAGGTTGACGAAGCATAGGGCTCCATATAGACAAGTAATGGATTGGCGATAAAATCTTCACCGCGGCGATGATGATCAATGACAACCTTATGCTCAATTTTATTGAGCAGCCGCTCTTCAATAACCATCGACGGTTTATGCGTATCAACGACTACAAGCAAGGTCTTATCACTAGCGATTTCAAGCGCCTCATCCGGCCCAATAAAATGGGCAAACAAATGCTCTTGCTGGCGAATTTCTGCCATTAGCCGTTTAACCCCATTATCCACTTCCTGCATGTTGACGACGATATAGGCATCCTTTTGATTCATTTGCGCCACTTTATAGATTCCAATACTGGCACCAATTGAGTCCATGTCAGGGCCTTTATGCCCCATGATGATAACTTTATCACTGGCCATAATTAAATCGCGAAGGGCATGTGAAATCACTCGTGCTCTCACTCTTGTACGCTTTTCAATCGGATTGGTTTTGCCGCCATAAAACTTCACCTTGCCGCTTGGCAACTTAATGGCCACCTGGTCACCGCCTCGTCCCAAGGCAAGGTCTAAGCTTGATTGGGCTAACACTCCCAATTCCGGCAGGGAAGTTACCCCCGTTCCAACACCAATACTTAAGGTAAACGATACATTTTGTTTGGAAGTCATTTCTCTAACTTCGTCAAGAATTGTAAATTTACCTTTTTCCAGCTTTTGAAGAATTTCTTCACTAAACACACCAATAAACCGTTCTGAGTTAATTCTTTTTAAAAAGATGCCATTATCCTGTGCCCACTTATTTAGGATGGATGTCACCATATTATTGACGCTGCCTCGCATTTGGTCATCCATACCCTGGGTTAAGTCATCATAATTATCTAAAAAGATGATTGAAATAACCGTCCGGTCATTTTGGTACATCTTCTCGATTTCTTTTTGTTCAGTAACATCAAAAAAGTAGATAAGCCGTTCCTCACGTTTATGGATGACACGAAATTTTCGTTCATGCAGTGTAATAATCTCGGTTTCTACTTCCTGTTTAATTAACGGTATCAGGGTATCTGCCACATCATAAAGCGATCTGCCGACTAAGGTATCCTCATCAAAACAGGAAGCAAGAAATGGATTTGTCCACTCAATATAATATTCATCATTAATGAGCATTATCCCGATAGGCATTTCCATCAGCGCTTCTTCGCCGACTCGTTTAACCCGGTAGGAGAGGGTTGAGATATACTCCTCCATTTCCTTTCTTTGGCGGCGATCGACGACAAACATGAAGTAAATGGGGAAAATCATTAATAACAGCCCTGCTACACTTAATATCCAGTTATATAAATACAGGATAATGAGCAGTACCACCGTGACAGCTATTAACCCATAAAAAGGGTAGCGAATGGTCCGCTTTTCTAAAAATGCAGGCAAAATTTTCAGCTCCTAGTCGTGAATCTTACTCTTTCTTTTCAAATTGCTTTCGAAAGTTAAAGCCTAAATCTGTAATGCCTAATAACATTATTATATAACGGACCAATGGAATCATGAAAGTAAGAATTACAACAAACACGCCAAGTCCCTTTGCAACAGACCTTTGATGAAAAAGAAAAAACAAAAGCGCAACTCCCTGCACGAGGATCATTGTCTCTACTACTGACCTAGCATTGATTAAGACAGAATAGATGTAGGTACCCTCTTGAGGATGAAATAGGAGCATCGCCCCTAAGGCAATTAAGTAATACCATAAAAGACTTTTAGGAAGGGCAAGATTACGAAAATGCCCCCATGGCTCCACGTTTACTCCAAACCTTTTGGCGATAGGGAAACAAAGCCACTGAATTAAAAAGGTAAAAGCTATAGAAGAAAAGATAAGGCCACTTGGTGCAAGTGTTTTAATTTGCTTTAGCATCAAGCTATTTTGCTCTTTTATCTTTTCAATTTGGTCTGCTCTTCCCATTGCTTTCAGCATTTCCTCAGAGTTTTTAACTGATTCATTTAATGCCTTTGTTAGTTCATGGATGATATCCATTTTCATAAAGCCGACTACGAACGCATACATAATTACTAGTCCGGCCAAAAGGGTAAGCGAGCTGGCAATCAAAATAAACGTCCGACTCTTGCCTTTTTGGAGCAAATAACCAATCACCACTCCTGCAAATCCGTAAAGAAGCATCATCCCTAAGCCCATTAATGAACCGGCAATAAATGAAATAAAGGTTGCCGCCACAACGAATGCAACAATTAGTTTCAAGTTATTTTTATAAGAAAAGATAATAAATGGGAGCGGTATGACTAGGACTAAAATTACCCCTAAGGGCGGAACACTTATGGTTATTAATAGCAGTGCAGCAAAAGCTGCCAAGAGGACAGCTCCCTCTGTTAACTTGCGTACATCGATCACACTTTCACCCCTATATATTACAAAACTAATCTTTATTTTACCCGAGATAATTGGTTCAAGACAAGTTTATGAGGATAATAAAAAGGCAGCAAGGAGAACCCTTACTGCCTTTTACATCTATTTCTTATTCACCTGCAACAAATGGAAGTAATGCCATTTGACGTGAACGTTTGATTGCAACTGTTAATTTACGTTGGTATTTAGCGCTAGTACCAGTTACACGACGTGGTAAAATCTTTCCACGTTCAGAGATAAATTTCTTAAGTAGATCTACATCTTTATAGTCGATTTTAGTGATACCATTTGCTGTGAAATAGCACACTTTACGACGTTTTGCGCGACCGCCTTTACGTCCTCCTGCCATGAAAATTCCCTCCTTTTTCTTTATTAAAAGTTATCGTTCAATTAAGGTTAAGTTAGAATGGAAGGTCGTCGTCGGAAATATCAATTTGACCATTACCAGCAAACGGATCTTCATCCATTCTTGTGTAACCTTTATTCGCGTTTTGATTTTGACGTTGATTCTGATTGCCGCCGCCATAAGAACCAACTTGTGGTTCCCTCGGAGGAGCACCGAATTGGTCGTAGTCGCTTCTTCCGCCACCGCCACCAGATGCGTTTCTAGGTTCTAAGAACTGAACACTTTCAGCTTGTACCTCGGTAACATAGACACGTTTACCATCTTGTCCTTCATAGTTGCGGGTTTGAATTCGGCCATCCACACCTGCAAGGCTGCCTTTTTTCAAGAAGTTAGCCACATTTTCAGCAGGTTTACGCCAAATAACACAGTTAATAAAGTCTGCTTCACGTTCACCTTGCTGATTAGAAAATGTACGGTTAACTGCTAAAGTAAAAGTAGCAACAGGGACCCCATTTGGTGTATAACGCAAATCAGGATCTTTTGTTAAACGGCCAACAAGTACGACACGATTCATCATCAGAATCAACTCCTTTTTATTTGGAAAAATGTTCCACGTGAAACATTTCTACCAAGATCTATATTAAGCGTCTTCTCTAATTACTAAGTGGCGAATGATATCTTCGCTGATTTTTGCAAGACGAGAAAATTCTTGTACTGCAGCAGCTGAAGATGTTGTTTTAGTGATTTCGTAGTATCCGTCGCGGAAATCGTTGATTTCGTATGCTAAACGACGCTTACCCCAATCCTTTGTTTCAGCAGTTTCCGCTCCGTTTTCAAGAAGAATAGAATTAAAACGCTCAACAAGAGCCTTTTTCGCTTCATCTTCAATATTTGGGCGGATGATGTACATGATTTCGTACTTATTCATCACAGTCACCTCCTTTTGGTCTAAACGGCCCATATGGGCAAGGAGCAATTATTAATTACTCACAAGTTGAAATTATAGCATACAAATAATACAAATGCAATGTCCTTCACAGGAATGAGTTATTCTTAATAAAAATAGCTCTGCAAAATATGCAGAGCTAGTAATTTTAGACGTTAAAGCGGAAGTGGATGACGTCGCCGTCTTTTACTTCGTATTCTTTTCCTTCTAGTCGAACTTTACCGGCTTCTTTTGCTGCGGTATGGCTGCCGGCAGCTAATAGGTCATCATAAGAAACAATTTCTGCACGGATAAAGCCTCGTTCAAAATCCGAGTGAATAATTCCGGCACATTGAGGGGCCTTCATTCCTTTTCTGAATGTCCAAGCGCGAACCTCTTGAACACCTGCTGTAAAATAAGTTGCTAGGCCCAGCAAATGATAAGCAGCACGAATTAATTGGTCAAGACCGGATTCTTCAATTCCTAATTCCGATAAGAACATTTGCTTTTCTTCGCCTTCAAGTTCAGCAATTTCTTCTTCAATTTTCGCACAAATCACGATAACTTCAGCGTTATCAGCCGCAGCAAATTCACGGACCTTTTGAACATATTCATTATCTGATGGGTCAGCAATATCATCTTCACTTACGTTGGCTACATAAAGGACCGGCTTGATTGTTAAAAGATGCATGCCTTTAACTAGTTTCATTTGTTCGTCCGTAAAATCAACTGTACGGGCAGGTTTTTCTGCTTCAAAGGCATCACGCAGCATGGCAAGAACTTCGAACTCAGCCGCTGCTTCTTTATCTTTTTGCTTCGCTAATTTCTCCACTCGATTAATTCGTTTTTCCACGGATTCCATGTCAGCAAGTATTAACTCTAAGTTAATGACTTCAATATCATCAATTGGATCAACTTTTCCTGAAACGTGAGTAATGTTTTCATCTGCAAAGCAGCGGACTACTTGGCAAATAGCATCTACTTGGCGAATATGTGAAAGGAACTTATTACCGAGACCTTCCCCTTTACTTGCACCTTTGACGATTCCGGCAATGTCGGTAAATTCAAATGCAGTTGGAACGGTCTTTTTTGGCTGGACCAGTTCGGTTAATTTTTGGAGACGGTGGTCAGGAACTTCAACAATTCCAACGTTTGGGTCAATCGTACAGAAAGGGTAATTAGCTGATTCTGCCCCTGCCTGGGTAATTGCGTTAAATAATGTAGACTTACCAACGTTCGGCAATCCTACAATACCAGCTGTTAATGCCATTTATTTCACTCCTCAAAAAATAAGATCTATTTTAATCAATGGCTCCGTTAAAATTGGCCTGTTGATTTCCGCTCCAGGCACTTGACTTTCCGCGGGCGGTACGGGGAGCCTCCTCGTCGCTGCGCTCCTGCGGGGTCTCCCCTGCACCGTCCTCCCGCAGGAGTCTTCGTGCCTTCCACTCCAATCAACAGGGTGCCAAAAAAACAATAAGCTTTAACATAGCCTATAATTAGTTACAATAATAATAAGACAAGTCTTTCACAATTATAGAGATTTATATAAAAAAAGACAACTGCCGTATGAACACGGCAGTTAGTTAATTTTTTCGATATTGACTAAACAATCGTACAATGTGCTGCCGAGACCATTATCAGATGGATTACTAGAAGTCAGGTTATTCACCGACCCGCCAAACTGCTTCCACATTCCTTCATCGATATTAATCGTGTTCGGATGGGCTTTGGTTAAAATAGCAAGATAACCATTTACTTCACCGCGGTCATTCCATACTCGGACCAAGTCATTCTTTGACAAACCAAGGTCGTCCGCAATATTTTGTGCTACTTCAACTTTCAACTTCAATTTTCCACCTAGGAGATGATAGTTTTGTGAGTGATTTGAACGCATCGGATGAATCGTCAGCAGACTATAAGGATATTTTTCAGCGAGATGAGGGTTTCTCCACTTAGACTCTTCCGGTGCTGCAAGGGTTAACCGCTCCTGTCCAAATCGTGCCGTAAATTCATATTTTCCGCTTGGAGTCGTAAACTTCCCATCCTGCCATGGGACAGCTTTGACCGGCAATTCCAAGGTATGTCTTTCCATTAATATTTCAAGGGATATTCCCTTTCTTTCCAATTCTTGAAAAGCCATCTCAAGGAATTGTTTCCTTGTAAAATCAAAAGCGGCACCAAAACCAAGGCGCTTGGCTAATTCCGTCCAAATCCATAAGTCAGGTTTTGCTTCTCCAGGTGCGGATATCAACTTTGGACCATAATTCACATAATGATGATACATTGACGAATAGTAAATATCTTCTTCCTCAAAAGCAGTGGTCGTTGGTAACACATAATCGGCTAGTCTGGCCGTATCCGTCATGAATTGGTCAATTACCACCAGTGTCTCTATTGAAGAGAATGCCCTTTCAACCACATGGGTGTCAGGTACCTGTGTCAGTGGATTTCCGCAGGTCACGACAATCATTTTTATGTCGGGATCTTTAGCAGTTAACACAGATTCAGCTTGCTTCATAATGGAAAATTGGCGGTGCCTTTGCTTGAACTGTGGAAGGGTTAGCTCGTCAAACACAAAGCTTTGTCCTACTTGTAGATTTGCATAATTGGCGCCGCCACCGGCGATACCGATATTTCCGCTGATTGCGACAAGGGCATCAATCATTCGAATCGTATTGCCGCCATTTTGGTAACGCTGCAAGCCAAGGCCCATAAAGGTTGCAGTCGGTTTTTCTGCAAAAACTTCCGCTAAATGAGTCATCACTTCACACGGTACCTCGGCCATCTCACTTATTTCTTTTAATGAAATGCTGCCAACAAGCCAGGCGATTTCTTCAAAGCCCACGGTCAATTGTTCAATAAACGACCGGTCCTCTAACCCTAAACGAAGCATCTCTTTGATAATTCCCGCTGCTAAAAATCCATCCATTCCAGGTTTTATCGAGATAAATTGATCAGCAATTTTTGCTGTCGCATTAAAGATTGGATCAATGACAAACAGTTTCGCACCGCGTTTTTTGGCCTCTATGAGCTTTTCATAAAAGTGCATGTTGGTCCGGGCGACATTCCGTCCCCAGATAATAATGTTTTTGCTGTTATAGACATCATCTGGTTCATGACTGTACGCATCGCCAAAATCCCACTTTTGTGCTTCGATCCCGGCACCCCAGCAGAGAGACCCGTATAATTCGGTAACACCACCATAGCAATTAAAAAAACGTTGGTCGAGGTTTTTCAACAAGCCATTGTTGGCATAGTCGTGACTGTGTAAAACAGCCTTTGTGCCGTAAACTGTTTTTATTTCTTTGAGCTTTTCAGCAAGCTCATTCAGTGCCTGTTCCCAAGGAATTTGCTCGAACTTACCGTTGATTTTTTTTAATGGATGTAGCAACCGCTGCAAGGAATTTGTTCTTGTTTCAAGCATCCGGCCCCGTCCGCAAATTTTTCCTTGGGTGATTGGATGGGAGGGATCTCCTTCAACTTTTGTGACGCGATCATTTTCGACTGTTACATGAAGTCCGCAGCTATCCCAGCAATTTAGTGGACATGCTGCTTGACGGATTTGTGGCTGTGCCAATATTCCCACCCCTTATATACAAAACTCTATTTCTACTTTTCTTATAAGAATAATATAGTTTGTCAGAAAAAAGAAGCATGAACTATTCCTCATGCTTCACCAATATTTTCTTCATTTTTCTAGAAAATTCTCTTCTCGGGATGAGAACACTATGTCCACAGCCCTCACATTTGATGCGAACATCCATCCCCATGCGGATTACTTTCCAGCGGTTGGTTCCGCAGGGATGCTGTTTCTTCATCTCCACTACATCATTTAAAGCAAATTCCTTTTCTTCCATGCCATTCCACCCCTTATTTAGGTTGTCCAGAACCATACATGACCACTTTTGGATCAGGAGCCTTGATGCCATTTTCGTCTAACTGGAGCTTAATATCTCTGCGAATCATGCGCGAAACACCGGCCTGCTTCATAGGTTGTGTTTCGGCAACAACCCGTAAAACAATCTCCGTCGCACCCATTGTTTGAATTCCTAATAACTCAGGGGGTTTCACAAGCTCTTCATATTGAGCAGGCATAAACTGAATCGCCTCTTCAATAACCTTTTCTGCCCTTGCAATGTCTTCTCCGTAGGCAATCGCAATGTCAACAACGGCGATACTATTATTAATGGAGAAGTTGGTTACTTCAATAATACTCCCATTTGGTAAGATATGCAGTTCCCCAGTCCAACTTTTAATTTTTGTTGTTCTTAACCCTATGGTTTCGACATTTCCCTCGTATTGTCCGATGCGAACATGGTCTCCAACGGAAAACTGGTCTTCAAAAATGATAAAAAATCCGCTAATCACATCTTTGACTAAACTTTGTGCTCCAAAACCAACAGCTAGCCCCACAACCCCAGCTCCGGCAATTAATGCCTTTACATCAATGCCCAACACAGAAAGAATCATCATAAAAGCAATAAAATAAACCACATAGGAAAGGACATTATCAAGCAGCCTGGAGAGTGTTTCCTCACGCCGATCGGATGTATTAAGCGGAGAGAGGTTTCTAATTTTAAAGATGTTATGAATCATCAGTTTTCCAATTCGAATTAAAATATTGGTTATCACTAAGATCGCAATAATTTTTAGAAGCCCTTCACCTAGATTTAACCACGTATCTTCATTTTGATATTTTTCAATTAAACTTTGCATTCCCTTTTGAGTGAAACTCATTTAGACACCATCCTCTAAAGCCATTTTGCCAATTCTATTTTAACAATTATTCTTCACAGTTAATAGCATAATGAATTTTCCTTTTTCTACCCATCCATGTATAGATTTACTGAAAATTCCGTATAATAGTAAGACTATTTACGGTTAGGGAGTGACTTAATGAATCTGAAGACGAGTTTTTTTGACAGGAGGGCTAAGACACGCATCAGTCACGATGACTTGAATGCTGCAGATAATCTCGCTGAAGAACTACTTGCTGCGATTCCCACTGTGACCAGCCGCCCCATTGTCTTTGTTTGTATTGGTACAGACCGCTCAACGGGAGATTCATTAGGGCCACTTGTTGGGACATTACTGGAAGAAAAGGGCATGCAAACCTTCTATGTATATGGAACTTTAGATGATCCGATTCATGCAGTTAATCTTGCTGAAAAGTTAAAGGAAATCCAAGTAAAACATGGGAATCCCTATATGATTGGTATCGATGCCTGCTTGGGAAGGGTTAAAAATGTTGGTGTTATTCAAGTGGGCAATGGTCCAGTGAAACCCGGAGCAGGCGTAAACAAGGAACTGCCTGCAGTCGGTGATATACATATCACCGGCATCGTCAATGTGAGCGGATTTATGGAATTTTTTGTTCTGCAAAACACTCGCTTAAATCTTGTCATGAGAATGGCCAAAACAATTGCGAATGGAATTTATCTGGCAAGCCTGCAATACCATAAGCAAAGTTGGCTGGAGTTAAACTTAAAATGGATGGAAGAAGAGAATGCAAACTAGAAAAGCGTAAGCGCCCTGGTCAGCGGC
>NZ_JBALOA010000004.1:213914-234229 GCF_036962125.1 Neobacillus drentensis
GAAGGACACTAGCCGCTAGGGTGCTGGAGCTAGACAGTAATCTAAGTTCAAAGACTTATAATTTATCTTAAAAAAAATGCAATCGGTGTTTACCTCCGATTGCATTTTGACTTTTAATGATTAGAAAAAATGATGATAATTATAAAGAATTGTCACGATTAGTCCGGTGACGACAATCCCCGGGAGCAAATTGGCTACTTTAATTTTGACCATCCCGGTTAAATTTAAGCCAATGGCAAAAATCATGATTCCACCTGTTGCCGTCATCTCGACAATAAACTGATTCATCAAGGCTTGTGGGACAAAGCGGTCAATCTGGGTTGCAAATAGAGCAATAGCTCCTTCATATAGGACAACTGGAATCGCTGAAAAGATTACTCCAATACCTAAGGTGGTCGTTAAGATTAATGCCGTAAATCCATCGATTAATGACTTGGTGTATAATACATCATGGTCGCCGCGAATACCGCTATCGAGTGCACCAATAATCGCCATCGCCCCAATCACAAAGATTAAGGTAGCAGTGACAAATCCTTCTGAGATACTGCCTTTTCCATCTTTAGAGCCTACTTTCCCTTCCAGCCATAGACCTAAATCATTTAATTTATCCTCTAACCTTAATGCTTCACCAGCTACCGCACCAACAACCAAGCTAATAATAACAATCAGGAAGTTTTCACTCTTCAGGCCCATTTGTAAGCCTAAAACCATTACGGATAAGCCAATGGCATACATAACAGTGACCTTCATTCCTTCTGGAATTCGATTTAACAATTTCCCAAGAAGAGTGCCGATAATAATTAACAATCCATTTACAAGTGTACCTAACAAAAACATGATCCAACATCCACCTTTTTTCGACCTTCGAAATATATACCTATTAAACTATCATAATCACCAAAAAAAATAAACCACCGTTTGATGGTTTATAATGATGAATCTTCCTGATCGAGCATTTCCAAAATCCGTTCTAGATCCTCTCTAGAGAAAAATTCAATTTCAATTTTCCCTTTATTCTTGTTCTGTTTAATATTGACCGTCGTACCAAATCGCTCCCGAAGGAAATGTTCCCGTTCCTTGATAAAGACATCTTTTTTCTTTTCAGGCTTTTTTGTTTCACGTGGAACACTTTCATTTAATTGCTGAATCAATTTTTCTAATTGACGAACATTAAGACCATCTTTGGTTACTTTTTCAACTAAACTCGACAGCAATTCTTTTTGACGAAGACCTAATAAGGCACGGCCATGTCCCATTGATATTTTACCGTTTGAAATAGATTCCTGAATTTTTTGAGGGAGGGAAAGCAGCCGAATATGATTGGCGATATGCGGCCGACTTTTTCCGAGGCGCTTTGCCACTTCTTCTTGGGTCATCTTTAACTTTTCCATTAACAATTGATAAGCTAGTCCCTCTTCAATTGGATTTAGATCTTCCCTTTGCAGGTTTTCAAGAACAGCCAATTCCATCATTTGCTGTTCAGACAGGGTACGGACAACAGCAGGAACGGTTTCAAGTTTCGCTTCTCTTGCCGCGCGGAAACGTCGTTCACCTACGACAATTTCATAGCCTCGAATACTCTTTCTAACGACTAGCGGCTGTAAGATTCCATGTTCAATAATTGACTCTTTTAATTCATTAATTGTTTCTGGTTGGAAGGTTTTACGAGGCTGGTATGGATTGGGACGTAATTCGTTTAGTTTGATTTCTTGAACTACTTCCTCTTTACTAGCATCCGCAAAAAATGCATTAAGGCCTTTTCCTAAACCTTTAGCCATTCGAGACCACTTCCTTTGCTAAATCTAAATACACCTCAGCACCACGGGATTTTGAATCATAGGTAATAATCGGTTCCCCATGACTGGGAGCTTCGCTTAGACGTACATTCCTTGGAATGATGGTTTTATACACTTTATCTTGAAAATACTTTTTCACTTCTTCAATGACTTGGATACCGAGATTGGTTCGTGCATCAAGCATCGTTAGTAAGACACCTTCAATTTTCAAATCCTGATTCAAATGTTTTTGTACAAGTCTGACCGTACTTAACAATTGACTTAAGCCCTCCAGTGCATAATATTCACATTGGACAGGGATTAAGACAGAATCAGAAGCCGTTAAGGCATTAAGCGTTAGTAATCCTAATGATGGCGGACAATCAATAATAATATAATCGAATTGATCCCTTACTTCATCAAGTGCACGTTTTAACCGAACTTCTCTTGAAATGGTCGGAACCAATTCAATTTCTGCCCCTGCCAACTGAATCGTTGCTGGGATGGCATACAAATTTTCCACCGAAGTAGGTTTAATTACATTTTTGGCTTCAACGTCATCTACTAAAACATCATATATGCATTGGTCAACTTCTGCCTTTTCAATACCAATCCCGCTAGTTGCATTTCCTTGCGGGTCCGTGTCTACAAGCAGGACACGTTTTCCAATATATGCTAAGCAGGCACCTAGGTTGACAGAGGTAGTCGTTTTACCGACTCCGCCTTTTTGATTCGCGATTGCAAGAATTTTGCCCACGATGTCACCTACCCTTTTATTCTCTCAAAGTTTTTATTCTTGTATTCTATTAAATTCTATAAAAATCCTATTCATTTGGCTAATCTTAGTTGAATGACGAAAAGGAAAAATTCCATTCCTTTATTTTAGCATGAAACAGAAGGGATGTTGGATTTTTTCTTAAAATATTCAAATGCCTTATTTAACATATGTGTCTAAATTAGTGGGCAGCAAGCACCTTATTTTCCAAACATTACCACTAAAAAGGTGATTTTCTCAAATAAAAAGAACCAAACAGTTGGATGTCTGGTTCTCGCATTTATTTGCCTATTTAACTATTATTTTTTCTTTGGAATGCGGATGGTAAATTGGTAGAATTCATCAAATTCTTCTTCCTCAGCATCGAGATTAATCCCGCTGTCTGTTACCATATTTAACGATTGGCGAATCGTATTGACAGCGATTCTCATATCTTTACTAAAAGCCTTCCGTTTTGGCTTTGGCTTTTCGTTTTTTTGCTCAAGCAGCTTAACGACACGGTCCTCAGTTTGCTTAACATTAAAATTTTTCTCAATAATTTCCGCTAATAACCCCACTTGTTTTTCTGGATCTTTTAGCGGGATTAATGCCCGAGCATGACGTTCTGTGATTGTTTTCGTTAATAATGCCTCTTGAATAGGCTGCGGTAATTTTAGAAGACGGAGCTTGTTGGCAACCGTCGACTGCCCTTTCCCAAGGCGTTGTGCTAAAGCTTCCTGGGTTAAGTTGTGTAATTCCAGCAATTTACCATAGGCCATCGCTTCTTCGATCGGCGACAGTTCTTCTCGTTGTAAATTTTCAATTAACGCAACAGAAGCCGTTTCAGTATCAGATAAATTTTTAATAATAGCTGGTGCTTCCGTCCACCCCAGCTTTTTCATCGCACGAAAACGGCGTTCCCCAGCAATAATTTCATATTGGCCAATTGCAAATTCCCTGACGACAATTGGTTGAATAATACCATGTATATGAATCGTTCGTGCTAATTCTTCAATTTTTTCTTCATCAAAAACGGTCCGAGGCTGAAATCTATTTGGAACAATTTGATCGATTGGGATCTTATTGATTTCCTCGTTTTTTTCCGTAATTAGCTCTTTATCAAGTTCAACCTCTTGTTCTCCCTTATCGCCGAGGCCAAAAAAGCGTGTAAATGATTGCTTCATCCCCAACACCACCTTTACGAAACTCCCTATTACTATTTCTCTGCCAGCATAAATTCTTCCTGCTTAGAATAACATGTTTGTTAAAAAATTGTTAGTTCCCCAAAATGTTTTTTTACTAAACGTGAGCTTACGCTTTTCTTATTCAATTGGTGTCTTACTAGGTGTCCCCGGCTTGCGTGGATATTTCTTTGGTGTTTGTTTTTCCTTTTTAATGATGAGAATCGTCCGCTCACTTTCTTCCATTGGCAATGTAAAAGTAAACATTTCCTCAAGCCTGCCGCCAAGAGTGGTAATTGCCTTTTGACCCGTACCTAATTCATCTTTCGCGTGGGCAGCTTTCATAGCAATAAAGTGTCCGCCCACTTTCACAAGTGGTAAACAAAATTCACTTAGCACTGACATTCTCGCCACTGCCCTTGCTGTGACCACATCAAAGCTTTCACGAAATTGAGGATTAACCCCAAAGGTTTCGGCACGGTCATGAATAAAATGAACATTTTCCAATTTTAATACCTGAGCAAGATGATTTAAGAAAGAAATTCGCTTGTTTAATGAATCAACAATCGTCACCTCAATCTGAGGGAAAACAATCTTTAATGGGATACTCGGGAATCCAGCACCCGCCCCCACATCGCAAAGATGAAAGGGCTTGGTAAAATCATAATAAAATGAAGCGGTAATTGAATCATAAAAGTGCTTTAAATAGACTTCCGCTTTATCGGTTATTGCTGTTAGATTCATTTTTTCATTCCACTCAACCAAGGTCTCAAAATATTTCTCAAACTGGTCGAGCTGCTCACTTGAAAGGGTAATCCCTTTTTCCCGCAAATTTGCTGCAAATTGTTTGATGATCATTCTCTAATCTTCCTCACATATTTATTCATTTGAAACTCTAGCTATTTTGCCTTGTTCGAGGTAAACAAGCAGGATGGAAATGTCCGCCGGATTCACCCCTGCAATTCGAGATGCCTGGGCAATCGAAAGCGGTTTGACAAGTTTTAATTTCTGCCGTGCTTCGGTCGCAAGTCCTGAGACAGCATCATAATCAATATTTTCAGGGATTTTCTTATCTTCCATTTTCTTTAATCGTTCAACCTGCTGCAGGGATTTAATAATATACCCCTCATATTTTAATTGAATTTCAACTTGTTCCTTCACATCTTCATCTAATGGAGCCTCACTAGGAAAAATGGCCTCCAACTGTTGATAGGACATTTCTGGTCTTTTCAATAAATCAGCGGCACGGATGCCGTCCTTTAATTCACTGCCGCCAATACTTCGAATCAATTCTTGAACCTCTTCGGTTGGTTTTAAAAATGTTGACTCTAAGCGCTGCTTTTCCGCCTCGATTGCGTCCTTTTTTGCCAAAAATCTTTGATAGCGGTCGTCACGAATCAGTCCAATTTGATGGCCAATTTCTGTAAGGCGTAAATCGGCATTATCATGACGCAAAAGAAGACGGTATTCTGCACGCGATGTTAGCAAACGATAAGGTTCATTTGTTCCCTTTGTGATTAAATCATCAATTAACACGCCAATATACGCATCAGAGCGACTTAACACTAACTGGTCGCGGCCAAGTGCATTTAAGCCGGCATTAATCCCAGCCATTAAACCTTGACCAGCAGCCTCTTCGTAGCCGGAGGTTCCGTTGATTTGGCCCGCGGTATATAAATTTTTAACAATCTTTGTTTCAAGGGTTGGCCATAGCTGAGTAGGAACAATTGCATCGTATTCGATGGCATAGCCAGAACGCATCATTTGCACATTTTCAAGTCCAGAAATGGATTTTAGAATTTGCTGCTGAACATCTTCTGGCAAGCTGGTTGACAGCCCCTGTACATAGACCTCCTGCGTATGCCTGCCTTCAGGCTCAAGGAAAATTTGATGACGGGGTTTATCATTAAAACGGACGACTTTATCCTCAATCGATGGACAGTAACGCGGACCCGTTCCTTTGATCATTCCTGAAAACATCGGTGAGCGATGAAGGTTTTGGTCTATAATTTGATGCGTTGCCTCGTTCGTATAAGTCAACCAGCATGGCAATTGGTCAGTGATATACTTTGTTGTTTCATAAGAAAACGCTCTTGGCGTCTCATCACCAGGTTGAATTTCTGTTTTACTATAATCAATCGTATGACTATTTACGCGCGGCGGTGTTCCTGTTTTAAAACGAACGAGGTCAAAGCCGAGTGTTTCTAGATGTTCAGATAATCGAATGGACGGCTGCTGATTATTCGGACCACTTGAATACTTTAAGTCACCAATAATAATTTCACCACGTAGGAAGGTACCTGTAGTTATAACAACAGTTTTTGAACGATAAACGGCCCCAGTTTTGGTAATAACGCCTGTACAAACACCATCCCCAACGATTAACTGTTCGACCATCCCTTGGATTAAGGTCATATTTTCTTCATCTTCGATGGTTTTCTTCATTTCATGCTGATAGGCAAATTTATCTGCCTGTGCCCTCAGTGCTCGCACCGCCGGCCCTTTCCCGGTATTCAGCATTCTCATTTGGATATAGGTTTTATCAATATTTCTGCCCATTTCTCCGCCTAGGGCATCAATTTCTCGGACAACGATTCCCTTCGCTGGTCCTCCAACCGATGGGTTACATGGCATAAAGGCAACCATATCGAGATTAATGGTAATCATTAGTGTTTTTGCGCCTATTCTCGCTGCAGCAAGGCCTGCTTCACAGCCTGCATGACCTGCACCGATGACAATGACGTCATAATTTCCTGCTTCGTATTGCATGTTGTCACTCCTCTTTCTATTTCCCTAAACAAAATTGTGAGAATAGCTGATCAATCAGGCTTTCATGGACACTTTCTCCAATAATTTCGCCAAGTAATTCCCATGTTCTCGTTAAATCAATTTGAATGATATCAATTGGAGTTCCCATTTCTACTCCCTCCATGGCTTCTTCAATGGTATTTAAACTCTGGCTTAATAAACCAATATGACGGCTGTTGGATACATAGGTCATATCCCCTGCATCAATTGTCCCTGCGAAAAATAACGAAGCGATGGCTTCTTCTAGCTCATCGACACCACGATCTTCAAGCAGCGAAGTGGTGACAATCTTATGGTCTTTCGCTAACTCGCTTACTTGATTAAAATTAATTTTTTGCTCTAAATCTGTTTTATTCACAATAACGATGACATCCATTCCTTTAACCACTTCAAACAACTTCTCATCTTCCGCACTCAGCTGTTCTGCATAATTTAAGACAAGTAAAATCAAATCTGCCTCTTGTAGGACCTGGCGAGAACGCTCAACCCCAATTCGTTCAACGATATCCTCTGTTTCTCTGATCCCCGCCGTATCCAAAAGCCGAAGTGGGACGCCGCGAACATTTACATATTCCTCAATAACATCCCTTGTGGTTCCAGGGATATCAGTGACAATTGCTTTATTTTCATGAACAAGGCTGTTTAGGAGTGAGGATTTTCCCACATTCGGGCGGCCAACTATTGCGGTTGACAATCCTTCTCGTAAAATTTTCCCTTGCTCCGATGTTTGTAACAGTTTTTTGATCTCTTCCCGAACAAAATGAGCTTTTTCCGAGAGCATTTTATGGGTCATTTCTTCGACATCGTCATATTCAGGGTAATCAATATTGACTTCTACATGAGCAAGAATTTCTAATATTTCCTGTCTAAGTCTGCGAATTAATTTTGATAAGCGCCCTTCCATTTGCCCCAGTGCTACATTCATGGCCCGGTCTGTTTTTGCTCGAATTAAATCCATGACTGCTTCCGCTTGTGATAAATCAATCCGTCCATTTAAAAACGCTCTTTTAGTAAATTCTCCTGGTTCCGCTAATCTTGCTCCATTCGTAAGTACCAATTGAAGCACGCGGTTCACAGAAACAATCCCGCCGTGGCAGTTTATTTCCACGACATCCTCTTTTGTAAAAGTTTTCGGACCCTTCATTACGGATACCATAACTTCTTCAACCACTTGCTTCGATTTCGGGTCAAGCAGGTGCCCGTAATGAATCGTATGGGTTGCTGCTTCAATCAGCCTCTTCCCGCCGACGCCTCTAAACAGCTTGTCTGCCATTGGAATGGCATCATCCCCACTCAAGCGAACAATGGCGATAGCCCCTTCCCCCATCGGAGTTGATATGGCCGCAATCGTATCATATTCCATTTCCTTCACCTCATACTAAAACTGTTCATCTATATAAAAAATGATTTTTTACCCAAAACATTAGAATACCACATCATTTTCTGTTGAAAAAGCAAACTCTCTTTTCTATAACTATCCACAAGCCGCTTTTATCCCATTATTATTTTAACTTATCCACATGTGAATAACAATAAAACGAAAAAGGAGAAAAGATGTATGTTATCAACAATTATTTATTTTGCCATTAACAGCATAGACCAAAAAAAGACACCCTATTAATAAATAGGATGTCTTAGTTCGTCATAATTGTTAAAAATTATCTTTTTACTGGAGAAATCACGATAAAACGATGTGGTTCCGATCCATCAGATAATGTTTTGACACGTTTGTTATCTGATAAAGCAGCATGGATTACTTTACGCTCATATGAAGGCATAGGTTCAAGGGTTACATCTTTTCCTGACTTCACTGCTTTTTGGGCAAGCCGATGTGCTAATTGAATTAGCGTATCATTTCTACGTTTCCGGTAATCTTCAGCATCTAAAATCACTGTTAAATATTGATTTGAAAATCGATTGAGGACTAATTGCGTCAAATATTGCAGCGAATTTAATGTTTGCCCTCTTTTTCCAATCAATAATGCGATTTTTTCCCCGGTCAGAATGAAATGAACATGTTTCCCGTCCCGCTTGATTTCTATTTCTGCAGGCGCACCCATTTGTTCGCTTACCTGGGCCAGAAATTTCTTTGCCTCTTCAATTGGGTCAATAACTACTGTTACTTTGACCACTGCAGGACGTGATCCAAAAATACCAAAAATACCCTTTTTACCTTCATCAATTATGTCAATATCTGTGCGGTCTTTGCTGATTTGTAATTGAGCTAAAGCTGATTTTACTGCTTCTTCGACAGTTTGTCCTGTAGCAGTTACCTGTTTCACTTTTTTGCTCCTCCCGCATTACCGGATGCTTTTGCCGTTTTCAAATCCGGTCCTTTAATAAAATAAGTTTGCACAATCATAAAAGCATTTCCGACTACCCAATACAATGAAAGTGCAGCTGGGAAATTGAAGGCAAACACAACAATCATAATTGGCATCACCCATAGCATCATCGCCATTTGTGGATTTTGGTCTTGACCAGCCATCATCAACTTTTGCTGAATAAATGTTGTGATACCTGCAATAATTGGCAAGATATAATATGGATCCTTATCGCCTAAATCAAACCATAGAAAATTATCCTGAGCAATTTCTCTAGTTCGTGATATAGCATGGTAAAAACCAATTAAAATTGGCATTTGCACGATTAATGGAAAACAGCCAGCCATTGGATTAACGCCATGTTTTGAAAACAAGGCCATCGTTTCCTGTTGCAGCTTTTGCTGTGTTTTTTGATCTTTTGAACTATATTTCTTTTTCAATTCTGCCATTTCTGGCTGAAGGGCCTGCATCGCTTTTGAACTTTTCGTCTGCTTAATCATCAATGGCAAAATAGCAAGGCGAATTAGAATCGTTACGACAATAATCGATAATCCAAAGCTGCCCCCGAGAATATGTGCGCCTTCTTTGATTAACCATGACAATGGATAAACAATATATTCGTTCCAGAAACCAGTACTTTCAGAAGTAATTGGCTGCTTTATTTCACTGCAACCTGTCAGCAAGATAAAGACAGACAGTAAGCCAATTACTAGTAATATTCGTTTTTTCAACCAAAATTTCCTCCTTACACCAAAGATAATGAAACTCTTCTATGTACAATTTATTTTGTAGGATATTAAGGGTATTTTATCATCTGTGCAAAGGAATTGTCTTCAAAATGGTGAAATTTTCAGGCGAATTCCTTCGCAATTATGTCCTAAACGTCACTTCTTCAAAACTTTTCCGACCTTAAGGACATGGGTCAGACTCTTTTTCACCTCAAAGAAATCCATTTCTGCTGCCGGCTTCCTAGCAATAATGACATAATCATTTCCTTTTGCTAACTGATCGTTCAGTTCGAAAATAGATTGTCTTACATACCGTTTAATCCTATTCCTTGTTACTGCATTTCCTATCTTCTTACTCACAGACAGGCCAATCCGGTAAGAGTCTTGTCCCTCTTTTATTAAGGAATAAACTACAAACTGCCTATTGGCAAACGAGTGCCCTTTTTGAAATGCCGCTTGGAATTCTTTATTCTTCTTTATTCGTAGCTTTTTTTTCATAAAAAAACACCTTCAGTCTTGATTAGAAAAAAGACCACTGACTGTTCAGTGGTCTATGCTGATAATACTTTTCTTCCTTTTTGACGACGACGAGCTAGAACCTTACGGCCATTAGCAGAGCTCATACGACTACGGAAGCCATGAACTTTACTGTGTTTACGGCTATTTGGTTGATATGTTCTTTTCATTATATGACACCTCCCTGAGGAATAGCTATCAAGTTTAAATGACAGTCCTATTTATTATAAAGACGTCACCCGCTAATTGTCAACTACTCTTCACTATTGTTTCCATTTCCAAATTTTATTGAACATGAATCAGCCGATTTCCAGAAATTCTAAAAGAAAAGCTCCAGCGTCCTGTTCAGCGGCGTATTGCCTGGAGCTAGACAGTTAACTAAGTTCAAAAACATTTACCTTTTTATTTAAAAGAAAAGTGACAGCAGCCTGATCATCTTTTGACTTCAAAAATTTATCCAGACATTCCCTCTTAAGATCACTATCGGCCTGTGGATATATTTTCGACATTTTTTTTACTCTCTACACAAGATATTGACAGGTTTTGCACAAAATATCTACTTGTGGACAAACACTGTGCACATATTGTTACAGTTGTGGATAAACTACGAAAGGGCATTGCACCAAAGGCAATTATTTGATATTATATTTGTGTTTTCACTCTGAATAACTTTATCCACAACAATACGTTATCCACAAATTGTGGATATCATGTGGATAGTTTATCCGAAGGGCTGTAGAAAGTTGTCCACAAGGGGTGGATATTGTCGAAACTCCACTTTACTTCCTTATTATTTATTATCCACATTCACTATTTCGTATATTTATAAATTAATAGGTTGTACTGCCGGTCTAACACCATCGTTTTATAAATGATTCTCATATCAAGCAAAAAAGGAGGGATATTATTTGGAAAATATTGCAGATCTTTGGCATGCTGCACTGGCCAATATAGAGAAAAAGATTAGCAAACCGAGCTTTGACACCTGGCTAAAGTCCACCAAGGCTCATTCCCTTCAAGGTGATTTACTTATCATAACTGCACCCAATGAGTTCGCTCGAGATTGGCTGGAAGAACGTTATTCCCAATTAATTGCTGGGATTCTCTATGAAATTACTGGAGAAGAGCTTTCTGTTAAATTTATTATTCCGCAGAACCAAAAAGATACGGAAAACGATGTGCAATTGCCTCCCAAAAAGGTAAAGAAGGACGATGATCACGGGGAATTTCCTCAAGGTATTTTAAATCAGAAATACACCTTCGATACATTTGTTATTGGATCCGGCAACCGGTTTGCACACGCTGCTTCACTCGCTGTAGCTGAAGCACCTGCAAAAGCATACAATCCGCTCTTTATCTATGGAGGAGTAGGTCTAGGAAAAACACACTTGATGCATGCTATTGGTCATTATGTCCTAGACCATAACCCTGCAGCAAAAGTTGTCTATTTGTCATCTGAAAAATTTACAAATGAGTTTATTAACTCGATTCGTGACAATAAGGCGGAAAATTTTCGTAATAAATATCGAAATGTAGATATTTTACTTATAGATGATATTCAATTCTTAGCTGGAAAAGAATCAACACAAGAAGAATTTTTCCACACTTTTAATGCACTTCATGAGGAAAGTAAACAAATTATTATCTCAAGCGACCGGCCGCCAAGGGAAATACCAACACTGGAGGACAGGCTCCGGTCACGGTTTGAATGGGGTTTAATAACTGATATTACGCCGCCAGATTTGGAAACGAGAATTGCCATCCTTAGAAAGAAGGCAAAAGCAGAGGGTTTAGATATTCCTAATGAAGTGATGCTGTATATTGCCAATCAAATCGACTCCAACATTCGTGAACTTGAAGGTGCTCTTATCCGTGTCGTTGCATACTCCTCCTTAATCAATAAGGATATCAATGCGGATCTAGCTGCTGAAGCTCTGAAAGACATCATCCCTAGTTCAAAACCTAAAGTGATAACAATTCTGGATATTCAAAAGACGGTTGGGGAACTCTTTAGTATTAAGCTAGAGGATTTCAAAGCAAAAAAACGGACAAAGTCACTTGCTTTTCCGAGACAAATTGCAATGTATCTCTCACGGGAATTAACAGATTATTCATTGCCTAAAATAGGAGAAGAATTTGGCGGGCGTGATCACACGACAGTAATTCATGCTCATGAGAAGATTTCTAAACTTCTCCAGTCCGATGCCCAATTGCAAAGACAAATGAAAGAATTACACGAACTATTAAAAGTTTAAAGAAAAACGCAATTCATAAGTTCAAAAACTTATACTTTTTTATCTGATAAGAGACTTAATTATGTGAATAACTTCTTAGTATTTACACACAGTCTGTCCACATGTGGATAGGCTGTGTTTCCGTTGAAATAATGCAGTTATCCACATACTAACAGGCCCTACTAGTACTTCTACTATTTTTTTAAAAAAATATATTATGTAATTACAATAAAAAATATGCTTAAAACGGAGGAAAAAGTGCGATGAAATTTATCATCCAAAGAGATCGATTAGTCCAGAGTGTTCAAGATGTTATGAAAGCTGTCACCACAAGAACAACGATTCCTATCTTAACAGGTATTAAAATTACCGCGACAGCAGAAGGTGTCACACTTACCGGAAGTGATTCAGATATATCGATTGAATCGTTTATTCCAAAAGAAGAAGCGGGCGATGAAATTATTGAAATCAAACAAGCTGGATCGATTGTCCTTCAAGCTAAGGTATTCAGCGAGATTGTTAAAAAGCTTCCGACAGATTCGGTAGAAATCGAAGTTTTAGGCTCGCTTCAAACCGTCATTCGCTCTGGTAAATCAGAATTTAACTTAATTGGTCTTGATGCAGAAGAATATCCGCACCTTCCACAGATTGAGGAAAGTAATAAATTTCACATTGCCACTGATTTATTAAAAGCAATGATTAGACAAACGCATTTCGCCGTGTCCACCTCAGAAACACGCCCCATCTTGACAGGTGTAAACTGGAAGGTTGAAAACGGAGAATTAAACTGTATTGCAACAGATAGTCATCGTCTTGCACTAAGAAAGGCAAAGATCGAAACGGCTACAAACGAAACGTATAATGTGGTTATTCCGGGAAAAAGTTTAAATGAACTTAGTAAAATCATTGATGATAGCAATGAGTTAATTGATATTGTTATTACTGAGAATCAAATCTTATTTAAAGCGAAGCACTTATTATTTTTCTCAAGATTATTAGAAGGAAATTATCCTGACACTTCGAGATTAATTCCAAGTGAAAGTAAAACGGATGTAACCGTCAATACAAAGGAATTTTTACATGCGATTGACCGGGCGTCTTTATTAGCAAGAGAAGGAAGAAATAATGTCGTTAAGCTTTCAACAATTGAAGGCGGCTTGATTGAGATATCTTCTAATACACCTGAGGTTGGAAAGGTAGTAGAAGAAATTCAGAGTGAAGCTATTGATGGAGAAGAATTAAAAATTTCCTTTAGTGCGAAATATATGATGGATGCCTTAAAAGCGCTGGAAGGATCAGATATTAGAATAAGTTTTACTGGTGCAATGCGTCCTTTCGTCATTCGTCCTCTTCACGATGAAACTATTCTGCAATTAATCTTACCAGTCCGAACATACTAAAATTAGAAAGCTCAAGGGCTCTTGTGCGAGACCGTAAACTATGTGAATAAACTGAGTGCCACCAAATATAGGTGGCTTTCTTTTAGTTTCCTTTGTATCTCTGTTAATTATTTAGTAAAATAAAGTATTGAAACCATTTTAAGAAACGAAGGTGACGATTTTGCCAGAAAAGATAACTATTGATACAGAATTTATTACTTTAGGTCAATTCCTAAAACTGGCTGACGTAATACAATCTGGCGGCATGGCGAAATGGTTTTTAAGTGAGAATGAAATATTTATAAATGGCGAACAAGACCAAAGAAGAGGAAGAAAGCTGCGCACCGGTGACAAGGTCAGAATTCCTGGCTTTGGTGAGTTTGTAATTAGCTAGTGATAACCATTAATTTACCGAGTAGCCTGGCTAAAGGAGCGTTTCCTAATGTATATTGAAAAATTAGCGCTCACTAATTATCGAAATTATGAAGAGTTGTTTGTCGAATTTGAAAATAAAGTAAATGTCATCTTGGGTGAAAATGCTCAAGGAAAAACAAACGTGATGGAATCCATTTATGTTTTAGCAATGGCAAAGTCACATCGGACGTCAAATGATAAAGAACTTATTCGCTGGGACCAAGAGTATGCTAAAATAGAGGGTAGGGTTCAAAAACAACACAGTTCATTGCCGCTCGAATTAATTATTTCAAAAAAGGGAAAAAAGGCGAAATGCAACCATATCGAGCAGAAAAGGTTAAGTCAATATGTAGGCAATATGAATGTTGTTATGTTTGCTCCTGAAGACCTTAATTTAGTAAAGGGCAGTCCTCAGGTCCGCAGGCGATTTGTTGACATGGAAATTGGACAGGTTTCGCCAATTTATTTACATGATATGAGTCAGTATCAGAAAATACTTCAGCAGCGTAACCATTATTTAAAAATGCTGCAGATTAAAAAACAGACAGACCAAACCATGTTGGAGATACTAACGGAACAATTTATCGGGATGGCTGTGAAAATTGTAACAAAACGGTTTGAATTTCTTCGTCTTCTTCAAAATTGGGCCAAACCCATTCATCAAGGAATTTCAAGAGGGTTAGAAACACTTGAAATTACTTATAAACCGTCAGTAGAGGTATTAGAAGAGCAAGATTTGTCGAAGATGATAGCATGTTTTGAAGAAAAATTCAGCAAGGTTAGAACGAGAGAAATTGAACGAGGAACTAGCCTGTTTGGCCCCCATCGTGATGATCTTCTTTTCTACGTGAATGGCAGAGATGTGCAAACATTCGGATCACAAGGGCAGCAGCGAACTACCGCTTTATCTTTAAAGCTTGCGGAGATTGAACTAATTTATGCGGAAATTGGAGAGTATCCAATTTTACTATTAGACGATGTTTTATCGGAATTAGACGATTACCGGCAGTCTCACTTACTTAATACAATCCAAGGGAAAGTTCAGACCTTTGTGACAACCACAAGTGTCGAAGGGATTGATCATCAAACGTTACGAGAAGCCTCAACATTTGTTGTTGAAGCAGGAATGATCAAGAAAGTTAATTGAGGTGAACCATGTATATCCATATCGGGGAAGATATTAATATTAGAGCAAGGGATATTATTTCTATCTTGGATAAAGAGAGTGCGAAAAACTCGCCGCTAGTTGAAGAATTCCTCAAGTCCCATAAGGGAAAAGTAATTAATCTAACCAAAAACCCCTTTAAATCAGTCATTGTTACATATGACAATATTTACTTATCCCCGATTTCTTCTGGTACTTTAAAGAAACGTTCAAATCAAATGAGTATACATGAATTTTGAAGTTTTTCTATTTTTTACTTAATTATAGATATATTTTTGTCAGAAGGTGCAGGTGAACAAGCATGACTTTGGAACAAAAAGCAGTCGAAGAAGCATATGGTGCGGATCAAATACAAGTTCTTGAAGGACTTGAAGCTGTTCGAAAAAGACCCGGTATGTATATCGGTTCAACAAGTGGTAAGGGTCTTCATCATCTTGTTTGGGAAATTGTTGATAACAGTATTGACGAGGCCTTGGCAGGATTCTGCAATGAGATTAATGTCATCATTGAGGAAGACAACAGTATTACTGTTAAGGATAATGGACGGGGAATCCCCGTTGGAATACAGGAGAAAATGGGCAGACCAGCTGTTGAAGTCATTATGACAGTCCTGCATGCTGGTGGAAAATTTGGCGGTGGAGGCTATAAGGTATCAGGAGGACTGCATGGTGTTGGTGCTTCTGTTGTTAATGCTCTTTCCACTGAACTTGAGGTTTATGTCCATAGAGACGGGAAAATTTATTCAATCAAATTTGAACGTGGTGCAGTTGTTCAGGAGTTAGAGGTTATTGGAACGACTGATATCACGGGGACAGTCACGCACTTTAAACCAGACGGTGAAATTTTTACAGAAACATTGGTCTATGAATATGACATTCTTGCTACTCGTCTTCGTGAACTTGCCTTCCTAAATAGAGGAATAAAAATCACGATTGAAGACAAGCGTGTTGAAAATAAACGTAATGAATACTATTACGAAGGCGGAATTAAATCCTATGTAGAGCATTTAAACCGCACAAAAGAAGTCATTCATGATGAGCCGATTTACATGGAAGGAGAGCGTGACGGCATTAGTGTCGAAGTCGCACTCCAATATAACGAAGGGTATACAGATAACATTTACTCTTTCGCAAATAATATCCACACCTATGAAGGCGGGACGCATGAATCAGGCTTTAAGACGGCTTTAACAAGGGTTATCAATGATTACGCAAGAAAAAATGGCTTAATCAAAGAAAATGATACCAACCTTTCTGGTGAAGATGTACGTGAAGGTATTACCGCTATTGTCTCAATTAAACATCCGGATCCACAATTTGAAGGTCAAACAAAGACGAAACTTGGAAACTCAGAAGTCAGAACAATTACAGATGCTGTGTTTTCCAGCACATTCGATAAGTTTTTGTTAGAAAATCCAACCGTCGCTAGGAAAATTGTTGAAAAAGGCTTAATGGCCGCACGCGCAAGACTCGCTGCAAAAAAAGCCAGGGAACTAACACGCAGAAAGAGCGCATTAGAGGTTTCTAGCTTACCTGGTAAATTAGCAGACTGCTCTTCTAAGGATCCTGCGGAAAGTGAAATGTATATTGTTGAGGGTGATTCTGCAGGCGGGTCGGCAAAGCAAGGTCGTGACCGCCATTTCCAGGCGATTTTACCGCTGCGAGGAAAAATTCTCAATGTAGAGAAGGCACGTCTTGATCGAATTCTGTCTAACAACGAAGTAAGAGCGATGATTACAGCAATTGGAACAGGTATTGGCGAAGACTTTGATATTGCCAAAGCACGTTATCATAAAATTGTCATCATGACGGATGCCGATGTTGATGGTGCGCATATCCGTACCCTGCTTCTCACATTCTTTTACCGTTTTATGAGAAAAATTTTAGAAGCTGGTTATGTATATATTGCTCAGCCGCCACTTTATAAAGTTCAGCAAGGTAAACGTATTGAGTATGCCTATAATGATAAAGAACTAGAACGTATTTTTGCAGAGCTCCCGGCTACACCAAAGCCTAATATTCAACGCTATAAAGGTTTAGGTGAGATGAATCCTGAACAATTATGGGAAACAACGATGGACCCTGCCCAAAGAACCATGCTTCAGGTAAGTCTCGAAGATGCCATCGAAGCAGACGAAACTTTTGATATGCTAATGGGTGAAAAGGTTGAACCACGCCGTAACTTTATTGAAGCGAATGCACAATACGTTAAGAATTTAGATATATAAAAGGCGGAGGGAGGTAAGTAACATGACAGAGACACCTAATTCAAAAATAAACGAAATAAATATTAGTCAGGAAATGAAATCATCCTTCCTTGACTATGCGATGAGTGTTATTGTTTCTCGTGCCCTTCCAGATGTTCGAGATGGTTTAAAACCAGTTCACCGTCGTATTTTATATGCCATGCATGACTTGGGTATTCATTCAGACAAACCCTATAAAAAGTCTGCCCGTATCGTTGGGGATGTTATTGGTAAATATCATCCGCATGGTGATTCGGCGGTTTATGAAACAATGGTTCGGATGGCACAGGACTTCAACTATCGTTATATGCTAGTGGATGGTCACGGGAATTTTGGATCGGTAGATGGTGATTCAGCAGCAGCGATGCGTTATACAGAATCAAGAATGTCGAAAATCTCCATGGAATTATTAAGAGATTTAAACAAAGATACCATTGATTATCAAGATAACTATGATGGTGAGGAAAGAGAGCCTGTTGTTTTACCAGCACGATTTCCAAACCTATTAGTAAACGGGACAACAGGAATTGCTGTTGGTATGGCAACTAACATTCCGCCGCACCAGCTTGGAGAGATCATTGATGGTGTTTTAGCCGTTTCTCGTGACCCCGAGATTACTATACCAGAGCTAATGGAAATTATTCCTGGTCCGGATTTTCCAACTGGCGGATTAATCCTTGGCCGTAGTGGCATTCGTAAAGCGTACGAAACAGGAAGAGGTTCGATTACTCTTCGTGCAAAGGTAGTCATTGAAACAAAATCAAATGGTAAAGAAGTCATAATTGTTAATGAGTTGCCGTACCAAGTGAATAAAGCGAAATTGGTTGAAAAAATAGCCGAATTGGCTCGTGATAAAAAAATCGAAGGCATTACAGACCTAAGAGATGAGTCAGACCGTAAAGGAATGCGAATTGTTATTGAGGTTCGTAAAGATGCTAATGCAAATGTCCTTTTAAATAATTTATATAAACAAACGGCACTGCAAACCAGTTTCGGAGTCAATACTTTAGCGCTTGTAAATGGTCACCCGAAGGTATTGACTCTAAAACAATGTCTCGTCCATTACCTGGATCATCAACAAGTAGTCATTAGACGAAGAACAGAATTTGAATTACGCAAAGCTGCGGCGCGTGCCCATATCTTAGAAGGGTTACGAATTGCCTTAGATAATTTAGATGCAGTTATTACTCTAATTCGAAACTCACAGACAACGGATATTGCTCGCGAAGGATTAATGACACAATTCAATCTGTCTGAAAAACAAGCACAAGCTATCCTTGATATGCGTTTGCAGCGTTTAACAGGTTTGGAAAGAGAAAAAATCGAAGATGAATATCAAAGTCTCATGACGTTGATTGCTGAATTGAAGGCTATTCTTGCTGACGAGGAAAAAATCCTTGAGATTATCCGTGAAGAATTACTTGAAATTAAAGAGCGGTTTAATGATAAGCGACGTACAGAAATCGTTGCCGGCGGAATCGAAAATATTGAAGACGAAGACTTAATTCCGCGTGAAAATATCGTCATATCGTTGACCCATAATGGCTATATTAAGCGTCTCCCTGTTTCCACCTATCGTGCACAACGACGAGGCGGACGTGGAATCCAAGGGATGGGAACAAACGAGGATGACTTTGTTGAACATTTAATTACAACTTCAACACATGACACTATCCTTTTCTTTACCAACAAAGGTAAAGTTTATCGCTCAAAAGGATATGAAATACCAGAATTCAGCCGTACGGCAAAAGGAATTCCAATTATTAACCTCCTTGGTGTTGAAAAAGGAGAATGGGTCAATGCCATTATACCAGTTGAGGAATTTGTGGATGATTGGTACTTATTCTTTACCACCAAAGAAGGTATTTCCAAACGTTCGCCATTAACATCGTTTGCACATATCCGTAACAATGGCTTAATTGCCTTAAGTTTGCGTGAGGGAGATGAATTAATCTCTGCTCGCTTAACCGATGGCACCAAGCACATGATTATCGGCACGAAGAAGGGGATGCTTATCCGTTTCCCTGAAACAGATGTTCGATCAATGGGTAGAACAGCTACGGGTGTAAAAGGTATTACACTTGATAGCGATGATGAAGTTGTCGGTATGGAAGTATTAGAGGAAAGCAATGATGTCCTTATTGTAACCAAGAATGGTTATGGTAAACGAACCACTGCCGAGGAATATCGAATTCAAGGCCGAGGCGGAAAAGGAATTAAAACCTGTCATGTGACTGAGAAAAATGGCGAACTAGTTTCGATGCGTGCAGTTACAGGCGAAGAAGACCTCATGCTTATAACCACTGGCGGTGTTCTAATCCGGATGGATGTAGGTAGTATTTCTAAGATGGGCCGGAATACTCAAGGTGTGAAGCTGATTAGTATGAAGGAAAGTGAAAATGAATTTGTAGCTACTGTAGCTAAGGTTGAGAAAGAAGAGGAAGAAGAAATTCTTGAGTCAATTCCTGCTGATGGCGATGTAGTTGATAATGCTGAGGAAGACCATTCCGATGTAGTCGATACTGAGAAAGAAGAATAATTGATTGAAGGGGACACTCAAGGTGTTCCCTTTTGTTTACTTGATTTATCGGTGATATAACTAATGTTATAGAAAAAAAGTATTTTAATGATGAATATAGGAAAAAAAGAGAGAAATATTGTTGACTTTTATTTGTGCCGGTGGTATATTTATTAAGTCGCTTACGGGCGATAGTGAAATTGTTCTTTGAAAACTAAACAAACAAAATCGTGCAAACAAGCAATAAATTTTAGCTTCATTTATGAAGCTAAGC
>NZ_JBALOA010000040.1:0-4965 GCF_036962125.1 Neobacillus drentensis
CCAGGGTGCTTCCGCTTTTTTGTTAAAAATAACAACTAGCAATACATTTCGAAGCATTTTGTGATTTAATATGGTCAGCAATCAATTTTGTCATTTCAGCTGTTCCAACCTGACGTCCATCTGGCACTTGAAGGTCACCGGTGTGGAAGCCTGCGTCTAAAACCGCTTGGACGGCATCCTCAATCATTTTTGCCTCATCATTCAATCCGAAAGAGTATCTTAGCATAAGCGCTGCAGATAATATCATCGCTACAGGATTCGCAATGCCTTTACCTGCGATATCAGGGGCGGAGCCATGAACAGGCTCGTAAAGGCCAACCCCATTTTCATTTAAGCTGGCAGAAGGGAGCATCCCAAGGGATCCAGTAATAACAGAGGCTTCATCACTTAGGATATCGCCAAATAGATTCTCGGTTACGATTACGTCAAACTGGCTTGGGTTGGTAATTAATTTCATCGCGGCCGCATCGACTAATACATGTTCCACTGCAACATCAGGATACTGAGCTTTTTTCTCTTCGACAATTTCACGCCATAGTTTACTAGATTCAAGAACGTTTGCTTTATCAACCGAAGTCAAGTGACCGCGCCGCTGCTGGGCTGCTTGAAAGCCTTTATCGACGATTCTTTCAATCTCTTGACGGGAATAGACGAGCGTGTCGACAACAGAGTTACCGTTATCACGGCGTTCACTTGGAGTACCGAAATAAAGGCCGCCAGTTAATTCACGAACGATAAGGAGGTCGCTTCCAGAGACTACTTCTTCCTTTAAAGGTGAGGCATGGAGCAGGTTTTTAAATCCTTTAATCGGCCTTAAGTTAGCGTATAAATCAAGGGCCTTGCGGATTCCTAACAAACCACGTTCAGGACGTAAATGGGAAGGGTTTTTATCCCATTTTGGTCCGCCTACAGCACCAAGCAATACCGCATCAGCCTGCTTGCATGCTTCAACAGTTGTTTCTGGAAGGGGAGTGCCGTAAAGGTCAATGGCTGCTCCTCCGATTTCATGGCTTTCAAAACTAAAAGTATGATTGTATTCTTCCGCAATTGCATGTAACACATCTTTTGCAGAATTAATAACTTCCTTGCCAATACCATCACCGGGAAGTAAGACAATACGTTTTTTCATTAGAAGCAACCTCCTCATTTTTGTTTGTTTTTTATAGAGCTGCTGTTTCCTTTACAGCGGCATTTTGGTTAAAAAATACACGATTCACAGCGTTCAAGAATGATTTTGCTGAAGCTTCCAGTACATCCTGAGCTGAACCGCGTCCGGTAACTGGGGTACCGTTTACGGTCATTTTTACATGGACTTCTGCTAATGCATCCCTTCCTTGACCGATGGAACTTAATCTAAAGTCAGTGAGATGGATTTCTTCTTTAATTAGAGCTTCTAATGTATTCATTAAGGCTTCGACACTACCAGAACCTGTGCGGGCTGTTTCGACTCGAATTCCTTCAGGAGTGGTTAGAGCCACAGTTGCTGTCGGTAAGTTTGCTGAACCATAATGAACTTGGAATGCAACCAATTCATATTTTTTGATATCAACAGCTGTTGTTTGAATATCTGTTAAAATGGCAAATAGGTCCTCATCGGTAACTTCCTTCTTACGATCGGTTAATTGTTTAAAAGCAGTAAAAGCTTCAACCAGTTTTTCATCGGAAAGTTCAAAGCCCATTTGCTCAATTTTATCTTTGAAGGCATGGCGGCCGGAATGTTTGCCAAGCACTAGATCATTAGATTTGACCCCAACTAATTCAGGGGTAATAATTTCATAGGTTAACGTATTTTTTAAGACGCCATCCTGATGAATTCCTGATTCATGTGCGAAAGCATTTTTTCCAACAACTGCTTTATTAGGCGGAACTAACATACCAGTAAAGCGGCTGACAAGATCACTCGTCCGCTTAATTTCTTTTAAGACTAGATTCGTAGTGTAAGGATATTTATCTTTACGAATATTTAAGGCCACGCCAATTTCCTCTAAAGAGGCATTACCGGCACGTTCTCCGATTCCATTAATTGTACCCTCGACTTGGGTTACACCGTTTTCGATGGCAGCTAGTGAATTGGCAACCGCCATTCCCAAATCATCATGACAATGGCACGATAAGGCAGCCTTATGAATATTAGGAACGTTTTCGCGGATGTAACGGAACATGCGTCCATATTCTTCAGGTGTGGTATAACCAACTGTATCAGGAAGATTAATGACCGTCGCACCTGCATCAATGACCTTCGTAATAATTTGAACAAGGAAATCAAGGTCAGAGCGCGAAGCATCTTCAGCCGACCACTCGATATGCGGGAAGTTCCGTTTCGCATAAGACACCATGTCTACCGCAATTTGTGTGACTTCCTCAGGTGTTTTCATCAGTTTATATTGCATATGGATAGGGGAGGTAGCAAGAAAAACGTGCAACCTCGGTTCCGCTGCATCTTTTAACGCATCCCACGCAATGTCAATGTCCGATTTCGTCGCTCTTGCCAGGCCTGTGACCGATACGTTTTTTATACTCCGAGCGATTGCTCTTACTGCTTCAAAATCGCCTTGAGAGGAAGCCGGAAAGCCGGCCTCCATAATATCAACACCAAACCGTTCAAGTTGTCTTGCGATTTCTAATTTCTCCAGTTGGTTTAAATTCACACCAGGGGACTGTTCGCCATCGCGTAATGTCGTATCAAAGATGTTAACGTGAACCATTTACCACCACTTCCTTCTTTGCATTTACTGGCTTTTTAATAAATGGCATTAAGGCGCGAAGTTCACGGCCAACTTGTTCAATTTGGTGATTGTTTTCAGCGCGATTAATCGCGTTAAATTGTGGACGGTTTGCTTGGTTTTCAAGGATCCAGCCTTTCGCAAACGCACCAGTTTGGATATCTGTTAATACATCCTTCATACGTGCTTTTGTATCTGCATTCACGACACGAGGTCCTGAAACGAAATCTCCCCATTGTGCTGTATCGGAGATTGAATAGCGCATATTTTCAAATCCTCCTTCATATAGAAGGTCAACGATTAATTTCAACTCATGTAAACACTCGAAATAGGCAACTTCTGGCTGATAACCTGCTTCTACTAGTGTTTCGAAGCCTGCTTTGATTAGGGCAGTCGTACCTCCGCAAAGAACTGCTTGCTCTCCGAAAAGATCTGTTTCTGTTTCTTCTTGGAATGTTGTTTCTAGAACTCCTGCACGGGCAGCGCCAATTCCTTTTGCATATGCAAGAGCAACCTCACGAGCTTGACCAGAGTAGTCTTGGTAAACGGCGTATAGAGCAGGAACTCCGGCACCTTCTGTATAGGTACGGCGAACTAAATGTCCTGGACCTTTTGGAGCAACTAAGAATACGTCAACATCTGCAGGAGGGACGATTTGGCTGAAATGAATATTGAATCCGTGAGCAAAAACAAGAGAGTTCCCAGCTTCTAGATTCGGTTTAATGCTTTCTTCGTAAACTTTTGGCTGCATTTCATCCGGAAGAAGGACCATAACCACATCTGCAACAGCCGTTGCTTCAGCAACAGTGCGAACGTCAACGCCATCTTCAACTGCTTTATCCCATGATTTTCCTCCGCGAAGTCCAACCACTACATCAAAGCCGCTTTCTTTCAAATTAAGGGCGTGGGCATGACCTTGTGAACCATAGCCAATTACTGCGATTTTCTTTCCTTGTAAAACCTCTTCTTGAATTTCTCCGTTATAAAGTACTTTTACCATTATTAATCATCCTTTCAAGATAAATTATTATTTTTGTAGGGTGTGATGAGTTAGTTCGTTTACTTGCGGTTGATACCCGCGTAATAGAGCGGTCAACCCTGTTCTGGCAATCTCCTTAATTCCATAAGGTCGAAGCACTTCTAGTAATGCATCGATTTTTTCAGGTTTACCTGTAATTTGAACGGCTAAGCTATCCTTACTTACGTCAATAACAATGGCACGAAATGGGTCAATGATTCCATTTATCTCGCTGCGCAATTGACTGCTTGAGGCCACTTTAATCAAGGCCAATTCACGAACAACAATTGCTTTATCCGTAATATCGGAAACTTTTAAAACATCAATTTGTTTGTTGAGCTGCTTGGTAACTTGTTCAAGCCGCTGCTCATCCTCCACTTCAACTACCAGGGTCATTTTCGAAACGCCTTCGGTTTCTGTTGGACCTACGGAAATACTTTCAATATTGAATTGGCGCCGTTGCAAAAGACCGGTCACGCGATTGAGAACTCCGCTGCGATCCTGAACAGTTGCGGTTATGATTCGCTTCATGGTTTCACCCCAATCATTTCATGGATTCCTTTGCCAGGGGCAATCATTGGAAAGACTTTTTCCTGTTGAAGGACACGGCAATCAACAAGGACTGGACCATTGTGGGCGAAAACTTCTGGTAAAACCGTAATCAGTTCTTCCTGATTGTTCACTCGATACCCCTTAATTGAATAACTGTCAGCAAGTTTGACAAAATCAGGCTGGGTATGGAGAATCGATTCAGAAATTCGGTTTCCATGTAATAGTTCTTGCCACTGACGAACCATTCCAAGTGCGCCGTTGTTAACAATAATGATTTTTACAGGAAGGTTTCGTTCGTAAATGATCGATAATTCCTGAAGTGTCATTTGGAAGCCGCCATCACCAACAATCGCAACGACTGTACTATCCGGCTTGGCAATTTGTGCGCCGATTGCAGCAGGGAAGCCAAAGCCCATGGTACCAAGTCCACCTGATGTAATCCAACGGTGCGGCTCTTTAAAGGTGTAATATTGAGCAGCCCACATTTGATGTTGCCCGACATCGGTTGCGACAATAGCTTCACCGTTTGTAACTTTATGGACTGCCTCAATGACCCATTGCGGACACATTCCGTTTGGATCATGTTTATACCAAAGCGGATATTCCTGTTTGTATTGGCTCAGTTTTTCCAGCCATACGGCGGTTTTTGGTGATTCTATCTCCTGAACAAGG
>NZ_JBALOA010000040.1:5002-13747 GCF_036962125.1 Neobacillus drentensis
GCTCGTTTAGAGCCTCTTTGGTGTCAGAGACGATTGGAATTTGGGTTGGTACATTTTTACCAATTTCAGCAGGGTCGATGTCAATATGGGCAACTTTCGCATATGGTGCAAAGTGCTTAAGATTTCCTGTTAGTCTGTCATCGAATCGGGCCCCAAAGTTAATCAACAAATCAGATTCGTAAATCGCCATGTTTGCTGCATAAGTACCGTGCATTCCACCCATTCCTAATGAGAGAGCATGGTCAGCAGGGAAGGTACCAAGTCCGAGTAAGGTAGTGACGACTGGGAGCTGGTGTTTTTCTGCAAAAGCAGTAAGTTCGGCTGATGCCCTTCCATGGAGAACGCCCGCCCCTGATAGGATAACAGGCTTGATTGCCTTTGAAATGGAATCAGCTAGCTTTTTAATTTGGAATGGATTTGGTTTGGTTGTTGGCTGGTATCCAGGTAAATTAATGCTTGCTTCTTCAGGCTCTTCCGATAAAAATCCGGCAGAGATATCTTTAGGAATATCGACTAAGACTGGACCTGGCCGCCCAGTAGAAGCGATATGGAAAGCCTCCTTGACAATTCTAGGTAAGTCCGCGATTGATTGTACTTGATAGTTATGCTTTGTAATCGGTGTAGTTATCGCCATCACATCAGCCTCTTGGAAGGCATCTGTTCCAATTACGCTGCGAGCAACCTGCCCAGTGAATATTACGAGTGGTAATGAATCCATCATGGCATCGGTGATACCAGTAACCAAATTGGTTGCCCCCGGTCCTGAGGTAGCAATCACAACTCCAGGTTTGCCGGTAACTCGTGCATAGCCTTCAGCGGCATGGATCATTCCTTGTTCATGTCGGAAGAGAACATGCTTGATGGTCCCCTGGGCGCGGTAAATGGCATCGTAAATTGGAAGTACGGCACCTCCGGGATATCCAAACAGAGTTTCTACACCTTCTTTTTTCAGTAAGTCGATGAGAAGGTCTGCACCGGTCCTCAGCTCTGTAGTTGTTTGGACCTCAAGCTTTTTTGCTTCTACTTTCACGTCGTAATCCCTCCTTGTTAGGGTTAAATGAGTATTTAAAAGTACTCTGTTTTATACATAGTAAAAAAGGCCCTATTCTCCCTGAATAAACTGCAGTTAAGAACATCAAAAGCAGAATAATCGGGGAGAAAAGGCCTTTCATTTTCTCGGTACCACCCGGTTTCACAGCATCCTTACGGATACTGCCTTATGAAGCGAACTTTAAACAAAGAACGCTTCTTTTTGTAACAGGTGTTCAAAGATAGACACCCGATTGAGCCTACTTAAGTCAGAATTGTTCGGCTCAACACTCAGGGATGATGTCGGAATAAGTTGTATTACTGGGCTTCCAGCAACCCCAGCTCTCTGAAAATACGAAATCTTATTCCTTTATTCCCGTCATCGATTTATGGATATTTTTTTGTCAAATGATATTCATTTAACGCTTTTAGTACCTTAACTTCCTGAGGAAGGGGAGGGGTACTACTAGTTCCCATTGATATGAACATTTTATATCTTCATGATTCCTCCGGTATTGGCAGATGTTACGAGTGCTGCATATCTTGCAAGATAACCTGTTTTGATTTTTGGCTCTGGTTTTACCCATACCTTCTGTCGTTCAGCTAATACCTCATCATCGACAAGAAGTTCAATCGAGCGTGCTTCAAGATCGATTAAGATTCTGTCACCATTTTCAACTAGGGCAATTGGTCCGCCTTCTGCTGCTTCAGGTGAAATATGACCAATGGAGATGCCACGGCTGGCTCCGGAGAAGCGCCCATCTGTAATAAGTGCTACTTCCTTACCTAATCCCCGCCCCATTATTGCGGAGGTAGGGGCAAGCATTTCAGGCATTCCTGGTCCGCCTTTTGGCCCTTCATAACGGATAACTACCACGTGTCCTGCTTGAACGGTCCCATTGTTGATATTTTCTTGTGCCTCATCCTGGGATTCAAAAACGATTGCTTCACCTAGGAATGTTTTTATCGAAGGATCAACGGCACCAACCTTAATTACACTTCCATCTGGAGCAATGTTTCCATATAGGATGGATAGTCCACCAACAGGGCTATATGGATTGTCTTTTGTCCGGATGACAGTTTCATTCGTGATTTTTGCTTCCTTCACATTTTCTGAAAGTGTTTTTCCTGTAATGGTTAAGCAGTTATCATGCAAGGCGCCTTCAACTTTATAAAGTTCATTAATAATGGCACTAACCCCGCCTGCGTGATGAATGTCCTCCATTGAATAATCGGATGCTGGCATTATTTTTGCCAGATAAGGAACTCTTTCAGCGATTTTGTTAATCTCACGTAAATCGTATTCAATTCCGGCTTCATGGGCGATTGCCAATGTATGAAGCACGGTATTTGTTGAACCACCCATCGCCATATCAAGGGCAAAGGCATTATCGATTGCTTCTCTCGTGATAATGTCACGCGGGCGAATATCTTTTTTGACTAGATCTATTAAATGCCTTGCAGCTTGACGAATTAATTCATGTCTTTCATCAGAAGTTGCAATGATTGTTCCGTTTCCGGGAACGGTCATTCCTAATACTTCCATTAGACAGTTCATTGAATTAGCGGTAAACATTCCGGAACATGACCCACAGGTTGGGCAGGCATTTGTTTCAATGTCCAGCAGCTGCTGCTGACTGATGGTTCCGTTATGGTAAGCCCCAACACCTTCAAATACTGAAGTAAGCGAAAGGTTCTTTCCGGTTGATGGTGAAACGCCTGCTTCCATTGGCCCACCTGAAACAAAAACAGAAGGGACGTTGGTTCTTGCGGCTGCCATTAACATTCCTGGTGTAATCTTGTCACAGTTTGGAATGTAGAAAACCCCATCAAACCAATGAGCATTAATAACTGTTTCAGCACTATCAGCAATTAGTTCGCGGCTTGGGAGAGAATAACGCATTCCAATATGACCCATCGCAATTCCATCATCAACACCAATTGTGTTAAATTCGAAAGGAATACCGCCAGCTTCACGAATTGCTTCTTTAACAATCTCACCGAAATGATTAAGATGTTTGTGTCCTGGGATAATTTCAATAAACGAGTTACAAACACCGATAAATGGCTTTTCAAGATCACTCGTTTTGACCCCCGTTGCATATAAAAGGCTGCGGTGGGGTGCCCGATCAATTCCCTTTTTAATCATATCGCTACGCATTTTTTAGCTCCTAACTGACGATTGCATGGTTTGCACCTTCGGGGTAACAAGCCACTCCGTCTGTTGTTACAATTTTCCTAAACTCCTCCAATAGAATCTGGGTGACTTCACCTGGTTTTCCATCTTTAATTTTGCGGCCATCTACATCAATTACAGCGATAACCTCGACGGCTGTACCAGTTAAGAACACCTCATCCGCCACATAGACATCATGTCTAGTGAATGGAGATTCTCTAACATCCAAGCCTTTAGCTCTTGCTATATCTAGGATGGCATTGCGGGTAATCCCTTCTAGCGCTCCTAAATAAACAGGGGGAGTATAAATGACACCATTTTTTACAATAAAGATATTATCAGCTGAGCCTTCAGTAACATAACCTTGATCATTCAACATTAATGCTTCCTCTACACCAGCTTGATTGGCCTCTAGTTTTACAAGAATATTATTTAAGTAGTTAAGTGATTTAATTTGTGGACTAAGAACATCTGGGCGATTTCTTCGACTAGGAACCGATGCGATTTTAATTCCACGTTCGTAATACTCTTTCGGATACATGGTCAATTCTTCAGCAATAATGATGACACTTGGCTTCGAGCAGGATGAAGGGTCTAGGCCGAGATTCCCTTTTCCACGAGAAACAACGACACGAATATACGCACTTTCTAGCTGATTTTTTTTAATAGTATCGACGATTAATTGCGTCATTTCCTCCTGTGTGTAAGGAATATTCAGCATAATGGATTGTGCTGATTCAAATAGTCTTTTCAAATGAGCATCGAGTCTAAAGACGTTTCCGCTATATACGCGTATGCCTTCAAAAACTCCATCACCATATAAAAAACCATGATCAAAAACTGAAACTACAGCATCTTCTTTCTTGACGAACTCTCCGCCAAGGAAAATCCATTGACTCCCCAACCTAACCACTCCTCTTTTGTGATAAACCGCTTTAAATGACTAAACATCATTTTAAAAAGAATTGCCTTACCCCAACTCCATTGATAAGGAGTATTGTTTGTTTCTGAATAGTTGATTATTTTCGATAATCATACAACCAATCGAAAACATGGTCAACATAAAAATCTGACAATTCAAACAAATCAGGAAAATTGTTAGCGTTTACATCATTGTTGTAATAAGGAAAAAGCCCAAAAAAAGTTTTTTGAAATTTTTTTATTTTGGGGTTATTCAGTCCGCGGTAGGGAATGAAATAGGGGGAATAATCAGTGGTAAGTAAGATGGAGATGTTGTAAAGTCAATTGAATTTTGGATGGGAATTATTTAATTATTAACCAAAAAACACTAGTGTAAGATAGTGTTTTTGGGCTCAAAGCTTTGCAAGATGTTCATACACTTCCCTTAAATTGCTATACCCGTTTTGCAACGCTAATTGTAAATAACTGCTCCAAATCTGTGCTGTCAGCATGGCGTCGCCAAGTGCATGATGACGATTTTCTATGGCAATTCCGCATTTGGTGCAGACTTCTTCAAGCGGTAATGATTTCAAAGATGAATCAGATAGGCGAATTAAGAAGGAAGTATCAATGATTCGATGTTCGAATCTCGACTTTAAGTGATCCCAGGTCATTTTCTGCATAAATGACTTTTCATGTATAGAATGGTGTGCAACCAGAATATGACTCTGTGTGTATTGAAAAAATTGAATTAAAACATCCCTGGCCGATGGGGCATCACGCAATTGTTTCTCATTTATATTCGTCAATATGGAAATTTCCTCCGATAGGGGCAGGTCTGATTGGATAAGAGAATAGAAAGTATCCTTCTCCTCGATATGCTGACCGGTCATTTTGACTGCTCCAATTGATAAAACAAAATCCCCCTTTTCTGGATAGAAGCCAGAAGTCTCTAAATCAAATACAACTACTTCTAATTCACTAAGCGGGGTGTCCAAGTTGTTCTTTACTTTCATTTCTTTTTGCAGCTGCCGGATGAATGATAGTTGCTGAGGATTAGCCTGCCCTTGAAAGCCGGCATATATATTTGAGCTGACCTTGCCGGAGATTTGCCTGAAATATTGAGCTAAATCATTGATTCTCATCTTATCCCTCCTTATCAATTAGTTTTCCTGCGTACTGGTGTAGGTTAGTCCCATGTTTTATGATGTCTTTTATCTCATTTTTTTGCTCTTTAGTCAGCTTGTCGACTGGTAGAAAATGTCCTGATTCATAATCGGTGTGACTAGCATATTGAAGTCGATAGTTTAGCAGTTTTAAAAACATGTTCTTATAGAGGTCCTTGTCATGAATTTGTAGTTTGTCGAGCCTTGCAAGGGTAGAGGTATCTAGGACATGATCTCTTATTGCTAAAAGACGAACGGCATTAATGTAAGGGAATAGGGTGGTTTCCTTTAGATTAAGTGATCCAGTATGAATCCCGTGTGTATCCACTAAAATCTGACCTAAGACGCCAACTCCTTTTTTAAAATGAAGTGTATTCTTATAAATTCTTGAAAGAATTTGTTCTTTTTGAACGTTCTGATAGGCAAATGTTTTTAACTGTTCCATGAGTTGATGCTGACCATAAAAAGAGCGTCCGTCGATAAAGATTAGCAGGTAGCGCAACGATTCCCATGAGGCTTCTGCTATCCAGTTCGATATTTGTTTCTCCCATTCTGTCTGTGCTTTGCACCAGAAGGGATTACCCGACATTACCCCGCCATCACAATATGGATAGCCAGCCTGATGGAGACCTTTGGAAATTTCCTTTCCTAATGATAGAAAGTAAGTTTTCGCTTCCGCAGTTGGATTGAGATAAATGATGCCATGATCCTGATCGCTCCAAACCGATTGTTCCAAGCGGCCTGCACTCCCCATTACAAAAAATGAAAAAGGAGAGGGCGGAGGACCGTATCGAGCAAGGACTTCTTGTAGTGATATCTCCAATACCTGATTGATTATCTTGTCGTGGAGTTCGTTTAATGTAAAATGATCTCTCGCAGCGGTCTTCATCTGGATTTTTCTAAATTCAGCAATTGCTGCGTAGGTTTCGATAGCCATGTTGCTCACCTCCTGTTAAAAAATATATAAGCGTGCAAGCCCTAAATCGGTCTTGCACACTTTTTATAATTTATTTAAAGAGCTTTTGTTTGTTCTGCTTTAAGTAACTCTGGGTAACCATAGCTTCCGTGTTCGCTGATATCTAAGCCCATAATCTCTTCTTCTTCCGTTACACGCAAGCCGTTCATTGCCTTTTTAATCAATGCGAGCAAGATAAAGGATGCGATCAAGGCGAAGGCACCTGAGGCGATAACGCCCAATGCTTGAACTCCCAACTGGTGGAAGCCTCCGCCATAAAATAATCCAGGTTTTCCAACAGTCGCTAATTCTTTTGTTGCAAAGAAACCAGTCGATAAAGTTCCCCAGACACCAGCTGTACCGTGTACAGAGAGGGCTGCAATCGGATCATCAATTCCTCTGTTTTCAAAGAAGCGAATGCTATAAAATACAAGAATTCCAGAGATAAAACCAATCAGTACAGCTGCCCAAGTATCAACAAATGCACAAGAGGCAGTAATCGCTACAAGACCTGCTAATGCCCCGTTTAACATCATTGGAACATCGGCCTTACCCAATACGATCCAAGAGATGATCATTGCTGCAACAGTACCGGCAGCAGCACCAAGGTTTGTGTTTAGTGCGACGAATCCGAAAAAGCCTTTGTCAACGGATAATGTGCTGCCTGCGTTAAATCCGAACCAGCCGACCCATAAAAGTAAAACACTTAAAGCGGTAAATACTTGGTTATGACCAGCTAGATTATTGGCCGAACCATCTTTATTAAATTTTCCAATACGTGGTTTTAATAGAAGTGTAGCTGCCAATGCCGCCATTGCACCAGTTAAGTGAACAACGGTTGAACCGGCGAAGTCTTGTTGACCAATCTCTGCTAACCAGCCGCCACCCCAAATCCAGTGAGCAATAGGAGGATAAACTATAACAGAAAATAATACCGCGAATATTAGATATACTGCCAATTTTGCTCGTTCAGCAAAACCTCCAAATGCGATTGTTAATGAAATTCCTGCAAAAGCTAATTGGAATAAAAAGAAAACTGAACCAGAGAGTGATAAACTATCGATATCGTAGCCAGAATATAAGAAGTCTGAAAATCCTATAAGAGCATTTCCTTTACCGAAAATTAATCCGAATCCAACTGCCCAAAATACAATCGAGCTAATACTAAATGTGAGAATAGTTTTACCAGCAATATGTCCTGCGTTTTTCATACGGGTTGAACCTGTTTCTAACAGGATGAAACCACCGATCATTAAAATGACAAGTATCGCACCTAGCATTACCCAAAGACTGTTCATTAAGAATAAAGTATCCATTTATTCTCCCCCTTTTAAATGATGTTAATTTTCTTAACATTTGCTATGTTAGTATTCTTACATGATTCAAGATTGGTTTCTATAAGTTTGGAAGGTTATCTAACATGGTTTTTGATGATTGTGCAATTAATTATGGGGAGTGAACAAATAGGAATAATAAAAAGCCCCATTCCTAAAGGTGGAATGGGGCAAGTGTTGCTGCTTATTTTTTCCGTAAACCAAATTGCGCATTGAGTTGTCCTTGGATCATCTTTCTGCGAACATCTTCTTGGTTGTGTTTCTTTTGTTCACGCAGCATTTCTTTCCTGATATCATGTGTTTGAATACCGTCCTCAATTTTGTTAGCAATATCCATCAGCAATTCAACATCTGAAAACGAAAATTTGCGGCTTCCTCCAGCTGATCTTTCTGGAAAAATAAGTCTTCTTTCTTCATAATAACGTATTTGTCGTTCCGAGAGACCGGTGAGATCCCGAACAATCCCGATTGTGATTACCTTTTTATCTTTATATGATTGGTCTTTTCCCATTTCTACCGCTCACCACACCCTATTGTTTACAGTTTTTTAGCTTTTAAAATATTATATGTTAGATTTTCTCACATGGGACTGGTTTTTTAAATTATTTTGTTTGAGCAGAAGAAGTTACCTTGGGGAGAATATTTTATTATATAAACTTTCCAGTTCAGTGAAGGTAAGGGAATAAAGTTCGAGGTCAGTAGAATCAGAGATGTCAGATTCTAACAACTTCATAATATAAAACTGTCGAAGGCGCTCGAGACCTTTACGCAAGTGAGTTGACATCTTTAATCACCCCTTTCAAACTGAAATTAGTAATTTTGAAGTCTTCTTAACAGTTCATTTGCTTGGGAACCCATTTTTTTCATCAGTTCCTCATACAATTCATCTCTTAATTTATCTAATTGAAGGATTCTTTCAGCGAGTTTAATATCCATTCTTCGATACATTTGAAATCTTCCTTTCTCCCGTGGTTTATAATGAAAAGTTAACTGAATTTTTGCTTTTTGTCAGTGGGTTTGTTAGAAATGCTGACAGCATTTTTGAATTTAGCCTTTAAGTTGGTGAAAAAATCTCACTATGTATGATTTGAAACCAAAAGAACCGAGCATATGCCCGGTTCTTCCGCTTCACTTAAAAATATGAGGTTTATGCTTTTGAACTTAGTTTAATGTCTAGCTCCAGCG
>NZ_JBALOA010000040.1:13844-15650 GCF_036962125.1 Neobacillus drentensis
ACGCCGCTGACCAGGGCGCTTCCGCTTTTATTAGTATTCTCCATCAAATGGTGTGAATGGGAAGTTAAATCTTCTTTCTACGGCACGCAGGCGTTGGTTTACTCGTTGGAGGCGGCGATCGAGTTGGGATACCTGACGCTGTAATTGATTGATTTCTCTTTCTTGCCGCTCATTCGCTCTTTCTAACTGATTTAATCTGCGCTCCACTTGCTGCGGCTGTCTTGCTGGGTCATATTGTTCTGGCAGGTACGGAGTATATTGCTCTGCTGGGATGTAGTGATTAAATGACTCTGGCTGCTCATAGGTCATAAATGGTTCTGGTTGTTGAGGATAGTAATTCATTTGTTCAGGTTGTACATAGGCATTGTAATCAATGGGCATTTGTGGTGTTTGTGGCATTTGTGGCATTGGATAATAACCATACGGATTCGGATTCATTTAGGCATCTCTCCTTATGTGTAAATACCCTATAGATTATGTAGTTGTTTGGAAGGAGTAACGGCGAATGCCTAGATACAGGCTCTTAGTTATTGGGTGTTTGCCCGAAAAATTAAAAATGAGATGACCAAAGTCATCTCAAGGTTAAGAATAGGCTTAAAGTTTAACGAGTGTTCTGCCTCGTGCCTCACCTTTTAGGATTGAGGCTAAATAATCTGGTAATTCTTCGAGCGACACTTCTGAACGCATTACATTAGATAAATGATCGGGTTTAAAGTCTGTCGCCATTCGTTTCCACAATGCTAATCTCGTTTCCATTGGACAGTAAACGGAATCAATCCCGAGCAAATTGATGCCTCTTAGAATAAATGGGAATACTGTTGCGGGGACTTCACCGCCGCCTGTTAATCCACTGACTGCGACCGAACCATTATACGTCATTTTACTAAGGATGGAGGCAAGTGTTTTGCCGCCAACAGGATCAACCGCTCCTGCCCAAAGCTGCTTATCTAACGCCCTAATTTTTTCACCCGTGACTTCCTCGCGGGAAAGGATTTCCGCAGCGCCGATTTCAGTAAGAAAGTCATGTTCAGATTGCTTTCCTGTACTGGCGACCACATGATAGCCTCGTTTGGCAAGAATGGCTACAGCGATACTGCCCACTCCGCCTGTAGCACCTGTGACAAGGACCTTGCCTTTATCCGGTGTCACCCCGTTCTCTTCTAACCGTTGTACTGATAATGCTGCTGTAAAACCAGCGGTACCATAAATCATTGCTTCTTTTAAGGATAGACCCTCGGGCAATGGTACGACCCATTCAGATGGAATCTGGGCATATTCACTATAGCCACCAAAATGCGAAACACCAATCTCATAGCTGGTCGCAATCACTTCATCGCCGGCTTTAAAACGAGAATCATTTGAACTGACCACCACGCCTGCTAAGTCGATTCCAGGAATAAACGGGTATGATCTTACAATTTTTCCTTCCGGGATGCTTGCCAATCCGTCCTTGTAGTTCACACTCGAATAGCTGACCTTAATAAGGACGTCACCTGGTGGGAGATCTTGAATGGTTAAATCTTTTACGTTTACAGTAAAGTCACTATCCGTCTTGTTTACCACTAATGCTTTAAATGGTTCATTCATTTTTTAGCCTCCTATGTATCTCACTAGTTAATATATAAAAACACTTCCCATTAATCAATGACAGGGAAGTGAAAGATAAGTAAAAAAAGAACCCGCCCTCTCTCATAAGAGAAGGCGGTCTGATCTAAAGATAAGTATAAGTTACTGCACTTAGTTTACTGTCTAGCTCCAGCGCCCTAGCGGCTAGTGTCCTTCACTCTCCGCCCTACGATAAGTCAA
>NZ_JBALOA010000041.1:0-63958 GCF_036962125.1 Neobacillus drentensis
AGGACGTTGCCAGGCACATCAAGGACAACCTGAAAAGGTTGTCCTTTTTTGTTATGGAAATAATCAGTTAGAGAGATACATAGGGTGCAATATGGAATATACTTACATAATTTGTTTATATAATCAAACTTTTGTATAATTCTCCTTTAGTTTTGTAAAATTACCTTAAGTTTTAGTTTAATTGTCCGTTTTATTGTAAAATTAGGTACTTTTTACGTCTAATTATTGATAATAAGCGATATTGACTTCACATAAAAACCAGTCTAGTCAATTACGATGGATACAAACCCGATCTTATTAGCAATACTTTTTAACGAAACTTAGGTTTCACAATGGCGAGATTTGGAGAAAATCATTAGTAGTGAATCGTTGCATCTACAAAAAAAATTCAGTATAATTTAGTCAAATATAGTCAAAGTCAGAGAATGGAGGTGGGAAGATGAGAAACATCTCTGATATTATTGAAAAATACCTCAAACAAGTATTGGAATTAAGTGAAAAAGACCTTGTTGAAATTAAACGAAGTGAAATTGCAGACAAATTTCAATGTGTTCCTTCACAAATAAATTATGTGATTAATACCCGTTTTACGATTGAAAGAGGATATATTGTAGAAAGTAAACGAGGCGGTGGTGGGTATATTCGAATCATGAAGGTTCAATCCCATGACTTTGCCCATTTAATTGACCAATCCCTCGCACTTATTCACAGCAGGATTAGTCAAACTAGTGCTGAGGATGTCATATTTAGACTCGTTCAAGAAGAAATCGTTTCAAAGCGGGAAGCTAAAATTATGTTGAGTGTAATCGATCGTTCTGTTCTTTATATTGATCTTCCATACCGAGATGAATTAAGAGCCAGAATGCTAAAAGCGATGTTAACTTCTTTAAAATATAAATAAATTTTTTTCAGTCGAGAGGTGAAAGTATGATTTGCCAGGAATGCAATCAAAGGCCTGCGGCGCTCCATTTTACAAAAATTATTAATGGTGAGAAGACGGAAGTTCATCTTTGTGAGAAATGTGCACAGGAAAAAGGAGAAATGTTCATTTTCAATGGGGAGTCTGGATTTGCTTTTAATAATTTATTAGCAGGACTATTAAATATTGACCCTTCCTTTCAAAAGCCCAGCCAAAGTCCATTTCATCAGGAAGAAATCCTCCATTGCGACTCTTGCTCGATGACTTTTCAACAGTTTTTAAAAGTGGGCCGTTTTGGCTGTTCGCATTGCTATGAGTCTTTTAAAGAACAATTGAATCCCGTTTTAAGGAGGCTTCATAGTGGAAACTGGACACATAATGGAAAAATTCCAAAAAGAATTGGTGGAGGGATTCATCTAAAAAAACAAATTGATGAATTAAAAAATAATTTAAAAGAATCAATATCCAGTGAAGAGTTTGAAAAGGCAGCCGAAATTCGCGATGAAATTCGGCAGTTAGAGAGAAAATTAGCTGCTAGCAACGAGGGAGGGGAATAACATGTCGCTTGAACGTTTTATAAATCAAGCTGTTAGTTCCTGGATGAGTGCAGAAGGACCTGATTCAGATATTGTTCTCAGTTCCCGAATCCGTTTGGCTCGTAACTTTGAAGATTATAAATTTCCAACCCTTTTTTCTCATGAAGAAGCAAAAAGGATTATTGAGAATATGGAGGGCATCTTAAATCAATCTCCAGTACAAAAATTTGGCCCAATGGAATTATTGAAAATTGATGAGCTTCAACCCCTGCAAAAAAGGGTATTAGTGGAAAAACATCTAATCAGCCCGAACCTAGCAGAGGATTCACCGTACGGGGCTGTTCTGTTAACCGAAAATGAAGAAGTTAGTATTATGATTAATGAAGAAGATCATATCCGTATACAATGCTTGTTTCCTGGTTTGCAATTATCTGAAGCTTTAGATGCTGCAAATGAGATTGATGATTGGCTTGAGAGCAATGTTCAATACGCATTTGATGAAAAACACGGGTATTTAACCAGTTGTCCTACGAATGTTGGAACAGGTCTCCGTGCGTCGGTGATGATGCATTTGCCAGGGTTAATTTTGACGCAGCAAATTAATCGAATTATTCCTGCTATTCACCAATTAGGACTAGTGGTTAGAGGAATTTATGGTGAAGGCAGCGAAGCATTAGGTAATATATTTCAAATTTCTAATCAAATCACCCTTGGAAAATCGGAAGAGGACATTTGCCGGGATCTAAAGGGGGTTGTTAGCCAGTTAATTTCGCAAGAAAGGTCGGCACGTGAAGCATTACGGAAAACTTCGAACATACAATTAGAAGACAGAGTGTTCCGATCACTGGGTGTATTATCTAATAGCCGAATTATTGAAACAAAAGAAGCAGCAAGATGTTTGTCAGATGTTCGGCTTGGAATAGATATGGGTTATATAGAAAATATGCCAAAGACGATATTGAATGAATTAATGATATTAACTCAGCCAGGCTTCTTGCAGCAATATGCTGGGGGTTCATTAAGACCATATGAAAGAGATATCAGACGGGCAGCATTAATTAGGGATCGAATAAAAATGGAGCAAGAAAAATAGGTGAGGAGGAAGAGAATATGATGTTCGGCCGTTTTACTGAAAGAGCGCAAAAAGTTCTAGCATTAGCACAAGAGGAAGCAATTCGTCTTGGACACAACAATATTGGAACAGAGCACATTTTATTAGGATTAACTCGCGAGGGAGAAGGGATTGCAGCAAAGGCCCTTTATGGACTTGGCTTAGGTTCTGAAAAAATCCAGAAAGAAGTAGAAAACTTAATTGGCAAAGGACAGGAAGCTTCTCAGACCATTCACTATACTCCAAGAGCTAAAAAAGTCATTGAATTATCGATGGATGAAGCACGTAAATTGGGACATTCTTATGTAGGCACTGAGCACATTCTCCTTGGTTTAATTCGTGAAGGAGAAGGCGTTGCGGCCCGCGTGCTTAATAATTTAGGTGTGAGTTTAAATAAAGCGAGACAGCAAGTTCTTCAATTATTAGGAAGTAATGAGTCAGGCGGACACCAAGGCGGGGCATCTGCTAGTGCCAACACACCAACGCTTGACAGTCTTGCCCGTGATTTAACCTCGATTGCTCGTGAAGGAAGCCTTGACCCAGTAATTGGACGCGGTAAGGAAATTCAACGTGTAATTGAAGTGTTAAGCCGACGGACAAAAAATAACCCTGTATTAATTGGTGAGCCTGGTGTAGGTAAAACAGCAATTGCAGAAGGGCTTGCCCAACAAATTGTCAACAATGAGGTACCTGAAATTCTCCGCGATAAACGAGTGATGACTCTCGATATGGGAACCGTCGTAGCTGGTACAAAATATCGTGGCGAGTTTGAGGACCGCTTGAAAAAGGTAATGGATGAGATTCGCCAAGCAGGAAATATTATTCTATTCATTGATGAGCTGCATACGTTAATCGGAGCTGGCGGTGCTGAAGGGGCGATTGATGCTTCCAATATCTTAAAGCCTTCCCTTGCCCGCGGAGAACTCCAATGTATCGGCGCAACGACACTCGACGAATATCGTAAATATATTGAAAAAGATGCTGCACTAGAACGACGCTTCCAGCCAATTCGTGTCGATGAACCAACCATGGAAGAATCGATTCAAATTTTAGAAGGACTTCGCGACCGTTATGAGGCACATCACCGTGTATCAATTACAGATGAGGCGATTCAGGCAGCTGTCAAACTATCTGACCGCTATATCTCTGACCGGTTCCTGCCAGATAAAGCGATCGACTTAATTGATGAAGCAGGTTCTAAGGTACGGCTTCGGTCCTTTACCACTCCACCTAATTTAAAAGAATTAGAAGTGAAGTTGGAGGAGGTTCGCAAAGAAAAAGATTCGGCCGTTCAAAGTCAAGAATTTGAAAAGGCTGCTTCCTTAAGGGATACAGAACAGCGTTTACGTGAACAGCTTGAGGAAACGAAGAAGAATTGGAAGGAAAAGCAAGGAAAAGAAAATAACGAAGTAACGGTAGAAGATATCGCAAGTGTTGTTTCCAGTTGGACTGGAGTTCCTGTCTCTAAGCTTGCAGAAACAGAGATGGCAAAGCTGCTAAATCTAGAAGAAGTACTTCATTCTCGAGTGATTGGCCAGGAAGAAGCGGTTAAAGCTGTAGCGAAGGCTGTCCGTCGTGCTCGTGCAGGATTAAAAGATCCAAAACGACCAATTGGTTCTTTCGTCTTCCTTGGACCTACAGGTGTAGGTAAAACAGAATTAGCGCGAGCTCTTGCCGAAGCGATGTTTGGTGATGAGGAAGCGATGATTCGGATTGATATGTCGGAATATATGGAGAAACACTCGACCTCTCGTCTGGTTGGTTCACCGCCAGGATATGTCGGCTATGAGGAAGGCGGCCAATTAACAGAGAAGGTCCGCAGAAAGCCATATTCCGTTGTGTTACTGGATGAGATTGAAAAGGCACATCCGGATGTATTTAATATTCTCTTGCAAGTCCTTGAGGATGGACGTTTAACTGATTCGAAAGGCAGAACAGTGGACTTCCGTAATACAGTTCTCATTATGACTTCCAACGTAGGAGCAGAGGCACTAAAACGGAATAAATATGTTGGCTTTAATATTCAAGATGGGGAACAGGATTATAAAGATATGAAGGGGAAAGTGATGGGAGAATTAAAGAAGGCCTTCCGTCCTGAATTCCTAAACCGTATTGATGAAATTATTGTTTTCCATGCATTAGAGCGAAAGCATTTAGAGGAAATTGTTACATTGCTATCAGAGCAGTTAGTGAAACGTCTAAAAGAGCAAAATATTTCATTAGAATTAACAGCTGCCGCAAAAGAAAAAATTTCTCAGGAAGGTTATGACCCTGAATATGGAGCGCGGCCATTACGACGTGCGATTCAAAAACATATTGAAGACCGGCTTTCTGAAGAACTATTAAAAGGAACATTATTAACAGGACAGCATGCAATCATTGATGTTGATAATGGCGAATTTATTGTTCGAATGGCTGAGAAAACAAGCTTAGTAAAATAGCAGCAGGATAGACCCATATAGAGGTACACGTAAATAAAGAAAAATCGTGTACCTCTTTTTCTATCGACTTTTTCAAATGAAAAAATAAAATAGGTGTGGTAACCTTAATGTATTAGCAAAATCTGGCTCCAAAAAAGAGCTAGCGTCGTAAGAGAGGATCGAAGGAAAAATGGCTAAACGAAAGACTAAGTTTATGTGTCAGGACTGTGGATATGAATCACCAAAATGGATGGGGAAATGCCCTGGCTGCGGTGAGTGGAATAAGATGGTCGAGGAAGTTGAAGTAACCGGTGCCTCGAGGAGAGGTGCATTTGCGCATTCTCAAACGGGAACAGGATTGTTAGCAAAACCAATACCTATTAATTCGATTGAAGTGGAGAATGAGCCACGAATTCTAACCGATTTAAACGAACTAAATCGAGTCCTTGGCGGCGGCGTGGTCAAGGGATCATTAGTGCTTATTGGCGGTGACCCTGGAATAGGGAAGTCAACCCTTCTCTTACAGGTTTCATCACAACTGGCCACTAAAGGAAATCAGGTTTTATACATATCTGGTGAAGAATCGGTACGACAGACAAAACTACGTGCCGAACGATTAGGAATATCTTCTGAAAATCTCCTCGTTTATTCTGAAACGAATCTTGAAGAAATTAACCGAACCATCGATAGTACGAATCCTAGCTTTGTCATTATAGATTCAATTCAAACAGTCTTTCATCCCGATGTAACAAGTGCCCCGGGGAGTGTTTCTCAGGTCCGAGAGTGTACGTCAGAATTAATGAGGATTGGGAAGACCAAAGGGATTGCCATCTTCATTGTCGGCCACGTAACAAAAGAAGGGTCAATTGCTGGTCCAAGGCTGTTAGAGCATATGGTTGATACTGTCCTTTATTTTGAAGGTGAAAGACACCATACCTACCGGATATTGCGGGCAGTAAAAAACCGTTTTGGTTCAACCAATGAAATGGGCATTTTTGAAATGAAAGAATTGGGTCTTGAAGAAGTAGCTAATCCCTCAGAAATATTTTTAGAAGAGCGGTCACGGGGTGCATCTGGTTCAACCGTCGTTGCATCAATGGAAGGGACAAGACCGGTCCTTGTTGAAATTCAAGCGTTAATTTCCCCGACGAGTTTTGGGAACCCAAGGAGAATGGCTACTGGAATCGATCATAACCGAGTCCCGCTGTTAATGGCGGTTTTGGAAAAAAGAGTAGGGATGCTGTTGCAGAACCAGGATGCCTACTTAAAAGTCGCTGGAGGCGTGAAATTGGATGAGCCAGCGATTGATTTAGCGGTTGCTGTAAGTATTGCATCGAGTTTTAGAGATAAACCGACAAGACCGACTGACTGTATTATTGGCGAGGTCGGCTTAACTGGGGAAGTAAGAAGGGTATCTAGAATTGAACAGCGTGTTCAAGAAGCGGCTAAACTGGGTTTTGAACGAGTGATTCTGCCTGCCAATAATCTTAGTGGCTGGAAGGGACCAAACGGAGTCGAACTTATTGGTGTTTCCAATGTAAGTGAAGCATTAAAGGCAGCGTTGGGAGGGTAGCAGATGGAAAGTAAAAAGCTTGGTGAGCATACCGTAAGTGAAGTATTACAGTTCCTTGCACCGGGTACACCCATTCGGGAGGGAATCGACAATGTCCTTCGTGCTAACACAGGAGGTCTCATTGTTATTGGTTTTAATGAAAAAGTAAAAGGTATCGTTGATGGCGGCTTTGAGATTAATTGCCCTTTTTCGCCAAGCTTTTTATATGAATTGGCCAAAATGGACGGTGCGATTATTCTTAATGAATTAGGGAATAAAATTCTGTTTGCCAATGCCCAGCTAGTTCCTGACTCCGATATCCCCTCTTCTGAAACAGGAATGAGGCACCGCACAGCTGAAAGAACCGCAAAACAAACGAAGGCCCTAGTTATTGCCATCTCCCAAAGGAGAAATGTTATCACCCTCTATCAAGGAAACTTCCGGTACGCCTTAAAGGATATCGCGGTGATTTTAACAAAAGCCAATCAAGCGATTCAGACGCTTGAAAAATATAAAACGGTTCTGGAACAAAGTATCACCAATCTAAGTATTCTTGAATTCGAAGAGTCGGTTACTTATAATGACTTTTTACTGGTAATTCACCGTTTTGAAATGGTCCTAAAGATCAAAAATGAACTGCTAACCTATTTACATGAATTAGGAACAGAAGGCCGTCTTATTCGCCTGCAGCTCAATGAAATATTAACCGACCTAGAAGCGGAAACAATGCTTATTATTAAGGATTACGCCTCTGACCGCGACGTCAAGGCAAGAGATGTACTCGGCAAGATGCAAGCAATGGCGACTAGTGGAACGATTGAGGATATGGTCCTATTAAAACTAATGGGATATCTAGGCTATGTTCATCTCGATGAAAATAAAAATCCACGCGGCTATCGAATCCTAAATAAGATTCCAAGACTTCCCTCGATCATTATTGAGAATCTCATTAGCAGCTTTGGTGAACTATCCAAAATCATTACAGCAACAGTTGAAGAACTTGATGATGTTGAAGGAATCGGGGAAGTCCGTGCCAAAAAGATTAAGGAAGGCTTTAAACTAATTAAAGAGCGGTTATATACTGACCGTCATCTTTAAAAACTAATAAAAGTAAAAAAACTCCAATTGTTTGACACGAAAATTTTCCAATGCTACCCTATGGGGAGTAATCATCTACTCAAAATAATTCATAGCAGCTATGATTAATAAGAACCTTTAAGGGAAAAATAATCGATAATTTAAGGTTTCATTTTTATGAATATGTTTATAATGAGTAGAGGAGGTGAAGGAATGTTAAAACGTATTGTGCAGGCTTGCTTCCTCATTATGGGTGGTACGCTTGGAATTTTGTTATTACCGGAATTGTTCAATTTACTTCATATTAATGACATTCCCGTAATTAACAACTCGTATATCACTGCTGTTTTAGGTGCTATTATTTTTTACCTTATTACCTTTTGGGCAGTAGATTATGTCTTTAATTTTATTAAATGGGCGGAAGATTCTTTAGTAAAAATTCCTGTGACCGATGTCCTTTTTGGGAGTGTAGGTCTCATATTCGGGTTACTGGTTGCCTTTTTAATCGGATTTGCCCTTAATGCCGTTCAAGTGCCGATTTTAAATGAAGTTGTACCAATCTTGCTGACTATTGTATTTGGCTATCTTGGTTTTCAAGTAGGTTTTAAGAAAAGGGATGAACTGCTAGGACTTTTTGGAAATCGCAGTCATAAGAAAAAATCTAGTGATGACGAGAATGATAAGGAAACGATTCAGCCGTTAAAAATCCTAGATACTAGCGTGATTATTGATGGGCGTATAGCTGATATTTGTCAGACAGGGTTTTTAGAAGGTACGATTGTCATTCCACAGTTTGTCCTCGAGGAATTACAGCATATTGCTGATTCATCCGATGTTTTAAAACGAAATCGCGGCCGCAGAGGGTTAGATATCTTAAATCGCATTCAAAAGGAACTGGCTATTAAGGTTGAAATTTATGAAGGTGACTTTGAGGAAATTAGTGAAGTAGATTCAAAGTTGGTCAAATTAGCGAAAATCACAAATGGTATTTTAGTCACCAATGATTTTAATTTGAATAAGGTCTGTGAATTGCAGAATGTTTCCGTGCTAAATATTAATGATTTAGCGAATGCTGTTAAGCCGGTTGTTCTTCCGGGCGAGGAATTAACAGTCCAAGTGATTAAGGATGGAAAAGAGTATCATCAGGGTGTTGCCTACTTAGATGACGGAACCATGATTGTTGTCGAAGAAGGAAGAGAATATATCGGCAAACGAATTGAAGTTCTCGTCACAAGTGTTCTCCAGACATCTGCTGGAAGAATGATTTTTGCAAAACCAAAACTATTAGAAAAAGCACTTTAAATATAAAAGCTAGAAGCGCCAGGTTTAGGGGCTTAGACCAGAAAGCCCCTAGGTGCTGAAGCCAGTCAGAATAGAGTGGGGTATTTATATGACTTACCAGGTCATTCTCCCGGCAGCAGGTCAGGGAAAAAGAATGGGAGCAGGGAAAAACAAGCTTTTATTAGAGCTTAATGGGGTACCTGTATTGATCCATACATTGAGGGTGTTTGAACAGGATAAAGCCTGCAGCAAGATTATTGTTGCGCTCCATCCACAAGATGAAAAGGAATTTAAAGACTTACTAATTAAGTTTCATGTTACAAAAGCAATCCACTTCGTGCCTGGTGGAAAAGAACGTCAGGATAGCATATACAATGCGCTTAAAACCGTGGAAACCGTCGGGGTGATTCTTGTCCATGATGCGGCACGTCCGTTTATCTGTAAAGAGCATATCGACCGTTTAACACAAATGGCCGAAGAAACAGGGGCAGCCATTTTAGGAGTACCCGTAAAGGATACGATCAAAAAGGTACAAGACGGTACGGTGGTTGAAACTGTCGAACGTTCAAGCTTGTGGGCTGTTCAAACCCCACAAGCTTTTCGTATTTCACTTTTGATGGAAGCCTATCAAAGGGCAGAAATAGATCACTACCTAGGAACCGATGATGCTAGTTTAGTGGAGCGGCTCGGTTATCCGGTTACGATGGTTGAAGGGGATTACGATAATATCAAATTAACCACACCAGAAGATTTATATTTTGCAGAAGCAATATTAGAAAAGCGAAAACACCTTGAGTAGGAGAAAGGTAGTCGATTTTTCCTTAGGTGCTGTAAACTAGACAAATGGAAAAAGGGAGTTTTTTAGATGTTTCGAATAGGTCAGGGCTTTGATGTCCACCAATTAACAGAAGGCCGTCCGCTGATAATAGGCGGGATTAACATTCCTTATGATAGGGGTTTACTAGGTCATTCCGATGCGGATGTGTTATTACATACCGTTTCCGATGCCTGCCTCGGTGCTATTGGAGAGGGAGATATTGGCAAACATTTTCCTGATACCGATCCTAATTTTAAAGATGCAGATTCCTCGAAGCTGATGGAGCATGTATGGCAATTGGTAAAAAATAAAGGGTATGAGCTGGTGAATGCAGATTGTACAATTATTGCTCAAAAGCCTAAAATGGCCCCTTATATTGAACAAATGCGCGAAAGGATTGCCGAATTGCTAGAAGCCTCGCCAGAACAAATTAATGTTAAGGCAACCACCACAGAGAAGTTAGGTTTTACTGGCAGAGGGGAAGGAATTGCCTCTCAAGCGGTTGTTTTGTTAAGAAAGGTTCATGAATAGCCTTTCTTGAAATTCAATAGAGTGATAAAATAATCAGTTGAAACCATTAATATTGGAGGCTTAAGGATGTCAAACGAAGTTCGTGTAAGATATGCTCCGAGTCCAACAGGACATTTACATATTGGTAACGCCCGGACAGCATTATTTAATTATTTATTTGCACGCAATCAGGGTGGGAAATTTATTATTCGTATTGAAGATACGGATAAAAAGAGAAATATTGAAGGCGGAGAAGAAAGCCAGTTAAAATATTTAAAATGGCTGGGAATGGATTGGGATGAAAGTGTTGATGTCGGCGGCGAATACGGCCCGTACCGCCAATCGGAACGAAATGATATTTATGAAACCTACTATAACCAATTATTAGCTGAGGGCCATGCATATAAATGCTATTGTACCGAAGCTGAGATTGAAGCAGAGCGGGAAGCTCAGACAGAACGAGGCGAGACGCCGCATTATTCGGGAAAATGCCGTCATTTAACGGAAGAACAACGCCAAGAGTTAGAAAGTGAAGGACGTCAGCCAAGTATTCGAATTATCGTCCCTGAGGGAAAAACTTATACATTTGATGATATGGTAAAAGGAAGTGTTTCCTTTGAATCCGAAGGGATGGGCGATTGGGTCATTATTAAAAAGGATGGCACGCCAACCTATAACTTTGCGGTAACGATTGATGATTATTTAATGAAAATCTCTCATGTGCTCCGTGGTGATGATCATATTTCGAACACACCAAAACAATTGATGGTCTATGAAGCACTGGGCTGGGAGCCGCCGATTTTTGGCCACATGACGTTGATTGTGAATGAAAGCCGTAAGAAGTTAAGTAAGCGGGATGAATCAATCATCCAGTTCATCGAGCAATATGAAGAATTAGGTTATTTGCCAGAAGCGTTATTTAACTTTATTACGCTCCTCGGCTGGTCACCAGCTGGTGAAGAAGAGCTGTACTCGAAGAACGAGTTTATTGAAATATTTGATGCCAATCGCTTATCCAAATCACCAGCCTTATTCGATAAGCAGAAACTATTATGGATGAATAACCAATACATGAAAAAGGTTGACGTTAACCGTGTAGTGGAGCTAGCCCTGCCACACTTAGTTAAAGCGGGCCGCCTAAATGAAAGCCTGACAGATGAACAGCAGCAATGGGTTCAGGGGCTTGTTGAGCTTTTACAGGAAAAATTGAGTTATGGCGCTGAAATCGTGGAATTGTCCGATATGTTCTTTAAAGATGATGTGGACTATGAAGAGGATTCGAAGGAAATTCTAGCAGGAGAAACGGTTCCAGAAGTGTTAAAGGCCTTTTCGCATGAACTTGACCAATTAGAAATTTTCCGAGCTGATGGAATAAAGGCTGCTATGAAGGCAGTTCAAAAATCGACGGGTCAAAAGGGAAAAAACCTATTTATGCCAATTCGGGCAGCAGTTACAGGCCAAACCCATGGGCCAGACCTGCCACAGGCAATTGAACTTTTAGGAAAAAATAAAGTTCAAACAAGAATTAATAAAATTATTAGTTAACATTAAGAACAAAATGTAATATAGTAAAGTAAACAATTCTATAATCCTAAAGTGTTGAAGAGGATAAGTAAAAAAAGGATGCTTGAAAGAGAAAACCATCACCGGCTGAAAGTGGTTGAAGCCTCTCCTAATTTGAAATGCACCTCTGAGCCCTGTTTCGAAACGAGTCAACTCTGAGTAGAAATAGGCGGAACCTATCCGTTAACAGGTAGAGTGAGACTACTATTTAAGCTGATGTTACCTAGCTTATCGGTCTAATCAGAGTGGAACCGCGTGTAAGCGCCTCTGTCGTGATGACAGAGGCGTTTTTTATTTCTTTTTTATTTACCAAACAATAGGGGGAGAATGGTAATGTTCAAGAAGTTGAGGGAGGACGTAGAGGTTGTTTTTGAGCAGGATCCTGCAGCAAGAAGTTATTTAGAAGTCATCCTAACATATTCAGGCTTGCATGCCATTTGGGCACATCGATTCGCGCATGCACTCTTTAATCGAAAGTTATTTTTTCTAGCTAGGGTTATCTCACAAGTAAGCCGGTTTTTCACTGGTATTGAAATCCATCCTGGAGCAAAAATAGGCAGACGATTTTTTATTGACCACGGAATGGGGGTTGTTATTGGGGAAACGTGTGAAATTGGGGATAATGTAACTATATATCAAGGGGTAACACTTGGTGGAACAGGGAAAGAAAAAGGAAAACGGCATCCGACGGTTAAGGATAATGTCCTGATTGCTACAGGTGCTAAGGTACTCGGTTCGATCACTGTTGGAGAAAATTCTAAAATTGGCGGAGGATCAGTCGTTTTGAAGGAAGTACCCCCTAATTCTACGGTAGTAGGGATTCCAGGCAGAGTAGTCATCCAGGATGGAAGAAGGATTACCAGAGACTTAAATCATTGCGACTTGCCAGACCCTGTGGCAGACCGCTTAAGAGAAATGCAAAACGACTTGGATCGATTAATGTATGAACTCGAAGAATTAAAAGGAGAAAGGATAAAAGTTAATGGCCATTCAACTTTATAATACACTAACACGTAAAAAAGAGGCTTTTGTACCGCTGGAAGAGGGAAAGGTAAAAATGTATGTTTGCGGTCCGACTGTCTATAATTATATTCATATTGGTAATGCCCGTCCGGCTATCGTTTTTGATACGGTCCGCCGCTATTTAGAATATCGCGGCTACGATGTTAAATATGTTTCCAATTTTACTGATGTTGACGACAAATTAATCCGTGCTGCCAACCAGTTAGGAGAAGAGGTTCCAACGATTGCTGACCGTTTTATTCATGCTTATTTTGAAGATGTCACAGCCTTAGGATGCAAAAAGGCAGATGTTCATCCTCGGGTAATGGAAAATATGGATATTATTATTGACTTTATTAGTCAATTAATTGAAAAAGGCTTTGCATATGAATCTGCGGGGGATGTCTATTTCCGGACAAGAAAATTCGATGATTATGGGAAGTTATCACATCAATCAATTGATGATTTGCAGGTAGGCGCTAGAATTGAAGTCGGCGATCGAAAACAAGATGATTTAGACTTTGCTTTGTGGAAATCGGCAAAGGAAGGGGAAATCTACTGGGAAAGCCCATGGGGTCTTGGCCGTCCGGGGTGGCATATTGAGTGCTCGGCAATGGCGAAAAAGTATCTGGGTGAAACAATTGATATTCATGCAGGCGGTCAGGATTTAACCTTCCCGCATCATGAAAATGAAATTGCCCAGTCAGAAGCACTGTCAGGGAAATTATTTTCCCGTTACTGGATGCACAATGGCTATATCAATATAGATAATGAAAAAATGTCAAAATCGCTAGGAAACTTTGTGTTAGTTCATGACATTATCAAGAAACATAATCCACAAGTGTTACGATTTTTCATGTTATCCGTTCATTATCGCAATCCGATTAACTACAGTGAGGAATTGCTGGAAAGTACGAGAGCTGCCTTCGAACGCTTAACGACTTCCTACCAAAACTTAAAACATCGGAAAGAAGCAAGTACTGACTTAACGGATAATAATCAAGAATGGCTTGATAAAATAGCCGAAGCTCAACAACAGTTTATCGAGGCGATGGATGATGATTTCAACACAGCGAAGGCTATTTCCGTTTTATTTGATCTCTCGAAACTGGCTAATTATTATCTGTTAGAAAAAAATACGGCTGTTGCTGTAATCGATGCCTTTACGAAACAATTTGAGGACTTATTCCATGTCTTAGGGTTGACGATGGAAAAGGAAGAAATGCTCGATGAAGAAATTGATGCACTAATTGAAAAGCGAATCCAGGCCCGGAAAGACCGTGATTTCCAATTATCTGACCAAATTAGAGATCAGCTTAAGGAAATGAACATTATTTTAGAAGATACCCCGCAAGGTACAAGGTGGAAAAGAGGCTAATTCATGCTTGAATACGAACAGACAGTCGATGCCAAACAATTGAATAGTCTCGCCCTTGCCTATATGGGTGACGCCATTTACGAAACCTATGTAAGGCGCCACCTCCTGTATAGCGGGCAGGTAAGACCGAATCAATTACACAGGACTGGTACTACATACGTATCAGCGAAGGCACAGTGCAAAATCCTCTTTCAAATGATGGATAATCATCTTCTCGATGAGGAAGAATTAGCGGTAATTATGCGCGGTCGAAATGCAAAATCTGGCTCTGTACCTAAAAATACAGATGTCCAAACCTATCATTACAGTACGGCGTTCGAAGCGTTGATGGGTTATTTGTATTTAACGGGTCGAATAGAGCGGATGGAAGAACTAATTAAGACAGCCTTATTATATGTGGATGAAAGGAAGGAGGAACGCTAGGATGGAAAAGAATCAAGAATATATTGTCGGTAAAAATCCAGTTATTGAAGCGCTGAAATCAGAAAGGGATATTAATAAAATCTTAATAGCTGAAGGGTCCCAGCGCGGGCAGATGCAGCAAATTACCCAATTAGCAAAGGAAGCAAATGTAATTGTTCAATTTGTTCCAAAGAAAAAAATTGACCAAATCGCGGATGAAAATCATCAAGGTGTTCTTGCTTACGTGGCCGCCTATCAATATGCGGAAATCGATGATTTATTTGCAGCAGCAGAAAAGAGTAATCAGCCGCCTTTCTTTTTATTACTTGATGAAATAGAGGATCCTCACAATCTCGGATCAATAATGAGAACGGCAGATACTGTGGGAGCCCATGGAATCATTATTCCAAAGCGCCGAGCTGTCGGGTTAACGGCAACAGTCGCCAAAGCCTCCACGGGTGCGATTGAACATATCCCTGTCGTCCGCGTCACAAATATGGCGAGGACAATCGATGAATTAAAGGACCGCGGTATTTGGATTGCTGGAACAGATGCTTCAGGAAAAGATGATTACCGCAGGCTAGATGGGACGCTGCCGCTGGGTATCGTAATTGGCAGCGAAGGAAAAGGAATGGGACGACTCATCCGGGATAAATGTGACTTTCTCATTCATCTCCCAATGGTTGGTAAGGTGACTTCTTTAAATGCTTCTGTTGCTGCATCTATACTCATGTATGAGGTATATCGAAAACGACACCCGCTCGAGAGTTAACCTATGGATATCCTGCTTGTTGACGGATATAACATTATTGGAGCCTGGCCGGAACTAAGAGCATTAAAGGATCGGGATTTGCCAGCAGCAAGGGATCGCCTCGTGGAAAGAATGGCAGAATATCAAGCCTATTCCGGATATCGTGTGATTGTTGTTTTTGATGCCTACTATGTGCAGGGAACAGAAAAGAAATATAAGAACCATCAAGTAGAAGTCATTTTTACAAAAGAAAATGAAACAGCAGATGAACGGATAGAAAAAATGGCGATTAGTCTAAATAATCGCCGAACGCAAATTCATGTAGCAACCTCCGATTTTACCGAGCAATGGGCCATATTTGGACAAGGTGCATTAAGGAAATCTGCTCGGGAGCTCCTGATCGAAATGTCGGCAATTGAACGCGGTATCGAAAAGAAAGTGAAGAAGATTCAAGAGAAAAAACCAGTCTCAAAAATAAACATGAGCGACGAAATGGCAGAAATTTTTGAAAAGTGGCGCAGAGGGCAAAAGTGAACGTGGACTTTGAAAAAATAGTCATGTATACTATTACTAACTATGCTTGTTCGGTGGAGGGGATCTACTTTGAGTACGGACTTCGGAACAAAGGTCAACCAGCAGTTCCTCATAATGGAGGACGAAGAGATTGTTGATTTAGTGCACCAAGGTGATAGTGAAGCATTGGATTATTTAATCCACAAGTATCGTAATTTTGTACGTGCAAAAGCAAGGTCCTATTTTTTAATTGGAGCTGATAAAGAGGATATTGTCCAAGAAGGTATGATTGGATTGTACAAAGCCATTCGTGACTTTCGGGAGGACAAGCTAACCTCTTTTAAAGCGTTTGCCGAGCTATGTATTACTCGTCAGATTATTACAGCCATTAAAACCGCCACAAGGCAAAAGCATATCCCGTTAAATTCGTATGTTTCATTGGACAAGCCAATTTATGATGAGGAATCTGATAGAACATTGATGGATGTTTTATCGGGGGCCAAGGTTCTTGACCCAGAGGAATTAATTATTAATCAAGAAGAATTCGACCACATTGAATTTAAAATGACTGAATTATTAAGTGACTTAGAGAGAAAGGTTTTAGCCCTCTACTTAGATGGACAATCCTATCAAGAAATTTCTGAGGAACTTAATCGTCATGTGAAATCAATTGATAATGCCCTGCAGCGAGTCAAAAGAAAGCTGGAACGCTATTTAGAACTGCGCGAATTCTCACTCTAATATCATGTTTTATGTCATATATTTGAACCGTTTCCAAAGGTTATTGACAATAATTAGGGCACATGTTACATTTTTAAGGATATAATAGAAAATTAGGTAAAGGTGTCGAAATGAGTAAAAAGGTTATCCTTTCCTGTGCTGTTTGCGGCTCGCGTAATTATTCGACGATCAGCAAGCAGACACAAACAGAGAGACTAGAATTGAAAAAATTCTGCAAAACTTGCACGACCCATACCATACATCGAGAAACAAAATAGTCATCATATATTCTTGCAGTTATTTTTAGATTTTGGGGGTTACTTACAATGCAGCGCATAAAGAAGTTCTTCAGTGATATTTTCCGTGAGATGAGAAAAGTAAGTTGGCCAAAACGTGGGGAATTAACGCGCTCGACGATTACTGTACTATCGACCGTTGTATTTTTCGCAGCGTTCTTTGCCGTTTTAGATTTAGGGATTTCAAAATTGATTCGCTTAATTCTTGAATAATAAATCATTATTCATGGTATAATGGTGATTAATAAAGGAATTTTTTATCAAAAGCCCGTATAACGGGTTTTTTATTTGTTTAAAAAATAGTCAATGACTAATAAATAGGGAGGGACGGACGTACAAGTCCTCTTAAATGGAAAAAAATTGGTATGTACTACATACTTACTCAGGTTATGAAAATAAAGTAAAAGCAAATTTAGAAAAACGTGTTGAATCAATGGGAATGACAGATAAGATTTTCCGTGTAGTTGTTCCTGAAGAAGAAGAGACTGAGATTAAAAACGGCAAGAAAAAGGTAGTCAAACGTAAGGTGTTTCCAGGTTATGTATTGGTTGAAATTGTGATGACAGATGATTCATGGTATGTGGTTCGAAATACTCCTGGTGTAACAGGCTTTGTTGGTTCATCAGGCGGAGGTTCTAAACCAACACCATTACTTCCCGAAGAAGTAGCGGTTGTTCTGAAAAGAATGGGTGTCACTGAAACTCGTGTCGATGCAAATTATGAAATTGGCGAAACAGTTCGCGTTAAAGAAGGTCCATTTGCTAACTTTACTGGCTCTGTTGAAGAGATGGATAAGGACAAAGCAAAACTTAAAGTTCTTGTTAATATGTTCGGTCGCGACACACCTGTAGAGCTTGATTTTACGCAGATTGAAAAACTTTAATGTAAAAAAACTTGAAATCATTTTTAAAAAGTGGTAATATTTCATAGGTCAGTATGTCTCCATGTGAGACAAGACTTATGTCAAGTTCTTTATGATCAATAGATAAAGACAGATGCCTGAGTGGGAGGGTTCCTAAAAGACCCTATTACCACATCACGGACTTTAAGGAGGTGTGTCTCGTGGCTAAAAAAGTAATTAAAGTCGTTAAATTACAAATTCCTGCTGGGAAAGCAAACCCTGCACCACCAGTTGGACCTGCACTAGGTCAAGCCGGTGTTAACATCATGGGATTCTGTAAAGAATTTAACGCTCGTACAGCTGATCAAGCTGGTTTGATCATTCCTGTTGAAATCACGGTATTTGAAGACCGTTCATTTACATTTATTACGAAAACTCCTCCTGCTGCCGTTCTTTTGAAAGTAGCAGCTGGAATCCAGTCTGGTTCTGGTGAACCTAACCGTAATAAAGTAGCAACAGTTAAGCGTAATACAGTACGCGAGATTGCGGAACAGAAAATGCCTGACCTAAACGCAGCTAGCGTAGAAGCAGCAATGCGTATGGTTGAAGGTACTGCTCGCAGCATGGGTATCGTCATCGAAGATTAATCCATGTAACTGATTGTTTTTGTAAAATGAAGGGGTTGCGACGTTATAAACACTCGCAACCTTTTTCGTGGGCTAGCTGCGGCGCCTAGGGGCGCCTCCGCTTTTCGCCGTGGGAGAATTATTCGCTAAAACCACAATCTAGGAGGAAATTAAAATGGCTAAAAAAGGTAAGAAGTATTTAGAAGCTTCAAAGCTTGTAGACCGCTTAAAAGCATACCCAATTGTTGAAGCAATTGGTCTTGCAAAAGAAACAAACTACGCTAAATTTGATGCGACTCTTGAAGCGGCATTCCGTTTAGGTGTAGACCCTAAGAAAGCTGACCAACAAATCCGTGGTGCAGTAGTGCTTCCAAACGGAACTGGTAAAACGCAACGCGTTTTAGTTTTCGCTAAAGGGGAAAAAGTTAAAGAAGCAGAAGCAGCTGGTGCTGATTATGTAGGCGATGCAGAGTACATCAACAAAATCCAACAAGGTTGGTTTGAATTTGATGTAATCGTAGCAACTCCTGACATGATGGGTGAAGTTGGTAAACTTGGTCGTGTTTTAGGACCTAAAGGCTTAATGCCAAACCCTAAAACAGGAACAGTTACATTTGATGTAACTCGTGCGATTAACGAAATTAAAGCAGGTAAAGTTGAATACCGCGTTGACAAGTCTGGTAACATCCACGTGCCAATCGGTAAAGCATCTTTTGAAAACGAAAAGCTTGTTGAAAACTTTAACACTGTATTTGAAACTTTACTAAAAGTGAAGCCATCTGCAGCAAAAGGAACTTACATGAAGAACGTAACAGTTGCTTCAACAATGGGACCTGGCGTAAAAGTGGATCCTTCATCTGTAGCAGTGAAGTAATAATTACCAATTGACATTCTAAAATAGATTTTATATAATCTATTTTGTTGTTTAAAATAATAACATTTGTACTGTAGACAGCAGGTGCGCATATCGCGCTTAATTTCCTGCCGAGGTAATGCGATATAAATAGCTGAGTGATCAGTTGTTATCCTGCCTCCATGTCAACGCTCGATATGGAGGCTTTTATCTGCCTGGTATAAATGTAGACAATCTACAGGAGGTGTAAAGATGAGCAGTGCAATCGAATTAAAGCAACAAATCGTTAGCGAAATTGCTGATAAATTAAAGAACAGTGTATCAACAGTTGTTGTTGATTACCGTGGTCTTTCAGTTGCAGAAGTAACTGAACTTCGTAAACAGCTTCGTGAAGCTGGTGTGGAATTCAAAGTTTACAAAAACTCAATGACACGCCGTGCGGCTGAAGCAAATGGTCTTGAAGCATTAAACGCTGCATTAACAGGTCCAAACGCAATCGCGTTCAGTACTGAAGATGTAGTAGCACCAGCTAAGATCTTGAACGACTTTGCGAAAAAGCATGAAGCACTTGAGCTTAAAGCAGGTGTAATTGAAGGGAACGTAGCAACAGCTGAAGAAATTAAAGCTCTTGCAGACCTACCATCACGCGAAGGTTTACTATCTATGTTACTTTCAGTTCTACAAGCTCCAATCCGCAACCTTGCTCTTGTTACAAAAGCAGTTGCAGAACAAAAAGAAGAACAAGGCGCGTAAGCTAGAAAAGCATAAGCGACCGCTTAGCTGCTGGGAGCTGAAGCTGACAGCCTTAACGTCAAACCAATAAATTTGAACGAAAACTAAGGAGGAAAATTAATCATGACTAAAGAACAAATCATTGAAGCAGTTAAAACTATGACTGTTTTAGAACTTAACGATCTAGTAAAAGCAATCGAAGAAGAATTCGGCGTAACTGCTGCTGCTCCTGTAGCAATGGTAGGCGGAGCTGGAGCTGCTGCTGTTGAAGAGCAAACTGAATTTGACGTAATCCTTGCTAGCCCTGGCGACCAAAAAATCAAGGTTATCAAAGTAGTACGTGAAATCACTGGTCTTGGACTTAAAGAAGCAAAAGATCTTGTTGACAACACTCCAAAAGCTGTTAAAGAAGGCGTTTCTAAAGAAGAGGCTGAAGAAGTTAAAGCTAAACTTGCTGAAGTTGGAGCAAACGTTGAAGTTAAGTAATTAAGATAAGCTGAAGCGCTTTGGCGCTCTGGCCCAATCACAAAACGAGCTCGCTGAATAAGCGGGCTTTTTTTGACTTAATTAATTCTTTAATGTTTCCTTTCCTCCATTATCTTCAATTATTAAATCCTCGGAGGTGAGTCATTTGTCTGAACACTACTATTCTCGAACACAAAAGGTTGAAAGTGATCCGAAATATTGGGATTACACCTTAAAAAATAACACTTTTCGCTTTAAAACAGATAACGGTGTGTTTTCAAAAAGAGAGGTAGATTTCGGCTCACGTTTGTTAATTGAGTCTTTTGAAATGCCAAATGCTGAGGGGTGCCTTCTCGATGTGGGCTGTGGCTATGGCCCAATTGGCCTTTCTCTTGCAAAATATTATCATGATCGTATGGTACATATGGTTGATGTTAATGAACGGGCTATTGAATTGGCGAAGGTTAATGCAGAACTTAATCGGATTCAGAATGTAAGAATCTATGAAAGTGATCGTTTATTAAATGTGAAAGAAAACACATTTGCTGCTATACTAACCAATCCACCGATTAGAGCAGGGAAAAAAACAGTTCATGATATTTTTGAACAAAGTTTTACACATCTATCTGCACAGGGTGAACTCTGGGTTGTCATTCAAAAGAAGCAAGGTGCACCTTCCGCGATTGAAAAATTAAATAATTTATTTAACCACGTCGAAACTATTGACAAATCCAAAGGTTATTTTGTCATAAGGGCACAAAAAAGTTGACTTGGAAATGTCACTATGATAGCATTATAAAATGCCATCATAATAATTTCCGAATTATTCCTATAAATACTTGAATTTCTTGTATATTAAAGGGATATTTAGGAAATGATGACAAAATAATAGTCAAAATGTGAAAATGTGGTTTTTAGTTAAAAACCCTTTTTCTTTTTGTTTACTGGAAAAGGAAGTAAATTTCTATTCCATAAACGTTTATAGATTTTTAATAATAACGCTTGATTTGAGGGGTGAATCAGTTGACAGGTCAACTAGTTCAGTATGGACGACACCGCCAACGAAGAAGTTACGCACGAATCAGTGAAGTTTTAGAATTACCAAACCTTATTGAAATCCAAACCTCTTCCTATCAATGGTTTCTTGATGAGGGTTTGCGTGAAATGTTCCAGGATATTTCACCAATCGAGGACTTTACCGGTAACCTATCACTAGAATTTATTGATTACAGTCTTGGCGATCCAAAGTATTCAGTAGAGGAATCAAAAGAACGGGACGTTACATATTCTGCTCCATTGCGTGTAAAAGTACGTCTTGTGAACAAAGAAACAGGCGAAGTAAAAGATCAAGATGTATTTATGGGTGATTTTCCACTTATGACGGAAACAGGTACGTTTGTCATTAACGGGGCAGAACGTGTTATCGTTTCGCAATTAGTGCGCTCTCCGAGTGTTTACTATAGTGGAAAGTTTGATAAAAATGGAAAGAGGGGCTTTTCGGCTACCGTCATTCCGAACCGAGGCGCTTGGCTGGAGTATGAAACTGACGCTAAAGATGTCGTTTATGTGAGAATAGATCGTACTCGGAAACTGCCCGTTACGGTTCTTTTGCGTGCACTTGGTTTCGGCTCTGATCAAGAAATCATTGAATTGATTGGGGACAACGAATACATCCGTAATACACTTGAAAAAGACAATACGGAAGGTGTCGAAAAGGCCCTTTTAGAAATTTATGAGCGTCTGCGTCCAGGTGAACCACCTACCGTAGATAACGCTAAGAGTTTATTGGTTTCACGTTTCTTTGATCCTAAGCGTTATGATCTAGCAAATGTAGGCCGCTATAAAATTAATAAAAAGCTCCATATTAAAAATCGTTTATTCAACCAACGATTAGCAGAATCCCTTGCAGATCCTGAAACAGGTGAAATTATTGCTGAAAAGGGAACCATTCTTGATAGAAGAAATCTTGATAGAATTATCCCTGCCCTTGAAAAGAATATTAATTTCAAAGGCTTTAATCCATATGGCGGCGTAGTAGAAGAGGAAATCACTCTTCAGGACATTAAGATTTATGCTCCTGGTGATGAAAGTGAAAAAGTAATTAATGTATTAGGTAATGCTTATGTGGCAGAACCAATTAAAAATATTACACCGGCTGATATCATAGCTTCAATTAGCTACTTCTTTAATCTATTACATGGAGTAGGCGATACAGATGATATCGACCATTTAGGTAACAGACGTCTTCGTTCTGTTGGTGAATTGCTTCAGAATCAATTCCGTATTGGATTATCCCGTATGGAGCGTGTCGTTCGTGAAAGAATGTCTATTCAGGACACTGCAACGATCACACCGCAGCAATTAATCAACATTCGTCCAGTTATTGCTTCTATTAAAGAATTCTTTGGCAGCTCACAATTATCACAGTTCATGGACCAAACAAACCCGCTTGCTGAATTAACGCACAAGCGTCGTCTCTCTGCATTAGGACCTGGTGGTTTAACTCGTGAACGGGCTGGGATGGAAGTTCGTGACGTTCACTACTCCCACTATGGCCGGATGTGTCCAATTGAAACGCCAGAGGGTCCAAACATTGGTTTGATTAACTCGCTGTCATCATACGCGAAAGTCAACCGCTTTGGATTTATCGAAACACCATATCGCAGGGTTGACCCGGATACTGGTAAAGTAACGTCCCGTATTGATTACCTGACTGCGGACGAAGAAGATAACTACGTAGTTGCCCAAGCGAACTCTCGCTTAGATGACGACGGATCCTTCTTAGATGATGAAGTAGTTGCTCGTTTCCGTGGTGAAAACACAGTGGTCAAGCGTGAACGTATTGACTACATGGATGTATCGCCTAAGCAGGTTGTTTCTGCCGCTACAGCGTGTATCCCATTCCTAGAAAATGATGACTCCAACCGTGCACTAATGGGTGCGAACATGCAACGTCAAGCTGTTCCATTGATGCAGCCTGAAGCTCCTCGTGTTGGAACAGGTATGGAATATGTATCTGGTAAAGACTCAGGTGCAGCCGTGATCTGTAAGCACGAAGGTATCGTTGAACATGTGGAAGCTCGTGAAGTTTGGGTGCGTCGTATTAATGTGGTCGATGGTCAAGAGGTTAAAGGTAACCTTGATAAATACCGTATGTTAAAATTCATCCGTTCCAACCAAGGAACTTGTTATAACCAACGTCCTATTGTTGCTGTGGGTAACCGAGTAACCAAGGGAGAAATTCTTGCTGATGGACCTTCAATGGAATTAGGAGAATTAGCTCTAGGCCGTAACGTCCTTGTTGCTTTCATGACATGGGATGGTTATAACTATGAAGATGCGATTATTATGAATCAACGTCTTGTAAAAGATGATGTTTACACATCGATTCATATTGAAGAATACGAGTCAGAATCTCGTGATACAAAGCTCGGACCTGAAGAAATTACCCGTGATATTCCTAACGTTGGCGAAGATGCTCTTCGTAACCTGGATGAACGCGGCATCATTCGGACGGGTGCTGAAGTAAAAGATGGTGACTTGTTAGTTGGTAAGGTAACACCAAAAGGGGTTACAGAATTAACGGCAGAGGAACGTCTATTACATGCAATCTTTGGTGAAAAAGCACGTGAAGTTCGTGATACTTCTCTTCGTGTGCCACATGGCGGCGGCGGAATTGTCCTCGACGTTAAAGTCTTTAATCGTGAAGATGGTGATGAACTTCCACCAGGAGTTAATCAACTGGTCCGCGTTTATATTGTTCAGAAACGTAAGATTTCTGAGGGTGATAAAATGGCGGGACGCCACGGTAACAAAGGGGTAATCTCACGGATTTTACCTGAAGAAGATATGCCGTTTTTACCAGATGGCACACCTGTTGATATCATGTTAAATCCACTAGGGGTACCATCACGGATGAACATCGGACAGGTGCTGGAACTCCACCTTGGAATGGCAGCCCGTTATTTAGGCATTCATGTTGCTTCTCCAGTATTTGACGGAGCGCGTGAAGAAGATGTTTGGGGAACTATTGAAGAAGCAGGTATGGCCCGTGATGCTAAAACCGTCCTTTACGATGGCCGCTCAGGGGAACCATTTGATAACCGTGTATCCGTAGGTGTCATGTATATGATTAAACTTGCACACATGGTTGATGATAAACTCCATGCTCGTTCAACTGGACCATACTCATTAGTTACACAGCAGCCATTGGGCGGTAAAGCTCAATTTGGTGGACAGCGCTTTGGTGAGATGGAGGTTTGGGCACTTGAAGCATACGGTGCAGCATACACACTTCAAGAAATTCTTACTGTTAAATCCGATGACGTGGTGGGTCGTGTGAAAACGTATGAAGCCATCGTCAAAGGTGAAAACGTTCCGGAGCCAGGTGTTCCAGAATCCTTCAAAGTATTAATTAAAGAACTTCAGAGTCTTGGTATGGACGTAAAAATCCTTTCAGGTGACGAAGAAGAAATAGAGATGCGCGATACCGAAGATGATGATGACTTACAACAAGTCGACACATTAAACATTGTTCCTGAACAAGCTTTTGAATCCGAAAAGGTCGGTTCAAAAGAATAAATATTTAAATTAGTTGGAGCGCAACCATGCGCTCTCGCTTTTGTACGTCTTTCCTAGCTGCAGCGCGCAGCCCCTCGAGGTCATAAGCCAAAATCCTCCAGAAGGCAAAAAAATGCCTTCTTGCGGATTTCGTCTTATGCTTGTCGGGGCTAAGACGCGCGCTTCCGCTTTATTGTGTTAAGGGTAAAACCTGGAGATATCAAAAGGGAGGTAGGCCCCTTGCTGGATGTTAATAATTTTGAGTTTATGAAGATTGGTCTGGCTTCACCGGATAAAATCCGTTCATGGTCTTTCGGAGAAGTAAAAAAACCAGAAACGATTAACTATCGTACATTAAAGCCTGAAAAGGATGGCTTATTCTGTGAACGAATTTTCGGTCCAACGAAGGATTGGGAATGTCATTGCGGAAAGTACAAGCGTGTCCGTTATAAAGGCGTTGTTTGTGATCGCTGTGGTGTGGAAGTTACACGTGCGAAGGTTCGCCGTGAACGTATGGGGCATATTGAGCTTGCTGCTCCTGTTTCACATATATGGTACTTTAAAGGAATTCCAAGCCGGATGGGTCTAGTTTTAGATATGTCACCTAGGGCTTTGGAGGAGATTATTTACTTTGCTTCTTACGTTGTGACGGAGTCAGGAGATACAGCTCTTGATAAGAAACAGCTACTATCTGAAAAAGAATATCGTGCATATCGTGAAAAGTACGGAAACAAATTCCAAGCTGCCATGGGTGCGGAAGCTATTAAAAAGCTTCTTCTTGATATTGATTTAGACAAAGAAGTAGATGGATTAAAAGAAGAATTAAAAAGCGCACAAGGGCAACGACGTACCCGTGCAATTAAACGCCTTGAAGTATTAGAAGCTTTCCGTGGCTCTGGAAATGAACCTTCATGGATGATTCTTGATGTTCTACCAGTAATTCCACCAGAACTTCGTCCAATGGTTCAATTGGATGGTGGAAGATTTGCAACATCTGACTTAAACGATCTTTACCGCCGTGTTATTAACCGTAATAACCGCTTAAAGCGTTTATTAGATTTAGGTGCACCAAGTATTATTGTTCAGAATGAAAAGCGGATGCTTCAAGAAGCAGTTGACGCTTTGATTGACAACGGCCGTCGTGGACGTCCTGTTACAGGCCCTGGTAACCGTCCGTTGAAATCACTTTCCCATATGTTAAAAGGAAAACAAGGTCGTTTCCGTCAGAACTTACTTGGAAAGCGTGTTGACTATTCTGGGCGCTCAGTTATCGTTGTAGGACCAAACTTAAAGATGTTCCAGTGCGGACTTCCGAAGGAAATGGCACTAGAGCTATTTAAGCCTTTCGTTATGAAGGAATTGGTAGAGAAAGGTTTAGCACATAACATTAAATCTGCTAAACGTAAAATAGAAAGAGTCTCTCCAGATGTATGGGATGTACTCGAAGATGTCATTAAAGAGCATCCGGTTCTATTAAACCGTGCCCCTACTTTGCATAGATTAGGGATTCAGGCTTTTGAACCAACGCTAGTCGAAGGCCGGGCAATCCGTCTTCATCCTCTTGTATGTACAGCATACAATGCGGATTTTGATGGTGACCAAATGGCTGTTCACGTACCATTATCATCAGAAGCACAAGCAGAAGCTAGACTTCTCATGCTGGCTGCTCAAAATATCTTAAACCCTAAAGATGGTAAACCAGTTGTTACACCTTCCCAGGATATGGTATTAGGTAACTATTACTTAACGTTGGAAAGAGAAGGCGCTGTTGGAGAGGGTATGATTTTTAAAGATACGAGTGAAGCAATCCTTGCCTACCAAAACGGCTATGTTCATTTGCATACACGTGTGGCTGTCCATGCGGGCTCATTAGGAAATGAAACCTTTACAGAAGAACAAAATAATAAGTTATTAATAACCACGGTTGGAAAACTTATTTTTAATGAAATTCTGCCAACATCATTCCCATACATTAATGAACCAACTAGACAGAATTTAGAAGTTGAAACACCTGTTAAATATTTTGTTGAAAAAGGCGAAGATGTTGTGGCAAAGATTCAATCGATGCCATTAATAGATCCGTTCAAAAAGAAAATCCTTGGAAACATTATTGCGGAAGTATTCAAACGTTTCAAGATTACAGAAACGTCAAAAATGCTTGACCGTATGAAGGACTTAGGATTTAGACATTCAACTAAAGCAGGTCTTACCGTTGGTGTGGCTGACATTGTCGTACTTCCTGAGAAACAGGAAATTCTTCATGACGCACAAAATAAAGTAGATAGCGTGATGAAGCAATTCAGACGTGGTCTTATTACAGAAGATGAGCGTTATGATCGCGTCATTGCGATCTGGAGTGCTGCCAAAGATACCATTCAAGGAAAACTAATGAAGTCGTTGAATAAATCGAATCCAATCTTTATGATGAGTGACTCTGGAGCCCGTGGTAACGCCTCTAACTTCACGCAGCTTGCTGGTATGCGTGGTCTGATGGCCAACCCGGCTGGACGTATCATTGAGTTACCGATTAAATCAAGTTTCCGTGAAGGATTAACAGTATTAGAGTACTTTATTTCGACACACGGAGCTCGTAAAGGTCTTGCTGATACAGCACTTAAGACAGCTGACTCTGGTTACTTGACACGTAGATTGGTTGATGTTGCACAGGACGTTATTGTTCGTGAAGATGATTGCGGAACTGACCGCGGCTTTACAATTAGCGCTCTTAAAGATGGTACGGAAATTATTGAGGGATTAGACGAACGTCTGATTGGTCGTTATGCACGTAAGGCGATAAAGCATCCTCAGACAGGTGAAGTTCTAGTACCTGAAAATGGCTTGATTACAGAAGATTTAGCAGAAACAATTGTGAATGCTGGCATCGAAGTTGTAAAAATCCGTTCTGCATTTACATGTAACACACGACATGGTGTATGTAAGAAGTGTTATGGTCGTAACTTGGCAACTGGTCAAGAGGTTGAAGTAGGCGAAGCAGTTGGTATTATCGCTGCGCAATCAATCGGTGAGCCAGGTACACAGTTAACGATGCGTACATTCCACACTGGTGGGGTTGCAGGAGACGATATTACACAAGGTTTACCGCGTATCCAGGAAATTTTTGAAGCCCGTAATCCTAAAGGTCAAGCGGTTATTTCTGAAATTGATGGTGTTGTTGTTGGTATTAATGAGGGCCGTGACCGTCAGCATGAAATTGTTGTTCAAGGTGAAGTGGAATCGAGAACATACAATGCACCATATACAGCGCGATTAAAAGTTGCAGTAAATGATAATGTAGCTCGCGGCGAAGAGTTAACGGAAGGCTCGATTGATCCGAAAGAATTAATTAGAGTCAAAGACGTTACTTCTGTCCAAGAGTACTTATTGCGTGAGGTTCAAAAGGTTTATCGTATGCAAGGGGTAGAAATTGGCGATAAGCACGTGGAAGTAATGGTACGTCAAATGTTACGTAAAGTACGTGTCGGTGACGCAGGTGAAACAGATGTACTTCCAGGTACACTTCTTGATATTCACCAGTTCACTGATGCCAATGAAAAGGCATTGTTAGCGGGTAAGATGCCTGCAACAGGACGACCAGTCTTACTTGGTATTACAAAAGCATCGCTTGAAACTGATTCATTCCTATCTGCTGCATCCTTCCAAGAAACAACAAGAGTTCTTACTGATGCTGCTATCAAAGGTAAACGCGATGAATTACTTGGCTTAAAAGAAAATGTTATCATTGGTAAGCTTGTACCAGCTGGAACAGGAATGCAGCGATACCGCAAAGCAGAACCTGTCCTACGTGATACAACTTCCGAAGAAACTGTAACTATTGATTAAATAAAGTAAAGGAATCTGCTAACTAGCAGATTCCTTATTTTAAGAAAATAGTAAATGTCTTGTTGACATCCAAATTTTAAAATGGTACTATATCAAAGGTGCTCCTATTCACCTGATACTTTGGAGGATATGAATATATGTCTTATGAAAAAGTATTACAGGCACAAAAGTTCGTTATAGGAACAAAACAAGCAGTAAAGGCACTTAAAGAAGGTAATGTGAGAGAGTTAATCGTAGCTAGTGACGCTGATCCAAGATTGACGGCTAAGGTTATTGATGAAGCTCTTGATATAAGTATTCCTATCCTTTATGTAGACTCGATGAAAAAACTTGGGAAAGCATGTGGGATTGAAGTTGGTGCTTCAACTGTTGCAATTATCCGCTAAAAGCTGTTTTTGTAGATAGAAAGTCTGCAAAAACTTTGTTTTTGCAAAAAAATGAACCACCTGGATGTGTGGGCTTACAAATAATGAAGGGAGGAAACATAAATGCCTACTATTAACCAATTAGTGCGTAAACCTCGTCAATCTAAAGAGGAAAAGTCAAAATCACCAGCACTTAACAAAGGTTATAACAGCTTTAAAAAATCACAAACTAATGTATCTTCACCACAAAAACGCGGTGTATGTACTCGTGTTGGTACAATGACTCCGAAGAAACCAAACTCAGCGTTACGTAAATATGCTCGTGTACGTTTGACAAATGGTATTGAGGTGACTGCATACATTCCTGGTATTGGACACAATCTTCAAGAACACAGTGTTGTTCTTATTCGTGGAGGACGTGTAAAAGACTTACCAGGGGTACGTTATCACATCGTACGTGGAGCGCTTGATACTGCTGGTGTAAACAACCGTATGCAAGGTCGTTCTAAATACGGTACTAAGAGACCAAAAGCAGCTAAGAAATAAAACAACTTAAATAGAAGCTTCGTTGAAAGGAGGAAATAAAATGCCACGTAAAGGTCCTGTAGCAAAGAGAGACGTGTTACCAGATCCACTTTACAATTCAAAATTAGTTACTCGTTTAATCAACAAGATGATGGTTGACGGTAAAAGAGGTAAGTCACAAGCAATTCTTTATTCTGCATTTGATTTAATTCGTGAACGTACTGGCAAAGAGCCAATGGAAGTTTTCGAAGCAGCACTTAAGAACATTATGCCTGTACTTGAAGTTAGAGCACGCCGTGTAGGTGGTGCAAACTATCAAGTACCAGTAGAGGTGCGCCCTGACCGCCGTTCTACACTTGGTCTTCGTTGGTTAGTGAACTATTCACGTAACCGTGGAGAGAAAACAATGGAAGAGCGTTTAGCTAACGAAATCATGGATGCAGCTAACAACACTGGAGCATCTGTTAAAAAGCGTGAAGATACACACAAAATGGCTGAAGCAAACAAAGCGTTTGCTCACTATCGTTGGTAATCTAACCTTCAATATAAAAACTTTCAAACTAGGAAGGAGAAAGACCCAATGGCAAGAGAGTTCTCCTTAGCAAACACTCGTAATATCGGTATCATGGCTCACATTGATGCCGGTAAAACGACTACCACTGAGCGTGTTCTTTATTACACTGGTCGTATTCATAAGATCGGTGAAACACATGAAGGTGCTTCTCAGATGGACTGGATGGAACAAGAACAAGAACGCGGAATTACAATCACTTCCGCTGCAACAACTGCACAATGGCATGGCCATCGTGTAAACATCATTGATACGCCAGGACACGTAGACTTCACAGTAGAAGTTGAACGTTCCCTTCGTGTACTTGATGGTGCAGTAGCAGTACTTGATGCACAATCTGGTGTTGAGCCTCAAACAGAAACTGTTTGGCGCCAAGCAACAACTTATGGTGTACCACGTGTTGTTTTCGTAAACAAGATGGATAAAATCGGAGCTGACTTCTTATATTCAGTAAATACGATTCATGATCGTCTTCAAGCGAATGCACACCCAATTCAGTTACCAATCGGTGCTGAAGATCAATTCGAAGCGATCATTGACCTTGTGGAAATGAACGCAGTATTCTACAGCAATGACTTAGGCACAGATATTGAAGTCCGTGAAATTCCGGAAGAATATCGTGCACAAGCTGATGAATATCGTGAAAAATTAGTTGAAGCAGTGGCTGAACTTGATGAAGAATTAATGGAAAAATACCTTGGTGGTGAAGAAATCACTAAAGAAGAGCTAAAAGCAGCGATTCGTAAAGGTACTGTTAATGTTGAATTCTACCCAGTTATCTGTGGTTCAGCATTCAAAAACAAAGGTGTTCAGCTTATGTTGGATGCTGTTATCGATTACCTTCCATCTCCATTAGATGTTCCAGCAATCAAAGGTCATGCAGTGGATGATGAAGAAGAAATCGTTGAACGTCATTCTAGCGATGAAGAGCCATTCTCTGCTCTAGCATTCAAAGTTATGACTGACCCTTATGTTGGTAAATTAACGTTCTTCCGTGTTTACTCTGGAACACTAGATGCCGGTTCATATGTCCAAAACTCTACAAAAGGTAAGCGTGAGCGTGTAGGACGTATTCTACAGATGCATGCTAACAGCCGTCAAGAAATCTCTAAGGTTTATGCCGGTGATATTGCAGCAGCTGTAGGTCTGAAAGATACAACTACTGGAGATACTCTATGTGATGAAAAAAATCTTGTTATTCTAGAGTCAATGGTATTCCCTGAGCCAGTAATTCAACTTTCAGTTGAACCAAAATCTAAAGCTGACCAAGACAAAATGACGACTGCGTTACAAAAACTTCAAGAAGAGGATCCAACATTCCGTGCACATACTGACCAGGAAACTGGACAAGTAATTATTGCAGGAATGGGAGAACTTCACCTTGATATTCTTGTTGACCGTATGCGTCGTGAGTTTAAGGTTGAAGCTAACGTTGGTGCTCCTCAGGTTGCTTACCGCGAAACTTTCCGTGCTTCAGCACAAGTGGAAGGTAAATTCGCTCGTCAATCTGGTGGTCGCGGACAATATGGACATGTTTGGATTGAATTCTCTCCTAACGATGAAGGTAAAGGTTTTGAATTCGTTAACGGAATCGTTGGTGGTGTTGTTCCTCGTGAATACATCCCTGCAGTCCAAGCTGGTCTTGAAGATGCGTTAGACCGTGGTGTACTTGCTGGCTATCCACTAGTTGATATTAAAGCAAGATTATTCGATGGTTCGTATCATGATGTTGACTCCTCGGAGATGGCGTTTAAAATTGCTGCGTCAATGGCTCTTAAAAATGCTGCCTCTAAGTGTAAGCCTGTAATACTTGAACCAATGATGAGAGTGGAAGTTGTTATTCCTGAAGAATATTTAGGGGATATCATGGGTCAAATCACAGCTCGTCGTGGTCGTGTAGAAGGTATGGAAGCTCGTGGTAACGCACAAGTAGTTCGTTCAATGGTTCCACTTTCTGAAATGTTTGGTTATGCAACTGCACTTCGCTCTAGTACTCAAGGACGTGGAGTATTCTCTATGCACTTTGATCACTATGAAGAAGTACCAAAATCAGTTTCAGAAGAAATCATCAAAAAAAATAAAGGTGAATAATTGATTTTCATCTTTTGATTATGTATAACTACTAATGTAAGCAGTGGAAGTCGTGAATATGGGACAACCATATTCACGGCTTACATAAAAAACTATACTTAAATTTTTATAATTTAGAGGAGGATTTCCTAATGGGTAAAGCTAAATTCGACCGCTCAAAGCCACACGTTAACATTGGTACAATCGGACACGTTGACCATGGTAAAACAACTTTAACAGCTGCAATCACTTCTGTTCTTGCTAAATCTGGTAAAGCAGAAGCTCGTGCATACGATCAAATCGATGGTGCACCAGAAGAAAAAGAACGTGGAATCACAATTTCTACTGCACACGTAGAATATGAAACTGATCTTCGTCACTATGCACACGTTGACTGCCCAGGACACGCTGACTATGTTAAAAACATGATCACTGGTGCTGCGCAAATGGACGGCGGTATCCTAGTTGTATCTGCAACTGATGGTCCAATGCCACAAACTCGTGAGCACATTCTTCTTTCTCGTCAAGTAGGCGTACCTTACCTTGTTGTATTCATGAACAAGTGTGATATGGTTGATGACGAAGAACTTCTTGAATTAGTAGAAATGGAAATTCGTGATCTATTAACTGAATACGATTTCCCTGGCGATGACACTCCAGTTATCAAAGGTTCTGCTCTTAAAGCATTAGAAGGCGAAGCTGAGTGGGAAGAAAAAATCTTTGAACTTATGAATGCTGTTGATGAGTTCATCCCAACTCCAACTCGTGATACTGATAAGCCATTCATGATGCCAGTAGAGGATGTATTCTCAATCACTGGTCGTGGAACAGTTGCTACAGGACGTGTTGAGCGTGGTGTAGTTAAAGTTGGTGACGTAGTTGAAATCGTAGGTTTCACTGAAGAGCCAAAATCTACTACTGTAACAGGTGTAGAAATGTTCCGTAAGCTTCTTGACTTCGCTGAAGCTGGTGACAACATCGGTGCCCTTCTTCGTGGTGTAGCTCGTGAAGAAATCGAACGTGGTCAAGTATTGGCTAAACCAAAGTCAATCACTCCACACACAAAGTTCAAAGCACAAGTTTACGTTTTATCAAAAGAAGAAGGTGGACGTCATACTCCATTCTTCTCAAACTACCGTCCACAATTCTATTTCCGTACTTCTGACATTACAGGTATCTGTATGCTTCCAGAAGGTACTGAAATGGTTATGCCTGGCGACCACATTGAAATGACTGTTGAACTTATCGCTCCAATCGCTATCGAAGAAGGAACTAAGTTCTCAATTCGTGAAGGTGGACGTACAGTAGGTTCAGGTTCAATCACTACAATCACTGAGTAATTTGAAACTTAAGCGCCACTGGTGCTAAGTAGATAATGACCAAACATATTAAAAGCAGATGGATGACGATCCATCTGCTTTTTTTTGTTACAACATTACTAAAAGAGTAACGGTATGAAACGTGTTTCTTCTATATATATTAACATTCAAAATAATCTCGCTATTGGTCTTAAATTTGTATATTTCTGGAGTTTGATAATATCTGTTGTAAAAGTGTGTATCAGCCGCTATAATAGGAAAAGTGTTCGAAACAGAAACATAAAGAAAAAATCGTAATAGGTATTGCGTTTGCTTTGTGTTTTATGTATAATAGACAATGTTGGTCTTTGACTGCGATGATGTGGAAGGTTGCTGACACACCCGGCCGCTTTGCCATGGCGAGTGTGTGAGGGAAATTTTCACTGAGAATGTCTATTTAGAAAATAGGCGAATAAAGGAGGGAAAATAATGGCAAAACAAAAAATTCGTATCCGTTTAAAAGCGTATGATCACAGAATTCTAGATCAATCGGCAGAAAAAATCGTTGAAACAGCAAAACGTTCTGGTGCGGCAGTATCTGGTCCAATTCCGTTACCAACAGAAAAAACTGTTTACACAATTCTTCGTGCGGTTCATAAGTACAAAGATTCTCGTGAGCAATTCGAACAACGGACACATAAGCGTCTAATCGACATCGTTAACCCAACTCCACAAACAGTTGATGCGTTAATGCGTTTAGATTTACCATCTGGTGTTGATATCGAAATTAAACTTTAATCAAAATAAATGATAAATTATCTAGGAGGTGTGACTTAAATGACCAAAGGAATCTTAGGAAGAAAGATTGGTATGACTCAAGTATTTGCTAGTAATGGCAACTTAATTCCTGTAACTGTAGTTGAAGTAGCTCCAAACGTAGTTCTTCAGAAGAAATCAGTTGAAAGCGACGGTTATGTTGCAGTTCAAGTTGGATTTGAAGACAAACGTGAAAAGTTAGCTAACAAACCAGAAAAAGGACATGTTGCTAAAGCTAATACTGCTCCTAAGCGCTTCGTTCGCGAATTCCGCGGAGATGACTTAGCAAGCTATGAAGTTGGTCAAGAAGTCAAAGTTGATATTTTCGCTGCTGGAGATATCGTAGATGTAACAGGAATCTCAAAAGGTAAAGGTTTCCAAGGTGTAATTAAGCGCCACGGACAATCACGCGGACCAATGGCCCACGGTTCTCGTTATCACCGTCGTCCAGGTTCAATGGGACCTGTTGCTCCAAACCGTGTATTCAAAGGTAAATTACTACCAGGACGCATGGGTGGAGAGCAAATCACTGTTCAAAACCTTGAAATCGTAAAGGTTGATACAGAGCGTAACTTACTTTTAATCAAAGGTAACGTACCAGGCGCTAAAAAAGCATTACTAAAAATTAAAGGTGCAATTAAAGCATAGTCACCCTTTCAGAAAGGAGGAACAAAGAATGCCTAAAGTAGCATTATTAAACCAAGCTGGATCACAAGTTGGAGATATCGAACTTAATGATACTGTATTTGGTATTGAGCCAAACCAACACGTATTGTTTGAAGCAATCGTTATGCAAAGAGCTTCATTACGTCAAGGAACTCATAAAACAAAAATTCGTTCTGAAGTACGCGGCGGTGGTCGTAAGCCATGGCGTCAAAAAGGAACTGGACGTGCTCGTCAAGGGTCTATCCGTTCTCCACAATGGCGCGGAGGTGGTACTGTATTCGGTCCAACACCACGCAGCTACAGCTATAAATTACCTAAAAAGGTTCGTCGTTTAGCAATTAAATCTGCACTATCTTCTAAAGTGTTAGAAGAGAATATTTTAGTGTTAGATCTTTTAACATTCGATGCTCCAAAAACAAAAGAATTCAAATCTGTATTAAACGGTTTATCTGTTGAGAAAAAAGCATTAATCGTTACTGCAGATCTTGATGAAAACGTAGCATTATCAGCTCGTAACATCCCAGGTGTTACTGTTGTTACTGCAGACGGAATTAACGTATTAGATGTTGTTAATCATGATAAATTGATCATGACTAAAGCAGCGGTTGAAAAAGTAGAGGAGGTGCTTGCATAATGGATGCACGCGATATCATTAAGCGCCCCGTTATCACTGAACGTTCTACTGACCTAATGGCTGAGAAAAAATACACTTTTGAAGTAGATGTTAAAGCTAACAAAACACAAGTTAAAGATGCTATCGAAGAAATCTTTAGCGTAGATGTTGAGAAAGTAAACATCATGAACTACAAAGGTAAATTCAAGCGTATGGGAAAATTCGGTGGTTACACAAACAAACGTCGTAAAGCAATTGTAAAATTAACTGCTGATAGCAAAGAAATCGAATTCTTTGAAGCATAAGAACCTATCAAGAAGAGGAGGGAAATAAAATGGCGATTAAAAAGTACAAACCTACCTCCAATGGTCGTCGTGGAATGACTACTTCTGATTTCGCAGAAATCACAACTAGCACTCCAGAAAAGTCTTTACTTGCTCCATTAACGAGAAAAGGCGGCCGTAATAACCAAGGTAAGTTAACTGTTCGTCATCAAGGTGGCGGCCACAAGCGTCAATATCGTTTAATCGATTTTAAACGTAACAAAGATGGCATTCCAGGACGCGTTGCTACAATTGAGTATGATCCAAACCGTTCTGCAAATATCGCATTAATCAACTATGTGGATGGAGAAAAGCGTTATATCTTAGCTCCTAAGAACCTAGTAGTTGGCATGGAAGTTATGTCTGGCCCTGAGGCAGATATTAAAGTAGGTAACGCACTTCCATTAGCAAACATTCCTGTTGGTACAGTAGTACACAACATTGAATTAAAACCAGGAAAAGGCGGCCAGTTAGTTCGTTCTGCTGGAACAAGCGCTCAAGTACTTGGTAAAGAAGGAAAATACGTACTTGTACGTTTAAATTCTGGTGAAGTTCGTATGATTCTTGCTGAATGCCGTGCAACAATCGGTCAAGTAGGTAATGAACAACACGAATTAATCAACATTGGTAAAGCGGGTCGTTCTCGTTGGTTAGGCAAACGCCCAACTGTTCGTGGATCTGTAATGAACCCTAACGATCACCCACACGGTGGTGGTGAAGGACGTTCACCAATCGGACGTAAATCACCAATGTCTCCATGGGGTAAACCAACTCTTGGATTCAAAACTCGTAAAAAGAAAAACAAATCAGATAAGTTCATCGTTCGTCGTCGTAAAAAATAACGTGATTTTCCTACGGTTCAAAGAGAGAACCGTAGAACAGTCACGAAGGGAGGTTCCTTCATGGGTCGCAGCTTAAAAAAAGGACCATTTGTTGATGATCATTTAATGGTTAAGGTAGAAAAGTTGAACGAGACTGAAAGCAAACAAGTTATTAAAACTTGGTCACGCCGTTCTACAATCTTCCCACAATTTATTGGCCACACTATCGCAGTATATGATGGTCGCAAACATGTGCCTGTATATGTTACTGAAGACATGGTAGGACACAAGCTTGGAGAGTTTGCTCCAACTCGTGCTTACAAGGGCCATGGTAATGATGACAAGAAAACAAGACGTTAAGAGAGGAGGGCATCCAAATGCAAGCTAAAGCTGTTGCAAGAACAGTTCGTATTGCTCCTCGTAAAGCACGTTTAGTCGTTGATTTAATCCGAGGAAAGCAAATTGGTGAAGCTGTGGCGATTTTAAATCTCACACCTAAGGCTGCTTCTCCAATCGTAGAAAAAGTATTAAAATCTGCTATGGCAAACGCTGAGCACAACTATGAAATGGACGTTAACAATCTAGTTGTTGCACAAGCATTTGTTGACGAAGGACCAACTTTAAAACGTTTCCGTCCTCGCGCAATGGGCCGTGCAAGCCAAATAAACAAACGCACTAGCCACATCACAATCGTTCTATCAGAAAAGAAGGAGGGATAATCTGTGGGTCAAAAAGTAAATCCAGTCGGTTTGCGTATCGGAATCATTAAAGATTGGGAATCTAAGTGGTACGCAGGTAAAGACTTCGCTACTCTTTTACACGAAGACCTTAAAATTCGTGAGTACATCACGAAGCGTTTGAAGGATGCTTCTGTTTCTAAAGTTGAAATCGAACGTGCGGCAAACCGTGTAAACGTAACAGTGCATACTGCTAAGCCGGGTATGGTTATTGGTAAAGGCGGTACTGAAGTTGAAGCACTTCGTAAAGCATTAAATCAATTAACTGGCAAACGAGTTCACATCAACATCCTTGAAATCAAGAGAGCTGACGTTGATGCGAAATTAGTTGCAGAAAATATTGCTCGTCAATTAGAAAACCGTGTATCTTTCCGTCGTGCACAAAAGCAAGCAATTCAACGTGCTATGCGCGCTGGTTCAAAAGGTATCAAAACACAAGTATCTGGTCGTCTTGGCGGAGCGGATATCGCTCGTGCTGAACATTACAGCGAAGGAACAGTTCCACTTCATACACTTCGCGCTGATATCGATTATGCAACTGCTGAAGCTGATACTACTTATGGTAAGCTTGGCGTAAAAGTTTGGATCTATAAGGGAGAAGTCCTTCCTACTAAGAAGAAAACTGCGGAAGGAGGCAAATAATATGTTATTGCCAAAACGCGTAAAATATCGCCGTCAACACCGTGGTAACATGCGTGGTAACGCAAAAGGCGGTACAGAAGTATCATTCGGTGAATTCGGCCTACAAGCTTTAGAAGCTTCATGGATTACGAACCGCCAAATCGAAGCAGCACGTATTGCGATGACACGTTACATGAAACGTGGCGGTAAAGTTTGGATCAAAATTTTCCCTCACAAGCCTTACACTGCTAAACCCCTAGAAGTTCGTATGGGTTCCGGTAAAGGGGCACCTGAAGGCTGGGTAGCTGTTGTGAAGCCTGGAAAAATTATGTTCGAAATCGCTGGCGTTTCTGAAGAAATCGCTCGTGAAGCACTTCGACTTGCAATGCACAAACTTCCTGTAAAGTGTAAGTTTGTAAAACGAGAAGAAATTGGTGGTGAATCAAATGAAAGCTAATGAACTTCGTGACTTAACCACTGCTGAAATTGAACAAAAAGTAAAATCTTTAAAAGAAGAACTTTTCAACCTTCGCTTTCAATTGGCGACAGGACAACTTGAAAACACAGCTCGCATTCGTGAAGTACGCAAAGCGATCGCTCGTATGAAAACAGTTGTTCGTGAAAGAGAAATCAGCGTTAACAAGTGATTATTGAAGGGAGGTTCACACAATGAGTGAACGTAACCAACGTAAAGTTTACACAGGACGCGTTGTTTCTGACAAAATGGATAAAACAGTAACTGTTCTTGTTGAAACACAAAAAAAGCATCCTTTATATGGTAAACGCGTTAAGTACTCTAAAAAGTATAAAGCTCATGATGAGCAAAACGAAGCTAAAATTGGCGATGTAGTACGTATCATGGAAACTCGTCCGCTTTCAGCTACTAAGCGTTTCCGTTTAGTTGAAGTTGTAGAAAAAGCAGTTATTATTTAATTGTTCGGATTAAGCTTCATTCCGAAGGGAGGTTACACACATGATTCAACAAGAATCACGTTTAAAAGTTGCTGACAACTCTGGTGCTCGTGAGGTACTTACGATTAAAGTTCTTGGTGGTTCAGGCCGCAAATTTGCTGGTATTGGTGATGTTATCGTCTGCACAGTAAAACAAGCAACACCAGGTGGCGTTGTCAAAAAAGGTGACGTTGTTAAAGCAGTTATTGTTCGTACAAAGAGCGGTGCTCGTCGTCCTGACGGTTCTTACATTCGTTTTGATGAAAACGCATGTGTAATTATCAAAGATGATAAGAGTCCACGCGGAACTCGTATCTTCGGACCTGTTGCCCGCGAACTTCGCGACAACAACTTTATGAAAATTGTTTCTCTTGCTCCAGAAGTATTATAATTTTAAAATCAATAGCCTTTAAGGAGGTGCTTACTGATGCATGTGAAAAAAGGCGACAAGGTCAGAGTCATTTCTGGCAAGGATAAAGGTAAAACAGGTGTGATCCTGGCAGCTTATCCTAAAGATAGCCGTGTACTAGTTGAAGGTGTTAACATTGTGAAAAAACACTCTAAACCTTCTCAAGTGAATCCACAAGGCGGAATTCTTAGCTTTGAGGCTCCTATTCATGTATCAAACGTTATGCCTATCGATCCGAAAACTGGTAACCCAACTCGCGTAGGTTCCACAACGGTTGATGGCAAGAAAGTACGCGTAGCAAAATCCGGTGAAGTTTTAGATAAATAGTTTAAAATTTAGAAGGGAGGTACTATAAGTGAACCGCCTAAAAGAAAAATTTGTAAAAGAAGTTACACCTGCTCTAATGAGCAAGTTCAACTATAAATCAGTTATGGAAGTTCCTAAACTTGAAAAAATCGTTGTGAATATGGGCGTTGGTGACGCAGTTGCAAACGCAAAAGCACTCGATAACGCAGTTGAAGAACTAGCAACAATCACAGGTCAAAAACCTGTCGTTACACGTGCGAAAAAATCTATCGCTGGCTTCCGTCTTCGTGAAGGTATGCCAATCGGTGCTAAGGTTACACTTCGCGGTGAACGCATGTACGAATTCTTGGATAAATTAGTTTCTGTTTCACTACCTCGTGTACGTGACTTCCGTGGTATTTCTAAGAAAGCATTCGACGGTCGCGGTAACTACACTTTAGGTGTTAAAGAACAATTAATCTTCCCTGAAATTGATTACGATAAAGTAAGCAAAGTTCGTGGTATGGATATCGTTATCGTAACGACTGCAAAAACTGATGAAGAATCTCGTGAACTTTTAACTCAATTTGGAATGCCATTCCAAAAGTAATCCTTAAATAAGGGAGGCGAAAACGTGGCTAAAAAGTCAATGATTGCGAAACAACAACGCACGCCTAAATTCAAAGTACAAGAGTACACTCGCTGCGAACGTTGTGGTCGTCCACACTCTGTATATCGTAAATTTAAGCTTTGCCGTATTTGTTTCCGTGAATTAGCATACAAAGGACAAATTCCTGGTGTCAAAAAAGCTAGCTGGTAAAACCCAAGTCTGGGAAGGAGGTAAAAATAATGGTCATGACAGATCCAATTGCTGATATGCTTACTCGCATTCGTAATGCGAACATGGTGCGTCACGAAAAGTTAGAAGTGCCTGCTTCTAATATGAAAAAAGAAATTGCTGAAATTTTAAAGCGCGAAGGTTTCGTACGTGACGTCGAATTTATCGAAGACAACAAACAAGGTATTATCCGTATCTTCTTAAAGTACGGTGCTAATAACGAACGCGTTATTACTGGTCTTAAGCGCATAAGCAAGCCTGGACTTAGAGTTTACGCAAAATCTACTGAGGTACCACGCGTTCTAAACGGTCTTGGTATCGCATTAGTCTCAACATCTACTGGTGTTATTACTGATAAAGAAGCTCGTGCAAAACAAATCGGCGGAGAAGTATTAGCTTACGTTTGGTAATTGAGCTTTTGAATGAATGGAGGTGCACTAAATGTCTCGCGTAGGAAAAAAACCGATTGTTATTCCAGCTGGAGTAACAGTTACTTTAAATAACAACACTGTTACAGTTAAAGGACCTAAGGGTGAACTTACTCGTACATTCCACTCTGATATTACAATCAATGTGGAAGAAAATCTTGTAACTATCACTCGTCCTTCTGATATTAAAGAACACCGCGCATTACATGGAACAACTCGTGCCGTGCTTGCGAACATGGTTGAAGGTGTATCTACGGGCTTCTCAAGAGGCCTAGAGTTAATCGGGGTTGGATACCGTGCCCAAAAGCAAGGTAGCAAGCTTGTGTTAAACGTTGGATACTCTCACCCAGTTGAAATCGAAGCTGAAGAGGGCCTTGAAATCGAAGTTCCTGCAAACACAAAAATCATTATTAAAGGTACTGACAAAGAACGTGTTGGTGCATTAGCAGCAAATATCCGCGGAGTTCGTCCTCCTGAACCGTATAAAGGTAAAGGAATTCGTTACGAAGGTGAATTTGTTCGTCGTAAAGAAGGTAAAACTGGTAAGTAATGCCGCATAGGTAAACGAAAGGAGTGACGTAAATGATTACGAAGCAAGATAAAAACGCTACTCGCAAGAAAAGACATGCTCGTGTCCGTGCGAAACTTAGCGGTACTTCTGCTCGTCCACGTCTAAATGTGTTTCGTTCTAACAAACATATTTATGCTCAAGTAATTGATGACATTAACGGAGTAACTTTAGCAAGTGCTTCTACATTAGATAAAGATTTCGGTTTAGAATCTACAAATAACGTTGAAGCTGCACAGAAGGTCGGAGAATTAGTCGCTAAACGTGCGGTTGAAAAAGGTATCACTTCTATTGTCTTTGACCGTGGCGGATACCTATACCATGGACGTATTCAAGCATTAGCTGATGCTGCCCGTGAAAACGGCTTACAATTCTAAAAGACAAAGGAGGGACACAAAAAGATGCGTCGTATTGATCCAAACAAACTTGAACTAGAAGAACGCGTAGTCACGGTTAACCGTGTTGCGAAAGTTGTTAAAGGTGGACGTCGTTTCCGCTTCACAGCCCTTGTTGTTGTAGGCGATAAAAACGGTCACGTTGGTTTCGGTACTGGTAAAGCTCAAGAAGTACCTGATGCTATTCGTAAAGCCATCGAAGATGCAAAGAAAAACTTAGTCGAAGTACCAATGGTTGGAACTACCATTCCTCACCAAGTAATCGGACGTTTTGGTGCTGGTGAAATTCTTCTAAAACCTGCTTCTGAAGGTACTGGAGTAATCGCTGGTGGTCCAGTTCGTGCCGTACTTGAATTAGGTGGAGTAGCAGATATCCTTTCTAAGTCATTAGGAACGAACACTCCAATTAACATGGTGCGTGCAACAATTGACGGTTTAAAACAATTAAAACGTGCTGAGGACGTAGCAAAACTACGTGGCAAATCAGTAGAAGAACTGTTAGGATACGGGGGGAAATAAAATGGCAAACAAACTATCAATTACCCTCACTCGCAGCTTGATTGGCCGTCCTGGCGATCAACGTGAAACAGTTAAAGCCCTAGGACTACGTAAAATGAATCAAACAGTTGAGCATCCAGATAATGCTGCAATTCGCGGTATGATTACTAAAGTTGCTCACCTTGTTACAGTTAAAGAACAATAATTTATTGTTTTCTTTCATAAGGAGGTGCCAATATGAAACTTCATGAATTAAAACCTGCTGAAGGTTCTCGTAAAGAGCGCAAGCGTTTAGGCCGTGGTATCGGATCTGGTCAAGGTAAAACTGCCGGTAAAGGTCATAAAGGTCAAAATGCTCGTTCAGGCGGTGGTGTTCGTCTAGGATTTGAAGGTGGTCAAACACCTTTATACCGTCGTTTACCAAAACGTGGATTTACAAACTTTGCCCGTAAGGAATATGCAGTTGTAAATCTTGAAGCATTAAACCGCTTTGTTGAAGGTACAGAAGTTACTCCAGAACTTCTTATCGAAACAGGTGTGGTAAGTAACGAAAAAGCAGGAATCAAGATTCTTGCTAAAGGGACACTAGAGAAAAAGTTGACTGTTAAAGCTCACAAATTCTCCTCTGCTGCTAAGGAAGCGATCGAAGCTGCTGGTGGAAACACTGAGGTGATCTAATGTTCCAGACAATCTCCAATTTTATGCGCGTGGGTGAGATAAGACGTAAGATCATATTCACCCTTTTAATGTTAATCGTATTTCGATTAGGTACATTTATCCCTGTACCAAACGTTAATGCAGATGTACTTGCAAACCAAGATAAACTAAGTGTTTTCGGTATTTTGAATACTTTTGGCGGTGGAGCATTAAAACAATTCTCCATCTTTGCAATGGGTATCATGCCATATATCACTGCTTCGATTATTATCCAACTCCTACAAATGGATGTTGTTCCGAAATTTACGGAATGGTCAAAGCAAGGGGAATCTGGGCGTCGTAAGATAGCTCAATTTACTCGATATTTCACAGTTGTACTCGCTTTTATTCAAGCTTTAGGTATGTCCTATGGTTTTAATAATTTAGCTAGTGGTCAATTGATTCAAAATCCAGGAATTCCTACGTATCTGCTAATTGCGGTTGTCTTAACAGCTGGTACATCGTTTTTAATGTGGTTAGGGGAACAGATTACGGAAAAAGGTGTTGGTAATGGAATTTCAATTATCATCTTTGCCGGGATCGTGGCTGGAATGCCATCAACTGTTAATCAAATCTACGTTCAGCAGTTTGAGAATGCAGGAGATGCATTATTCTTACGTATTGTCACAGTAATTCTAATCGTACTTGCTATTATTGCTATTGTGGTTGGAGTTATCTTTATTCAACAAGCTAATCGTAAGATACCTATTCAATACGCGAAACGTGTCGTTGCAGGACGTAATCCTGTTGGAGGACAATCCACGCATATGCCTTTAAAGGTTAATGCTGCGGGTGTTATTCCGGTGATCTTCGCTGTTTCATTTATTGTAACACCAAGAACGGTTGCTTCATTCTTTCCTACAAATGATGTAACACTTTGGATTACCAAAGTATTTGATTATTCTCATCCAATCGGGATGACGTTATATGCTGCATTAATTATCGCGTTTACTTATTTTTATGCCTTTATTCAAGTTAACCCTGAACAAGCAGCGGAAAACTTACAAAAGCAAAGCGGCTATATTCCAGGGATTCGTCCGGGAAAGAGTACGCAAGAATACTTAACACGCGTCTTATATCGTTTAACCTTTGTTGGAGCGATCTTCCTTGCTGTTATTGCGGTACTGCCAATGTTATTTATTAAAATAGCGAACCTTCCGCAATCAGCTCAAATTGGAGGAACAAGTTTGCTTATCGTAGTCGGTGTTGCACTTGATACGATGAAACAACTTGAAGCACAATTAGTTAAACGTCATTATAAAGGTTTTATTAAATAAGGTTTTAGGGGCCAATGCTCCCTAAAACCCATTTAAAGCACGAGGGGGGAACACGTGTGAATTTAGTATTAATGGGGCTTCCAGGTGCTGGTAAAGGCACTCAAGCTGAAAGAATCGTCGAGCAATACGGCATCCCTCATATCTCGACTGGAGATATGTTCCGTGCAGCGATGAAAGAAGGAACGGAACTAGGATTACAAGCGAAATCATTCATGGATAAAGGTGAGCTTGTTCCTGATGAAGTAACAATCGGCATTGTTCGTGAACGATTAAGCAAGGAAGATTGTCTAAAAGGTTTCCTTTTAGATGGCTTTCCTAGAACTGTACCTCAAGCAGAAGCGTTGGAAAAACTATTAGTTGATTTAAATAAAAAGATCGACTATGTAATTAATATTAATGTGGATAAAGAATTATTAATGGAACGTTTGACTGGACGTCGAATCTGTAAAGAATGCGGTTCTACTTATCATTTAGTATTTAATCCTCCTAAACAAGAGGGTGTATGCGATCGCTGCGGCGGAGAGTTATACCAAAGAGCAGATGATAATGCTGAAACGGTTCAAAATCGCCTAGACGTAAATATCAAACAACAAGAACCATTATTAACTTTTTATGAAACTAAAGGTTATCTTCGTACACTTGATGGTCAGCAGGATATTAACGATGTATTTGCTGATATCGAGCATTTACTTGGGGAATTGCATTAATGACCATAAGTAAATCCGTACGAGCGACTCTCGACCATCTCTTCACTAAGATTCAAAAGTGTGTGAAAGCAAATGGCTTTTCTGTTGTACGGAGTATGTAGGACCGAGAGTTGGGCAAGACTTACATGTGGAATTGATAATTCCTAATTATGTAGAATTTACTTGCGGACAGAAGCAGAACAATATGTTAGAATTATAAGGTTGCTATTTGAGTACGAACTAGAAAAGTTGGATTTTGTTGTAAACACTATTTTGAATAGAGAAGGGAGACGAGATCGATGGCCAAAGATGATGTAATTGAAATTGAAGGTAAAGTCATTGAAACATTGCCGAATGCAATGTTTAAGGTAGAATTAGAAAACGGTCATACCGTGCTGGCGCATGTTTCTGGTAAAATACGAATGCATTTCATTCGGATCCTTCCGGGTGACAAAGTGACTGTTGAGCTTTCTCCATATGACTTAACACGCGGAAGAATTACTTACCGCTTTAAATAATGCTTGCACTCCGTACTACTAAGGAGGTTAGGATAATAATGAAAGTAAGACCATCTGTTAAACCGATCTGCGAAAAATGTAAAGTTATCCGTAGACGCGGAAAAGTTATGGTTATCTGTGAAAACCCTAAACATAAACAAAAACAAGGTTAATTTTAAGGAGGTGCGCTCATTATGGCACGTATTGCTGGTGTAGATATTCCACGTGAAAAACGTGTAGTTATATCTTTAACTTACATTTATGGTATTGGTAAAAACACTGCACAAAAAGTATTAGCAGAAGCTGGTGTTTCTGAAGATACACGTGTACGTGATTTAACTGAAGACGAATTAAACAAAATCCGTGACATCATCGACAAGTTAAAAGTTGAAGGTGACCTTCGCCGTGAAATTTCTCTTAACATTAAGCGTTTAATGGAAATCGGCTGCTACCGCGGATTACGTCATCGTCGTGGTTTACCGGTTCGTGGACAAAATACGAAAAACAACGCTCGTACACGCAAAGGTCCTCGTAAGACTGTAGCGAACAAGAAGAAGTAATCGGCAAAGGAGGTAATTTAAATGGCACGTAAAACTAATACACGTAAACGTCGTGTTAAAAAGAATATTGAATCAGGTATTGCTCATATCCGTTCAACTTTTAATAACACGATTGTAACTATTACTGATGTACATGGTAATGCAATTTCATGGTCAAGTGCTGGTGCGCTTGGATTTAGAGGTTCACGTAAATCTACACCATTTGCTGCACAAATGGCGGCTGAAACTGCAGCTAAGACATCTATTGAACATGGTATGAAAACTTTGGAAGTTACTGTTAAAGGACCTGGTGCAGGCCGTGAAGCTGCAATCCGTGCTCTTCAAGCTGCTGGTCTTGAAGTAACAGCAATCAAAGACGTTACACCTGTTCCTCATAATGGATGCCGTCCACCAAAACGTCGTCGTGTTTAATTTTTCTGTATAGATTTTGTATCATATGTCTATAATGGGATATGATATTAATTTTTTGCACTCATACAGAAGATTTATTCCAGTTGTTGTGCACAAAACGGGAACGCATACATGGGGACTTACAATTAGTCATCATGCTAATTTGAAGTTTCGACGTTTTGAAGGAGGGTTATTTGATGATCGAAATAGAAAAACCAAAAATCGAAACGATTGAGATCAACGACGATGCCAAGTACGGTAAATTCATCGTAGAGCCACTTGAGCGTGGATATGGTACCACTTTGGGTAACTCCTTACGTCGTATCCTATTATCTTCACTCCCAGGTGCCGCGGTCACATCGATTCAAATCGATGGGGTACTTCATGAGTTCTCAACAATTGAAGGCGTCGTGGAAGATGTAACATCCATCATTTTAAACATTAAAAAATTAGCGCTTAAAATCTACTCTGACGAAGAGAAGACACTTGAATTTGATGTACAAGGTGAAGGACCTGTACTTGCTGGCAATATCACTCACGATAGTGATGTTGAAGTATTAAATCCTGATCTTCATATTGCTACATTAGCTGCAAATGGTCATCTTCGCATGCGTTTAACGGCTAGACGTGGACGTGGATATACACCGGCTGTTCAAAACAAGAGAGAAGACCAACCAATCGGTGTCATTCCAATAGACTCGATCTTTACACCTGTTTCACGTGTGATGTTTCATGTAGAAAATACGCGTGTTGGACAAATGTCGAATTTTGATAAGCTGACAATTGATGTCTGGACCGATGGAAGCACCGGACCTAAAGAAGCAATTGCGCTTGGTTCAAAAATTTTGACTGAGCATTTAAATATTTTCGTTGGTTTAACTGATGAAGCTCAAAATGCTGAGATTATGATAGAAAAAGAAGAGGATCAAAAGGAAAAAGTTCTTGAAATGACTATTGAAGAACTCGATCTTTCTGTTCGTTCTTATAACTGTTTAAAACGTGCTGGAATTAATACTGTTCAGGAATTAGCTAATAAAACTGAAGAAGATATGATGAAAGTGCGTAACTTAGGCCGTAAATCACTTGAAGAAGTGAAGGCAAAACTAGAAGAGCTTGGTTTAGGCTTACGTAAAGACGACTAGTCTTTTGACAAGCTTATATCCGACTTATGACTTCAACAAAGGAGGGAACCCTTCATGGCATACAGAAAGTTAGGACGCACAAGTGCACAGCGTAAAGCTATGCTACGTGATTTAACTACAGATTTAATTATCAACGAGCGCATTGAAACAACAGAAACTCGTGCGAAAGAAATTCGTGTGACTGTTGAAAAAATGATCACTTTAGGTAAACGTGGTGATCTACATGCTCGTCGTCAAGCTGCTTCATATGTACGTAACGAAGTTGCTGATGCTGAAAACAATACAAGTGCATTACAAAAACTTTTCGCTGATATCGCTCCACGTTATACTGAGCGTCAAGGTGGATACACTCGAATTATGAAACTTGGACCACGCCGCGGTGACGGTGCACCAATGGTTATTATCGAGTTAGTTTAATAACTTTTAACAGACAACAAGGGCGCTGGACAGTTTTGTAACAAACTTGTTCTTTGCCCTTTTTCTGTAATAGAATTCAATATCCTGTACGTACCAAGCCCAAAAGAGTGTTATGATGAGCGTAACTCCAATACTTTGGAGATCGAATAAAAGGAATTCTGGGAACAGAGGACTTTATCTATAATGCTTCTTGATTCTAGTAACTTTTATTTATCGTATCTATTGGATGCGTGATTAATATTGCGACTCGTCTAGCTCATGCACCTCCTCCCATTTCTTTTTAGAAAGCCCTTTATTTGCAGCCCTAACGTTGCTGCGTAGGGACGAGGTGCAGGCTTTTTTTTATATGTAAAAATAAATAATATGGAGCAGAGAATAGTTTAGCTGAGGGGAGGAATATCTTAATGAAAAAATCAATTGTATCTCTGGAGGGAATTTCCTATCAATATGAGACACAAGAACGTAAAGCATTAAATAATGTTTCTTTTGATATTTATGAGGGTGAATGGCTAGCTATTGTCGGTCATAATGGTTCAGGTAAATCGACGATGGCCAAGCTATTAAATGGTCTGCAATTCCCGCAATCAGGTCAAATTCTTGTATGTGGGATTAAGCTTGATGAAGAATCAATATGGGATGTCCGCAGAAAAATTGGCATGGTCTTTCAGAATCCTGATAACCAATTTGTAGGAACGACAGTACAGGATGATGTGGCTTTTGGTTTAGAAAATAACGGCATTCCTAGAGATGAAATGGTCCGAAGAGTCGAGGATTCATTAAAGCGGGTAAAGATGGATAAGTTTCTAGATCAAGAGCCCCACCATCTATCTGGTGGTCAGAAACAACGTGTGGCGATCGCTGGTGTACTTGCCTTACGACCTTCGATTATTATTCTGGATGAAGCGACTTCTATGCTTGACCCAAGAGGGCGGGAAGAAGTATTGGAGACTGTTCGTTTATTGAAAGAAGAAAAGGCCCTGACAGTGATCTCAATTACTCATGACTTAGAAGAAGCAGCCAAAGCTGATCGAATTATTGTGATGAATAAAGGAGAAGTATTCCGTGAAGGCACTCCTGAAGAGATATTCTCCATGGATGAACAATTGGTTCAATTAGGTTTGGATATTCCTTTTTCTGTAAAAATGAGTAAATCATTTCGGAGCAAGGGTATAGAGCTATCTAGGCACTATTTATCGGAAGAAGAGTTGGTGACAGAGCTATGGACATCTCGCTCAAACATGTAGATTATCGTTATCAAGCAAACACTCCTTTTGAACGACTAGCCATTGAGGACGTTTCAATTGATATACCATCCGGTGTGTATATGGCGATTATTGGCCATACCGGTTCTGGTAAGTCCACCGTACTGCAGCATCTAAATGCACTTCTGCAGCCAACAAAAGGGTCAGTAACAATTGGCAATCATGAGATTAAAGCCTTACAGAAAAACAAAAACTTGAAGACAATCCGCCAAAAGGTGGGCATCGTTTTTCAATTTCCTGAACACCAATTGTTTGAAGAAACGGTGGAAAAGGATATTATTTTTGGACCGCTGAATTTTGGTGTTTCAGAAACTGAAGCAAAGGAACGGGCACGTATTGCATTAGAACAAGTAGGATTAGGGGAAGAAATCCTTGATAAATCACCATTTGATCTCTCTGGGGGTCAAATGAGGCGTGTGGCCATCGCTGGTGTTCTAGCCATGGAGCCAGATGTCATTGTTTTGGACGAGCCTACCGCAGGGTTAGACCCAAGGGGCCGTAAAGAGGTTATGGATATGTTTTATTCCCTTCATAAGGAAAGAAATCTATCTACAATTCTAGTCACACATAGCATGGAAGATGCCGCGAGATACGCGGACCAAATTGTGATTATGCAGCAAGGCAAGGTCGTCAAAAAAGGGACACCAAATGAAATCTTTTCAGCACCCGTTGAATTAGTTGAAATGGGACTTGATGTTCCCGAAGTGGTCCGCTTTCAACTTAAACTTGAGGACAAATTAGGATTTAAACTAGAGAAAATTTTTCTAACGATTGAGGAACTGTCTACTGCTGTGACTAAAGAGTTAAGTAGAGGTGTCCGCTTATGATGGATAAAATGATCTTTGGACGCTATGTCCCCGCCGATTCAATGATTCATAAAATGGATCCACGATCGAAATTACTAATTATTTTTCTCTTTGTCTGTATTATTTTTCTAGCAAATAATGCGGCCACCTATGCACTTATTGGTATTTATACTTTTTATATGCTCGGATTATCACGAGTCCCTGTCCGCTTTTTGTACGGTGGACTTAAGCCTGTCATCTGGCTTGTTCTCTTTACCTTAGTGCTTCAATTATTTTTTACAAAAGAAGGGGCTCTGCTTTATCAACTTGGGCCAGTGAAGATATACGAGGAAGGGGTCAGGCAGGGGATCTTTATTTCCTTACGCTTCTTTTTCTTAATTTTAATGACATCGTTGTTGACGTTGACGACTACCCCAATTGAAATTACAGATGGGCTTGAAACATTGCTGCATCCTTTAAAAAGGGTTCGTTTTCCTGTACATGAAATGGCGTTAATGATGTCGATTTCGTTGCGGTTTATTCCAACGCTTATGCAGGAAACGGATAAAATTATGAAGGCACAAATTGCTAGAGGCGTTGAGTTTGCAAGCGGGCCGTTTAAGGAACGGATTAAAGCGGTCATTCCACTGCTCATTCCGTTGTTCGTCAGTTCATTTAAACGGGCCGAGGAGCTAGCCATTGCGATGGAGGCAAGAGGCTATCGCGGCGGGGAAGGAAGGACCAAATACCGAGAATTATCTTGGAAAAATGCAGATTCCTTACAGATGGCTCTTTTGGTCCTATTAACGATTCTTTTATTTTTACTACGTTCATAATGGAGCGAAACCATGCCAAGGTATAAATGTATTATTTCTTATGATGGGTCGGGATTTTCGGGCTATCAAGTCCAGCCGAATAAGCGGACAGTGCAGTCTGTCTTGGAAGCTGCTTTAACAAAAATGCATAAGGGTGAATCAGTCAAGGTCTCTGCTTCAGGGCGGACGGATGCAGGTGTGCATGCAAAAGGACAAGTCATTCACTTTGATTCTCCCCTTCATATTCCTGAAGACAGATGGGCCAAAGCACTGAGCTCTCTGCTTCCTGAAGATATCTATGTACGGTCAGCCGTGGCAGTTGATGAATCATTTCATGCCCGCTTCGACGCGAAGGGGAAGGAATACCGCTATTTGATCCATCTATCTTCAGAAAGAGATCCTTTTCAGCGGAATTTTGTCTATCAGTATCCATATCCTCTAAATTTAAAGGCGATGGAACAGGCAAGTAAATTTTTCCTCGGTACCCATGACTTCACTAGCTTTTGTGCTGCAAAAACAGAAGTGGAAGATAAAGTTCGTACGATTGAAACCATTAATTTTACTGTAGAGAATCAGTTATTGACGATTCGCTTTGTTGGCAATGGTTTTTTGTACAATATGGTTCGGATCTTAGTAGGAACCCTACTGGAAGTAGGTTCTGGTGACCGAAGTCCAGAGGACATTCCGATTATAATAGCGCATAAGGACAGAACGCGATCAGGTAAAACTGCCCCTAGTCATGGATTGTATCTCTGGGAAGTATTTTACGATTAAATTAAAAAAATTTTAATACAACCTAACCTGGCGTAACATTTTCTTGACATATGGGCCTAGAGTATTTATTATATTATATGTGTGTGTTTTTAATACCACGATAAAGCCCCGGAAAGTCTTCATCGTGATTGAAAATATATGAATTGAAACTAAGCGCACAAGGGCCGAAGACGTTCATTCCCGGAACAGATTGGACACTGACAGCTTTAAAAGTGCGAAACTCATAATCTTTATGGATTTAAATTAGGAGGGAAACTCATGCGTACAACGTTTATGGCAAATGCCAACAATATCGAGCGTAAATGGTACGTAATTGATGCTGAGGGCAAAACTCTTGGTCGTCTTGCTTCTGAAGTAGCATCAATTTTACGTGGTAAAAACAAACCAACTTTTACACCACATGTTGACACTGGTGATAATGTAATCATTCTTAACGCTTCTAAAGTAGAACTAACTGGTAAGAAATTAACTGACAAGATTTACTACCGTCACACAAATCACCCAGGTGGTTTAAAACAAAGAACAGCTCTAGAAATGCGTACTAACTATGCTGAGAAAATGATCGAGCTTGCTGTTAAAGGTATGCTTCCAAAGAATTCTCTTGGCCGTCAACAAATCAAAAAATTACATGTCTATGCTGGCAGCGAACATCCGCACCAAGCACAACAACCTGAAGTTTACGAACTTCGCGGTTAATAAAGAGGGAGGGAATTAACTTGGCACAAGTTCAATATATCGGTACAGGTCGCCGTAAGAGTTCTGTCGCACGTGTGCGTTTAGTACCAGGCACTGGTAAAATTATTGTTAATGGTCGTGAAATCGAAGATTATATCCCATTTGAAGCATTACGTGTTGTTGTAAGACAACCATTAGTAGCAACTGAAACAGTTGGAAGCTACGATGTTCTTGTAAACGTAAGCGGTGGTGGATACACAGGTCAAGCTGGAGCAATCCGTCATGGTGTTGCTCGTGCGTTACTTCAAGCTGACCCTGAATTCCGTCCAACATTAAAGCGCGCTGGATTATTAACTCGTGATCCACGTATGAAAGAACGTAAAAAATACGGTCTTAAAGGTGCTCGTCGTGCGCCTCAGTTCTCAAAACGTTAATCTTTGGCGTTTCAAAGGCTCTCAAACCAGCTTGGTTTGGGGGTCTTTTTTTTATGCTTAATTTAAAAACGGATGTGAGGTTTACTCAACATCCGTTTTTAGTCTACTAACTGATTTTTAACAGCATAGAGAGCAGCCTGTGTACGGTCTGCTAATTCCAGCTTAGCTAAAAGGTTTGAAACATGTGTTTTTACTGTTTTTTCAGTAATGAATAATGACGCGGCAATTTCCTTATTACTTTTTCCTTTGGCAATTTCTTTTAATACATCTAACTCTCTTTTCGTTAATTCTTCTAATAGTTTCTTTTCTTTCTTTCCTTTACTGGACAAGTTGGCTAATAAATGTGAGGTAGCCTTTGGATGGAGCTGGTTTTCTCCGCCCATAATTTTTTTAACCGCTGTTACTAATTCATCTGGCTGGATGTCTTTTAATTGGAACCCCGAAGCACCTGCCTCAAGCGCAGGAATGACATGATCTTGGTCAGAAAAACTAGTTAACATCATAATTTTTATTTCCGGCTGTTGCTCCTTTATAATCTTTGTTGCTTGAATTCCATCCATCCCTGGCATGACTAAATCCATTAAAATAATATCGGGATTAAGAGCGTTTGCTAATTCAATCGCTTCCTTTCCATTTGCGGCTTCTCCGATTATCTCAAGGTCTTTTTGGGTCCGTAGAAAAAAGACAAGACCTCTTCTAACAACATGGTGGTCATCAACAATTAGGACACGTATACTCACTTGACCTCTCCTCCCTAATAAGGAATCCGGATTTCTATTTTTGTTCCGTTTCCTGGTTTGCTCCTTAATTGGAAATGACCATTTAATGCAACTGTTCTAGATTTCATATTTTTTAATCCCAACGAGGGGATTTCAAGATTTTCTCCGTAGTGGAAGCCGCAGCCACCATCCTTGATGGTCATCACCACTTCATCCTTAGCAGCATGGAAAAGTAAGTTGGCTTCAGTAGTCTGAGCATGCTTCTTACAATTGGCTAATGCCTCTTGACCGATGCGCCACAAGGCTTCTTCAACTGTACCAGGGATGCTCGCTGCTCCAGTTACCTTTGTTTTGATGGAAAGCCCCAGTATCTCGGCATAACTTCTTAAGGCACTGACGACACCATTCTCAAGCCCGAGCGGCCTCAGCTGCCAGATTAGTGCCCGCATTTCTCCAAGCGCTTCTTGGGCTAAATCTTGAATGTAGCCAAAGGTCTGTTTCACTTCCTGGTCCTCGGTCATTTCCACTCCTGCTCTAGCTGTTAAACTGAGCGAAAATAGCAGTTGATTAACAGAATCATGCAATTCCCTTGCGAGCCGGTTTCGTTCAGTGACAAGTGCGTTCTCCTGTTCCTTCTGGGTCAGATTTATTCTCTTTAGCGCCGTTCCTATTTGATAGGCAACTGCCTCAAGTAATGCGAGTTCATCTTTTTTAAAATGTGTCTTGTATGGCGAACCAACATTCAAGATTCCAAATCGTTCATTACCTGCTCCGAGCGGGACAGTTGCGTGATGAGTCAATCCACAAGTCTCTCCAGCATAGTCTTCAATAGCCTCTTCAATCCGTTTACATTCCATGATATTAGTGGCTTTAGTTAGTTTCTTAGTGTTGTATTTATTGACACACCAACAGCCCCCATGGCACATCCTTTGATTTTGATTTGCTGCCAATGCAGGTGGGAGAGATTCGTCGGCTGCGAGTTGATGGTTACCATGTTCATCTATTAGAAAGATCCAGCCCGCTTGTAGTCCGGTAACCTGAAGGAGTCTTTTTAACACGCCAGACAATACCGCGTTTGTATCGGTTCCTTCATTTAAAAGTTCGGCAATTTCTTTTAAGATGCCAATGTCTTTATTCTCTTCAGTCATTCTACTCTCCTCCACTGCCAGCATTTACTGCTATTATAGCTTATTAGGTGAAAGGCTTCCTTTAAAAAGCTGCCTTATGAGCTCATATAACAGGCTTTATCTGCAAAAACTCAATGATGTCTTTTTTCGTAGGCCCTTCATAAAAAATTGTCTCCCACCCGTTTTGCAGCGTATAAGGCCCTTCGGCTATTCGATCGGCACCCAAACGGTCAATTATTTCAGTGAGATTAGTTACTTCAAAGCATAAATGGGCATGTTTTTCTTCCGATTGGGTTGAAATAAGCTCGATCCTAAAGTCCCCTGATGTTAGAAATACAATCTCATCCTCCAAGAAAAAGAATCGGCACTCTTCCTGAAATCCTAAATACTTTTTATAAAATGAGACGGAGTCCTCGAGATTTGTTACTTCGAGGCCAAAATGATGGAACCGCATATTACTGCCTCCTCAGGTTATAAAATTAGATTCATATCTCCAAACTCATGCCATAAATAACGAGCATCGACCGCCTGATTATATGCTTGGAATAAATGCTGCTCAGATACGAACGCTGAAAGCATGTCAAGATGGCTCGCTTGTGGTTCATGAAGCCCCGTAATGATTCCATCAGCAATTTTTAAAGGGAAGTGTGAATCGATATAGAGATTGGTGGTTCCTGCTAGGACTCCATTTCTAGCTGCACTCTCAAGAGCTCGAACCACCGTGGTACCAACCGCAATGACTCGGTTGCCTGCGGTTTTTGTCCGATGAATCCGTTCCATGGTTCGCTCAGAAACCTGATACTCCTCAACATTGTCTTCGGGTGTTTGTAAATAGCCGTCATCAAGCAAGTAACTTAATCCTGTATGAAGCTGGATAAAATCTAACTCAATCCCTAATTTATTTAATTTGAAGATTAACTCCCAACTAAACGCTCTGCCTGCTGAGGGCATTTCGACTGAACCTGGGTGACTGGCAAAAATGGTTTGATAGTAGTCTAGCTCCCAGGGCTTCTCGATATATTCATAACGAACTGGCTCACCGAGGGCATATATCATGTTAAATAATTCGGTTCCATTTTTCGTAAATTCAATTATTTTTAGAGGGGAATTTCCTTTTTCGCCAATCACGATTGCGGACAAGTCTGGTGAAAATTCAAGTAGATCACCTAGTTTAACAGGATCGGCAACAATGAGGGCTTCCCATAGATCTTCACGAACGCGCCTAGCGAGGCGAACTTCAATAGTGGTTTCAATGGGGTTTGTGTTTCGGACCCATTTAGCATGTAAGACCGCGGGGATAGTCCGGGAATTATTAGCAATTAGTAAATCTCCTGGCTGGAGATAATCTGCTAATTGGAAAAAATGGTCATGGTTTATTACCCCTGTAGTTTTGTCGAGAACCATCATTCGAACATGGTCTCGTCGTACGCCCCGTTTTTCAGGAGGAAGGGATGCGTTTAATTCATCAGGCAGGTAAAAATCTAATGCTTTTGTTGCCATTACAATTCCTCCTCTTTCTGGGCCTCAAAGCGCTGACCGCTTATACCTTGTGACTTGCTAGAGGCTAGATATAAAAATATGTCAACAATCTCCTCTGGCTTAGCTAAAGGGTAATTGCAGTCGGGCACGGCTAACTGATGCATAGCTGTGTCCATTTCGCCTGGGTCAACCATGTTCACTCGAATATTAGTTTCGCTTAATTCGTCTGCCCATGTTTGGGTGAGTCCTTCCACGGCAAATTTGGAGATTCCGTAGGCCCCCCAGCCGGCATAACCCGTATGACCAGCTTCGGAAGTTACATTGATAATCGAACCTTTATTTCGCTCAAGCATGCCTGGAATCACTCTTCTTGTGACGAGAAATGGTGATACGGCATTCACTCGCAATACTTCAACAAAATCTTCTTCAGGGTAATCGAGAAGTAAGGGCATGGGACTAGGGCCTAATATAGATGCATTATTAATCAGCACATCAATATGACCAAATGCTTCCTCTGTCAGTGCTACGAACCGTTCCACATCTCTTGAGTTGGAAATATCAGCGGTAATTGCAAGGACCTCAGCACCGAATTGTTGAGCCTCATCCTTCACCATTAGAAGTTTTTCTTGGGATCTGGCGCAGATGGCCAACTTAGCCCCTTCATCTGCAAAAGCTAATGTCAATGCTCTGCCCAAACCTTTTGAGGCCCCAGTAATCATCACAACTTTATTATTCATATCTATCTCTCCCCTTTGTATCTTGATGACTTAAGCATACAGGCATCTGGAAATTCCTCCCTCAGAAAAAAGCTTGAAGTTTTTCTACAACTTTAGGATGAGGAAGGATGTAGTGCACTGATGGTGATGTCACATTTACCGGGTGAAGGGAAAAAGAGGCTGACGGGTAAAAGAGGAGGGCTCTCATTTACCGGGAAGAGGGAAAAAGGGTCTCACAGGTAAAAGAAGAGGAGTCTCATTTACCCGGGGAAGGGGAAAAGTGCCTCACGGGTAAAAGAGGAGGAGTCTCATTTACCGGGAGGAGGAAAAAAGGGCCTCACGGGTAAAAGAGGAGGGTTCTCATTTACCGGGAAGAGGAGAAAAGAGTCTCATGGGTAAAAGAGGAGGGGTCTCATTTACCGGGAGAAGNNACCGGGAGAAGGGAAAAAGGGTCTCACGGGTAAATGAAAGAGAGTTCCATTTGCCATGAGCCCCTAGAATAAACAAAAATCACAATCCACAATCAATGTGAATGGTGTTAACAATATAATTACTTATTTGACTAAATAAAACCTAGATTTTTTCAAAATACCTATGCTTATTGAACCCAATTGACCTATAGTTTAACAATAAAACTCTTCGTATTGCCTTTTTAGACCCAATACCCCCACACCACTCGAAAACCACATTGGTAGTAATCTTTATCCCAGGAAACAACAGCACTAACTCCTCCACGCTTCGTAAAACTGCAGATTCAACCGTTTCCTCATGACCACAGGTATTACATACAATCTTCCTCGGGTCATCAACAGAGAGTATGAGGGAGTCACATTTTTCGCAGAAGTACCCCTTCTGCAATTTATCAAAGCTGTAGGGAGGAAAACGGCTATGAGGAGAGTCAGTTTGATGCAATGAAATTAGTTGGTCAGCCAGCAATTTGTGGCGGTTCGTCAGTTTTGACGGGAGTTCATTTAATTTTTTCATGAGGCTATTTAGCTGCGTGGGAAGGATGATGGGCTCGTTTAGTGGGGCTTGATATAGAGTGAAATTGGGGTTTACAAAGGTAACATTACCCTCAATAGGTAAAACAAAGCCAAGATCTTTTAGTAAAATACGGAGGAGTGATTTAGAGCGATTTAATTGATGCAATGGGTTTTTTATTTCATCCTTCGACAATTTTGGATAGAAATTTCCTGATTCATATCTATAATCTCCTTCCTGGTTTTTTATTTCATACGGGAAAACCGTGTGCTGCGCAATGATTAATGTATCGATTTGAAGAGTCGAGCTACTTGTTTCGATGCACAAATCATTTAAAATGTATAAATCATTGGTCAGCTTTGAAGTTAGTTGGTCAAAGAGTACCTCTCCCTGGTAACCCTTTTCAAGATACAAATAACGTTTTTTATCTTCTGAAGATAACTCCATTCTTGCGTTTAATGATCTAAAAACTCTTAATTCTTTTGACTTCGTACGTTGTTTATAAGTCGGCATACGCCACATCCTTTCTTATAAAAAGAACACTCCATCCTAATTTTACAAAAAATTCCTTGTAAAAAGTTTGACTTCTTTGTTAACAACGAACTATCGGATAAAAATTGGCAACTTAATTCAATCCCAACTTTGAATTACTTCTGAACACAAGTTAAAGAATAGTTCTAAGAGGTGAAAAGTAGTGACAGTAATTACAACCTTTAAAGAGAAGAAACGAGAAAAACAAATTAAATATGAGCGTTCCGTCCTTCGGGAGTTATCGATTAATACATTAAAAGAACGAGTTCAGCAATACTTTGGCTCGACAAAGATGGCCTCAAGTCTAATTATGAATTCAGGCATAGAAGAGGCATGCTATGACATCGCCCTTGAATCATTCCTATTGGGAGCAAAATATAGCAAGTTTGGATATCATGGAGAAAATCTTGAGGATGTCCGTAAACGCTGTTATCGAGAAGAAAAACACCTAATTGATACGTTATATAATTTTTTCCTTTATTGGGGAAGCGGTGAAGAGGGGAGCATGAGTGAATCTCTTTACTATTTGTGTGAGCAATACATCCATATCTGGTGGAGAGAAGGATTTGAAAAAGGGCAAAGGCGCCACAAGCTTCGTCTCCATTAATACCCGTCATTTCTTCCTGTTCTAAATCCCTCCTTTGTCCCATATAGTTTAAAGAATAGGGACGAGCGGGAAGGAATGATTGGGGTGTCAAAGCGAAGACTGAAAATAATTAGTTTTATTGTGGGGTTATTTGTCTTATTTTTCGTTTTACAGTACGATTTTTCTGAAGATGACTCATTGAATGCGTGGAATCTTCCATTGTCGGGAAAAATCATCTTACTTGATCCTGGCCATGGTGGTCCAGATGGCGGAGCTGGAACGGGTCAAACTTTGGAAAAGGACATTGCCTTAAAGATTACCAACAAGGTGAGAGATTATCTGCAAATGCAGGGGGCCCTTGTTATTATGACCAGAGAAAAAGATACCGATTTAGCGGCATCCGATACTCGGGGGTACAGTCGAAGAAAAGTTGAAGATTTAAAAAATAGATTAAAGATGATTAATGATGGTGATAATGATTTTTTTATCAGCATTCATCTTAATGCGATTCCTTCATCACGGTGGAGCGGGGCCCAAACCTTTTATGCCCCGCATTTTAAAGAAAATGCTAAGGCGGCAAAATTTGTTCAAGAAGAGCTTCGAAGGAATTTAGAGAACACTAATCGTCGCGCCAAGCCGATTAATAATGTCTATATTTTAAAACATGCAAAGAAGCCCGGCATTTTAGTTGAGGTGGGCTTTTTATCCAATCCAGCAGAAAAAGAAAACTTAAAAAAGGATGCTTACCAGGAAAAAATTGCAGCATCAATTTACCAGGGGATAACTCGTTATTATACAAAAGAAAAAGAATTGGTAGAACCAGAGTAGGAAGGTGAAAAACACCTTCTCTTTTTTTGCAAAAATACGTGTGATTCATTTAACTGTTTCTGAACTAGGTTATGATATACTGAGAGATGGAAACGAATTCAAATGGTGAGGTGCATCTTTTATGTTAACAGAAGAAAGAGTTCATGAGGTCTTAGGTAGTCTTAAAGAGCCATTTTTACATAAAACATTAGCTGAATTAAATGCTATTGTCGAAATAAAGGTAAAAGAAGAGAAGAACCATGTCAGCGTAAAGGTAGCCATTGCAAAAACAGGTACGTCAGAACAACTTCAATTACAAACACAAATTGTCAACTTATTAAAAGAGGCTGGAGCGGCAACAGTGGGAATCCGTTTTAGTGAACTTCCTGAAGAAGTATTAGCGGCACATCGTCATGCAGAGCCAGAAAATAATGATAATAACTTACTTAACTCAAATAACACTACCTTCATTGCAATTGCCAGTGGAAAAGGCGGTGTAGGTAAATCAACTGTGTCAGTTAACCTTGCGGTGGCACTTGCCCGTTTAGGCAAAAAGGTAGGACTAATTGATGCGGATATTTACGGCTTTAGTGTGCCGGACATGATGGGGATTACACAAAGACCTGTGGTTAGAGGAGAAAAAATCATCCCGGTCGAGCGTTTTGGCGTTCAAGTGATTTCAATGGGCTTCTTTGTTGAGGACAACTCACCAATTATTTGGCGTGGCCCAATGTTAGGAAAAATGTTAAACAGTTTCTTTAGTGAAGTCGAATGGGGCGATATTGAGTATTTACTTTTGGACTTGCCTCCAGGAACAGGGGATGTCGCATTAGACGTTCATACGATGCTTCCGGCTTGTAAAGAAATTATTGTTACTACTCCACACCCAACTGCTGCTTTTGTTGCAGCTCGTGCTGGTGCGATGGCTCTAAAAACAGACCATGAAGTGCTTGGTGTCATTGAAAACATGGCTTATTTTGAAAGTAAACTAACTGGTGAAAAGGAATACGTATTTGGGCAAGGCGGCGGTGATAAATTAGCTGAGGAATTAAATACGGAGGTCCTTGGTCGTCTGCCATTGAATCAGCCTGATTGGAACGAAGAGGATTTTGCGCCATCCATTTATCAAGAAGATCATCAGACTGGAAAAATTTATTTAGAAATAGCTGAAAAAGTGACTGGTCTACTTAAAAAATAAAAAACAAAGCCTTTTCCGCTATGAGGAAAAGGCTTTGTTTTTTAAATGCAGCTATGGCTATTTGCCGGTGCCTTGATCAGAGCTCTTTCCAGCAGCTTTGCTGTTGGCTTCTTCAGCAGCCTTTAGAAGTAGTTCTTGTATTTTTGCTTTAAATAAAGGACTATCAACAGTTTCTGTAATCACTTTTTGGAGATGTGTACGGTACTCTTTGCTTTTTAGGGCATCGGTCATAGCTTTTTGGATTTCAGGCTCTTTAAAAACTTCAATCATCATCCCTCTATATTCAGGGTCATTCATTAATTCCTTGAGCAGCTTTTTATTTTCAGATTTTAAATTTTTGGAAACATTTTGGGCGAATTTGGGATCACTAAACGTTTCTTTCCAGTATTCTTTTGCTTTATCTGAAGTTAATGTCTGCTGAATGGTATCAGATACGACTTTCTGGTCCATTACAAGCTTTTCTTTCATGCTATCACTAGACATCACATCTTGAATTGCCTTCTTACCATCATCTGTTTTGAGAATATCAACAACCATTTTCTTCGTTGCCTCGTAATCAACCTGTCCACCACTGCTGGCGTCATTCGATGAACAGCTCGTTAGGAACACCATGATGGGTAGGAGGAGCAACATGCCTTTTGCTTTCATTGATAAGCCCCTTTCACATAAAAATCCTTAAGTTTAGCATGTAGTAACGATAGAAAGATTATGCGTAAGGAATTATAAATTATGGATTTTTCAAATTTGGCTTGGTACAATCATTATGTTGTTTATTTTTGTAGTATGGAGGTTTATAGTGTGACAAGCCGTAATTGGGTAAAACTATTTATAAATACATTATTAGTAGGCGGTCTCACGACGGCTATTGTGGGCTTTATTGTTCGCTGGAATGAGTTTCAGCCCTATTTTACTGAATTTAAACTCCTAGACATTTTATCCACATTGGTTTGGTTAATTGTTATGGGCTTTTTGTTTAGTGTTATCAGCCAAATGGGCTTTTTTGCATACTTAACGGTTCATCGTTTTGGACTAGGAATCTTTAAATCAGTTTCTCTGTGGAATGCCGTTCAAATTGTCCTTATTCTTTTTGGTTTATTTGATTTAGTTTATCTGCGTTATGAAAATTTTGCGGGCTCTGGCGATTCTGTTCTGCCTTACTTTGGCCCAGCTATCCTTTTGTTAGCTATTGGTTTAATAGTAGCCTGGTATAAAACGAAACAGACCAGTCAGGATGCATTTATTCCTGCCGTGTTCTTTATGATTGTGGTTACTTTAGTTGAATGGGTACCTGTACTTCGTGTAAATGAGCACAGCTGGTTTTACCTTATGATGTTTGCCTTACTGGCATGTAATGCCTACCAATTATTAATTCTCCATAAATTAAATATGCAATCTGAGCAAGAAAGACAAAATAGAGCTAAACAATCTACTGATAAAAGAAAAGGTAATCAAGCATCAAACGTGAAAAAGACCAAAAAACCGTCCATTTAAGTGGACGGTTTTTCAATGTTATTTTATCTTATTTCTCTAGAACTTGCTTCACCATTGGCAATCATTTCTGATACAGAAACTAGTTTAATTCCTCTTTGATGAATGTTTTTTACAATTATCGGCAGTGCTTGTGCTGTTTGTTTTGCTGCGTCGGAAGCATGTAGGAGAACAATATCACCTTTGTTTGCTTTAGCTGTATTTTTTACAATAGCAGTAATACCTGGGTTTTTCCAATCCTTTGAATCCACACTCCAATGAACGACAGTGTATCCATATCTCTTAGCAATTTTTAAGGTGCGTTCATCAAAATGTCCGGTAGGAGCACGGAGCAGCTTAATATTTTTCACATTTAGTTTCCTGAAGGCTTCTTGTGCCTTTGCAATATCTTGGCCGATTTTTACATCTTCTAAGTCGCGATAGTCTTTGTACTCATAACCAAGAATTCCAATTTCATAGCCATCTTTTACGATGCGACTAACGAGATCCGGGTGTCTCTCTGCCCACGATCCTGCTAGAAAGAATGTAGCTGCCTTTACATTTTCCCTATTTAAAGTATCTAAAATAGGCTCTGCTTTTTCGTCACCCCAACCGATGTTAAAAGTAAGAGCGAGATCTTTTTCCCCTCTATAAACGGCCTTTGGACCATCTTTCGTTGAGAAGACAGGAATTTGTGTAAGGTTCTCTATGTAGAGAAACCAAGCTGTAAAAAATGCAGCAATTAAAATAAGTGATAGATTCTTCAAAGACTTCCCATTAAATACAAAAAAGAATTTCATCGTCCCCACCTCGTCCAATACTGTCCATGTCTCAACCTATGCAGTTTTTTTAAAGAATATGATTAGAAAAACCTATTATAAAATTTCAATAATTGGAAAAGACTACTATAACTAGATATTTCGCTGGAGGTTATTCAATGTTTGGACTTCTCATTAACGATAAAGAAGTAAAAGAAATGGAATACCTTATTAAAAGAGAAATGGATGAAATCCTATTTGATTTAAGAGATGACAGGATTGATCATATAGTTAAAAGAGCAATGGAAGAGAGATATAAAGTGTTGTTTACACTCTTTAGAAGAGTGGCTTCTCCTCATGATTGTTTAAAGTATATGAGAAGAGGAAAAAAGGATCGAAAGAAGGGATAAGAAAAACTTCAATTTTTTTTGAAAGATTCGTTGACAATTACTAGGTATCTTGGTAAAGTAATAAACGTCGCTGCTGACATAAAAACAATTTAAAAAAGTTGTTGACAATGTGTTTTGCGGATGATATATTAATAAAGTCGCTTTTGGGCGATGAGGTAAATTGTTCTTTGAAAACTAAACAAACAAGATCGTGCAAACAAACAATA
>NZ_JBALOA010000042.1:0-699 GCF_036962125.1 Neobacillus drentensis
CTTAACCAATATTTTAAGGCATACTCCGTTTACAAACTTCTTCAGTATTATCTAGTTTTGAGGGAATGAAAAAAATTTATTTTCCTCTTGAAAAAAATAAAAAAGACATTATAATAAAATAGTGTCGAATAAATGGTCTGGCAATTATGGCGAGAAGGTCACACCCGTTCCCATACCGAACACGGAAGTTAAGCTTCTCAGCGCCGATGGTAGTTGGGACACGCGTCCCTGTGAGAGTAGGACGTTGCCAGGCTGTAAATATGGAGGATTAGCTCAGCTGGGAGAGCATCTGCCTTACAAGCAGAGGGTCGGCGGTTCGATCCCGTCATCCTCCACCATATTTACCTTTCATACTTTACGCCGGGGTAGCTCAATTGGTAGAGCACGATCGAATAAGCTTCCTGAATAACTTCAGCATACTGACGGAGCTGCTGCTTGCATAAGCTTTCTGAGGTCAGGATGACGGCAACAATACCAGCGTGTTTAAACTTAATATTTTTTCATACTTTACGCCGGGGTAGCTCAATTGGTAGAGCAACTGACTTGTAATCAGTAGGTTGGGGGTTCAAGTCCTCTCGCCGGCACCTTATGTATGAGCCATTAGCTCAGTTGGTAGAGCATCTGACTTTTAATCAGAGGGTCGAAGGTTCGAGTCCTTCATGGCTCACCATTTAAATGAATACGCGGGTGTGGCGGAAT